>DATDFA010000072.1:0-78045 GCA_036522855.1 Candidatus Acidiferrum sp. | reverse complement strand
TGGCGGAAGCGTGTGGGAGTCGAACCCACCACTCGGCTCGCGAAGAGCCGAATCGCCGGCTTTGAAGGCCGGGAGGATCACCGGAGCCTTTTCGCTTCCGCAAAAAGTATAGAGGCTAGGCGCGACTGGAGACAAATGCGGCACTCTGGTTGGTGCGAATCAACGCTGCGACCAGATCGAAGAGGGCGGATGCGGTACAAACCTCATAATAGGAGTGCTTCGATGGACCGCCAAGTTTTCCATCCTGCAATAGTTCGCGCGCCGTCCCTTTGCGAAGCACGATAAGCTCGACATTTTCTCCTATCGGTACTTCACCATAAAAAAGGGTGACCGTCTCTTTTCCCCACGGCAGGTCCAGCTTCGTATCGATGGATTCGAGCGAAATTTCTTCAGAAAGTTTTTGGAAACCTTCGTCATTCAGCTCGATTCCGTTGCGGTTGTAACGCACCAGAAACTCGTCGAGTTCTTCCGCGGAAGCTCCCTGCATTGCCTGCAAAAAATGAAAGACTGAGAAATTGGATTTCTGATTGGCGAGCATGCGCCGAGCCAGCTTGGTACAACTCGACAGTCGATCGGAAAGATTCAAAGCTTTCGAGATCATAATGCGCGAGTCCCCGTCAGTCCAATAAGCGGGGGCGTCGCCTTGGAACGCCAGCCCAAGGCCCAACTCCAACGCCGGTAGATTCGCCTTCACCGCCGAATCGTTATAGGAATTACAGACCGCGAGGATTTGCCGCGCGAGGATGCACGCTTTGGCCACGGGCCGCGCATACGCGCGACTCGATTCCGTTTCAAAGATCGCCAGGATGATCGCGTCACCTTCAATAAAAACCTTTTTGGCCGAATAGCGGTCGAGCAACTTCTTCACCGGCTCGTGAAGGTTAAGGCTGAAATGGGAAGCCGGATTCAGTCCGCGAGCCAACAGGTCCTGCGTCATTCGCGTCGAACCACGCACATCCGCTTTTATGATCATGTGCGAAACGACAGGATCCTGCTTTGGCTTCGCCTCTTCGGGGAGTACACACTCGTAGAGACGATTGTTTAACCGGGAAAGATCGCGGGATTGTTCCGTCGAAATCAGGTTGATACGCTCCATGCACGTTCCGATATGCTCAGCGTCGCGCAATTCTCGGCGCAGACGAAGGAAATCTACGGCAAAGCGCAGAACCAATGCTTCCACTTCGTCCCGCGAATAGCGGCGGATTTTCCGCGACAAGTCTTCAATGGGCCTGGATGAGAGCTGCTTGGCATGGACCTGCTTTAGTACCTGCTCGGCGCGTTTCAGTTCGTCTCTGGAGACTAGCGCCTTCCGAAGCTGCTGCAAGTGCAAAGGCGGATGGAATTGTGATGCGATCGCGCGAATCTCATAACCGGCAAGAATGTGATAAAGGACTTCGCGCTGTTCCAACCGCTCGAGCAACTGGGAAAGCAGTCGTGTGCGCACCGGACGCAACGATTCGGGCTCAGCAGCGGGATCAAATAGGCGCCGCGCGTTTTGCGGATCGTTCAAAAAATCTCCCAGCCGGGAATTGTGATCCTTCAGGAAAAAATCAAGCCTTTGTTTTGCGGCTTCAATCTGTGGACCGAATTCTTCAAGCTTCAATTGCTGATGCTTGAGCCGAAGTTCAATATCGTTCAGGGAAGCTTTTATCGTCGCCGGATCGCTGGACCCGATAAATTTAGTCAAAAAGCTGTCGCCACGATCCAGTTTCTTGCGAAGCAGTTCACGTTGCGCTTCGAGATTCGCGATTTCGTCGCGCATGCCCTGTGCCTGGTCGAGCATGGCCTGGTAACCATTTTGCGCTTCGACGAAATCAGTTTCTCGTGGGACTGCAACGCCGGCTTCCTGAAGAAATTCCTGGAACAGCTTATCCATTGCTTCGAAACGATCTGGGTCGCGAACATAGTTTCCGAGTAGCACAAAGTGCTCAAGGAAATGCGAATCGTCTTTGCCGCCATCAAGAAAAATCGTTCTATTCTTTAATAAGTCGTACAGTGCGGCGAAGTCGTCTCCAAATAATGCGCGGCGGGCCTTACAGACAACGTTTTCTTCGGCATCCACGACCATCTGTGCGACCTGTTGCCCGACTGCACGCAGTACGCGGCGGCGTCCGGATTGCAATTCGGACAGTTTCGCCTTAATAACGTGCGCTTGCTGGCTGCGTTCAAAATGTTCGCCGCGCTGCCGAATCCACTCCTTGCCCTCGAGAATCAAGTTGGCGAACTGGTTGCTCAGTTCTTCCGTCAGGAATTTCAGAATCGCAAGGCGGAATAGAATGTCAATTTCGATATTCTTTTGATATTTCGCCTGCGTGAGTGAAGTTTGCAGCAGATCGCTCAGAAGCTTCCGAAATCCCGCGCCATCGATCGTTCTTGCGTTGCGCAGTTCAACGCCTGCAATGAAAGCGCTCGCGGTATGCTGGCGAATTAAGTCGAATAAATAATCGCGCGAGGCCTGGACAAATTTCGGGCTCAAATACACGTCGTGGTGGATGTTGTCCACACCAATGGCCAGGGTGCCCATCGGAAGTGACAGGCTGTAGCTCGTCAGCTCGATGCGAGGAGCCGTGTCGGAAACTGCGAATAGGATCTCGTTAGCCATTGCGGCAGCCAGAGAGGCTGTTCCCACGCTAGCAGCGTGACCTGCGATCGGCAACCAACCGAAAGTTGGTGGTGGCGAGACAGTTAGGATGCGTCACAACACACTGATACGGCGGGCGTCGCCGCCCAAATGCTCTAATCGGATTCGGATCTCTGGCCACGGGGAGCGAAGAGGAAAGCGCTCTGACCACTCCAAGATCAGGATTCCGGGCTTCACAAACAGGTCTTCCATCCCCAGCGTTTCGAAGTCATTAAAATTTTCAATGCGATAAAGGTCTGCGTGAAAAACTTGTTGCTTTTCGCCGTAGCTGTGCAGCAGCGTGAACGTTGGGCTGGTAACATCTTCCTCTCGAGCCGCTCCCAGTGCGCCCACGATCCCTTTGGTCAGCGTCGTCTTGCCACTGCCCAGGTCGCCAGAGAGCAGGATCAATACAGGGGGTTTCAAACGAGACCCAAATTCCCTTCCCCATGCGATTGTTTCTTCCGCCGAATGTGTAATGAACTCCTCAGCCACCGCGGCGAATCTCCTCAAGGAGTTCGTATCGGGCGTACGGAAGGGCACGCGCTACCTCACCTGCAATGATTCCCGACGGATCCGCGTCTTCGATCAATGAGTCCGCCGCGCGACCGTGTAACCACGCGCCCAGCGCCAAAACGCGCAACCAGTCCTGCGTTCCGAATTGGCCGGTGAGCGCCGCTAGAATTCCCGTCAGTACATCTCCCGAGCCTCCCTTTGCCAGTCCAGGGTTGCCTGTCGTATTAAAAAATATCTGCCCGTCAGGAGACGCAAGGACGGTGTGAAATCCTTTCAGCAAGACATACGCGTTCCAATTCTTCGCTGCGTCTGCCGCGACGCGGACACGATCTTTCTGGACGGCGGCGGTCGATATCCCAAGAAGCCGCGCCATTTCGCCTGGATGTGGCGTTGTCGCCAGAAATTGTGAATTGCGGTCGCAAAGCATATCGGCGCTGCCACTGAACGCGTTTAACCCGTCGGCATCCAGCACCGTGGGCAAAGCCGTCGATTGCACCAGCTCGCGAATAAATTTTTGCGTAGCGGGATTTTGTCCAAGCCCCGGTCCAACGGCAAGAATCGTTTTCCCTGCAATAATCTTCGCCAGCCCAGCATCGTTTCCATTTTCGCTGGCGATCGAGCCGTCGGAGTTTACCGCCAGCCCCTCGGTCATGCATTCCGGCTGAAGGGCTGCCACAATGGATTGCACGGGTTCTGGCACTGCGATCGTCACCAACCCCGCTCCAGCCTTAAGCGCCCCAGTTCCGGCGAGAGCCGCTGCACCTGATTTACCCACCGAGCCCGCCACAACCAACACATGCCCGTATAGCCCTTTGTGCGAATCCGCAGGCCGAATCAATGGAAGCCGCGCGAACTCATCTGGCCCCGCATACCGAATATTCGCTTTGCCCAATTCCTCAATCAACTTCGGCGGCGATCCAATCGCGCGTACCCGCAGGTTGCCGCAACACGACGCGTCTTTTCCGATCAGTTGTCCAATCTTTGGCGCGGTAAAAGTTACAGTATGGTGTGCTCGAAGAACCGGGCTTTCCGCCAGTTGGCCATCCGATGGCAAGCCGGAAGGCATATCCACGGCAATGATTAGAGCGGGAGTAGCCGCCGTTGCGTTCCGCGAATGCCCATTCAAAAACTCAATCGCCTTGGCGACATAACCGGTCGCTCCGCCACGAGCGCCAGTTCCGAGCATCGCGTCCAGAATCACGTCTGCCGAAGCAATCGTCGGCAAGACCGCAGTCCAACTCTCGTCGCTCTCAACTGCAAGGGATTCGCCATCTTCTTCCCGCCAACGCTTGAAATTCAATGCTGGATCGCCGCGAAGTTCTGAGAACGAACCAAAAAGAACGACGACCGTATTACGAATTTCCTGTCGCAGGTAGCGTGCCGCGACAAATCCGTCGCCACCGTTATTTCCCTTCCCGCAAAGCACGACAGTTTTTCGAAAGGGATACTTAAAACGGAGCGCAATTTCATGCAAGACAAATTCCGACACGGCCTTCCCGGCATGCTCCATCAATGTTGTGCCGGTGATTTCGTGGCGCTCGGTCGTGAGCCGGTCTACTTCGCGCATCTCCGCTGCGGTGAGAGCTTTCATAAGGCGAGATCTTCAGACAAAAATCAGAGCATCCAGCCGCCGCTTACGTTGACCACTTGGCCGGTAACGTACTCCGCTTCCTCGGAAGCAAAAAATGCCACGGCGGCTGCTACATCATCGACCGTCGGCGGGCGGCCAATAGGAAACCGCGCATCCCTGATACGGCGTGCTTCGTCGAGGCTCAACTCTTTTTCGTCAATACTCGATGGGTTGACCACGTTTACCGTGATGCCATTTTTCGCTTCCTCCAGCGCCAACGAACGAGAAAGCGCCACTACTGCGGCCTTTGCAGAAGCATATGCCGAAATTTTCGCCTGGCCGAATGCGCGCTCGGCACCCACCGCGCCTAGGTTAATCACCCGGCCCCAGCGGCCTTTGCGCATATGCGGCAGCGCTGCCTTGCTCATAAAAACCACGCTCATCAAGTTCGACGCGAAAATGTCCTGCCAGTCCTCTAGCGAGCCTTCCGCGAGAGTGCCCCAGCGAAAGTCGCCAACATTGTTTACGAGAATGTCCAGCCTTCCAAAACGGTCCGTAACGGTATTCACGAATTGTTCAGATCGGGCGGCAGTCGTAATATCCGCTTCGACCGCAACACAATCTGCGCCTTCTGCCTGCAGTTGCCTCAGCGTATTTTGCGCAACATTTTTGTTCGAACGGTAACCTATGGCGATTCGCGCGCCTTCTTTCGCCAGGCATAGAGCGATTCCCTTGCCGATCCCGCGCGTTCCCCCTGTAATCAACGCAACCCGGTTGCGCAGTGACATTCCCGCCTCGTTTCAAAACTTGAGTTTTCAAGTATAGCCCAGCCGCTCGACCGACACTAAATCAGGTCAACGCAGGCGCGCCACAATCACCGTCATGTCGTCAGCTTGTTCTGGCGTGCCTGCCCATTCCTCCGCAGCCTGCATCATTCCTTGGGCAATCACGCTGGGCGCTCCTCCATTCAGCCGTATCGCGGCGTCCCTCAAACGTTGTATGCCAAACTCCTCCCCATAAACATTTTCCGGTTCCACCAATCCATCGCTGTAACCGACAAGAACCGCGTTCGGGGGGACATTTTCCGAACCTTCTTCATACACATAGTCTTCAAAGACACCCAACACCATTCCGCCTTTGTCCAGATAAACCGCGTGATCGCCGCAAATACAGAATGATGGGAGGTGGCCCGCGTTCGTGTAGCGCAGCAAGCGCGTGACGCTGTCATATACCGCTACGAAGAAGGTAGCAAAACGGTCGTCTCCGGTATTTCTCACCAGGTGGCGATTCAGGCGAGATACCAATTCGGCGGTACTCATGGACTCGCTTCCCGGCGCTAGCAGTTGACTGCGAAGCGCGGCCTGCAAACTCGCCATCAGCAATGCGGCCGAGATTCCCTTGCCCGAAATATCCGCAATTGCAATCGCAATGCGAGTTGGACTCAGCTGAATAAAATCGTAGTAATCTCCGCTGACCGTGCGCGCCGCTTTGCAGATGGCTTCAATTTCTACCCCGGGAACGGCTGGCATGCGCTGCGGAAAGAGTTGATTCTGCACTTCACGCGCGATGGAAATTTCGTTCTCCAGTCGCTGCCGCTGCCGTTGCTCCTCAATCAAATTAAGGATGGAACTGGTCATCAAGTTGAACGACTCGCCCAGGATCCCCAGTTGATCGCGACGCTCAATTTTTACCCGGTACGTCAAATCGCCGGCCTGTGCCAGCTGCGTGGCACGATAGAGTTCGTCAACCGCACTGGTAATTGCCCGCGTCAGCACGATTCCGGTCACCAGCGCCACAATTTCAATCAATAGCAGAAACACCGCGATCAGTTCGAAACCGAAGACTCGGCTGCTGCTGAATTCGCCCAGCGAACTGAAAATCCGCTCATTTAGGACGGAAGGACGCGCACTGAACGCCGCAAACACCGGTTGCTTTTCGCCTCCTTTTTCGCCTTGCTCAAGATAAGTCGCGTCCAATTTCGAGAAGCCTTCGATGATCGGGTCAAACCAGTAATTCGGTTTCTGAAGCACGCGATGCCGCGTTGAAATTTTGTCGGAGAATCGATAGCGCACCTTGCCGAGCTGTACCGAGTTGGCCGAATCGTCGCCCTCCGCGCGCTGCAGCGCGGTAACTTGAATTGGCCCGAGATCGGGCGCTACCGTCTCCAGGAATTCTGGTGTCACTCGCACACTGAGTTCCACCAGATTCCTGCCGCGCGGCGATTCTACTTCCCGCATTGCGATCAGATGCGTTTGTCCGCCAGACTGAAGTATCCCGGTAAACTCCTTTGCATTAGCGCCGGCGACCCGCACCAGCCTCTTGGGGTCCGCATGGAATTCGATTTTCAGCCCGGGCAATTGTTTCGCGTATGCCAGGCGAATCTGCGCGTCCAGCGCTTCTTCCACTACTTTGTCGGGTATGGACGCCGGCAAAGTTTTCTCGGCGCCGGCGATGTTCGCCGCGGAATCGGCCATGCTTCCTAGGCGGTTGTGAATGTCTTCGTACAAAAGATAGCCGCCCAACTGGGAATAGAAAATCTGCCCCGCGAGAATGGCCAATGTCAGCAAAAGCAGCACCGGGACCATCGCGATAAACAGATATGCAACGATCAGCCGGTTGCGCAAACTCCATAAAAGCCGATTCCTGCTCCAGGAAATTCCTCGGAACGCCAAATAGCCTGCGCTTAACAGCCCGACAAATTTCGCAAAGCTGTAAAGACCGCCGCTCACACCCGCTACGGACGCAGCTGCCCCCAGAACGGCAAAACAAATCGCGGCCAGATCAGGCCAGGAAAGACGCTTCCAGATTTGCGAGAACTTGGGACGAATCGAAGTCATGTCGGGACGCAAGAAAAGAATAGCTTACCCGCTGCGCACTCGCATCGCGAGCAGTTAAAAAATGGGGTAGTGGGTTCGGTTTGAATTTGCTTGATCGTGACAGTACAGATCAAAATTCAAACTGACCACTACCAAAAATGGACCGGAGTTGCAGTCGAAGTAATCGCATTCCCAGATAAGAAATCTAGGATTTCTGCGGATTTCGAACCCGGCTGTGCTTCACGCTATAGCTAAAATAAATGACCATTCCGATGACCAGCCAGATGATGAGCCTCAGCCACGTCAGTCCCTTCAGGCCGGCCATCAAGCCAACCGAAATGAGAATACCCATGATCGGCACGAAGGGAACCCACGGCGTTTTAAATGGCCGCTCCAGTTCGGGTCGGCGAATTCGCATGATCCATACGCCGGCGCACACGATCACGAATGCGAGAAGCGTACCGATACTTACAAGCTGGCCGAGGTCGCCAATCGGAACCACTGAAGCCACAATCGCCACGCAAACGCCCACGATAGCGGTCGACTTCCATGGCGTGCGGAATCGTGGGTGAATGTCGCCCGCCCATTTCCACAGCAGGCCGTCATTTGCCATTGAATAAAAAACTCGCGATTGTCCCAGGAGCATCACCAGCATTACGGTACTCAAACCCGCCAGGGCGCCGGCATTCACCAGATAACTGCCCCACTGCACGCCGATTTCGTGCATCGCCAGCGATACCGGTGCGCCCACATTCAGGCGCGTGTAATGCACCGTCGCCGTCAACAGCCCCGACACCAGAATGTACAGGACCGTGCAAATTGCCAGCGAACCGAGGATACCGAACGGCATGTCCTTCTGCGGCCTCTTTGCTTCCTGCGCTGCGGTTGAAACGGCGTCAAATCCAATGTACGCAAAGAAAACAACTCCGGCTCCTCGCAACACTCCCGACCATCCAAACGATCCGAATTCACCGGTATTAGTAGGTAAGAACGTCTTCCAGTTTTCGTGCGCAATCGCCGGATGCTTCAGGATGAATGGAATCGCCACCGCGATGAATGTGAGCACCGCTGCAAGCTTTATGAACACGATTGCGGTATTGAAGTTAGCCGACTCCTTGATCCCGATGATCAAGATGACCGTTACGGCGAGAACCGCTAAAAAGGCCAGCAAGTTGAATTTTGCGGTCGCGTGCGGAAGTTGCCCGATGTCCGCTGCCCCCATCATCAAAGTGTTAACCGGGGCCCACCTGCCTTGGTAAAAAGCCCATTCCGCTCCGGGAACATCGCAAATCTGCGGCGGCAGGTTAATACCGTAGTCCTGCAGAAACGCCACCAGAGTGCTGCTCCACCCGCTGGCAACCGTGGCAGCGCCAAACGCATATTCCAAAATAAGGTCCCAACCAATAATCCAGGCTACAATCTCGCCCAATGTAGCGTAACCATAGGTGTACGCAGAACCTGCAATCGGAATCAATGACGCGAACTCTGCGTAACACAACCCCGCGAACATGCAACCAAGCCCCGCCAATACATACGACCAGATGATCGCCGGTCCGGCATACAACGCCGCCGCCGATCCGGTCAACACGAAAATTCCCGCGCCGATGATCGCTCCAATTCCCAGCGTCACCAGATTGATCGGTCCCAAAGCTCGCTTGAGGCTATGCTCTCCCGTCGCGGAGGCCTCTTTCATCAATGCGTCGAGCGGTTTGGTGGCAAACAAGGGGTTGCCCATGCAAACTCCTCCTTTTACAGGTGGATTACCAAGAACGTTTAGATGCCAAAATGGACTCGCCTATTGTAGGGGCGAGCTTCCAATCTCCCTACAACAAATTTAGCCGTGAAAGCCGATTCCCACCTTGTTGACACCCGCGCCCATGCTTTTTTTGTTCTTCCGCGACCACAGCCAGTAAACAGGCAGCCCCAGCAGCACAATCACCAGGCTCCATCCGGCTGTCTCCGTTCGGTAAAATAGCAGTACAAACAAAATCACCGATGCCGCGACGATGTACAGCGCAGGCACGATCGGATATCCAAAAGCCTTGTAAGGACGTTCCGCATCCGGTCGTTTTGCTCGTAAGACAAACACACTCAAGATCGTCAGCACATAAAACATCAACGCCGCAAATACTACGTAGTTCAACAAATCGCTGTAAAGATTTCCAAATGTAACCGCACCGCCCGCATCCACACGTCGCGTTCGCATCAGAATCAGCACAATGATCCAAACGCATTGATATCCGAGCGCCGTTCCCGGGACTCCTCTAGTATTCAATTTTCCCGTCGTGCGAAAGAACAGTCCGTCCCGGGCCATCGCATAGGCTACTCGCGACCCGGCGAGAATCAGACCGTTGTTGCACCCAAACGTCGAAACAATAATCGCTCCAGCCATCATCAATGCGCCTACCGGACCGAAAATCGCATTCAGAGCGGCCGTCGCTACTCGATCGTCCGGAGCATTTTGAATCTGTAAGAGCGGTAATGCGAACAGATATACCAGGTTTGCGAGACAATACAACGTGATCACGATGATCGTGCCCAGCGCCATGGATAACGCTACGTCCCGTTTCGGATTCTTTACTTCAGCCGCCGTGAACCCGATGTTGTTCCAGGCATCAGCCGAAAAAAGTGAGCCTACCTGCGACACGCCGAACGCAACAACCAGACCGAAAAAGCCGCTGCCCGCGGTCAACGTCGGGAACCACCCTCGGAAAAAACTGGCTCCGGGATCGATAGGAACAGCTCCTCGCACCGTCCAAAAATTGGAGAAGTTATCCGCGATGGCCGTGTGATTTCTGCCCAAAAACACGCCAATCAGGATCAGTCCGAGCAACGAAAGGGTTTTAGCGGAGGTGAAAATATTCTGAATAAGCTTGCCCAGCCTTACGCCCAGGGTATTCAGAAATGTGATCAGCACAATCATCAGAATCGCCACGAACTGCTGTACCGAAAGGCTGATGGCCAGCTTCGAACCCAACGCGATCGGATGGATGATCCAGGTTGTCGGAGAAATCGTGGGAAACAATACTCCCAGATATCTGGCAAATCCAACCGCAACTGCCGCGATCGTTCCCGTTTGGATAACCAAGAACAATGTCCAGCCATACAGGAAGCCCCACAAGGGCGAGTACGCTTCCCGCAAATACACGTACTGCCCTCCAGCGTGCGGAAATAACGCAGCCAGTTCTCCGTACGCCAGAGCCGCCGAAATCGTCAGCAGTCCGGTCAAAATCCACGTCAGCAGCAATCCCCCGGGCGACCCAGTGAGCCGGCTTATATCCGCCGCCACAATGAAAATCCCGGAACCGATCATCGAACCGACGACGATCATTGTGCCGTCGAACAATCCGATCGCCCGAACAAATCCCGGTTCATCTTTTTTACCGATTTTCACTGCCGGAAGAGCGGTATCGGCCATTCGAATCGCCTCAATTCCCCGTGGGTTGCGCCGCGGACGGAAGTATCTCCAAATACTGCTGAACCCGCGCTATGGGATTCTTTGCCTTCAAAACGTCACTGATCACCGCGACGCTGTCGGCTCCCGCATCCATCACTTCTCTTGCTCGCTCGACAGTAATCCCGCCGATAGCCACGATCGGCTTTCGCGTCAGTTTTCGTGCCGCTCGAATCAAATCCAGCCCGACCACCGGATCGGGATTTTTCTTGCCGCTCGTCTTGAATATCGGGCCTACGGCTATGTAATCAGCGTCAGACGCGGCAGCCGCTTCGAATTGCGGCAAATTGTGCGTTGAAAGGCCGATTGCACAACCGTTTTCCACTACTTCTCTGGCAGCCGCCACGCTGAGATCATCCTGGCCCAGGTGCAGGCCATTCGCTCCAGCAAGCCGCGCAATGTCGGCCCGATCATTCACAATAAACGTCCCGCCTCGCTGGCGCACAGTCAGACAAAGCGCCTGCGCCGCGTGCAGAAGTTCCCGCGCAGGTGCTGTCTTATTGCGATATTGGAAGAGTCGCACCCCTGCGTCGAGCAGATTGTTCGTCAATTCGAGTGGGCCGGAGGGCAGCAATGCTGCGTCTAGTATCACGTACAGCGGCGGCAGCGCAAGGCGATTCGCCATCTATTTCTTGGATTTTGCGGAGTTGCCGCCGCCGTTCCCGGCAAACATCCGTTCGATGAAGTGAGTATCAAAGCGGCCCGCGGCAAAGTCCGGGTCGGCCAGGATCCGCCGGTGAAGAGGAATCGAGGTCTTGATTCCTTCGATTACGAACATTTCCAGCGCCCGCTTCATTCGCCCGATCGCTTCGGCGCGGTCCCGGCCCTTCACAATCAGCTTGGCGATCATCGAGTCGTAGTAGGGGGGAATCACCGCATCGGCATAAGCCGCCGAATCCACACGCACCCCCGTGCCACCAGGCGCCTGGAAGGTCGTAATTCTCCCTGCCGACGGCACGAACGTCTCGGGATCCTCCGCGTTGATCCGACACTCGATCGCGTGACCCGAGAAGTGGATCTCCCCCGTCGCGTCTTCCAGTTTTTCGCCCGCCGCGATTCGAATCTGAGCCTTGATCAAGTCCGCCCCGGTCACAAACTCCGTCACCGGGTGCTCCACTTGAATTCTCGTATTCATTTCGATGAAGTAAATCCCGCCGTCCGTGTCCATCAGAAATTCCACTGTGCCGGCGTTGGTATAGCCGACCTTTTGCAGCGCCTTAACGACCTTGGCTCCCATCTCCTTACGAATCCTAGGATCCAATGCGGGCGACGGCGACTCTTCAATCAATTTCTGATGACGCCGCTGAATCGAGCATTCACGCTCGCCAAGATGGATAATTTTGCCATGCTGGTCGCCTAGAACCTGGAATTCGATGTGCCGCGGATTTTCAATAAACCGCTCGGCGTAAACATCCGGAGTGCCGAACGCCTGTTGTGCCTCGCTGCGCGCTGTTTCGTATGCCGACAGCAGTTCTTCCTGTTTCCGTACCACGCGCATTCCGCGCCCGCCGCCACCCGCAACTGCTTTCAGGATCAGCGGATACCCGATCTTCCCCGCTTCCTTGCTTAGCTGCTCCTCGCCTTCGATAGCGCCGTCACTCCCCGGAATCGTTGGCAGCCCCGCGCTCTTCACTTCTCGCCGCGCGCGGTCTTTCTCTCCCATCATCTCGATGATTTCCGGGCGTGGCCCTATAAATGTGATTTCCGATGCTTCGCACACTTTGGCGAAGTTCGCATTCTCCGACAAAAACCCGTATCCCGGATGAATTGCGTCCACATTCGTGATCTCGGCCGCGCTAATCACGTGAGGGATATTCAGATAGCTTTCGCTGCTGCGCGGCGGCCCAATGCACACCGCTTCATCGGCAAATCGCACGTGTAGCGAATTTCGGTCCGCTTCGGAATACACCGCGACCGTCGAGATTCCCAATTCCTTGCACGCGCAAATGACTCGCAGGGCAATTTCCCCACGATTCGCTACCAGAATTTTGTTGAACATAAAGGTGGCCGCCTACTTCTTGCGGCTCGGACGGATTCCAAACAATGGCTGCCCATATTCGACCGGCTGCCCGTTCTCCGCGAAGATCCTTAGCACTTCTCCGCTGCTGTCAGATTCAATCTCGTTCATCAACTTCATAGCCTCGACGATGCAAAGCGTCTGCCCATCTTCCACGTACGCCCCAACTTTCACGAACGGTTCCGCGCCGGGGCTCGGTGATCCATAAAAGGTGCCCACAATCGGTGACTTCACGAGGTGCAGCTCTTCCGTTGACCTTGTTTCAGACGCGGACGCAGCCGCGGCTACAGGAGCCGCGGACGGCCCCCCGGCGACAATAATTTCCGGCAAGGACGCCGCTGCCCTGCCGGCGGTCATTACCGTCCCCGCCGATGGCTTCTTCAACCGTATTCGCAGCTCCCCTCGCGAATACTCAAATTCTTCCAGATTGTGCACCGCCATGATCTTTAAGAGCAGTTCAATCTGATCGATGTCCGGGCCTGCAGAAGACCCGCCACCACTCGACTTCAACGGCTTTTTGCGTTTCATTCGTTTGTATTAGAGCTCTATGAAATCCCGCGAGGCGCGGGTCAATATTTCGTTATGCCCTTCATGTACCGCCACGTCGTCTTCGATCCGAATGCCCCCGATTCCCCCTATATACACACCCGGTTCTACCGTAACCACGTTTCCTGAGGCAAGCTGTGTTTTTTGCCCCTTGGCCAGCCGGGGATCCTCATGGACCTCCAACCCCAAACCGTGGCCCGTACTATGCACGAAAAACTGGTCTAGCCGATATGCTGCGAGCACTCCTCGTGCTGCCGCGTCCACTTCGCCGCAGCTGCATCCCGCCTTTACCGTCTCGATTGCTGCCTTTTGCGCTTCCAGGACCGCTTGGTACCACAGACGTACCCTTGCGGGCGCTTTGCCCACGTAAACTGTTCGTGTGATGTCGCTACAGTATTTCCCAAGTATAGCACCCAGGTCCAACACCACCAACTCATTTTTCCTCAAGCGTTTAGCGGTGGGTCGTGCGTGCGGAAGCGCCGCGCGTGCGCCGAAAGCAACAATGCTTTCGAATGCCGCACCCGAAGCTCCTCTCTTTCGCATCTGGTACTCGATCTCCGCAGCAATTTCGAATTCCCGCACTCCCGGTTTCAGCAGCCTGATCGCCGATTCCACGACCTCGCTCGCCAATACTGCTGCCCTTCGCATTTGCGTCAGCTCGGAAGCGTCTTTGTGTGCCCGTAACCCCTGAACAAATCCACTGGCCCTTTCGAACCGCGTCGGCTTTCCCGCCGATTTCCTCACCATCTCCGACTGCGCCACAGTCAATTGGTTCGGATCGAATCCCACTCTCTTACACTTCAGACTCTTCAGCAGCTCTCCACACGACCTATATAGCCCCTCTTTCTGCTCGACCACCTTCGCTCCGCGAAGTTCGTCTCTGGCCTGCGTGATGAACCGTCCGTCAGTCACCAGCGTCAGCCGCCGCCGATCTGCGATCAAGACCCCCGCTTCTCCGGTAAATCCTGTCAGGTAATACCAATCCGCCGGATTCGTGATTACCAGTGCATCGAAAGAATGTCTGCGCATCAACTTCTGCAGTCGCTGAGCTCGGCGCGTGTTTGCGGTCAACACCATAAAGATTCGGGGAGACCGTAGTCTCCCCGATTTCGAGAAAAGTTGAAAGTAGCTGCCCTTTGATTTGCCCTGGCCTAGATCAGCTTGACCAAATTAGCTCGGCCAAATTAGCTCGGAATGATTCGCGGCGTCAGGAAGAACAGCAGCTCCTGCGAAGTCACCGTAACGTTGGTGCGCTTGAAGAGATTGCCGATGATCGGCAAGCTGCCCACCAGAGGCACTTGGGTGATGTTCACGTTCTGCTGGGTAACGATCACGCCTCCGATCACTACGGTTCCGCCATCCGGAACCAGGATCTTGGTTTCCGCGGATTGTGTATCCAGCGCTGGAATGCCTTGAATTCGCGCGATACCGTTGTCTACTTGCGTGTTTTCAACCAGCACATCCATGAACACGGTACCCTCGGCGGTGATTTGCGGAGTTACTTCCAGCTTCAGCACTGCGTCGATGTATTGGACCGAAACGGTGTTGTTGATGGTAGTCTGAATTGGAATCTTCGCCCCCTGCTTGACCGACGCTTTTTCGTTATTCTGCGTGACGATTCGCGGCTTCGAGAGCAGTTTGCCTACGCCTTTCGATTCCGCCGCGGTAATGAAGAAATCCAGCGCGAAATTCGGCGAGCGATGTGAGAATCCGAAACCCGAAGTCGGTGAACCCGCAGAAAAATTCGTGTTCAACGGCAGGCCGGTGGAAACCCCATTACCGCTGGTTTGTCCGCTTCCCACCGTAACTGGGTTCGGTGGAATTCCGGCTCCCGGTGTGACGCCACTTCCACCGACTGCCGGGGTGCCGGAAAACAGGGAACGGCCGCCCGTTGTGGTCCCTGCAAAGCCGAGTTCGGTTCCGATGTCCTGCGCGAAGGACCGCGATGCCTGCACCACGCGCGCTTCAATCTCCACTTGCTGCGACTTACGATCGAGTTGGTGAATCAAATTGTCAATCACCGGAAAGCTGGCCGGAATGTCCCTGATGATCAGTTGATTCGAACGGTCATCCGCTAGGATGTCGCCTTTCGGAGACAGGAACTTCTTAAGCGTAGGAAGCAGCGTCGTGGCCTTTGCATAGCTAAGCACACGCGTACCGGTGACCGCAGGCGTTGCATCGTTCTGCGCCTTTTGCAGGTCACGAACCGAATCCGCTTCTCTCCGCATGGTCTCGCGAGTCGCGATTCGCAACACGTTACCGTGCAGTTGTTTGTCCAATCCATTGTTCTGCAGCACGATATCCAACGCCTGATCCCACGGTACTTCATCCAGAACGATCGTTAGCGTGCCCTTGACCGCCGGGTCTAGAACCACGTTGAGTCCGCTGATCTCATGAATCAGCCGGAAAAAATCGCGCAGGTCTACGTCCTTGAGGTTTACCGATATCGGTTCCCCGGTATATTTCCCGGTTGCCGATGCCTGGCTGGTTTCTGTTGACTGTTGTCCGGCGGGCGCAAGGGTTGCTGCCGCGCTGCTCGCTTGTTGTACGGCCTGTTGCGACGCCTGTTGGACCGAAGGCTCCTCAGGACGCACCGGTTTATTGTTCTCGTCAAAGGAACCGAGCATCCCGCTGCGGCTGATGAGTTCGCTCGGCAGCGCGAATTTCGGAGCGGAAATATTCATTAATGAAGCCTGCTGATGATCGGTGCCGCGCGGCGCGGCGTCGGCATAGCGAAACGCTGGTTTCGCATCGCTCACTGATGCGGTTGTGGCATTCAAACGATTGTTAATCGCGGTATCGCCGGGAGAATCGAAATAGATGACCAGCGTGTTGCCTTCACGCGAAATCTGGTAGGCGGCCGCTGTCGTCAGGTCGACCACCACCCGCGCAACATCAGGGCGGTACTGCCCGAGCCGCACTCCGCGAACCGGCGCCGATACTCCGGGGATGATCGTCCTCTGCACTGCCATCCGCGTCCCCGCAAAATCCAGCACCAGGCGATCCGGATTGTGCATTCGCACCGCCTGCGCCTCCAGCCGGCCTTCGCCTTCGACACGTACGGTTGCGCGCAACGACGCCTGCATCACCGCGACGCTTGAAATCACCGCGGCCTTTGCGGTTGCTGCAGCGGAGTTCTGCGACTGTGCCCGCACCGGCGCCGTGCTGCACGCCAAGCTGGCAAGGATCAGGCAGCCGTTCCGTAGGGCCGGCCAGTTCGTCTTCATTGCTGTTCTCCTGCACTCGTGTAAAGTCTCTTATTTACTTCCCGCTCGACAGGCTTGCCGAACGCGTCCTTGCCTTCTTCATGGAAGGTCACGCCTTCCATCGAAATCTTTTCCACTTTCCCGTCATACAGCTGGTCGCCCTCGCGCAAGAAATACGTTCTTTGTTGGGGATTCGCCACCACCGCGATCATTCCGTTTGCCGCTTTCACGACCCCGTCCAGCCGCAGCGTGCCCACCTGCAATCCCGCTTTGCCTGGGGGAAGGTTCTTCGACAGCGCGTCCAGCGCCTGTTTCCGTCCGACCAGCGATTCAAAGGGATCACGTCGCGCCACCTTCTGTTCGCTCTCAACCGGCTTCTTTACCGAAATTGTTTTGACGCTCGGCGCCGCCGCCTTTGCCGCGGTTTTTGCTGCGTGTGCCCCACTCGATTTCGCGGCTGTTTTTTTCGTCGCTGGTGCCGCTGGCTTCACTGCCGCCACCGCAGGCTTGCTTACAGTCTTATTTGCTGGCGCCGTCTGCGCGCGCATTCCGGGCGCGGCGAACAGCGTGATCCCAACGAACAGTGTCATCACAAGACGCATAATTTTTTCATTTCCGCTCAATTTTTTGCTCCCGGTTTGGCAGCACCCGCCGCAGGTGTCACATCTCCAGGTTTTGTAAAATAAGTCGTCGCTGTAAATACTCCGCCCACGGTGCTTCCAGGCCGCAACGTGTAGCGTCCGCCTTTCGATTTCTCCGGATCGGAGAATTGCAGGTCGCCCACATTAATGATTCGGGACAGGCGGCTCAGCCGGCCGAAGAAATCCAGTACGTTGAAATACGGGCCATCGGCCGAAATTTCGAATGGCATCTCGTAATAGTTGTTGTCCTTCGACACCACCGCTTTGGCCTTTAGTGAACGAATCGCAACGTTTGAAGCTGTTGCCGCTCCTTGCAATAAACGGATGAACTCGTCGGTCTCTTTCTCTTCCGGCACAATCGTCTTCAACGTGTCCAGCTGCTTATTCAGCGCATCCATCTCCTGCTTCAGCTCGCCGAATCGTTGTTTGTAAACTTGCAGCTGTGTCACTTCCTGCGTCAGCGCCGTCCGGGTTTGCACGGCCTTGTCCACCTGGTCTTTTTCCTGCGCCACCGGCGAAAACGGCAGATAAATTCCCACCAGCACCAGCACCACAGCGATCGCCGCAGCCACCAGGCCTTGCATAATCACCGACATGTCCCTCAATGGATTGGCCATTGCGATCTCCTAACTCTTCTTCGCTGGCGCCACACTTGGCGCTGGCGAACTCGCTGGCTTCGGCAAAGGCCCGGCCGGGTTGATTTCGGCGTTCAACTTGAACGTGAAAGTCTCCACGTTCCTGGTGTCTTCCTCTCTTGCTTCGTCAATTTCGACCTTCTGGAAGTACCCCGAACGCTTCATCGCCGTGATGAAGTTCGCAACGGAATTCACCGAAGCCGAAGACCCCACGATATTTAACGTATTGCCCTTGCGTGTCATGTCCGTCAGCCAGAGATTTTCTGTTCGCGAGACCGTGTTCGCCACCATGTCCAGCAATTCCTGTCCGCCCGTCCGGTCCCGCTGCAGCTTTTCGATGGTGTCCACGCGAACCTTCAGAATGTTCTTCTGCTTGTCGAATGTTTCCACCTGTTGCTTGATGCTCTGCAGTTCCGTCTTTTGCGCCGTAAGCTGCTTGATGCGGTTGTTTTCCTGGTTCAATTGGCCCTGATAGGAGATATACAGGTAGCCCAGCACCAGGCCGCCCAGCGCCACGCCGGCTCCGATAAAGACCGCTGGCAACGCCGCTCCGGTATCTACCGGCCGCCGCGCTGACTTTGGTCGCTGTTGTCCGAGAAGATTTATGCGGATCATGGCTAGTCGAAGCTCCTCAACGCCAGCCCCACGGCAATCGCCAGCCGCGGCGCCATATCACGAATCTGGTCATCACTGTGCTTTCCCGGATTGATCAGCACTTTCCGGAAGGGATTTAGTTCTTCCACCGGCATCGCGAACTCTTCCCGCAGCAGGTCCACCAGGCCCGGCACCCTCGCTGTGCCGCCAGCCACCAAAATCCGCTGAATGTTTTCGCCGCTGGCCGTCGCCCGGAAAAAGTCGAACGTTTTTTGAATTTCCAGCGTCAGAATGTCGCTGACGCTCCGCAAAATCTGCTGTTTCTGCTCGTCCGTTACGCTCGGCAGCGTTTCGCCCTTCTTCAGCCGTTCTGCGTCTTCGAAACTCAAGTCCAGTTCCTTCTGCAGCGCGTCCGTATATTGATTTCCACCCACACTGACGTCGCGCGTGAACAGCGGAATTCCACCGCGCACGATGTTGATGTTCATCACGCTCGCGCCGATGTTTAGCAGCGCCACCGTCTGCCCGGCGTCTGGCTCATAATTCACTTCGAAGCAGTTCTGCAGACCGAAAGCGTCGATGTCCACCACTACCGGCGTCTTCCCTGCCTGCGCCAGCACGTTCGTATGATTCAGAATCTTGTCTTTCTTCACCGCCACCAGCAGTACGTCCATCTGTGAATCCATCGATTCCAGCAACTGGTAGCTCAAATTTACGTCGGCAATATCAAAAGGAATGTGCTGGCTGGCCTCGGCCGGAATCCGGTCATACAACTCTTCTTCGCCCATCAACGGCAGCGGAACTCGCTTCACAATTACCGAATGTCCCGAAACCGACGTGGCCACATTCTTCGTCTTCACACTGGCTGAATCAAATATCCGGCTGATCGCATTCGCCACTTGTGGTGCGTCCATGATCGCGCCATCCACCACCGTGTCTGGTGCCAGCGATTCCATCCCAAAGCTCACCAGCTCGTATCCGGCCTTGGTATTTTTCAGTTCCACCGATTTGATGGAACTCGAACCGATATCCAGCCCAACCAGCTGCTTGCCTTTTTTGCCGAATAACATCTCGCAGCCCCTTTATTCTTTGCACTTCTGCATCTCTTCAACTCTTGCTACCGGCTAACGTCGTCGCGCGTGTACCTGGCTCATCTTGCGTTCCATCCATCGGTCCAGAATGGTCTTTCTCAGTTTCCAACGGTTACCGAGTTTGAACGCCGGTATTTCGCCTTCCGTGATGTAACGGTACAGGGTGTCCGGGCTAATCCCCAGATATTGCGACGCCTGCCGCACATTCATCACTTCACGCGATTCATTCACGAGGAACGCCACTCCGGCGCGACTGCCCAAGACCGAACTTTGTTGCCGACGCAACTCTCTCGACCTTCACCGTGAACCTTCGGAGAGTGCGCCCCGTGTCAGCGTTATCCCATTCCCAAGTTCCGACGGTCAAGCGTTTAACGCCTGCAGTTGCCTGGGAAACACTGGCAATCGTAGGCATTGGAGGGGTTATCTTGGGCACTGTACCCTTTATATAGACCAGTGTGACCCTGAAAAGCCCTATATGTTGTAGTTTGTACCAAAATGGGGCACTGTCCAAAGGGCCGGTTATCCTTTCCCATCTTCACTGCGCGCTTTGTGCTTCCCCGCCCTTCCTGCAAATTTCTCGCGAGCCTTTCCTATTTTGCTCGGTGCTATACTTCGCACTTCTCTAACTCAGCTAGCTTTTTTTGGGATCACCATGAAATTCTATCCTCTACTATTCGCGTTCTTGTTTTCGGCAGCTCTTTTTTTACGTGCGGAGCACCTTCTTGTCGCGCTTCCTGCCGATTCGCTTGGCTTCCTGTTTATCGCCAATCAAGGGGACCACACCGCTCTTGTCGTGGACCTGCGCGAGCGAAAAGTCCTCAGCAAAATTGGCGTCGATATCAACGGTCACGAGGTCGCTGTCGCTCCGGACCATCACCTCGGCTATGTCCCTATCTACGGGAATTCCGGTGTCGGCAAACCAGGTACCGATGGCAGCACGATCGAAGTTGTCGATTTGCGTCGGGGCGGCGCGGTAAAAATCATTGATCTGGGGAAACCAGTTCGTCCGCACTGCGCGAAGTTCGGTCCCGACGGAATGCTCTATGTCAGTGCGGAACTTTCCAACGCTCTCTACGTCGTCGACCCAAAAACTGAAAAGGTCGTTGGAGAAATTCCCACTGGCGCCATCGAATCCCACATGTTCGTTCTCTCGCCCGATGGCCGGCGTGCCTACACCGCAAACGTCGCAGCTGGCACTGTCAGCGTCCTCGACTTGCAAAAGCGTTCGCTGATCACAGTCATTCCAGTTACAAAAACCGTTCAGCGAATTTCCATCTCAGTCGACGGCCGCTACGTTTTCACGCACGATCAGAACACCGCTCGCATTGCGGTCATCGACACTACTACGAACAAGCTCTCCCACTGGATCGACTTGCCCGCGATAGTCTATTCTTCGACCCCGACTCCTGACGGACGGCTACTCATCGCCAATTCTCCATCCGGCAAACTCTTCGTGATTGATTTGACTTCAGAAAAGCTATCCGCAACCTATTCCATTCCGGAAGCCGTCGGCGAAATCGCCATTGACGCTGCAAGCGAGCATGTCTATGTCAGCTGTCCGCAAACAGGCACGATAGAAATTTTGGATATTCACGCCGAAAAACTGCAGCCGCCCATCGAATTAACGCGAGGCGTGGATGGCCTGGAATGGTTGCCCACAATTTCGTAGGTCGCAAAGTCGCCCGCTACATCATGACCTGACTGATCTGAATCACCGGTTGAATATTGGTATAGTTCGGAACATCAGCCACGATCTCACGGTTGTGCGGGCCAAACGAACCTTGAAAGGCTTCCACGGAATCAAACAGAAGATGGCCCATCGCCAGAAACGAGGGGGCCGATCCTGGCGTCGCTCCCGCAACTCCTCCTTCGACGGCGACGCTTTTTAGTTCTGCGCCACACAGCCGCTGCACCAGCGGAATGTGCCGCTGGCGGTAGTAGTCCATATCGAATCTTGCTTGCGGCCCGTTTGGATAAAACACGCTGACCTTAATCATGTTGTCTCCTTACAACCCAAGCGACTTCCACATCTCCGCTACACGCTTCTTCGTAACCTCGTCCATCAAAATCTCGTCAGGCCACGGCCGCGTAAATCCTTCCGACGCCCACTTCCGCGTCGCATCGATTCCCATCTTCGAACCGTAATCCTGCATTCGGGCCGCGTGATCCAGCGTGTCCGCCGGTCCGAACGAGAACTGCACATCGCGCTCCGGATCGATCGCGCATAACGCCTTCCAGGCCACTTCGCTATAGTTATGCACGTCCACATCGTGATCCACCACCACGATCACCTTCGTGAACATCGCCTGCCCTAGCGACCAGATTGCATTCATAATTTTTCGCGCGTGCCCCGGATACGATTTTCGGATCGCCACAATCATCAAATTGTGGAAAATCCCTTCCGCCGGCATCGCCACGTCCACAATTTCCGGATACTGCATCTTCATTACCGGCAAAAATACGCGCTCCACCGCATGGCCCATATAGAAATCTTCCTGCGGAGGAGGCCCCACCACGGTTGTCAGATAAATCGGATCTTTGCGATGCGTCACGCACTCGACGTGAAACACCGGATACTCGCCTTCCAGCGAATAAAATCCCGTGTGATCCCCAAACGGCCCCTCCGTCCGCAGCTCGTCCAACCTCACGTACCCTTCCAGCACAATTTCCGCGTTCGCCGGAACTTCCAGTTCATTCGTCTCGCATTGCACCATCTCCACCGGCTCTTTCCGCAGAAATCCCGCGAACATCATTTCGTCCAGGTCCGGCGGAATCGGCAACATCCCCGCCAGCGTCGTCGCTGGATCCGAACCAATCGCTACGCTCACCGGAATTCTTCCTTCCGGATTTTTCGCTCGCGCGCGGCGAAAATGTTCGGCCCCGTGCTTTTGCGTCTGCCAGTGCATCCCCGTCGTCCGCTCGTCATACACCTGCATGCGATACATCCCGACATTGCGTTTCCCATTCTCCGGATTTTTCGTGAACACCAACGGAAACGTAATGAACCGCCCGCCATCCTGCGGCCAACATTTCAGGATCGGGAAATCAAGCAGATTGACGTCAGTGCCTTTGTGAATCACTTCCTTGCACGCGCCATCTTTCACACTCTTTGGAAAGAACGATCCCAACTCCGCCAGTTTCGGCAGCATCTTAATTTTGTCGAAAATTCCCTGCGGCGATTTAGTGTCCAGGAACCCGCGAATCCGTCCCGCCACTTCATCCAATTCTTGCACTTCGAACGCCATGCACATGCGTTTCACGCTGCCAAACGCATTGATCAACAGCGGATGCCGCGAACCTTTCGGCTTCTCGAAAAATAGTGCCGGGCCAACGCTGTCCTTCGCGCGGTTCGCGTCACGCGCAATCCGCTGTGCCATTTCCGTAATCTCCAGCACCGGATCCACTTCCGCCCGCACCCGCTTCAGCTCCCCAGCAGCTTCCAGCGCCTTCACAAATTCCCGCAAATCCCGATACGCCAAGACACCCTCCACAGCTTCTGCGCAACCGACTTCTGTTCAACTAATGAGCCACTTGTTTTGCCCAAACTCTAGGTGACAAGCGTCAATGAGTTTGGCAGCGCCCCAGCGCGTTAGAATTTAGCACGAACACCCATCTATGCTACGAGGAGACGCCCAAATTGCTGGCAGCTCGCTTCGTCATACACTTCGTCATACAATCCAAACCCTCGGAGGCTTCGATGAAACCCTCTCTTCTCGCGATTGTGCTTTTTCTTATTGGCGCGCCGGCTCTGATTGCCCAAGGCGCTCCCCCGCAAGGTTCAGCCGACAAACCCTATGTCATGGAGTACTACTACAAAGTCCAGTGGGGCCATCAAAAAGAATTCCTCGATCTCTTCCTCAAAAATCATTTCCCACTGCTGCGCAAAATCGAAGAGTCCGGCCGAATTCTTTCGCTCAAGATCGAAACTCCGGCCAACCACATGACCGAGGATTCCCGCTGGGACTATCGCGTTACCATCGTGTACAAAAATTCCACGCTCGCCACCACGGAAAACCCAGACGAAGATGCCCTCATCAAGAAACTCTATCCCGACCAAGCCGCGTACCAGCGCGAAGAACAGCGCCGCTTCGAGATCTTGCTCGCCCACTGGGATTTGCCAGTTTCAGCCATTACCCCGCCTAAAAAATAAAACTCGCCGCGTCGGCCTGAATCAAGACCAACAGCGGCGAGTCCCTCTACAT
This sequence comes from Candidatus Acidiferrum sp., assembly GCA_036522855.1. Taxonomy (GTDB): domain Bacteria; phylum Acidobacteriota; class Terriglobia; order Acidiferrales; family UBA7541; genus Acidiferrum. The sequence goes on along the minus strand of DATDFA010000072.1, from coordinate 54,137 downwards.
GTTTTTTCGAGGTCCTGACGCGTCTAATCGCAAAGAGCGTCAGCTCTCTTTAAGACACCTGCAGCTTGGTCGTTTTTCCAACGATCACTGCCACATTTTGCTGATAGACCGTCTGTCCGTCCGAGTTTCGCAATTCGACGTCGTGGTTGCCAGGCCGCAGCGCAAATTTCTTGTCATGCTTGACGTCCGCTGCGAACCCCCCGTCGATGTACACTGCAAGGTCCTTCCGGTGGGTATCAATCTTCACCTCACCATAGTTCGAAGGCCTGTAGTAACCCGGATACGGGTATGGATATCCCCATGGATAAAACGGGGAAAATGGTTCGACGATGATTACTCGCCGTCTTACCTGAGCCGCTGATCCTTGCGGGGCGGCACCGAGAAGAAATCCCCCGGCTATCGCAACTGTCATTGCTCTTGAGAGCCATCGTGTTGTAGCACGCATTTTGCCCTCCTTCTTTTCTCCCGTATGAAACACCGTTCGCTGAGATTTCTCTCGCACCGATCGGATTGGTGCCGACCCCGTATCTCTTGCAACTCACTGAAATAACATGGCTTATAAGCGCGTGGCTAATTTAACCGGACTTGCATCAGGAAGACAGTGCCGAAGATCGTGAGGAATCATCTACGCCTCCGCACCAGCCGCTAAACTACGCTAAACTAGTGCCGAGCCATGCTGGACCGGCGACCGGTCGCTGGCTTCCTGAAAATGCCCCGTATCTACCTCGATCATAACGCCACCACCCCAGTCGAGATGGAAGTCCTCGACGCCATGCTTCCCTATTTCTCCTGCGACTTCGGCAACGCCGCCTCCATTCACACGCCCGGCCAGCACGCACGTGCCGCTGTCGAGACCGCCCGCGAACAGGTCGCCGCTCTTCTCAACGCCCGCCCACAGGAAATTGTCTTCACCAGCGGCGGCACCGAATCGGACAATCACGCTATCTTCGGTATCGTCCGCAATGCCCCCGGCGCAACCAAACACATCATCACCTCGCAAATCGAGCACGAAGCTGTGCTCAATGCTTGCCAGTTTCTTGAAAAAGAAGGCGGCACAGCAGCAGGCGGCCGCCAGGCCATCGAGGTGACTTACCTTCCTGTCGATTCGAATGGCTTAGTCGATCCGGAAGCGGTCCGCGACGCGATCCGCCCGCACACTGCGCTCATCACCATCATGCATGCCAACAATGAACTTGGCACTGTTCAGCTTCTCGAAAAAATCGGAAAAATTGCGGCGCAAAATGACATCTACTTCCACACCGACGCCGTGCAGTCCGCTGGAAAAATCCCCCTCGACGTCAACCTACTGGGAGTCGACCTTCTCGCCATTTCCGGGCACAAGTTCTACGCGCCAAAAGGGGTCGGCGCTCTCTACGTTCGTGGCGGCACTCGCCTTCGCCAGCTGCTCTACGGTGGCCACCACCAGCGCGGTTTCCGCCCAGGGACAGAAAACGTCCCCGGTATTGTCGGCCTTGGCAAAGCCGCCGAAATTGCCCGCTCGTCGCTCGCGGAAGATGCCACTAGAATTTCCGCGCTTAGAGACGAACTCGAACGCGGCTTGCTTGCGCGTATTCCGAATTCGCGCGCGAACGCCTCCGCCGGGCCACGCACGCCGAACACCACCAATTTGCTTTTTCCGGGAATTGAAGGCGAAGCTCTGATCATCGCGCTCGACCTCAAGGGTCTAGCCTGCTCCACTGGAGCCGCTTGCTCCTCCGGTGCTGTCGAACCCTCTCACGTCCTCACCGCGATCGGTCTCGCTCCCGAAGACGCTCGAGCCAGTATCCGCTTCAGCCTCGGCCGCCACACCACCCAGCCACAAATCGCCGCTGCCCTCGAAATCGTGCCCGCCGCCGTCGCGCAACTCCGCCAACTCTCTCCTGCCTACCAGAAATAGTTGCGTGACCCGCTCCTCCGCATCTGTAGGGGCCGCCTTCCCAGGCGGGTCTGTTCCCTATCCATGCGAACCGCGCTTCACCCTCTCTCCGTTTACCTGAGATAGCTGCAAAACCCCCCGCAAAAATATCCCCCCTGCCGTAAAAATCGGATGCCGGCACATTTCGCCCAACGGCTTGAGCGTCCATCCTAATAAGCGATTTTGGCCTTCGATCCGGTCAAGTCACCCATCACCGCGCGATTGCGCGTCATCCAAAGCAGTGGCGGCAGCAAGCCCGCCACCGCGCTTCCCACAAGCGGCCTAAAGTTTCTCCAACCGCCAGCGATCTCATATTTCTCTTCGCTACTGTCCAAATAGTTGCCGCAAGCACACCATACAAAATCATGTTCGGCACATTCGTCAAGAAAGCGATCCCCGTCATCGCCCCGCACGCAATCAGAGTTTCGGACCAGTCCTCGCGCCCGCCAATCGCGCGAAACAGCAGCAGCAGTGCTACCGCTTCACCGTAGCACGCCGCTTCTTGTGCTCACGAATTGCGGAGTGGCTGTGATTCGTCGAAGACCACATCATGCAAAAACGGCCCGGTAGGTTAAACTTGAAGTACGCGGATATGACCGAAACGCCCCAAATCGAAGCTTCGCTCCCTGTCAGCCTGGAAGGTCTGCCAGGCCTGGTCGCTGTCGCCATGTCCGGTGGCGTGGACTCCTCAACCGTCGCCGCCGTCCTGCAACAGCAGAACCGCCCGATTGTCGGCCTTACCATGCAGCTATGGAACCAGCGCCGCTTGCCCGAATTGCAAGTGGATGGTCCTGCCCAACATCGCTGCTGTTCGCTCGACGACGTCTACGACGCCCGGCGCGTCGCCCAACATCTCAACTTTCCGCATTATGTAGTCAATTTCGAGCACCAATTCGAAAACCGCGTCGTGCGTCCTTTCGTCCGCGACTATCTTAGTGGTCGTACGCCCATTGCCTGCACCAATTGCAACACTGATGTAAAGTTCGAACCGCTTCTCCGCATGGCCCGCCAAATCGGCGCCGATCGTCTTGCCACCGGCCACTACGCGCGTATCCGTCGTGACGAATCCGCAGGCCGCTTTCAGCTTTTGCGTGCGCTCGATCCCACCAAGGATCAATCCTATTTTCTTTGGGGACTTTCACAGCAACAGCTTTCCCGCAGCGAATTTCCCCTCGGTGAATTTTCCAAGGACCAGGTCCGCGAAATCGCTCGCAACGCCGCTCTTCCCGTCGCCGAAAAGCCCGACAGCATGGAGCTCTGCTTCGTACCGAACGGCAATTACGTTCAATTCATTCACGCCTATGCTTCCGAAAATAAAATTCCGCTTAGTTCAGGCGAAGGAGATATCGTGAATGAATCCGGTGAACTCCTCGGTCGCCACAACGGAATTCACAATTTCACGGTCGGGCAGCGCAAAGGCCTCGGCCTCGCCGCGGGCAAACCGCTCTATGTCTTCGCCATCGAACCGGAAACAAATCGCGTCATTGTTGGCGATGACAACGGTCTCCGCACCACCTCGTTCGAGACAGAATCCGTCAACTGGATTTCCGTCGCCGAACCCTCACGTGCGATCCGCGCCTCGGTAAAAATTCGCCACAAGCACGAACCCGCGCCCGCCACTGTCGAACCCCTGGCCAACTCGCGAGCACGAATCACTTTCGATTCGCCGCAGCGTGCCGTCACCCCTGGCCAAGCCGCCGTCCTCTACGACAACGATATTGTCCTTGCTGGCTCCTGGATCCTCTGAGGTTTTTTCTTAGTGTGGCACCCGCTTCGGCCCGGCCTCTTTGCAGCGCCCCCAATTCCCCATTGGGTGCCACGATCAACCGAACGCGTCGATTCCCTTTCTTATTTTTCAACGCTTGCCATCGCAAAAAAAAGACGCGATTCGCATCGCGCCTTTCCAACTCTAATTTACAATTTCAATCTTCCGCCCTTAAATAAATAACTCCTCTTCCTGCTCCGCCGACGACTCTCGATTCCCCGATTGCGTGGGTCCCCTGCGCGACCTGAGCAAATCCAGCCCAATCTTGATTCCGTGCACTAACGCCGAAGCCTTTTGCATCGGCCTCCACAGGTTCTGTTTGAACTGAGCCCCCGCATCTTCCACAGTCTCCATCGTGCCCGTCAAAATCCTGTCGAGATGCACAAGCTGCCCGCGAAAACGGTCCGCGGCATCCGTGAAAACGCGGTCTACTTTTTGTGCCTGTCCGCGCGCCAGATACACAATGTGCGCCGCGTCGCTCACCATCGTTGAAATCTTCGGCTGCGTGTCCTCTAGCAAAATCTGTACGCGTGTCAGGATTGGTCCCGCTCGCGCGTTCAGATCAGTCACTGTCTTTTCCATCTTCTGCATGGTGCGCCGTGTCGTAAAAAACAGTGCGATCAAGATCGACACTTGCAGTATCAGCGCGATCGCTACCACCACTCCAACCAAATTTTGCATGTCCGCCCCTTCGCCCATTACCAAGCGAAATTCATGAAGCGAAATCCGCCCAACGCCGGATTCTCAACTCCCTACGATTTCGATGCTTCACGCCGGTAGGCGTCCCGCGCGCCTTCCACCGCCGCCGTTATCGTTTCCCTTTGTCGCGCGGCCACATCTTTGCCGCGCTCCACCAAGTCATCGGCGCGTTCGCGCAACTCCCGCGCTTTTTTCTGCGCGTAGTCGCGGCCTTCGTCCGCCTTGTCCGACAGAAATCGCCGTGTCTCTTCGCCCGATTTTGGCGCAAACAATACGCCTACCAGCGCTCCAATTCCCATTCCCACCAAAAAGTACGAAACCTTCGATCCAACGTTGTCAGCCATTTTCGCCTCCCTATCGCAACGTAACATAGCCACTTGCGCCCTACAATACGTCCTAACCGGTATATCTCTCTAAAACGGTTAATGAACTTCAGCTCCTTTTCCCAACTCTTCAACTACCTTTTCTGCTCTACTCCGCGGTATCACTTCACTTAGCCTATCCACTCCCGCTCGCTGCACATTCGCCACGCTTCCAAACTCCTTCAACAATTTCCGCGCTGTCTTTGCGCCAACACCAGGAATCTCTTCCAGCGTGCTCTTGGTCTGCCGCTTTCCCCTCCTCAGCCGATGAAAAGTCACTGCGAACCGGTGGGTCTCGTCGCGAATCTGTTGAATCAAGTGCAGCACCGGCGAATGTCGTTGCAGTACGATCGGCTCACTTTCTTGCCCGTATACATACAAAATCTCTTCCTGCTTCGCGATGCTCGCGAGCGGTTGATTGATAATTCCCAGCCTCTCCAGCGCCTCGGCCGCCGCGTGCAATTGCCCAATTCCGCCATCGATCAAAACCAGTCCCGGCATTTGCTTGTTCTCCGCCTGCAAACGCCGGTACCTCCGCGTGACCACTTCTCGCATGCTCGCAAAATCATCATTCTGTCGGTAGATGGTAAGCGGCGAATCGCCATTGCCGCCCATCGAACCGCTGCTTGCCGAGCCGCTGCTTTGCTCGCCGCGAATAATAAATTTACGGTAGTCCGACTTCTTCATCCGGCCTTTTTCCCACACCACCATCGATGCCACTGTATCGCTGCCCTGAATGTGCGAAATGTCAAAACACTCGATTCGTTCCGGCTCGTCCACCATATTCAACGTATTCTGCAACGCCTCGCCAATCGCCTTCGAAGTCGGCTTCAACACTCGAAATCTTTGTTCGAACGAATGTGCCGCGTTATTTTTTACCAGATCCAGAATCGCCCGCTTCGAACCGCGTTGCGGCGTGAAAATCTCCACCCGATGTCCCGCCCGCTCGCTCAACATTTCTTCCAGCAACTCGCGGTCCTCGAAATCCTCCGGCACATGAATCGCTTTCGGCAAATACTGCGCCTCCAGATAAAGCTGCTTCAGCAGCGAAGTTACAAATTCCCTGGCGTCAAATTCCTCCAAGTCCTCCCAATAAAATTCCCGCCTGTCCACCACTCGCCCGCCTCGCAAGTGAAACAGATTCGCCGCCACCAGTGGAGCTTCTTCGTGATACGCCAGCACATCCGTATCGTCCCCTTCCGCAGCCGCGATTCTCTGCCGTTCTTCGATGTCTTCCATCGTGCGCAGCAAATCCCGGTAAGAAGCCGCCTGCTCGTACAATTCTTCCTCCGCCGCGGCCTCCATTCTTTCTTCCAGGCTCTTGATCAAATCGTGCCGCCGTCCTTCCAGCAGCATCCGCACGTCTCGCGCTGCCTCTGCGTATCGCTCGTCCGTCGTCAGACCTGCAACGCATGGCCCCAGGCATCGATGAATATAAAATTGCAGGCACGGCCGCGGGTGCGTGCGCGTCAAATCCACGCTGCACGAAGGCACCAGAAATCTCTTGTGTACAAAATGCAGGATCCGCCTCGCCAGACCTGCCGGAAAGTACGGTCCAAAATACAGCGATCCATCTTTCCGTATTCTTCGCGTGAAATAGACTCGCGGATATTTCTCCGCCGCCGTGAATTTGATGTACGGGTAAGTCTTGTCATCCCGCAACATCACATTGAATTTCGGCTTGTGCCGCTTGATCAGATTATTTTCCAGCGCCAGCGCCTCGCGCTCGTTGTCCAACACAATCGTTTCAAGTTCCGCGATCTCTCGCGCCAGCGAACCGGTCTTCGCATCCATCCATCGCGATTCCAGAAAATACGAGCGCACGCGATTGCGCAACTGCCGCGCTTTGCCCACATAAATCACCTGCCCCCCGGCGTCTCGGAACAGGTACACCCCGGGCATCTCCGGTAACAGCGCCGCTTTTTCTTTGGGTTCCATCGGACTATCGCGCGCCCGCAAATCCTTTTTTCTCCGGGCAAATTCCATCATACTAGAGTGAATCGAATTAACGTGAATCTCGCTATGCGCAAACATCGCTCGATTCTTACGCTCGCAATGCTCGCCGCAATTTGCTGGGCCGCCCCCGCCGCGCTCACCGCTCAGTCTTCATCTTCCAATGACGCGCCGAAGCCCAAGCCCAACATCGACAATGCCACGCAAAACGCTCCTGATCAGCCAATGTGGGATCCTCTTCGCGCGGAAAAAGACATGGAGGTTGGCCAGTTCTACTTGCACAAAGGCGATGTGGACGCCGCCATGGACCGCTTCCAGGACGCCGCTCTTGCCAAGCCGGGCTACGCGATTCCTTATCGCTTTCTCGGCGAAGCTCAGGAAAAAAAAGGCCTCAAAAAAGAAGCCATCAAATCCTACACCCGCTATCTCGATCTATTTCCAGCTGCCGAGGATAAGGAAAAAATCGAAAAGAAAATCGAAAAGCTCCGCCACGAACTGGCCAAGTCCAAAAAGAAGTCCTAGCCTTTCGTGCCAGCAACACTATCTTTTGTAGAGCAGGCAATCCTTGCCTACGTGCATTGCAGCCGCACCTTATGTTTGGCAATGCCGAGCTCGACGGTCTTCAGTAGCACGGCCGGCCCACACTTCGGTCTCAACAGTGCCAGCAAGCTTCCGCAGCTAGCACGTCAAATTCAAAAAAATCTGCTAGTCAGGTGCTCCAGTCGAAACCGCAATCCCGCTCGTCCGCGCGCCAAAATATCGAGCGCCTTCCGCGCTCGCTCAAATTCCGGAAACAATTTCTCTTCCGCGCGAAATTCCCGTGAATGGGAAATCAAACTACATCCCGATTTCCTCGTCGGATGTTTCACATGCAGCATCTCGTGATACAGCACGTACTCCACCACGTAACGCGGAATTTCCGGGCGGTCCATTCGCCGGTTCAGCAAAATCTGATTTGGACCCGGATCGAACGACCCGAATTGCCTCCGCCAGCCGCGCATGCTCCATCCTAGATGCGGCTTCTCCAGCGCACCCGCAAAAAAACGCTCATTCAACTCGTCGAACATTTGATTCAAGTCAAATTGCTGCCCCGCCGCGCCCAGCGCCGCTGGCCGCGCTCTCCTGCGCCGCATCTGTTCAATCCGCGCTCGTGTCTGATGAGATTTCGCATAAGCGTGGTACGGCTCGGCAAGTGCCCGCCTCCCGCGCCTTCGGTAAATCTTCTGCAGCAACAGCGCGGCCGCTCCTTCCAGCACTTCCAGCGGTGCACGCCGCAACAAATCAGAAAATCGTACGATCATCTGTTCATCGCGACGCCGAATCGTCAGCACCAGGCTCGAATACGGATAAAATTCCACTCGAAACGCCGGTGGCGGTCCCGCGCAACCAATTCTTGTGAACATCCGCTGGCACAGCGCCGCTCCACCCGGCACCGGCGTGATCTTTCGTTTCATCTCTCTGACGTAATCTCCCGAACTCGTTCCGCTCTTCAGCGCGCCCTCTGGAGCTATCGCGCTTGCCTAAGCCTTAACTCTTCCTCCGCACCGGCGGCGGTGCCACACTCTTTTTCGCTTTCTCCGCATCGTTCAACGCATCCTGCGTTCCTTCAATCGCATCGTCTAAGTTCTCTTTATAAACATCGATCTCTTTCGCCTCTGTCTGGATCTTCTTCAAAACTTCCAGATACTCCTTCGTTTTCGTCGCAATCAAGTCCACGCCCGCCCGCACATTCTGTTGCTTCTCAATACCCAGTTGCATCAGGTCTGTCGCGTCATCCACGCAGCCAATATAAGCATTCATCAAATAGTTCAGCATCTGCTCGTGATTATTTTGTGCCGGATGTTCCAGTTCATATTCAAATTTCTTCAGCCGGTCATCCGCGAAGGACATAAACAGCTTGATTCGTTCGTTCGGCGTTTCCGCATCGCGTATCTTGTCCGCCTCAACGTTCGTCAGGTAATCCTTATCGGGAGCTTGCGCGCGCGCCAGTGCACATATCAGGCCAACAAAACAAATCGCTAGCAAAGCTCTGCCCCATTTCTTCATGGCCGCTGCTCCATTGTCTCCGGTACCCCTGTCCTGGATGCTCCCTCCGTCGCCCTCGGTTGTTCGCCTGGCCGTCGCGGGAATAATAATTTCAACAACTCCATATCCGTCTCCTGCAAATCCTTTTCCACCAGTTGCATCGGCGGGCGGTACGGTTCTGGCATCGCCAGAATCACGTCTTGTACTTCTCGTATTCCCAGGCCTACGTGGATTTCAAGTTGTTTGTATCCGGAGGGATGCTTCTCTGCGTCCGGGTGCCGTTTTTTCAATGCCTCAAACGCGGCCCGCACGTTGTCCCGGTACTTTTCCATCACCAGGCCTACGGTCGTAAAGTCATTCGCCTTCGCCGCTTCTCGCTCTTTGTCGAACTCCGCGTCGCCCAGCTTCTGCAGCAGCTTCGCCTTTTTCACTCCGTCCGTTTCGCGATCGAATCGCTGTTGCAGCGTCGCTAGATTGTCCGAGGCAAAGCCGGTTCCAGCGCATAGGAACGCCGCCAGCACCATCGCCGCGCAGTCCCCTGCTAGCGCCAGAGTTATTTTTTTTGCAGCCTTCTTTTTAGAACGCTGATACGTTGCTGAGCCTGCCATACCTGGTCCGCATTCTGATTCTGATCCGCCTGCAAGAATTTTTCGTAAGCGTCCAGCGCTGCCTTCGTTTGTTGCAGTTTATCGTAGCAGAGTGCGCGCACAAACAACTCGCCCGCCGTCGCAGGCCCCTGCTGCGCAACGTGGTCCAGCACCGCCAGCGTCGTCGCATACTCACCCGCCAGATAGCTGGTTGACGCCAAATCCTTCCAGTAAGTCACGTTTTTCGCGTCCAGTTGAATCGCAGCCTTCAGTTCCTTTTCCGCATTTACAAAATCGCGTTGTTGCAGATACGTCCGGCCCAGTCCGCCGCGTAGTTGCGCATCATTTGGCGCCAGCGCCACCGCCTGTTTCAGCGTGCTGATCGCTGTGTCCCATTTTTTTTCGCCGATCAAAATATCCGCCCGCAGCTTTAACGATTCCAGCGAGGCGTTTCCGCCCTTCTCGGCCTTCTCCATCTCGGCCAGGGCTTCGTCATACTTCTCGTCACTGATGAGAAGATGTACCAGGTGCTCGCGCGCCGCTGCATCGTCCGGCTTCGTCTTCAGATAATCCCGGTAAGCTTCCGCAGCCTCCGGCTTCTTTTCGGCTTCCAACGCTGTTGCCAGTCCCGAAAGTGCAGCCTGCGATTCCGGCTCGCTGGACAACACCGCACGGAACTTGGTTTCGGCTTCCTCGTTGCGATTCTGGTGCAGATAAAGCTGTGCCAGATGCAGGGTGGTCTCTACATCCTTTGGATCGAGCGCCAAAGCGCCTTCATACTCCGTCGCTGCGCTCTTTAAGTCGCCCGATTTTTCGTAAGCCAAGCCCAACAGTGTTCGTGGACGGCTTTGCGTCGGCAGCAGTTCCACTGCCCGCCGTAACGGCGCAATCGCTGCGCCAGGCGCCTCGGCTGTCAGCAGAATTCCCAGATTCAGCGCCGCCTCAGGCATCTTTGGATCAAGCTGCATCGCGCGTTCATATTCCCGCCGCGCTTCCTCGGTCCTCTGCAATCCGGTATACGCATAGCCAAGCTGAAAATGTGCGTACGCAAAATCATCCTTCTCCGCTAAAAATTTCTGCAACGATCCAACCGCAGCCTGAAAATCCTGTTTGTCTATCTCTCGCCGCGCTTCATCCAACAAATCATTCAGTGGATTCTCCAGCTTGTGTTTGGTTCCCCTACTCGCCGCCGACGTCTGGCCCATGCTGCCGGTCGCGCTCAACGCAAACGCTAGCAGCACTCCGCCGCCTTTGCGCAGAAGTCTTGCCATAAAAGCGGTTTCTGTCCATGAATCAAACCACATTGTCATTCCGGACCTGCTTGCCGCAGGCAGGCGCAGCGAGAACTCTGCTCTCGCAATCATTTGGGTATCGGCGCCGGCGGACTCTGTCCGTTACTCCGCCCCGCTCCTGTTCCGCCCGCACCTGTTAGGTCCGATGCGCCGTTTCCATGGCGCTTTGCCTGTTCGCCGGGGCGGCCATGCCCGTTTGCATGCAATACTTTCGCCAGGAATTTCCCTGTATGCGATTGCGAATTCCTGGCTACCTGTTCCGGCGTCCCCGTCGCGATAATCTTTCCGCCCTGATCGCCGCCTTCCGGTCCCATATCAATCAGCCAGTCTGCCGACTTGATTACATCCAGATTGTGCTCGATCACCAGCAATGAAGCTCCCGATTCCAGCAGCTTGCGAAATGCCGCCAGCAACTTCGCTATATCGTCAAAATGTAAGCCTGTCGTCGGCTCGTCCAGGATGTACAAGATTCCCTGATTTTCCGTACGCGACAAGTGCGAAGCCAGTTTCAAACGCTGCGCTTCCCCTCCCGAAAGTGTCGTTCCCGATTGTCCTAGCCGCAAATAACCCAGCCCAATTTCATTCATGATGCGCAGCTTCGTGGTCACCTTTGGCACATTCACAAAAAATGCCAGTGCCTCCCGCACCGTCATTCCCAGCACGTCGTGAACATTTTTCCCGTGATATTGTACTTCCAGCACGCTGCTCTTGAATCGCGTTCCGCGGCATTCCTCGCAAACCAATTCCACGTCCGCAAGAAATTGCATTTCCACCGTCACTGTTCCGTCGCCCTGGCACGTTTCGCACCGGCCGCCGGGTACGTTAAACGAAAAATGCCCCGCGGTGTAGCCGCGGCGCTTGGCATCCGGCGTATCGGCAAACACCTCGCGGATCGCATCAAACGCCTTCAGATAAGTCGCGGGATTCGATCTCGGCGTCCGCCCGATCGGCGATTGATCCACAATCACCACTTCTCTCACTCGTTCGTCGCCCTGCAGCTGTTCGCAGAATTCCCTTTCCGTTCCGCCATTCTTTTTTGAAACCAGCGCTTTATAGAGGACATCGTGCACCAGCGTGGATTTACCGGATCCGCTCACCCCGGTCACCACCGTCAGCATTCCCAGCGGGATCATGGCATCCACGTTTTTCAAATTGTGCAGCGTCGCGCCATGCAGGCGCAAAAATCTTCCTGTCGTCTTATGCCGTGTATTTGGAACCGGAATGCGCATCTCGCCGCTTAAGTAGCGTCCCGTAATCGACTTCGGGTCCGTCAGAATCTCCTCGTATGTCCCCGCAAAAAGCAATTTACCGCCCAGTTCGCCGGCGCCCGGGCCAAGGTCAATCACTCGGTCCGCCGCTGCGATCGTATCCGGGTCATGCTCCACCACCAGTACCGTGTTTCCCAAATCGCGCAACGATTTCAAAATATCAATCAGCCGCTTGGTATCTCGCGGATGCAAGCCGATGGACGGTTCATCCAGCACATACAGCGCGCCAACCAGATGCGATCCCAGCGATGTTGCCAGTTGAATCCGCTGCGATTCGCCGCCCGAAAGTGTCGAAGTCAACCGGTCCAGAGACAGGTAATCCAACCCAACCTCGTCCAAAAACTGCAGCCGTGAGCGAATCTCTTCCAGAATCCGGTCCGCAACTTTGCTCTGCGCTTCACTCAGTTGAAGTTCGGCAAAAAATATCCGCGCTTCCTTCACCGTGAGTTTGCAAATTTCGGTGATGGTTCTTCCCGCGACTCGCACCGCACGCGCTTCCGGCCGCAGGCGCGTGCCCCCGCACTCCGGGCACAGCGCGTAGCCGCGGTACCGGCTCAAAAACACGCGCACATGCAACTTATATTTCTTCCGCTCCAGATACGCGAAAAACCCTTTCACTCCGTCGTAATCGTTTTCCGTATCGCCTTCCAGAATTCGTTGCCGGTCTTCCGGCTTCAAATGGCGCCACGGCACATTGGTGGGAATTCCCTGCGACTTGGCCCATTGCTTCGCTTCATTCAACAGCACGCGATAACGAGGCTTCGTCCACGGCTCGATCGCTCCATCATCCAGCGATTTGTTCTGATCGGGCACCACCAGATTCAGGTCGAAATCAATCGTATTTCCGAATCCCTGGCAACGCGGGCAAGCGCCATAGGGATTGTTGAACGAAAATAGTCGCGGCTCCGGTTCCTGATAAACCGTTCCGTCATTCTTGCATTCGAACCGTTCGTTAAAGTTCAGTCGCTGGGCGGCGCCATGCGAATCGGCGACAAATTCCACGATCGCTTCGCCTCGCCCTTCGCGATAACAAATTTCCACCGAATCGGTCAACCGCGATTTCGCCTCTTCGCTCACCACCAGCCGGTCCACCAAAACGTAAACCGGCTTTTTGAAGTCGACGTCCAGCAAGGATTCCGGCGAAATAAATTCGTGCATCCGCCCGTCCTGGTACACGCGATTGAATCCCCGTTTTTGCAAATCGGTCAGCGCCAGCCGCACTTGTTCGGGCGTCGGCCCATCCAGCTTCTTGCGCTCCGCCTTGCGCGCTTTCGCGGCCGACTGCGGCGACGCAATTCGCAACGGATACAAAACGTAAAATCTGCGGCCGTTTCCCGCCGACAATACCTTTCCCGCAATCGCATCCGGAGTATCCTTGCAAACTTCCGCTCCGCACTTGATGCAAAACGTTTGTCCGCAGCGCGCGAAAAATAATCGCAGGTAATCGTAAATTTCCGTGGAAGTTGCCACCGTCGACCGAGGATTGCGCGTGGAGTTTTTCTGGCGAATCGCTACCGCCGGAGCGATTCCGGAAATTTCATCCACGTCGGGTTTTTCCATCCGCTCCAAAAATTGCCGGGCGTATGCCGACAAGGATTCCACGTAGCGGCGCTGCCCTTCCGCATAAATCGTGTCGAACGCCAAGGAGGATTTTCCGGAACCGCTCACGCCGCTCACCACCGTGATGGCGTTATGCGGAATTTCAACGGACACGTTTTTCAGGTTGTGGACGCGGGCGCCGCGGATTCGCAGCGTCTCCTGATCCAATTGGCCGGATATGGCCTCGGGAAGAGTTTTGTCTTTTGCCAAGGGAGAGCCCGGACAGCGCGTTCAGCAAGCACTATCTAAACCTCCAATTATACTCGCGACTAAAACACGCGGCAAATTCAAACGCAAGGGCTCTAAAATCGCTTTCGGTCCGACAACAATTATTTGTATTTGAGGAATCTTTATAATTGAGGGAAAACAAATGTTGTGATGGACGAAAAGTAAATCGCCACGATAACATTCAATTGTCGACACATTTTATTCGTCATTCCAGGCAGAGCGAGGAACCTGTTTTTGAAAAAGCGCCACCGTGCGTAAGCTCGTGAGCTGCGGCTCCGCTTCTACGGCTCCTGAATCAGTTCAATTTCTCCAATGCCGCCCTGCACATCCAACGTGATTTTGTGCGGCGTTTTTCCATATGCGTCGTTAGTGTAGTTGCTGCCATTTTCGTGCAGGCCCTTGGCATCCACGGAACCGATACCACCACTGGCGTGAGCCGTGACGCCAACGTCTTTCGGCAAGCGAATCGTCGCTTGTCCTACTCCGCCTTTTACCGAAACATTCAGGTCCGATTTCCGCGGACCCGTCAGATCCATCACCACTTGCCCCGCCCCCATGTGCAATTCAACGTCGGTTACATCCATCCCGCGCAACTTCAGATTGCCTTGCCCTGCGCCCATATCCACACGCAACTCGATCGGAACATCGTTGGTAAAATTCAGATCCCAAGTATTGTCGGAAGGGCCGAAATTAGTGTGGCCGCTATTCTGATCCACGTCCATGATTCCCTTTTCGCCGGACACGTGGTAATCCACGGTCGGACTGTCCCACTTACGGTCGAAATGAAAGTCCGCGTTCAGCAAATGGCCCGAGCCACCGCTGAGATTCAGTTGTCCCGCGCCGAGGTGCAAAGCGGCCTCTACTGATTTCGCGCCCTGCAGGTCAATAGTCTGCTGCGTATGGTTTGAGAAATAATCGCCAGAGCGGTCATGATGCCGGCTTCTTTGATAATGGCTCAGCAGAATTACAATCACGAAGACAAACGCGACGACGCCAACCGTGGAACCGAGCGCCACACCGGTGTTGCGTTGCCCGGGAGCGGATCCGCGATTGCGCGAAGAATCCCAAATTTTTCCGAGGCCGACCAGGATTAAAATCAGCGGCCAGTACGTTTTCAAAACCTCGTAGGGTTCGAAGCCGGGATGCCAGTTTCGAAACAGAAACAGCACACCAAGCGTGATCAGCAAAATGGGCACAACCAGAGACGTCCTGGGCTGCCGGTCGTCCTGAGGCATTGCGGACCTCCACGTCTTCTAATACGCGTAAAAAACGAAAATAGTTCACCGCTGACGGTTTTACCGTAGCACAGCGCCTCCAAGTGTGCACTGACGCTCCCTTAACGCAGTTCGGGCGGACGGGCGCAGTTGCACGAATCTACTTGTGCTACAGTCAACTCATTTGGAGCCTCCATGGCCTCTTTTCGCCGCATCATCTGGATTGTGCTGGACAGCGTTGGGATTGGGGAGTTGCCCGACGCCGCCGAGTATGGCGACGTGGGGCGAAACACGCTTGGGCACATTGCGGAATCGCGTCCGCTGCATTTGCCGAACCTGGTGAAGCTGGGACTGGGAAATATCGCGGAGCTGAAAAATCTGGCGCCGGCGGCGCAGCCATTGGCCGCGTACGGAAAAGGCGCGACACATTCGCCGGGAAAAGATACGACAACCGGACACTGGGAAATGGCGGGCGTGTGGCTGGCGCAAGCGTTCCCGGTTTACAAGCATGGATTTCCGCCGGAAATTATTCACGAATTCGAGAAGCGGATCGGCAGAAAAACGATTGGAAATAAGCCCGCATCGGGGACAGAAATCATCAAAGAACTGGGCGAAGAGCATGTGCGTACCAGCAAGCCCATTGTGTACACCTCGGGCGATAGCGTTTTCCAAATCGCCACGCACGAAGGGATTGTGCCGATCGCCGAGCTCTACAAAATGTGCAAAATCGCGCGCGAACTTCTCGACGGACCGCACCGCGTCGGCCGGGTGATTGCGCGGCCGTTCACCGGAACGCCTGGACATTTTGTACGCACCTCGCGGCGACACGACTATGCGGTTGATCCGACGAAACCGATGCTGATGGATGTGCTGGCGGAGAAGAAGGTGCCGGTGTTCGGCGTTGGAAAGATTCATGACATTTACAATGGCCGCGGCATAGAAAAATATGTGACGACTACATCGAATGCCGACGGAATGGACAAACTGACAACCGCCATCCACGAAGGCCCTGACGGACTGATTTTCTGCAACCTTGTGGATTTCGACATGTTGTATGGCCATCGGAAAGATGTGGAAGGCTTTGCAAAATCGCTGGAAGAATTTGACGCGCTGCTGGCCGATTTTCTGCGGCTACTGACGCGTGACGATTTGTTGATGATTACTGCCGACCATGGCTGCGATCCGGATCCGCGCTGGGAAACTACCGATCATTCGCGGGAATATGTGCCGATCCTTGCGTATTCACCCGGACCGTATTCAGCGGGATCTTCTAAATATGCGGACCCATCCACAGACACCGAAGATTGGGCGGCCAAAGCCGGGGCGCCGAATCTCGGAGTCCGGTCAACGCTTGCGGATATGGGACAAACTGTTGCGGAAAATTTCGGCACTGAAATTCCGCACGGAACGAGTTTTCTAGGCGAATTGCGGGATTCGGGCATGTGACTAATTCTTGTGAAGGGATTGGGCTGGTTGATGGGGCGGATCAACGGCGACGGCTGGGTCGCTCATTGCCAACTCCTGCTAAGTCGCTATTCGAGTTCGACCGTGGTTGGAATAAATGCGACCCTTCGATAGCCACCGAATATCGGGCTCCCAAAACGCAGATAATCCCAACACTAAGATGAAAATACTCGCTCCAAGCAGGATCACGGCCTCCGGGGCACCGAATTGCCAATGTGCGCTTTTCATGAATGTCGTTACGAATTGAAAATCCAAAAAGTTCCGCCGTTCCCGTTTAGTCGAATTACGGAAGGATCCCGTACCAAGACTCCACTTTCCCGCTTAGTGCGTTTACCAGGGGTTGAGGAGAACAGCGACCAAACGCGTCACGGCCTTCTCTCACAGATCAGCGTTATCCCTGGTAGGATTCTTGCTCCTGCGCCGATTATCGCTCGCTGCGGGAGAACTTCAAGGAGGCGGTTGTGGCACCTAGCACTGATACGAGCACCGCTGCGGTGCAGTTACTGCAAATGATGACCGGCTACTGGGTCTCACAAGGTGTGTACGTCGCGGCGAAACTCGGCATCGCCGATCATCTTGCGACGGGGCCAGTGCACTATGAGGACCTCGCTCGAAAAACCAATACCCATGCGCTTTCCTTGTATCGAACTCTGCGTGCCCTGGCCAGCGTAGGCGTGTTCGCGGAAATCAATGCGGGGCAGTTTGCACTCACGCCTATAGCCGGTCTACTGCAGAGCAATGTGCCGAACTCCATGCGAGCGCTCGCCATAATGTACTGCGAGGAGCAATATCGCGCCTGGGGCGACCTCCTACAGAGCGTGCGCACAGGAGAGCCTGCCTTTGATCGACAGTTCGGCATGGGTGTGTTCGAGTATTTTTCCCAGAACCCAGAGGCAGGCACGATTTTCAACGAAGCGATGACGAACTGGACGACACAGGCCTCGGCGGCCGTGGCGGCGTCCTACGACTTCTCTCATGCAAGCTCGATCGTTGATGTTGGCGGCAACCAAGGCACCTTGATCGAGACAATCTTGCGCCAGTATCCCACCGCACGGGGCATTCTGTTCGATCGACCGCATGTAGTAAGCACCGCGGAAGACCGATTAGCAAAGGCTGGCGTGGGCGACCGCTGCAGGATCGTAGGGGGCGACTTCTTCGCGTCGGTCCCGTCTGATGGAGACGCCTATCTGCTGTCCTATGTTCTGCACGACTGGGATGACGAGCGCTGTGTGGCTATCCTGGCGAGGTGTCGCCAAGCAATGCCAGCAACCGGAACGTTGTTGGTGATCGAGATGGTCCTGCCGGAGAGCAACGAACCGTCCTTCGGGAAGTGGCTCGATTTGCACATGCTTGTGATGTCGAGCGGTCGGGAACGGACTGCTGAGCAATACCGGATGTTGTTGCAAGCTGGGGGTTTCGACCTGACACGGGTGATTCCGACGCCAGCAGGATCGAGTATTGTCGAGGCAAGACCAGCGTAAGTGACGTTCGAAGATTGAGGACAAAGGAGCAACGAATCGATCCCAAGAGACATGCCCTTGGCCGGCAAACTTGGATGCCGTGAAAGCAGCGCCTGAAAATCACAAGGTCATCTTTGAGAATGAGCACGTTCGCGTGCTAGAAGTAACAATCGCACCGCACAGCAAAGAGCCGATCCATGCGCACTGTTGGCCCAGTACGCTCTATGTTCAGCAAGGGGGCGACATAATCGACCGAGACGCAAACGGAAAAGTTCTCTTCGATTCTCGCCAACTTAAGGTGAAGCCGACGTTTCCTTTTGTGCAGTGGACTCCGCCGCAGGCCCCGCACTCGGTGGAAAACCTCGCTGATGTGCCGATGAAACTGATCCGGATTGAGAACAAGGACTGACGGAGCCAGTCAACTCCTGATTTGTCGCGTAATCGGATAAGTGCCCGGCCAGGTTTCGCGCGGGATTCCACTTCGACGATTATCGCGTTTATCAGGGCCTGGGCAGGTCCCTCGCTACCCGTCGGGATGCCCATTCATTGGAGACTTCTCGTGCGGAACGATTCGTCAGGTTCTTCTATTCGCTGGCCCGCGTGTAGTTTAGTTCGGTGACCTTCGTTTTGCTGCCCTTTTCTTCGACGTACCCTTCCTCGATGTAATGATTTTTGTCCACAAACCGGATTAGCTTCCAATTCTTCTGTTTCATTCCCGCCGAATCCTCGGTTTCGTTTGTATAGGAGATTGTTCTCGTAGCCGGATCATAGCTCCCCTCAAACAGCAAAATCCCGGTATCGAAGTGATTGTCCACCATCGCACTGGCAAACTTCTTTTTGGCGTTGTCATACGCTTCCACCGTCATATCTTGATAAGCGACTTCGCGGCCATCCGACCATGGCATGACCAGCTTGTCGCCGGTAGTTTCGGCCAAAAAATAGCGGCCTTCCCAAATCGGCCTGCGAACCAGTCGGCCACGGAATTCCACGTCTGGAGCAAAATGCTTACCGCGAAATGTCCAGGTTCCAACAAGCTGTGCCAACAATTTGTGATTTTCGCCCGTTTTCGTGAGTTCGACGGCTTCGTCGCGAGCCGAACTTGCCTGGAAAACTGTCTTTGCAGGTGGCCGTAAGGCCGTCGCGAAGGCTCCCGCCAACAGCACGACACAGAACGCAAGATTTTTCATAACGTCACCATTTCCGTGAGTCGCTTGTTCGGCCCGTTGGATGTTTCTACCGTATTGGGCAATGATCCGGCAAGTGTTTTCGAGCGGAAGCCGCCTCACTCGAAAACCGGCCTTTGCAACTCCTGGTTAGTCGCCTAACCGGAAAAGCTCTTGCAGTACTCACTTTCAGTATGGCGGCTCTCAGGCCCGCAATTTCCTTGGCTGACTTATCTTCAGCGGTGAGGACAGCCTGGCCAGCAACAAGGTCTGCGCATTCGGGCCGACGCACTCTGGCAACTGGCAAATTAGAAGGAACTGGTTGACCGGTGCCAGAATCGCAGGACGCATCCGACTAAAGCGCTCAGGCTGAGCAATATAACAACAAAAAGCGGTGCGCCAGGGATGCCAGCGGCTCCGACCAAAATGAAGGCCATCACAATAAACCAGCCGATACCATGACCGGTCCATTGGCCGGTTCCGTGTGGCGCGAATGGCACGACTCCCGGGTACGAATACGACGACTGCGGTTGCCGTCTCTGCCGGAAGGAGCGGAGCCCCGCATACGAGAATCGGTCCACGCGCCGAGTTTACACTCTTTGTTAGTCCATTTAAAATACAAAACGAAGTCCAACTGTTTTGGATTTGCCCCTCCACACCCCCACCGTTTCACGGCCTCTTTTTCTTCTGCTGTGAAAGGAGCGCCGCTCCAGACAATTGCGGCATCGCTAGCTGTTCGCGCTACCAACTGATACGGATACTTACTCAAATGTCCGTAGTGTCCACCGTTCATGAAGATACCTTGTACCCTAAGATTGGCAGTCGAGGGCATGGGAATTTGGCGAAGAGCTTTCGTCGAGGCATCATCCAACCCAGTACGCAAATCGAGCCACACTAGACCTCCGTCCGAGCAACCGTGGCAATAAAGCACTGACCATTCAGGCCCCTTAGTGTTTGCGCTGACTTTTACTTGTACTCCTAACTTTAGCCGCAGCCTTGCCCCGCACCCGCTCGTACTTGACCGCAATGAGGCCGCCCGAATAAGTTTTGCTCTCCGTCAACGTAAATTCCCGCTGCGGAAATCCCGCCGCGAACAACGGAATCCCTTCGCCAATCAGCACTGGCACGATTCCCAAATAGATCTCATCAACCAAATCTTCCTTCAAGAACTCCCGCGCCAATTCCCCACCGCCTATCAACCAAATATCTTTTCCCTTCTTCTTGCGCAACTCTTCCACAAATCTGTTGGGCGCTTCGCGCAGAAAAATAGCCCCGTCGCGTTCCCCCTCTGGCAACGATCGGGAGAAAATGTAGCAGCGCAAGCCATGACTCTCAAACTTCCCTCCACTCATGCGCACCCCGGCCTGGTACGTCTTCCGCCCCATCAATCCCACATCAATGGTCTTGAAGAAAGGCGCCATCGAATAGTTCGAGGGCCTCAGGTGCAGAAAATTCAGCGACCCGTCCAGACGTGCAATATAGCCATCCAGGCTAGTCCCCACACCATAAATAATCTTTCGCATCAGCCGATCCTCAGTCTATTGCAAGGGATTGGTGGTTTTTGGGGCTTGTAACGAGCGATTGTATTCCGCGATGGTTTGCGCGACGATTTCGGTCCAACCGTTTGTGCCGGGCTGCTCGACGATGCTGATAACGTCGTATTTGCCGATCCACGTGGCGCGATGGGCGTCGGACTTGACGCCATAGTTGTTTACCATGGCCTCGGTGTAGGACTTTGTGGGATCTCCGTAGGCCTCTTGCAGGCCCGCCAGCAGTTCCGCAAAAGTTTTCGGATGCGCGCCTTCCAAAATCGCAGCCGGCGCGCCGTAGGTCATGTCAATTCTGACCAGATGGCCGCCGTCAAGCAGAAACTTATCGGCTCGCATGCTTTCCTGGTCTCCGCTGCCTTGGTATTCCACGCGTGCTCCGGCATTCGCTTGCTTCCGACCGAGGATATGTTTGGCGCAAATATCCTTTGCCGCGTTCTTGGAGGAGTGTTCCGGGCTGTTGTACAGCTGATTCACATTTTTCCAATCGCGCCCCTGGCAGGCGGCGAACAATTCCGCAACGTGGCTTTCGGCGTAGAACTGTTCAACAGTTTCGCCCAGCAGATGGCCGCCGCCTTTTAATTCGCGTGGCTTATCCTGAGCGGGCAGCGAGATGCACAGCAGCAGACACCCGGTGATGAATATGGTTATTTTTTTCATTCTCGTTTCGTGATCTTCGCAAAAGCTCCATCGAAGACTCTAGATTGTGCAGCACTATGCTAAAGAATAGTGGCGAAAAAACGGCATGGTAAAAGCCGAGTGTGTGACATCCGAGATAACGCCAGAGAAAAAGCAGATTCTTCGGGCTGCAAAGCGCCTTCGGAATGACAAGGTGCAACGGACGGCAGCGAGACGGACGGCGGCGAGAGTAAGGACAGCGGTTCGCGGATTCTCAAACGTCACGGCCACGTTGAGCGGTCGCACTGTGGGAGCTACATCATGCGGCCGCCGCAGCGGCCCGCGGATTCGAACAGCGACAGCACGTTGGTCATGCTGAATAATTCCAAAATCTGCTTGCTCGCGTTCACTACTTCCAGCCGGCAGCCGCGAGTCCTTGCCGAAACGTGCAGTGTGACCACGGCACCGAGCCCGGAACTATCCATCGCGGGCACTTCCTTCAAGTCGAGCACGATGCGGCCTTTTCTTCCACAGGCTTCGCGCATGGCTTCTTTCAGCAATGGAACATTCTCGCTGGTCAGGCGTCCGAAACACTCCACGACCGAGCAACCTTCCAACTCTTTCCGCTGGACGCGAAATCCGCGCGCGGAACTCAGAGCGTCATTCGCCGGCATAGCATTCCTCCGAAACGTGCAACCCCGCCTGGTTCGTGCTATGGGTTGTACCCTATTTCGTATCATTTTCCCAGTGACCTCGTACCTAGAGACCTGACGCGAGCTTGCGGGCTTGGGCTGGCAGACGGATACTACTGGGCGAAAGAGGAAAAATAGGAATTGCAGAACGGCGAACTTTCGCACGCGTAGCCAAGATCGAGGCGAACTTTCATTTATGGAGCAACATAAGGAAATCATCAACCAGTGGAGCGAATCCGCACCCTACTGGGAAAAGTACCGAACGGTGATCCGCGAGATGTTTGCGCCGGTTACGCAAGCGCTGATTGAGGATGCAGGGATCACGAACGGCCACACCGTGCTGGACGTGGCGATGGGTCCTGGCGAGCCAGCATTGAGCATTGTGGACGTGGTCGGGCCGCAGGGCAAAGTAGTGGGAACCGACGCGGTTACGGAAATGGTGGAGGCTGCCGGCCGAGAGGGGGAGCGCCGCGGGCTCCACAACGCCACGTTTCAAGTCGCGTTCGGAGATAGTTTGCCGTTTCCGGCTAATGCCTTCGACGCGGTTGTAAGCCGTTTTGGCGTGATGTTTTTCCCCTCTCCTATCGATGGTGTCCGCGAGATGCTGAGAGTGCTCAAACCCGGCGGGCGATTCGCTGTCGCTGTCTGGCATTATGCGGAAAGAAATCCATTCTTTTCCGTATATTCGCAGATCGTAGACAGGTATGCCGAGCCGTCTGCTCCGGCACCGGACGCGCCGGATGCATTTCGGTTTGCCGCGCCAGGCAAGTTGCTGACAATCCTTCGAGAAGCTGGCGCAACTGCGACATCCGAACGTCTGCTGCAGTTTTCGATAAGAGCGTCCATGCCCGCGGAAGATTTTTGGACGCTGAGATCCGAAATGTCGGAAAAGCTGCGCACAAAGCTCGCGCGACTCTCCGGAGCGCAATTGGCGGATCTGAGGCGGGAGGTCATCGAAGCGATTCGTGCATACTCCTCCGGGGATGAGATTCGTTTTCCTGCGGAAGTGCTGGTCGTGAGCGGCAGAAAAAACTAAAGATTGCGGACTAAAGCCGCCACTACGAAAGCTCGGAAGAGCGGCAACATAAAGTTGCAGCCCCATTCACGCGGAAATTTGGGCAAGAGAAAGTCAAAAACGGCACCCTGAAAACCTCAGGGTTGGCTGCACTCATGGTGAAACCCGGCTGGTTCAAGTCAGTCTAGAAAAAAGAACTTGACACGAGATTTAGTGTTGTAGTTAGCTATAACACCTACAGGGACCTCTTCGCTCACAACCGGGGTGGGCGGACAGAGCCCAAGATGGGAAGGACAAGGAAGTTAAGGAGAATGGTGATGATGAAAGCTCTTCGTTTTGTGCTGTGTGCCGCGTTTCTGATGGCGCTGTCAACCGCTGCCGTGACGGTGCTTTCGAATGCGGCTTCCGAGCAAGGTAGTTCAGCTACATCCGCTTCCGCGCCGTCTGATGCGCAAAAGTCTTTTGAACAATTGAAGAATTTGGCGGGTACGTGGGAAGGGCACGTGAAAACGACTCCGCCGATGCCGGAGATGGACGGCGGGGCCATCCAAGTAACGTTGCGAGTGACTTCGAGAGGAAACGCGCTGGTACACGAGATGAAGGGAGCGGGAGAGCCGGATGATCCAGCTAAATACGATCATCCAGTGACCATGATGTATTTGGAGGGAGACCGGTTGCTGCTAACCCATTATTGCGATGCGGGAAACCGGCCGCGGATGACGGGCAAGATGTCGGCGGATGGTAAGAAGGTGGCGTTCGAATTTCTGGACGTCTCGGGCAGCACGCAGTATGGACACATGCACGAGGCGGCGTTCACGGCAATCGACGCGAACCATCATTCGGAGGATTGGACTTTCATGAACGGGGACAAGCCAATCCACGCGCATTTCGACTTGGAACGGGCGAAATAACGGCGAGCTTGGGACCAGTTCGTATCGGAACAGAACCACTGACCTCGGGGTTAGAGCCCATGATTTCAGGAGGCTCGTATGGCTCAGCTAGAAGTCGGGCCTCCCTGAGATTTAACGGAAGGACTCTTTGGGAAACGGGATGGAACGCGAGTGGAGTGACAGTCAGCCGATTTACCGCCAACTGCGGGACCGCGTCGTAGCAATGATCCTCGACGGGGTGCTGAAGGAAGGCGATCCGCTGCCATCGGTGCGAACGGTGGCGGCGGATTATCGGCTGAATCCGCTGACGGTGTTGAAAAGCTACCAGCAACTGGTTGACGAAGGGTTGGTGGAGAGCAGGAGGGGCCTCGGAATGTTCATCAATGCCGGGGCGCGAAATCTGCTGCTGCAGGGTGAACGAGAAAAGTTTTTGGCGGAAGAATGGCCGCGAGTGCACGAAACGATCGAGCGGCTGGGATTTACCCCCGAAGAACTGCTGAACGGTGGCGGGAAGCGGCAGCGCAAACCGAAAAACAAAGAGGAGGAGCGCTGAAGCCATGGCAATGATCGAGGCACGTGAGCTGCGCAAAGCGTTCAAGACGACCGTCGCGGTGGATGGCGTGAATTTGCGCGTGGAAGAAGGGCGCATCGTCGGGCTGATTGGCCCCAACGGAGCGGGGAAGACGACCGCGCTGAACGCGATGTTGGGGCTAATTCCGTATCAAGGGGAATTGCGAGTTCTGGGACGCGACCCGTGGAAAGAACGCGATCAGCTGATGCGCGATGTGTGCTTCATTGCGGACGTGGCGGTATTGCCGCGGTGGATGCGGGTTTCGCAGGCGCTGGATTATGTGGAGGGGGTGCATCCGCGATTCGATCGTGCGAAGGCGGAAAGCTTTCTGACAAAGACGAACATTGGACGAGCGAGCAAGGTGCGGGAATTGTCGAAAGGCATGGTGGCGCAACTGCATTTAGCCCTAGTGATGGCCATTGACGCAAGATTGCTGGTGCTGGACGAGCCGACGCTGGGGCTGGACATCCTGTATCGCAAGCAGTTTTACGATTCCCTGCTGAACGATTATTTCGATCGCCGACGGACCATTATGGTGACCACGCATCAGGTGGAAGAAATACAGAACGTGCTGACTGACGTGATGTTCATGAACCGCGGGCGCATTGTGTTCAATTGCAGCACGGAAGAATTGGAGACGCGCTACCGGGAAGTGACTGTGAATCCGGAGAAGCTGGCGACGGCGCGGACGCTAAGACCGATGAGCGAAAGACAAGTATTTGGACGAAGCATTTTGCTGTTCGATGGTCTGGATCGTGCGCAGGTTGCTGAAAAACTTTCGGAACTGGGTGAGGTGCGGACGCCAAGTATCGCGGACTTGTTCGTGGCGGTCGTGGGCAATTCCTCGGCGGGCAACTCCACAGGCAATCAAGAGGGCCACGCAGCGGGAGTGGCGCAATGAGTACGCAGTCGAAGGTTATACCCGAGTCTCCCGCCGAAGCGCGGGTGGCAGTGCCGGTGGCCATTTCGGCAATGCGGCTTTTTTACTGGTCGGTGCGGCGCGAGTTGTGGGAGCACCGTTCGATTTATATCGCGCCGCTGGCGGCGACGGGACTTTTTCTGACGGGATTTTTGATTGGCATGGTCCGCCTGCCGGGAAAGATGAGCGCTGCGATGGCGCTGGATGCGGCGAGGCAACACGAGTTGATCACGCAGCCGTATCAGTTTGTTGAGCTTCTGCTGATGGGGACGATGTTGATCGTGGCAGCGTTTTACTGTGTGGACGCGCTACACGGGGAACGACGGGATCGCAGCATCCTATTCTGGAAGTCGCTGCCGGTTTCGGATGCGACGACGGTGCTGGCGAAAGCGATTATTCCGGTGGTGATTCTTCCGCTGCTGACCTTCGCGATCACGGTGGCCACACAATTCGTCATGGCGATGCTGAGCACGGTGGTGCTGGCGGGGACTGGAGCGGGCAGGGCGATTCTGTGGAGCCATTTGCCGCTGCTCCATATGTGGTCAATGTTGTTCGGGCATATTTTTGGCTTTCATGGTCTATGGTATGCGCCGTTTTATGGATGGCTGCTGCTGGTCTCCGGCTGGGCGAGGCGGGCGGCATTTCTGTGGGCTACGGTGCCTCTGCTGGCGGCCGGTTTCGTGGAAAAAATTGCGTTCAACACTTCGTATTTCGGCCACTTGCTGGAGTATCGCTTTAGCGGAGCACCAGAACGAATCGCACGCATTCCGGGGAACTTGATTACGGAACCATTGTCGCACATCGGGTTCTTTCAATTGCTGAGTAGTCCAGGCATGTGGACTGGTCTGGCGCTCACGGCGGTATTTCTGGCTGCGGCGGTCCGATTGCGGCGCTATCGCGAACCGATGTGATTGCCAGCACGGAGGAAGAAACGGCATGGGAGGGCAACTTCACGCGACATTTCCGGGCGCCGGCATATCGCAGAAGCGCTACTCGGTGAAAGGCTTCGCGGATACAGCGCTAAAAGCGGCCGTAGGGTTTTGGTTTGCGGTAA
The DNA here is from genome assembly GCA_036522855.1 of Candidatus Acidiferrum sp. Taxonomy (GTDB): domain Bacteria; phylum Acidobacteriota; class Terriglobia; order Acidiferrales; family UBA7541; genus Acidiferrum. The sequence goes on along the minus strand of DATDFA010000072.1, from coordinate 27,837 downwards.
TGGTTGTGGGGCAAGTGCTGTTCGCGTTTACGGTGGCATCGTACTACGGTTTGGCGGCAGCGCGGGGTAATACGGCGCGAGCGTGGAGCAGGCACATCACGCACGGCTATGTGCCGGGCGATAGCATCGGAAATTTCGCAGTGGCGATGCATCTTTCTTCGGCCGTGATTGTGATCGTCGCGGGAATGCTGCAGTTGATTCCGCAGATCCGCAATCGCTTCCCGGTCTTTCATCGCTGGAATGGGCGTGTCTACGTGGTGACCGCGGTCACCGTCAGCCTTGCCGGTCTCTATATGACGTGGGTGCGTGGAAGCGTAGGCGACATACCGCAACACCTGGGAAGCAGCCTGATGGCGGCGCTAATCATGGTGTGCGCCGGGATGACGCTGCGCTACGCGATGGTGCGGGACTTCAAGACTCACCGGCGGTGGGCGCTTCGGCTGTACATTGTGGTGAGCGCATCGCTATTCATCCGAGCAGCGCTATTTCTGTCGCTGATTCTGAATCGCGGCCCGTTTGGTTTCGATCCGAATACATTCACGGGTCCGTTCCTGACTTTCCTATCGTTCGCGCAATACTTGGTACCGCTAGCACTTCTGGAACTCTATTTGCGCGCAAAGGAGCGAGGTGGGGCCGCAGGACGGTTGGCGATGGCAGGCGGTCTTGCGGTGCTGACTGTCGGATTGGGCGCCGGAATATTTGTGGTGACCATGGGGGTGTGGACGCCCAGCATCAAGGCGGCTTACGACCGCCGCAAATCGGTCGTACAAATTCTCTCCGCGGAAATAGCGTCGAGCGGCGTAGACCGCGCTGCCAAGCTCTACCATGAGTTGAAGGCTAGCTCGCCCGCCATCTACAACTTCGATGAACGCGAACTCGACGTTCTGGGCTATCAACTGATTCATGCCAAAAAGTTCAAGGAAGCCATTCGTATTTTCCAGCTGAACACCGAAGTCTACCCACATTCCAGCAATGCTTACGACAGTCTGGGCGAAGCCTACCTGGACGACGGCAACAAACTGCAGGCGATCGTCAACTATCAAAAAGCGGTACAGTTGAGCGCGAAAAACGTTAATGCCGCGAAGATGCTGGCGAAATTGAGCGCGCCCTAATTTGTGATTCCGAGGAGGGACGAATGGCCCTTTGGCCTTTATACGTCATCCATATTGGCGGCGGGATTGTGGGAATACTGTCCGGCACGACGGCGATGGTTTATCGCAAAGGATCGCGCGGGCATGTGGTGGCTGGCAAAGTGTTTGTTGCGGCAATGTTGACCATGGCCGTCGCCGCAGTGTACCTGGCAGTAGTGAGGCACCAGCCAAATAATATAGGCGGGGGAATTCTGACGTTTTATTTGATTACAACGGGATGGTTGACGGCCAAGCGCGGAGATGGAGAGACGAGCCGTCTCGATTGGGCGGCGCTTTTAATCCCCGTGGGGCTAGGGATCCTCACATGGATTGGTGGCATTCGAGTGCTTCGGAGCGGGGCGACGTCGCAAAATGGAGTACCGGTGGGTATGAGCTTTTTCATGGGTACTGTCATGCTGCTGGCGGCAGCGGGCGACGTTCGCATACTGGTGCGTGGCGGAGCCTTTGGAGCAAAGCGGATTGTGAGACATCTCTGGCGGATGTGCTTTGGACTGTTTATTGCAACAGGGTCGTTTTTTTTGGGACAGCAGAAAGCATTTCCAGTGGCCTGGCGCGGGTCACCGGTTTGGTTTGTGCCGGCTCTGTTGCCGCTAGTATTGCTGATTTACTGGGCGTTTCGAGTTTGGTTATCGAAGGAGTATAAAGGAACCGGTACAGGTTTTCGGCGACCGGCAGTACCGGTGGAGCTTAGCAAACAGACCCTGGCTAGCTGAAGTTGCAAGAGGCGGACACCGGTGACTGGCAAGCGCTACGGCTTGAGCCAAGTCCTGAAGCTTTCCAATACTTAAAAGAAGTACATGCACCAGGAAAAGTAGAAATAACGGTGCGACAAATCGAACTAATCGGTCGTCACTAGCGTATGCAAGGTAGTGGTGGATTGTTGTGTCCATGTGAGAGGGGAGACTTACTATGAACAAGACAAAGCATTTCTTTATAAGCGGGGGGCGATGCGCGGGGATGGCGGTGGTGATTGCCTTGATGGTCCTGACGTGCGGCGCGGCCAACGCACAAAACGAGAAAAGGACGGTTTACACAGAAAATGATTTTCATTGGTCGGCAAACTTGAAGCCAGGACAGACGCTGGAGATTGTTGGCCGAAATGGCGGGATTGATGCTTCGGGTGCCTCAGGCGAAACGGCACAGGTGGAAGGGATTAAGGAGAACCAGGGAGACCCGAATGACCTGTTCGTAGAGGTGGTGGAGTATTCGGACGGAGTGACGATTTGCGCAGTTTACGCAAAGGAAGTGAAGCCGGGACGGTGCCATCGGGGCGGCGCGGACTCCGAGGATCACCACGGCTGGAGCTGGCATGGCGAGCGCACAAAACTTAACTTCAAGGTACAAGTGCCGCGAGGCGTTGAGCTGAAAGCGATGACTACGAATGGAGGAATTCACGGCCGGGACTTGAATAGCGTGGTACATGCGGCAACAACGAACGGGAACGTGGAGGTTTCGACCAGCGAATGGGCGTCCGCGCGGACGACCAACGGCTCGGTGACAGCGAATATGGGCAACGCGAAATGGACTGGTGAAGTCGAGCTGAAGACGACCAATGGAAGCGTCCACGCTTCCCTGCCCGCTTCGGCCGAATTTGCGATAAGAGCGGCAACAACCAACGGCGGGATTCACACGGATTTTCCGGTGACGGTAATGGGCAGTTTCGGTTCGAAGGATCTTTCAGGCACGGTTGGCGCGGGCGGGCGCGATTTGCGCATGGCCACGACCAATGGCGGAATTACGTTGCAGAAAAGCGGAAGCTAGGCAGCAGAGAAACTTTACATAGAGGATAAACGGAGGAAGCGCACCGTACACGGAGACGTCCGCGCCCTCCCTCCCGCGAGTTTCGACTGCAGATAGTGGGGTTACTTTGAATTTTGACCTGTACTGTCACGATTAAGAAATTCAAGCTGACCCACTACACGACCGCAACGCAATCTGCATTTGTGGACGGCGATAGATTGGGAGAAATTTAGACACGTGAAAGCAGCGGTCTTGCATGAACTTGGGAAAGCGCCCAAGTATGAGGAATTTGGCGCGCCAAAAGCGGGTGATGGCGAAGCCCTCATTCGCGTGCTCGCTGCTTCCCTGAAACCAGTCGATCGGCAGCTCGCGGCGGGGACGCATTTTGCCAGCCCGCGCGAGTTGGATTTGCCACTGATTTGCGGGACAGATGGAGTCGGCGAACTCGAAGACGGCACCCGGGTGTTGTTTGGAGGATGCGCCAAGCCGTTTGGGGCGATGGCTGATAGCACGGTCGCGCCGCGAGCGTTTTGCTTTCCCATACCGCCGGAACTTGATGAGGAGGCCGCGGCGGGGTTAGCGAATCCAGGGGTCTCCGCATGGTTGTCACTGACGGAGTGCGCGAAGCTGGCACCTGGAGAAACGGTGCTGATTCTGGGTGCGACCGGGGTCACCGGCCAGCTCGCAGTCCAAATTGCAAAGTTACTTGGAGCCTCACGGGTGGTGGGCGTCGGACGCAACAAGCACATACTTCAGCGGCTTCGCGGGCTGGGGGCTGATGCGACGATCCAATTGGATCAGGCCAAAGATAGCCTGAGGGCGGCCTATCTAGGCGAGGTAGGCGCTTCGGGGTTCGACGTGATCCTGGATTATTTGTGGGGAGAACCGACCGAAGCAATGCTTTCAGCGATTACCAAGTCGGAGTTTGCAGCGAACACAAAAGAGATGCGATTGATACAAGTGGGCGAGAGTGCCGGAGCGACGATCAATTTGCCAGCGGCGGTGTTGCGAAGCACAAGAATCACGCTTTCTGGAACAGGAGGAATCCCATCGCTGCAGGTTTTAAGAAACGCCATAAAGCGGGTCTTTGAGCACGGTGCGCTGGGCGAGTTGCGAATCGAAACGCAGCGCACTGCGCTGGCGGAAATCGAAAGCGTTTGGAACCGTGAAAGAGCAGCGGGGCAAAGAATTATTGTGATTCCGTGAGCCCTTGCCATAAACGCGATGCTGACCTGCGGAAGCGTGACGCTTGCGCTAGCGGAACTTTCGGATCAAGGAGACGAGGAATAGCAGGAAGGCGCTTAAGCTTAAGGCGCTGCGAACGGCGTGCAGCTTTCCCCATCGACCTAGCAATTGACTCGCTTCGAGAGATTCGCGGTCCAAACCGGGATCCAATAGCCGGCGGTTGGTCGGCAGGATCACCAATAAGGTAAAAGGAATCACCAAGCCCAGCAGAATTCCGCCGATCAGCCACAAAATACTTGCTCCAAGAAGAAAGGCAGCAATGGCCGCTAGAAAACCTGTGCCAGCGAGGGACGCCTGCATGGCAGTGGCTCGCTTGTAACTTGGGGCAAACTGGCGGACGGCGAGCGCCGTACCACAGCGAACACGGGCAGGATGTTCGACCAGGTTGATGTAGATCGAGGCTCCACTGAAGAGACCAGCAGCCAAAGTGGCGAGAAATTCCAGAATCGTCATAGCGCGATGATACACGCGAGAATGGGGACACCACAGGCGCGCCGAACCAAATAGCGTGCTCTGATGCCTATTGCCATCTAGGTAGCTGGCCCTCCGAAAGAATAGAAGACGCGGTATGGTAATAGTACGGGGTTGTCCATGACGGAGACGCAGAACAAGCGCAAGTATCCGCGCCTTAGAGTTCCCAAATCCGCGCTGGTGGCGTGGAAACTTGGCAGCCAAAAGACCGTTTCACCGGTCGAAAACCTGGCGTTGGGTGGGCTATTCATCCGAACGAAAACACCTGCCGGCGTGGGAACGACGTTGCAACTGGTATTCAATGCGCCGCACGGGGCGGTGAGGGTTCGCGCCGTGGTGCGGAATGTGAAGCCCGGAGAAGGCATGGGCGTGGCAATCGTGTCCATGGAGCAGGAAGACCGGGGACGACTGGATCAGTGGCTAAAGCAATTGAACACGAAAGAGGAGATGGCAACGCGCTAATCACGAGGAGCGCCTGCCAATCTTATGTGCCGCACCCAGGCACGGACCACCACACAGGCAAGATCGCCGGTGCTACGGCCTTCGGAGCATAGTGACAACGCCAGGTAGGGCTACCCGATGACGCAGAGCACCATTACGCGGAGGTACCCGAGGATCAAAGCGCCGCAATCGGCGGTGGTAGCGTGGAAAACTCCCGACCGGCAAGATATTTCGCGAGTGAGGACCATTGCGCTGGGCGGGCTTTTCATCCAAACGAAGAACCCTCCGAAAGTGGGAAGCACCCTGCAAATGCTGATAGTGACGCCGCGAGGGCAACTGCGGGTGCGTGCGCATGTGCGAAACGTAATTGCCGGCGAAGGGATGGGCGTGGCGATTGTGTCGATGGATACGGAAGATCGCGGGAAACTGGACCAATGGCTGAAGCAGTTGTCGGAAATGGACCAAGGCGAATCGAAGCGGGTGTGATGGAACGTGGCGGTCCGGCGAAAAGCAGATCCCTTCCGCCAGGAGCGGAATCTTCGATCGCTGGCTCGGGAAGTCAAATTTTCAGCACGCAGACACCTGAATGTGGGGCAGGCGGTTTAGCCGGTGTCCGCATCGGGATCTTTGCCGATGCCGGCTTTGGCGAGTAGTGAACGGAGAGCGTCTTCGCCGGCGGCGCCGCGTTGGGTGCCCGCGATATTTCCTTCGCGGTCAATCACGACATAAATGGGATAGGCGGTGGCGGCGTACATGGCGGCGAGATTGGTGTCCTCGGTGAGGACGACACGGCAGGTGCGAGGATTCAGGTCGAGATATTTTTTTACGACTTTTTTGGATTCACCGACGTTGACAGCGAGAACGAGAAGATCCTTGTCGGTGAATTCGTGGCTGATTTTTTCCACAAAGGGAGCTTCCACGCGGCAGTAAGTGCACCAGGTCGTCCAGAATTCGAGGAGAACGACTCTACCTTTGACAGAGGCGTTGGAGAAAGTTTCGCCGGAGGTGGATTTGGCGTTGGAGCGCGGGGCGGGCTCTTTGGGTTTGGCGTTTGCGGGGAAGGTGACGCACGCACAGACGAGGATTACGAGAATCGCGAGCGGAACGTTTTGCGCACGGGCTGGATCGCGTGAGCACAGGAGGAATATAACACAGGAGGCGCGCTGTTTACGCGAGCGCTTGCAGTTGCGGCGTGGATTATGAGGCCGCAGTTTTGCCCTTCGCGGGTTGGTATTGGCCAGGAACGACGCGCATGGAGATGGCCAGACGGTTCCAAGCGTTAATGGCGGCGATGGCGTAAGTAAGATCGACCAGCTCCTGCTCGTTAAACTCCTTGCAGGTAGCTTCATAGAGCTCATCTGGGGCGTGGTTTTCTGAAATCAGAGTGAGGGCCTCAGTCCACGCAAGCGCAGCGCGTTCGCGCGGAGTGAAAAAAGGAGTTTCGCGCCAGGCGTTGAGAGCGTAGAGGCGCATTTCGGTATCGCCGGCGGCACGAGCATCTTTGGAATGCATGTCGATGCAGTAGGCGCAGCCGTTGATTTGCGAAGCGCGCAGCTTGATCAAGTGGAGAAGCTTTTCTTCGAGCCCGGAGGCTTTGATGTGTTTTTCGAGCGCATACAGTGCGTGCAGCGCGTTTGACGAGTATTTGGTGTAGGCAATGCGGGGTTCCATGGCGATGGCGACTCCTGTTTTGTTGGAAGTAGAAACCAGTTTCCAATTGTCAGCTGGAAAATTCAACCGGGAATGCAATGTAAGAATGAGCCGAAAAAAGGCGACCTCGAAAGTCGCCGGCACGAGGAAAAAAGAAAAGAAGCAAGTCACGAAGCGCAGGGGCAACGATCCCTACCTACGATCCGCTCAGCAAGAAATTACTGGCCGGAGGCGGCGGCGCTGGATAGGGGCGACGTTGAAGGTGAAGAGCTGGAAGCGGCTTGGCCGGGAGCGCCGGGTGCAAAATAACCGTTGCGGGTGCGGGCGGTAAGCTTGCCTCTGCCATGCGGGGGAATGACATCGACCTGGACAGTACGGAAAGTGCCGTCCTTTTTAGCGTTGGTGGGATAATAGCCGAGAGTGTACTGATTGCGGATGTCGCGGGCGACCTGGTCGCAGATGTTGTGGACGTCGTCCACGTTTTCCGGGAAGAAGGCCACGCCGCCGGAACTCGCGGCAATGTCTTTCAGGGCGCGCATGGCTTTCTTTCTGTTCTTTTTGTCCTCATCGCTGAAAAGTCCGATGGAGTAAATGACGACATTCGATTTCTGAATTTCGCGAATAGTCTTTTCCAGAGAGTTGCGGCTGACATTGTCTTCGCCGTCGGTGACCACCAGCAAAACTTTCTTGTCCTTGTGGCCTTTTTTCAAGTGATCGATGGAACCGATGATAGCGTCGTAGAGCGCAGTGCTGCCGCGGGCGTCGATGCGTTCGAGGGCTTCCTTGAGTTCGGGAATGCTGCTGGTGAAGTCCTTGTCGAGATCGAGATAGTAGTCGTCATTGAAATTGACGACGAAAGATTCGTCTTGCTTATTCGAAGCCTGCACCAGAGTGAGAGCAGCTTCGTTGACGCGGGGACGCTTGTCGCGCATGGAACCGCTGTTATCAATGACCAGGCCCATGCTTACGGGAACGTCCTCGCGTTTGAAGACGGAAAGCTTTTGTTCGGCTTTATCTTCGAAGACACGGAAATTTTCTTCCTTGAGGCCGTCGACGAATTTGCCGCGATCGTCGAGGACGGTGGTGTGGAGGACGACAAGGTTAACGTCGACCTTAATGGTGCCGCCCTGACGATTGTCCTGACCGGGAGGAGGAGGTTGGGAATTAGAGGGGTTGAGAGGATTGTCTTGGGCAAAAGCGGGGAAAGCGAAGAACAGGAAAAAGAAAGAGAAAAGAAAGATCGCGGGAAGGATCGCCTGCGTTATGCCTGCAAAAGATTGAGCAATGCGGGTTTCATCGCCGGAGCGGTTCACAGCGCGCACAGCCTGGAGTGGCTGTGCCACTGAAGAGCCAGGCCTAGTGGCTAGGGGCGTAGTAGCCGGTTTTGTTATAAACGCTGAGAGGCGGAAGGCCTTTGGGAGCGCGGAGGCGGATTTTAATTTTGCGCCAGCGGGCATCATGCGCTTTGTTACTTGGATGGTATCCCAGTACATATTGGTTACGCAGCTCCATGCCAATTTTAGTGGCGATGTCCGGGAGATCCTCAAGCCGTTCCACCGAAAAAACGCGCCCACCGGTCATGTCCGTGATGTCGGTGAGCAGCGAAGGCCCGTTGAGCTCTTCGGGGGTACGAGCGCGATTTCCAAGCGGATCAAAAATACCGATGGCATAGAGCTGAGTGTCGGCTTCTCGAACCAGACGCTTGATATCGCTTTCGTTGTACCTACTATGATTATCGCCTCCGTCGGATAGGATGAGCAAGGCACGTTTGGCGTTGTGTGCACCCCTCATCTGGCTAAGACCGAGATAAATTGCGTCGAGCAGCGCGGTGCGGCCTTTGGCGCTGGTGGTCATCATGCGATTCTGGAGATCTTCGACGCTATTGGTGAAGGCGCTGGTGAGTTCCGCGCGCTCATTGAAACTGACCATGAAAAATTCGTCAGCGGGATTGGCGGTCTTGAAAAATTGGACGGCAGCTTCGCGTGCTTTGGCGACTTTATTGGACATGCTACCGCTGAGATCGAAGATGACTCCGATGGAGATGGGGACGTCTTCGGAGGAAAAGGTCACAACCTCCTGTTCGGTGTTGTCTTCGAAAACGCGGAAATTGTCGGGCTCCAGCCCTGTGACCAGCCGATTGTAAGGATCGGTTACGGTGACATTGACGAGCGCAACGTCCACATCGGTGTGCAGCATTTTGCCAGGTTTGATTTTAAGACCGGGCGTATCGTGCCGGACGTCACCGGGCGCCGGCGGTGTGTGAAGAGAGGCCGGCTCGGTGGAATTGGGATCAAAAGGCTTCTCCGGGGCTTGCACTTGAGGCTGGTCATTCCCGGAGCCAGACTGTGCGGAGGCGGGTAAGAGGTAGAAGAAAAAGACGAACAAGCACAGGACAACGAAAATAAAGGAAAACCGACTGCGGTGGAAACCTGGAACGTCGCGCATCTCAGCCCCTATCGTCCCGGCGTGCTGGACGGCCGCGCGGATCGAAGCTGAACGGATTTTACCACTGATGATTTGCAAGACAAGTTAAAAGAATGGTCTGGAGGAAAAATTCAGTAAAGTCCTGCGCAAAATAAGGTGTTGACTGGAGGAGTGCGGCAGAAAATCGGGCGTGCTAGGATGCAAGGCAAACGCTAGTTTTTATCGGGCGAGGTGGAAGGTGGGCGCCAAATTGGATCCGCAGAAGGTGATCATCGTGATTCCGGCGAGGTATGGCTCGACACGGTTGCCTGGTAAGCCATTGGTATCGCTAGCGGGAAAGCCAATGATTCAGCGGGTTTACGAGCGCGCAAAGGAGTCCAAGACGGCCGCGCGGGTGGTCGTGGCCACGGATGACGAACGAATCGTAAAAGCGGTCGAGGGATTTGGCGGCGAAGCACGGTTAACCCGTGCGGACCACCGTACTGGAACGGAACGGATTGCGGAGGTTGCCGCGCACATCGAAGGCGAAGTTTTTGTGAATGTACAGGGAGATGAGCCACTGCTTGATCCGGTGGCCATAGACACGGCGGTGAATTCCCTGCTGGAAGAGCCGGTAGCGGAGATTTCGACGGTGGTGGTGCTGATTCGAACTCCCGCTGACATCATGGACCCCAATGTAGTGAAGACGGTAGTCGATTTTGAGGACAATGCGATCTATTTTTCGCGGGCGCCGATCCCGTGGGTGCGCGATTCGGCGCACAAGACCCATGCGCGGCATTTGAAGCACTTGGGGCTATACGTATTTCAGCGTGATGCCTTGTTGGAGTATCCAACGCTGCCGCAGGGCGAGTTGGAAAGGATTGAGCAACTGGAGCAGCTACGGTGGCTGGAGAATGGGTGGAAAATTCGTGTGGCGGAAGTGGAGCATGACGCGGTGAGCGTGGACGTGCCGGAAGACGTGGCACGGGTGGAGAAGTTGCTGGGGCAGAGCTAAGGAGCCGGAATGCCGGCACGCTCAGATCCGGTTGACGTCGCGTTTATAACAGTCAATTACAATACGTTGGAATGCGTGACTCGGCTGAGCGACTTTTTCGGCACGCTCGAAGTCCCGTTTACGTTCAGTTTCACCGTGGTGGACAATGATTCCGAGGACGGATCCCAGGAATTCCTGAAATCTCACCCAGCGATACGCTATCTGCAAACCGGTGAAAACATCGGCTACGGCCGTGCAATTAACCGTGGAGTGGCCGCGACCGCCAGCAAATATGTCTGCGTGACGAATACGGACGTTGTCCTAAACCGCGGAGCATTGATCAAGCTCTGGGAATTCATGGAGTCAAACGGTTCCGCAGATGTCTGCGCTCCTAGAATCGTTTACGAAGACGGCCGCGATCAGGGAATGGTCTTCAAACCATACCTTTTTTCGCACTACGCGCTCTGGTTCTCCAAGCTCGTGTCGCGATATACAAAATCGCTGATCCAGCGCGCGAAATCCCCGGTACGCGTCGACGGAGTGATGGGAGCTTTTTTCCTTATCCGGAAGTCGGCCATGCCGCAGCCTGCGCTCTTCGACGAGGACTTTTTCTTCTTTTACGAGGACACTGCCCTGGCGCACACTCTAAAAAATCGAGGCAGAGCGTGCTTCGTGATTCCGGACACCACCATCATCCACATCGGCGGCAAATCTCGTTCCGAAAGTTCCATAAAGTTTTTCTACGGCAACAAGTATCTTTACCTGAAAAAATTCTATGGTCCTTTTCACGCCGCAATGATCTACCGGCTGGACCGCGCGCGCATCTTTCGAAAATGGATGATGTACGAGCTGTTTTCGTCTTTAAGCGATTCCGAGCGCATACGATCAAAGCGAAGCCATTACAAGACAGCCTGGGAGGTGGCGCGCCGGGTCCCTTAGGGCGCCTGCATCGTAATCACACCCGAGATGACTCGGTTGGAATCCGTGCCCGCAACGAACATGTGTTGCGAATCGACAAAATATGCGACGAAATTGATGGTCGCGGACGGGCTCGTCAACGGTTTCAATGCCAGCGTGTTGCGCGTACCGCTGCTGGTGGTGCCATCGCCACCGACCGTAAGGCCGTTTCCGGAAAGTACGACATTCAGGAAAACACCCTGATTCGAGCTGAATTCCGAGAAGTCCACGATGCCGGTGACGTTGTTGGAGGCGGCAGTGCTGAACGCGAGCTGACCGACAAAATCTTCTTCAGCGACGACACCCGTATTGTTGTTGCTGCTTAGGCCGGTGAGGGTAAAGCCGTAGTCGCCAGCGAGGCTGGAGTTGCTGAAGGGCGCTCCGGTCTGCAATTGAACGGTGCCGTCAGCGACATTATTGGCGCTGACGTCTTGAATCACACCCGTGCTAGGCGAACTGAGATAGAAAACGAATTGAAATTTTCCGAGATGTGAATCGGTGAAGGTCAAAATGCCACGGCCGGTACCGGCGTTCGTGGTGTCAATCGCGTAGGTGGTCGCAGAAAGAGCGCCATTGGAGCTTGGAACTTGCGCGACAGTGCCGTTGTCGTTGGTGTCGGCAAAAACCTTGCCGAGGCCGCCATTGCCGTCGGCAGTGAAGCGGCCAATACGGGTCAGAAGGCCGCCTTGCAGACCGGTTCCGCTAGCCAGAAACGCGAAATCGCCGTTGAATGTAGCGTTGGATGTAGGAACGCTGGACTGGGAGGCGGCGGCGCCGACGGTGAGTCCCGCGGAGACGCCAGACTCAATCATCAGAAAGCGGGAATTATTCACAATGTAAAAGACGTAGTTGAAAGTGAAGCCGTTGGCGGTAAAGGAGGCGGTGCCGCGGCCGAAAGTCGCGCCGTTGGTGGCGTCCATCTGATAGCTGCCGCCAGTGATGGGAGCCGCTCCCGAAGTCGATGCGTTATCGTTTTCATCGAGCAAGCCGCTGAGGCCGCCGCTGCCGTTGGAGACTAACTGCCCAATAATAGAATCGGGTAAGCCCGCCGGGTCGACGCCGCTGAAGTCGAAAGCATAATTGCCGCTGATTCCGGCAGTATTGAAAGAACCGGTATTTTGAATGACGAATGTGCCGCCGGCCGTGGCAAATCCATCGGTCTGCGCGATCAAACCCTGCGTGGCGGAAAGCAACGTAATGCTGAACGAAAGGGTTCCCGTGGAATTGATCAAATTCAGAGCGCCATGGCCGTTGGCCTGAACGGTGTATGTGCTGGGAGTGAATGCCAGCGATTCCTCGGCGCCCGCCAGGTTGACATCTTCAATGCCGCCGGTAATGTTGCCATTGCCATCAGCGATGAAGGAACCGATCCGAGCGAAGAACAATCCGGTAGAGCCGTCCTGACCGCTCATCGAAAACGAATATTGTCCCTTAAGGCTGGCATTGGAGAAATTGCCAACCGGTGGAGGAGGAATGGGTGTCGATCCGCCGCCTCCGCAAGCCGCTGCAAAGATTGCCGCGAATAAAGTGAGGGCCAGGCAGAGGCGATTCATCGCGCGCCTCCTTGTGCCCGAGCTTGAATCGCCGCGCGAGTTGTTTTGTTAGATAAAAGAGAATTGGGAGCAAGCGGCATACCATGATCGGAACGGACGGCGACGACTTGGGCGCCGACCTGCACGAGACGGGCGAGGAAAACGGAGTTCTGGCCGACCCTATGCATCTGGCCAACGAAACGGACACTGGCTCCTTGTGTGATGGTGAGTTTGGCAAGATTCAGAAGGTGGGGGTCGCCGAGATGGACATCCACATTGCCAGCGGTGGTTTGCAACAATACGTGCGTGCCGAGTGGCGGGGTCTTGGAATTTTCCGTGTAGCTCAATACCGTGCCTTGCAAGGATACGTCGTTGGCCATGTTGTAAGAGCCGGCGGCGCGCTTGGCGGAAATGGCATTTGCGCCCGGCCGCTGCGCGAATACGGGAATGGCGCATGTGGCAAAGCACAGCATAGTCACCGACAGTACGGGCACAATTCGATGCGATCTCTGAAGTAACTTCATCAACTCACCCCATTTAAGGCGCCAAGGAAGGGCGCTCGGATCCAAAACCCCAAGCCAGAACACGGGGCGGAAGGACAACAACCGTGCATAAACGACTACAGGTTAGACGGCAACAACGCTTGCAAGGGTTTCCGCAACATGTACCGTGTGTCGGAAAAATCAGCCTGTACCGATAGCTGTTCGAGGGGCTGTACTTCCTTCAGTACTTCCCTCTGACTTCCCGCCGTACGTCAACGATTGGAACACTGGATACATGAAAAGGTTGCGGTCGGCAGACAAAATTTCGATGCGCAAAACGCAAAAAGGGTAGCGGGTCGCAATTGAATTTGGACTCCATTGTCGGGACCAAGAAAATCAAACCGGCCACTAGCCCATAATAGAGTTGGAATTTGACAGCAAGGCTTGGGATGCTCATAATTGTGTGTACGTCAATCCTATGGCTGGCTGATGCGTAAGAGTGTAAGCGCGGGGCCTCGCCTGAGAGGTAAGAGAAGTCCGGTGCGGTGAAGCGAGTCATCGCGCGGACTACACGGATGGCGCCAAAATATATTTTTGTAACCGGCGGTGTTGTTTCTTCACTTGGCAAGGGCGTAGCAGCTTCCTCGATAGGTTGTCTCCTCGAAAGTCGCGGTTTCAAAGTCAACATTCAGAAGTGCGATCCATATCTCAACGTTGATCCCGGCACGATGAGTCCATTTCAACACGGCGAAGTGTTCGTGACGGAAGATGGCGCGGAGACGGATTTGGACCTCGGGCACTATGAGAGATTCACGCACGCAAAGTTGACGCGCGACAACAATTGGACTACCGGAAGAATCTACGAGACCATCCTAACCAAGGAACGGCGCGGGGATTACCTGGGGAAAACGGTGCAGGTGATTCCGCACGTCACAGACGAAATTAAGGCGATCATCAAGAAGGTTTCAACGGACGTGGACGTAGCGATCGTGGAAATTGGCGGGACGGTGGGCGACATTGAGTCGCTGCCATTTCTGGAAGCAATCAGGCAAATGCGGTTGGAGCTTGGCGCGGAAAATACTTTGTTCGTGCATGTGACCTTAGTTCCCTACCTGGCCGCCGCGGGTGAACAGAAAACCAAGCCGACCCAACACAGCGTAAAAGAAATGCTGGGCATCGGGATTCAACCGGACGTTCTGCTTTGCCGAAGCGACCGGCACATTCCTTCCGAGTTAAAAAAGAAAGTGGCATTGTTTTGCAATGTGGCGGACTCGTGCGTGATTTCGATGGAGGACGTCGACACGATTTATGCTGTGCCCGCGGAACTGGCGCGCGAGGGTCTGGACAAGCAAATCATTCGTTTGCTGAGGCTCGAAGATCGTCCGCAAAATTTCCACCCATGGCTGGATTTAATTCGGCGGATTCACCATCCGGCAGGCGAAGCGCGCATCGCGATCGTTGGCAAGTATGTGCAACTGGAGGATGCCTACAAGAGCCTGCGCGAAGCACTGCTGCATGGCGGGCTGGCGCACAATCACAAGACGGTGATCGATTGGATCGAATCGGAAGAAATTGATTCCCTGGCGACGGCTTCCGAGAGGCTGCAGGGCTACGACGGAATTCTGGTGCCGGGCGGATTCGGCAAGCGCGGCATTCAGGGAATGGTTTACACGATCCAGTTCGCGCGCGAAAACAAAATTCCCTTTTTTGGAATCTGCCTGGGCATGCAGTGCGCAACGATTGAATATGCGCGCGATGTTGCGGGCTTGAAGCAAGCGGACAGCACGGAGTTCGATCCGCAGTCTCCGTACCGCGTGATTTACAAATTGCGCGAATTGCTGGGCGTGGACGAAATGGGCGGGACGATGCGATTGGGAGCGTGGCCGTGCAAACTGGAGCCGGGTTCGTTTGCGCACAAAGCCTATGGGAAGCTGGAGATCAGCGAACGGCATCGGCATCGCTATGAATTCAACCGCGAGCATGAGAAGACGCTGGTTGCGGCGGGACTGAAAATCACGGGACGGACTCCTGACGAGAATTATGTGGAGATTGTGGAAGCTCCGGACCATCCGTGGTTCCTGGGTTGCCAATTTCATCCAGAGTTTAAGTCGAAGCCGCTGGAGCCGCATCCGCTGTTTGCGGCGTTTATCGGAGCGGCGTTGCGACATAAGAAGGAACGCAGTAAACCCATCGCGACGGGAGTTAGTGCAATAGCGGCAGGTGAGAGCCACCATGCCCCGGCGGTGGAGAATCCGCGCACACCGGTTTTACGAGCAGCGCCCAGAGCTTCCGCTTAATTACTTTTCAGAGTTTATTTGTCTTCGGATACGGTCAGATCTTCCGCGGCAACGATCTGCCACTTCCCCTTCCGTTTGATCCACGTATCCGTCCACACGAAACGCCCATGTAAGGGAGTTCCACTTCTCCGAACCCAAGATTCATTTCCCTGCGCGACGGCTGCATCTCCGTAAAATCTCACATTCACTCCATTCAAATGGTTGGACAAAAAATATTTCGGCGCGGCTGCAGTGTCCTTGACCATTTTTCCTTTCTCATAAAGACTCCCATCGGGATCAACACCCACGAAATCGTCGGCAAGAATTCGCTCGACCACGGAAGAGTCACCGGAAGCAACCGACTCCGCCCACTGCCGTTCACTTTCCTTGATGTAACGCTCGGCTTCGGCATTGCCGGCATTCTGAGCGCGAGCAGCGAACATCATCGCAACAGACAGGATTGCACCCAATAACACCATTTTCAGTTTCATAAGCTCTCCAACGCACGAGGGTAAATGATTCGGGTATGCTATCTTTTGTGGGTTCCATGAATCAATTGAATCAGGTTTCTCTCGGCGGTCTGCGCCTGGGCGCTGGCAATTCGCTCTTTCTTATTGCGGGACCGTGCGTAATCGAATCCGAGCGGCACGCCCGGACAATTGCCGAATCCGCAGCAAGAATCGCGGCTGACGCTGGTGTCCCTTATATCTTTAAAGCTTCTTACGACAAGGCGAATCGCTCTTCCGTGAATTCTTTTCGAGGCCCGGGCCTGACAGAAGGGCTCCGCATCCTCGGAAGAATCAAAGCGGATTTGAATCTGCCGATTCTCACCGACATTCACGAGCCTTCGCACGCCGCGCCCGCTGCGGAAGTCGCGGATGTTCTACAAATTCCCGCATTTCTCGCACGACAAACCGATCTACTTGTCGCCGCGGGAAAAACAGGACGCGTCATCAACATCAAAAAGCCGCAATTCGTTTCGCCAGCGGACATGAAGAACGTGGTGGAAAAAATCGAGTCGACCGGAAACAAGCAAATTATGCTGACGGAGCGCGGCTCATCGTTTGGCTATCAGAACCTGGTAGTGGACTTTCGCGGGATTCCGCAGATGAAGAAGTTTGGCTACCCAGTGGTCTTTGATGCGACACATTCCGTGCAGTTGCCCGGTGGACAGGGCCACGCCAGCAGCGGGCAGCCGGAATTTATTGAGCCGCTGGCGCGCGCGGCGGTGGCGGCCGGAACGGATGGAATATTTATTGAGACCCATGACAGTCCGGCAAAAGCTTTGTCGGATGGTGCAAACGCGTTGCCATTGAATCAACTTGCTGAATTGCTCTCCCGATTGAAGCAATTGTCCGCTCTAGTTCGTGGATGGAGCAAGACATGAGCCTCGATACCGCGCGGCGCGTTTTGCGAATTGAGGCGCAGGCGATACAGGATGTGATGGCGCGGTTGGACGGAGCGTTCGAACACGCGGTGGAATTGCTGTTTGCTTGCAAGGGACGCGTCGCCGTGACCGGAATGGGCAAGTCTGGAATTGTAGGACGGAAGATTTCGGCGACGCTTTCCAGTACTGGAACACCTTCGTTCTTTCTATCTCCCGCGGAAGCATTGCATGGCGATTTGGGAATGTTGACACCAGGCGATGCGATGCTGGCGGTGTCCTATGGTGGAGAGACGCGGGAAATCGTGGCGCTGCTGGATGCGCTGAAACGCATGGAAATCAAGCTTGTCGCATTGACGGGAAACGCAAAATCGACGATCGCGCAGGCAAGCGACGTGGCGCTGAACGTCAGCGTCAACGAGGAAGCGTGCTCATTGAACCTTGCGCCAACGGCGAGCACAACGGTCGCGATGGCGGTCGGCGATGCGCTGGCCGTGGCACTGCTCGAGAAACGCGATTTTCGTCAGGACGATTTTGCCGCGTTGCATCCGGCGGGAAGCTTGGGAAAACGGCTATTGCGGGTGGACAGTGTGATGCACGCGGAAGAGAAGCTGCCGCGTGTCGCTCCGGAAACTCCGATGGCGCAAGTGTTCCATGAAATGTCGGCAAAGAAATTGGGCATGACCACGGTGGTGAACGCCGACGGCACGCTGGCGGGAATTTTGACGGACGGCGATCTACGGCGATTGATGGAGAAACACGGCGGCGCCGTGGTGGAGATGAAACTGGTCGAGTGCATGACGCGAAATCCGCTAACGATTGGGCCGAACGTGCTGGCCAGCGAAGCGCTGACGTTGATGGAAAAACGACGGATTACCAGTGTGATTATAGTGGACGAGAAGCGAAAAGTATTGGGCGTGGTGCACCTGCACGATTTATGGGGATTGCAACTGGTATAAGAGACGCGCGGAACGCCAGCTACCAAACGAAACTTTTAGAGTTTTGTCGCAATCATAGAAGCCGCCTTGTGAAAGACTCTCACAGGGCGGCTTAACGGGATGTACGGCGAGGGGAATCGCGGCGCGATACCAGCATATGGCTGGCGCCGCCCGGCTACTTTCCCACTTTCATGGCCTTGATGATGAAGACCTGGACTTCGGGCTTGATGCTGAAGGCCTGGCGTGTTGGCGCCGGCCAGTTGGATTTGTCGGCCCACATTTTGTTCAGGCCTTGCTGGATTTCGGAATCGCCGCCGGTAAATCCCTCGACGAGTTTGCGCCACCGCGCAGCGAGCGCTTGCGCCTTGGGTCCGGCTGGATCTTCGCCCAACGCAACTTCCACGTCGGCAAGCAGAGCGGCCCAGTCCTTGGAGACCTGCGCCTGCAATTCCGGTGACCAGAGTTTCTTGCGTTCTTCGACTTTGGCTTGCGCCTCCGGACTGTAATATTTCTTCGACCAGTCCATGCTATTTTGCATTTCAATCTCCTGAATGATGAATTGGAACAGTTTCCAGTCCGGCTGGTCTTGGGAATCAAGCGAATGCTGCGCGCTGCTGATCGCGGCGATGGCTTTATCCAGCTGACGGCGCTTCTCCATAAGCACGCCTTGCTGGCGACGCAGCGCGAGAGCAAGTTTCGACTCCGATTCGAGCACGGTGCGAATCTGTTTCAGTGGCATGCCAAGAAACTTCAAGACGACAATCTGTTCCAGCCGGCCAAAATCGCGTTGCGAATACAACCGATAGCCCGCTTGCGAGCGCTGTTTCGGCTTCAAGAGTCCCAGGCGGTCGTAGTGGTGCAGCGCGCGTACTGTAACCCCTGCGAGCCTGGCGAATTCCTGCGCTTTGAACAGGTCCTTCGACTTGATTTCCACGGCTTGCCTCCGACAGCAGCGTCCGGCCTGACGTAACGTCAGGGTCAAGCTCATTTTTAGCGCAACATAATGCGCGTGGAAACAAGCGGTTGCAGGAAGTGCAGGAGGCGCCGAGCGAAGAACATTTCTCTGCTACACTTTTGGTTCCTTTGCAGGTCATTTTCTGCAGCCCTTTCTGGAGGAAGTTGTGCCTTGGACGCCGAAGACTTCGCCTGCTCTGAAGAAACGCGCCGCGAAAATTAAAGTTGTGCTGATGGATGTCGATGGCACGATCACCGACGGCAGTGTGACATTGCTATCGCAACCGGATGGCTCGGCAATCGAAATCAAAACCTTTGACGCACACGATGGCCAGGGCATGACGCTTGGACGCACCGCAGGACTGCGCATGGGAGTCATTACGGGGAGAGAAAGCGCTGCTTTACGGCGGCGCATGAAAGAAATGTCCGTGGAATTTGTGTACGAAAAGCAGCCACAAAAGATCGCCGCTTATGAAGACATTTTGCGGAAGACCGGCGTGAAGGAAGAAGAAGTGGCTTTTTTGGGCGATGATTTACCGGACTTGCCAGTGATGAATCGCGTGGGCCTGGCCGTTGCTGTGGGCGACGCGGCGGACGAAGTGAAACGAGCTGCGCACTACACTACGATGCGCAATGGCGGCAAAGGCGCGGCGCGTGAATTGATCGAACTGATACTCAAGTCCAAGGGAGTTTGGGAAGAGCTAATCGACAAAGCTCGAGCGTAGGATTCGTAGTTTAAGCCAGCTTCCCCTCGCTGGCCATTTGCAGAAATGTGTGCGCGCAGTATTCATCGCTCTCGCTGACCCGTTCTTGAATGGTTCTTGACATTCGCCCACATCAAAAGCAGACTCTGCGCAATCCATAGCTGGTCCGGCAGCACGCTTGCCAGCGTTATCGAGCTCTGCTCACACCAAGGAGCGGCCCATGAAAACGAACTACCCCGCCGTCGTTGTCTCGGCCATTGTCTACTGGCTCTTGGGAGCCGTCTGGTTTGGCTTTCTTTTTACTAAACCATGGATGGCCCTCGAGCATGTGACCGAAGAGCAAGCCCGCGCCGGAAGCTCTCCGGTGCCGTATGTCGTCAGTTTTCTTCTGAACTTGCTCATCGCGTATGTTCTCGCGCAACTGTGCATGTGGCGGAATGCCGCGACGGCAGCTCGCGGCGCCGCCCTCGGCATCCTGCTTTGGATCGGTTTCGTCGGCCCGATCACCTACACCACGTATATGTACGAAATGCGCCCGCCGCAGCTTTTCGCCATTAATAATTTCTACCCGCTGGTCGGGCTGTGCATCATGGGGGCAATCCTCGGCGCTTGGACGAAAAAATCTGCGTAGATTGCCGGCGCGCTAAAACTTCGTCGTCACTTTATTTCCACCGGTCACTTCAGCACCGGCAACACGATCGCCGACGCGTGTTGCCCGCCACGGTAGATACGCTCCGTAGCTTTCTGGAAATCTTCGGGCTTGGCTTCAGGAATATCTTCAAATTTCTGCGGATTGCGGTCCACCAGCGGAAACCAAGTGCTCTGAATTTGCACCATGATGCGATGACCGCGACGGAAGTTGTGATTAACACTCGGCAAATCGAAATTGATTGCCGTGGGTTTGTTGGGTTCGAGCGGTTCCGGCTTTTCGAAACCGTTTCTGAACTTGGCTCGGAACGGCTCGCCGCGAACCAGTTGTTGATAGCCGCCAAGGTGTACGTCTTTCGGATTCGGCGCAGGATTCGGGTAGTCCATCGGATAAACATCGATCAGCTTCACGTCAAAATCGGAATCTGTTCCCGAACTGGACACCCACAGTTTCGGGGAAACGGAGCCGGCGACCGTCACATCTTCTTCCAGCGGATCGGTTTGGTAGACCAGCACGTCGGGACGCTTTGCAACGAAGCGTTGGTCGGCATCCATGTAAGTTCGCGGCACACTGGTGCTTTGCGTTTCGACGAACGGGATCGGGCGATTCGGATCGCTCACGTATTCGTCGTAAGCCGCGGTTTCTTTTGCCGGTTCGAACGAAAGTTTTCCTCCGGCATGGAAATACAGGGTTTTCGGCTGGGTATTTTTCGGTGGCCAGGCATCGTAACGTCGCCAGGCGTTCGTGCCGGTTTCAAACACTAATGCCGTCGGCACCTTTGCGTCTGGCGCATCCTTCAAATATTGCTGAAAAAACGGCAGCAGCACCTGGTCATTGAAGTACGCCGAATTATCGCCCGCGAAATTTACGGGGCCGAGCTGATCGCCTTTGGTGAAAGCCCAGCCGCCATGCACCCAGGGCCCTTCGACGAGGTAGTCGGGAGTATTCGGACTCATCGCCGCGACCGCGTGGAAAATTTTGTAAGGGCCTTGCAGGTCTTCCGCATCAAACAGTCCGCCCACTACCATCACGGCGCAATGGACATTCTTCATGTGCCCGGAAATATCGCGCATCTTCCAGAATTCGTCGTAATTGGGATGTTGCACCTGGTCGTCCCAATAAAAATTCGTATCTTTGAAGTAGCGTTTCTTCGCATTCGAGAGCGGTCCCATCGATAGGTAGAAGTCGTATCCGTCATTGGTGCCGTAATTAAAGTTATTCCAATTTTTGGGCGGATATTCCAGCCCTGCTCGCGGCTTGAAGATCGCATAAAATCCAAAGTTGGCTTCCAGCATGAACGCTCCGTTGTGATACGCGTCATCTCCCATATACAGGTCGGTCACGGGAGCCTGAGGCGAGCACGCCTTTAGCGCGGGATGCGAATCCGCCATTCCGGCCGCGACATAAAATCCTGGATAGGAGATCCCGTAAATACCGGCTTTGCCGTTATTGTTGGGAATATTTTTCAGCAGCCAATCAATGGTGTCGTAGGTGTCCGTGCTCTCGTCCACATCTTGGGGACCTTTTTTTGTGTCTTTGTGAGGCGTCATTTCGATAAAAGTACCGTCGCTCTGAAATCGCCCACGCACATCCTGATAAACAAAAATGAAACCATCGGCTACAAAGCTCGGAGCCGGTCCGAGGTACTTCGGATAATTGTCTGCTCCATAGGGAGCAACGCTGTACGGCGTACGTTCGATGAGAAAGGGATACGGTTTTGCTGGAGAAGCACTCTTCGGGACATAAACCGCGGTGAAAAGCTTCGCGCCATCCCGCATGGGAATACGAAATTCGAACTTCGTGTACGCGGCACGAATGGCGGCAACGGATTTCGCGTCCTCCTCGGACTCTTGCGCATAAGCGCGGTACGCGCCGCCGCACAAAAAGATTTCCAAAACAGCGAACATCGCCGCAAGACTCCACCGGCGCCGCCACACATTCATCATTTCTCCGCTCCCAAGAAGGTAAAATATGCAAAAGAAATCGCGTTCGGCACGATAGCGCCAGCGATTCTGGGTGTCAACGCATTGCCAAAAGCGTCGTCATTTAAAGGCGGCGCTTAACGAATCATGAAATTGTTCGGTAGCAAGAATACTCTTGACCTCGCTGGCCCACGGCGTTAGCTTGCCTTTGTCCTAGCCCGCGAGTTCCGCTCCCCCCAAGGCTCGATCCCATCACCGTTCGTCTAGGAGGCACACATGATCGCACGCATCATCACTTGCACCGTTACTCCATCGAAAGTCAACGAGTTTCGCACTCTGCTCAATAGCACTTTGTTGCCGAAGGTGCAGTCACAACCCGGTTTCGTTGAGAACATCGAAGCGCTCGACCCTCAAACCGGACAGTTCTCATGCACCACGTTGTGGCAGAACCGTTCCGATGTCGAAAATTACGACAATGGCGTCTTCCCGGAAATCGCGGCTAAGATGAGTCCCCTGCTCAACGGCAACCCTACCGTGCAAACACTTCCCGTAGAGAATTCCTCCGCGCACCACGTGCGGGCGGCAGCCGCCACCGCGCGATAGCGCAGAGCCAGCACTCCATCCGCAAGCGCAACGGGCCGGACGGCATCCTGCCTCGCGGCCCGTTGCCGTCTAACCCAACGACTAGGTGTACAATCTCCCCGTTCTCGAAGTTGGGACACGGAGTTTTGCGTTCCTTTTCACTTAAGGAAAACTTTTTCAGTGGGGGTCTCCAATGAAGATCATTGCCACGATTTTGTGCTCGATTCTTTTCGCGGGATCGGCGTTCGCCGCAAAACAGTATTCTTATTTTCGAGTCGGCAATCCGAACGACATTGCAACGTCCACAACGCCTGGCACCGTCCTGATGGGAGGTGGAACGGACGTGGACGCGGCCTTCCAATGGATGTGCCAGCGTAGCGGCAACGGCGATTTTCTGGTGATTCGAGCGAGCGGCACCGATGCTTATAACCCGTATATCCAGCAGCTCTGCCCCGCCGAAAATTCAGTGGCAACGTTAATTATTCCGAACCTCGCCGCGGCCAGCGATCCATTCGTAATCAACGCGATTCAGACCGCCGAGGCGCTATTTATCGCAGGTGGAGATCAATCCAACTACATTAATTTCTGGAAAGGCACACCAGTTGAAGCGCAACTCAACGCGCTGATCGCGCGAGGCGCGCCGATCGGAGGTACTAGCGCCGGCATGAATGTGCTTTCGGAATTTGTTTATTCGGCTCTCGCCAGCCAGGGTGTCACTTCCAGTCAAGCTCTTGCTGATCCTTTCAATCGATACATCACTCTGGATCGCGACTTCGTCAGCATCAGCATTCTACAGGGGATCATCGACGATCCGCATTTTGTTACTCGCGATCGCATGGGACGGGACCTTGCCTTTCTGTGCCGCATAAATCTGAACGGCTGGTCCGCCACACCACGCGATATCGCGATCGACGAGCAGACTGCATTGCTCATCGACGGCGCGGGAAAAGCAATCGTCGTAGGCGTCAGCACGGTTTATTTCATGCAGGCGCCGGGTCCGCCGCAATTGTGTCAGCCGAAGATGCCCTTGACGTATCAAAACATCGCAGTTTACAGAATCGATGCAAACGGCAGCTTCAATCTTTCCACCTGGAAAGGTTCCGGCGGCACTGCTTACTCCGTCTCCGCGAATGCGGGCATCCTTAGCTCCTCACAATCAGGCGGCTCGATTTATTAGGTGCGAGTCGTGCTGCCGAAACCGGGAAATTGTGTCTCCCAATCCGTGGACCATGGTGTATAACCGTGGTCAGTTTGGCCGGGGCGAGTGGCAATCGGCCAAGAACATCAGGAGGGAGTGAAATGAAAAAATCATTTATCGCGTTAACTGCCGGGGTTTTGCTCATCGTGGTGGCCTCGGGCGTGGTGCAGGCACAGAAGACTGCGACCGCGACCAAAGCGAAAAAGGTCACTTATGCGACCACAAGCGATGCGACTTTCAAACCCTCGCCAAGGGGAGAAGGAGTCTCCATGGCGGTCCTCTGGGGCGACCCGGATAAGGGAAGTCATGCAACGTATACGAAATTCGCGCCAGGATACGACGCGGGTATGCACACTCACACCAATGATGTCTGGATCGTCGGCATCAAAGGCGCTTATTTGTACAAAGACGACTCCGGCGAAAAACGTGTCGGCCCCGGAGATTTCCTCCGAGTTCCTGGCGGCCATAAACACTGGAGCGGCGGTGACAAGACGGAAGGCGCGCTCTTTTACGAGGAAGGTTCAGGAAAGTTTGACCTCGTGCCTGCGAAGTAAGGCATCCCCACAACTTTTTGCGAAAAGGCAAAATCTTTACCGCAAAGGAAACCCGGAAAGGTAATCCGTTCCGGGTTTCCTTTGTTCGTTGCTCCAAACTATAACGATCAGCTGCTACAAATTATAACGATCAGCCTACGCCGACGCCGATCTTGCCGCGGGAATTGACTTGATCTCCACTTTTCTCGGCAGCGCATTCGTGGCGATCGGAGCCGTAATCTCCAGCGTGCCATTGCGGTATTCGGCTGTCAGCTTCTCTTTGTCCACTCCCTCCGGAAGCAGAATGTTCCGGGTGAACGAACCATAGGTGATCTCTCGATGTAGGAAATCGGCTTCCCGCGTCTCGCGCGAATTGCTGCGTTCGCCGCTGATGGTCAAAGTGTTGCCTTGCACTTGGAGGTTGACATCTTTAGGGTCAACGCCTGCCAGCAGGACTTCGCAATGGAACTTTTTGCTGTTGGTATCGATAAAGGATTCCACGGCCGGAGAAAAATCAGCCGCGAACGTCTGCTCTTCCTGCATCGAAGGCCAACTCAGAAACCGGTTAAAGAACTCGTCAAAATTGCGCCGGACGTTAAAGAGGTCCTGGCGGGGATTTTCGCGTCGCAATAAATTCATCATTGGGGGGACTCCTTAGTTTTGAATTTGCCGGTTGGGACGAACAAGAGCTGAGAACGAGAGCTGGAAGGTGTCGGCAGTATCGTCACTAGCCGGAATCTTTTTTTTACTCCCGGTATTCGCGGTGTCAAGAGCGATTCGCAATCCCGCGGATGAAAAATGTGTGAAGTTTCGCGCCTCTCAGGCATCAACCTCGTCAAAACCGGTCCCGGCCTGTTCGCGCAATCCTTCGGCCGAAGCACGAAGGCTGATAAACTCCCTGCCTTGGCGGATGGAAATAAGACTGCGATGGCGATGCCAACCAGCTACAACCAGATTGCAGGACAAAGCGCGGAACGCCTTGCGGCTCTGAGCGACGGCGTTTTTGCGGTCGCCATGACTCTGCTTCTGCTGGAACTGCACGCGCCCGCACGGGAGACAGTTCACACCGAACGCGAGTTGCTTCATGCCATGGCGGCGTTCCTTCCGCAGCTGGCCGTTTATCTGATGAGCTTTCTGACTTTGGGAATTTTCTGGGTCGGCCAACAAACGCAGCTTAATCATCTCCGGCGTTCGAATCGAGACTTGACATGGCTCCATCTGGCATTTTTATTTGCGGTGACGCTGATGCCCGTTTCCACTCGGTTTCTCACCGAGTTTGCCGAATATCGCGCGGCGCTCCTCGCTTACTGGCTAAATATCTTGTTGCTGGGATTGCTTTTGTATTTGAGTTGGGGCTGCGCGACTCACGCAAGTTTGATCAGCGACGATATTCCGCCCGAAGTTCCTCCGGCGATTTGCCGCAGAATTATCTTTGGGCAATCGCTCTACGCATTTGGCGCGCTGCTGTGTGTGATCGGCACCAAATGGAGCATCGGCTTCATCGTGTTGGTGCAGGCCTATTATGCGGTCGCGCCGAAGTTGCGGCACCGTGCGCAATGACCACTAACTCTGATGACCAACACCCTTCGCCATCCGTGCTTGCTGATGCCGCGCCGTAAAGCGCGCTACTCACTGTGGGCAGATTGCTTGCGCCTGCGCCCTTGCCTTGAGAGCATCTTGCCATGAAAACATTCGCGTTTGTGCTAGCAGCTACGATTTTTGAGGCATCTGGTGATGCCGTGGTTCGCATCTCCCTGGGCCAGCATTCTCTGGCCTCGCGTCTCATTTTCTTTCTTCTGGGTTC
Organism: Candidatus Acidiferrum sp.; assembly: GCA_036522855.1. Classification (GTDB taxonomy): domain Bacteria; phylum Acidobacteriota; class Terriglobia; order Acidiferrales; family UBA7541; genus Acidiferrum. The sequence continues at coordinate 1,827 of DATDFA010000072.1, read as the reverse complement.
CGGTCTTCTCGCGCTCTACGGTACCTCCCTCAACCTCGCGCCCGTTGATTTCGCCGAAGTTACCGGGTTGTACATAGCTACCCTGGTGGTCGCGTTTCAGGCCGCCAATTACCTTTTCTTTAAGACCGCTCCGACGCCGGCCGTGCTGGTAGGTGGCTCGCTCATAGTCATCGGCGGATTGATCATCTATTTTTGGAAATAGCCGGCGCTTCTTAGCTGGACTAGCCTTTCGGGTGACACAAGGTGGGAATCTACGGAGAAGTCAAATGAACCTAAGGGAGATTGTAACGCGCTATCCGATGCTCTTCGGGGCGCTAAGCGGTCTCCTCATCTTCGGCGCTGCAATAATCATCGAGACTTGGTTCCCGTGGATTGACGAAGCTTTGCGCTTGCTGCCAAAAGCTCAATTACAACGCCAATCTACTTGGCCTCTCTCTACGCTTCATACCCTCACGAAATGGAAAAATACTTCATGTCTACGGAGCCCCTTGCTAGCATGGCTTCCGAATTTTCGCAGTTTTATGTTTCTAGTCCTGAACTCGCTGCAACTGGGGAGCGGGTTGCCGCGATAAGTGTTCCGTTCGACGCAACTTTAACGCGTGTGCTGACGAGTACTGTTGAGCTATCTCTTAGCTCCGGACTCGTCCCGGCTAACCTGCACGATCTCATGAGAGCGGTATTGTGTGACGGGGCAGCTATGGCCGAACTCCAAAGAACTAGGAACTTGATGCCCAAGACCTCCGGACAGGTAGGATAAGCACGGTCTTTGGAATATATAGACGCGATCACGGGGCCAACAATGACGAGAATTCATAACCTTACGCAGTGGTTTTGTAAAATCGATAGCCAACTTATAGCGCAATTAAGGTGTTCTGTCTGCGGCAGCAAGTCGGGAAAATCCTTCGGAAATCCCTCCGTATCGGAGCTGCAGTATGTTTTAAGTTGTCCAAAATGTCATAAACTCATGGCCGAATTCGATACGCCAGCCGAATTAGCGATCCATTTGAGCGCTACCCTTGCGGGAATGCCCGAATTTACTTAGGCAGGGCGCACGAGGCTCCAGCAACGATTAGCAAGGCGGGTAAGGCAGACAGATGGTACGTTTCTCTGCTATTCTTACCCAGCCAGCCCCGCAAACAATGGACAGATTGCGGGCATCACCGACGCTGTGGACAATGGCCGCAGCGCTGCGTACACCTACGATTCGCTCTACAGACTAACTTCTGCTATTACCACGGGGTCCACGGCCTATCCCAAATGGGGACTTTCTGAAACCTACGATCGTTACGGCAACCGTACTGCGCAGAGTACGATCACTGGGCAAGGCTGCACTGGCGTCACCTGCCCCACCAATTCTGTTTCCGTTAACGCTTCCAATAACCGTATCAACACTTCCGGCTATACTTATGACGCTGGCGGAAACATGACCAACGACGGCGTCAATACCATCGTCTACGATGGCGAAAACCGCGCCACTAGCTCTAGCAACGGCAGCGCTTCCGGCGTCTACACCTATGACGGCAACGGCCTGCGCGTCCAAAAGGTTTCCGGCGCCACCACCACGGTCACCATTTTTTCTGGCGGGCTGGATATCGCCGAATACTTCAACGGCGCTGCCCCATCCGCTCCCGGCAACGAATTTATTTACGTTGGCAGTCAGAGAATACTTTTGATCCAAAGCGGTACGAACTACTACCTCCACAATGACCATCTTTCCCTGCGCGTTCGCACCAACAGCAGCGGAAACATCGTTGACCAGCGCGGCCACTTCCCCTTCGGCGAAACTTGGTACTCCCCATCGGGCGCTCCGTTAATTTTCACCAGCTA
>DATDFA010000071.1:0-135281 GCA_036522855.1 Candidatus Acidiferrum sp. | reverse complement strand
GGATCAGACACTCCATGTCCGCGTCCTGGAAACGGCAGCACTTCCACGTTCTTTCCGGCGGCGATCAGTTTATCCAGCACCGCAAGCGTATTCGCAAAGTGCACATTGTCGTCTTCCGTTCCGTGCGCAATCAGCAGCTTGCCGCGCATTTGCTTGGCCTTTTCAATAGGAGAGGACTCTTGATAGCTTTCTTCGTTTTGCGGCAGCAGCCCCAGATAACGCTCGGTGTAAATCGTATCGTAGTAATGCCAGTCCGTTACCGGCCCTCCCGCAAACCCTGCTTTGAAGTCATCCGGGTCCTCGAACATCGCGTGCAGCGTCATGTGTCCGCCGTAGCTCCAGCCCCAGATTCCGATGCGATTTGCGTCCACCCACGGCTGGCCTTTCAGCCACGCCGCCCCGTCGCGCTGGTCCGACATTTCCTGCGCGCCAAATCGGAAATGAATCGGCTCTTCAAACAAGTGCCCCCGCCCCGCCGATCCCCGATTGTCCAGCGCAAAAATCACGAATCCTTTTTGCGCCATCATTTCGTGCCACAAAAAAGTCGGCCCGCCCCATTGATTCATCACCACCTGCGCGTGCGGCCCCCCGTAGGTGTAAACAATTGCCGCATATTTTTTCCCCGGATCGAAATTTGGCGGCTTGATTACCCATCCGTTCAAGTCCATTCCGTCGTGCGTTTTCACGGTGATAAATTCCAGCGGCGACAAATGATAATTCGCAAGCTCCGCGACTTTATTTTCATTCAACGGAATCGCCGCGCCGCCATCGACTCTGCTGATCCATTGCTGCGGCGGCGTCATCGCGTTGGAATACGTGTCCACAAAAGCGCTGGCATCCGGAGAAAGCTGAACCGTGTGCACTCCATCCTGTTTGCTGATTCGCGCGAAACCTTTCCCATCCAGTCCCACGCGATAGAGATGCCGCTCCATCGGAGATTTTTCCGTCGCGTTGAAATAGACCATTCCCTTCGCTTCGTCCACGCTTTCTAATCCCGTCACTTCCCACTCGCCGCGCGTCAGTTGCCTTTCTTCTTTCCCATCCAATCCGTACAAGTACAAATGCCGGTAGCCGCTGCGCTCGCTCGACCACAAAAATCTTTTTCCGTCTTTCAGAAAATGCAAATCGTCGGAAACATTGATCCAGTACGCGTCTTTTTCGGTAAGCAGCACGCTGGATTTTCCTGTCTGCGCATCCGCGATCAGTAAATCCAACTTGGTCTGCGGACGGTCCAACCGCTCGATGGCTACGCGCTTCGAATCCGTCAGCCATTCCACCCGTGGAATGTACTGATTGGTCTCCGCCCCCGTGTCCAAAAGCACGGGTTTGCCGCCGTTCACGCCGGCCACATAAACACGCACGACCGGATTGCTTCCGCCGGCCTCCGGGTAGCGTTCCTCTTCCGCTTTCCCGTTGAACGCTTGGTAGTCCACCAGGGGGTACTTTGAGACTTTGCTTTCGTCCATTTCCAGGAACGCAATCCGCGAGGAGTCCGGAGACCACCAATACGCCGTTTTCAAATCCAGTTCTTCCGGATAAACCCAGTCGAGTTCGCCCTTTCGAACCGCCTCGGTGCCGCCTTGGGTGATCGCGCGCTCTTTGCCATCCGGGACGCCGACCACGAACAGGTTGTGGTCGCGGACAAAACTGACTAATTTTCCGTCCGGCGAAATTTTCACGTCGGCGATTTTTTCTTTGCCTTGCAACAGAGTTCGCGGCTGCTGCGTTTTCAATTCGAACCAGCTCAGGGCGTTCGAACCGACAAATAAAATATGATCGCCATCCGGCGCCCACTCATATTGCGATGCTGCGCGCCTTCCCAATCCGGTGGCCTGACTCGATGCTTTCTTTTCCGGTGGCAGAACGGCTTCCAATTTTTCCGCGCCGATCAGCAGCCGCTTCTCGCCACTCGCAATTTCCATTCCCCACAATTCGGTCTTGGCGTCCTTTCCGCTTCCTTTGGTTTCAAAGTAACTGACCATTTTTCCGTTCGAAGCCCATTGCACACCGCGGTTCAGCCGACCGCCCAGACTCGGCTGAGAGTAAATCCTCTTTACAGTGAGCAGGCCCTGCTGTTCCTGGGCACTTAACCTGTTGGCAGCTAAGGACATTGTCCATAGCAGCAGGGCGATTTTTCCCAAAGTTCGACGTGTAACGCGGTTCATGAATTCCTCCAAATGGAATGGAAGGCGTACTATCTTAGCCCTAGACGCGAACGCCGCGAAACTGTAAAGGCTTCTTCAAGAAATGTCAGTACGTTCGTACCACTCGTACTATCTTACTGAATCTAATGGCCTTGTTTGATTTTCCGATTGCTTTTCGAAACCTTTTCGTCGTAGACTTAGTCGGTGTCTGTCCTCGAGTGTCGATGGTTGTGTGTCCAAAGACTCTCCTCTCGGCGTTCCAGCCCCTTAAGTCGGAGACGTCACCATCACTCAGATACCGAAGAAGGAATCCGTAATCGACGTTGAGCCTTTTTAGCCGAGGTTCAATGAACTATTTCATTCCGAGGCGCATCGAATGCCGTCTTCTTTTTTGGTCAAGAGTTTGAACCAACGGCCTGGTTCTTGCCGATTTTATGGATTTCTATGGTTGGCGCTTTTTAGTCTGTCGTTCTTTTTGCCGTGCCGGTCGCTCGCGCAGACTCCGATAACGACGCAACGAAACGGCAATTTTCGCAGTGGCACATACACCACGGAGGCGGCGCTTACGCCGGCGAACGTTAATACAACTTCTTTCGGCAAGCTATTTTCTTATCCTGTTGACGGCCGCATTTACGCGCAACCCTTGTATGTTCCGGGCCTCACAATTCCCGGCAAGGGCACGCACAATGTGGTTTTCGTTGTGACCGAACATGACAGCGTCTACGCGTTCGACGCCGACTCCAGCGGCGGGGGGAATTCTGTTCCGCTATGGCAGATTACTTTGTTGGACGCCGCTCATGGAGCGGCTTCGGGCGCCACGACAGTACCGAACGGCGATCTCAGTACGTCGGACATCGTTCCAGAGATCGGCATAACTTCCACACCGGTCATCGATCTCTCGACAAACACCATTTATGTTCTCGGCAAAACAAAGGAAGGAACAGCCGCCAGCCCAACGTACCCGCAGCGTCTTCACGCGTTGGATATCACCACTGGAGCCGAAAAATTTGGCGGCCCAACTGTTATTTCGGGATCCGTTCCCGGAAACGGTAATGGCAGCGCTGCCGGAGTACTGAAATTTGACACCAAGTGGCAGAACAATCGTTCCGGACTCTTGCTGCAGAACGGTGTGATTTATCTTGCCTACGGTTCACACGGCGACAACGGTCCGTGGCACGGATGGATTTTTGCTTACAGCGCTTCCACGCTGCAGCAGCTGAGCGTCTTTTGCACCACTTCCAACGGCTCCGGTTCGGGTACATGGATGTCGGGAGCGGGCATCGCGAGCGATGTGATCGATGCTGTGAACAAGCCTTTTGGCCGCATGTTCATTGGCACGGGCAATGGATCCTTCAGCGCGACGACTCCTTACACGAACTCGATGAATTATGGTGACGACATTGTTCGCCTGGACCTCACAAGCGGCGTCCTGACGGTCCAAGACTCTTTCACTCCATCAAACCAGGCTAATCTGAATGCGGGCGATACGGATCTCGCTTCCGGTGGAGTTCTTCTCTTGCCGGACCAGAGCGTCGGCGGTCACAAGCACCTGTTGGTAATGGCGGGCAAGGAAGGCGTTCTCTATCTGGTGGACCGCGATGCAATGGGCGGTTTCAACGGTACTGACCAAATTGTGCAGGAAATAAGCGGCCAAGTGGGGGGTGGCCTGTGGAGCATCCCCGCATTTTGGAATAACACGCTTTATGTCTGGGGAGTGAGCGACAGGCTGAAAGCGTTCACTTTTTCGAATGGCTTACTTTCAACGACTCCGCATATGACTGCTCCGCAGTCTTCCGCCTACCCTGGAGCTTCGCCGGTGGTCTCTGCAAACGGCACTTCGAACGGCATCGTTTGGGCGGTACAGACGGACGGGTACAACATTCCTTCCGCTGCAATACTGCGCGCATACAATGCCACCGATTTCAGTACCGAGCTTTACGACAGCGCTCAGAACCCAACTCGCGACGGCATGGGTCTGGCGACCAAGTTTGTGGTTCCGGCGATTGCAAATGGCAAAGTCTACGTAGGCACAGCGGGGGAGCTGGACGTTTTTGGCCTATTCGGCAGCCTCCCGACTGCCGCCACTCCGGTCATTAGCCCCGCAGGGCAGACGTTTTCGAATTCGCTGGCGGTCACTATCACCGACTCCACATCCGGTTCAACGATTTACTACACGACCGACGGTTCCACTCCCACCACTTCGTCCACCAAATATACGGGCACGATTACCGTGACTACTTCAGAAACGATCAAGGCAATCGCCAGCGCCACCGGGTTTCTGCAGAGCGCGATAGCCAGCCAGACATACACGCTGCAAAATCAGGTGGCGGCTCCAACGTTTTCGCCCGCTGCCACGTCGTTTTCAAGTCCGATCTCGGTGACATTGTCGGATACCACTAGCGGCGCGAAAATTTATTACACCACCGACGGCTCAACTCCAACGACCTCGTCAACACTGTATACCGGTCCCATCACGATCAGCGTTACCACCATCATCCGTGCGATAGCGGCAGCAACAGGCATGGTCAACAGCAACGTATCTTCCGCGACGTACACTTCCTCGGCGGGAACGGGCACCGATTTCGTAAACGGGTTTAGCACCGCTCAATCCGTGATGACGTTTAATGGCTCGACCGGACTGGACGACACTCGACTACAACTGACCAGCGGCCTCACGTCGCAGGCCGGCAGCGCGTGGTTCAACACCCCCGTTAACATCCAATCTTTTACTAATGATTTCGCTTTTCAGCTTTCGAATCCTCAAGCGGATGGTTTCACATTCACGATCCAAAACAGCGGGCTTACGGCGCTAGGTTTGTCTGGCGGCGGGCTCGGCTATGCCGCTGACACGCCCGGGAGTCCCGGCGGCATACCGAACAGCGTGGCCATCAAATTCGACTTTTATAATAATGACGGCGAAGGTTCGGACTCCACCGGGCTGTACACCAACGGAGCTTCTCCGACGATTCCGGCAGTGGATTTAACGAATACCGGGATTAACCTGCTTAGCGGCGATAGCTTTAATGTGCACATGGTGTACGACGGCACCAAGCTGACCATGACCATCACCGATGGCGTTACCAATGTCAGCTACACGACGAGCTGGACCATTAACATTCCGCAGACCATCGGTTCGAACAGCGCCTATGTTGGCTTTACCGGCGGGACCGGAGGGCTGACGTCCAGCCAGAAGATCGAAACATGGACATTCTCGCCGACCACGCAGTCTCAACAACAGACCGCGACACCGACTTTTAGTCCCGCGGCCGGGACGTATCTTGGCACGCAGACGGTTTCGCTCTCCGATGCGACAGCGGGAGCAAAGATTTTCTTCACCACTGACGGCACCGCTCCCGCGACCAGCGTAGGCGGTTCCACTACACAGTACACAGGGCCCATCAGCGTGACTGCTTCAGAGACGATTAAGGCGATCGCGACGGCTTCGGGTTTGTCCGCGAGCGCCGTCGCCAGCGCGACGTACACCATTGAATCTCAGACTGCCGCGCCGACGTTCACTCCGGTTGCCGGCACCTACGCTTCGGCACAAAGCGTCACCATAAAGTCCACGACGGCCGGAGCCGCGATTTACTACACGTTGGATGGAACGACGCCAAATACCAGCGCCGGCGGCTCGACTCTGCTGTACTCTTCGCCAATCACGATCAGCTCGTCGACGACCGTGAAAGCCGTCGCCACGGCTAGCGGCTTTTTCGCGAGCAATGTGTCCACCGCGGTTTACACCATTTCTTCATCGACGGGCACGATCAACTTTGGCAACGGGTTCGTCGCGGGCGGCATGATCTTCAACGGATCCGCCGCGCTGAACGGCACGCGTCTTCGATTGACCGATGGCAATGTGAGCGAAGCCGCCAGCGCCTGGTACAGCACTCCAGTAAACGTCAGTGCATTCACCAATGATTTCAACTTCCAAGTGACACCCGGCACGAATCCTCTTGCCGACGGATTCGCCTTTGTAATCCAGAACAACAACACTTCGGCCCTGGGCCCCTCAGGTGGCGGACTCGGTTACGGAGCGGACACGGCAGGAACGCTGGCCGCGAACAGGATTCAGCAGAGCGTGGCCATCAAGTTCGATTTGTACAGCAATTCGGGAGAAAGCGCCGACTCAACAGGCCTGTACGTCAATGGGGCGTCTCCCACAACTCCTTATGTGGATCTCACCGGTTCGGGCATCGATCTTCACAGTGGCCACGTCATTAGCGCGCATATGACTTATGACGGCACCAATCTGACAATGACACTGACCGATACGGTGACGGCGGGAACTTTCACACACTCCTGGCCAATCAACCTTGCTTCCACGATTGGCAGCAGCACTGGATACTTCGGATTTACGGGCGGCACCGGCGGCTATACCGCAATCCAAGACGTGATCAGCTGGACTGTCTCTTCAGGCGGTTCCCCCACCGCCACGGCGACACCCACGTTCAGCCCGGCTGCAGGCACGTACGCATCGGCGCAGAGCGTGACCATCAGCGATGCAACTTCTGGAAGCACCATTTACTACACAACGGACGGCTCGACACCGACCACAAGCTCGACCAAGTACAGTGCCCCGATCAGCGTAGCCGCTAGCATGACCATCAAAGCCATGGCAACCGCTTCCGGATTTTCGAACAGCGCCGTAGCCAGCGCTGCCTATGTCATCCAAAGTGCAGCGGCCACACCGACATTCAGTCCGGCCGCAGGCACGTATTCCTCCGCGCAGAGCGTGACCATCAGCGACACCACTGCCGGGGCGACGATTTATTACACGACGGATGGGTCGACTCCGACGACAGCGTCGACGAAATATACCGGGGCGATTTCCGTTACCTCGAGTAAGACCATCAAAGCCATGGCGACCGCTTCCGGATTTTCGAACAGCGCCGTAGCCAGCGCTGCTTATGTCATCCAAAGCGCCGCGGCGACACCCACATTTAGCCCGGTGGCGGGAACTTACTCCTCGACGCAAAGTGTGACCATCAGCGACACCACCGCCGGGGCGACGATTTATTACACGACGGATGGTTCAACTCCGACGACTAGTTCCACCAAGTACACTGGCGCGATTTCCGTGGCCGCGACCACCACGATTCGGGCCATCGCTAGCGCAACAGGCTTCAGCAACAGCGCGGTTGCCTCCGCTACCTATACCATCAACAGCGGCGGAACTACGCTGATCGGATTTGGCAGCGGGTTTGGATCTGCCACAGGCTTGCAGTTCAACGGGGGCGCCGCTCTTAACGGCACCCGCCTCCGCGTGACCGACGGCGGAACCAGCGAAGCGCGTTCGGCGTTCTGGGCGACTCCCGTGAGCGTTCAGACGTTCACGACCGATTTCACTTTTCAACAAACCGGTGGGACCAATCCGAGCGGCGATGGTTTTGCCTTCGTGTTGCAAAATTCAGGTGTCGGCGCTTTAGGACCCTCGGGCGGAGGCCTCGGTTACGGACCGGATGCGCCTGGCGGAACCGCTGGCATCCCCAACAGCATCGCCATCAAGTTTGATCTCTACAGCAACGCGGGAGAGGGGATAAACTCGACCGGTCTTTATACCAACGGCGCTTCGCCCACGACTCCGGCGGTCGATCTGACCAGCTCGGGCGTGAATCTGCACTCGGGCAACGTCATGCGCGCACACATCAACTACGATGGCACCGCGCTTGCGCTGACGATCACCGACACGGTAACGGCGGCCACGTTCAGCACCAGCTGGCCAATCAATATCTCCACCACCATCGGTTCCAGTTCGGCCTACGCTGGCTTCACGGGTGGGACTGGCGGAGCCACTGCCGTTCAAGACATCGTAACTTGGAGTTATTCAGCTTCTGCCGTTAAATCGCCCATCACCTACTGGACGCCCAATCTGACCGCTTCCAGTTCTGGCCCGACTTTCCGCACTTTTGCATGGACCGGTTTCCCCGAAGGGTCCGGCACCATACTCGACGCGACCTCCGCGGGGAGTTTCGTGACGTTTACCGTGAACGTTGCACAAGCCGGCATTTATGACGTCAAATACAACACCAAGCAACTGAACACTCGCGGTATCGCGCAACTGGCGATCAATGGGACGAATCTGGGGCCAGTCAGCGACCAATATTTGTCAGGTGAAGCGTTCACTGCGTTCGACCTGGGTACGTTTAACTTCGCAGCGGCGGGCAACTACGCTTTCAAATTCACGGTGACCGGGAAGAACGCGGCAAGCAGCGGCTACTCGCTGGCCTTCGACGAGATCATCCTGACGCCACAATAAATTCAGCGAGGAAATGCGAAGTGGAGCTGGCCGCTCACCTCGTAATTCTTCCGGGCCAACCTATTCAATTTCTGCGTGATTGGTATCGCGCGAATTTTTGCGGCCTTAATCCTTGCAACTGGCTAGTTGTATTTATCCCGGCGGCCAGTGAAACGTTCTTCCGCCCAGCAAGTGCATATGCAAATGAAAAACGGTCTGGCCCGCGCCGCTTCCATTGTTCATGACGGTGCGGTACCCCTTGCCCAATTTTCTGTCTCGGGCCAGTTTCGCAGCCAGCAGCGCGATTTTTCCCAGGAGCGCTTCGTCCGCGTGAGTCGCTTGCTCCAGCGAAGCAAAATGCTTCTTCGGACAAATCAAAATGTGGGTCGGCGCCTGCGGATTGATGTCTTCGAACGCGAAAATGTCGGCATCTTCATGGAGCAGCTTCGCCGGAATCTGCTTGGCGGCAATTTTGCAGAACAGACAATCGGCGCTCACTGGTCCTCTCCTGTCGTGGCGTCATCGAGACGAATGACCATGGTGCGAAATCCTTCTCTGGCATGGAGGTCATCCGCAAATTTTTGCGCTGCCTGCTCGCCGGAAACTTTGCCGGCGCGCACGCGGTAAAACGTTCCGTCGTCCAGCGTCACCTGTTGAATTGTGGACGGAGGGTACAACTCGTTTAGGCGCAAACGCAATCTTTCGGCATTATCTTTTTCCTTGAACGCGCCCACCTGTACGGTGAAAAATCCGCCAAAGGGATCGCTGCCCGAGATTACTTCCAGGCGCACGGGCACGACGCCCGGGCCAATGGACTCGATGGCCTGAGCCGCCGCTTTGGATAAATCGATGATTCGGTTGTCGATGAAGGGTCCGCGATCGGTAATGCGCACCACGGCGGTTTTGCCGTTAGTTAGATTCGTTACTCGAACCATGGTTCCAAAAGCCATCGTCCGGTGGGCGGCGGTCATCTTGTTCATATCGTAGATTTCGCCGTTCGACGCGCGGCGTCCGTGAAATGGCGCGCCGTACCAGGAAGCATTCCCTTCCTCGATGTAGGGGTTGGTTGGCGACGGCAGAACGGCGGATGCAGTGGCGTCCTTTGCGCTTTCCGCAGTGGCCGGCGGAGTTGCAAGCGGCGCCAGCGGAGGCGGGGCACTCGCCGCGAGCGGCCGACGACCGGCGCAGCCGCTGATTACAACTCCAAACAGAAAAAGTATGACGAAAACTTTAGCGCGATGGCTCGTGCCAGATCGATCCAGGCTCGCGATCAGCGCAGGCAGGATCACGCCGAAGGGTCCTTTTCTTTGGGAGTAGTCTTTTCTTTCCGACGCGCCTCCAGCCAGCCTGCCGCTTCGGTCAGTTTCTCGGAAACTTCGCGCAGGAATTGCGCGGTGCGCTTTTCCGTCTCTGGAGCAAGGTCGTTTTCAACAAACTTGCGCAAGCGGGTCAGCTCTTCATCAAGCTTGCGGCCCATCTCTTCGAACTTGTCCATTGAGTTTTTCCTCAATCCGCGTCGCGCTTTCGGAGTACGCAAGGCAATTCCGGTATTATAGGAACGCCCTCAGCGGCTCGCAAGGAGGCCGATTGCCCGTTTCTTATCAATGGCAGCAGCGCATTAATCGCTGGAAACAAGCTACAGGCTTTGGAGGCGGTGGTAATAATCAGCCCCGTCCAAAACTTTGTCCGGCGTGCGGTTCCCTGGTGGGCATCAATGCTACGCGATGCCACGAATGCGGGGCTAATCTGCGGTTTTCGCTGGCGGCGCTGAGTAAAGGACTCTTCGGCTTTTTTGGCGGGCAGGCTCCAGCCACGACCGCGATTCTGATTGCCAACATTCTGATGTTTGCTGCCACGCTTTTGATCGGGGTGGCGAGGTCGCAAGGGCAGGGTTTCAGCATTCTGTTCAGCGTGAACGGCGAAGCGCTATATCGACTCGGAATGGCCATCCCGTTTCGCTATGAAGATTTCAATTGGTATCGCTTGCTGACGGCGACTTATCTGCACGGAGGCTTGATTCACATCGGCTTCAACATGATGGTGCTTCTGGACATCGGGCCGGTGGTCGAAGAAATCTACGGCAGTGCGCGTTATTTCTTTTTGTACACGGTTTGCGGAATCTGCGGATCTTTACTCAGCGCCAGGTTTGGTTCGGCGCCGGCTGTTGGCGCGAGTGGTGCGATTCTTGGGCTCATCGGGATACTGATCGCAGTCACTTATCGGCGTGGAGGCGCGCACATCCAACAACTGCGCGGCCGCTTGATCTCGTGGGTGGTCACCATTTTCGCGATTGGATTATTTTTTAGCGGACTTCGCACGGATAACTGGGGCCATTTCGGAGGTCTGGTGTCAGGTTTCCTGCTCGGCAGGTATTTCGCAGACCGCGAGCCGATGAACTCGCGCGAACGAAATCTAGCGTATACGCTCGGATGGTCGGCATTTGTTGTCGTGGTCGTGTGTTTCGTGATCATGATTTCACATATTTCGAAACCGATCGCCGAGTAATCTTTGGCGAAGCTTGATGGCAGGCACGCGGGAGTCACTCTTCGCGCATACATTTTTCCTGGCGAGCAGCAAGTTCGCGGAATTGCGTTAGCCTGTAGTGGAGCGACCATGGAACCGCACTCGATTGTCGTCGTCAGTTTGCACACTCCGAAGGAAAAGCTTTGGGGCGAGCTGCTGTCGATCCATCCGGCGGGCATCACCATTCGCGGAGTCGATCTCAATTCTTTCGATCATTTCGTGAATCAGATCAATGGTCCCGATCAGGAGCGCACCGGCTTGCCCACGCTCTTCTTTCCCATGAATCGCGTCGAACGCATCGCGCTCGACGAATCTTCCGGTTCCATTCCTTCGCTTTCTGAAGTTTTCGCCCGCAAAGTCGGCCGCCCCATCACTGAATATCTTTCGCAATTCGCGTAGTGTAATTCGCCGCTCACTGGGGTTTGCGACAATCCACATAATCTGCGCTATCCTTTCTCCAAATGAAAGGTCGCATCTGGACGGTTCCCAATCAAATCACGTTGCTACGGCTCGGCTTCCTGCCATTATTTCTGATTCTGATTGTGTACGAACGCTACCGGTGGGCGCTTTTAATTCTGGTTCTGGCGGGGCTTTCCGACGGCATTGATGGCCTGCTGGCGCGCAAGCTCGATCAGAAATCGGCCATCGGCGCCTATCTTGATCCCATCGCGGACAAATTGCTCCTCTCTTCTTCTTTCGTGATTCTGGCGATGGAGAAAATCACTCCCTGGTGGCTGACCATCATGGTGTTGAGCCGCGACATTTTGCTGCTCATCGTCGCTGCCGTTATTATTTTGATTTCCGGCTATCGCCCGTTTCCCCCAAGCCTTCTTGGTAAAGCCACCACGTTTTTTCAGATTGTACTGGTGTTTGGAGCTGTGCTTGCGGCAGGCTATCCGGGTCCCGCAGTGAGCGAGATTAATCGCCTGTTGGCTTATCTTGTCGCCGTGCTCACCGCCGTCTCCGGTTTCCACTATTCATTCATTACTGCACGGCGGCTCAGTTCGTAGGATTTGCCCCGGCGCCGAGCGGCGGCCATTACCGCGGACTTTGCGGCGGTGTCTTCGTTCGTGCGGAGTCAAGCTGAAGGCGGCTCGGCGGAAGCCATTATTGCAGCATCGTGTTTGGGCCGCCGGGCGGGAGCAGGAGTTTTGGCGCGGTCAGCGATTGCACGTGCTCGATGGTTGTATCGGGCGCGATCTCGCGCAGGACTAATCCTTGCGGCGTCACTTCGATGACTGCCAGCTCGGTCACGATGTGATCCACCACTTCCACGCCAGTCAAGGGCAGCGAACATTGCTTTAGAATTTTCGGTTGGCCGTCTTTGGTAGCGTGTTCCATTGCGACGAAGACCCGCTGCGCTCCTGCCACCAGATCCATCGCGCCGCCCATGCCCTTCAACATCTTTCCAGGTACCGCCCAATTCGCCAGCGTTCCTTTTTCGTCGACTTGCAGGGCTCCCAACACGGTTAGATTCACATGGCCACCGCGAATCATGGCAAACGAATCCGCGGACGAAAAATAGCAGCTTCCAGCCAACTCGCTGACCGTTTCCTTCCCAGCGTTGATCAAATCCGGATCGACTTCCGAATCCAGCGGATACGGTCCGACCCCCAAGAGACCATTCTCCGATTGCAGAATCACTTCGATGCCCGGCGGCACATGATTGGCGACCAACGTGGGGATCCCGATGCCTAGATTGACGTAGTAGCCGTCACGTAATTCCCGCGCGATTCGACGCACGATCCGTCCCCGTTTTTGTTCGTCTGTGAGGTTCTTGGTAAGCATATTTCCCGAGGCGGTCATCGCGATGCCTTCCGTACCATCCGGCGTTCGATGCGCTTTTCGTATTTTTCGCCCTGGAAGATTGCGTTCACGTAGATTCCAGGCGTGTGGACATTGTCGGGATCGAGGGACCCGAGCTCGACCAACTCTTCCACTTCGGCGATTACGTAATCCCCGGCTGTGGCCATCATGGGATTAAAATTGCGCGCCGTTTTGCGATAGATCAGGTTGCCCCAGCGGTCGCCCTTCCATGCCTTGATAAACGCAAAGTCGCCGCGAATGCCGCGCTCCATCACGTATTGCCGGCCATCAAACTCGCGCGTCTCTTTGCCTTCCGCGACCATGGTGCCGTAACCCGTCGGAGTATAAAACGCCGGAATGCCCGCGCCACCCGCGCGAATCCGTTCCGCAAACGTTCCCTGCGGATTCAATTCCAGCTGCAACTCGCCGCTGGTCACCAGTTGCTCGAATAATTTGTTTTCGCCGACATACGTGGAAACCATTTTCTTCACTTGCCGCTGCTCCAGAAGCAAGCCAATGCCAAACCCATCCACGCCGGCGTTGTTGGAAACAATCGTGAGATTTTTCGTTCCTCTCCGGCGTACTGCCGCAATCAAATTTTCCGGGATTCCGCACAGTCCAAATCCTCCCATCAGGATGGTCATGCCATCACGAAGATTTTCAATTGCGGCATCGACGGAAGCGACGCGTTTGTCCATATCAAGTCCTGGCTAAAGAGAGTTATGTCGCTGCGATACGAGGCCAGTGTACCGCAGGAGCGAGTGCCGTCGAAGAAAGAAGCGGCTGCCCCGCCACGAACCAACTTCCCGGACTCCTAAGGAAGTACGCCGTGCAACCGGCGGTACGTCATTCTGGGAGGACGGCATCGGAAGTGATGGTGAACGAAGTGTGAGCCCCGGGAGGCTGCGGCAACCGAACCAGCTCGACAGGCTGTCCTCCGCCGATCCAGACATCGACGTCGCCTGGAACAATGCGCCTTTTCCCAGACTCGTCAACGATACTGAGAGCGCGGTCACGCAAGGTGAACGAAACGACCTTCTTCGCAGCGGGGTCGAGATGAATCCGTTGGAAGCCCTGCAGAGCGCGTAACGGAGCACCGGCAACGCCCGTGTGCGTGAGATAGAGTTGAACCACTTCGTCTCCGGAAATCTTTCCGGTGTTCACAACCTCCACGGAGATCGTCACCGAACCGTTCGCCGCCACTTTTTCGGGATGTACTTTCGGATGGCTGTAAGCAAAGGAAGTAAAGCTCAAGCCGTAGCCGAAAGGATAGAGCGGCTCACCGGAGAAATACCGATAGGTGCGATTGGCCATGGAGTAGTCATCAAATGCGGGAAGCTGTTGGGCGGATTTGTAAAATGTTACGGGTAAGCGGCCCGCGGGACTGAAATCGCCGGCAATCGCTTCGGCTATGGCGGTGCCGCCTTGTCCCCCGGGGTACCAGGATTCGAGGATTGCAGGCACGTTCTCGTCGGCCCAATTGACAGCGAGCGCGCTTCCATTCATCAGGACCAAAACAATTGGTTTACCGAGGGCGTGAATGGCTTTAAGGAGCTCCTGCTGGGGGCGCGGTAGATCTAGGCTGGTGCGATCGCCGCCAGCGAAGCCTTCAGCGTCCACTTTCATTTCTTCGCCTTCGATGTTGGGAGAAAGGCCGAGAGCGAGGATTACGATATCGGCGGAGCGAGCGATATCCAGAGCTTCCTGCAACAGTGCGGAATCGGGAGCTACAGCAGAGGCGACCAGAGCCGACCCCGCGGCGTAACTAACTTTGGAACGCGGGAAGCGAGTGCGAATGCCTGCAAGCAGTGTGACAGGATTAGAAGGCGTGCCGTTGTAATTGCCGACCAAAGCGTCGACGCTGTCGGCGTCGGGGCCAATAACGGCGATGGAGCCGTAGGAATCTTTGAGCGGCAAAATATTGTCCTTATTTTTGAGCAAAACCAGCGATTCGCGGGAGACTTGCAAAGCAAGCTGGCGATGCTGATCGGTATCGATCTCCGAAGCAGAAGTTTTGGAGAACGGAACGAGGGACGGCGGGTCAAAGAGACCGAGGCGGAATCGGGCGGTAAATAGTCTGCGCATCGCGCGATCAAGAATGGCTTCGGGCAGCAAGCCTTGCTGCACGGCCATCAACGCAGCTTGGCGATCTTCGCCGACGCGGGTAGAGGGATTACCGCAGATCAAATCCGTGCCAGCCTTGAGAGAAGCGGCGACGGCCTCCCCCAGAGAGGTTGCGAAATGGTGACCGGCAAAGACGTCGTTGACGGCTCCGCAATCCGAAACGACATAACCCTGGAATTTCCAATCGCGACGAAGACGATCCTCGAGAAGCTTCGAGTTGGCACAAGCAGGCTGGCCATTCAAGGAGTTGTAAGCGCACATAACGCTGCCAGCTTTCGCCTCCGTAATGGTGGCGCGAAATGCCGGAAGATAAGTGTCCTCAAGATCGTGAGGCGTGGGGTGAATGTCCGCGTTGTGGCGCGTAGATTCTGGCCCGCTGTGAACGGCGAAATGTTTGGAGGTGGCGAGGGTCTTCAGATACCTGGAATCAGAGCCTTGCAACCCAGTGATGAATGCGCTGCCAAGACGCGAGGTAAGGAAAGGGTCTTCGCCGTAGGTTTCCTGGCCGCGCCCCCAACGCGGATCACGAAAAATATTGATGTTCGGCGACCAGACCGTAAGTCCGCGATACCAGTCGCTGGAGCCGTCCGCCCTCAGCGAGCGAAGGTAGTTTGCGCGAAATTCTGTGCTGATCACGTCGGCTGCACGATGAATCAGTGGTTCGTCGAACGTGGCCGCAGCACCGATGGTCTGAGGGAAGACCGTCGCGACGCCGGCCCGTGCCACACCATGCAGCCCTTCGTTCCACCAGTTGTATTCCGGGATGCCTAGTCTAGGAATCGCGTCCGCCGTGTGGCCCAGTTGCGAAACTTTTTCCTCGAGAGTCATCCGCGAGACGAGATCGTTGACGCGCCGCTCGATCGTAGCTCTGGGATCTTTGTAGAGCGGCGCGTCGGCGTTCTGCGCAGCCATCGGTTGTGAAAGCGCGGATAGAACGAAGACATTTGCCGCGACGATGATTTTTTTTCTCATTTATGACACCGGAGTGAATTGTCCGGCGAGATTTTAGTGCCTGAAGAGCCGCAACGCAATCCTGATGGAAGGCCCGGGTTCGACTTGAACTAGATCGAGTGCAAGAGCTTATACAACTCATTGGCGGAGTCGAAATCGGCTTCTAGATTGCGGGAGGCAAGCCGTTCACGCAGGTCGTCGAGGCGGCGTGCGAAGAGATCGAGCGAGGCGGAGAGAAGTTCTTTATTGGTGAGTATGATGTCGCGCCAGGTGGAATAGGGACTTCCAGCGAGCCGCAAGGAATCGCGCAGTCCGGGGCCGGCAAGAGTGATCGGCAAACCGTTTTCATCGAGGCGATCGTAAAGGAAAGAAGCCAGCGCGACAGCGGCCAGCTGCGGCAAGTGCGAAGCAAGCCCTACGGCATAGTCGTGCTGTTGCGCGCCGATCCACAATGGTTCCGCTCCGATTTTTTCAAGGATTTTGACGAAGGCGGCGATGCGAGGTTCGTTCGCGGTGGGTGCGGCGATCACATCGCCTTCCGCGATCAGCGCATAGGCATGGCCGCGGAAAAGTTCCGGGTCAGCGGCGGCGATGCCAGAGAGTTCCTTGCCGGCCATCGGATGTCCGCCAAGAAAAATCGGCCCCGCCGTCGAAGAGGCAGAACCGGGAAAATGCTGAGCGGCCTCTTCAGTGATGCGCCGCTTGGTGCTGCAGGCATCAGTTACCAGAGCCGTAGGCTGAGCGTGGCTGGCAATTTCGGGCAGGAGGTCGATCGTGACGCCGATAGGCAGGGCGATGTAAATCAAATCCGCTTGCGCGAGCGGCGCCGCCAAATCTCCTGAAAAGGTTTCTTCGAACGCGCTCCGAACTTTTGCGTCGCGCACAACCTCGGGCCGGTCCCAGCCGGAAACGCGAATGGCGGAGAGATTTTTGCGCAGCGCCAAAGCGAAGGAGCCGCCAATCAGGCCGGTACCGAGAACTGTGACACGCTGAATGAGGTGAGAGGACATTGGAAAGGAGAGTCTACAGTCGAAAGTTGAAAGTTGAAAGTTAGGAGTTTCGCCTGCGAAAAGGAAATTGGGGGATTCACCACAGAGCGCACAGAGTAATCGGAGGAGAGAGGACGACGATCAGCGGGCAAGCGTTGCTGCCAGCGGCCACTGTGAGATGTGAGGCCTTTGGTTCAGCTTTATTTCGGCTGCCTTTTTCAGGCGATGCGGCGACCGATCGCAGGAGCAATGATTCGCAATTCGTCCATCAATTGAGAAAACGTGCCGGGCTCAAGCGATTGCGCGCCATCCGAGAGAGCACGCTCAGGATCGTTATGAACTTCGATAATCAGACCGTCCGCGCCCGCCGCGACCGCGGCGCGAGCCATTGGCGGAACTTTATCGCGGCGGCCGGTACCGTGCGATGGATCGGCCCACATCGGCAAATGCGAAAGTTTTTGAATTACGGGGATTGCGGCAAGATCAAAAGTATTGCGGGTATAGGTTTCAAACGTACGGATACCCCGTTCGCACAGGATCACGTTGTAATTTCCGCCGGCCAAAATATATTCGGCGCTGAGCAGCAACTCTTCCATGGTTGCGGACATACCCCGCTTCAGCAGCACTGGTTTGCGGACCTCACCCAGCGCGCGGAGTAAATGATAATTCTGCATGTTGCGCGCGCCAACCTGATAGATGTCGACGTAGTGGCCCATCATTTCGACCTGCGATGGATCCATCACTTCGCTGACGGTGAACAATCCGAATTTATCGGCCGCTTCGCGCATGAGTTTTAAGCCCGGTTCACCCATCCCTTGGAAGGCGTACGGCGATGTGCGCGGCTTGAAGGCCCCTGCGCGCATAATTTTTGCGCCGGCTTTGGCGACGGATTCCGCGATGGTGTGGATCTGTTCGCGGGATTCCACGGAGCATGGGCCAGCAGCAACCACCACTTCGGGGCCGCCGATTTTCACGCCGCGGCCAAGATCGATGATGGTGCCCTCGGGTTTGAACTGCCGGCTGGCAAGTTTAAAAGGCTGCGTGATTCGCATGACTTCGCGAACGCCTTCCAACAATTCAAAATCGCGATGATCAAAATCGCGATGCACGCCAACCGCGCCAAGAACCGTGTGCGATGCGCCCGTCGAGCGATGCACATCAAATCCGTGAACGATGAGTTTGTCGATTACGTTTTGAATCTGGGCGTCCGATGCGCCCTCTTGCATGACGATTACCATGGCTTGCTTGTTTGACCTTTCATATCGTTTGAAATTTATTTGCCGTTACAAATCCGATTCTCGATCGCCGTCGGTGTGCATGGCGATACGCTCGGCGGAACGGGCTTCATCGATGATGCGTTCGAAGAGTCGACGAATGGCCGCGTCAGTGAGCGGCCCTTTGTTGTTTTGCTCCGCATTTTGCAAAACTTCCTTTTCACGATCCGGCTGATAGAGCGGCAGATTCGCCTGCTGTTTCAGCTTGCCGATTTCCAGCGCGCATTTCGAACGTTCGTTGAGCAACTCGACGAGTTTGCGGTCGATTTCGTCGATGCGACGGCGCCAGTCGGCCAGGCTCATGTGGCGACCTCGCGACGTGAGAGGCCTGTGCGGGCGGCGGATTTGAGAGAACGAATGCGTTCGGCAAGTGTGCTGGACGCGGCGTCGATTGCGGCCGGGGAAGAATCGTTGGCGGTTGTTTTTTCAATTTCGGAGACCAAGGCGGAACCTACGGCTGCCGCGTCCACGAGACCGCCGAGAATCGAAACGTGGCCGGGAAGCGAGATCCCGAAGCCCACGGCGATGGGAAGTGAGGTCGCGCTGCGTGCACGGCGCAGCAGTGCAGGCAAGTCGTCGGGCAAAGCGTCCTTCGCGCCGGTCACTCCGGTGCGCGAAATGAGATAGAGAAAACCGGACGAGCATGCCGCGATTTTTTGCAAACGTTCATCGGTGGAAGTTGGCGCGCCGAGGAAAACAGTATCGAGATGATGTGCGACCATGATGCGACGATAATCTTCCGATTCTTCGGGAGTGAGATCAGTGATGAGGACGCCGTCGGCTCCGGCAGCGGAAGCTGCAGCGGCGAATTTTTCCAGGCCCATCTGGAATATTGGATTATAGTAGCTGAAAAGTACGATCGGAATTTCGCTCGCTGGAGATTTGGATTTGCGGATTTCACGAACCAGCTCGATCACGCCGGCAAGCGTCGCGCCATTTTTCAGGGCGCGTTCGGACGCACGCTGGATGGTTGGGCCGTCCGCTAATGGATCGCTGAAGGGCACGCCTAACTCGATGACATCGGCGCCGGCATTTGCCATCGCAACAATGAATTCCAGCGTCGCCGCAAACGAAGGATCGCCCGCGGTGATGTACGCGACGATGCCCATTTCGCCGACATCGCGAAGCTGCGCGAACCGGCGGGAAATTCTAGACGGGATATGCATTTCATCAGCCATTGCAGAATCTAATAGATTAGCACTAAGACGAAATACTGGCCCCTCAAAGCACCTTTGTATTTGAAACGGACGATGAATGTAGAAAACCTTCTACTTGCCGAGCAGGCGCGAGTAACTGTCCATGTCTTTGTCACCGCGGCCGGAGAGATTGATGATGACGAGGTCGTCTCTGGTCAGCCGAGATGAGGACGAAGACCTAGGTGCAGAAAGCGAACCTGCGGCACGCGAAGAGGAAGATAAGCCCGTATCGGGCAGGCGTTCGATTAGGCCGGCGATGGCGTGGGCGGATTCTAGCGCTGGAATGATGCCTTCAGTGCGAGCCAGAAGTTTCGCAGCGTCCAAGGCGGCGGCATCGGAAACGGCGGAATATTCGGCGCGGCGCTGATCGGCGAGCCAGGCATGTTCCGGGCCGATGGCTGGATAGTCAAGGCCCGCGGAGATGGAGTGAGTGGTGGAAATCTGGCCGTCGTCGGTTTGCAGGACGTAGGTGTACGTGCCTTGCAGAACGCCGGGCTTTGCTCCAGTAAAGCCCTGCGCGGCGGCCAGACGCGCGGCGTGTTCGCCAAGCTCGTTGCCACGGCCACCTGCTTCGATCCCGATCATTTTTACCGAGTCGTCTTTCAGGAATTCGTGGAACAGGCCGATGGCATTGGAGCCGCCGCCGACGCACGCAAAAAGATGTGTGGGCAAGCGCTCCTCGGCGGCGAGAATCTGCGCGCGAGCTTCGTGTCCGATGCAGGAGTGAAAATCGCGCACCATGGTCGGGTAGGGATGCGCGCCTAGCACCGAACCGAGTAGATAGTGCGTGGTTCGAACGTTGGTCACCCAGTCTCGCATGGCTTCGTTGATGGCGTCCTTCAAGGTGCGGCTGCCGGAAGTTACGCCTACGACTTCCGCGCCGAGCATGCGCATACGGGAAACGTTGAGCGCCTGACGGGCCATGTCTTCGGTGCCCATGTAAACCACACATTCAAGGCCCAGGTGTGCGGCTACAGTGGCAGTGGCTACACCGTGCTGGCCTGCCCCGGTTTCGGCGACTATGCGCGGCTTTTTCATCTGAACGGCGAGCAGGCCCTGGCCGATGGCGTTATTGATTTTGTGCGCGCCAGTGTGCAGTAGGTCTTCGCGCTTGAGGTAGATGCGTGGGCCGCCGAGATGCGCGGTGAGACGTGACGCGAATTGCAGCGGCGTGGGCCGTCCCGCGAAATTTTTCAGAAGATCAGCGAAGCGAGCTTGGAAGGCGTGATCGGACTTTGCGATTTCATAGGCGCGCTCGAGTTCGAGCAATGGCACCATGAGCGTTTCCGGAACGTAACGGCCGCCGTAGGGGCCGAAGCGTCCGGGAACGTGGGCCGGAATGGTGAGTCGCGGGGTCATGGACCTTTCACTTCAGGGTTTGTAAGTACAAACCCTGAAACAAGTATTGTCGCATACGGTGGCGGCAAGCCTAAATTTTGGAAGCCGCGAGAAAAGAGAGAAACAGGTACACAGAGCTCGGAGCACAGAGGTCACCGAGAATGACTAAGACGGTCCAGGCCGCTGGATTAGGAGGATAGCTGGCGGTTGGCGCGGGCGACTTCGGCAAAGAATGCGCGAAGTTTGCCGTGGTCCTTGATGCCTGGCCGCGATTCGACGCCACTCGCAACGTCGACGGCGTAAGGGCGGACGGTGAGGATGGCTTCAGCAACGTTTTCAGGAGTCAGGCCGCCGGCGAGCAGGATGGGATATCTTGCCACGGCGCGTTTTGCGATTTTCCAATCGGCCAAACGGCCTAAGCCACCGTAGGTATTTGATTTGTTTTCGGAGACCGCGGCATCGAGGAGAAATGTTGATGCGGAAGTGTGAATCCGAAATTGCTCCAGCGAGAATTTTGCGCCGGTGCGAAAGGCTTTGATGACAGGGAAATGGCGTGCACATTGCGCGGTGACCATAGAGGATTCGTCGCCGTGAAGTTGGATGGCGCTGAGGTGCAAGGACTGCGCCAAAGCAATAACGGACTCGGAACCCCAGTTCACAAAGACGCCGATAGTGGAAGTGAGAGCAGGAAGCTTGCGCAGCATATTCCACGCATCGCCGGGAGCAATGCAACGAGGACTTTTTTCGTAGAAGTTGAAGCCTAGCGCGTCAGCGCCGAGTTCAATGGCCAGACGCGCATCTTCGAGGCGGGTAATGCCGCAGACTTTTACGCGGGTTGTGAATTGGTTTTTCACGGCGTAGCGAACGGAGAGGGGGCGGCATGAAGTTGGGAATTCGCGCGGGAAGCAAACGCTGAGGCCCTTCGCCCGCCTGACGCTGGCTCTGAATAACAGGTATCGGGTGGCGCGAAGTGGTTTGGGAATGCGGCCATGCGGAAAATGGCACTGTTTGGGATGAGAAAATGGGGAGACATTGGGTCAGCCTGTGTTTCCCAGGAGTTCGGAGAGGGCGGCGCCCGGATCGGAAGCCAGCATCAGGCTTGTACCGATGAGGAAAGCATCGAAGCCGGCAGCGCGAAGTTTCGCGAGCTCTGCCGAATCGCGAATGCCAGACTCGCTGATGGCGATGCAACCATCGGGGATCTGTTCGACCAGGTCGAACGAAGTTTCGACGCGGACATCCAGCGTTTTCAGATTGCGATTGTTGACTCCGATAATTTTCGCGTCTGCTTTCATGGCCCGGGAGAGTTCCTCGGCTGTGTGGACTTCGACGACCGGTTCCATTCCCAGTTCCCGACCGAGCAAAATCAATTCCGCAAGCTGCTGGTCGCGCAACATCGCGACAATCAGCAGAAAACTATCCGCATCGTTGGCGCGTGTCTCCCAGACCTGCCATGGATCGAAAATAAAATCCTTGCGTAGAACCGGAAGATGAATGCCTTTTCGTGCGTCGCGAAGATTTTTGAGCGAGCCGCGAAAGAATTCTCCTTCGGTGAGCACCGAGAGCGCCGCCGCGCCCGCGGCTTCGAGTCCAGCGGCAAGTGCAATAGGATCAAAAGGATCGCGAATTACGCCGCGAGAAGGCGATGCAGGTTTCAGCTCGGCGATAATATTGATGCCGGGACGGCAAAGTGCGGAAGGAAAATCACGCAATGGCGTTGCGGCTTTGACGCCATACTTCAACGCGGTTTCAGGCAAAACTTTTTTTCGATGCTCGACTTCGAGCACTCGCGATTCGAGAATGCGATCAAGTACGGTTCCAGTGTGAGGGGGAGTCGGCATGAGCCTGAAATAGTATGCTAGAAGGCGTAGTTCGGAGAGTCAAACACGATCGAAAGAAGTGATTGGTTTACTGTCGGTTAGGGAAAGAGGCTGAACGGACGATGGGTTATCGGGCGGAGTATGGAAGGCTGCTGGAGGAGATTGCAATTGAAGCGGATGAGATTGCGCTGAAATATTTTCGCACCGTCGAGCTGCGTGCCGAGAAAAAGAAAGACGGAACGACGGTTACGCAGGCGGACTGCCTTGTGGAGGAAATGGCGCGCAAACGGGTGGCGGCGAGCCAACTGGATCTCGATGTTCTTGGGGAGGAGATGGGTGGAGGCAGCGAGGCTGCGCCTGCACCAGGCGCGCGGCCGCGACTGATCATCGACCCGATTGATGGTACGGAGGAGTTCTCGCGCGGCATACCGACCTTTGGAACATTGCTCGGAATTGAGGTGGGCGGAGAGATTGTGGCGGCAATGGCGAGCGCGCCGGCGTTGTACTCGCGGTGGCAGGCATACAAAGGTGAAGGAGCATTTCGCGAGGAACGCAGACTGCGGGTTTCCAGCATTTCGAAATTAAAAGATTCGATGGTCTTTTCAACCGGAACCGGCCCCAGTAAGGATTCTTCCGACCAGACACGAATCAGAAGGTACCTGGACGCCGCGCGCAATAGCAGGTCATTCGGCGGATTCTGGCAGCACATGCTGGTGGCGGAGGGCGCGATTGAAGCGGCGCTCGATTGGACTTCCAAACCCTGGGATTTGTCGCCATTAATTTTGATTGTCTCGGAAGCGGGGGGTAAATCTACTTCGTTGAGCGGCCACGCGACGATTTATGAGAAGAGTCTGCTGAGCAGCAATGGAAAAATACACGAAGAGACGCTGAACGTCTTGCGGTAGGCGCGGCAATTCTTGTGGTGACCCGGACGGCGACGTAAAGCCTGATGCAGCAGGCAGGCCGCCGCTGCAGAAAGACTCAAACAATCAACGCGCCGCTTACGCGAACTGAACGACGCGCGTGAAGAATTTGCGCCCGAAAGCATTGGCCAAATTGGCGCTATTGCGCCCGGCGAGCAGAGGTAAGCTGAGCGGAAGAAAGTGATTTTGCGAAGCCGGGAGAAATTTTATGGACGTCAGTAAGCAGGCAAAAAAAGCGGAATTGCTGCGCAAATTGCATCATGGCCCGCGAATATTGGTGTTGGCAAATGCTTGGGATGTGATTAGCGCGCGAATTGTGGAAGACGCCGGATTTCCGGCGGTAGCGACGACGAGCGCCGGGGTGGCTGCGGTACTGGGATATCCGGATGGGCAGCGGACTTCGCAAAAAGAGATGCTGGAATTTGTCGCGCGGATCGCGCGCGGAGTGGACGTGCCGGTCACCGCCGACATGGAAGCTGGTTACGCCATCACTCCTGGGGAAATGGCGGAGATGGCGCGTCAAGTGGTTGCCGCGGGAATTGTCGGTCTGAATCTGGAAGACATAACCGGTGATGACGAAAGTTCTCACGTTGAACTTGGATTGCAAATGGAAAAAATTGCGGCGGTACGCGATGCTTCAGCAGCAGCGGGTGTGCCGCTGGTGATCAATGCAAGGACGGATGTGTATTTGATGCCGATCGGTCCGGCCGAGACGCGTTTCGAACGCACCGTGGAGCGGTTGCGAGCTTACCGTAAAGCGGGAGCGGACTGCGTTTTCGCTCCGGGTGTTCGCGATGCCGAAACGATTGGCAAACTGGTTCGCGCAATCGATGCTCCTCTGAATATCTTGTTGCAACCAGGTGGCGCGGGCTTGGCGGAACTGGAAAAACTTGGAGTGGCGCGGGCAAGTATTGGTTCGGGACTGGCGCGCGCGGCTCTTGGAACCGCGAGAAAGATGGCCAAAGAGCTTTCGCAGTATCGCGATCACACAGGGATGTTGAAGGATGCGATTCCGTACGATGAAGTGAACCACCTGCTCGGCCGTGCTTAGAATCCCTGGGATCGCGACTTATCCCACCCGTTTGGACCATGTGGCTAGGATGCGACTACCATGATTCGAAACAAAAGAATCTACGAATCTGCAGAGAAAGACGACGGATGGCGCGTGCTGGTGGACCGCTTGTGGCCGCGCGGAATCAAGAAAGAAAAGGCGCATGTCGATCTGTGGATGAAGGAAATTGCGCCGAGCGAGGCGCTGCGGAAGTGGTTTGGACACAAACCGGAACGGTGGGCCGAGTTTCAGAAGCGTTACAAGCAGGAACTGCGCAAAAAGAGAGAGCTCTTGTCTGAATTGCGACGAGCCGAAAAAGAGCATGGAACACTGACGATACTATTTGGTGCAAAAGATGAGAAGCATAATCAGGCTGTGGTTCTCTTAAATCTGCTCAAAAAGAAAGCATGACCAGCCAAACCAGTTTGCACGTGCTGGAAAAAGAAGTTGTGGCGTGCCGGAAGTGTCCGCGCCTGGTGGAGTATCGTGAAAAGGTAGCGAAAGAAAAGCGGCGTGCGTTCCGAGAATGGACATATTGGGGAAGGCCGGTTCCGGGATTTGGCGATCCGCGCGCGGAGCTTTTTATTTTGGGGCTGGCTCCCGCGGCGCATGGCGGGAATCGCACCGGGCGAGTGTTTACGGGCGATCGGTCAGGTGATTTCTTGTACGCCGCGCTGTACAAAGCTGGATTCGCCAATCAGCCGACATCGGTGCAACGCGACGACGGCTTGATGCTAATAAACGCCTTCGTTGCGGCGGCGGTACGATGCGCGCCTCCGGCGAACAAGCCGCTGCCTTCGGAAATCCTAAATTGCAGAGGGTATCTCGAGCGTGAGCTGGCGCTACTTAAGCCCAAGGTCATTCTGGCGCTCGGAAAGATTGCCTGGGATGCGTATTTGGAAGTTTTGAAAAGCGAAGGCGTGATTGCATCGCGATCGAAATATGCATTTGGGCATGGTGCTGTGGCGAAATTGCCGGGAGACGGGCCGCGGTTGGTGGGTGTCTATCATCCGAGCCAGCAAAATACACAGACCGGAAAGTTGACAGTAGCAATGTACGCATCAGTTTTGCTTCGAATTCGGCGATGGTTGGCGAAGAGTTGATACACACCGTAAGCCGTCCAACGCCGACAGGTGTCGGATTCCGTTGGCACAGGTGCATGGCGAAGACTGCGCCCGGCGGCGCACTCCAACAAATCCAGTTTTCCCTGGTCGCAACTAATACATAACAGAGGGGTTAGAGCTTCCACCAGGGACGCTGTTCGGAGACTCGAGTGCTCTTCTGGCTCTCTGCTGGGTGGAGGACGAAACTATGTTGCCCGGGTACTTTGCGCGGTTAAGTAAACCATCGCTGCGAGTCTTTGGATGGCTGGCTGCGAGCTTGATTCTGGTGGCCGCGTCACCAGCGCAAGAGGCTCCGACATCGCGCGATGATGGCGGACCGGCGCGCACGCAAGCGCAGGCGGCTCAATCAGAGCCGACGCAACCCGAGGCGGGACAACCGGCGATGACCCGTCCAGCGGATGGATCGCGACACGGCGGACTGCCGCCGGAGGCTTATGCGGTACTACCCGGTACGCGGGTGCTGGTGCGACTTGAAGATGATTTAGGGACGGCTGAAACCAAAGAGGGACGGCGATTCAGCGCGCGGACATTGGAACCGATGCCCGCTGGGAGCGGGATTTATTTGCCATCTGGCGCGGAGATCCGAGGCCACGTCACGCGCGTGCAACCCGCGGCCATTACCGGCAGGGCAAAAATTTGGCTCGTATTCGACGAGATTCGAACGAGATTTGGGCCGCTCCCTATCGTGGCCGATGTTGTGGGAGTGCCGGGGGATCATAGTGTGCGATCGGGCGGACCGGAGAGGGAAGGGCTGATCGAAGGAAAGACCAGCACGCAGCAAGCGGCGGGCCAGGCCGCAGCCGAGGGCGCCGGAATGGGCGCATTGCGCGGCATCAAGGACAAGAATGCGAAAGAAGCTGCCGAAGGCGCGGCTGAGGCGGCCCTGGCTGCTTACTTGATGGAAGCCGGACGTGGCCATGAACTGCAATTGGCGAAAGGTTCGAAGCTGGAAATTGAACTCCAGCGCGCTCTGTATCTCCTGAAGGAGTAGCACTTCGGGTCCACGCGCAGAAACTCCCTGTAACTGACTCGTCATAAGGACGCTGCCAGACGCGTATCGTTTTGTTTTCTCGCTTTTCTCTCTCTTTTCCCATCACAAACCAAATGCCAATCTTTGGCCTGTGCTCTTTGCAGGGGCACGGAATGATTGATAGATTGGGGTGGTCCAGCCGGCGGCAAATCCTGAGAGGGTATGGGCGGCGGCATGAGCGAGGTTCAGCGAATGGTGGATGAGAAAAAGGCTGGGGTCCGCGCGACGGAATTTGTGGAACGCAAGGACCGCGTGCTAATCGTGGAGGATGAGGAAAACGCGCGCAGAGGTTACGAGCAGCTGTTGCAACGCTGGGGATATGAAGTTCTGAGCGTCGGTAACGCGGAGGATGCGCTTGCCAGATTCGGCAGCTATCAGCCGGACACTCTGATTGCCGACGTTGAGTTGCCGGGAATGAATGGCCTCGATTTGCTGAGCCAGCTCGGCTCGGAATTGACTGACGTGCCCGCAATCATCATCACCGGAAAAGGCAGCGAAGAACGTGCGGTGGCGGCGATCGAGGCTGGCGCGTTTTGGTACATCGAGAAGCCGCTGAAAGGCCCGGTACTGCGCGCGCTGCTGGACCGCGCGCTGGGCAAGGCGCGCGATGCCCGCCAGTTGGTGGTTTTGCAGCGCCAACTCCGCGAAGCCGGGCGCCTGGGCGATCTGGTGGGCGCTTCGAAGCCTATGCAGGATGTAATGCGCATCGTGGAGATGGCCGCTCCGAGTTCGGCCTCGGTGTTGATCACCGGCGAAACCGGCTCCGGAAAAGAAATTGTGGCGCGAACAGTACATAAACTTTCGCCGCGAGCCGGCGGGCCGTTTGTAGCGATCAATTGTTCCGCGATTCCAGAATCCCTGATGGAAAGTGAAATCTTCGGGCACGAGCGCGGCGCGTTTACGGGAGCAGCAGAGCGGCGAATTGGATGCTTCGAACTGGCCGACGGCGGTACGCTCCTTTTGGATGAAATTGGAGAGATGCCGGCCCCGACGCAGGCCAAATTGTTGCGCGTGCTGGAAGACCGCAAAGTGCGGCGCCTCGGCAGCAAAGTAGAAACGCCGGTGGACGTACGCGTGGTGGCGGCGACAAACAAGGATCCCGAGCAAGCGGTTTCGAGCGCGACGCTGCGGCAAGACCTCTATTTTCGGCTAAATGTATTTCACATCCATTTGCCGCCATTGCGGGAGCACAAAGAGGACATTCCCCTGCTGGCCGACTACATTCTGCGCGACATCAACGTAAAACACGGCAAGAACGTGAAAGGCATCGGCGCGGAGGTCATGGACATTTTCATGAGCCACACCTGGCCGGGCAACATCCGCGAGCTGCGGAACGTGTTGGAACGTTCGGCGATCATGTGCGAAAAGGACTTGATTACCCGGGCGTGCCTGCCGGGAGAATTTGGCAAGTCGTCCGCAAAAGGTCCCAGTGATTTGGGAGCCGTCAAATTCCCAATCGGCACGACTGTGGATGCGATGGAGCGCGAATTGATCCTGCAAACGCTGGCCGCCACTGGAAATAACAAAACGCGCGCGGCGGAATTGTTGGGAATCAGCCTTAAAACGCTACACAACAAACTGAAAGAGTATGGCGGCGAGCGAGCCGAAGGGGAGTAACCGCGAAGATGCAGCTCGGGCTTCGTACCAAGCTGACCCTGGTAATGACCGGATTGGTGTTTCTGGTGGTCGTGGTGTTGTCGGCGGTGTTCGTATCGCGTCTGACCAACCAGGTGATTCACGAAACAAACGTGCGCGCCAACGAACTGGCGCAGCAGATGTTTGAGCAGGCCAAGCACGCTCTGGAAGATGCGAAGCAATCCGGCGAGCGCCCGGCTTCGAACAGCGCGCAAGACCGCCATGCTTATGTGAAGCGCGCATTTCAAACCAGTGACGGACTGCTATCCGCGTTACAGTCTCCGTTAGGATCAAATCCCTGGATCTACGACGTTTCGATCGTGGATCACGATGGTCTGGTGCTGGTCTCCAGCGACCCGAAAATGATGGGCACCATCGCGCAGGCGCGTCCGCCGTTTGCGCAAGTCGATCGCAGCAATTTCTTCCGCCAGATGAAAATCCTGTACGGACCGCAGCGGGTATTTGAATCTTCGTTCCCTTTCACAATGACCGGCGAACCTTTTGGAGAAGTGCGGGTCGGAATTTCGATACCGTTGCTGCGCGATGCCAATTCAGCAAGCCTGCGAACATCTGGCGCTATCGCGCTGGTGGCGCTCCTGATATCAACTGGGCTGGCTATGGTAGTGAGCGGAGCGACGCTTGCACCGCTGCGCGATATTTCCGCGCAGTTGGACCGAATCTCCGCCGGGCAATATGACGCGCCACCCGCGCAAGCAAAAAGTTTTGCGGTGTTTTCGGGTTTTGGCAGTTTTGGTGGAGGCGCGGACGAACTTGGTTTGGTCAGCCGAAAGATTTCGCAGGTGGGCCAGCAGTTGCGCGGCGTTCATGAAATTTTCAGTACCATGCGCGAAAATTTGAACTCGGTGATGGCCGGCCTAGAGGACGGACTTTTGCTTTTTACCAGAGACGCGCGAGCGGTCATGGTCAGCCCGGCGGCGGAAAAATTTCTGGGGGCTCCAGCGGGACAATTTCTGGGGCGGCGCATCACCGAAATATTCCCCCAGGGCCATCCGCTGCGCCAAGCCCTGCGAATCGAAAACGATGAGCTCAGGGAAACCGCCGCGGAAACCGAACTTGCGACCGCCAATGGAACGCGGCGCGTTGGAGTCAGCGTCCAGGCAATTCAGGAAAACGGCGAACAGATGGGCGCGCTGGTAACCTTGCGCGATCTGGATTCGCTTGAGAGCATCAACACGCAATTGCAGGTGAGCGAGCGGCTGGCGGCGCTGGGCCGAATCACCGCCGGAGTGGCCCACGAAGTTAAGAACCCGTTGAATTCGATGAGACTGTGGCTGGAGAACCTGAAAGAATCGCTGCCGGCGGATCAGGATGCTGAATCGCTTCAAGCCGTGCAAGTTCTAGACAAAGAAATTGACCGCTTAGACGCGGTTGTTAAAAGGTTTCTGGATTTCACGCGGCCGGTGGACCTTAAGCTCGAAGCCACCGACCTCGCCGAACTGTTGCGCGATGTGATCCGCGTAGCGCAACCGCAAATGCAGAAGGCCGGCGTGGACGTGGAAGAATTCTTGGGCAATGGAGTGCCGGAAGTCTGGGCCGACCGGGATCTGCTGAAGCAGGCGGTGTTGAACCTGGTGCTGAACGCCGGAGAAGCGATGAACGCCGGCGGGGAGCTCCGTGTGGAGCTGGCCAGGCGCGGCGAAATGGCGGAGATCAGCATCTCGGATACCGGCCGCGGAATTCCGCCGGAAAACCAACAAAAGATATTTCAATTGTTCTTTACAACCCGCCCCGGCGGCAGCGGGATTGGCCTGGCTACGACCTTCCGTATCGTGCAATTACATAACGGCTCAATCGACTTTCATTCGGAGGCGGGGCGCGGCACTACATTTCGCATCGAATTGCCGCTTTCAGCATGAGGTGCATCCTATTTTGAAGCGAGGTTATCTGCGAATGGGTCGCCCGGGAATGAATAACCGTCGGGTGCAAAGCGGCGTGATGGGAGCAGCGGTTGTAGGAACATTGTTTCTTACAGGATGCGCCGAACAGCGGCCGCACGCTCGCCCATGGGCAGCCTCGATCAACGTGCGGCCGCGCGTGCCGCTGGCAGCCCCGGGATACAAACCCCCGGGCATCGATGATTCAGCGCCAGACTTGCCGTGGGACTTTGCGGCCCCTTCAGGTTTATTGGTGGTTCGCCAGCCCGCAAGACCGAGAGTGCTCTCCCAACCGCCTTCGGAGGCAACTACACGAACGGAAGCGCCTTCCCTGGCGCCGCAACTTTCCCAGCAGGAAGTTGCCGTCGCCCAACAGCAGATGAACGAGAGCATCTCGGTAACCGAACGAAATCTGGCCACGGCCAAGGCCCATCAACTGAATCAAACGCAAACGGATCTATGGGCCAAGGTGAATTCATTTCTTGAAGAGTCAAAGGCCGCGGCGAAAGAACGCGATTGGGGTCGCGCCAGAAATCTGGCCAAAAAAGCCGAACTGCTTTCTGAAGAGCTTGCCGGATCGCTGTAATTCCGAGATTTCCATTGCGATTTTTCCCCGACCACCTCTCTGAAAAACCTCACTGGTTTTGATCACGAGCCTGCCACGCGAGCTGGCGGCGATCCTGAACTATCGGCGCTCGACAGATGCGCTAGAATGCAGAAATGAAAACCTACGACGCAATTATCGTTGGAGGAGGATTGATCGGCAGCGCCATTGCCCTTGAATTGGCTCGCAATGACGCGCGCGTCGCGCTGTTCGATCTCCAGGAACCTGGCCGCCAAGCATCGTGGGCCAGCGCCGGAATTCTTTCTCCCGCACCCGAAAATCCGGGAATGATTTCGATGGTTCCGATCGGCAAGGCCAGCCTTGCGATGTACCCGGAATTTATCGAGCAAGTGGAGAAACTGAGCGGAATCGCGACTGGTTATCGCGCCAAGGGCACGCTGGAAGCGCTGTTTTCGCGTCATGCACGCGAGGAGCTAAACACCACCGTCGCATTGCATCACGGGCTAGGGTTGAAGGCGGAAGCCATCTCCGCACGCGAGGCGCGTGAACTCGAACCTGCTCTCAGCGAAGAGATCGAAGCAGCCGTACTCCGTCCCGAAGAAGCGTCGGTGGACAACCGATTGCTGGCACAAGGGCTGATTGAAGCAGCAAAACGAAGCGGTGCGGAAATTGTTACCGACTCGCCAGTGGAAGCAATTTGGCGGGAGGGATCACACTGCCGCGGCGCGGTCGTTCGCGGAGAGAAGATTTCCGCAAAGCATACCATCGTAGCGGCGGGAAGTTTTTCATCACGAATTGCGGGAGCGGAAGAATACGCGCCGGTCAATCCCGCAAAAGGACAGATGGTTTCGCTGCTCTGTGCTGCCGCAAAAATCGAGCGAGTACTGTGGGCGGAGCGGATTTATATCGTGCCACGGAACGATGGAAGAATTCTGTGCGGGGCTACGGTGGAGCACGTTGGCTTCGACCAGGCGGTGACGGCGAGTGGAGTACATTCGAATCTGGGTGGCGCAATCGAATTGGCGCCTGTCCTTGCTTCCGCAACTATTGAAGACACTTGGGCTGGCTTGCGGCCGGACACGCCTGACCACCTGCCAATTCTCGGTCCAACCGATTTGCAAGGGTTATTGATTGCTACGGGACATTTCCGAAGCGGCGTTTTGTTGACTCCCATCACTGCCAAATTGATTGGAGAATTTGTCATGGACAAAACGCCGACCGTGGATTGGGAAAAGTTCAGTCCGATGCGATTTCGGGCCTCAAAAACGACAACGAAGGCGTCGGGCGCGCCTCACTGACCGGAATTTCATTCAGCACAAAAAATCGTCGTCATTGGCGAGGCGGTGGCGTGGTAATGGGTTGCGCTTGGCCTGTATCCGTGAATTGTATGTAACTGGAATCGAGCGTTAAATCGCGCTCGAAGACGATGTCCATCGTTGTACCCCGAGGCAGCTCCGCTTCAGGCCCGCGGGTCAGCAAAATAGCGCCAAGGCCTACCAAGCCGCCTATTCCTGCTCCGATTCCCGCGCCCTTGCCGCCGCCGGCGATGGCTCCGATGCCCGCGCCGGTCGCCGTCGTAGTGGCTACGGTGCCGGCATCTTTGCCTTTGCCTCCCGAGCCGCTGACTTTCCCTTCTGCGTCGGTAGTTTCGCTCCCTCCGGTGTCTGCACTGCGTGGAGCCGCAAGTAGATCGACCGTGTAGCCATTCGGCAAGATCAACGATTCTAGCCGTAATCGAAATTCGCCTCGCCCCTTAATCCTGCCTGGACGCTTAGTTTCGAGCAGCGAACCGCGAAGATACGATCCAACGGGAATCACGGTGCGATTGTTTTGCGTGATCGGAAAAACAGTGTGGAAATACAGTGAGTCGCCTGCCTTGGCACCGCGTGTCGAGATGCCATTTTCGAGCACCACGGCGACGCGCGTCCCCGAGGGCACGGTGAGCCTCTGTCCTGGTTCGCGCCGTGGCGCGGCTGGCCGAGCGACTGGTGCCGGAGCATCGGTCTGGGGACCGTCCTGTTGCTGCGCTGAAACGGCGGGTGTCAAACTAAAGATCGTGAATGGTAAAAGCAGAGCGCGAGTCATGATCCGACCTGAGAATGGCATACGCCCTCCGTGATAGCACTTCCGATGCACCGCGCGGTGCTACGGATGCCCCGAAGTATAACCTGCGCGGATGACGGCCGCCCGATTTATGGTTCGCAGTTTGACAGCAACCGTCGACAACGGCAGTCTGTAGCCATCATTGCGACAGGGGGATTCCTCCATGGCCAAGCTGGCTTTGATCTATGGAATGCGATTGCTGCCGGAAGAAGATCTGGGAGAAGTGCGTGACGCTACCATCGTATTGAAGAATGGCCACACCGCTCGCGTGACCATGCATTTGATCGAAGGCAGCAAAGAAGAGATCGAGGCCACCTTCCATCAATCGGTGCAGGCTTTTTTTGAAATGTATCCGGAAATTTGATGTCTACCCAATTTTTTATCGCGGCTATCGCCAGGGTTGTCGTCCTGAAGCGCGATTCCCATCCCGCCGAGGGATTTCAACATACCAGCTCGCTTGGTTGTTGCGCTGATAGCCGATTATCGCGAGTGATAGAAAGCAACTTACCGGTTGCCGAAGTTTTCCGGATCGGCGTTGCGGTCTCCAAGATTGTCGTTGATCAGGATTGTCGATTGGCCGGTTAACTCAATGCGTTTCCGGCATTTGTGGCACGCAACCAGGTCGTCCAGACGAACCATGTAGGAAGAAGCCTTGGCAAATTTGGCGCGATCTTCGCTGCCCGCTCCGCGCGGCAATTCTTTGCGCTTGGTGCAAACCTTCCAGCGCACGGACGCGGTGAATTCGTTGCGGCAGCTTGGGCAAAGCAGCTTCTGTGCCTTGTTTTCTTCCCGCTCGGTATAAAAAGCGCGCTCATCCATAGTCAACTCGCGGGAGTCCTCGCCGCTTCGCCGATTGTAACAAATTTCAGGCCTAAATCGCTCCAGCGCGGAAGCCAGTATTCAAGTGCCGCAAGCGTACGGGTGCGATCGCCATTCAGTCCGCGGTGCGCTCCATCATGAAGGCAGAGGATATCCCCGGAATTGCGATGACTCATCTTCTTGGCATGAAGTGCGATAGGCTGCATGCGCCTGATCAGCCATTCCGCCTGTTTTTCGCGCCAGTCTCCGGGAAGCAGCGTCCACATCACCGTCTCCATTCCCAACTCGCTCGCTGTGCTGACTACCCACGGATTGCGCAGTCCGAAAGGTGGCCGAAAATATTTCGCAGCGCTGCCGACTGTATCCTCCAAAGCGTTCTGGCACTGCCGAAGTTCGCTTCGAATGGCGCTCGGGCGGTACCAGAAAAGATTCGGATGCGTTTGCGTGTGGTTGCCAAGGACGTGGCCACGCGCAAATATTTCCTTCGTAACATCGGGGCACTTCCGTACGAACTGGCCGATTACGAAAAAAGTGGCACTGACCTTGTGTTTATCCAGCAAATTGAGCAGTAGCGGGGTGATCGCGGGATTGGGGCCGTCGTCGAATGTAAGCGCCAGTTGCTGAGGCGACATGGTG
Organism: Candidatus Acidiferrum sp.; assembly: GCA_036522855.1. Taxonomy (GTDB): domain Bacteria; phylum Acidobacteriota; class Terriglobia; order Acidiferrales; family UBA7541; genus Acidiferrum. The sequence continues at coordinate 101,100 of DATDFA010000071.1, read as the reverse complement.
CGCCGAATTGTTTCGCCGAAGAGTTGCGAGCGCGGATAAACCGCTGCGTAGCTGATGCCGCCGGCTGCCGCCGCGACCGCGGCGCTGGCGGAAATGCCGATCAGCGAGGGATTCATGCCCTCGTTTATTCCGGCCTGCGCAAGGATTGCAAGTCGATTCCCAACTGCTGGCATTTTTTGTAGAGATGGCTGCGTTCGAGGCCCAGAGCGCGAGCGACGTTGGTCATATGAAAATTGTGACGGCGAATCTCGGCGAGCAAGACTTCTTTTTCGAAAGATTCGGTGCGTGCGGCGAGTGTGCCGGTGGCGGCGGCCGTAAGTGACGAATTGTCTTGCGCCGGTAAGCGAGTCGCCGGCAGGACCAGCTCGACATCAGCCTCGCTAACTTTTTCGCTTTCAGCCAGAAGTATGAGGCGCTCGACGACGTTCCGCAATTCACGTATGTTTCCCGGCCACGAATAATGCTGCAGCCTCTTGATTGCTTCCGCGGAGAATTCTTTTTCTTTCCAGCCATTTTGCAAAGCGACTTGGCACGCGAAGTGGGCTACAAGTTCCACGAAGTCTTCCGGGCGTTGACGGAGAGGCGGAAGAGACAGCGGAAAAACATAAACACGGTGAAAGAGATCGCGTCGAAATTGATTCTGGGCCACCAGTTCTTCCAAATTGCGATGCGTGGCCACCACGACCCGGACGTTCACTCTAACCGGCTTGTCGCCGCCAACGCGCTCGACCTCGCCTTCCTCGAGAACGCGCAATAGCTTCGCCTGCATGGCTACCGGCATGTCGCCAATTTCATCCAGTAACAGAGTTCCGTTTTCGGCTTGTTCGAATTTGCCGACGTGGCGGCCGGCGGCTCCGGTGAACGCGCCCTTTTCGTGGCCGAAAAGTTCCGATTCGATCAGTTCAGCTGGAACCGCTGCGCAATTCAGCGTGATGAACGGCATTTCGCGGCGCGCCGACCGCTCGTGTATCGCTCGCGCCACCAGCTCCTTGCCGGTTCCAGTCTCGCCAAGAATGCACACACGCGTTTCGCTTCCGGCGACTCGGTCAATTTGTGCCAGTAGTTTTTTCATCGCGGGGCCTGAACCAACTAGCTGATGTTTACCGAGACGGCGCTTCAGTTCGCGGTTTTCGTCCTCGAGGCGCGAAATGCGCAACGCATTTTCCACTGTCACCAGCAGCTTGTCGGTCGACAGCGGTTTCTCGAGGAAGTCGAGCGCTCCTAATTTCGTCGCCCGCACTGCCATTTCGATGTTCGCCTGCCCGGAAATCAAAATAACCGGCGCCTTAATCCCCGCATTCTTGATCTCTTCCAGGAATTCCAGGCCGCTTTTCCCCGGCATTACCACGTCCGAAAAAATTAAATCGAATTTGTCGTTGCGGAGCAGTTCCACAGCGCGGGTTGCGTTATCGCACACCGTGGCTTCATGACCGGCCAATCGAAACGCGCGTGAAAGCGACGCCAGGGTATTGGCGTCGTCGTCTATCAGAAGAAGATGAGCTTTTCGGGTCACAAGAAATTCCGGCTCGCCCGCTTCAATCGCTGGCCGCCGCGGTTTCTGTCTTAGCTGACGCGGCTTGATCGGTGCCTGGGAACGTTGACAATTTTTTCGCGGTCACGCCAGGCTGACGGCGCGGAAGCTCGATACGAAAGGTAGTTCCATGACCTTCATCGCTGGCGACAGAAATCGTGCCGCGATGATCGCTAACCACCGACTGCACGATCGCCAGGCCCAGTCCGGTTCCCTGCTGCTTGGTCGTGTAGTAAGGAGTAAAAAGCCGCGAGCACTCTTCCGGAGTCAGCCCTTTGCCGGTATCCGACACCTCGATGCGAATGCCGGACGGGCTTTCCGCCGTTCGAAAGGTCAACGTTCCTCCCGCGGGCATCGCGTCCAGTGCATTCAGCACTAAATTCTGAAAAGCTTTGTGTAGAAGTTCTGGGTCCCCATCGATTTCCGGCAACCCTTCTTTCAGAAAATATTCAGTGGCGATGTTCGGCTTGCCGACTTCGTGAAATTGCGGTTCGAACAGCCGCACCGCCCCACGAATCGCTTCGTTCACTTCCAAGCGCGAAAACTCCGGCGCCGGCATTTTCGAAAAGTCGCTGAATTTATTCACGATGGAATTCAGGTTGGCCAGTTCCGCTTTTAGTGTCGCCGCCGATTCGTTGACCACTTCCAGGAATTGCTCATGGCTGAGCGACCGTGCCCGCTGCATGTTTTCGACCGTGATTTGCAGTGGAAACAGCGGATTGCGCAACTCGTGCGCCAGGCGCCGAGCCAGTTCGCGCCACGCGGCCACCCGTTCGGTCTGAACCAGGCGCTCGCGTTGCGCCGACAGTGTTTGTGTCATGTGATTAAAAGCGCCGGCCAGCTGCCCCGTTTCGTCGCGCCCACTCAAGTGGATTCGCGTATCCCAATGGCCTGCGGCCACTTCGCGCGCGCCTTCCGCCAGTTCTTCAATGGGCCGCGTGATCCGCGCGGAAACCCACCAGGTGAGAAGCAATCCCGCGAGTATAGCGGCCAAGGCTACAACCGCGGAAATTCTCATGATGTGCCGGGTGAGCAAAACAAGATCGCTCCGTGAACTTCCCACCAACAGCGCGCCCAGCAATTCACCATTGCGGCCGGTCAACGGAAGCACATGGAAAACTTCAGCGGATGCCGCGTCATTGGTCCACTGAATCGTTTGCACGATTGGCGCAGGCTGTTTCTGAATTTTTTCAATAATGGGCGCGAACCGTTCCGGTTGATCCACTGCACCAGCTGCGCTGGTAATATCGCTCGCGACAAACGCCGGATCCAGATTGAGATAGAGCAGCGTCCGCATTCCGGCGGGCGCCACCAGCGAAGCCAGAAAATTCTGGTCCAGTCGGCGCCCGCCCACTGCGTAAAAAGGCTGTGCGACATTCGGCTGCGTTCGGACCGCGGTTAGCGCCACCGCAACTTCGTTAGGCAATTCTTCGCGTCGAAGAAACGCCTCCGTTCCGTTCCAATCTTTGCCACTGCTTACCCAGCTTTCCTTGTAGCCGACTCGCGCTGGATATTGCGCCGAAGAAATCAAAGTGCCATCCGCGATTACGAACTCCATGAAATTCAAACTGTGCTCTTGCGCGGCTCCCGCCGCATCGCGCACGTAAAGCGATTGATCTGCATTCGGGCGCTGTAAGTCGATCGCCATTTTCAGCGTAACTTCGGAATTGGAAACATTTTCTACCTGTCGCGCCACCAATTCGCGTTGCTGCGCAAATTCTTTTTGAAATTGTTCCACAAGCGCTTGCGTGCGCTGTGTGTCGGCCTCTTCATACGCCGCCCGCGTATAATGCGTCACGCTGTAAGTGACCGCTGAAACGGAAGCCAGCACCGTTACCAGGAAAAGCAGAAAAAGCTTAGTCCGGAAGTTCATCGCACGGCTCCAGCCGACGAATCTCGGGCCGTTACCCGCGGAAGAATGTTCTTTTCGTCTACCATTTTCTTTTCACAAGCATAGCGCGCATCGGCATTCGCACGCACGCCGCCCTCGAAAATTTCCCGCTGCGACGGAAACACCGGGCTCGCCGGCCATTTCCAAGTCCCATTTTCCATTCCTATTTTCAGCGTCGAAGAGAAGAGCATATCCCGAGAGTCACCGCGGCAGAAAGCGCTCAGCAGCGTGGGCTTGCTTCTGCAGCAATACCCCGCGTGACGTCCCGATTCGCGAGCCCGCCTTAGACCTTCACCGACGTTCGCTCGCTGGTCGATTTTGGCGGACGCGGCCAACTCCAATGCGCATCGCAAGCTTAATGTTTAACCGATGGACTTTCACAACTTTACGCGTGCGTGGATTTCCGTGCTGGTGGGTACCCAGACAATCGATCTCAAGTCCCCGGCGATTGGCAACAGCCAAATGAAGCGTTCAACCGTCACTCGATAGACCGCGCGGCCATCCGGCGCAGCCCATTCGAATGTCGCGCGATTCCCGTCATTCGCCGCGGCGTTGTCATTCGTGGCATTCACTTCAAATCCGTTTCCTGAAAAATCGGGAGCCAGTCGCCGCAATTCTTCCGCGACCACCAACCGCGCATCCTTGCACCAGTCCGCATGTCCCGACGAAACCCAGCGCTGCAGATTTTCCACGTTCGCGCGATCAATCACTCGTTCGTTTGAGATGCGGCTGGTCTCGTGCGTATTCGCCATCACCGCAACGGGCGCAAGCGTCATCGCCCCAGCCAACGCACCCGCCGCGGCCAACGCTGTGATCTTCCGCATTTTTCCAGGAACCTCAATTTCAACTTGACGCACTCGCATTTTTGCCTCCGGCTCTCTCACCTTGTGCCTTGCGCTTTGTGTCTGGTACTTCCCATCTTTTTGCTCGCCAACGAGAGGAACGTTGTGGCCTCTGTGGCAAAACTTCTTCACGGCTTCCGATTCCCGCGCTTCTGTGGACTAACGTTCGCGGCCTGAGCGCTTCCGTCCGGGTCCTCTTGATCAGATACTGCATTCGCGGGCAACCCGGAAAATGCCGACCGGAATACGTCATTCGCAAAGAAATTTTTGCCATCCACCGGCACCATCATGATCTGCAGCTTGTCCGACAACCGTTCCGCGATAATTTTCTGGATCAGCATCGGATTTTGCTTCAGTACCGCGGCCTCAAACTTCATCCGTTCTGAATCCGCTGCGGCAGTAACGCGAATTCGGTTAGCCTCCGCATCCGCGGTCACACGAATCCGGTTCGCTTCCGCGTCCGCAAGGTTCCGTTGCCGCTCGATCTCCGCTTTGCTGTCGATCACTTTCGCCTGTGCAGCGGCTTCCGCATTCTGTAGAGTCGCTTCCTTACGTGCTTCCGCTTCCAGTTTCGATTGCTCGATCTGTTTCTGTTTCAGCGGCAATGTGTATTGCATGGAGTCCGCTTCCGCCTTGGCTTGCAGCACGCGTACCTGCGCCTGAGCCTCCGCCTGTTTTACATCGCGCGCCTTCTGCGCCTCCGCTTCCAGCTCCGCGATTTTCACTTCTTTGGCCTTGATCTCCTGCTCCGTGCCCAGCCGTTCGCTCTCTTGCTCTTTCAGCAACAAACCTTCTAGCCCTTTGGCATATTCTTCCGGTAACTTGATGTCGCGCAGCACCACTTCGCGCACCAGGATTCCATCCGATTCCAATCGAGTCTTGATCGCTTCGGCGGCTTTCGATCGCAACTCTTCCCGCTTCAACGCAAAAATTTCGCGGGTCATGTAGTTCGGCGCCAGCGCGCGATACGTCGACGCCACTACCGGTGCAACCACTTCGCTCCCAATATCTTCCGGCAAATTTGCGTGGATATACGCCAGCCGCCGTGGGTCAATCCGGTAGCGAACAGCGACCGCGATGCCGATGTTCAATCCTTCGCGCGCCTGTACCGTCAGTAGCTCTTTCGGCGTGGCACTACTCATTGCTATCGATGTACTTGCGGGTGCGTTGCTGGTGGTCGCTGTCGATGGTGGGCGCCAACCGGCGGGTGCCGTCGCCGACGTCAGGTACACCTGCTCCCGCGTATCATACAGCGCCACCTCATCCACGAACGGCGTAACCAGATGTACGCCGGGATATAGCGTGCCGGGCCGCACTCCCCAGAACTGGCTCACACGTACTCCCGCCGTGCCGTCCGGCACGACCACGATGCTCTTCGCAATTAGCAACGGCACCGTCGCGAGCACGGCCAATTGCAGTGCGCGCTGCCAGCGCACAGGTCCGAAAGGGCGCGCCGGCAACAGAGCCGTTGCGTCAGTCCCGCTTGCTCCAGATTCCTCGCGTTGTCGCCGCAGCAGTCGCCGCAGTTGCTCGGAAATATAAACGTCGTAAATCACCAACGCCCCAGCGCTCCCAAACAACCCGATCCCCGCAATAACCAGCAACCACTTCAAAGCAATCATCGCCGTCTTCCTTTCTTTTGTGGCGGCCGCCTTCTTAGGCGGGCGCCTTTCCTAATGTCCCGAGGTCCCGTTTGCCGTGCCCGAAGGACGTGCCCAATTACCGCGCCACAGCCCGCGTGCCTTGTACCAACTCCAATCGCACCGGTCGCGTCCGCACCGCCACCGGCTGCATCAACCGAAACGCCCCACGTAAGAACGCCCAGACCATCCCAACAGCCACTCCAGTTGCCACCACCGTCACCGCCGCCAAAACCGCTAACTGTGCCATCGCGTCCATGTGCGCCTCCAATGCTTCGCGCACACCATCGCATCCTCTTAGCCAGTATTTATCTTTTTTAGAATGAATGATTTATGAGAATATAAAGCTAGGTTTTCCGTGGCTTCCCACACACGTTGTGTTTTTTGGGACGCAGGGTATTCCCTAGTTCCCGTGAGCCGTTTTCGGCGCTATTGTAAGAACAGACTCGCGGCGCGACACAAGGCAAGCGCAACGCGAGTATGAATCCGTCATGGCAGCTCTAACTCGACCAGGTTTCCGCATCGCCCAAATCCGCGGCATCCCTGTTTACCTTCATCCCACCTGGCTAGTGATCTTTGTTTTGATCACTTGGTCTCTTGCCAACCAGTACTTGCTTCGGCATCCGGCATGGTCGCCGGGGCAACATTGGTCCGCAGGCGTTATCACTAGCCTCCTGTTCTTCGCATCCGTCGTCTTTCACGAACTCGCCCACAGCATCGTTGCCCAGCACTACAAACTCCCGGTCGTTTCCATCACCCTTTTCGTCTTCGGTGGAGTCTCCGCAATCGAGCGAGATCCCGCGAGCCCCGTTCAGGAGTTCAATATCGCTATCGCTGGACCACTTTCCAGCTTGGTTCTCGCCGCTGCTTTTTGGGCGCTCACTTTGGTTCTCCCGGTCGGCACAGTGCCCGGTGCCATCTGTTTCTGGCTGGCCGAAACCAACGCGATCTTGGCCCTCTTCAACCTTGTTCCTGGATTTCCGCTCGATGGTGGTCGGGTTTTCCGCGCTATTGTCTGGGGCGTCACGCACAATCTTCCCAGGGCCACGCGCGCGGCTGGCACGGCCGGCAAATTCATCGCCTGGCTGTTCATTGTCTTTGGAGGTTGGCGAGCTCTTTTTCACGGTGACTTCGTTTCCGGCCTGTGGATCGCCTTAATCGGCTGGTTCCTGCTTAGCGCCGCTCAGGAAAGCACGCTTATGGTCACTCTTCGGGAAAGTCTTCGCGGTCTGCGCGCGGCGGATGTCATGAGCCGCGAAATACCGACCTTTCCGGGCGGCCACTCGCTAGCCGATTACAGCGCCGAGGTGCTTCGTACCGGTCGCCGCTGCCATCTCGTGGTTACTTCGGACGGACGCCTCTCAGGCTTGATCAACATTCACGCTCTCAACTCCGTCCCGCAAGAGGAATGGATCTCTCATTCCGTTCAGTCCGTGATGGTGCCGCGCGAAAAACTTCTCTGCGCCCATCCGGACGACCCATTGCCCATGCTCCTTGAACGCCTCCTCAAGGCCGACATCAATCAAATGCCGGTTGTCGCGGAGGCCGGGGAAAACGGATCCTTCCAAATTATGGGCCTCATCACTCGCGATTCCATCCTTCGTGTTCTCCGCACACGTTCTGAAGTCCCCTCTGCTACCGCTTCCTCCTAAACGGTCGTTGCAGCGCCACAGCACGATGGCCTGATCGGTGTTCACGGATACCAGCTCAGTTCTTACTTTCGACTCCAAACTATCGGCTTCGGCTGATCTCCGCGACCTTCTTCTCCAGCGCCAGGGCATCGTCCGGCGCGCATACCTTCGCGTCATTGTCGAAATAAATGTACACGTCACGAGCGATGCTTTTTGGCGCCGGCTTCTCTATCACCTTCTCCGTTTCTTTCGGTTCCCGGCCACGCGACCAGGCTACCGCCCGCTCAGCCCACCGTTTAATGCTCCTCGCATCGTAACCGCTCGCATACAGCTCTTTCGATCCGTGCAGCCGGCAATAGATAAAATCCGAAGTCAAATCCATCAGTCGCGGCCATTCCACGGTATCGGCGCAGACCAAGCCGATATTATTTTCGCGCAACAGCTTGATAAACTCCGGCGTGCGAAAACTGTCATGCCGAATTTCCAGTGCGTGCCGTAGTGCCCGGTTCACCGTTACCTTTGTGTACGCCCGCGGCAGAATCTTTTTATCGCGGTGTGCGGCGAGTGCCGCCGCCGACTTCGCATCGCGCGGAAGCAACTTGAAAAAAGCGTCCAGCCGTTCTGGGTCGAATTTAAAATTCGGCGGGAGCTGCCACAGAAAGGGCCCGAGCTTTGCTCCCAGCGCCAAAAAGCCGGACCCGAAGAAAGTGGCCAGGGGCTTTTCCACTTTCCGCAATCGCAGGATGTGCGTCAAGAACCGCGAGCCCTTCACCGCAAAAACAAAATCGTCCGGCGTCTCCGCTGTCCAGTTCGCGAAGCTCTCGGCGGTTTGCAGCGAATAAAAGGTTCCATTGATTTCGATCGTCGCGAATCTCGCTGCCGCATAACGCAACTCATCTTTCTGTCGCAACTTTACCGGATAGAATTTTCCCCGCCAGCCCTTGTAACGCCATCCGGATATCCCTACGCGAATCCGTCCAGCCACAGCCCTTTTTCACCTCTTCGCAATCTCACTCATCCGCTTTCACCATTTCACTTCATCCGCCTGCATTCAAGCTCTACCGTCCACACCTGAATTCGCTTTCCTTCTCCTGGCGATCTCCACGCGCGTGACGGTATCGATGATTCCCCTTCGGCCGCGCTTTCGCTCCGAACAGAATCGAACTGGGACACGTCCCACAACCGTCCGGCAGTACAGTAGAAGTTTCCGCTACGCAGTTGCACAATCGCTCCCGAAGTGCACGGAAGAAGCTTCTTCACACCACTTGGGCGGACCGGCACGGAATGGAATCCTCGCGCTCGGTTTCAGGAGAGAGATCCTCGCAGCCGTAAGTACTTTAAAATGAATACTTACAGAAACGGCGCTTGCTAACTCTTTTAGAATGAATACTTATGGGAAAAAGGGGGGAGGGGTACCTAACAGGTGCAGGGAGCATAACTCATTCCATACCAAGGAATTACGTCGGCAACTGGAAAGGCTCTATCCTCGCGCTTCAAAGAGGACGTGAATTCCGTTCTTCGGACGCAACGTGATAGACGCCAAAGGTTCAACTTTTTGATCGGGCTTCAGTCGGAACCGGAATCTCTGTCCAACCGTCGCCAGCACTATGCTGGATTCCATCAGCGCAAAAGTATTCCCGATGCACTGGCGCGGTCCTCCGCCAAACGGAAAATACGCAAAACGCGGCAACTGCTTCGCCAAACCGTTTTCCCAGCGCTCCGGACGAAACTCCAGCGGCGCATCGAACCAGCGTGCATCGCGATGCACCACCCATTGCGCGAACGCTACGCCGTAACCAACATTCACTGGGTACCCGCCAATTTCGTGTTCTTCCGCCGTCAGCCGCGCCATGCCCCACGCCGTGGGATAGAGTCGCAGCGATTCCGTGAGCACGTGATTCAGAAAACTGAGCTTGGGAAGGTCGGCGATTGTAGGCGCGCGGCCACCAAGCACTCCTTCCAGTTCTTCGTGAAACTTTTTCTCTACCGCGCGATTTTGCGCCAGCAGCCACCATGTCCACGAAAGAGTGTTCGCGGTGGTTTCGTGCCCGGCAAGAAATAAGGTGATTGTTTCATCGCGCAGTTGCTGGTCGTTCATTCGCGTTCCGTCTTCGTCCTGCGCTTGCAGTAGCGTGGAGAGCAGGTCGCCGGCATCGTGGCCGCTGGCGCGGCGATTGGCGATGATCCGGTAGATTACTTTTTCCAGCCGCTTGACGCCGAGCTTGGCTCGGATGTTTCGCGGCGTTGGTACCCACAGAGGAATCAGCACCGTGCGGCCGAAATTCGCGGCAAGATGCAGCAACAAATCCAGAGTTTCGCCGACGTCTTTTGCATCCTGCTTGACGTCGGCGTCGAACAATGTTTTGCCGACGATACGCAACGCAAGTTGCATCATTTCTTCGTGGATGTCGCGCTGTTCTCCGTCGCGCCATGTAGCCAGCAACTGTTCGGTGTATTCCACCATGGTCGCGGCGTAGGAGTTGATACGCTCGCGATGAAATGCCGGCTGCGAGAGGCGTCGCTGCCGCAGCCAGAAATCGCCTTCACTGGTCAGGAGCCCTTCTCCGAATAAATATTTGTTGGCTTGAAGGATGCGTCCTTTGTGGTATTTGCGCGCGTTATTGACCAGCACGTCTTCGATCAAGTCCGGATGGCTGATGAACAGCGTCCGGAAATTTCCGATGCGCATGCCGGAAATATCGCCGTACTGTTGGGCCATCGCGGTGAAGTATTCGAGCGGATTCTGCCGCATCGCGCCAAATAGCGAGCGAATCAAGTTGGACGGCGGGCCGGGAGGGAACTTCGCCGAGGAAGACTCGCGCATGGAAAGATGCTAGTGAACGCGCTGACGGCGGTCAACCGTATGGAGGACGCGTGGGGGGAAAGGATGCTACGCCAGCGCAGGCAATCCTGCCTGCGAGCTTTGCCGCACTCGCGCAACAACCAGCACGGCCGGACTGGCGATCCTGCGGTCAGGCTTCCGCGGCGCGCAACGCGCAAACGCGAAACGCGGTGCGCTCAATGTCGACCGCGATGCGCGAAAAGCCCGCCACGCTCAGCTGCGCGAACGCCGACGAAGGCGATACCGGAACAAACGTGCTGCGAATGTGCCCCACGCGATGCAGCCAGCCATCGCGAATTTCCAACGCGAAAAACATTCCGCCTGGCCGCAGCACGCGATGGAATTCCTGGAACGCGGCGTTCTGCTGCTCCGGCGAACGCAAGTGATGCAGCACCAGCACCGCAATCACGGAAGAAAATGTATGGTCTGGAAACGGCAATACCGCCGCATCTCCCTGCACCACGGTCACTCTGGAAGACTTGTGGCGCGCGGCAAGTTTCGTGGCGAACGACTGATCGTATTCCAGGCTCGTCACCCGCCCGGCGCGCCGCAACAATTCGTCCGTGGTGGCGCCGGGGCCGGCGCCGACTTCCAGCACATGATCGCCAAGCGCATACCCGGAGAGGACCCATGGCAACAATTTTCGTTCGGTGAAAAAACGCCAAAGCGAGGAGCCGCAAAACCAATTTTCAAACCTGTTCATGGGAGTCCTAACTGGCGAGGTTCTCTAATGCTAGACCCGAAACGCTTTTCCAGGAAAGTTAATTCTTTTGCTGGATCAAATCGTGGATTCGCTTCAGCGAGGCGGCGAATTGGTCGGCATGGTAGCTGGAAGGAATTTCAAGTTGTGAAAAAAGGCTGTTGATGGCGGCGCGAACCTCCGCGGCATTCGAGGGATTCGCTTGCTTACTGTACGCGATATACAGCGAATCGATGGCCATCGCGGCTTGCTCGGCGGTGCGTTCGTCGCCCAACGAAATGTTTTCCGCGTCTTGCGTAATGCCTTGCATCGCGCGCAGCGCCAGAGCTTGATCGTAATTGATATTGGAAAGACGTTGCGCAAATTGCTGTGCAATCGGCGCGGCGGAGCTTGCGGCCGCGTTGACGTTGGCACGGTCTGGATTCAACTTGCTCATCTCTTTGGAGACGACGGTCAGCTGTGTGTCGAGTTCCTGCGCGCCCGCGGCATCGACCTGCTTCGCGAGAATCCGAAACACCGCATAGCGCGAAGCATTCCATGCGGGATCGCCAGGACGGCGTCCCGCGTACCCATGTTCCTGCCGCCAACTATCCTTTGCAGGGCCAAGCGAATGATGACACGCAATACAGGAAAGTTCGGAATATTCGGGCCAAGGCGTCTTTCCGTTGGCGCTCTGCTGTCCGCCTGCGCGCCAGGCAAGGCGTTCCATTGCAGCGCGTAGCTGTACCGCTTGGCCAACGCTCCAATCGCGCACGCCCGCCCAGTCGGGATCTTCGGCGGGCTTGCCGACAGCCGATTCGCGCGGCTCTTTCCAATGCCGGGGCATCACCGCAGAAAAAGAGTCCAGCTCAAAATAAAGATCAGGATGCCCGGCGGCAATCATTTCGTGATCGACAAATTTTTTCTCTGAACCTAGATGGCATTCGAGACATTTTTCCGCGCGACGAATCACGTTAGGCGTGTCCTGCATGCCCTGGGCCACGGATTTTTCATGCGACTGGCTGCGCGTCGTGTGCGGCCCAAGCCAGGCTGAAGCTGGCCCGTGGCAGTTTTCACAGCTTACGCCTTCAGAGATTTCAAACGCGCGGCCGCGCTGCTCCGGAGCGGTGTAGAGCGCGTGGCACGCGAGACATCTCGGCGAATTTTCCGCATTCGCGCCGAGCTTCAAAATGCGAGCCATTCGCTCGGCAACGTCACCCGTGAGCGCCTGAAATGCCCGGCTGTGCTTGTCTTTTAAAATCCAAGTCGTGTATTCCGTTTGCAAAATGCGGCTGCCGGCTACGGGTTTCACGCTGCCATGGCAACTGGTCGCCGCGCAGGAGCCTGGTCCGATATATTTTTGCAGTTCTGCCGCGGATTGCGCGGAGACCGAAACTGGGAAGGCGAGGATTGCGCCGCCCGTTGCGAGCGCCGTGCGTAAACAAAGTTGCGTGAAGGGATGCATCTCGCAATCGGAAAGAATCTTCTCGCTTATATCGTTCGACACGCAAGGAAGTCAACGCTCGCTCATTGCCTTTTTCGCCTCCTGCGCCAAAAAGCCAACGCGCTACTATTTACACATTCGAACGCGCTGATTAGTATGCAGATGAGTTTGCACTCCAATTTGCGCTCTGCGGAGGCTTTCCTTCGCATGGCGCTTTTCTCGCGAGACGCTGCAACGTGATCTTCGACGACCTGCGGGCTATCCAGCTCCGCCACGGGTTTCTTCCCAAGGCGGAGTTGGAATCGCTGTCCTCGCGAACCCAAACTCCCCTCTATCAGATTCACTCCGTTGCCAGTTTCTATCCGCATTTTCATCTTGCGCTTCCGGCGCGCGCGGAAGTGCGCGTATGCGCGGATATGAGTTGCCATCTGAATGGCGCCTGCGAGCTGCGCGCCGATCTGGAGCGGCGGTTTGCGAACACCCGGCGCGGTGAAGTGGAAATCCGCGATGTGTCTTGCCTGGGGAGGTGCGATCAGGCTCCGGCGATTGCAGTGAACGATCATATCTTCACGGGGATTACGGCGGAGCGAGGCGAAGCGCTGGTGCAAGCGGCCATTCGCGGCGAGCAAATTCGCGATGGGCATCCAGAGCATGCGCGAGCGGCGTGCGCATCCGATCCCTATGGCGATGCGGAGAGATACGGCGCGCTTCGCAGTCTGCTTACAAGCAAAGATTGGGAGGGCGTGCTGGCGCAGTTGAAGGAAGCGGAGCTGCGGGGAATGGGCGGGGCAGGATTCCCGACGTCGATGAAATGGGATTTAGTTCGCAAACAACCGGGGCCGGAAAAATATATCGTATGCAATGCGGATGAAAGTGAACCGGGAACGATCAAGGATCGCTTCATCATGACGCATCTTCCGCACCTGTTGGTGGAAGGAATGATTCTTGCGGGGCTGGTGGCCGGAGCGAAGCAAGGAATCCTGTATATCAGGCACGAATATCATTTGCAGGAGGAAATTCTTGGCGAGGAAATTCGCCGCGGTTACGGCGCGGGACTGCTTGGAAAAAATATTCTGGGTAGCGGTCTGGAATTTGAGTTGCGCGTTTTTGTCAGTCCGGGCGGATACATTTGTGGCGAAGAGAGCGCGCTGCTGGAAGCGATTGAAGGTCACCGCGCGGAACCGCGAAACAAGCCGCCATTCCCGGTGACAAACGGGCTGTGGCAGAAACCGACGGTCATCAATAACGTGGAAACTTTTATCAATGTGCCGCAGATTCTTTCGCGCGGGGTGGAGTGGTACAAAGCGGCTGGTCGAAATGGTTCGCGCGGATTGAAGTTTGTCGGCGTAAGCGGCCATGCTGAGCGGCCCGGCGTGTATGAAGTACCCCTCGGCATAACAATGAGCGAAGTGCTGTTCGATTACGCAGGCGGAGTGCGTGGTGGCCGTGCGCTAAAAGCCTTTGCGCCGTCGGGACCATCGTCCGGGTACTTGCCGGCTTCCATGGCGGGCGTGCGGCTGGATTTCAAAGCGCTGGCGGAGGCGGGATCGATGCTAGGCTCCGGCGCGATCGTGGTTTGCGACGAGACGACTTGCATGCTGGATATGGCATTGAACGCGGTGCGATTTTACCGCAATGAATCGTGCGGTAAGTGCGTTCCGTGCCGGGTTGGCTCGCAAAAGATGGTGGATTTGCTGGCACGATGGACCCAGGGCGGCATGCCGGAGGCGCAATACAGCGCCGATCTGGCGCTGTTAGATGAGCTCTCGCAGGCGATGAGTCTTACATCGATTTGTGGACTAGGGCAGATTGCGCCGGCGCCGATCCAGTCGGTGCTGAGACATTTTCGCGCGGAATTGGATGCACACGTGTTGCGGGGAACGTGCCCTAGCGGGATTTGTTTTACTGCCGCGGCGCGAGCGGGCGAGGCGACTCGTGCCGGGATTCGACCGTAGAACGACGGACCGAGTTATGGGCGATACCACGACGGATGGAACGATTGAACTGACCATTGATGGATCCACGGTGTGCGTGGCCGCGGGGACGACCGTCTTTGACGCGGCGCGGATGCAGGGGATCGCGATTCCGACGCTGTGCCATTTGCAGAACGAGACTCCAGTGGGCGTGTGCCGGCTCTGCGTTGTGGACACGGGCGCACGGGTTTTGACGGCGGCGTGTGTTCGACCGGTCGAGCCGGGGCTGAAAGTCGTAACGAAGTCGGAAAAAGTTTTAGCAGCACGAAAAACCTTGCTGGAATTGCTGATGGCGGACCATCCTTCACCTTGCGCGCGACAAACAAATTCGGGCGACTGCGAACTGGAAACACTAGCTGCCGCCGCCGGATTGGGCGAGCCACGATTCACACAGCGAACAGTTTCACGCGGACGTGACGATTCTTCCCTTTCCATTGCAGTGGATCACGATGCGTGCATCCTCTGCGACCGCTGCATCCGCGGATGCGATGAGGTACGAAACAACTTTGTTTTGGGGCGGATGGGAAAAGGATACGCGGCGGACGTCGCATTTGATCTGAATTCTCCGATGGGCGATTCGACGTGTATTTCCTGCGGCGAGTGCATGGTGTCGTGCCCGACAGGCGCGTTGACGAATAAAGGGGCGGTTGGAACGACGATTTCGGCTGGAGCCGGCGGGCAAGGATTTGAAGCGGAAGAGTTGTTGAAGATTCCCGTGTTTCGCGGCGTGTCAGGAACCTTCCTGGAGTTGAATCGCGGAGCGATTGTCAAAAGAAGATTTGGCAAGGGCGAATTGATCTGCAAGGAGGGCGAATTCGGCTCGACAGCGTTTTTTATTCTGGAAGGGCAAGCGCGCGTTTCCATTTCCTCGCCGATGGCGCACGTGAAGACACAAGGCGGAGCAAAGGGATTTTTCAAGCGGCTGACGAGCACTCTCACTCCGCGCGAGTCGGACAAGCGCGATGAAGAGGCGCGCGACCGGACGATTCCTATCGACGCGTCGGTGGATTTGAGCTACGAAAGTCCGGTTGCGGAATTGGGCGCCGGAGATTTGTTCGGTGAAATGACGTGCCTGAATTTTTATCCGCGTTCCGCAACAGTGCGAGCCGAAACGGAAGTGGTGGCGTATGAAATGCTGCGCAACGTGCTGGACATCATGCTGAAGAATAAGACGTTCCGCGCCCAGGTGGACCAGAATTACCGAAAGCGCGCGCTGGAAAATCATTTGCGCGGCGTGCCGATGTTTGCGGATTTATCGGCAGGTTTCATCGAGCACTTGAAGGGCAGCGTGGAGCTGCTGCGCTTTTCTCCTGGTCAGACGATTGCGAAACAAGGCGATGCCGCGGACAGCTTTTATCTGGTCCGTATCGGCTTTGTTAAAATCTCGGAAAACTATTCCGGCGGCGAATTGGTGCTGGCTTACCTTTCACGGGGCGATTACTTCGGCGAAATCGGGCTACTTGGCGGAGGAACACGCACCGCAACCTGCACGGCACTCGATCACGTGGAAGTGGTGCGCGTGTCGGGCAACGATTTCCGGCAAATGGTCGAGCAGTTTCCGAATGTGAGGCGCGGACTGGAAGCGGTAGCGGAAGAACGGCGTGCGGCCAATGTGCGGCGCATGGAAATGGTGCACAGCGTGCCGATTGATCAATTCTTGTCGCAGGGATTGATGGAAGCACAAAGCCTGCTGGTGCTGGATTTGCAGAATTGCACGCGCTGCGACGCGTGCGTGAATGCATGCGCGGAAGCGCACGATGGAGTGACACGTTTGGTGCGCGACGGATTGCGGTTCGACCACTACCTGATCGCCACGAGTTGCAGGCAATGCCGCGATCCATTGTGCATGGTGGGCTGCCCGGTGGGATCGATTCGGCGGCGAAATTCTCTGGAAGTAATCATCGAGGACTGGTGCATCGGATGCGGGCTGTGCGCCAGGAATTGTCCTTACGGAAATATCAACCTTCACCCTTTCGAAGTAATGGCGGATGATCCGGAGCATGCGGGACGCCAAAAGGCAGCGATTAAACAGAAGGCGACGTCGTGTGACCTGTGCACACATTTGAAGGAACCGAGTTGCGTTTACGCATGTCCGCATGACGCGGCGCATCGCGTGGACCCGAAGCAGTTTTTTGCGCAGATTGTGGCGGCAGGAGAAATAGCGAAGTAAGGAATAATGAGGCAGCAAAAGACGGAAGCGGCTTAAGCCGCCAGATGGAGCGGAGTTGTTACTGGATCAGGGGCAACGCGGGTGGGCGATGGGGTCGCTGGGAATACTGTCGGCGGCGCTGGCGGTGTACGTGTTCGAGTTGTGGACTTCGCCAGAGGGAGCACGTGGCGGGAGCGCGATAGGACTTTTATTCGGGGTGGTTGGATTTGGATTCATGATCTTTGCAGCGGCCTTAGGAGCACGAAAGCGGGTCCCGACATGGCGGCTTGGACGCGCGAAATCCTGGATGCGCGGGCACTTGTGGCTAGGGCTGCTGTCGCTGCCATTGATTTTGTTTCATGGCGCATTTCATTTTGGCGGCACGCTGACGCGGGTACTGATGTGGCTGCTGATGATCACCGTGGCCAGCGGCATTTATGGCGCGCTGCTGCAGAATTTTATTCCCAAAAAGATGACCGCGGAACTTCCGCTGGAAACGATCTATGACGAAATTGCGCATGTGCGGGGATTGCTGCGTGAGGAAGCCGACCGGGCGGTTGAATCGCTTTGCGGCGACGTAGGATTGGCGAAATTTTCGGGCGGTGAAGCGCAACGGGCGGGAGGATTTACGGCGCTGCGGCCGATTGCCGCCAGCGCTGCGCCACTTCGTACTTCCGCGGCGGTGAGCGCAGGCGCCAGCGCCGCTGTTGCGCCAGCAGCAGAAATTTTACTGTTGAGCCAAACGGAAAGCGCGCCGCTGCGAAAGTTTTATGCGGAAGAGATGCGGCCGTTCTTGGAGCGGCCGAAGTCAGGTGGGCGGCGGTTGACTGACGCCGCGAGGGTTTCGAGTGTGTTTACGAGTCTGCGAACTCTGCTGCCCGCCGCGGCGCACGCCACGCTTAGCGATCTGGAAGATATTTGCAACGAGGCGCGGCAATTGTTACAGCAAGAGCGAATGCATCACTGGCTGCATGGCTGGCTGTTACTGCACATCCCGCTTTCGCTGGCGCTGATTTTGCTGGGAGCGGTTCATGCAGTGATGGCGATGCGATGGTGAAGGGCCGGTTCACGGTCGGACAGTTTGAATGCCTTCGTTCGGAATGACGATGGGTTGCAAATGCCGGCGCAATGCCAGGAACGCTGAATTGAACTCTATTTAAGGTATGGCAAGAACACGCACGACCAAGGCGATAGCGCAACGGATCGACCTGAACTATTTCAAGAGGGCGACTCCGTTCAAGCGAGCCAAACTATTGCTGGCGATTCTTGCGCCGGCGATGGCGCTGGTGTGGGTTGGCTGGCACTTTTTCGCGCATGACAATCGCGTGTACTCCAGCGGCCGGTTGAGCGAAGCTCATGCCGTTTTGGAGAAGCAGTGCGCGGCGTGCCATGTGCGGGAAGCGAGTGGATTTTCGGCAGCTGCGCAAGATTCGGCATGTCTCGCGTGCCACGACGGTCCGCCCCACCATCCGGAATCGCTGTTAGCCTCGGCGCCAAAAGTGGCTTGCGCCCAGTGCCATGTGGAGCATCGCGGTCGCGCGAAACTTTCGGCGGAGAGCGGACGAAATTGCGCGGAGTGTCACGGCGAGCTGGGCTCTGTGGAAGCGGGTTCGCATTTTGCGAAGAGCATCCGAAGCTTTGCGGCCGGGCACCCGGAGTTTGCGGTGCTGCGCGAGGCACCGAAGGGCGCGCCGCGCGACCCAGGGACGATCAAGCTGAATCATTCGCTGCACATGAAGGCCATCAGCCGTGGGCCGAACGGGCCGGCCGTGCAACTGAATTGCAGCGATTGCCACAGGCCTTCGGCCACCAGCGATGTGCAGTGGGAGTATGGCGACCCGAAGTATGCGGCAGCGACGGTTTCGTACACGGCTATGGAAACGTTTGAGCCCGGCGGTTCGCGCGGCTTGCCGACGAAACAGCCGTGGAGCGACCGGCAGTTGATGGCGCCGGTAAGGTTTGCGAATGCCTGTGCGGGTTGCCATTCATTGGCTTTCGACAAACGGTTTGACGAAGGCGTGCCGCACGACACGCCGCAGGTGATTCATGAATATCTTATGCGAAGATTCTCCGAATACATCGCGACACATCCGAGCGAATCGCGCGAAACACAGGACCCGGAGAGGAAACTGGCGGGCCGAGAGCCCTCGCCTGCAATGCGTTCCGTCAGCGGAGCGCAATGGGTGGCCGAGCGGGTCGCGGTCTCCGAAGAGCTGCTTTGGCACAAGACTTGTTCGCAGTGCCACGTGATTTCAGGTTCGTCGCTACTGGACGTGAAAGTCGCCCGTTGGAACGCGGGCGAGCCGAGAGCGGGCGGAGTTTCGAAGATGTCGCTCTTGGGCGCCGAACCTCACGCACCGCAAGCTTCACTGCCGGTGATTGCTGCGGCGAATCTAACCTTGCAGTGGCTGCCACATTCGAGATTCGACCATGATGCGCACACGGGATTTGCCTGTACCGGCTGCCATCCGAAGGCATTGAAGAGTACCGAGACTTCGGATGTCCTCGTTCCGGGGATTGCGGTCTGCCAGACGTGCCATGCGGCGGGGCCGGGTTATGCGAGTTCGGAGTGTTCGGAGTGCCATACATATCACGACTGGGCGCGACGGAAGGAAGTGAAGCCGACGTTTACCTTGCCGGAGTTGCGGAGTGGCGGGCGGTGATTGCGCGCGAAGAGCAGACCGAAGTTACAAAGCGAATCTCGGGCACCTTTTGCGGATCGCCGGCCACGAGGGATCAGCCTCGCCAAGACGGGGCGCAGCATGTTCCGCCCGTCACTGAAAGTTTACGCGCGCTGGACTAGCGCCATCATTTGAGGAGTGTAGCGTTCGCCGACAATCTGAAACTCGGCTAAGCGGGCCGCAATCTTTTTGAGATCGGCTTCGCTGAGAAGAACGTTGAGCGCTCCCATATTTTCTTCGAGGTAACGAACGCGCTTTGTTCCAGGAATCGGCACAACGTCTTTTCCCTGTGCGAGCACCCATGCAAGAGCCAACTGCGCCGGCGTCGCTCGCTTTTCGGCGGCCAGTTCTTTCACCGCGGCGGCAATTTTCAGATTCGATTGCAACGCTCGCTCTTCGAAGCGCGGATAATTGGTGCGACGCCAATCGCTGGGATCGAGGTCGTTCACGTTCTGAATGGTGCCGGTCAGAAAACCGCGGCCAAGCGGACTATAGGGAACGAAAGTAATGCCGAGTTCACGACAAGTATCAAGCACTCCATTGGTTTCGACCTCGCGGGTCCAGAGCGAATATTCGCTTTGCAAGGCCGCGATGGGATGGACTTTTGCGGCGCGACGAATCGTTTCCGGCGACGCTTCAGACAATCCGAGAGAGCGGACTTTGCCCGCGGCAACAAGTTGCGCCATTGCGCCGACGGTTTCTTCGATAGGAACATCGGGATCGACGCGATGCTGGTATAGCAGATCGATGGTTTCGATTCCGAGGCGGGCCAGGCTTCCATCGCAAGCCCGCCGTACATTTTCCGGCGAGCTGTCAAGCGCTCGGGTTCCATCAGACGCGAAACGAAAGCCAAACTTGGTCGCGACAATCACTTTCTCTCGCGGCACTTGGCGGAGAAAGCGTCCAAGCAGTTCTTCGTTCTTGTATGGTCCATAAACTTCAGCAGTATCGAGGAAATTACCGCCCAGTTCCAGATAACGGTGAAGGACTTGTAGTGATTCCTCGTCATTCGCTGGACCATACGCGAATGACATTCCCATACATCCGAGACCCAAGGCCGAGACTTGCATTCGATTCTTGCCTAATGACCGGAACTCCATGTGGCCTCCAATTTGCAGATTCAGCTTCTAAGATGTATGGAATTTACGGGACGGTACGCGAGAAAAACGAAAATTCGCGAGACTGGCCGCAGAATGGAGCACACTCTAGTTACGGCGGTTTTGGCGACGGTGCTCCGGTAGCAACAAAAGGGGGAGGCAATGCGAGATCAACGCAGGCGATTCTTGTGGTACGCATGCGCTTTAAGCGCGGGAGCGATGTCTAGGATTTTGCCGGAAGCGCAAGGGCAATCGCGGAAAATGCCGACTCCACCGGAACCAGCCGAAACGGCGCCTCCGATTTCCGGGAGGCCGGGCTCTAGAGCATCGCAACGTGCGATTCTGGAGCAGCATGAAAAACAGTTCCGGGAATCGCTGGCCAGTCTTTCCGAGCGCGTTAATGAACTCAAAGTCGAAATTGAACAACTTCACTCTTCCGAGATTTTTTCCGTTAAGATTTATAAAGAAACAAGCGAGATCGAACACCTTGCGAAACAGCTGAAGACGCTTGCAAAAAGTTGAACGGTGCGCGATGGCCGAGACGCTCCCCAAGTGCGAATTTGAAAGCAGGACTCTGGTTTTGAAACTGCAAAAGACGCTGGAAGCACGCATCGAAGCCATTCCTCCATTCGTTGAAGAAATCATGAAAGTTGTGCAGTCCATTGGCTGCGCCGCCGGAAAGGAACGTGAAGTTGAAGTGGCGCTGATGGAAGCTTTGGCGAACGCGGTGCAGCACGGATGCAAGAATGATCCCACTAAGAAAGTCGAGTGCTGCGTGGCGTGCGATGAATCGCGCGGATTATTGATCGTAATTCGCGATCCGGGAGAAGGATTCGATCCTAAGTCGATTCCGAGCCCCATCGTCGGACAAAACCTTTTCGCTACGCATGGACGCGGAATTTTTTTGATCAATCAGCTTATGGATGAAGTCCGCTATGAAAAAGGCGGGACGGAAATCCACATGAAGATTTTGTAGGTAAAGACGGAAAAGCAGATTCCTGGGGTTAAAGCCGCCCTCGGAATAATACATTGAGAATTTTCCGGGACTGCGCTGCAGTTAGACTATCGCATGCCACGACTGCTCGACCGACATCCCGCTCCCGATCGGTCTTCGTCACGCTAGGGCTCAATTTTTGTGCCGAGGACGGCTAGAAATTTTGCCAACCAGGCTGGGTGCGCGGGCCATGCGGGTGCGGTGACGAGATTGCCGTCTACAACGGCCTCGGTCATGGCAACGTCCACAAAAGCTCCGCCTGCGCGTGTCACATCGGGCGCGACCGCGGGATAGCAAGTGCACTTTTTCCCATCGAGCACTCCCGCGGCGGCAAGAATCTGGGCGGCGTGACAGATCGCGGCGATCGGTTTATTTTGCCTGGCAAAATGGCGCACGACGTCGAGGAGCCGGGAATTCAAGCGAAGATACTCCGGAGCGCGCCCGCCGGGGATCACCAGCGCGTCGTATTCTTCCGGTTTTATATCGTCGAAAGTCGCATTCAAAGAGAAATTGTGGCCTGGCTTTTCGGAATAGGTTTGGTCGCCTTCGAAATCGTGAATGGCCGTACGGACTTGCTGACCCGATTTTTTTCCGGGGCAAACAGCGTGGACGGCGTGCCCCACCATCAGCAAAGCCTGGAATGGAACCATGATTTCGTAGTCTTCGACGTAATCGCCAGCGAGCAACAGGATTTTTTTGTTGGCCATAATCTCTCCCGGTTTTCGAAGGCTTTAGTTTAGCGCTTTGCAAGCCCGCACAAGCCAGGGATCACACGACGGTGACTGACGAGCGTGGCAAGAGTTCAAAGTTGAGACTCGTTGCGGCGGGAACCAGAAAACTCGATCGGCGATCCGCATCGGATCGTTCGGGGATGACCAGGGCTCTAATCGAGATGTCAGCCCGTGACGGCAGGCGCCTGCAGGCGTGCACTTTCGGTTGCGGCATCACCCGTCGGTTCTGGGGCCGATTGGACTTCGGGCGATTCTTCAATGGTCAGATGGTCGGTGCGCATTTTGCCCCACTCCCGCAGCATGAGTCCTTGGGTAGCAAAGTAACGACGGATTTTTGAAGAGTCCCAGCGGAGAACTTCTTCCAAAACCGGAACGAGTACACTCATCGCATTGTCGCTCAACACGGTACGGCGAGCGATGCGAGTGATGAATTCGGCTTCGCTGACCGCGATGGTCAAGCCGTCATACTGATTGACGTGCATCATCACCGGCAAATCGGAGCTGCCGTCACCCATGTAAACGATATGGTCGTGACTGATGCCCAGCCGCGCGCGAATTTCTTCCAGCACAGTCACCTTGCCCCATCCGGCCGATGCGCGGATGATGGCCTTCACTTCTCCATTTCCCGGCTCGTAGTAGAACTTCGTGCCGTGAATATTTTCCAGCGGCACAATGCCCTCCAGCGCTGACTGGATGATTTCCTGCGGCGCGGCAGAAATGACGTGAAAATTGAACTTATAACCGTCCGCAAGTGTGTCGAGAGTTTTCGCGAACAGCGCCACATCATGCTTCAGGCGAATTAATTTGCCGGCCTCGATCAGGTGTTCGCGACGGATTCTGCGAAACTCTGGATCATGCAGAATTAAATACGACAGCTCCGCGCCCTGCTGCACCAGATTGATTTGAGCGAGTCCCTTCACCCGGTCGTGAAAACCCTGTACGCCGACCAGTTCGGCAAGGACAACGCCGGAATCATTGAAACTGAGTGTCTGGTCAAAATCGCTAGCCAGAAGATATTGCTGCACCGTTTGGTCCCTCCTCTTTCGAATCGTCCGCATTTGCGGACCTTACACCGCGGGCGGCGGTTTTTTCCGTGGCGGCCTCCCAAAAACATGTCCGCCACCAATTTGCTTCCGCTGTTTACACCTTACCGTGCGTTCACGGCGCGGGCCTCACGAATTATTTTGATGAGTGCTATGCATAGAAATGTGAACGAATCGTTGAATGATGGTTAGATGCTTCGGTTCGATAAAGGGTTAAAACGAAAGGATTTGGGGACTTTAACGATGACTATGATGAAGCGCGACGGGAAATCGGTCTAGCGCAAGGAAGCGAAACAAAAACGAATTTATCTTTCTCCGGTGGACCGTTTCGTAAGCGAGCCTAGAATTCGCGTGATCCATCCTTTCCCGGAACTTCGATCGACACTTTGGCTGTTGTGGGATTCCTCAGGTTCATCTGCCACGGAGTAAAGTTGCCCATTCCGCAGGTAAAGCTTTCGCGATTCGGCAAGATTCAGCGGACGAGCACCGCGACGGCCGAAAACTGCAATCTGATTGCCTGATTCGTCCACCGCCCGATCGCGATCAATGCCCTTCGAGACCGCAAGCGCAGGCCCCTTGGTTTTGGCAGTGGCAATTAATTTCGGCGTGGGGCGAGGGCTAAAACCTGAAAAGTGAGCAGGGTCATCCCAGGACGAAACAATTTGCAAAACTCGAAGACCATTGTATCCATCGGCGACGAAAGCGAAAACGCTGCCCGCCACCATTCCAATTTTGACATCGTTCACTTCATGCATGGCGTTGTTGGCGTTGAAGACCTGGTCCAGCTTTGGAGCTTCCGGATTTTCGACGTCGACGATTCCAAGCCCATTCCCTCCCGCTGCGATGTAGGCATAAGTACGCGCAACGTAGATGTTGCGCGCATCCGGAAGGGCAACTCTGCCTTTTTCTATTGTTTTGGGGTGCGCAAGATCGGTAACATCGAGCACTTTCATGCCGTAACGATCGACAACAAACGCGTAGCGGAACTGCACAGCGATTCCGCGTGGATCTTCGAGCGCGGGGGATCCGATGGTTGCCGTCACCTTTGGTTGTAGCGGATTTTGCAAGTCAACAACGACTAGATTCTTGTCGGTGAGCATATACGCAAAATTCCCGGCGATGGTGATGCGGCGAGCCCCGGTGAGAATTCCGTCAGGATTGAATGCCAGCGCACGCTGCAGAAAATTGTTTGCGGGATTTCCGTCGAGCAGCGTGGCGACACCGGGGCTCTTTGCTTTCAGGTTTGGATCGCCGATGACGACCAGACCCTCTTCGCGATCGGCGACATAAAGAAATCCGTAGAGCAACGGGATCGGCTGCTCTTCATTTTCGGGAATCTGGACACGCAAAGGATCGACACCGAGTGTGGTCGGCGAGGCGATTGCCAGGGCGTTTTTCGTCGGCACGTAGAACTTTTGTCCTAACGGCGAAACCGGCGAAGTCGTGATGCGTTCGGAAAAACCCTTGTTGTCGATATTGGCGATATCGAAGGCACGAAAGCCGCTTTTGCCCTGCGCGGCGTATGCATATTCCCCGCGAGCCTGGACATCCAGAACCGTGCCAGGGTGTTCGACGGCGCCACGGATTTTGCGGCCGCGCGCGACGAATTGCTTGTAATTGTCAGGGTAAGCGATGCGCTGCAAATCGCTGCCGTAAATTGCATTTGGCTCGTCGTGCTCAGCCACGGGGACAGCTTCCAGCCCATGATCGCCAGTGGCGACATAAATATAGCGGCCCATGAAATTCATGAAATTCGAGCCCAGTAACAACAACTGCGCCATCCACGCGTTGTTGTCATTCGCCGCGGACACATGGCAGTCGCTGCACTGTTTGGTTTCTTTCGCGCGAACGGTATGGGGAACAAAAGTGCTGAAGGCCTGGCCCGACAGGCCGGGCGAGGAAATCGTTTGCTGCTGGTAGTAAAGCCATTCGCGATTCGCGTTTTGCGAACTCACTAGAATGGCGCAGGAAGAACGCGCGGGCGCGATTCGATGTCCGGTGACAGTACCGTCGACACCGAGCATATAGATATCGTCGCGAAGAACCTGGAAATTGTAGCTGGTATAATTGCGCGTGGTGAGCCCTTCGTTATGCAGCATGTCGCGCTTCACGTTGGCGGTCATCTGAAGATGACAACCAAAGCATGTTGGTGTCCAAGACGTATGGCAGGAATAGCAGGTCATGGAACTGTTCGCATGAGCCAATGCGGTCTCATCATTTGGAAACGCGGTCAGGATTTTGCCGGACTTGCCCATTAATTTCGCTCGATAAGACTTGGCGCTAAAGTGCACGTTGCCCGCGGTGACGGTGTCGCGGGTCTGCACGATTTCCCACTCTTTGTCGCGATCACTCATCGAGCGTTGGATTAGTGTGTCGCCACGCCACTCGAAACGGCGCAAACCCCACGGCGTGCGCAGAGTTTCAAGTTTGCGCCCGCCGGCGGGGGAGGATGGGCCGGAAGTGATCAGACTGGCGCGGGCGCTGATCGTACCGTGGCAATCAACGCAGTCAATTTCGACCGCGGCTCGCGGCTCACCATAAATTTTTCCGTTGCCATGATTGTCCTGGCCAAAATGGCAATCGGTACACTGCATTCCCTTCTCGAGATGAATGTCTGCAAGGTGAACCGCTTTGTCGAAACGGTCAGGATCGTCGAAAGCGATTTGCTTGCTGTCTTTGTCCAGCCAATTGCCTTTGCGGTCGTGTGAGTAGACACTGCGATAGACCCATCCATGCCCGTGGAAATCAGCAAACTGCGTAGTCTTCAATTTCTTGTTGAATTCGGGGCTGCCAGTTTGTTCCAAGAATTTTTCATCGCCCCAAAGCCCGCGTGCCGCGGCCGCTTCGGGATTTTTTAGCGCTGACCGGTAGCGCTCTTGTTCCGTGGGATTTTTTTGTTTGGCCGGGTACATCTTTTCGCCATCGATTTCGTTGTCCCACCACGTCAGGCCGAAATATGTCGTAAGCATGTTCGTTCCCGGGTGCATGTGACAGACCATGCATTGGCTCGACGGGATGGAACGAGTGAATGCATGGCGGATAGGATGGCCATGTTTAGTTTTGTCGATCGTGGGGTCGGAGGTCGCGCTGTTTCCAGAATGTCCGAAAGCAGCGTAATCTCCCGAGTGCGCGGCATCGCGGTCATTAGCATAAATCACATGGCAGGACGAGCATCCGCTTGCGCGGTAATCGCCGGGATGATCGTTGGTGCCAGGAAGGGACATGACGGGATCGACGAGCCGCGTTTTTTGCAGGCCGAGAAAAACCGGATCGGTGCGCAACTCCGTGCCAAAGCCGCGGTCGCTCAATTTGTCGTCGGGTTTCCCCGGTTGTTCGGCAAGCGAAGGATTGCCCAGTTCCGCTTTTTTCTCGCCGCCACGTTCGAACACGCGTAAAACATTTCCGGGTTGCGAAGTCTCCCAACGATACAGCGGCGTCAGTTCGGGAAGAATACCTTTGGAGCGAGTTTCTTCCGGTGTGGGCGGCGGAAAAGTCTTGACGGACCGCGGTTTGCCATCTCGATCATAGCTTTCGCCAAAGCGCGCGTTTTTTGCCGGGATTGAACCGTTGTTATAGAGAGCCGCGCCCCAGAGAAGTCCTGTGTGCGTCATCATGCTCGTCGATACGGCGCGTGTTTCATTGGCATGGCATCCCGCGGCGCCGCACGTTTCCGAGGCAACACGAAGGTCGCCAGGATTCACAAATTTCACATATTCCGCGGATTCGGTAAGCCATTTGGCAAACACATCCGGTGCAGCAAGGCCGCGATCGCGAAAGACCGAGTCGCGCGGTTGGATGTGCGCTTTTCGTTTTGCGGCAAGGTATTCGGGCGAATTCGTCGCTGTGCCTACGCCGATCCCCGCGGCGGAACTGCCGCCGTGACAATCCGTGCATCCAAGCTGAACCGTTTTCGACGGGTGCATGGTGGGTTCGTCCATCGGCGAATGGCAGCTAACGCACCCGGCAGATTTTCGTTGGGCTTCTTCATACGATTGACCGCGCGAATCGTTTTCTGATTGTTGCAGCGCAGCCGAGCTTCCCCGCAATCCGATTACTAGAAAAACGGACGCGAAAAACGACGCCGCGACGACGAGCCACGGCTGTCGAGCGACCCGAACATCTGGAAGATTCTTCACTAAGCGGACTCCGTTCACTTCAACAACCTGATTTCGACTTTGCGATCGTTCAGAACGTCAATTTCACCGAACCGAACAATGAAAACAACGTCTTGCCGCCATAAATATCGCGAAAACCATTGCCGGGAGTCAGCATTGCCGCACCGCCTGTGAGCACAATATTTTCCGATAGTGGCGGACGATAGGTTACCCCGACGCCGTAATCGACGCCGATAGTGTGGCGAATGGGCGATTGAAAAAGAATATCTTCCAGAGGTTCGGTGCGTTCGAAGCGAAGAAAATTCGCATTCACAAAACCTTTGAGCTTCGGCGTAAGGTCCAAGTCCACTCCGGTATTGACCAGAAAAATGCCGGGATTCACAAAGTTGGCTTGCCCTTCATCTTTGCTGGCACGCATGGACGGAATCAGGCTTCCCGGCGTGGTGAGCAAAACTCCAGAACCGGTCAGCCGAAAGCCTTCGCGATTCCAGAAACTGAAAAGCCCTCCGGCGAAAGAATCAAGATCGAGAATCGAATCGAAGCCATGTGCGCGCCCATCTCGTGGATTGGCGTCGCCGCTGGTATAAAACGCGGAGATTCGATAGCGAACCCAGTCGCGGTCGTAGGAAAGTTCCGCGGCGGCCAGTTGCGCGTTGACCGTAACGGGACGACCGGCGATTGGATTGAAAGTGTCTTCGCCGATCGCCTGGTAAAACGCGTGTGTCACGTTGACCCGTTTGATGTGCCCGCTGCCAAGCCATCCGAAGTAGCCAGCGCGGATCGCGTGTGGGATAGGACCTGCGCCGGGATTCTGATTCACAACGTTGCCTACCGGAGCGGGCCGCACGAGAAATCCGTTGTCGTCGTAATGTATGGAAGCGTCGTCTTTATTCCATGCGGAAACGAGCTCCGCGGTGTAACCGGGAAAGAAAAAATCCTGCAAATACACATTGCCGAGTGCCACTTGCTGGTGGCGGCGTTCTAAAGTATTTAATCCGCTGTTGGTATTTTTCTCCAGCATCTGAAAATACGCGGCGTTGTATTCGATCCTGCCGGAATGCAAGTCGCCAAATATCCGCACTGCGGGTTGCTCATCGACAAACAAAAAGCCGCGAAAATCGGCGTTAAATTGCTGGATGCCCGCACGCAGGCTTACAAAATCGTAGTTGGGGCCGAGGTCGTGCAGCTTCACTTCCGCAAAAGCCTCTTGTAAACCAAGGTGAGTATCAAAACGGTTGGTACCGCTGCGGACGTCCGGTCCGACGATGCCGAGTTCGCGCACGTTCAAATCATTGATGCTGATTTCTGGCGTAATGCGAATTCGCCAGTCTACTGGCTTGAAAGACGTGTCGCCATGAAAAAGGTCGAATGTAAAGCGCGCGGTTTGATCGACGAATTCCTGTTCTCCACGGCCGAAGAAAGTGGAACTACCGGGGTTTGCTGCGCTGACATTGCTGGGCGAGGGCACGCGGCGCGCATCAAACGAGGTATCGGACGTCGCCGTGAAGTTCAAAAAAACTTGCTGGCCCAAGACAGTAGGCCAGATGGGTTCGTCGCCCTTGAAACGATTGCGGTTGAAAGGATCGAACCAACGAGAGCGCGTGTATATATATTCGCCATTCGAAGAATATCGCTTGTACTCAGGTTGTTGCAGCGCCCACCGATCCGGAACCGTCGCGAAGACGTCCGCGGGTGGTGGCAGGCTCTCGGGAGCGGGGTTCAACACGTATTTTGGATCGGAGTCGAGGCGATGACGAAATTCGCGATAACTGCCCGGGGGCGCTGCAACTTCAGCCGGAAGGGGTCGGCCGAGTTCGGGAAGGCGCGGCACGCGTGAACGAGCTTCAGCTGACGGCTGCGCGAGTAGCGAAATTTCCAGGGTCAGCACCTCATTCGCGTGCAGCGTGAATTTCTCCAGGGAAAAAGTGGCGAACCCCTCGGCTTGAATGCGTAAAGAGTATTCGCCGGGCATCAATGGAAAAACGCGAAACACGCCTTCGCCGTCAGCAACCGCATCAGTGGTTACGTTTGAGGCGAGATTTCGCAATTGCAATGAGGCGCCCGCGACGGGAAGCTGCGGCTGGGTTGCGGAGCTAGAGCGCACAATTCCATCCAGCGCCGCGCCGGTTTGAGCTTCTTGGCGCGGCAAGCGAAGTTGCGTAGCCGGTTCTCGCGATTGTTTC
The DNA here is from genome assembly GCA_036522855.1 of Candidatus Acidiferrum sp. Taxonomy (GTDB): domain Bacteria; phylum Acidobacteriota; class Terriglobia; order Acidiferrales; family UBA7541; genus Acidiferrum. The sequence continues at coordinate 71,634 of DATDFA010000071.1, read as the reverse complement.
GCTTCTTGAGCGTCAACGATCGACGTTGCCACACTCATTCCCGGAAATGATGCAAGGCAAACGAAGAAATGCAGCCAGCATCTGCAATCCAGGCGGAACCGCAGGCGCAAGAAGCGCGAAGATGTTGTATGCATGTGTTGTCTAGACAAAGCAAGAGTCGACAGCTAGCTAACAACATGCGCGGAGAGTGAGCAATCGTTTTCGCGACGTGATGCGGACAGTCAATAACGACTCGCGCGCTGCAAGAATGTCGTTCACTGATTCGCATCATCTCCGTGCATGAAGATTGAGGGCTCTGCGACGGTGTGTTACGAAGAGACGTGGCCAGTTTCGTCCCCAAGCTCCGAACGCTACGCAAACCAATCACAGCGCATCGCGCGCTCGACCAGCAAAAGAGAATGCTGATACTGGGCATCGCGCTTGCGCTGGGCCTTGCAGGAACTTTTGCCTTGTTGCTGGCGGGTTGCGGCGGGAGCAGCAGCATCGTAATTCCTTCGCCACCCGCGCCATCGGTTCAGCCAATACAAATCGCCGACGTACAGAAAATTATCCAAACGGCCGTAAATTCCGCAAATGTGGACATGGTGGTTGCCGTAGTGGACCGCGCGGGTTTTGTGCTGGGCGTGTTTCGAACGCAAAACGCGCCGCTAACGGCAATTGGTAATTTCAGCGTTACGGTTAACGCCAACGATCTGGCAATCGCCCTGGCACGAACGGGGGCATTTTTCAGCAACGATCAGGCGCCGCTTTCTTCGCGTACCGTGCGCTTCATCAGTGGCATTCACTTCCCGGCGGGGGTTCAAAATCAGCCGCCCGCGGATTTATATGGCATCGAAAATACCAATCGCGGCTGCACGCTCATCAACGATCCAATTTATGAAAGTAAAGTCCCGCCGTCGCTGGCGTTGGACGGCGGATTCGGTCCCGGCATTATTACCGGCAAGAAAGATCTGATGGACTCCGATTCGAACGCAGTGAACCCCGGGGGTGTGCCGATTTTTTACCGGAATGTCATGCTTGGCGGAATTGGAGTTGTAACTTCGTCGGCGAATCTGAACATCGCGGAATTTGCTGCGCTTGCGGGCGCCACAACGCGGCGCGGTAGCGCAGGAGATAATTTTGGACCGACTCCCGCAGCCCCGGGCGTGGTATTCATCGGCGGAATCGCGCTTCCTTTCGTTCAGCAGACCACTCTGCCGCCCGGTTTTACCTCCGGGCCAGCCGCCGGCGCAGGCAGTTTCCTCGTAGCTCCGACAAACAGCGCGGGGCAGCCTCCCGAAGGAGATTTGATTGCGCCGACTCCGGGTCCAGTCGGAGGGCTGAGCGCAGTGGACGTCAAAGGAATTCTCGACAATGCGGAAGCTGAGGCGAACCTGACTCGCGCTTCGATTCGTTTGCCGCTCGGCTCACGAGCGCGCATGGTGATTGCGGTTGCTGACTTGGACGGTACCATCATTGGTCTGCGCCGAATGCCCGATGCCACGGTTTTCAGCATCGATGTTGCGGCTTCGAAGGCTCGCAACATGGCGTATTTCAACGGAAACTCCAGGTTAGCGACGGATTTGAATCAGGTACCGTTGGGAACCGCGGTGACCAACCGCACGATCAGCTTCGGCGCGGAGCCGCTGTTTCCCGCCGGAATTGATGGCACAGCTCCCGGGCCGTTTTTCAATCTTTACACCATGGACACCGCGAACCCGTGCACGCAAGGTTTTCAGGCAGGCGCGCCAAACGACAAGAAAAGTGGCATCGTATTTTTCCCTGGAAGCGCTGGGCTTTACAGAAACGGTTTACTGGTCGGCGGCTTGGGCGTCAGCGGTGATGGTGTGGATCAAGACGATTTTGTGACCAGCGCCGGAACAAAAGGCTTTGAGGCGCCCACGGCCCTTCGGGCCGACCAGATTTTTGTCGACGCAGTGAGGCTTCCTTATTTCAAATTTCCCCGCAATCCGACCGACTAGGAATAGTGGCGGTCCCGGCGATTGTTCTGTTTACTGATTCGGGGCGTGGGCTGGTATTTCGTGACGGCTAAAACGTTATCGACAGAAAATGATAGTGCGAGAAAGAGCCCCAGGAAACCTGTTCTCGTACTTTAGCTGAGCCCCTTCGCATGGATCATGATTAGCCAAACAGGCCGCGCCGCATGACCTTTCGGAACAAGCTCACATTGGGATTCGGGGCGGCGCTGTGCGCCCTTCTTTTCATTGGCGGACTTTCCTACCGAACTCTTCTGGACGAGGATTCTGACCATAAGTGGATCGCGCATACACAGGAGGTCCTCGGGCAGCTGGACGCTGCCCTGGAAGCGTCGACCGAATTGAATGATGACGAACGAGCCATCTTGCTGCAGCGCGGTGGCGCTAACCCTAATTCCGCACAGCAAGCTGCAAACGAACTTCGCGCCCGCATCGCCAAAATCAAAGCGCTTACCGTTGACAATCCGAAACAGCAAATGTCGCAAGCGCGGCTGGCCGAACTGGCGAATGCCAGGATTTCGCTCTTGGCTACACTCGGAACGCAGGCCGACCAGGTTGAGGTATTGGAGGGAAAAAGCCGTCAGTTGATGACGCAAATCAGAAATGTGTTTCTGGAAATGCGCTCTGAAGAAGAAAGGCTTTTGGGAGAGAGACTGCAAAGAGCGACCAGCCGGGAGCAGCAGATGGAGCGCATCGTCAGCTTCGGTTACGCGTTTTCGCTCTTGCTGTTTGGCATCACGGTTTATTCTATCTTTCGAGAGATCGCCAAGCGCAACCATACCGAAGGGCGGTTGCGGCACGCGCAAGAACAATACCGGTTGCTGTTCGACAGTAATCCAATTCCGGTGTGGGTCTATGACACCGAGACTCTTTCCATCCTGGATGTCAATGCCACCGCGGTGAATAGATACGGATATACCAGGGAAGAGTTCTTGCATAAGAAGATTTCCGACATCCGTCCGGAAGAGGATCTGCCTGGATTAACGGCTAATCTTCAGCAGGACCATGAGGCCGTTCAAAGCTCGGGGCCCTGGAGACACAAGAAAAAGTCGGGAGAAATTATCGATGTCCAAATCCGCTCGTACTCACTGACTTTTGCGGGCCGTAACGCCAGGTTAGTGGTCGCCACCGACATCACCGAACAGAAGAGAGCCGAAGATGCCTTAAAGGAAAGCGAAGAGCGTTTTCGGCTGATGGTTTCGAACGTCAAAGACTACGCGATCATCGTGTTGAGTCCCGAAGGACTAGTCTCCAGTTGGAACGGCGGAGCGCAAAAGATAAAGGGATACAAAGCTGAAGAGATATTAGGCAAACACTTTTCCGTATTCTACCCGCCGGAAGACATTGCGATTGGAAAACCAGGCGCCGAACGCAAAGTAGCACTGGAAGCTGGCCGTTTTGAAGACGAAGGGTGGCGGGTCCGCAAAGACGGTTCGTGTTTCTGGGCGAACGTAGTGGTTACTCCTTTGCGCGATGACGCCGGCGTGTTGCGCGGCTTCGTAAAGATCACCCGTGATATCAGCGAACGGCGGCTGGCCGAACAGGAAATCCTGCGGCGCAGTCTGGAGTTGGAAGCCGCCAACAAGGAACTGGAAGCGTTCTCCTATTCCGTCTCGCACGATTTGCGCGCGCCCCTCAGGGGAATTGAAGGATTCAGCCAGGCGCTCCAGGAAGATTATGAACCGCAACTTGACTCCACCGCGAAAGACTACCTGAAACGTATACGCTCTGCGACGCATCGGATGGGAGAACTGATCGACGACCTGCTCAATTTATCGCGCGTAACTCGCGCGGAAATGTACCGCGAGCGGATCGACCTGAGCAAACTGGCAAACGAGATTGCCCAGGAACTCCGATCGCACGAACCTACACGCTCGGTAGCCTTGAAAATCGCCAAAGGGCTGGAAGCAGAGGGCGACGGCAGGCTCGTTCGCGTTGCCTTGCAGAATCTGATAGGCAACGCGTGGAAATTCACTTCAAAGCGAGCAGAAGCCGAAATTGAGTTCGGACAGAAAAATTCCAATGGCGACCGCACCTATTTTGTCCGAGACAATGGAGCAGGCTTTAACCAATCCTACGCGACACGTCTTTTTGGGGCATTTCAAAGGCTGCATGCGGCCAACGAATTTCCCGGTACCGGGATCGGTCTGGCGACCGTTCAACGAATCATTCATCGGCACGGCGGAACGGTATGGGCAGAAGGATCCGTAAATAGCGGCGCAACTATCTATTTCACACTGGAACGATCTACGCATGACCGGGGGAGCCATGAAAGATAAAGTGATCTTGCTGGTGGAAGATAATGCCGATGATGAACTGCTCACGCTTCGCGCGCTGAAGAAAAACAATATCCGAAACGAAGTGGTTGTGGCTCGCGATGGAAGCGAGGCGCTGGACTACCTTTTTGGAACCGGTTTGCACGCCGGGCGGGACCTAAACACGATGCCGCAAATCATCCTTCTCGATTTGAAACTTCCGAAAGTGGACGGGTTCGAAGTCCTGAATCGGGTACGCACATCAGAAATAACGAAGCTGCTGCCAGTAGTCATCTTGACCACATCTAACGAGGACCAAGATCGCATTCGCGGCTACGGCCTCGGTGCCAACAGTTTCGTCCGCAAGCCCGTGGAATTTGACAAATTCATCGAAGCCGTGCGCCAGCTTGGTCTTTACTGGTTGATTTTGAACGAACCACCGCCGGCACCGAGGAGATCCTAGTTGCCCTTTCCCCTCCGCGTTTTATTCATCGAGGATTCGGAAGACGATGCCGCTCTTCAGGTTCGCCTACTGCGGCAGGCGGGCTACGACGTTTTGCATAAGCGCGTGGATTCGCCAGAGACTCTGGCCCTAGCGCTGGAACGGGCCTGGGACATCGTCATTTCCGATTATTCGATGCCACACTTCCGCGGAACCGATGCGCTCAAAATGCTGCGTGAAAAGGGCTTGGACATTCCCTTCATCTTTGTATCCGGAACCATCGGAGAAGATTCGGCGGTGGCGGCGTTGAAGGTCGGCGCGCAAGACTACCTGATGAAGTCAAACCTCAGCCGTTTGATTCCTTCTGTCCAGCGTGAATTGCGGGAAGCCGAAGAACGGAAGCAACGGCGGCGTTTGGAGGAGCAGGTTCATCAATTGCAACGATTCGAAGCGATAGGCCGTCTCGCGGGTGGCGTGGCGCACGATTTCAATAACGTTATTGGGGCGATCATGGGATGGGCGGATATTGGAGTGCATGCCGCCGAACAAGGAAGCGATCTGCAGGACAAATTTCTGAAGATTCGCTCGCAGGCTGATCGAGCTTCAGCACTTACCCGGCAATTGCTGGCATTTGCGCGTCGTCAAACGCTACAGCCGTGCAACACCAATCTGAATGAGCTGGCCAAGGAGGAAATCAACCTGCTGCGCAATGTAATAGGCGAGCGCATCGAAATCCAAATGAATCTCGCACCAGACCTGCACATTATCTGGGCCGATCCCGGCCAAATCGAGCAAGTACTGATGAACCTATGTCTGAACGCGCGAGATGCCATGTCTGATGGTGGCCGGCTGTTGATCGAAACCAAGAACGTCCTGATTGGTGAAGATTATCAGCGGGTCCACGCCTACGCGGTTCCCGGTAAATATGTGCTCCTGCAAGTGACGGACACTGGAGCCGGCATGGATGCCAAGACTTTGACTCACATATTTGAGCCGTTCTTCACCACCAAAGAAATGGGTCGCGGCACCGGCCTCGGTCTGGCTACCGTGTACGGAATCGTGAAGCAGCACAAGGGTCTGATCGACGTAGACAGCGCATTGGGCACAGGGACGGCGTTTCGGGTGTACTTGCCCTTGGGCAATGGCCCGGCGGAACTGCCCGAGAAGCCAACCGTCGGCACATTGCGGGGAGGGGCCGAAAGCATTCTGATCGCGGAGGATAATGACGGTCTGCGTGAAGCTGCTCGCGAGATTTTGGCTAGCCTGGGCTACCGTGTAATCACTGCGAAAGATGGAGAAGAAGCGGTCCGTGCTGTCGCGGATCAGACTCAAGCGGTCGATCTTGTCTTCATGGACGTCGTTATGCCTAAATTGAACGGGCCGGAGGCGTATCTCCAAATGGCTGCGTTGAAGCCGGGTCTGCCTGTAATCTTCACAACAGGTTACGCTACCGAGACCAACTTGATTCCCATCCGCACTCGCGAAAAGGCGATGGTGCTTCAGAAGCCTTACGGTTCTCAGTATCTGGCGCAGAAACTCCGCGAAAAACTCGACCAAAAGAACTAGCTATAGAAAAAAAGTTGGTCACGTGCGACCGGTCTTTGCCGAGAGAGGCCTTCCCATGCCAGCGAAAAATTGGGACCCAAGCCTGTATGACGCCAAACATTCATTCGTATCCGCGAAGGCCAAGGGCTTGGTGCAAGTGCTCGCTGCCAGACCCGGCGAGCAGGTCTTGGATTTGGGTTGTGGAACAGGAACGCTGACGGCCGAAATCGCGTCGAGCGGAGCGGAAGTGCTGGGAGTCGACCGCTCGGCCGAAATGATCGCCGAAGCGCGCAAGAAATTCCCAGACTTGCGATTTGAAGTTTGCGACGCCCGGTCGCTCCCCTTTGCCGCAAGATTCGACGCCGTCTTTTCGAACGCAGCGCTCCACTGGATCCCCGAGGCCGAACCTGTCGTGCAAGGAATCGCACGCGCCCTGCGCTCCGGAGGCCGATTCGTGGCCGAATTCGGCGGCAAAGGAAATATCCAAAACCTCGTTATGGCGCTCGAATCGGCCCTGTCCGAACTCCAGATTTCAGCCCAAGGCGCGAATCCATGGTTTTACCCCAGCATCGCGACCTATGCTGCAATTCTCGAAAAACACGGCTTGGAAGTATGCGAAGCCGTGCTGTTCGAACGGCCCACGGAACTGGAAGATGGTGACCGTGGGCTCGCAACGTGGATCACCATGTTTGCCGCCTCTTTCCTGGAACGCGTGCCCAAACCCCGTCGTCTTGAATTCATCCAGACCACAGAGCGTTTGGCGCGCGCCACACTTTGGAAAACCGATCACTGGGAGCTGGATTACCGCCGCCTGCGGATTTTTGCGCGAAAAACTCCGATGCTAGTGGCAGTGAGAAATCCGCCACAACCTGTGGGGTAGTGCTTTACAGCGGCCGGCCTGCATGCTACATTTTCCTCCCGTACCGCCATCCGTAACCATTGCGACCGCAAGGTCGCCGGCGCCAGGCGGCTGGGCCTCTGACTGAGAACCTGCCAAACGTGTGTCTGGTCAACAAGTTATCCGTGTTGACAGACAGCTCTTGTTGCATGGCAACGAGAGCATCGCGAAATGAATCCCTCCATCAGGGAACGATGAGTCGTCTCTCTTTGCGGGTAGTGTGTTCGGACTCGCCGCGAAGGACTGCCATGGTTGCACTTGAATTGCAGAAGTGTTCGTGGCGCGCCTTAATCGCTGCGCGCGGCACCAGAGACTTAAAGGGGACATCTTGCTAAAACTCCGAAAAGTGGAAATCACCGGATTCAAGTCTTTCTGCGATCGCACTGTTGTTACCTTCAGCGGCACTGGAACCACCTGCATCGTCGGCCCCAACGGATGCGGCAAATCCAACGTGGTGGACGCGATCAGCTGGGTGCTGGGCGAGCAGAGCCATAAATCTCTCCGGGCTGGCCGCATGAGCGACTGCATTTTCAACGGCACTGTGAAACGCCCGCCAATGGGCTTGGCCGAAGTCACCATCACCATGGAAGACCCGGAGCTCGCGGAAGCGGCGCGCTTCGTAATCGAGAGCGCGTCGGAAGAGCAATCAGCCGAAAGCTCTGACTCGCAAAACGCAGAGATCCACTCAGAACCGAACGAATTTCTTGCCGAAGTCCCCGCGCTGCTCCCGACCGAGTTGGAAACGCAGAACGACGCTCTCTTGCCAGATGAACCCGCAATCGTCGCCTCGGAGTCCGGCAAACCGGAATTCCTAAAAAATAAAAGAAAGAAAAAATCGGAGAAGCCGGCCCTGGTCACCAAGCCCGGCGAAGTTGTCGTCAGCCGCAGGCTCTATCGCAGCGGCCAGAGCGAATACTTGATCAACGGCCGCACCGCGCGCCTGCGCGACATTCAGGAAATGTTTATGGGCGTCGGACTGGGGCCCGATTCCTACGCAATCATCGAACAGGGCCGTATCGGGCAAATTCTTTCCACTAAGCCGATGGAGCGCCGCGCGATTATCGAAGAAGCAGCCGGAGTCACAAAATTCAAAACCAAGAAACGCCTTGCTGAAGCCAAGCTGGAATCCTCCAAGCTTAATCTTTCCCGCGTCCACGACATCGTTGTGGAAGTCGAAAAGCAGCTCGGCTCGCTGAAGCGTCAGGCCGCCAAAGCCCGCCGCTATGGCGAGATTCGCGAACAAATGCGCGCCATCGTCCGCCAGATGCTCGCCGGCAAGGCTCGGGAACTGGAATCTGAAGCCGAGCGAATCGCGGCGCAGCTCGCGGAATTCGCAACCGCCGAAGCGCAGCATGCTGAGGCAATTCAGCACCAGGAGGGTGAGCAAGACCGGCAGGGCCAGCGCAATTACGAACTGGACACCGAAATCCGTCAGAACCAAAATCAGCTCAATCTGACTGCTCTTGAAGCGGATCGTGCCGAAAATAAAATTGTTTTCAATACCCAACGTATTGGCGAACTCGGCGGCCGCCAGTCCCAGATCGGCGCTGACCTCGGCGAATTGAACGCCCAGGCCATCGAATGGGAAACCCGCAGCGCCTCGCAGCGCCAAACCGTTACCATGCTGCGCGAAGAAGCCACCGGACTTTCCGCTCGCGTCGAGGAATTGCATGCGCGCACACAGACGCGTATCGCGCAAATTTCGGAATCAGAAATGCGCATCGAAGTGCTGCGCAAAACCGCTTCCGACGCCGGCGAAAACCTGTTGCGTCTCCACGGCGAACAGAAGCAGGCCGAGGAAGCGCTGGTACATCAAGGCGAAGCGCTTCGTCGCCGCGAAACCAACGAGCACGAATTACTGGAGCTATCCATTCGCGTCCGCGCCGGCGCGGAAGAGGCTGCCTATGCGCTGGATGCAGCCAACGGGCAAATGAGCGAAGCTCGGAAAGAAGTCATCGAGTTGCATGGAAACCTGGCGGCGCTCCGCGACGAACGCGAACAACAAGCCAAGCAGGCTGAAACTTTGCGCGATTCGCTGGCGGGAGTTCGCGCGCGTCACGCTACGCTCACGCAAATCTTGAACGACCGGTCCTACACTGCCGACGCCGTGCAAAAACTTTTTGCGGCCAACGAACGTGGCGCCACAAATGATTTCCGCGCCGTCGGCGTTCTCGCTGACTACGCCGAAGTGCCCGAAGCCCACGAAGGCGCGATTGAACAATATTTGCGCGATGAATTGGAATATGTCGTGGTCGAAACTTTCGATCACGCTCGCGCTGGCGTTTCCTTACTCAGGGAAGAAGTCGGCGGGCGCGCCACTTTTTTCGTGGACTCCACGAAAAATCTTACGGTGAACGAGTATGAACCGATCATTCCCTTCCGAGCCGAAGATGGTGTTTACGCCCGTCTCGATAAGCTCGTCGAGTTTCGTGATCCGCTGGGGCCGGCAGCGAAACAGTTTTTGCCACGATTGCGCGCTGCTTATCTCACCGACAGCGCGGTCGGCGCGGAAAAGCTGGCGCGCGAAAATCCGCAATACGCGTTTGTCACGCCGGACGGCACCACCTATCAAGGCCGCATGGTGACTGGCGGGCGGCCCGACGAAGCGGGACCGCTGGGCATGAAGCGCGAACTCCGCGCCCTCGATGCCGAAGTTGCCGCGCTCGAAATTCGCATGAGCGATATGCAAACGGAAATCGAGCGTACCGCCGCCGAACTTCGCGACTCCGAATCGTCGCTGGAAATCGCAACCTCGCGGCAACATGAAGCAGAGCGCGATGTGCTCAGCGCTACTCACAAACATCAGCAAGCGCAGGGCGAATTGGCGCGACTCGGCCTGGAGTTGACTGTCTGCCAGAGCGATCTGGCCAGACTGCGGCAAGACGTGGCGGAAGCCCGGCAACGCGCCGAGCGTGCCATCGCCGAGCACGAAACAGCGGCGATGAGCCGGGCGGACGCGGAATCAGAACGGGTGCGGTTGGCTGAGACGCTCGTGCAACTCCGCTCCTCCGTGCAATCCGAACAAGACGAACTGGCGGCTGGTCGCGCGGAAATGGCGGCCCGACAGGAGCGTCTTGCTGCCGGCGAGGCGATTGCGACTCGGCTCGCGGAAGAGCGCGCGGAACTTGACCGTCGCGAAGGCACGCTTCGCCAACAGGAACTCGCAATCAAAGAAGAAGCGGCGTCGCTGACCATACAGACCGAAGAACTGACTCTCCACCTCGAAGCTTTGCGCGCTGAAAAATCGCGTCTGGACTCGCGCCAGCAGGAGCTCGAGCAAGAGTGGAACGCCGGGCGCACCCGCCTGACACAAATGGAAGATCATCTGCGCATGGGCCGCCAATCGCTGCAGGAGCTTCGCGAGAAGCGAAGCCACGCCGAAGTCGAGCGCGCCAAGAACGAAAGCGATCGCCAGCATCTGCGCGAAACTTGCGTCAGCGAAGTCAATGCTCAGCCCGAGGATTTAATCGCCGGCGAAGCCGTTTTCATGAGTGGAGAGGAACTGGCCGCCGCCGAAGCCAGCTATCGCGAAATGAAGCAGCGTATCGATTCGATGGGTGCCGTCAACATGATGGCTCTTGAAGAATTCAACGAATGCGAGCAACGCTTTACGTTCCTCACCCGCGAACGCGACGATCTTTTGCAATCCATCGCCGACACTCAGCAAGCTATCGCCGAACTCGATCTCATCTCCAAGGAAAAATTCGAACAAGCTTTCAACGCCATCAACGCAAATTTCTCCACTGCGTTTCACGCCATCTTCGGCGGCGGAATGGCGGAAATGCGCTTGACCGAGCCGGACAGTTCCGGCGATGCGGGCATAGACGTGGTGGCTTCACCCCCCGGCAAACGTCTGCAAAACGTCCTGCTGCTTTCCGGCGGAGAAAAAGCGATGACCGCGTTGGCTCTGCTCATCGCCATCTTCCGGTATCAGCCAAGCCCATTCTGCATTCTTGACGAAGTCGATGCGCCGCTCGACGAGGCCAACGTGGGCCGCTTCACGCGCCTGATCGGCGACATGAGCGCGCAAACTCAATTCATCGTCGTCACTCACAATCGCAAAACAATGGAGACCGGCAGCGTTCTCTACGGCGTTACCATGCAGGAACCCGGCGTCTCCAAAATCGTCAGCGTCCGCTGGGAAGGCGAAGAAGCTCACTCGCCAAAACGCCACGCCGCGGCCGCCACCGCCGCTTAGAAATTTCGTGGTTCAACGCTTACATGCACGGTAAACTCCCGAGTCACCGAATCGTCAGCGCAGCGATCGGAGATTCCGGCCTCTCGCGGAAGGAATCTCCTTTGATCCCGCCGACCTTCATCAAGCATCTCGGCGCTCTTGTAGAGCGCTGGCATACCGCGCACCAACCCGCAAGCCATCTAAAAAGTTTGCAGGTTTGCCTTTTCCTCTGTGCTTATACCAGTCGAAAAACTTTTGCAGAGAAATCCACCGTCGGCGACTTGGCGTTCGCAAAACTCTGCGCTAGAATCCGCTACTTATTCTTCTGGGAGTAGCGTTCTGTGTCATCCGCGCCGGCAATGAGCGTCCTACAAGAAACGAATTTCCCGGGGATAAAGCCCGCTGCCCGCGGCAAAGTGCGCGATATATACGACCTCGGTGACAGGCTTTTGATCGTCGCCACCGACCGCCTTTCTGCGTTCGATGTCGTCATGCCCACGCCCATTCCCGACAAAGGACGCGTGCTCACCGAACTTTCTCTCTTCTGGTTTGATCTCTTTAAGCATGTGATTCCAAATCACGTGCTTAGCTCCACCGATTTCCCCGCCCCATTTGACATGTATCGCGAACAATTGTCCGGCCGTTCCATGTTGGTGCGTAAGACGCAGCCGCTTCCGATAGAATGCGTCGTGCGTGGCTATCTCAGCGGCTCCGGCTGGAAGGAATATAAAGCTTCCGGAAGGGTCTGCGGCATCCCGCTTCCTCCGGGACTCCGCGAGTCTGACAAACTTCCCGAACCGATCTTTACGCCGGCGACAAAAGCCGCCACTGGCCATGACGAAAACATTCCGTTCGAACGTGCCGTCGAAATGATAGGAAACCCGCTCGCCGAGAAGGTACGCGCCGTAAGCCTCGAAATTTATGATCGCGCCGCGGCCTTCGCCGCTCCTCGCGGCGTCTTGCTGGCCGATACGAAATTTGAATTTGGTATTCTCAAGGCTCCACTCGCCTGGCGCGAAATGCCTGATCAGCTGATCTGGATCGACGAAGCCCTCACGCCGGATTCCTCGCGCTTTTGGCCAGCCGCCGAATACCATCCCGGCGGACCGCAACTCTCGTTCGACAAACAATTTGTTCGCGACTATCTGGAACGGATCCAGTGGCCCAAAACCCCACCTGGACCCACACTGCCCTCCGACGTGGTCGCGGCAACTCGGGCCAAATACCGGGAAGCCTATCGTCTCTTGGTCGGCCATGATTTGAACTAGTAGCCTGGGCCCTCAAACGAACTCAATACGCATGCGGAGAGTGGAATCGTGAAGGACCAATTGGAAGGGCTCGTCAGTCAGATGGTGGAGCGCGGAATTTTATTTGAAGAAGCGATCGGAGAATTTGAAAAACGGTTTATCAAGCGCACTCTTGAGCGCGCCCAAGGAAACCAGTGCCGTGCCGCGAAAATGTTGGGAATTCATCGCAACACGCTGAGCCGCAAAATCGGCGAATACAAACTGGATCACAACGGATCACACCGCCGGTAAGTGAAGGACGCCCTCTCGCTTTGCTCTCATAAATCAAACGGCTCTCCGGAAATTTCGGAGAGCCGTTTTCCGCTTCAAGCTGTTTTTGCGATCGATCAGGGAGTCGGCTTTTTCGCCGGAGGCCGCCGCGTAGTCGGCTTCTTCGCGGGTGCCTTCTCTTTGGGCAGGTCCTCTGCATTCACCTTGGCCTTGTCCCAATGCAGCATGAATGACGGATCGGGATCATAGGCAACCAGCGTACCGGTAAAGCGAGGCGCTGGAGTCGTGTCCTTATCCAATTTCGCGGCCTCAGGCTGACCAACGATCTTGACGTCCATATTCGGTGTGGTCGCTGCGTCAAATTCCGCTTGATTTGTCACAAAAGCGAGCTTTAGCGTCACCGGGTCGGTCGGAGTTGCACCAGGCGTTACTTCCAGGAGCTTGCCCGGCACGTCTGGGAATTCCAGACCGCAAGAAGCCAGCCACGTAATCTTTGCCTTGTCTCCGCCACCTTTCAAATCCGCGATCACCGACGCGATCGTCATGTCCTTGCGCGCCCCATCCAGATCAGCCGAACTGGCAATCTTATAGGTCGCAGGCCGCTCGGCCGAGCTTCCAGCGAGCTGCAGCAGCTCGTTCATTTGCGCATCCACCAGGTTGTCGCATGCCGCTTGTTGATAGTTCACGATCAGCTTGCGCAGATAGGTCTTCAGCTGCGTCGATTGTTGCTGCGTCGCGCTCTTTGAACTTACCGCCCTCGCGATGTACCAGAATCCATCCAACGGCTGCGGCGGAGTCGAAGCCATGTAAGCCTGACCCAGCCGGTAGTTGGTGATCGCCTCATCCGGATTCACCGCCAGCACCGCTTTGTAATAGGTGATTGCGTTCGGATAATCCTTAACGACCATTGCCGCCTGCGCTGCTGTTCCGTTCAGGTAAATTCCAGCCTGTTTTTTCTGCTCTTCAAAAGCTTTGTCGTCCAACGTATCGGGCTTTTTCAGTTCCGGGATGAGCTTCAGCCCCGCGGTGGCAGCAGCCATTGCCGCTTTTGCTTGCGTCGCTTGATCGGCTGCGCTCAAATTGTTAAAAGCAAATGCCCGCGCATACAGCGCTCCGTACCGCTCGTTCACCGGAACTTTGTCGCCGAGAGCAACCAGCTTGTCCGCGCTATCGATTACTTTTGCCCAGTTCTTCAACTGGCTGTACGCCTGGTAATACATCGGATAAACGTAAATCAACAAATTAGAGTTGGGATATTTCGAAACGAAATCGTCGAGGCACTTTACTTGCGACGTCGGATTCTTGTCGTTGGCGCACGCCTGCTCCGCGTTGTATTCCGGCATCGTGTATGGCGGCTTTCCCGGCTCCTGCCCCGCTGGCGCGGGCGCAGCTGCTTGTGCGCGTACGTTACTCGAATTTCCCAAAGCCAAACACATCGAAGCGCAGATCGCGAGCATCGCCACTCGTCTGATTCGGTTCATTCCCATTCTCCTCAATGAAACTTCATGCTCCTGAGATTTTGCTCCGGTGCACCCTGGCCGTCAGATACTGGGACTCTTCAAGAACGACGCGGGTGGAGATTCTGCCACGTCGGAAATCCTTGGGATTATAAGGAAAGCTCTGCCTCTATCGCAAGCTGTCCCGTTACAGCAAACTTTGTATCTTATGGCGGGATTTCTCTCACCAGTCAACAAAGTGATCCGTATCCGTTGCAAACCGCAGAAAATAAAATGTCCCTTCGATTGTTTGTTCATCAAAAGAATTGCCGGTTGCCGTTCTTGCGAACGGCGCCTTGCCGACACCTGTTATGCAGACTCCTGCTATGCAGATTAAGATGAGCATTGCACAAAAAGCGTGGCCTGAGGGAGGAAGATTTCGCGTCATGAGAACGAATGAAATCGATATCAGAGAGCAGCCGCTTACTGGACCACTTGCCGGGAAGGTATCGCTGGTAACCGGCGGAAATCGCGGCATCGGCAAAGCCATTGCTACTCAGCTTGCTGCGCTGGGCGCCGCGGTCGCCATCTGTGGCCGCGATCTGGCTACCCTCGAATCTACGGCCAATGAGCTTCGAGCAACTGGCGTGCGAGTTCATTCCCAGCGCACGGATGTCACGCGCTCCTCCGACGTTGCTGCGTTAATCAAGGAAACCGAGTCCTCTCTCGGTGCCATCTCCATTCTTGTCAACAATGCCGGCATGGGTTTGTTCGGCCCGGTTCAGGACAAGACGGAAGAGCAATGGGACACTCTTATGAACACCAACGTGAAAAGCATTTTTCTTGTGTCGCGCCAGGTGATTCCCGGCATGATTCAGCGCAAGAGCGGCGACATCATCAACATCAGCTCGCTGGCTGCGAAAAATACTTTCGCCAACGGTGGAATTTACTGCGCCTCGAAATGGGCGGTGCAGGGTTTGAGCGGCTGCATGGCCGAGGACCTGCGGAACTACGGAATCCGCGTCAGCACCGTCTGCCCGGGCAGCGTCTTCACCGAATTTTCTGGCAGCGGCCCCAAAGATCCCGCCAAAGTGCTCGCCGCGCGGGACGTCGCGCACGCGGTGGCGATGATCGTCACCCAAGGTCCACAAAGCTTCCTCAGCGAAGTGCAGCTGCGCCCGCTGGCCAAGCCGCAAAAGTAATCCTATTCCGTCTTGACAATAGTCGTTATGACGACTATGATTGGGGTGTGACTCAGAAGCGCATCCCTTCTCCGGAATCCCGTGCCTTCGTCGCCTTGCTCGTGGCCGCCGACCGCCTCAGCCAACAAGCGGAGCAGCTGATGAAGAAACATGGCTTGACCGGCACACAGTACAACGTCCTTCGCATTCTGCGCGGCGCCGAACCCGCTGGCCTCCCCTGCAAAGGCATCAGCGACCGCATGATTTCTCACGATCCGGACATGACTCGGCTCCTCGACCGCATGGAAAAGCTCGGCTTGATCACCCGCGAGCGCCAGACCAGCGACCGTCGCGTAGTGAAGACTCGGATCACTTCCAAAGGTCTCGACTTTCTGAAAAAACTGGACGCACCAGTCCAGGAAATGCACCGCATCCAGTTTCGCAACATCCCGGTGGCACGACTGAAAAGCCTGGCTGACGTTCTCGAAGAAATCGTTCCAAAAACACCGGAACAGTCTTAGCCCGCATCAAAAAATTTTCTACGATCCAAAATCTCTAGCGAACGACACAATGAAAAGGAGCAACTCCATGGGCCAACTACTCTCACGAATCACTTTCGCCGCCTTCCTGGCCGCGGTTCTCGCAACTTCGGCTCCCGCGTCCACCACAACATGGAAGATTGATCCGGCTCATACAGCCGCGGGCTTTGCCGTTAAGCACCTGATGATCTCGACCGTGCGCGGCGAATTCAAAGGCGTGAATGGCACCGTTGTCTGGGATGACCAGGACATCAACAAATCCTCTGTGGATGTCACCATCGACGCAAACACCGTTGACACCAGCGAACCCAAACGCGACGCCGATCTGCGAAGCCCTAACTTTTTCGACGTCGCAAAGTATCCCACCATCACTTTCAAGTCGAAAAAAATCGAACAGGTTTCCTCGGGCAAATTAAGAGTCACTGGCGACCTCACGATTCATGGAGTAACCAAAGAAATTGTTCTCGATGTCGAAGGTCCAACTGGACCGGTCAAGGATCCCTGGGGCCAAACACGCGTCGCGCTCAACGCCACCACCAAAGTCAATCGCCAGGATTACGGCATCAACTGGAACAATAAAATGAGTGACGGCGGGCTCGTCGTAAGCAACGACGTAAATATCACCATCGACCTCGAAATGACCAAGCAAGAAGCAAAGTAGAGCCGGGAAATAGCGCGGCTCTGGAGAACTGAATCATGAAGAATCCCGCACCAACGGAATATCCTGTTCACGAATTTATCCGCGAGCGCTGGAGCCCTCGAGCCTTCTCTGAAAAAGAGATTGCCCCTGCCGATCTCCGGAGCCTGTTCGAAGCCGCACGCTGGGCGCCCTCCAGCAGCAACGAACAGCCCTGGGCTTTTATCGTTGCCACCCGCGACGACAAGGAAAATTTCACCAAAGCCCTGCAACCTCTTGTCGAATTCAACGCCAACTGGGCCACACACGCCTACGTTCTCGGCTTTGCGATTTCCGAATTGGCCTTCGCGAAAAATAACGCCCCAAACCGCAACGCCCAATACGACACTGGCGCCGCCATGGCCTGGCTCACCGTCGAAGCCACTGCCCGCGGGCTGTTCGTACACCAAATGGCCGGCTTCGATCCCGAAACCGCGCGCGAAGTTTTCGAAATCCCCGCCGCCTGGGATGCCATCGCCGCATTTGCAATAGGTCACCCAGGTGATCCCGCTTCCCTGCCCCAACCCTATCGCGACCGTGAATCCTCACCTCGAAAGCGCAAACCCATCCGCGAGTTTGTCATGACCGGCAAGTGGGGACACTCCGCGGACTTCATCTCGAAGTAAGCGCTGGCATCCTCCTAGGGTGTCCGCCCCAAGCAAACAGCATTTGTTCCATTTAAACTTGCGAGTTTCCGAGGTGCCGCACCCTTGGCTTTCCCTTCGCTCTTAAGGGCGCGGTTTTTATCCGACCTTCTGATAATCTAACTCATACTCTTCATAGGCAAGGACCCGATCCAGCTCCATGCATAGCACGCTCGAATTCCTCATCAAACACGGCTACGTCGTACTCCTGGCCTGGGTCTTCGCGGAACAGCTCGGCCTGCCCATTCCGTCGCTTCCTGTCGTGCTGGCCGCGGGAGCTTTATCCGGTACCGGTCAACTCAGTTTTTGGGCTTCGCTCGTTCTCGTGGCCGTCGCCGCTCTGTCCGCCGACTCCGTCTGGTACATCCTCGGCCGCCGCAAGGGCATTCGTATTCTGCAGTTTCTCTGCAAAATTTCTCTCGAACCCGACTCCTGCGTCCGCCGTACCGAAGGCGTCTTTTCCAAGCAGGGCGCGCGCTCCCTGCTCCTCGCGAAATTTATTCCGGGCCTCAGCACCATTGCTCCGCCCCTCGCCGGCATTTTTCACATGCGCGCCCGCAAATTTCTCCTGTACGACGCTCTCGGCTCGCTCGTCTGGGGACTCAGCATTCTCGGCGCAGGCTACGTCTTCAGCGAGCAAATCGAAAAGATCGCTGAGCGCGCCAAAGCGCTCGGCGGCGGGCTCGCCGTTCTCATCATCGCCATTCTCGCTTCTTGGATCGCCTGGAAATTTCTTGCGCGTCAAAAATTTCTTCGCGACTTGCGCATCGCCCGCATCACTCCAGAAGAATTAAAACTGAAAATTGACGCCAGCGAAGACTTGGTCATCGTCGACCTGCGCCACTCCCTGGATTTCGAAGCCGATCCGGAAACCATTCCTGGCGCGTTTCGCATCGATGCCAAAGAGCTCGAAGAAAAAAACGATCGTCTGCCTCGCGACCGCGAAGTTATTCTCTACTGCACTTGACCAAACGAAGCCACCAGCGCCCGTGTGGCGCTGCTCCTTAGAAAGCAAGGCATCAGACGCATTCGCCCGCTGCAAGGCGGCCTGGACGCCTGGCGCAAACTCGGCTATCCCATCGCAAGCCTGACCACCGAAACCGCCGCGGTCCCGGCCACCGCGAAATAATCTCTGCGTTGTATTTTGAACTTACTAACGAAAAAACAGGGTCCTTTTCACTTGCCCTTAACAGACAATGTGGCAAACTAATTCTGCCCGCCACACTTTCGCTCATTGCCCTCACGAAATTTCAATTTAACGGAGGATTCCATGTCCACCGCAAAACCCGCCTTGAATCTCACGCAGCAACCCGAGACCGTCACCTGGCCCGAAACCCATTACGTCTTCCTCGAGAAAATTGGACCTTTTCAGGATACTGCCCAACAGGCCTGGACCGAATTGCATCCACTCACTCAAGTCATTTCCGAAAACAACAAAATCACCGGCTACTTGAGCCTGTACAAAGTCGGACCAAAAATTTATCGTGCCGGCGTCTCTCTTGCGGCGGCGCCTCAAGATTTGCCAGTCGGGATACGCTATGAGAAATTTCACGGCGGCAGATACGGCCGCTTCGTCTTGACCGGCCCGTACACCAACCTTCCTCAAGCCTCCAGCCGCGTCTTCGACATCGTCAAAGAGAAAAACATCCGGCTCCGCGATGACTTCTGCATCGAAAACTACGTCAACGATCCCAGAACCACCCCCGAGGACCAGCTAGTTACCCAAATCCTCGTCCCCTTGGCCTAGCTGCCCTTTTTTATCGTACCTTTTATCGACCTCTTGGATCGCTCGGAACGCGGGCGCACCTGCCATTCCCTTGTCATCCTGTGAACATCCATAAGGATGCTTGAAGGATCTCAACTTCAATCTTTGCGCGCCGAGACATAGGCCGTTCGGCTTCGGCCCGCGAGAACAGCGACCTGGGTCGCGTAACAAGCAAAAATCAAAGAGCTACGCGACGCCACTCTCCGCTCAAATCCTAAGCCGTATCACAAACTTCGGACGCATAGTAAAAACGAAAATGGCTTCCTTTTGCGCCGCAAACTACAAGTTTGCAGGTATTGCACCGGGCATCGACCGCTCGTTAAAAACGTTCATGGCTGCCACAGTCCTCGTCGCCGATAGCAGTGATTCCGCTCGCCTCGCTTTGCGTAACCTGATTCAGATCCGCCACCCGGAATTTGCCGTCTACGAAGCTCTCGACGGCGCCGACGCCCTCCAAAAAGCAGAGGCTCTGCAACCTGACCTGGTAATCCTCGACCCCGCTATGCCTCCAGTGAACGGACAGGAACCAGCATCGGTCATTAAAAGAATTCTTCCAGCCATCCACGTCATTTCTTTTACGGTGTTCCCCGAAATTCTCGGTCGAGCGCTCTGCGCAGCCATCGGTCCCGATATCGTCCTTTCCGACGTTCAGCTCCTGGAAGAACTTGACGGCTTGCTCGCCTCCGATACCAAAGACCGCAACAAAGCACGCGCCGCTCGCTCCGGCTCACCCTAGCGTGCATGTCCGCCTTTACCGCCCGCGCGGATTTTCCGCCTCCGCCATTCCACGCAACGCGCCACGGCGTCCCGGTGAATCGCGTAGCGCCGCTTGAAATTCCTTGCGTGCCAGCTCATATTTCCCCTGCTCCAAAAGCAGTTCACCCAGTTGCTCGCGCGCCGGCACAATGGGTCCTGGTGTCACGGGCAGCTTTTCCACCGAATCTTCCTCGTCTGCCGCCTCGCGCAGCAAATCCAAAGCTTCGTCGCCTCGCTTCTCCGCTTGCGCCGACCACGCCATCACTTCGCCCTTCATCACCCGCGCTTGCGTCGCCCAGTAAACATTCCCTGACTTCTGCAGTTGTTCCTCGATCCGTTGTATCTCGGCAATTTGTCTACGGGCCTCCTCCGAACGGCCGCTCCGCGCCATTCCGATTCCTCGCGCCCAAACGGCAATCGCGACTACGTGCGGCGGCGCACCGGCCAGAGGAACAATTCCCGCGGCCTTCTGCCACTCTCGTCTCTCCACAACATAGCGGATCGGCATCGCTGTCGCCGCGTACCCAACCTTAAAATCTCCGTTATTGAGCGTCGCCATTTTTCCGAGATCCTCGATCACTTGGGCTGCTTCGGCGTCCTGGCCAGTCTGCAAATATGCGTAAACCAAATAGTCCATCGCGTGCAGTTCCTCGCCCGTGTCTTCCTCTCGGCCGGCCGCTTCTCTTGCCGCCAGGTTGGCCGCGATCGAATCAGGCCATAAGCCAAGTCGCGTGAAGATATGCGACGGCATGTGCAGTGCGTGCGGCGCCGACGGCGCAATCGTCGAGTAGAATCGTGCCGCCGGCAGCCCGCGTGACGCCATTTCCGCGTTGTCATAAGCATGGATCAAATAGTGCGCGATTCCTGGATGCTGCGGGTAATCCCGAAATAACGGCTCAAGCGCCTTCGCCGCCCTTTTCTGTCTCGCGTGGGTCTTGTCGTTGGGAGGTGCGTTGGCCAGAAGCGCCAGCGCGTAAAACACCTGAGACTCAACGTCCTTTTTGTTCCTGGCGGCAATCGCTGCCATCGCTTCTTCATATTTGAGCGCTCGCTTTGCATAAGGAACTGTCTCGGCATCCTGAAAAATAACGCTAGCCGCCTCGATGAACTCCCGCTCACGTTTGTTATCCGTTCCGATATGTAGCGCCTCTTCCATTTCCCGCTTCCCCTCGGCTGCTGCGGCAGCCGGAATAGGCGGATCCCACAATTGATGGAAGTGCGTCATTGCTATTCCCCAATGCGCCATCGCGCATCGCCCATCCTCTTTTGCTACACCGCGAAACGTTTCTTCCGCCTTCGCATACGCAAACGAATGTAGCAGCGCCACTCCTCGATTGAATTCCCCTTGCACCGCCGCCCTGCACGAAATCGCAAACGATACTGCTCCCAATTTCTCCGGCGGTTGATGATCATGCGCCTCCTGCCCCGCTGCAACCGGCCCCGCTAGCAACGCTACCATCGCCAACTTTTGCCACCCCGTGAGCATGTGTGCCTCCCTTGTCCGAGAGTATCCGCGTTTCCGTACAATTAAAAAAAAATCGCGATCGCCTGGCTCGGCCGGAGAACCGTCTCGACTGTCCCACCTTCGTCGCGCCTCTTCACTTGACGCATTCGCGAATCACAATTTATCATTTGTTTCAGGGATGGTCTTGGAACGCAAATTCCGCCTGCCCGGTTTGCCCTTCTGACCAGCGGTACCCACCAACGGAAGCCTATTCCCCCCGCTCGTTTCCCAGCTCATAAAGGAACCCAGCTCTTAAGGAAAGAGGTGCCGATATGAAACTGACAAGTAGATGGACCAAATACGTTCTGGCTCTAGTTCTAACTTTGGGTTTGAGCTCGCTTGCCTGGACGACCCAGGAAACTCAAACCAAGACCAAGAGCAAGGCAATTACCGTAACCGGCTGCCTGCAAAAAGGCGATGAAGCTGGCGAATATTCGATCAAAAGTGAAGATGGCAAGGTTTACGGGCTGCGTAGCACCACGGCCGATCTGTCCAAGCACCTGGGACATAAGGTCACCGTAACCGGCACCAAAATGCGCGAAGAAAATGAAGCAAAGGAAAAGAAGGAGGCCGGAGGCGGCGAGTACGCCGATCTGCGCGTCACAAACCTAAAGCACATCAGTGAATCCTGCCAGTGACCGTATTCACCCGGTCTTTGCAGTGGCGGGGCGCGCTCGCACACTCTGCGCGCCCCTTCTCTCCTGAGTGCCCCGATTCCTAACAGGGCACCTAGAATACCCTCAACCGAACTCAGGCCTTGTTAGGCCAGATGGGACCAGACCTGTAACTGTCCCTCGGTTCAGGAGACGGCGGGCGCACAATCCATTATTCTGCAAGGCGCATTGGACGGGTTTCAGAGTTTGCGTGTACAAACCCCGATCTGGAACGGAGCGGCTGGCCGCTTTCGACCGCTCTCTGACAAATGAAGATCCGAAGAGGGTCCGAATCCCGGCTTAAGCGACGTATCTCTGAGCGAGGGCTAAGTTGCTAACTCGTCTAGAATGAATACTTACAAAAAACATACCTCCTAAGTCCTTTAAACCCAATACTTACGCAAAAACAGGGGGGAGGGGGTATGGTCCAACCGTCGCCCCGCGTACAGCCAGCGACCTTTTGTATAGTTCTTCGTAAGTGCTTCTCTTGCTATACATTGCAGGGAATGCGTGGGTTGAATTGCACCCAGAGGGCCGCCGAGACAGAAAAGCTGGACCGCTCTCGCGGCCCAGCTATTCTTACGGCGGAAAAATTTGAAAGTCCGATGTTTTAAGGAATGGCACCGCTAAAGTTAGAAAATACCGCCGGTCACCCGAATCTTCTCGCCAGTCAGGTATTTCGAGTCAGCCGACGCCAGATATACCGCACTCGGCGAAATATCGTCGGTCTGCCCGATTCGCCCGAGTGGCGACTGCGATTCGATCCAGCTCCGGAAATCGCCTTCATTGAACCCGGCGCTGCGTACGCCTTCCGTTTCAATCATTCCGGGATTAATCGAGTTGACACGGATCTTGCGTGGCCCCAGTTCCTTCGCCAGGACGGCGGTGATCGCATCAACCGCGCCCTTAGTGGCTGTGTAAACCGAAGTATTCGGCGGCGCAATCGTGCTCACGCCGGAGCCTACATTGATCACGCTGCCCCCTTCCGGTCCAAACAGTTTCAGCGCTTCCTTGGTCGCCAGCAAAAGGCCCAGAACGTTCAGATTGAAGTGGTTGTGGAACGATTCTTCGGTGACCTGTTCCAGTGGCGCAAATTGATAAATCCCGGCATTGTTCACCAAGATGTCCAGCTTGCCGTAAGTTTTCTTGGTTTCCGCGAAAAGCCGCGTGACATCTGCTTGCTTCGAGACATCTCCTTGCACCGCGATCGCCTTGCCGCCGCTGGCGGTGATTTCCTGTACCACCCGGTCAGCGTCTTTTTTGCTGGAGGCGTAATTAACCACCACCGACGCACCCTCTGCGGCCAGCGCCTTCGCGATTCCAGCGCCGATGCCTTTCGAGGCCCCGGTCACTACCGCAACTTGATTAGCGAGTTTGCTCATAACGATCTCCTGGATACTCCATCGTCGTTTCGATACTTAGACAACCGTCTAATAGATGTACGGGCCGGAAAAAAGTTACGAGGAGTTTTTTCGAGGATAAAATGCGCAACCACCGGCAAGTCTGCCTGGGCCGTATGGTGAGACTGAAATTGCGGAAAGGAGAAACTCTAAAGCCGCGGCAGAACGATCCCGCTTTGCGCCTGGTATTTCCCCTTCTTGTCCTTGTAGCTGACTTCGCAATCTTCATCGGACTCGAAGAAAATCACCTGGCACAATCCTTCGTTGGCATAAATCTTCGCGGGCAGCGGCGTGGTATTGCTGATTTCCAGCGTCACAAAGCCTTCCCACTCCGGCTCGAACGGCGTCACATTCACAATGATTCCGCACCGCGCATAAGTCGACTTGCCTAGGCATATTGTCAGCACGTTGCGCGGAATCCGAAAATATTCCACCGAACGAGCCAACGCAAAAGAATTTGGCGGCACGATACAAACGTCGCCTTTGAATTCCACCAGCGACCGCGCGTCGAAATGTTTGGGGTCCACGATCGTCGAATTCACGTTGGTGAAAATCCGGAATTCATCCGCCACCCGAATATCGTATCCGTACGAAGACACGCCATAGCTGATCACTCCGTCCCGCATCTGCCGGTCAGTGAACGGCTCGATCATTTTATGTTCCAGCGCCATGCGGCGAATCCACTGATCCGGCTTTACGGACATCCACGCCCTCCAGAAATAAATTGCGATTGCAAAGCAAGAACAAAGAAGAGTCAGTGTAGTTGAGGCAACACGTCTTGACAACCCGCCGCGCAGCCTCTAGCATCTGCCCACGGAACTGCGCTAACGTACCAAGCGTGGTGCAGATTATCTGAAGCCGCAATTATGCGGGTGCGGGCCTGCTTGGAGCCCGCAAGTGCGGAGGACGCGCTTGATTAAACTCGATATCGTGAACGCTGTACTGGCCAAGCTCGATGGAGCAGGTGTCAGCCGCGTCAAGGCCGAACAAGCCGTGGAAACTGTTTTTGAATCGCTGAAAAACGGCATGGGCCGCAGCCAGCGAATCGAGCTGCGCCGCTTCGGCGTCTTCACCGTGAAGCCGAGGAAAACCGGTATCGGCCGCAACCCTCGCACCGGCGAGGAAGTGAATATTCCGCCGGGCAAAGCGGTGCGTTTCAAGCCCGGCAAGGAATTGCAAGGCCTCGGGGGCTGACCCTCCAGAATTTCTGGGTGCCCGAATTTTTGAGTAAAGATCTTTTGGACCCAGGAATTTTTCGAAATGACGATTGCTTTTCACACTTTTAAGAAGGCCGCAGGGGTAGCGAACATCCACTCAACGGAGAGTTGACCGTTTTTCCGAGCGGAGTCTTCGGAGCGGGGAATCTTCCTTAAGGCTTCGCACTTGCATCCAACCACAGGTGCGAGCTGTTAGCCCGCCAAATAAAACCGTGAACAGCGAACACGAATCTGGTCCGCCGACAATTGAGCTGCAAGGGCGCGCGCAGGAAGTCCCTATCGTGCTTCCGCCGTGGCCGGCGGCGCCAGCGGCCAAGCCGAAGCGCCTGTGGCTGGCGATTCTGCTCTTTGCGATCACTTTTTTCACGTGTCTCGCGGCGGGCCGCCAGTTCGCGATTGCCTTCGCAAACAATCAAGCTGCTTCCGTCGGTGAGTTTTTTGTATCGCTGAAACTTTTGTACAAAGATCCGAGCGCGCTGGCTTCCGGTTTCCCCTTCGCAATTTCGCTGATGATTATTTTGTTGTCGCACGAATTGGGTCATTACTTCGCATGCAAACATCACGACATTCGCGCCAGCTATCCATACTTCATTCCCGCGCCGACACTGATTGGAACACTCGGCGCGTTTATCCTGATACGCTCGCCAATTCGCAGCCGCCGCGCGTTGTTTGACGTCGGTGCGTCCGGCCCGCTGGCCGGGTTCGCGGTGGCGATTCCTATTTTGATCTATGGGGTAATTCACTCGCGCGTCGTTCCAAGTATTGCATCGGAAGGCACGGAAATCGTTTTTGGCGTGCCGCTTGTAATGCGCCTACTTGCGCATCGTTTTTTCCCGGATGCAAATCCGCTGACGCTGTTGCTGCATCCGGTTGGCCGGGCCGCGTGGGTCGGACTCTTCGCCACCGCGTTGAATCTTCTGCCGGTGGGTCAATTGGATGGAGGGCACGTTCTGCGTTCCTTCCAGCCTCGCTTGCACCGCTGGATCGGCTTGCTGGTTCCCGCGATTCTGGTGGCGCTGGGATATTTCTGGAGCGTGTGGTGGGCGTGGGCGGGAATTTTGCTGGCGCTTCGTTTTCTTCGCATTCCTCCAATTCAGGATCAACGGCCACTCGACGCTCCGCGCGTCGTGCTTGCCATGGGCACGCTGCTGGTCATGATTTTGTGTTTCATGCCGGTGCCGCTCTGGCAATCGGCAACTTCTCATTGACGACAAACGAATCGCCGCTATGATTCATGTGCGCGAGGCGATCGCTGGTTGTTGCCGCGCTCCAAATGCCGACACTCGTTCGCACACTGAGCCTGCGCGATCTGTTGTTTTTGTTTATCGGATCGGTGATTGGATCGGGGATATTTTTGTCGCCGGGACCGATTCTGAAACTGGTGAACGGCTCGGTCGGCCTGTCGATGCTGGTATGGATTGCTGGCGGAGCGATGTCTCTGCTCGGTGCGCTTACTTACGCGGAGCTTGCCGCCGCGAATCCCGAAGCCGGTGGACTGTACTGCTACATCCGCGACGGATTCGGAAGGCTGCCCGCATTCCTGTACGGGTGGTGCCTGTTTCTGGTGATCTCGGCGGCGACCGTCGCCGCTCTCGCTCGCGCGTTTTCGCGATATCTCACGGAAGTGATTCCGTTAACTGCCGCGCGATCCTCGGCGGCAGCAGTGATGATGATTGTGGTGGTGACGATCGTAAATGTGCGGGGCACGCGGCAAAGTTCCGACCTGCAGAATTGGACCACGCTGGTGAAGGCCGGACTGATCGTCGTGCTGAGCGTGGTCTTGCTTGCGTTGGGCAAGCACCGCGGAGAAATAATTCCCGCTGCAGGAACGCCAATGCACGGCATGAATTTATTTTCCAGTTTCAGCCTGGCGATGATCGCGGTGTTGTGGGCGTATGAAGGCTGGCAATTCGGCACCTATAGCGCGGGAGAAGTCGTCGAGCCGCAGAAGGTTTTTCCGCGAGCGTTCCTGCTGGGCTCGCTAATCTTAATTGGCTTGTATGTCTTCGCAGTGATGGCCTACCTGGTGGCGCTGGGCCCGTCCGGAGCGAGTGATAGCGACGCAATCGCAGCTACGGCCGCGACGGCGGTTTTGGGCCCATGGGCGGGAAAGCTCGTTGCGCTTACGATTCTGATTTCCGTTTTCAGCGCGACGAACAGCGTGGTGCTCACGGCGCCGCGCGTCTTTTACGCGATGTCCAAAGACAATTTATTTTTCAAAACGCTGGCTGAGGTACATCCGCGATTTCACACTCCCGCGAATGCGATCGTTGCGTTGTGCGTGTGGTCGGCAGTGTTGACTTTCGCGGGCAAATTCTCCGAGCTGATCGGCGGGGTCATTTTTATTGGATGGATTTTTTACGGATTGGGGGCAGCTGCTATCTTTCCATTGCGCGCAGCGTTGGGTGGATTGACAAAAGCGCTTCCTTATCGAGTGCCGGGGTATCCGTGGACGCCGATCGTCTTTCTGCTGGCCGCCGCTGCCGTAGTTGGCAATGCGATTTTTCTGGCGACGCGCGATCCAAGAGAATTTCGGCACGTGCTGGCGGCACTGGTGTTGATGGGGTTGGGTGTACCGGCATATTTCTTCTGGAGCTGGCGGAACGTTTACCGTTCACGTTCTGAAAGGCCAGGATAGCGACGATTCGGGGAACGGAAGAGACTTAGGCCTGTCTCAGAAGGCGGCCGCTACAGGAGGTGGAGAGGGTCCATGTCGATGAGAAGAGAGGTTTCGGGGACTTGCTTGGAGTCGGCGTAGGAGAGCGCGCCGGAGAGGAGTTTGGCCAGGGCAGCTTTTTTACGGGATTTGAGGAGGAACTGGAAGCGGTATTCGGACTTGAGGCGAGCGAGCGGAGCGCTGGCTGGGCCAAGGACACGGATTTCGTCGGCCGTGCGCTTCACGAAAAATTGCGAGAGCTGCTTGGACCACTGAATGGCTTTTTCGAGACTGCGGTTGCGGACGATGATGTTAGCCAGCGACGTGAATGGCGGGTAGGCCATAACCTGGCGGTAGTGCAATTCCCTTTCGAAAAATGCCGCGTAGTCCTGCTTGACGGCGTCCTGAATTGCGTAGTGTTCGGGATAGAAAGTTTGGATGAGCACGCGGCCAGGCAACTCGCCGCGGCCGGCACGGCCGGCGACCTGAGTCATTAATTGGAAGGTGCGTTCGGCGGCGCGAAAATCGGGCATGGTGAGCGAACTGTCCGCGCTGATCACGCCGACCAGCGTAACGCGATGAAAGTCGTGACCCTTCGCGAGCATCTGCGTGCCAACCAGAATGTCCAGAGCGCCGTCGGCAAGGGCGCCTAACATTTCCTGGTATTGGCGCTTGGTGCGCGCGGTATCGCGGTCCAATCGCGCGATACGGGCGTTTGGAAATTCTTTTCGCAGCCGTTCTTCCAATTGCTCGGAACCTTCGCCGAAAAAATAAACGTACTTCGAATCGCACTTCGGGCAATTTTTCGGTATGGCCTGAGTGAAGCCGCAGTAGTGACATTCCAGACGGTTGCGATTTTTGTGGTGGGTCATGGAGATGCTGCAATTCGGGCACTGCACCGTAGCGCCGCAGCTTCGGCAGATCACGCTCCACGAATATCCGCGCCGGTTGATCAGAATCAACGCCTGGGTCTGCAAACTCAAACATTCCTGAAGGGCTGAGCGGAGCCTGGTGGAAATCGGGCTGGTCTGATGGGTTTGCCTGAATTCTTCGCGCTGATCGAGAATCTCGACGGAGGGGAGCAAGCGTTCCGCAACGCGTTGCGACAACGTGAGCAATTCATATTTTCCGCCGCGCGCGTGATAAAAACTTTCCAGGGACGGAGTAGCCGAACCCAGCAAAGCCAGAGCATTTTCCAATTTCGCGCGAACGATCGCCACGTCCCGGCCATGATAGCGCGGCGTTTCTTCCTGCTTGTAACTCGACTCCTGTTCCTCGTCGACAATAATCAGGCCAAGTTTTTCGACGGGAGCAAAAATCGCGGAGCGGGTTCCTACAATCACGCGCGCTTCGCCATTGCGAACGCGCCACCATTCCCGCGCTCGCTCAAGGTCGCTGAGCGCAGAATGCAAAACAGCGACCCCTTCGAACCGCGCGCCGAACCACGCGCGACATTGCCGGCCAATCCATAAGGTCAGCGCAATTTCAGGAACGAGAATGATCGCGGTTTTGCCGCGAGCCAGCGTGTCTTGGATGGCACGCATATAGACTTCTGTTTTTCCGCTGCCCGTAACGCCGTGCAGCAGTTGCACCCCGAATTCGCCGAGTTCGAACCGCGCGCGGATGGCTCCGAAAGCGTTCTCTTGCTCGGGATTCAGAATGTGTGCCGGCGGCGTGTAGCCGGTATCGAAGGGATCTTCGGCCGGGTCGAGCGATTCGTCCCAGCTTTCGAGTTTTTGTTCACGAAGAAGCCGTTCGACGAAAGCCCGAGAGACAGCCGCGGCTTTCAAGAGTCTTGGAAGTGGGAGCGGTCCCCGTTCGTGCTCCAGCAAATTTCGAAGCCGCTCCTCTCTTTCCGGAAGTGGTGCCGCCTGCTCATTATCGGCGGCTTTCCAGGCAATGATTTTCTGAGTTCGGCGTTTGCGAGATTGAATTTGTTGGCAGATTTCGACGAGTCCGCGACGCTGCATCTTGAGAAGTTCATCAAGCGATATGCCGGCACGAAGAGCCGCTTTCAGGGGCACACCATCAACAGCCGCGCCGAGTTTCTGAAAGAATTTTTGGGTGACGCCGGTCTCTTCGAAAAGTGTTGTGGCTGCGGCGCGGCTCGCAGGAGTCAAAAAAACAGTTTGCTGAACACGCAGTTCCGTCTGCGGAGGAAGCATGGAACGATAGACTTCTCCGATTGGAGCGACGTAGTAGGAAGCGATCCACCGGCCAAGTTCGAGGAGCTTCGGCGTAAGCGCAGGAAGCAGATCGAGACATTTCAGGACTTCGCGCAAGCGGGTGTTTTGCGGGCCGCTTTCTGTCCACTCGGTCACTACCCCGACCAACGAATTGTTTCGAAACGGCACGACAACGCGCGAGCCGGGTCGAATTTCGGCGGCGAGACTGTCGGGGACTTTGTAGGTGAAGGTGCCACGCAGCGGAACGGCGATCGCCACATTGCAGAGTTTCTGTTTCATCGCGGCGAGTAGTTTAACAGGGGATAGGTTGTCGACCTTAAGCGTTCATCAGCGCGACGCCGACAAAAATGGAAGCGATGCCGAGCCATTGCAGAAATGCGACGCGCTCTTTCAAGAAAATGGCGGCGAAGGCAACCGTGACGGCACCATAGAGGGAGCCGAGCACGCTGACGACAGCTACTTGTTCGATACGCATTCCGAGATTGCTGAATGCGAATCCCGCGGTATCGAAGAAACCCATGGTGTAGACCTGCGCGCTGGCGCGCCTGTTTTTAATCCGCAACGGAATTTTCTGCGCGACAACGATGGCAAATGCGATCGCCGCGCCTGTTATTCGAATGAGCCAGAGCGCGGCCAATACACCGGTCCGCGGGATGATGCGAGTTCCGAGCAGCCAGAACAAAATTCCGAATGCGAGCGCAGCGGCAATGGCCCACGCGAGGCCGGCAGCTCCCGTTGATTTCGCAGCAGTATCCGGATGCACGGAGTTCTTTTCTCCCGTGGCGACAAGAAGCACACCAGCCATCGCAGCAAGAATTCCGATAATGCGAAAAGCCGTCAGCCGTTCGCCTGAAAAAAACGAAAGAATCACGGTGAGCGCGGGATAGCTTGCGGACACTGGCCCAACCAGGGCAAGCTTGCCGATTTCGAAGGAACGATAAAGCGCCAGCACGCCGAAAGTAGTGATGACGCCGGCAAGAATTCCCCAGGCCCAAGGCCGCCAGCCCGAGCCGTCAAACAGGTGTCCCCAATCGCGCGAGAAAACCAGAAGAATGGTAACAAACAGCGCGCCCCAGGCCTGCATGCCCAGAACGGCGCGCACGCTTCCGACTGTGCGAGAAGCAAAACGGGCAAAAAAATCAGAGCTGCCCCAGGAGATTGCCGTGGCAACACCGAGCAAAATGCCGCTCGGCATTTATTTCGCCTTGTTCTTTTTAACTTCGAGGCCCAGTTCAGCCATGACTTTCTGAAGATCTTTCCAAACTTCACTCTTGGCGGCAGGGTTGCGGAGCAAATAGGCAGGATGGTAGGTGGGCAGCATTTTGAATCCGCGGAAATCCAGCCACTGGCCGCGAAACTGGGAAATACTGCGATTGGTCTGCAGCAAAGTTTGAGCAGCAGTTGCGCCCAGGCAAACAATCACTTTCGGCTGAATCACGTCGAGCTGGCGAAACAAGAATGGTGAACACTTTTCGACTTCGTCGCTTTCCGGCTGGCGATTCCCCGGGGGACGACACTTAACGACGTTGCAGATATAGACATCGCTGCGTTGCAGGCCCATGGCTTCAATCATCTGCGTCAGGAGTTTCCCAGCGCGTCCCACAAATGGTAAGCCTTGGGCGTCTTCATCCGCGCCGGGCCCTTCGCCCACGAAAACCAGATTCGCTCTAGGATTTCCATCGCCAAAAACAATTTTCTTGCGGGTCCGGTGAAGTTTGCAACGCGTACATTCGCCCAAATCCTGTCGGATTTTCAACAATGTTTCGCCGCGACTACTTTCGAGCATTACAGGTTCCGCAGTGCCAGCGGTTGGAGCGGCCGGCGTTTTCGCGGCAGCCGCGCGGTCGCGGTAGAAGGGGCTCAAACCCAGATCTTCGTAAAACCGCAGACGCTGATCCAGTTTTTCTTGAATTTTTGGTTCCAGGCGATTGGCCATGTTGATCGGTTAGCCGGCGGACTGATGTTTCACGCTGGCGGAAAGCCGCACGACTTCGTCGAGAATGCGATGCGCTACTTCGCATTTGGTCAACTTGGGAAGGGCCAAATCGCGGCCATCGCGAGCAAACAATGTGACCACGTTGGTATCGACATCGAATCCCGCTCCCTCCGCAGTCACGTCGTTGGCCACAATCAAGTCGGCATCTTTTTCATGCAACTTCTTACGCGCATTTTCCGCTACGCGGTCGGTCTCCGCGGCAAACCCCGCGACCAACCGGTTGCCTTTTTTACGAGCGGCCATGGCGAGAATATCCGGATTCGGCTCGAGGCGAAGCGTCATCTCGCCGGCGGCCTTTTTAATCTTGTTTGTGGCAGCCTCGGCAGGGCGGTAGTCGGCCACCGCTGCCGCAAAAATGGCCACAGTGGCTTCCGCAAAGTGTTCTTCGACGGCTCGCAACATCTCGACGGCTGTTCGCACGTTGACTCGCGTCACACCGGCGGGAGTGTCGAGCGCGGTTGGTCCACTGATCAAAATGACGCGCGCACCGCGTTGCGCAGCGGCTTCCGCCACGGCGTAACCCATTTTCCCCGACGACCGATTCGTCAAATAGCGCACCGGATCGAGATCTTCCTGCGTCGGGCCGGCGGTTAACAAGATTGTGTGACCTTCCAGGTCGCGCCGCACTCGCAATACTTCGCGCACCGCGGCAATAATCGCGTCCTGCCCGGCAAGCCTTCCGGCTCCGGTCATGCCGCAGGCGAGATAGCCTTCGTCGGGATTGACGACATGAACTCCGCGGGCGCGCAGCCGTTCGATATTTTCTTGAGTAGCGGAATGATTCCACATATTGACGTTCATGGCAGGGGCCACGATCACGGGCGCAACGGTAGCAAGATAAAGTGTGCTGAGAAAATCGTCACTGAGACCCCGGCTGAATTTGGCGAGAATGTCCGCAGTGGCTGGAGCGACGAGCAGAAGATCGGTTCTCTGCGCGACAGCAATATGTTCGATCGCACTTTCGAGATTGGCTTCGCCGCCCGACTTATCAAAAAGATCGGTGATCACTTTTTTTCCGGTGAGCGCAGCGAAGGTAAGCGGCGTGATGAATTCGCAGGCGGCGCGAGTCATGACCACTTCAACCGAGAAACCTTCTTGTTGCAGGCGGCGCACCAATTCAGCCGCTTTGTAGGCCGCCACTCCTCCGGTAACGCCAAGAGTGATGCGCATGAGATTTTCGCGAGCGCTATTTGCGCCGCTTGACGCCATCCTTATCTTCATCCACGGATTTGCCAGGATTGAATTCGTATTCGATCAAGCCGCTGTTGACTTCTTCACATGCCACACGCGTGGGCTTCAGAGTGCGCGGATTTTCCAGCATTGGCGGCGCTCCCGCCATAATCTGGCGTGCCCGCCGCGCTGCAAGTACAACGTATGCGAACTGGCTCTCTGGAGCTTTCGTCTGCACGGTCATTTCAGTCTTTCCCCCCAAATGATGCCAGAAGTTCTTGCACCCGGCCCTGCTGCCTCGTTCTGCTGCAGCGCACGGCCGTCAAAATTGCTTCCACTTCGAGTCCGGCTCGGCTCACGTCTTCGTTCATGACGCAAAAATCGTAATACTTGCCGAAGGCTTCAATTTCCGCACGCGCACGGGCCAGACGCCGCGCGATTTCTTCGTCGGAATCCTGTCCGCGACCGCGCAACCGGCGTTCCAATTCCGCGCGGGATGGCGGCAAAATAAAGATAGCCACTGATTCCGGCAGCTTCTCTTTTACCTGCGCGGCTCCCTGTACGTCAATTTCCAGAACCAGGTCCAGACCGCGGGCGCGGGATTCTTCGAGCCATTTCTTCGGCGTGCCGTAGGAGTGTTTGCCGAAGACCCGCGCGAATTCCAAAAATTCTCCGCGCGATATCATGGCCTCAAACTCTCGATCAGTGACGAAATCATAGCACTTCCCGCTGGCCTCGGTGGCACGGCGCGCCCGAGTGGTACACGATCGGGAAGCCATAGTTCCCGGCATTTGCAATAAGCGCTGCACCAACGTGGACTTTCCGGAACCGGATGGGCCAGAAACAATCAATACCAGCGGTGCCAGAGCTTTTGCATCAGTCATTCGATGTTTTGCACCTGTTCGCGCAATTTTTCAATTTCGGCTTTCACCTCGAGGCCGATGCCAGTGATTCTGAGGGCTTCGCTTTCGACACCAGGAGTTTTCGAAAGCATGGTGTTGGCTTCGCGATGCATTTCCTGGAGAAGGAAATCGAGTTTTTTTCCGAGTTCTCCGGCACCATCCAGCAATTTTGAAAATTGTTGCAGGTGACTTCGCAAACGGTCCAGCTCTTCGCTGATATCGCTGCGCTCTGCCAGCATGGCCGCTTCCTGGGCGATGCGAGCGGGATCGATCGCCGTGGCACTCAATAAATCTTTCAACCGCGATTCCAGCCGGCGCGCAAACGCCGGACGAAGCTGGACGACCAGGCCGCGCACGAGTTCGGTCTGCTCGCCGATGCGAGCCAACCGGGCGCGAAGGTCGGCGACAAGATGGCGACCTTCGGCGCGTCGCATCTCATCCAACTTGTTCAGCGCATCGAGAAGAGCTCTTTCCAGTTCTCGCCCGAGCTTTTCCTGCTCCTCTTCAGATTCCGGCACGGCCGGCGCCATGCCGCCAATCACTCCAGGGAGTCGCAACAGAGCGACGACGTCCAGAGCTGCCGAGACGGAAGTTTGAAAGCGCAACTCATCGGCGGCGCGCAAATAATTTGTCACTAGATCCTTGTTTACTGAAATCGCGGTGGCCGCGCCGGGATCAAGGCTCACATGGACTTCAATGTGCCCTCGATGAATTCGTTCCCGCACCATCTGGCGCAGGCGCAATTCATACAAATCAAAGCCTTCGGGAAGGCGCACTTTCAAATCCAAGAAGCGGTGGTTGACGCTTTTGACGCTTACGCGAAGGTCCCATCCCAAGGCGCTGCCTTTGGACTGCGCGTATCCGGTCATGGAAAGACATTCGGCTTTTTTTGCTTGCACTGCGCCCTTTTCGCTCATGTGAGATTCCTTGTGGAAGAGGTAGAGGGCAGTGGGGGCAAAGTCGTTGGTACCGGGGTTTGGCCGGCCATTTCGTCGTCGGCAAATTGCAAATCGTGGAGCCGGGCATAAGTTCCGGCGCGCGCCATCAGCTCCGCGTGCGTTCCCATTTCTCGGATTTGGCCTTCCTCTAATACCAGAATTTTGTCCGCGCGCCGAATCGTGGCCAACCGATGCGCAATTACGAATGTCGTTCTTCCAATCATCAAATTCGCCAGCGCTTTTTGTACGAACATTTCGGATTCGGCGTCGAGCTCCGAGGTCGCTTCATCAAGAATCAGAATCGGAGAATCTTTCAGGATCGCTCTGGCGATGGCAATGCGTTGCCGCTGTCCACCGCTGAGACGCGTTCCCCGCTCGCCGATAACAGTATCGTAACCCAGAGGGAGTTCCTGAATGAAATCGTGGGCGAGGGCGGCTTGAGCAGCCGCGACAACTCGTTGCTTTTCCACGCTGGCCAGTCCGTAGGAAATGTTGTTCCACACCGTGTCGTGGAAAAGAATGTTTTCCTGCGTGACCATGGCGATTTGTTCGCGCAGTGAGCGCAGCGTTACTCCGCTAGTATCGGTGCCGTCGATTCGGATCGCTCCCGCGGTCGGCTCGTAAAACCGTGGGATGAGATTCACCAACGTAGTCTTTCCCGCGCCACTGGAGCCGACAAACGCCACCACTTCGCCTTTAGCCGCCTTGAAGCTGATGCTGCGCAAGACCGGCGCCGAATCGTAAGAAAAGCCCACGCTCTCAAATTCCAGCTCGCGAGAAAACGGAGGCAATGAAATGGCTCCAGGTCGGTCGCGTTCTTCTTCGGGGCGGTCTAGATACGCAAACACCTGCGTGGTCGCACCCTGTGCTTGCTGAAACTGTTGATAAACAGCGCCCATGCGCTTTACGGGCTCATAAGATTTAAAAAGAGAGTAAACAAAGGCGAAAAACAAACCGACGGTCATCTCGTGCAAGCGAATCTTGTCGCGCGCATAAAGCAAGAGCAAAGAGATGACCACCGGCTGAAGCAAATCCATAAGCGGAGAAGTGACAACTTGAGCGCGAACCCAACGCATGGTTTCGCGCAACAGGCGCGCGGCCGACTTCCGGAATTTGCGAATCTCAAAGTCTTCCATTCCGAACGCTTTCACGATTCGATTTCCGCTCACGGTTTCCTGCAAGATTTGGTTCAGCTCGCCCAGCCTGGTCTGGCTGCTCTCCACGGAACGACGGATTCGCCTTCCCAGTTTGCCGACAGGCCACACCACCATCGGCAGTAGCACGATGGAGCCAAGCGTCATTTTCCAGTCGATTTGCAGCAGGACGCACAAGAATACGATCAAGCTGAAAACTTGGCGGAATACGTCGGCAAGATATTCCGAAAGCGCCAGTCTGGCGCGTTCGACATCATTGATCACCGCGGAAATCAGCCTTCCGGCCGGCTCCTGCTGGAAAAATCCGATGGGTTGCCGGATCACTCTTTCGTACACCCTGTTGCGCAGTTCGGTAATGGCCCGGTGACCCACGGATTGAATGAGCACACCTCCAGCGAACTCGCTGAAGGACTTCGTGAGAAACACCACGATCATGGAAATGATAACCACATTCTTCACGTTATGAATGCTGGACGGGAACAAATTATTCAAATAGAAGACGTGGCCTCCGAAAGGCATTTTAAAAAACGGAATGGTGGAATCGCTGGTTGCGGGATTCAGCACGCGGTCAACGATGGGCGCGATCAACAGGGCAATTGCGCCTTCGGCCAAGGCGACAAACATGAGCAGGATTACACCCAGTAGCATTTGGAATCTGTGCGGCCACACGAAAGCCAGCAATCGCTTCAATTGGGGTGAGATCACAGACGCCAAGCCTTAGCTCCCGCTCGAACAATCATTCGAAAAAACCGTTCACAAAAATTGCTGCTGGTACGCTATTCGCCCTTCAAGGGACGTGTCAAGTTGCGAGGACCGGCGGACAAGATGCTTTACTTATCGATGTCGCGATGAATCACTTTGGTTGCGTACTTGCGTTTTTCCAGCGCTTTTTTGATCTCTTCCGCCAGCATTACCGAACGGTGTTTTCCTCCGGTGCATCCGAAAGCAATCGTTAAATAGCTTTTTCCTTCTTCGATGTAGTGCGGCATTAGATATGCCAGCAGGCTTTCCATGCGCCGCAAAAATTCTCCTGTTTGTGGGAAGGAACGAATGAAACGCCGCACTTTAGCGGACCGTCCGGTAAATCTTCGCAGAGCAGGCACGAAATGTGGGTTCGGCAGAAATCTCACGTCGAAGATCAAGTCGGCATC
This sequence comes from Candidatus Acidiferrum sp., assembly GCA_036522855.1. Taxonomy (GTDB): domain Bacteria; phylum Acidobacteriota; class Terriglobia; order Acidiferrales; family UBA7541; genus Acidiferrum. The sequence continues at coordinate 34,900 of DATDFA010000071.1, read as the reverse complement.
TACCGGCACGCCATATTTGTAGCCGAAACTGACTACGGAAATAAGCATGGGGTGGCGGTCTGGATTTTTGAAACGTCTGGTGATGAAGGTGCGCAATTCGTGAACGTTGAACTGCGTCGAATCAACAACCACATCCGCCAGTTTGCGGATCGGCGCCATGAGCTGGCGTTCCTGCTGCAGACTTTCCCGCACGGAATAATCTTTTCCGAGCGGATGCGGCCGCCGCGTTTCGCTATATCTCCTCAATAGTGCATCTTCATTCGCTTCGATGAACACCAGCGAGATCGGATGATCCTTGCGAAGGTGGGCTAGCAAGCCCGGTAATTTTTGCAATTGCGCGCCCTCGCGCGCATCGACCATAAGCGCCGCCCGGCTGAAGTTGCCTTCTCCGCCTTCATGCAGTTCGGCAAAAATCGGGATCAGCTCAACCGGCATGTTGTCCACGCAGTAGAACCCCATATCTTCGAAGGCCTTTAAAACGGTGCTTTTCCCGGAGCCAGAAAGCCCCGTCAGGATCACCAGTTGATGGGAGTCCCGCTTTGCTGGTGATTTTGCTTTCAATGAGGCGCTCAGCTTTTCACTCGGCGCTGATGCGTGCTGGGAATGCGCATGTCTTCACGATATTTCGCCACCGTGCGCCGGGTTACGTGAATTCCCGCATCTTCCAGTTTTTGCGCGATGTGCTCGTCGGTGAGCGGCTTGCTGGAATCTTCTTCTTCGATCATTTTCTTCACCAGGCGCTTCAGCGTGAGCAGAGACATTCCGCCGCCTTCCGGCCCATTGACGGATTCGCTGAAGAACGATCGCAATTCCAAGACACCCTGCGGTGTGTGCGCGTACTTGCTGGCCACTGCGCGGCTGACGGTCGAGGGATGCACGCCAACTTCTTCGGCTACCTCTTTGATCATCATGGGCTTCAGCGCATCCGGGCCGTGATCGAGGAATTCTCCCTGGCGAGCGATGATGGACTGGCAGACGCGCAAAATGGTGTGTTTTCTCTGCTCAATATTTTTTAGCAGTTGAATCGCCGCTGTGAATCGTTCTTTCACATAGTTTCGTACTTCGCGGTCCGCCGCGTCGCGTGCCAACAATCGGCGATACGTCGGGCTCAGCCGCAACTGTGGCATGTCGTCTTCATTCAGAAAAACTTGCCATACGCCGTCCACCTTCCGAAAATAGACATCGGGTTCGACCAGGCGAGGTTCCGTCTTGTTGTAGCGAAGGCCCGGCCGCGGATCGAGCTTCTTGATCACATCGAGCGTCCTTTTGATCACTTCAATCGGGCGATTCAGGGCGCGCGCAATCTCTTTCAGCTGATTGGCCTGCACTTGTTTCAAATGTTCCGAAACCACCTGCTGCGCCAACGTGTTGGTCGGGTCGAATGCGTGTAATTGCAGCAGCAAACATTCCCGCAGGTCTCGAGCGCCGACTCCGATGGGATCAAAGTCCTGTACCACCGCCAGTGCGTCCTCGAAATCATCCTGGGTGTACTTGCCGTCTTGTAGCAATTCTTCGTTCGAAGCGGTCAGATAACCGTTTTCATCCAGATTGCCGATGATATTGTCAGCGATTTCGCGGACCGCGTCAGAGCAGATGGTCACGCTCAACTGCCAGTTCAGGTGTTCGGAAAGCCCTGCAGGAGAAGATAGAAATTTTTCGAAGGATGGGCGTTCGGAAATTTCACGCTCCTGAGATTGCCCGCCATCGCCTCCGGTATCCAGGTACTGATTGAAAAAGCTTCCCACGTCGAATTCGTCAAACGGATTCGGCGCCTCCTTCTCGGGCAGTTTTTCGGTTTCGGCTTTCAGGAATGTTTCGTCGCTGTAGTTATCGGTAGTGGTGGCTTCTTCGCTCAACTCCTCGAGCACGGGATTGGCCACCATCTCGGTGTTGATCATTTCCTTCAGTTCAAGCCGATTCAGCGCCAGCACGCTGACCATTTGCACCAGGCCAGGGGTCAGTATCTGCTTCTGGGCTACCTTCAGATTGAGTTTTAAGCCTTGCCAAGCCATGTTCGCGAGAAACTTTCCTTCCAATCGCGCCGTAAAGTCCTAGTTCAGCCGAAAATGATCGCCCAAATACACCCGGCGCACCTCGGGATCGTTGCTCAGATCCTCTGGCCGCCCCTTACGAAAAATCTTGCCACTTTTTAGAATGTACGCTCGATCCGTTACCGTCAAGGTCTCTCGCACGTTATGGTCCGTGATCAGCACGCCGATACCGGATTCTGCCAGTCCCCGAATGATTTCCTGCAAGTCCTTTACGGTCAGGGGGTCAATGCCGGAAAACGGCTCGTCCAGCAATATAAAGGAAGGCTCAAGCGTCAACGACCGTGCAATCTCGAGTCTGCGGCGTTCCCCACCGGAAAGCATGTAGGCCTTGCTGGTTCGAACCGTCTCCAGCCCCATCTGGACCAGCAATTCCTCCAAGCGGTCGCGCTGCTGCTCCGGGCTGAGCGGAAGCGTCTCCAGAACCGCTAGGAGGTTTTCCTCGCACGTAAGTTGGCGAAAAACCGAGGGTTCCTGAGGCAGATAGCTGATTCCGCTGCGGGCACGAAGATACATCGGAAGGTCGGTGATTTCTTCACCGTTCAGCAAAACACGCCCGGAATCGGGCCGGGCAAGTCCAACTAAAATATAGAAAGTAGTGGTCTTACCGGCGCCGTTGGGACCCAACAACCCAACCACTTCGCCCTGTCCAATCTCCAGCTCAACGTCGTCTACGACCTTGCGGCCCCGATACGACTTATTCAACTCAACGGCCTGGAGCTTCAGCATTCCTTGTCACTTGTGACCGCAGACGGCCAGTTTGAGCGACAACCGCGATCTGCTCACTCACTTTTCGACTCGGTGCTTGGTCAGTGTGCGCGATCCATTTTCGGAATCGACGATGATCGTAGCATCCGCTAAAAAGAAGGTCAATTGACGCCCTGTGGTTGTCCCTTCCAAAGCGTCAAAAAGTGTCGGAGCTCCACCCGTCATTACGAATTTCCCTTCCGCGGCGGTATATTCACCGCGCTCGGCTGCCGCCCGGCGCTCGCCCTGCTGCACCACGACGCCACCGGTGGCCACGGCCCGGCTAATTTGCTGCGACCCGGCGATACCCACGGCCTCCTTTGCGGATACGGTCTGTGTTGCGGCTGAGTTCGCCTTCGCAAAATACAGGTCCAGCGCCGCACTGGTGATTTTTTCCTCGGGCGATTGCACCACCACCTGCTGATCGAGTCGCGCCCGATTCTCGCGATCCCAGTAAGTCAACTTCTCGGATTGCGCATGCCACAGCACCGGCTGCCTAATTTTTGCACCACTGGAATTTTTCGTCGCCTTGGCGGCGACTGTCGCCGCAGAGTCTCCCGGCGCATTCCCCGGTGCTTGCGGAAATATTGCCCGCACTTTTCCCGCCGCATTCATCCTTCGCTCATTTTTCAGCAGCTCGATCGAATCGGCCTCCAGTACCGAATCGCCTTGCCACAGCCTCGCATGGCCGGTGTACAGAGCCCGCCCGCTCTTCGAATTGGCGCTCAACTGATCCGCGCTCACGTTTGCAGCCACCGGCGCAAGGTGAAAGGGGCCTCCGTGCGCCGACAAATCCGAGGAACGGACTGCTCCTTCTCCCCGCACATCGCCAGTCGCTTGCCAAAACGTCAATTTCCTGGCGGAGGTCAAACTCGTCGCATCCTTCGCCACCACGTGGCCCGTCAGCGTCGCCGTCTGCGCCGCTCTCTCAAACACGGCGCGATCCGCTTGTGCCGTTCGCGTTCCTGCGTTCAGCTTCACATCGTCGCTCAATTCCATCCGCGACCATCCGCCCTGCTCCTGCAATTCGACAAAACCCTTCTTCGCGGTAGCGGTTTCGGTCTCCGCTCCATTCACGGCGCGCTCGGTGCGTACGTCGCCTTGCCCGTCTAAGCGCGAGGGCTTTCCATTCCCGTCAAATTGCATCGCGAGCTGGTTGGCTTGCAACACCGTTTGCGAGGCTGTCGCGTTCGCATTTTCCGCCTGGCGCCATTCGATCCGGCCCGCTCCTGGCGTATCGGCGCTGACGAGCTTTACACCCTTGGCTCCAATCTTCCGAGTGCCGCGCTGCCCACTATTTTCGGCAAACTTCAGGCGCAGCTCTTCCGTGGTTAATTCTCGGGTGTCTTCGGCATTTGGCGCGCTATCCTCTCCCTTTCCGTTTGCACGAGTGCTCGTCTTAGCATCCACTCCGCCCTTCATCACCAGCAGCTTCAGCGCGTTTCCGCCTGGCGCCATTTCCATCGAAGCGTTTTGCGCCTTCATGGTCTGCCGGGCTTCGTCCTGGACGGATTCTCCGCTAACTTGGCCCTTCGCCTCTGCGTGCCTCACCCAGCCTTCCGGTGCAAAAGTCGCCGTAATTTCTTCCGCTGAGAGCCGTTGTTTACCCGCGCCTTTCGCCGCGCTGAACTCCGGCAGATCCTTTTTTCCATTCGATTTCGCAGTGAGTCGCTTCGCGTGGAAATCCCCATCGAGTTCGAGCAGAAAAGCGGCCGCGGTCAGCCGATCGGTTTGTGTTTTCGCTTCGGCTGGGCCCAACAAATACATCGTGCCCGCGTCGCGCGAAAAATCCATTCGCGAGCCGACAATCTGTACCGGCATCCTTTTCGTCGAAATGGCACTTTTTGCGTTCGCGGCCACCGGCTGATCGAGTTGCAGCCTCACATCCTTTTGCAGCCGCAGCGTACCCTTTTCCGAGTTGTATTCCGCTCCTGTCGCTTGTCCATTGCCGTTGGCAAACATAAATCGCACTTCGTCCTTGGTGATTGCTTCCCCGCTCGCGCGGTTGAAGCTAACCCCGCGCGTTTCGATCTTCATTGTTCCGGGAGCGCCTGGCTTTCCGCCTGCAGCATTCCACTGGTCCGCGCTCATCAAGATAATTTCCACATCTCCGGCGCACGAAATATCGCCGCTATCCTTCGTGTAGCGGCAAGCGTGCGTCTCCATGGTGTCGTGCCGCGCGCCTTCTTTTCCGAAAATAGTGATTTTCACGCCTTCCAGATCGCTTGAATTCAGACCTTTAAAATCAATCGACTTGGACGCTTCAACAGTAAAAATCTTTCGCGTTCCTTCGCCCTTCGAAAATGTTAAATGACTGGATTGCCTCTCGACGTCTTGCGGCGCAGCTGGCGGCGCATGTTCTCGCTCGACGTGGCGCGTCCACCCGCGCTTCAGATATACAGCGACGGTTAATCCGGCAAACACCAGCGCCACTGCCGCGCTCCACCGCGCATATCTCGCCGCTTCACTTTTTTTCATCGTGTCGCGCCGTCCGCTAGGCGGCATCTGCTTTCAGTTAATCAGAATTGGCCGGCACTGTATACCTCGGTGGTGTGACACGGAAGGAAGCGCGGGAGGCAACCGAGCATCCGCTGCCGTCACCGCTCAAGAAGTTGATCAAAGCTTTTCGGGCCGTTGGAAAAAAAGAGAAGAGGCTTGGAAGACGGCTGGCGTTCTTAGCTTGCGGACTCAGCAGCCGCCGCCGGCAAATGCGGCAAGATCCCGACGTTTGCGACGGCCACGCTGTCGCGGTTGGTATTCTTCGCCAGGTACATGGCTTCGTCGGCCAAATGCAACAGTCCCTCTTTGCTGCGCGAATCCACTGGGTAGGACGCGACCCCCATGCTTGCGGTCAGCTTGATATTGAGTCCTTCGCCCGGCAGCCACAAAGATTCGCGTAACATTTTGTGCATCCTGCGCGCGACGTTCATCGCACTTTCTTTCGATGTTTGTGGCAAGATCAGCACAAATTCATCGCCACCGTAACGAAACGCAAAATCAATTAACCGGCAGTGCGCCTTGAGCGCGTTTCCGATTTCCCACAGCAGCCGCGAACCGACCAGGTGGCCCTGCGTGTCGTTCACCTGTTTAAAGTGATCGAGGTCGATGAAAATCAGCGAAAATTCGTAGTTGTAGCGCTGCGAACGGTAAATTTCAGTTTCCAGGATAAAACTCATGTGGCGCGCGTTATACAGTGTCGTGCAGTCGTCGGTGATCGTCAGTTCGTGAATGCGCTTGACGTGGCGGGCATTTTCAAGCGCGATTGCTGCGAAGTCCGACAGCGCCTCTAGCAGCTTCAGGTCGCGCGCATCGAACCCATCGGGACCGATGCAATTGATCAGCTCAATCACACCCAAACATGTATCGCGGAATCTTACGGGCACGGCGACGATCGATTGCGTTTCCGTTTTCGTCTTCTCATCTACTTGGGAGAAAAATCTAGTGTCTTTCGACGTGTCGGGGACGACCACAGTCTCGCCGTGCGCCGCAACCCAACCTGCGATTCCCTGCCCCATCTTCACGCGGACATCTTTCAGAGCTGTCGAAGCGGTGCCCACCGCGAGTTCGAAATATAATTCCTGCTTCGCCTCATCAAGCAGCAACAGCGACCAGTTATCGGGGCGCAGGAATTCGTCGATCTTTTCCATGATCGTCCGCAGCACCTGGTCCAGCTGCAATGAGGAGGTCAGCGCTTTCCCGAGTTCCTGGAAGACCGCGACCTCTCCTGCTTCGCGTCTTTCCGCTGGGAGTCCGGGATTTCTGCGTCGTTCAATGGCTGGAAACTGTTTGGTTTCCTCCACGCTTGGGGGCCTGTCCCTTTCTCACGGGCGTCTGAGCTACACGACGCCGCTCGCAGAATCAAGACCTCTGCGCCTCATCGCCAGTATAGCCACGCGACAAAAATGCGCGCAACCTATGCGTGGGACAGGCGTGGCTATCTCGCCATCCACGTTAAGCCCGCTGATCGCTGCGTTTCTTTCGACCACGCGAGTTCCCATGCATCTGTCCGTTTTTCAATGGTTTGACAGCGCGTCATACGGCACCTATAGTGCGTCTGGGGAATTGCTTTTCGCACATTCCTGCCGATGCTTTCCGCCCTGCGGAACTGCCATAGCCAAGTCTAGGCGTCAAAATCGAGGAACGGTTCGAACCGATGGCCAAGGGTACGTTTGGCGAGCGCTTAAAACGCGAGCGCGAATTGCGCGAAGTCACACAAAAAGAAATCTGTTCCGCAACGCGCATTGCTCCCAAATTCCTCGAGGCTCTTGAGAATGAAGATTGGGAAAGGCTGCCGGGCGGTGTTTTCGGACGCGGGTTTGTGCGCAGCATCGCGCGCTATCTGGGGCTTAGCGAAGAAAATTTGCTCTCCGATTATGACTTGGCACGTGGGGAAACCACAGCTCTCCCTTCGAACAAACCGGAAGAGCGCATTCCACAGACTCCGAAGTGGATACCCGCGCTCGCCGTCGTTCTCCTGCTCGGCTTAGTGGCAGGACTCGTGATTGGAGGGAGCTATGCTTGGCGGCTCTACGTGGCGCGTCGCGCAGCCAAAAAGGCTTCAGGAGTAATAACCAATGTTCCTTCGCCGGTCGCGGCACAAAATCTTTCGGCGAACGCTTCATCGAGCATTCCCGCGGATCGCAATGGAAACCCGACCGAGCTCGACCTTTCGGTCGCGGCGTCCGCGGCAACGCGTATTCGCGTCGTGGCCGACGGTGCAGTAGTCTACGAGGGAGAAATGGTCGCCGGACAGAATTTGCATTTTTCCGCGAAAGAACAGTTTGAGCTTGCTTCCGGGGACCTTTCCGCCCTGTTGCTGGATTTGAACGGCCGGCCCGTTAGCTTCAGCCACGCCGCCGGATCGTCCGCTACAATTTCATTGTCGTCGAAAGACTTGAGGCCAACTGCCAGTGGAACCACTCAGCCCTGAAATCCTGGAAGGATTGCGAAGCGGGCAAGCCAGTCGCGAAGAAAAACTTGCAGTATGTACTGGCGGGGTAAAACTGCCGCCCCCTGACATGGCGGAACTTCTCACGGTGCTGGCGCTCGATTCCGACGAGCTAGTTTCGACTCGCGCACAAGAATCGATTCTGGCGCTACCCATCGAGAATTTTGTCGAAGCGCTCAACCGCCAGCAGGCGCTCGAACCGCTCTTTGAATTTGCGGCGAAAAATCTTGCGGCCAAGCCGGGCGTCGCCGACGCGCTGATCAAAAATAAGAATTGTTCGGCGGAACATCTGGTCCCGCTGGTACAACATCTTTCGGCGCTGGGCATCCAGGCGTTAATGGACGAACTGGAACGGGTAAGCGATTCCCGCGAACTGGCGTCCGCATTGGAAAAATCCAGTTCGGTCACTCTCGACCAGAAAAGCCAGCTCAATGAATTATTGAGCGACTCTCTCCCGGACATGGATGCGCTCAATGAAGCGCTGGCGGACGTCGAGCCGGACAATGAACGCCGCAAGACGCTGCTACAGCAGATTTCCACCATGACCGTTTCGCAGCGCGTGAAATTCGCAATGAAGGGCGGCTCCGAAGCGCGGCGCACGCTGATTCGCGACACCAACAAAGTTGTGCAGCGAGCAGTGTTGCAATCTCCGCGACTAACGGATCAGGAAGTCGAAGCGTTTGCTTCGATGACCAATTTGACGGACGAAATTCTGCGCTTGATCGGAAAGAACAGAAATTTTCGCAAGAATTACAACGTTGTCCGCAACTTGCTGAATAACGGCAAAGCACCGCTGGACATCACGCTGAATTTGCTGCCAATGCTCAATCCTCAGGACTTGAAAAGACTTGGCATGAATAAAAATATTCCGGAAACTCTGCGCGCCACCGCTGTCAAGCTGATGCGCCAGCGTAACGAAACCAAGAAATAATCCCGAGCATGACCGCCACTTGACTTGTCCCAATGCAATGCCGCTCGATATGATCGGCAAGATGAAACGTTTCGCGGGCATTTTCTGGAACAAAGTACAGCTCTCATTCCTCTGTGCAGTTTTGGCGATCAGTTTATTGGCCGCAAAATTTGGCGGCGCAATCGCTGCTGACCCGTGGACGGCGGCGCAAACTGTTCAGCCTGCTCAGTTGGTCAGGGAGCTGCAGATGGAAAAAGATCCGCATGTACTGGTAATTTACGTGGGCGTGCGGACTCTTTATAAGGGCGCTCATATTCCCGGCGCGGTTTTCTATGGCCCGGGATCGACGGAACAAGGGATCGGCGAATTGAAGAAATACGCCGCGACGCTTCCGAAAGGTTCCGACATTGTCTTATATTGCGGGTGCTGTCCGTTGGAAAAGTGCCCCAATCTACGGCCTGCCTTCACCGCATTAAAAGACCTGGGATTTGCGCGGCTGCGTGTGCTGATTCTTGCTACCAGCTTCAACACCGACTGGGCGCAAAAAGGATATCCGGTTCAAAAAGAAGGCTGACCTCGGCACAAACTTATCCGTCAAGTTTTGGATGCCGTTTGTGAAAGTCAGTCGCTTCCTGATACGCGCGCGCCAGCGCCAATAATTTATTTTCTCCGTATAAATTTCCAAGGAATGTGAGGCTCACGGGGGTTCCCGGGCCGGCTACGTTTTCATCCGATCCATCCTCGGAGGATGCCGGCGGTGGTGCATCCGCGCCGCGAAAACCGTTCGGAAGAATCAGCGCCGGATGGCCCGTGAGGTTTGTAATTACCAATTGCTGGCTAAACGTTGGCGTAATGACGACATCGAGGTCAGAGAAGACTTTGCCGACGGCGTCCATCGCCAGGCTTCGCGCCCGGCTGGCTTGAATGTATTCGACCGCCGGCAAAAAACGCGCGGAGCGGAAAATGTTTGGCCAATCGTCGGCGCCTTGTTCGGTGAGCAACTTGTCGCGTCCCGTGCGCGTCAGTTCATCAAACGCAGCGGCGGCCTCCGCGTCCAGCATCATCTCCATCGCGTCGTAGGGAAATTTCGGCATCTCGACTGGCGTCAGATTCACGCCCATTCCGCGCAGCTTTTCCAGAGCGGCGTCGTTGAATTTGCGATCGTAGGCCGCGCGAACACGGAAAGCTTCGCGGCGTTTGCGCTCTTTTTCCCGCTTTTCCTTTTCTTCCGGAGTGCTGGCCTCCTTTGTTTCAGATTGCTTCGATGCTTCTTGCGGTTCAAAATCTTTTTTCAGGTACCCGACCCGGAGCTTGCGCCAGTCCAGATCGGCGTCCCAATTGAACGCGGCATGCTGCGAAACGGTCCTGTCCTTTCCGTCAGGGCCGTGGATCGCGTCGAGAACCAGCGCGCAGTCTTCCACGCTCCGGCAAATTGGCCCGAGTTTGTCCATGCTCCAGGAAAGCGCCATGGCGCCAGTGCGCGGCACAAATCCAAAAGTTGGCCGCAAACCGGTACAACCGCAGCGCGTGGACGGTGAAGAAATCGACCCGAGCGTCTCGGAGCCAATACTGAACGCAACACAGCCTGCGGCAGTCGCCGAAGCGGGACCGGCGGACGAGCCGCTCGAGCCTTGACGAGAATTCCAGGGGTTGCGCGTGATGCCACCAAACCAGTGATCGCCATTGGCGAGCGCACCCAACGTTAATTTCGCAATTAGTACCGCTCCCGCTTCGTCCAAACGCTTCACGACGGTTGCATCTTCGTCGATAATTTGTTTTTCGAATCCCCCGGCTCCCCATGTTGTGGGATAGCCTTTGACGGCGAGCAGATCTTTTGCGCCCCACGGCAAACCGTGAAGTGGACCGCGATATTTTCCTGAGGCGATTTCGCGATCGGCTTCCCGGGCTTGACCCAGAGCCCGTTCTTCCGTAAGTGTGACGACGAATTTCAACTTTGGGTCGTAACGTTTAAGGCGTTCGAGATACATCGTAGTCAATGCGGTGGAAGAGATTTTCCGATTCCGAACCAGTTCAGCTAACTCGCGAACCGTGGCGAATGCCAAATCCTCCGGAGATTTGGACACAGCCGGTGCGGAGACTTCCGACATGCGCATCGGCGATTTTCGCGTTTCGAATCTCACACCGGACGTTTCCGGAAAAAACAGAAGTGATGGCGCAACGGAATTTGGTATGTGCAGATGGAAGATTTCGTCGAAGCCCCTGGCACGATCGTTCAAATTTTCCAGCATCATTTCTTTGTCTGCATCGGGAATGACCACGCCGGCAATCTTCGCGGCGTCATCGATCAATTCTTTTGTGATCGCGGGCTTGCCCTGTGATTGCGCCCAAAGCACTCCGGGCATTAGCGTGCCACCCAGACCCATCGCGGAAAACACTTTCATGAATTCGCGCCGCTGCAGCATGATCGGAACCTCCAAGCAAACGCCAGTACGGTAACACAAGACCTGCAGCATCTCGGAGCGAGCCCGGGGGGAATAGGAACGTCGGCGTTACTCAAGTTGATGTACTCTCTACATCCAACCATGACTCCCAAGAAGACTCTGCGAAAGCACAATACTGAAAACGAAAGCGAGCGTCATTCCATGATTACAACTTTTCCGCTTCGCCGTTTGCTTATCAGTTGCGCCGTGCTGATTCTTACCGGCTCTGCCGCTGCACAGCAAAACCCGAAGGTTTCCTTCGACGGAAAAACCTGGTGGGACCACGTGAAAGTGGTCGCCGACGACAGCATGGAAGGCCGCGAGACGGGAAGCCTGGGGCTGCGCAAAGCCGAAGCTTACGCCGTGGAACAATTTAAGCGCGCAGGACTGGAGCCCGCCGGCACCAACGGCTTCTATCAGAAAGTGAAATTTGTCCAGCGGCAGATCGACGAAAAGAATTCTTTCGCGTTCCTTACTTCGGCGGGCCAGCCTAGCGCGGTTTCCCTTGGAGAAGACGCCTATTTTTCGACGCGCGTGGATGGCACTAACGACGAAATCAACGCGCCCCTGGTATTTGCGGGCAACGGACTGCAAGTCCCGGAAAACAACGTGGATGAATTGGCGGGGTTGGACCTGAATGGAAAAGTCGTGGTGTACCTCGCTGGATCGCCCGCGACGGTGCCCGGTTCGCTGGCGGCGCACTACGGAGGCTTAGCACAGCGTTGGAAGCGGTACGCGGAACGCGGCGCGGTGGGGATGATCGTCATTCCCAATCCAGCCTCGATGGATATTCCCTGGTCCCGAATGTCCCTTAACCGCGCTCATCCTTCGATGGACTTGGCCGATGCGGAATTCAATGAAGTAGCCGGGCTCAAAATCGCAATGGTATTCAATCCGGAATCGGCGGAAAGATTATTTGCGGGCTCGGAACATACTTTCAAGGACATCGCAGAACTGGCGCGCGATCGAAAATTGCTTCCGCATTTCGACCTGAACGTCTCGCTAAAGGCGCGTACAGCCATTCAAAAAGTCGACCTCGAATCGGAGAACGTCGTCGCGAACCTCGTCGGAACCGACTCGCGGTTGAAAAAGGAATTTGTAGTCCTTTCCGCGCACATCGATCACGTGGGAATCGGCGAACCCGTGAACGGCGACAAAATCTATAACGGAGCGATGGACGACGGAAGCGGCACGGCGGCGGTGCTGGATATCGCGGCCTCGTTGAAGCGCCATCCGGAAAAACTGAAACGCTCTATCCTGTTTTTGCTGGTGACCGCTGAAGAAAAAGGGTTGCTGGGTTCAAAATATTTCGCCGCACATCCCACTGTGGATGCGAAAGAGATCGTGGCGGACATCAACATCGATATGTTCTTGCCGATCGTGCCGCTAAAGATCCTACGGGTGCAAGGAATCAACGATTCAACGCTGGGCGATCGCGCCTCGGCCATTGCTCATAGCTTGGGAGTGAAGGCGGTGCCCGATCCGGAACCGCTGCGAAATCTTTTTGTACGCAGCGATCAATATAATTTTATTCGGCACGGCGTGCCCTCGGTGATCATGGACGTTTTCTATGAACCAAATTCACCCGAAGCGAAAATATTCAAGGAGTGGCTCACCCAGCGCTATCACGCGCCCAGTGATGATGTAAATCAGCCCGTGGATTTGCACGCCGCCGCACTTTACGAGGAAATCGTGCGCCGGTTGCTAGCGGACACCGCGAATGCGCAGGAGCGGCCACAGTGGAAGCCAGACTCTTTTTTCAAGCGGTACTCCGAAAATCAAGCAAAGTAAAGGCGCGCCGACGACCGGCATCTGATTCCCGCTTCGCTCAACTGCGACAGGCGAATTCCCCAGGAAGAGGCACCGCCATGATGGACATCGAGTGGCTGCGCAAGACTTGCATGAAGTTTCCCGGTGCGACCGAGCAGATCCAATGGGGCAACCACTTGCTCTTCAAGGTCGGCGGAAAAATGTTTGCCGTCGCGCCACTCGATCCCGCTCAGGTCTGCCTGACCTTTAAATGCGCCGATGAATCGTTCGCGGAGTTGACGGAGCGGCCCGCAATGATTCCCGCACCTTATCTGGCGCGTGCAAAATGGGTGGCGCTGGAGACTCCTGAAGCGATGGCCCGTGGCGAATTAGCGGAATTGCTGCGCGCATCGTACGACCTGGTGTTTGCGAAGCTGCCGAAGCGGGTACAAGAAGAAGCGAAGTCTGGGCTTAATCGGGTTAAAAATACTGGCAAGAAAAAGTCCGCGGCAAAAAAATCCCCAAAACACAAGAAAAGAAATTAGGCAGTGACTTTGTTCGGAGTAACTTTCGGAATCGACCGGCGAAGCGGTTTGGCGCCAGGACTTGGAAAGGTCATGCTCCAGAAATTAATTTCGGTGGACAGAAATTCCACGCCCACATAAGTTTTTCCGTCTCGCTTCCGCTGGATGGAGATCACCCGTGCTTCCACTTTGCGCGCGCTGCTTTCGTTCACAATGATCAACACCTGCCCAACCACTACCGGATGTTCCGTTTCGATCTGCGCGCCGTGCTGGCTTACTGCATTGGATTTCACATGAATACAAAATTTCTGGCCATCTTCATTGTGCCCATGCACGGAAAGAGGGACGGTGAGCGAGACTCGTTGTGTGCGGCGCCGTTCTTTACAGCGAAAGTGCAGTAGGGACATACGCGGGACATGCTCCTGCTGGATGCAAATCTGAATGCGATATTCTCAATCGTCCTTGCGACGGACAATAGTCGAGTAGTACCAGAACCTTTCACCCAACGAAGGTACGCTAATATGTTGCATCCTCGCAGTCAACGGCAAACTTCTCTTGTATTTGAATTGAAATCTCCCATCGCAGTACTCAAGTCCTTCCCTCGGCTGCTTACAGCGAACTATGCACAACGTGGTCCTATCCGCCAACGTCTAACAACTTAAGAGAAGTCGTCCTCAGCCTCCCACCGGCCCTCGGCTTTCTCGCCGCAATCAAAATTTCTCTCAGGAGACAAGAATGAGCCGTGTTGCGCTGTTTCTGCTGCTGTGCGGAGTCGTAACTGCACCATCCTTTGCCCAAGATCATGCGGCCGTCGGGGCGTTCGCTGACTACTTCCGGCTGTCGCAGACCGATACAAACTTTGCCGGAGTTGGGGCAAGGCTGGGCGTTGGATTCGGCCGCCGTATGATGCTGGAGGCAGAGATGAGCTACGATTTCGACCAGGTCTTCACGGAGCGTTTCGCGAATGGCGCCACTGTTACCGTCAATCGATCCGACGTCCGTTTGCTGCACGGGCTCTTTGGACCCAAAGTAGCTCTCGGGCATTCAAATTTTCATCCGTTCGTGACGGTGAAGGGCGGATTCGTGGACGTGCGGTTCGACGCGGCGCCCGCTACGTTCGGCTCTTTCATCAGCAATGTGCAGACCCTGCGCGATCAGAATTGGATGGGTTCGTTTTACCCCGGTGGCGGTTTGGAAGGGCACATTGGCCCGATCGGTTTGCGGCTCGATGTCGGCGACGAGATCTATTTTAATCACGGCGCTCACAATAATTTACGCGCCTCATTCGGACCCTACATTCGGTTCTAAGAAACACTGAATCAGTTGGCGACGAACGCCGTTAGTGCCCTGTTCGCGCCTGCCGCAACAGGGCATTTTTCTAAGGCAACGGAAAAAGTTCGGAAATCTGCCCATCGTTCACGGATTTTCTGGCGTGGATGCTTGCGGGTTGCCGGCGGCCCGATCCTTCTCAAACGTTACATGCCCTCCGCCAGGCCGGCCCCAAGTCATGCTGTGAACCAGCCCGTCCGCGCCTCGGTGAAACTGAATACGCGCATACTCGGCGCGCAGAAAAAAGGCGTCACCGTCAACCATGACCATCTCTTGCCAGAAGGGATCGTTTCCCCGGCGCATGACAAGCTGCCCATCGCGAATCGCAAGAGTCTGCATATAGGGCGTTTCTCGCGAATGGAATGTCCCGATGTATTGGGGCATGGATCGTTCCCCCAGCGTGACCGCTGTCACCGTCGGCGGTTGCGACACGCTGCCCCCAAAGAGAACCGCTTCCAGATCGGTTGCGATGCGATTTGCAAACCCCGACTGAATGTTGCTCAGCACAATTGCGTAAATGTGATCCTTAGGATAAATCGCTATATACGAGAAAAATCCCGCCAGCTGGCCAGACTGAGCTATTGAATCGCGTCCATTGTATTTGCGCTTGCTCCAGCCATATGGATATTTCAGCGTGCTGACTTCGAATCGCGGATCCGTATCCACGGCGCGAAGCCAGCGGTAGAGGTCGTGAACGTCGGAATAGACCGAGCCGGATCCATCGAATGCCGCTTGATTAGACGGAAGCGGCCTCAGTCGAGCTTCGGAGGCTGTTGCCATGCTCCCGTACGCATCATGGCCTTGCGGCAGGTCCAGGCAAGCCGTTCCGGAATTCTCCATTTGTAACGGCGCGAAGAAATTTTTGCGCAGAAAATTGTTGTAAGAATCGCCGGTAACGCGTTCGATTACCGCCGCCAGCAAAGCATAGCCTTCATTGCTGTATTCGGATTTTGTGCCCGGCGCGAACAGCGGCTTGGCCGCCGCCAAGCGCTGCGACAAATTCTGCCGCGAAAGGCAATCGCGAAAAACCTCGGCGGAGTCAATCACGCCGACACCCGATTCGTGAGCCAGCAGCTCTTCGATCGTAATGGACTCGCCGTTGGGAATGTCTTTTACAAATTTATCGAGCGAATCGGAATAACGAACCCTTCCGTCTCTGACTAGCTTTTCGATCGCCGCCGCTGTAAATGCCTGGCTAATAGAGCCGATTCGAAAACGCGTGTCCAGCCGGTTGGGTGAGTGCACCTGGGGATCGGCCAATCCATACGCTTGTTCGAAAAGAATGTTGTCGCCTTGCGCCAGCAGCACCACACCGCTGAAGTCGCTGACGGCCAGGTAGGACTTCAACCAGGCATCCGCTCGAACCGAAACTACCGCGGAATCGAGAGCAACCTGTGCGCGACACCGCGCAGCACCGCAATAATAGCTGCCACAAAACAGAACCGCTAAAACGAATGACCGTAGCCGCAACCAATTCATCGCACGCAACCTGAGTCTCCCAAAACCTGCCGTTGCTTGTAGCACACAGGTTACCGCAACCGAGGACTGGCCGGGAGGACAGGTATGAAATTGGACCTTAACAATTTCACCGCGACCTTTGTAACCGGATTGCTATTTGCAGTTTGACTACGGCTTCCCGCGCCGATGCTCGGGTATACCAACCGTGTGTTAGTTTCGAAATTGGCCGCCTTTGTGCGCCTGCGACTGTGAATAGTCAATTGCCAAACAATCCGCACCATCAAGTTGGCCCCGAACGGGTCAAGCGCGTCGAAGTGTATTGGCACGCTGTCTCCTACAAAACCCTGGTCATGTCCGGCCTGATTTTAGTAGCGCTCATTTTCGCGTCTGTTTATTTTGTTACGCCGGGATTTTATGCGGCCGTGCTCAAGAAGGTCTCTAGCGCGGTAAGCGGCAGTGACAGCGACGTAGTGCCGCTGGCAATGACCCAGGCGAAATTCGTGAACCTCGACGGCCGCGTGCAGATTAAAAAAGTGAACTCGGTGCAGTGGGTAGACGCCGACTATCGCACTACACTCGATAAAGGCGATCTGATCCAAACCGCCGCGGACGGCGCGGCGCGCATTACCTTTGCAGATAGCACTTCCTATACCATCAAGCCCGACACTCTGGTTACCGTGGAAGAAAACAACGTCACGCGGGACCAGGCTACCACCGCGGTCCGCGTCAATACCGGCGCCGTCGATCTCTCCACTCCCAACTGGACTTCGCCGAATTCACACGCGGCGGTCAGCGTGGAAGATACTGTTGCGCAGATCCGGCCCAACAGCCGGGCTTCCGTAAAATCCGATCCGCAAACGCAGGAAAGTGAAATCTTGGTCGCCAGCGGTAGTGCACAGGTGCAGCGCGGCAATGAGAAAGTTGAACTGGGGCAATGGCAGAAGGCCAGCATCGTTGCTGGCGGCCCCCTCAAGAAATCCGATGTGCTGGCTCCTCCCGATCTTTCTGAGCCGCTGAACCTTGCGCCAATCATCGTCGAAGTGCCACGCGCGGCCTCCATTCACTTCGAGTGGAAACCGGTTAAGGACGCTGTTTCCTACACCCTTCGAATTAGCGCTACCGCCATGTTCACCAAAATGGTGAAGCAAGTGAGAGTGCAGAGCTCGTCCGCCGAAATCAGCGGCCTGGATGCTGGCGATTATTTTTGGAACGTGATTGCCGTTGACGCGGACAAGAAGCTGAGCGACGTAAGCGAAACGTTTAAATTCACTATCGTCGCACAAGGCCGCGCCCAGGAAATGATGCTGGAAATTGGCGGTACCCAGCTGCACGGGCGCGTGGTGGAAGTCTTCGGCAAAACTGAGCCAGGTGCTGCACTGATTATCAATGGACAGCCAGTGCCCGGGATCGATTCCGACGGCGGCTTTCGCTACTTCACCCAGCCTTTGGAACCGGGCGAACACTCGATTGTTATCGTTGGCCAAAACCGGCGAGGCGGAACGGCCAAGCAGCAAGTGACGATTGTTGTGCCAAAGTAAATTGCGGCAACAAACGCGAATTTTGCGCTGCGTGCGATCTTCAGTCAGAATGAAGAGTTGCATGCCAATCGAAAAATAAAAATCTCCCGCTCAGGGAGTCGTCGTCACGCGGATTTTGTTTCTGATTCGAAAGGACTGGGGGAATGAACAAGAACGGTTACAACATGAGGTCGGTGTTCAGTTTGTTTTCGTCCGACCTTGCGATTGATTTGGGCACGGCCAATACCCTGGTCTTCTCTCACGGCAAAGGCATTGTGGTCAACGAGCCGTCCATAGTCGCCATCAACAAAGTGAGCGGCGAAGTCGTGGCCGTCGGTCGCGAAGCGAAAGAAATGCTTGGACGCACCCCCGGCAATGTCGTGGCCATCAAGCCTATGAAAGACGGCGTGATCGCGGACTTCAAAGTCACCGAAAAAATGCTCACCTATTTCATTCAAAAGGCTCATAACCGCCGCGTACTTGTCCATCCGCGCATCGTCATTGGCGTTCCCAGTGAAATCACACCCGTCGAAAAACGTGCCGTGCAGGATTCCGCCTATCGCGCGCGTGCCAGTGAAGTTTATCTCGTCGAACAGGCCATGGCCGCGGCGATTGGCGCTGGCCTGCCCATCGAAGAGCCCAGCGGAAACATGGTGGTGGATATCGGTGGCGGCACCACCGACATCGCGGTGATTTCCATGAGCGGCATCGTCTACTCGCGCTCGGTGCGCGTCGCTGGAAACGAGATGGACGAAGCCGTGATGCAATACCTCAAGCGCAAATACAATTTGCTGGTCGGTGAGCGCACCGCCGAACAAATCAAAATGGAAATTGGCTCCGCCTATCCGCTCGAAAAGCCGCTGACCATGGAAGTCAAGGGCCGCAACCTGATCGAAGGGGTTCCCCGCACCGTCACCATTGACGACAGCGAAATCCGCGAATCCCTCAGCGAATGTGTCGCCACCATCGTCAACGCGGTTCGCGTGGCGCTCGAGCGCACGCCCCCGGAACTTTCCGCCGACATCAGCGATCGCGGAATCGTTCTTACCGGTGGTGGTGCGCTGCTCAAAAATCTCGACAAGCGCATTCGCGAAGAAACCGGCTTGCCTGTTTCGATCGCCGATGATCCTTTGGCGTCAGTCGTTCTCGGTACCGGCAAAATGCTCAGCGATTTCAAGCTCTTGCGGCAAGTTTGTATCGACTGACGAGTTTGGACACGGAAGTTGGCGGTTCGAAGCCGTTTTCCCGAGCAGCCGCCGAGGATGTCTCTCAGCCTGAAAGAATTGTCATCCCGAGCGCAGCGAGGGATCTGCTTTTGGGACATGGCAGCAAGGACGAAACTGGAATCGCTGGTTACGGCTCACCGCAACTCGTCACCGGCCGCGCAGTCGTTCCGATTTTTTTTGGTTTTTACTGTGAACTTTAAACGGTGAATTGTTAACTGTTCCTATGGCGGCTCTGCCCTCTCGTCATCGCTCGCTCTTCCTGCTCACCGGAGTGGTGTTGCTGCAAGTGCTTCTTCTCGCCATCCAAATCAGAAAAGACTCCCAGGGGCGCCTCATTCGCGTGTGGACGGTTTCCGCGGTTTCTCCAGTCGAACGCAGCGGCGCTTGGGGAATTGGAAAATTTCGCGACGCCTGGCGCCATTATTTCGCCCTGAGCGATACCGCCCGCCAAAACGAAGAACTCCGCCGCGAAAATGGCCAGTTAAAACTCGAAATCATGCAGCTGCAAAGTAAATCAGCGGAAACCGACCGCTTGGCGGCGCTCCTGAATTTCAAACAAAAACAAGCCAAAGTGCCGATGGTCGTCGCCCGCGTGATCGGCGCCAGCGCCGACGCCAACAGCTTCGTTCTTTATCTCGATCGCGGCTTGACTGAGGGTATTCGCCGGAACATGGGCGTGATTACCCCGGAAGGAGTTGTCGGAAAAGTCATCGAATCTTTTCGCGACACTTCGCAAGTGCTTTTGGTTACCGACCGCGATAGCGGCGTGGGCGCCATGATTGCCGATTCCCGCATTCACAGCCCCGTTGTCGGAATGGGCGAGCCCATGCTCAACATGAAATTGGTTGGTAACGATGAGGAAGTCAAAGTTGGCGATCGCGTCGTCACCAGCGGCATGGACAGAATTTTTCCCAAGGATTTGCCGGTCGGCACCATCAGCCAGGTAAAGCCGGGTTCAACCTTCAAACAAATCCGCGTCCGTCCGTCCGCCAACGTAGAGAAGCTGGAAGAGGTGATCGTTCTGCTCACCACCGACCCGCTGGTTATGAAGCAGGAAATTCCGCCGGGTGAAGCCGCGACACAGCAGCCTGCCGCTGGACAACCGGTCTCTGCCTTGACAAGTCCCAAACCTCCGGAAAAACGCCCATGAACGACGCTTTCGATCTGCGCATCGGCGAATCGCATATTGAAGTCCACAAGTTTCACGGTGGAACGATTCTGCTCAGCGTGATTTTCGCGTTGGTCTTGCAGGCGTTCTTGCCGGTGTACATCACCAAGGCCAGCATTCTGGATCTGCCTCTGCTCATCACCATCTACTTTGGTCTAAGCCGCAGAAATCCTTCCACTGGCCTCCTGCTCGGCACTTTCATTGGCCTTCTTCAGGACAGTCTCAGCAAAACACCAATCGGACTTTTCGGGATCGCGAAAACTGTGATCGGCTACCTCGCGTCTTCCATCGGTGCCCGCCTCGACACCGAGCATCCCCTGGCGCGTTTCGCTCTTACCGCCGCTTTTTTCGCGCTCCATCAGGGCGTCGTGGTTCTAGTGCAAAAACTTTTGCTCGCGCAATCGCAACCCCTCTTTACCATGCGCCTGCTCGTCGCCTGCATCGTCAATTCCATCGTCGGCGTCTTCCTCTATTTCTTCCTGGATCGCCTCCGCAAGTCCTAACCGGTCCGCTCGCTGACACATCTTCGTTTTCCGCCTCGAATCAGTGCGCCAGCAAGAACTGCCTGAAATCCTCGTACTTGTTCGAAATCGCCACCGACAACTTCGCTTGCTTCAAATAAGAAGCCAACCGGTCCGGCAACGTCGGCGCAATCCCAATCGCTTTCATCACCACGTCGGCAAACTTCGCAGCATGCGCGGTCGCCAGCACCAATCCCTGCGCCGGTTCGGTATGTTCCTTCTTATACGCTTCCCACCCAAGAATCCCCACCGCAGTATGCGGATCGGCAATATAGCGATACTTTTCCCAAACCGTCTTCATCTCCGCCAGCGTTTCCTCATCGCTCGCGCCATGTCCCCATATTTCGCGCCGCACATACTCCAGCCGCCCGCGGCACAAATCCAGCAGCCGCGGAAAATTATTTGGATTGCCCACATCCATCGCATTCGAATAAGTAGCCTGCGCAGGCCGCGGCTCGTACTTCCCGTTCAACAGATATTGCGGCACCACATCGTTGGCATTTGTCGCTGCAATAAATTTCGCCACTGGCAGTCCGATCCGCTTCGCAAACAGTCCCGCCGTCAAATTGCCAAAATTTCCGCTGGGCACTGCCACTACTAACGGCGTCGAAGCCACCGGCAACTGCCGGTACGCCGCCACGTGATAAAACATCTGCGGCAACAATCTCCCGATATTGATCGAATTCGCCGAGGTCAAAAAGACGCGCTTGTTCAGCGCTTCATCGCAAAACGCCTGCTTCACCAATCTTTGGCAATCGTCAAATGTGCCGTTTACTTCCAGCGCGGTAATATTTTCGCCCAGCGTAGTGAACTGTTTCTCCTGCGCTTCGCTGATGCGCCTCGAAGGGTAAAGGATCACCACGCGAATTCCGGGCACTCCCAAAAATCCGTGCGCCACCGCGCTGCCCGTGTCGCCCGAAGTCGCCACCAGCACCGTCAGCTCCCGGTCTTCATCCCGAACAAAATAGCCCATCAACCGCGCCATGAATCGCGCGCCAAAATCCTTGAACGCCAATGTCGGCCCGTGAAAAAGCTCCAGAATGTGCAGTCCCGGCGACAGCGAAATCAGTTTCACCGGAAAATTAATGGCCTCGCTCACGATCTGCCACAGCACATCTTCCGGAACATCTGGCGTCGCAAATGGCTTCACTACCCGGAAACAGACTTCCGTGAACGGCAGCGCGCGGAATTCTTCCAATTCCTCCGGCGAATGCCGCGCGATTTCCGCCGGCATGTATAGGCCGCCGTCCGGCGCCAGCCCGCGAAGCACTGCTCCGCGCAACGAGGTCAGTGCCGCTTTCCCGTTGCTGCTGCGATATCTCACCGTGAGCCGCCGCCGGATTTTGCCAGTAACTCAAGAAATGCGGCGCCCGTAGCTGGCAACTCACGCAACGCAGCCACTGGCAATGTCACATGCGCCAGAGCTGCATAGCTCTGCCGCCTTGCGGCCATCAGATGCGGATAGCAACGCGCCACGGTTTCGCGTGGACTCTCTCCCGCCTTCGCCTGAAACGCGCCGCGCCACAATACCGGCTTGGGGTCGCTCAAATACCTTGCAATTAAAAGTTGCTCTTCGCTGTCGGACGCAGCCAGATGGACGACTGTCATCAGTTTTCGCAGCCGGTGCAATAAATGATTGCCGGTATAGATGACGCTCCCGGTCGTATCCAGCACCAGCGATCGCTTCGCATCGCGTTCCAACTCACTCAAGATTTCATCCAGGGCCGTGGTCTCTTCTGCCAAATACTCTCTTTCTCTTTCGGCGTAGGTCTTCGAATCCGGCCAGCCCATCCAAGCCGCCACGCCATTAATTCCAGCGAACCCACCTTCCTTCAGCCGTGGCGCGAGCTTTTCCTCAATCCGGTCGTCGCAGCAGACCGCGGGCGTGCCGCACTCCGCCACACATTTGCTCCAAAAAGTTTTCCCTGCGCCAGACATTCCGATCAACGCGATCCGCAGTGGCCGCGTGGCGTTGAAACGATGTTTAAAATTTCCCATGAATTTGCTGATCGTCCTGACCGGCTGACCATAATTATAAGCGCTCCATTTGTTCGGACTGCATTAGAAAAACTGATGAGTTCGTTTCCTCGCAGTTTGGAAAAACACCCTGTCACGTGTACTGTTAAGTCTCGCAGTCAGCAAGCTGCCAAAAACGTTTTCGTGCAAGGAGCGATTGGATGACCGGAGAAAAAATCAGCGGTGCCGAATTCAAAAAACAATTGCGCGCTGGCACCCCGAAGATGGGCTTGTTCGTGAATTCCCACAGCCCGACTGTCGCCGAACAGCTCGCCCACAGCGGCTATGACTGGCTGCTGGTGGACACCCAGCACGGCCCGATGGGCTCTGAAAAACTTTCCGCGATGTTAAGCGCGATCGGCAGCGGCGGCGCTAAATCGCTCGTTCGCGTTGAAGGCTACCATGACCGCGGTGGCATTCAACAGGCTCTCGATCTCGGCGCCGATGGCGTGCTTATCCCCTACATCAACACCGCGGCCGAAGCCAAACAAGCCATTAGTTGCGCAAAATATCCCACTATCGGCACCCGCTCGGTCTATTTTCCGCAGCGCAGTATGAATAAAGCTGGCTTGCTCGGCTACGCCGGAAACTGGAACAACGACAGCATTATTGCGCTCCAAGTCGAAACCGCCGACTGCATCAAGAATATCGCCGAAATTGCCGCGGTTCCCGGAGTCGATATTCTTTTCCTCGGCCAAAACGATCTCTCCATGTCCATGGGTCTCTACGAAAAATACGAATTCCCTCTCATGTACACTTCCCCCGAACTCAACGCCGCCACGCAATCTCTCATCGAAGCCGCCCGCAAGAACAACGTCATCCTCGGACTTTTCCTCTTTGGAACCTCGCGCGTCGGAGAATTCCTCGACAAAGGATTTTCGTTCATCAGCATCGGCAATGACTTGCATCACGTGCTAACGCAGTCTGGCGCCCACGTTGCCGACCTCGAAAAAATCGCCAAAGAAAAAAACAAGGCCTGGACGCGCCGCCCCACTTCCCTCTTCTAACGCCTTTCTCTTCTCGGCCGTCGCTCATCTCAATTTCTCGCAGGCGCGATCCGCCCTCTGTTAGCCGCAACATGTCTGAAACGTTGTCATCCTAAGAGTCGCGATTGCTGTCGCGACTTGAAGGATCTCATCTTCCACTTTCCCCGGCATTGACCACCCGGAAACCTGTCCCAGAGGACGGGTTGCGGCACACAAACCCAAATGTTACGTTTACAAAGACTTCGCCGAATAACGTTAAAACTTACTTGGCGCGCGCGAAGTTCTGCGCACATTTCCGGTTTCCCGCAACAGCAGGATTGAATTCGTGTCGTTTTCGTTACGCAGTGACAATCGATTGCCGCAGACGCGCTTAGCCGTCGTCTCCTACATCATCGTGGGCATGATCGGTCTGCTCCTTCTCGGCTTCTGGAAACTCCAGGTCATCGACAGCGACAAATACGGCCAGATGGCCGAGCAAAATCGCGTTCGCTCCATTCCCATCATCGCTCCCCGCGGCCGTATGCTCGATCGCGATGGCCGCGTCCTCGTCGACAATCGCCCCAGCTTCAGCGTCCTCCTCCTCCGCGACGATCCCAAGCTCGTCGAACAATATCTTCCCGCCATCTCCGATGGACTTGGTATTTCCGTCGACGACTTGCACGACCAGTTGCAGAGCACTCGCAACCTTCCCAAGTTCCAGCCCATCGTCATCAAGCCCGAAGCCTCCAGCGCCGACCTGGACTTCATCGAGTCTCACCGCTCCGATATCCCCGTGCTCGAAATGCTCTCCGTTTCTCGCCGCCGTTATCTGCCCGATGGATTTCTCGGACACGCCACAGGGTACGTCGGCGAAGCGAGTGAACAACAGATCGAAGCCAGTAACGGTAAACTGCGCCCCGGCGACGTGGTCGGCAAATCCGGCCTCGAACGCCAGTACAACGACATCCTGATGGGCACGGATGGCATGCGCCGCGTTATCGTCAACAGCGTCGGCAAGGAAGTCGACCACCTCACTCAGCAGGACCCCATCCCCGGCAAACAAGTCCAGCTCACCATTGACTTCGATCTTCAACAAGTGGCGGAGCAATCTCTTGGACAACGCCCTGGCGCTGTAGTCGCCCTCGATCCTCGTACTGGCGAAGTCCTCGCGATGGTTAGCCGGCCCACTCCTGATCCCAACGATTTCGCCGTTCGCATTCCAAAAGAAGAATGGCGCAAGCTCAATGAAGACCCACTGCATCCATTGCTTAATCGCGCCATCCAGGCGCAACTCGCTCCCGGCTCCGTCTTCAAAATCGTCACCGCCACCGCCATGCTCGAGGATCACACCATCCCCGAAAGCTTCACCACCTATTGCCCGGGCTATGGCACTTTCTATGGTCGCCAGTTCAAGTGCTGGGTCTATTTCTCAAAAAAAGGCGCCACTTCCCATGGCGCCACGAATCTTCATGATGCCATCCTTAAATCCTGTGATGTTTTTTTCTATACCGTCGGCATGAAGCTCGGCATCGATCGCCTCTCCTATTACGGCGACAAACTCGGCATCGGCCATAAAACCGGCATCGATCTTCCCTCCGAAGAAGCTGGCCTCATGCCTTCCGAGCAGTGGGTCGAGCGCGTCTTTCATCGCAAGTGGTATGCTGGCGAAACCATCTCTGTCTCCACCGGTCAAGGTGCTGTAACCACCACCCCCCTGCAGCTCGCCCGCTTGATCGGCGGCATCGCTTCCGGCGGCGTCTTCAGGCGGCCTCATATGATCAAAGATGCTCAGAATGTCGTTGAGGAAAAATTCCCGCTTTCCGATCACACCATCGAGAAAGTCACCGACGCCATGTATGGCGTGGTGAACGAACCCGGCGGCACCGGCGGCCAGCTCAAACTCGCGGGCATCGAATTCAGCGGAAAATCCGGCACCGCTCAGGTTATCGGCTACAACAAAATGAACCTGGTGCACAAAGGCTCGCAGTTTGCCGACAACGCCTGGTTCGTCGGCTACGCGCCAAGGCGCAATCCGGAAATTTGCGTCGCCGTTCTCGTTCAGGAAAGCGGCCAGCATGGCGGCGAAGCCGCCGGTCCCGTGGTCCGCGATATCGTCAAAGCCTACTACGACAAGAAAAATCGTAAGATCAGCGGCACAATCACCGCCGATGGACATTCCCCGGCCCCTTCCACGGGCGCAGCCGCCGTTGCCCCAACCGTCGCTTTGAAGCCTAAAAATCCTGTCCCTGCGCCGGCTACCTCTGCCGACGCCAATCCCGACCCACAATGAAAGAGCCTCTACAGTGAAAGACGCTCCCGGCACTCGCGATTACGATTGGTGGCTGCTCGCTATCCTGGCGGCCATCTGCGCTCTCGGCGTGATCGAAATCTATTCCGCTACCCATGCCAGTACCCTCGCCGGCATGCACACCAAGCAGATCAAATGGCTGGTTTTTGGCTTTATTTTGATGTTCGCTTTGTCCCGCGTCGATTACCACCTCATCCTCGACCAGGCGTTGATCCTGTACATCGCATGTCTGGCAGCACTGGCCTCCGTGCTGTTTCTCGGCGGCAGCCATTTCGGTGCTAAACGCTGGATCCACCTCTTCGGCCAGGACTTTCAGGTGTCAGAATTGGCGAAGTTGATTATAATCATTGTACTGGCTCGCTTCTTCGCGGAAGTTAGGTCAGACGAGCTCGATCTGCGCGATCTTTTGAAAGCAGGCATGCTCGTGGGCGTGCCGCTGGTTTTGATTCTCAAGCAACCCGATTTGGGCACCGCTTTGGTGCTTCTCCCTACCCTGGCGGTAGGTGCTTTCTTAGCGGGCTTGAAGTGGCAGCACGCTGGTGTAATTATATTAGCCGGAGTGCTTCTCGTTGGAGCGGTTTTTTATCCTCCCGTCAGCAAGCACATCCTGAAGGCGTATCAGCGCGAACGGATCACGTCCTTCACGCACCCGGAAGAGGATGCTAAAGGCTCAGGCTATCAACTCTTGCAATCGAAAATTGCCGTGGGCTCCGGCGGCTTCTGGGGTAAAGGTTTTGGCAACGGCACTCAGAATCAACTGGGTTATATTCCCGTCCGATATTCCGACTTCATCATGTCGGCTTGGGCGGAAGAACAGGGATTCAAAGGCGTGCTGCTTGCCTTAGGGCTGTACATGGCGCTTCTGCTTCGGCTCGTACAGAATGCACAACGCGCGAAAGATCGCGCTGGAATGTTTCTGGTAATGGGAGTTGCAGCAGCGCTGGGTTTCCACGTTTTAGTAAATGTGGCCATGGTCATCGGTGCTATGCCCGTGACTGGCATACCGTTACCCTTAATGAGTTACGGTGGCTCGGCTACTTTGTTTGTGTTCATGGCGATCGGCTTGGTGATGAATGTCCGGCTGCGCCGCTTCGTCAATTAAGCCGTGAACCAGTATTTCGCCAGTCCGGGTTTCCGGGCGGCTCATAGTGTAGAAAGATCAGGTTCAAGGTTTCGGGGTTTGCACTTCACGAGAGCAGAGTTGTAGCTGACCTACAGGCCCCTAAGCTAGTTAAGTTGCACTACAAGCCTTGCACTGAACAGGTAATTTTAAGTGAGGACAGCATCGTCCCCCGTTCGCCCCATCCGGCGACGGACCAGTCTCGTAAGCTGCGCAGAGTTGAAACTCTCTTTCGGCTACGAACCACAAGCCGCTTCAATAGTGGTGTGTGAATGTGCCCCGAATCTTCCGGCGCTGGCTCCGTTCTTCGGGTCGCGGAGTTTGTTCTACAAACCCTGCGCCAAAACGTCTGTGGGCCATGAACCTGCGGCGATGCGTCCCGTTCCCGGCACCGCCGGGACAACCAAAGAGGAGTTTTCATGTCAAAAGAATTGGTCATCAGCGCGACCTCCCATGAGCGGAGAGTCGCGATTCTGGAAGAAGGCCAGCTAGTAGAAATTTATATCGAGCGCGAAAAAGAATTTGCGCTCGTCGGCAGTATCTATAAGGGCCGCGTCACTCGCGTCCTCCCGGGCATGCAGTCTGCCTTCGTCGATATCGGCCTGGATGGTGATGCCTTCCTGTACGTCAGCGACGTTTTCGAAAACCTGGAAGATTATGATCACGGCCAGGCTCACGAAGCCGCGCCTGCACTCGCCCAAAGCGATGGCGGCGGCGCGCCGGTCGTTGAACTTCCCGGAGAAAATATCGCCCACGCGCACGAGGCCCCGGCATCGCAACCTGTAAACGAAGAAATTCTCGCTGAATCCGAGCAGCACCTTGACCGCTTCCCGGCCTCCTCTCACGACGTCCACACCCACGTCGAAGAAGTCGAGCCCGATGCGCCGGGCATCGAAGAAGCACATACGGAAGAGGAGCGGCAGCCCGATTCGAATGAATCCGCTCCGCAAAATTTCGCTCCGCGTTATAACCCGACGCAATATCGTCCCGCACCAAGCTATGGTCCCCGGGGCGATCGGGGCCCTGACAACAGGGGAACCGATCGCGGCGGCGACCGAGGTGATCGCGGTGGTGACCGCGGCGGCGACCGTCAGAATTTCGGCGGCCGCAGCGGACGCGGACGTTTTGGCCGCGGCGGCCATGGCCGGGGACGCGGCGGACGCGGTTTCCGCCACGGCGGTGGCCGCGACCTCCCTCCTTCAAAGTACGCTTCTCCGCAAGGCCCGGACCGTGGTGCCGACCGCGGCTCAGATCGGGGAAATGATCGCGGTTATTCGAACCGCGGACCTCGTCGCGACTTCGACAATCGTCGTTCCGAGGGCCCGCGCCCCGGTTCTCCGCCAGAATCCACGGAAGAGCCGTTTGTGCTCCCTGGTGAATCGCTGGCGAAATATCGTGGCCGGGCAGCTTCCGAAACTGCCGCTGCCCCGCCTGTGGCCGAGCCGGAGCGCTTCGAACCGCGGCCGGAAGCGGACGAACCGCAGCCTCGCGTGACTGGCCAGCCCTCTCCTGCAAACGCACCGCGCCGTTCGCGTGGCGGTTTGCCCAGCTGGCTGCTTGCCGGCGCTTCCACGGAAGGGATTGAGACGGCCGAACCCAACCAGTCCATCGCCGAAGATCTTTCGAACGAAGCGCGCGCCGTAGCTGACGCGAAAAACGAAATGGAAGAAGAAGCATCTTTCAACCGCGAGTCCGATAGCGCTCGCGAGGATTCCGATATCAGCGAGGAAGAAGCTACAGAACTTTCCGCCAGCGTAATCGAAGCCAAACAGGACCTGCTTCGCCAGGAGGTGCAAGCTCACTCCGCTTCCGGCGGCGCAATCTTTGAAGCCGAAGAGGACGAAGAACAAGAGGAAGAGGAAGAGGAGGCGGATTCCCCATCCGATTCTGACGATTCATCCGATTCCGATGACTCATCCGATTCCGATGAAGAGGAAGAGGACGACGAACACGGAGAAGAAGAGCATGACCCGGAACACGACGTCCAGGAAATCGTCAGTTCCCCGCAGGCCGTAGCGGAAGCCGAAGCCGACGCGGCGCACGAAAATGCGTTGCACGTCGCCGCCCTGGGCGAACACGTGGAAACCGATCCCTCGCACGAATCACATGAAGCTGGAGAGCACGCGCACGCGGGGGAAGACGCTCCAACTCTTGTTGACGACAATGTGATTTTACTTCCCGGTGAAACTCGTTCGCGCGCTCCCGGGCAACCACAGGAGCCACGGGAAGACTTCCCTCGCCAGTCCGCGCGTGTGGGCGGAAATCCCCGCTCTCGCTTCCAGCGACCTTTTCGCAGTGGGGGAAGAGACCGAGGCCGCGGTGGGCGTCCCGATCGCGGAGGCGATCGCGGCAGAGGCGGCGATCGCGGGCGCGGCCGTTTCGAACGCCGGCCTGGAGGCGGCGGCTACCAGCAAAATCGCGGCCACCAGGGCCATTCCGGGCACGGACATTCGAGGCGTCCGCAGCTGATTTCCGAAATGCTGCGCGCCGGCCAGGAAGTCGTGGTGCAGATCGCCAAAGAACCGCTCGGCAAAAAGGGCGCGCGCATCACCAGTCACGTCGCTCTGCCGGGACGCTTCCTGGTTTACATGCCGACCATCGACCACATTGGCGTGTCGCGCAAGATCGCCAGCGCGGAAAACCGTTCGCGGTTGCGGCGGCTGGTTGGCGAAGCGCGGGGAAGTTATCCCGGCGGCTTCATCGTGCGCACCGCGGCAGGCGGGGCGACCGATGACGAAATCCGCACCGATATCGAATTCCTCGGCAAGACCTGGCTGGAAATCAAGCACAAGCACGACGAGCGCAAAGCGCCGGCGATTCTGCATCGCGATCTGAATCTTGTCGAGCGCATTCTGCGCGATTACGTCAGCGACGATTTCACCGCCATCTGGATCGACAACGAAGAAGAATTCGCCAAGGTCACGGAATTCGTCAGCCGTTTTCAACCGAAGCTGGTCAGCCGCGTAAAGCTGTACGCGAAAGAACAACCCATCTTCGAAGAGTTCGGCATCCAGCACGAACTCGACAAGGCGTTGCGCGCCAAGGTGTGGCTCAAGAGCGGCGGCTACATCGTCATCAACCATACAGAAGCGCTGGTGGCGATTGATGTCAACACCGGCAAATTCGTAGGCAAAGGTTCGACGCGTCTGGAAGACACCATCGTCAAAACCAACCTGGAAGCCGTGAAAGAAATCGTGCGGCAAATTCGTTTGCGCGATCTTGGCGGCATCATCGTGGTCGATTTCATCGACATGGAAGAACGCCGCAATCGCGAACGCGTTTTGTCGGCGCTGCAGCAAGCGCTCGATCAGGACAAAGCGCCGTCGAAAGCGCTTTCCTTCAACGAATTCGGTCTGGTCTGCATCACGCGCAAGCGCACCAAGCAAGCGCTGGAACGGGTGCTGTGTCAGCCTTGCCCGTCGTGCACCGGCTCCGGCATGGTGAAATCCATTCCGACGCTGTGCTACGAAATCCAGAACGAAGCGCGCAAAATGGCCATGGCCAACACCGACGCGCAAAACCTGACGCTGCGTGTGCATCCGGAAATCGCCAAGGCTTTGAAAACCCGCGAGTCCATGCTCGTCGATGAACTCGAACAGAACTCGCATAAGCACATCATCATCCAGTCCGACGCCACCCTGCACTGGGAGCAGTACGACATTTATTAGTGACTGGAGGTCGGTGACTGGCGCGGTAGTCAGCGAATACTAATCAGTTTTCTGTAACAACGTGCGGGAGCGAGATTCGCTCCCGCACGTGACTGTTTCAAGTCCGAATTTCCCGACAAAATCCCGTTCCGCCGACTAATAGAACAGGTTGCCGCCGAGGTCAGGTATGCCTCCCTTTTTGACGGTGGTGATCCAGCTCTGCAATTGGTCGCCACCCATTTTCCAGAATTTTCGCGCAGGACTGCAGATAAGACACAACGACGTCACGCTCGCCCTTTTCAAGCAATTCCTTCGCGAGCTCCATATTGGGCCCAAACGAGTCGAGTTGCGGAGAGCCGGGTGTGTTTCCAGCCGTGAGCAAATATTCCTTAGCTTTCGCGATGTTGCCCTGCTGCAACGCAATCCGCCCCAAAACGATATTCCCCTTGTGCAGGGCATTCCCGTAGTTCCAGTTGCCATGGAATTTTTCGGCGTCCTGAAGGAGTTCGGTCGCGTATTGCTGGGCCTTCGCAGTCTCCCCTGCTTCCAGCGCAAATGTTGCAACGGACTCCAGCTGGTAAAACCTGTTCTCTGTATCTGCACCTTCGACCCCGCGTTCTCCGGCCGAAAGGGCTTTTTGCGCGAGAGCCGTTTTCTCTTCCGGAGAATTCGCAGACATGCGTTGGTGCTCGTGTGACTGAGCCAATCGGGACGACGTCTCCCCATCGCTTGGATCGAGTTCCACGGCTTTTTGAAGGAGTTCCCGAGAGACCTTTCCGTCGAATAATGCCAGGTACTGCGCAGCGTTGCGAAGAATTCGTTGATTGCTAGAATTTTTTTCAACTTGCGCAAGCCACAATTGTTTACCATGCTGGTATCCCTCAGTGCTTCCAGCAACATCGGTGGGCATGATGCCTGCTTGCGGCGAGCCGGCAAGTTCGGATTCTGGGTGGTGTTCGATCAGCCAGAAGACATGTTGTTCTCGTTTTTCTTGGATCTCCGCTGTTTTAGTCGTGAGCGACGCTATAAAGTAATAGTTGATTAGTTGCTCTCTCGCCGGCAGATTGTCGGGATTCGCGGCAACTAAGTCCTCTAATGCCTTTGCATCTTTGGCGGCGATGACACCGGGCATTCGGGAACCTGCTTCTTGCTGCTGTACCCGCGCGTATAGGTCGCTTCGCGACAAACCCCAAGCAATTATGAGCAAGCTCTTGCATGCGAAAGCTCGGACGTTATTCATCGCTTATCTCTTTCTGCCAGTTGCGTGCCCAGCATCCGATCTTGATCTCGTTCTTAATTTCCAGGGACTATACTCCATTTTTCACCACTATTTCGACGGGCCACGCGAATGTGCCGGCTTCCTCCACCGCTGGTTTGGAATCGATCGTTGGAGGGGGCAGAAAAAAATGTAACGTTTGCGGCTGATCCACGGTAAGTACAGATAAGAGGGCGCCAGAGATGGAATTGCTGCAGCGATTCGCGGCGGGCGATCTGGACGCCTTTGAATCGCTTTTCCGGCAGTACCAGGGGGAAGTGTATCGCTGGATTGTGCGCATCGTGCGCGACCCGGCCGCGGCGGAGGATTTGACCGTGGAAGCTTTTTGGCGGGCGCACAAAGCGCACGGGGGATTTCGTTCGGATGGCAATTTTGCCTTGTGGCTAAGACGAATTGCAACGAACGTGGCGCTGGACCATTTGCGAAAGCGTCGGCCGTACATCGATTTGCCGGACGATCTGGCCGCGGAGCGCAAGCCTGATTCTGTCGTGCAGCAGCAAACGCGCGAGGCCCTTCGCAAAGCATTCGCGGAATTGCCGCCGCGTCTGCGCGTGGTCGCGCAGCTTGGGTTGATCGAAGATGAATCGTACGCGGAAATCGCGGAAGCGCTGGGCATTTCGGCCGGCGCGGTGAAACTGCGAATGTTTCGCGCGGTACGCTTGCTGCGAAAAAAGCTGCGGCATTCGGGAGTGCATTCATGAGTGGAGATTGGAAAGAGAATCGCGTGGACAAGAACATGAAAGACCCGTTGGAGAAAAACGAATTCGCCGACATGCAAAAAATGTTGCGCGATGCCCTGCCCCCAGTCGACGAGTTGGCGAATGGCGGGGACCTTCGGCCCGATCTTTGGCCGGACATGCTGCGCCGGATGGAGCAGCGCGCAGGTCCGGTGTTATGGTGTGTGCCGTGGTTTGACTGGGCGTTGCTGGCGGTGGCAGGCGCGATGGCCATCCTTTTTCCGGCGCTGATACCGGCGCTGGTGTATCACTTTTAGGGTGGAGAGAGAGCAGTAGCCAGAGCGCTTTAGAAAAATTCTCGCTTGACGAGGAGGGAGTATGAACAGGCATCCGTTGCTTCGCGCATACCTGGCGGGCACTTGTGTCCCCACGATATTTCTGTTGGTGGTGGCGACGCTTTTTACGCTGATTCGTTATGTTTATCATGTTTCGGTTCCCATCGAGCGCGTAATTGTATTCCCGATGGCGGGAGTACCGAATCTTTGGGGATTGTGGAACCTGTTCCACTTCGTGTATTTCAGGCAGCGTGTTTCCCTAGGAATTTTCGGGGCTCTGCTGCCGTTGCTGCTGGCCCCCTTGGGGTATGGGATCACGCGGCTTTTGGATTTTTCTATTCCTCATCATGTGCTGGCGATGGCTCCAGCCGCTTTGCCGGTAGGCATGATTTTGTACTACCTGGTTTGGAAGTACTTGGTGTCCTCACTGAACGCCGAACTGGGCATCGCTTGAGTCAAAAATGAAGAGCAAGTGCGGCAACGCAAGAAGGCTAACCTCAATCAACTGCTTCCGTTTTCAGACCCCTCTGGACCCCGTGTTCCCAGCGGACTATCGGCCGACATCCCGCTGGGAGAGAGCGAGCAAGTTTGAAGTTGCGGGGTAACTTCAGTTTGTGAAACGGCTGGCGGAGAGTTTTGCGTTGACACAGGCGCGGCGGCGGCCGAGGGGGCGGTGCGGGAAAAAGTCGCAGTCGGCGGAGCAGGAGCGACGGGAGCAGGAGTTTGTGGGGATGGAGCGGGAGTACGAATGGGAGGGTGAAGAGGGTCACAACCGTTGGGGAGGAGAGAGGCGTCGGTTAGTTCGTCAAGGTCGGAGGGGCCAGCAAGGATGCGATTGGTTTCCTCGCGCCAATATTTCACGTAGCCGGAATCGTGGAGTTCGGCTTTGAGGGCGGGAAGGGTTTGCAGGAGGAGCTGGCAGGTGTAAGCGAGGGAGATGGCGTCCTGGCGCGATATATGGCCGGTGATCTGGTGGATAAAGAGTTTGCCGAGGACGATGTTGATCGTGGAGGCGGACTGGAAATTGCCGACCGCAGACAGGATATCGGCAGCGATCAGGTTGCCGCCAGCGATGCCGCGCATTTCGCGATTGAGATGATGATGGCAAAGGGAGGTGTGACCAGGATAGTTAGCGGAAGCGCAGCGTTTGCCATCGGCGCGAAGGTGCTGGCAACGGCCGTCGGGCACCGCTGGAGCTACGACCGGAGAGGGAGTAGACGTAGAGCGAGCAGAACGCGCAGAAGGCAAACGCCTAGATTTATTGGAGTTAAGAGAGCTGTTGGGCATTGGGTGGTTCTCCTTTTTTCGCAGGGGAGATGGCACCCCCCTCCCCTGTTTTTTCATAAGGGCAATAATATACTTGACAAATCAAACGGGCTTTTGTACTATTTGGCTTGTGAGGAACGCCATGAGTGCCAAGCCCAAGACTCTCCAGCAAGCCATCATTCACTTCTCTAACTCTGAGAACTGCCTCGCCTTCATGATTAAAGTCCGCTGGCCGGATGGCGTAGTTACCTGCCCTACTTGCAGTCGGGAAGGCGCTGCATTCCTCAAGAATCAGGGGAAGTGGCAATGCAAGAGCGTCCATCCCAAACGGCAATTCTCGGCCAAGGTCGGGACTATCTTTGAGGACTCGGCCATCCCTCTCGACAAGTGGCTTATCGCTATTTGGATGGTTGCGAACTGCAAGAATGGCGTTAGTTCCTACGAAGTGGGCCGCGCTCTTGGTGTCACTCAAAAGTCTGCCTGGTTCATGTTGCACCGTATTCGCTTGGCAATGCAGAGCAAGTCTTTTCTGAAACTCGGCGGGCCGGATGGCGAAGTCGAAGTAGACGAAACTTTCGTTGGTGGCGCTGCAAGATTCATGCACGCTGACAAGCGCAAGCGTCGGATTACTGAGACTGGCACCAAAGATAAGACCGCCGTTATGGGCATTTTGGAACGTGGCGGGGAAGTTCGAGCCACTGTCG
>DATDFA010000070.1:0-5724 GCA_036522855.1 Candidatus Acidiferrum sp. | reverse complement strand
GAGTCGCAACGACAGTGTCGCCATCGCCAACACCGTCAATCGCAAGACACCAGGTCAGGCCGAGTTCGTCGAAGTGTCCAACGCCGATCACCTGCTCAGCATTCGCGGCAAACTTGCCGAGTCCGTCGTGCCTGCCATGCTCACCTGGATGAAAAAAACAGCTGGCGATGCTCTAACGGACCAAGAGTTCGCGGACCCGCTAATCATACGGAGAAAACGCGCTGACTTCTTCCTGTAGGCAGTAAAATACACTGCCTTTAGCGGCTCACCATGAACTCACAAATGGCCAAGGATTTTCTTGTTGAGCAAGTCGCTCGACAAGCGGCGCTCGAGCATGTAGTACTCTCCGATCTCGAGAAACGCATGATGTATTTCACCGAAAGCGGTCAAATTTCAGAAGACCCAATTGAACTTAATGCTGCTTTCGAACGCGAATGTGACAGTGCCGAATACGAAACGAAAATGGCAGGACTTCTACAACGAGCCTATGCTCGACTGAAACGTGAGAATCTTTCGCCGGCACGCACCTGGGATGAAGCCGTTCGGGAACTACGCAAAGGCGACCACTATCTGCTCGTTCTGCTTGACTACGCTACAAGCAGATGGAAACCGTTTGAGTCCGCGGCG
Source organism: Candidatus Acidiferrum sp. (assembly GCA_036522855.1). Classification (GTDB taxonomy): domain Bacteria; phylum Acidobacteriota; class Terriglobia; order Acidiferrales; family UBA7541; genus Acidiferrum. Next base: position 5,097 of record DATDFA010000070.1, on the reverse strand, counting down.
AGCCCGACAATTTTTAGTGGGTCCTTTTGGAAAGTCCTCGGGATCGCGCTACTCCTTCTTATTCTCGGCATGGTCATATTTGTCTACTTGCTTCACAGAGCAGACTCGATGCCAGCGCCGCAGCGAGGACGTTCTATTTCGCGCTCAAGAGAGCTGCTTGTACATCACCAACGCGTCGACAAATCCCTGCTCCGGGTGTTGAAACGCACCGGGTAAACGGCCGACAATCTCAAACCCGAGATCGCTCCACAGCTTCACCGCTCGCGCGTTAGAGCTGACGACAAAGTTGAATTGCATGGCCCGAAAGCCTTTGTCCGCGGCCCGTTGCAGCGAATGCAGACACATCCCGCGCGCGATTCCGCGGCCTTCCGCGTCCGTTGCGGTCACGTAGCCGCAATTGGCAACGTGCGCTCCGCCGCCACGTTGATTAGCGCGCAGGAAATACGTTGCAAGGACGACTCCGTCCTCTTGCCACACAAACGTTTCATTCTCCACGGCGAACCAATACTCAAGCGCTTGCGACTTGCTCATGTCGCGCGGCAGAGGGTAAGTTTCGCCGTGCCGAATCATCGGCTCAAGAATTGCCCAGACCGCGTCTTTGTCGTCATCGGAGGCCAGGCGGATAGTCACGAAAGTTCCCGCAGCGCTTCTCTATTTGCTGCCAATCAGCTTATCGAACTCCGCTTCCGACAGGATTGGAACGTCCAGCTCTTTCGCTTTGTCATACTTCGATCCAGGATCGCTGCCGACAACCACATAGCTGGTCTTCTTGCTCACCGAACTGACAACGCTTCCGCCGTGCTGCTTCACAATTTCACCCGCCTCTTCGCGCGAGCGATTCTCCAGCGCCCCGGTAAAGACAAACGACTTTCCCGCCAGCTTCGCGCTCTTCACGACGCGTTTCTCCATCGTTGGCCGCACACCGGCTTTTTCCAGTTTCTTGATCAGCTGCCGATTCGCGGGTTCCGAGAAAAACTCCACGATACTCGACGCGACTTTCGGACCCACTTCAGGAACCTCTTCCAGCTCCTCCTGAGTGGCCCTTGCAAATTCCTCTACCGACGAAAAATGTTCCGCCAGCAACTGAGCGGTACGCTCCCCGACGAACAAAATTCCTAGCCCATAAATCAATCGCGGCAGCGAATTCTTCTTGCTGGCTTCAATCTCGTCCAGCAAATTCTGCGCGGATTTCTTCGCCATTCGCTCCAGTTCCGAGATTTCCTGCAGTTTCAGCGAATACAGGTCCGCCAAATCCTTCACCAGATTTTTCTCCACCAGCTGATCCACGATCTTTTCACCTAGCCCGTCTATATTCATGGCGTGGCGCCCGGCATAGTGCAATAGCGATTCGCGCCGCTTTGCCGGGCAAGCCGAATTCAGGCAGCGATACGCCACTTCCCCTTCCACGCGATGAATCTTGCTTCCGCATTCCGGACAATTCTTCGGCATCCGGAACGGCCTGCGATCCTTCCCTTCCTTCACCACTTTCAATACGTGCGGAATTACTTCGCCGGCGCGCTCCACCAGCACCGTATCCCCGATCTGCACGCCAAGCCGCTCTATTTCGTCCATGTTATGCAGAGTCGATCTGCTCACGGTTACGCCGCCAATCTGCACCGGTTGCAGCAGAGTCCACGGTGTAAGCACTCCCGTTCGTCCCACGTTCACCTGGATATCGTTCACCAGCGTGGTTTCCTGCCGCGCGGGATATTTGTACGCAATCGCCCAGCGCGGCGACTTAGACGTAAATCCCAATTCATTTTGTATTCCAATCGAGTTGACTTTCACGACTACGCCGTCAATCTCGTACGGCAATTTTTCTCGTCGCGAATCCCACGCCTCGCAGTAGCCAATCACTTCGTCAATGCCGTTGCACAATTTCCAGTCGCTTGAGGCCCGGAACCGCAGACTTTCCAACGCCTGCAGCGATTCCGAATGTTTCGGGAACGCAGGTTTGCCACCCTGTAGCAACAGGAAGTAGGCAAAGAAATCCAGCCGCCGCCGTGCCGTAATACTCGAATCCAGCATTCGAACGGCACCCGCCGCCGCATTGCGCGCGTTTGCAAAAACCTTTCCTCCCGCCTCTTCCTGGCTCCGATTCAGGGCTTCGAACGACTTGCGCGTCATCATCACTTCGCCGCGCACTTCGAATGTCGCCGGAACTTTCGCCTTCTTCAGAGTCTCCTTGTCAATTCGCAATGGGATGGACCGAATAGTCCGCACATTCGGCGTCACCTCTTCCCCCGTGGTCCCATCCCCGCGAGTTATTCCGCGCACCATCGCCCCATCTTGATAGATCAGCGCGATGCTCAGTCCATCAAACTTGTGTTCCGCAATGTATTCGATCGAGTTACGCCCGATACCTTCTCGTACCCTCCGATCAAAATTCCGCAACGCTTCGAACGAAAATGCATTGTCCAGGCTCAACATCGGGCGCGAATGGCGAACCGATTCGAATCCTTCCCGTGGTGGCGCGCCTACACGAGAAGTCGGCGAATCCGGTGTAATCAATTCGGGGTAATTACCCTCGAGCTCTTTCAATCTTTCCAGCAAACGATCGTACTCGGCGTCCGAAATCTCCGGATCATCCAGCACGTGATAACGATATTCATGGTGACGCAGTTTCGCGCGCAGCTCTTCGGCTTCTTTTTTCACCGATCCGGGTGCAGCCTTCGCCATATTTCGCTCCGCGTAACATTCATCCCGTTGCAACCCGTATTATATAGAATGAATATGTTCCTAGGACGCGGTTAGCCGTCGGTGACGGCTCGTAAGCTCAAAAAATGCAAGAACTCCACAACGCGCTATTGATCCACAATCCCAACGCCGGCAGCGGAGGCAACGCTCGCCGCGCCAAAGTCGACGAAGCCCGCCGTATCCTCGAAGCACGCGGAATCCGCGCCGATTTATACGAAACCACCGCTCCTGGCGAAGCGATCGAAATCGCAAAGCGCGCCTGCTCCGACGGCCGCCAACTCGTCATTGCCTGCGGCGGCGACGGTACCCTCAACGAAGTCGTCAACGGCCTTGCCGGCTCGCAAAATGGCCATCGGGTTCCTCTCGCGCTGCTTCCGGCTGGCACCGCAAACGTTCTGGCCAAGGAACTCGAGCTCTCCTGGAATATTCCCGTCGCAGCGGAGCAGTTGGCTCGCGGCGAAGTTCGAGACATTGCTCTCGGCCTCGCCACGCCACTCGAACACCCCGAAAAAGCGCGTTATTTTCTTAGCGTCGCTGGCGCTGGACCCGACGGCCGCATCACTTACGCTGTCGATCTCGAATTGAAAGCCCGGCTCGGCATTCTTGCCTACTGGTGGCAAGGTGCCCGCGAAGTCTTCAACTACAAATTCCACCGCTTCCGAGTCACTGGAGACGGACAATCGCACGAGGTCTCTCTCGTCATCGTCGGTCGCACCAAACACTATGGCGGTCCTTTCAAAATCACTACGCAAGCCGATCTATTCGAAGATCGTTTTGAATTCGTCGGCCTCACCACGCAAAGCGGACTGAAATACCTGAGCTACTTGCCCACCCTTTGGATCGGTGATCTGCGCAAAGAAGAAGGCGTGTATTTCTGGAAGTCTGACCGCCTGATCTGCGAACCCATCGATTCGAATCCAATTTACGCGCAAATTGACGGAGAACCACTCACGCGTTTGCCCGTCGAATTCCGCATCGTGCCAAAAGCACTCCGCTTGCTCGTGCCCGGCCCTGTGAAACCGCCTTCCGGGTCCAAATAGGAAACGTGGACCCGCTAACACACGGTCTGGCTTCGCTCGCGATGCAGCGCGGTTTTTTTCCTCGAACTCCTTGGCGCGGCGTTCTGGTGATTATCGCTGCAGGAACGATCGCGGACATGGACTCGTTCAGCTCCAGTTTCGGGCCCTCCGCCTATTTGCGTTGGCATCGTACAGCCACTCATTCGCTTTCGTTTGTGATCGTTTTCACTCTCGCGGCATTTCTATTTTCGCGAATCCCCTTCGGCACAAAACCAAATGCACCGTCGGCGGAATTTTCCTGGATCGCTGTCGCGTTCGCTTCTTCGCTGCATATAGTCATGGACCTTCTACAAGCCGATACAGTTGCGCCGCTCTGGCCATTTTCTGCCAGAAGGTTTTCCTGCGATATTTCTCCCGCCATCGATCCGTGGCTCCTCATTATTCTCGCCGCCGCAATCCTTTTTCCCGAACTCTTTCGCCTCGTCAACGACGAAATTACCTCACGCACCAAACGCCCTCGTGGACGCACCGGCGCCATCGCCGGTCTGAGCTTTGCCCTGATCTATTTCGCAGCGCGTGCTCTGTTTCACGGAAACGCCGTGGCTGCTCTCGAAGCCCGCACAGTTTCTGGCGAAATGCCCCGTCGCGTTGGCGCCTTCCCGGATTCCGCGTCACCATTTCTCTGGCACTGTGTCGTCGAAACCGAATCCGCTCTTCACTTGGCTGATTTGCGTAGTTTGGGCGGCGGCGTTGCCTATGCCAGCGGCATCACCACCCTTCGCAAACCAGAACCGTCTCCCATGCTCACAGCTGCGCAATCTTCCCCCGCGGCCATCTCTTTTCTGAAGATCGCGCGCTTTCCCAAAGCTGTCGTGGAAAAAGAAGCCGAAGGCTACTCCGTAGAAATTAACGATTTGAAGGATCGCGCAACGGAAGAGAAAAACCGCTCCATCTTCGCCGGCATCAATCTGGACAATGCCGCCAACGTCGTATCATCCGGCCTTCAGTGGCAAAAATCCGCCGGCCCTCCATAACGATTGCTGCGGTCGCTTGTCATCGCGAGAATAGCAGGCGAGGATGTTCGGAGAATCTCAAGGCAAATGCGGATCTCAATTCTCTCGTCGTTCTTCCCGACTGCTGACAGTTCAACGGGCCGCCGACTTCGCCAACGCTACGACTGTGCTCCTGCTTTCCGCTCCCGCAAGATCCACCGCGACAGCGCGTAACTCACCGCCACAAACACCACCAAAAGGATAACCACCGCCGCCTTGTGCCGCGAAAGAAACGGCAGCGCATCCTCGCCATATTTCACCGCAAGAAAACCCACTCCAAAATAACGGATGAGCCTCGCCAGCGAGATCGCCGCCGTGAAACTCGCCAG
>DATDFA010000069.1:0-12783 GCA_036522855.1 Candidatus Acidiferrum sp. | reverse complement strand
GCCCGAAACTGCACTTTCGGGTTGTGCTTGCTCAATACTTTCGTGATCGCCGCCGTCAACGTGGTCTTGCCATGGTCAATATGACCAATCGTCCCTATATTTACGTGCGGCTTACTGCGCTCGAATTTCTCCTTGGCCATTCCGTACGCTCCTCAGATCGAATTCTTCCGTGTCGCTAAAACCTTTTTGTTACTTCTCGCCGCGATGCTTCTTGATGACTTCTTCCGCCAGCGCCGTGGGCAATTCGGCGTAGTGCGAAAAATGCATCGTAAAGGTTGCGCGGCCCTGGGTGCGGCTGCGCAAGTCCGTGGCGTAACCGAACATCTGTGCCAACGGCACTTCTACGCGAATCACGTTGCTACCTGCACGGCTTTCCGTGCCTTGAATCGCCGAACGCCGCGCGTTCAAATCGCCAAACACCGCCGCCATATATTCTTCCGGAACCACCACTTCCACTTTCATGATGGGCTCTAGCAGCACGGGCTTGGCTTTTGCGCAAGCTTCCTTGAAGGCCATCGAACCGGCGATTTTAAACGCCATTTCGTTGGAGTCCACGTCGTGGTAGCTGCCATCGACCAGCACCGCCGCCACATCCACCATGGTGAAACCTGCCAACACCCCGTTATCGAGGGCTTCGCGAATGCCCGCTTCGACCGGCGCGATAAACTCGCGCGGAATCGCCCCGCCAACCACTTTATCGATGAACAGGAAACGATGTTCTTTATCGAACTTCCATTTCCCGCCCGATCCGCCAACAATCTTTTTCGCCAGAGCATCCAGATCGTCGGTCGACAACTCGTGCATGTTTTCGCGATCCGAACTGGGCAGCGGATGCAGTTCAATCACCGCGTGGCCGTACTGACCGCGTCCGCCGGTCTGCTTGATGTATTTGCCTTCCGCATCGGCCTTCTTGCGAATGGTTTCGCGATACGCCACTTGCGGGCGTCCCACATTGGCCTGCACGTTATATTCGCGCAGCATGCGGTCGACAATAATTTCCAGGTGCAGCTCACCCATGCCGGAAATCAGCGTTTGCCCGGTATCCGGTTCCGTCGCAACACGGAACGTCGGATCTTCCTGCGCCAGACGCTGCATCGCCACGCCAAGCTTGTCTTGGTCGGCTTTGGTCTTGGGTTCGATGGCGACGGAAATCACCGGAGCGGGAAACTCAATGGATTCCAGGATGACTTGCTTGCTTTCGTCGCAAAGGGTATCGCCAGTATTGACGCTCTTCAAGCCGACGCAGGCGCAAATGTCGCCCGCATACACCTCTTCAATTTCTTCGCGTTTGTTGGCGTGCATTTGCAGCAAACGGCTGATGCGCTCACGCGTTCTTTTGCCGGAGTTATAAACGTAACTGCCGGAACGCAAAACGCCCGAATAGACCCGGATATAAGTTACGTGTCCAACGAACGGGTCGGACATAATTTTGAAAGCCAGCGCGGAAAACGGCTGCTCGTCGGAAGCGCGGCGCAATTCCACTTCATCCGTGTCCGGATTGGTGCCCTCCACCGGAGGAACATCCACCGGCGATGGCAAATAATCGATCACCGCGTCGAGTAACGGCTGAATGCCCTTGTTCTTGAACGCCGATCCCGCAAGCACCGGCACAATTTTCAATGCCAGTGTCGATTTGCGAATCGACTTGCGCATCTCTTCCAGCGTCAGCGTCCCCTCGGAAAGATACTTGTCCAAAACTTCGTCGTCGTGCTCGGCGATGTATTCGATCACTTTGTTGCGATGCTCGTCGTAAAACGCTTTGTCGATCGCGGAGCCCTTCAGAGCGGCAGCCACATCCGCGCGGGAATCCACGAACGCTTTATCCCAGAGTTTTTCCACCTCAAAAATCTCGAATTTCGCGCCGAGGGTTTCTTCCAGCCACACCACTACTTTCTGCTCCAGAAAATCGATGATTCCGATGAAATTATCTTCGCGGCCGAGAGGAAACTGGAGGGGAACGGGGTGGGCGCCCAGACGCTGCCGAATCGTGCGGACTACGTGATCAAAATCCGCGCCCATGCGGTCCATCTTGTTGACGAAACAAATGCGCGGCACGCGATACTTGTCGGCTTGCCGCCAAACTGTTTCCGATTGTGGCTGCACGCCGGCCACCGAATCAAACACGCAGACCGCGCCATCCAAAACGCGCAGCGAGCGTTCCACTTCTACCGTGAAGTCCACGTGACCGGGGGTATCAATAATATTGACGCGATATTTCTTGCTGAAGCGCTCCCAAGACGCGGTCGTCGCCGCCGAAGTAATCGTGATTCCGCGCTCTCGCTCCTGCTCCATCCAATCCATGGTGGCCGTGCCTTCATCCACCGAACCGATCTTGTAGGTCACACCCGTATAGAACAGGATGCGCTCCGTTGACGTGGTCTTCCCCGCGTCAATATGCGCCATGATCCCGATGTTGCGGGTGTCTTCGAGTTTGAATGCGCGACCCATTATGGTCCCTTGACTAGTCTTCTTTTCTCCCGAACGAATTGTTGTTGCTTCTGCCACAAAAAATCCTCAACTTCCCTCTCAATAAATTCTTGCCAACACCCGCTTACCGCCGTCCGCTTTACCAGCGATAGTGCGCGAACGCCTTGTTGGCTTCCGCCATCCGGTGAACGTCTTCCTTCTTTTTAATCGCTCCACCGCGCGCATTTGCCGCATCAATCAATTCATCCGCAAGCCTGTCCACCATCGTTTTGCCGGCACGCTCGCGCGAATACTGTAAAATCCAGCGAATCGCCAGTGATTGCCGCCGGAACGGATTCACTTCCACCGGAACCTGATAGTTCGCCCCTCCCACACGCCGCGTTTTCACTTCCAGCAGCGGCTTCGCATTCTCAACGGCCTTCTTAAAGAGTTTCAACGCATCATCATTCGTCTTTTTGGCCATCTGATCCATCGCGCCGTAAAATACTCGCTGCGCCGTGCTCTTTTTTCCGTCCCACATCATCGAGCAGATGAATTTCTCAACCAGGTCGTTGCCGTAAACCGGATCGACTTCTTGCTTGCGGCGAAACACCAGTCCTTTGCGTGGCATTGCTGTTTTGCTCCTAAATTTTCCGTGTTTCGAATTTCTAATTTCTATTTTCTAAATTTCCAACTTCCGGTCTTCTACTTTGCCGCTCCGGCCTTCGGACGCTTCGCTCCATACTTCGAGCGCCCCTGCTTGCGATTCTCCACTCCCGCCGCGTCTAACGTGCCGCGCACGATGTGATAACGAACTCCCGGCAAGTCCTTCACACGCCCGCCGCGCACCAGCACGATCGAGTGCTCTTGCAAGTTATGCCCGATGCCCGGGATGTACGTCGTCACTTCGATCGCATTCGTCAAGCGCACGCGCGCCACTTTGCGCAATGCGGAGTTCGGCTTCTTCGGTGTCTGTGTATACACGCGGATGCACACACCGCGCTTCTCCGGACAGCCCGCCAGAGCAGGCGACTTCGTCTTGACGCGAATTCCTTCGCGTCCCATTCGGACCAGTTGCGAAAATGTCGGCACAGTCTCTTCCCTCTTTTGGCGGACCCGCAGTTGCAATCCGCAATTGCGCGCACGATTTTCCACGCCGCTCGCGTAGCGCGCAGACAACTCTAGCGAGCGCACACCTGCGCTGAAAGGTGAACTGCGAATCCGGAGACCAGCAAGAAACTCCGCACGCACTCCAAGAGGCAGAACCTCGCTCTTGGCTTCGATTTGGAGAGGCTTACTCGGCTTTGCGGGACTGGCGTCCCATATCCGGCCGCTCCTCGCTCCCAATCCGTCTTGCTATGTTCCGGGAACGAAGGTCCTTCCAACTGCGCGAGACACCAACTACTTATCTCGCTACTGACTGCTGACTGGGTAAAGATCCCCCGACAAAACACCGAGTATAGAGACAAAAATTCGATGTGTCAAATCTCTTTTGAAAGGCGACTGAGGAATCGGCTCGTTCTAGTGAATTCACCTCTACTTGTCCACCATCATCTCCACCATCATCGCCCCGTTCAACAAATTCCAATCTCTTCTCCAATACCCACCGACCTTGACCACAGACCTCACTATGTAGGAGCCGGGCCTGCTCCGCCTATCCCGTCCTTGCTTCCTTTCGGCAGACCGCATCAAGAGAACACGATTACACCCTTGTTTTCAATGCTTTGTAGGCGCCTGCCCCTCCGCGCCCAGATCCCCATACGGCCAGATATTGAAGGCCTTCAATTCGTCGTATTCTCCTTGTTGACGCAACATCTTTGCGGTTCGTTCGGCGGGCCAGGGCGCTGCAAGCCGCTCTGGCCGATCGGCAATCCAGAATGCCGCCAACGCCATTAGCGTAGCATTCTGTGTCAGCACATCAGGCTTCTGCGCCTCCAGCGCGTCGGCAGCGGAATGATGAGTGAACTTGTAGTCTGTCGTATCCTGACCCATATTGATTCCCGGTAAGCCGTGAAGTGAGAACGGCAAGGTGTCCGTGCCGGATTCGATTTTGTCATTTACTTTGAGCGGCCGCAGATTCCCGAGCGACGTCACAAATGGCTGAAACGCTGGAATCAAATCATCCCGTCCGCCCAGCATGAATTCCGTGATCGGCCCCTGTCCCGCATCCAAAATCAAGTCGCCCAGATGGTTCGCCCATTCCGCTTGATGCTGCTTGTAGTAAGCGAAGGAACCGTCCAGTCCTTGCTCTTCTCCCGTGAACAGTACAAATCGAATCGTTCTCCGCGGCTTCTGCCCGGAACGCATAATCGCTTCGGCCGCGCCAAGCGTTGTCGCGATGCCCGAACCGTTGTCAGTCGTACCCTCCGCTAGATCCCACGAATCCAGATGTCCGCCAACCACCAAAATCTGCTCCGGATGTTCACTGCCGCGAATTTCGCCTACCACGTTCGCCGTTTCGACCGGCCCGTTTGTCATCGTGTTTTGCACATTGATTCGAATCCGCGGCGTAATCCCTCGTTCCACAAAACGGTCAAGCTGTCCCTGATCTTCCGCGGTCATCGAAACCACGGGAATCGCAAAATCCACGTCGAATCCCAAAATGCCCGTGTGTGTCAGATTCATGCCGGTGGATTTTGACCCGCCCTGCCCGCCGATCACCGCAATCGCTCCGGCATCGTGCGCCGCCCTCAGAAAATCACCAAAGCTGGCAAACAGCATCATGAAATTCTTTTTCGGCTTGCCTTGTTGCGTCACCAAAACGATTTTCCCCTTTAACCGCGACACGTTCTTGATCTCATTGTCGATGTCGAACAGGTTCACCGTCGCCACATCGCCTTCCGCCCCGCCCGGCGCCGTCGCGCCCGTCCAACCCATCGCATCAACGTGGAGTTTGTGTGGCGTCGGCGAAAGCAATTCCGCTTCGGCCGTTCCTCGCGTCCAGCCTTTCCAAATCGTGTATTTTTCCAGATGCACGTTCTCCAGCCCGATGGCCTTCATTTTTGCCGCGCCCCACTCTTCCGCCTTGCGCTCCGTGGGACTTCCGGTCACCCGTGCTCCAACGTCGTCGCTCAGTTCCGTCAAATATTCGAATGCATGCGAATTCATCATGCCCTCACCCGCAATCCGCGTCAGCGCCGGCTTCGTTCCATCCTCCTCCGGGCCCTTCGGCCGATCATCGGCCACCGCCAACGAGCTCAGCCCCAAGCTCGCTCCCACAAATGCCACCGCCATCCCCACGCGCACTCTGTTCATTCGTTTCTCTCCTGACATCGAATCAAATCCCTGTCGATGAGGCAAACCAACCCATTATCTCAGACGCGCCCCGTCGTTCTTCGTTTCCTGTGGAGCTGGGCTACCACCGATCCTATGGTCGGGCGGAGCCTTAGCAGGGGGTCGGATCATTACTTCCGGATTTATGATCTGGCAGAAAGCAGGCTTGAGCCCCAAGGAACCGCTTTCTATCTGCGGAAACCTGCATCAAACGTCTTCTTTACCACCCTTCCCCCGTAAATCTAAAATCTCCCTGGGGCTCCCTTGACTAAACGTGGCAATTCTCTGTCGCAAGTTTTTGCGGTGTGCGCAATCACCCTCCTGATTGTCGTCTGCCCGTCGAACGCACAAGAAACAAAATCCACGCTAAAAGATTCCAAACCCGCTCCCACCGAAAAAAACGCCGCACAAATTGAACTGCTCGAAACCAAGTACCGTTTCGAAGCGAACGGCGACTCGCGAAAAGAGGTCCACACCCGAGTCCGCATTAACAACGAGCTCGGCGTCCGCCAGTTCGCGCGCCTCAATTTCGATTTCAACCGCAGCTTTCAATCCGTGGAAATCCCTCAAGTCCGCATCACTCACGCGAGCGGCGGTACCGCCGATATTCTTCCCAGCGCCATCACCGACAACCCCAATCCCGCGGTCGTCAACTATCCCGCCTACCAGGACGTCCGCGTCAAATCCGTCCGCATCCTCGGCCTGCAACCCGGCGACCTCCTCGAATATCGTGTCATCACCACCATTACGCATCACCCTCTCGCACCCGACTTCTGGCTGGACCACACCTTCGACCGTTCCGGCGTCGTCTCCCAGGAAATCTTCGAACTCGACCTCCCTGCCGTGCCATCCGTGCAAACTCGCATTAATCCAGCCGTTCTGCCCGCTTCGACGCGTGATGAGAAAGATGGCGAGAGTATCCGCAAAATCTACGAATGGAACTGGAAGCCTGGAACTGAAGTCACCGACGAGAGTCCAGATTCGGATATCGCAGTCTCGACTTTCGCGTCCTGGCCAGCGCTTCGATCAAAACTGAGTAAACAACTGGAAGCTGCGCCTACCCCAATGACAGAGGCTGAAAGAAAAGTCGTAACCGATCTCACGAGCAAGCAGACGACCTACTCGCAAAAGCTCCGGGCTATTTACGACTTTGTCTCGCAGAAGACCGTAACCGTTGAGCTTCCACTCGGTGCTACTGGTTTTCAAACGCGATCTCCGGATGAAATTCAGGCCTCACGCTATGCAACCGCGGAAGACAAATTTGTGCTCTTCTACCGGATGCTCGGCGAAATCGAAATTAGCCGCCAGCCAGCGTTTGTGGGAATCGCCGCAAAAATTTCCGAACGTCTTCCGAGCCCAAGTCTGCTGTCTCAACTTTTGACCGTCGCTGGCGTATCGCCCGGACCTTTTCCGGGGGCGGGGTGCGGCGATTGCGAGACTTATATCTGGCTCGACCTGACAACGGGTGTCGCTCCTTTTGGAGTAATACCAAGCAGTATCCGGGGCCACGAAGCACTCGTTGGATCGCTAGGAATATGGCAACAGCCTCACGATGGTTTTCTTAGAATCCCGCGCAAATTGCCTTTCGACTCCACCCAGAGTGTGGTGATCAAGGCGCAACTAAACCTCGATGGGGCGCTTACGGCACGAGCGAAGTACACGATGCGTGGAGATAATGAATTACTGCTGCGCGTCGCGTTTCATAAGACGGCCAAAGAAAAGTGGAAAGATGTGGCGCAGATGCTGGCGCTCTCGGATGGTTTTCGCGGGCAGATTGTGAATGTGGCGGCATCCGATCCTTATGTCACCGACGAACCGTTTCAGGTCGAGTACGAAATCTCGCAACCCAAATTTGTCGATTGGTCCAAAAAACTGGTACGCATCCCGGCCTTACTTCCCTTGCCCGGACTTCCCGACGTTTCATCGACTGCAACGCATTCGGCGAACGGGGGCGAAAAGAAGTCCATCGACTTAGGCACGCCGCTCGCGATCGACCTCGAAGCCACCATCGAACTTCCCGCCGGCGCTACGGCACAGGCCCCTGTCGGCACGACCGTCAATCGCGATTATGCGACATTCACTTCAAAATATTCCGTGCAAGGAAATACGCTTCACGCCAGTCGCAAACTGCACTTCATTTCCTCGGAACTTCCCGCCACTCGCGCCGGCGACCTAAACGCCTTCCTCCACGCCGTCCAAGCCGATCAGTCCCAACTCTTCACAGTTGAATCCGCCGAGAAACATTAGCGTTCGGGATTTTGTCATGCCGAGCGAAACGAGGAATCTGTTTTCACTCTACTTGCCACTTAAAACCTACACCTTATAACTAACTCATCGAATCTCCATCACTTCTTTTTCTTTCATCGCACTCAGATCTTCGATCTTCTTCGTTTCGCCGTGTGTCAGCTTTTCCAGTTCTTCCAATGAACGTTTCTGCTCGTCCTGGCTGATCTTTTTGTCTTTTTCCAATTTGTCGATGGCTTCCTTGATGTCCCGGCGGATATTACGCACCGCCGTGCGGTGATTCTCCAGCACCTTGTGAATGTGTTTCACCAAGTCCCTGCGGCGTTCTTCGGTCGGCGCGGGAATCGGCACGCGCACCACTTTCCCGTCGTTAGTCGGATTTAGACCCAGGTCACTGGCGCGAATCGCCTTGTCCACCAGCGGCACAACGCTTGGATCCCACGGCGAAATCACCAGCATGGTTGGCTCTGGTATCGTCACCGTACCGACTTGATTCACCGGCGTCGGCGTGCCGTAAAAATCCACTCGCACGTGGTCCAAGATCGCTGCGTTCGCGCGGCCGGTGCGCACCGTCGCCAGCTCTTTGCGAAAATCGTCCACCGCTTTTTCCATGCGCGTTCTGGCCGCCGCGATCGCTTCCTTAGTGGTTCCAATCGTCGTCATCGTATCCTCATCTAAGCCGGTCTTACCGTCGAGCCCACGCGTTCGCCCAGAACTACGCGCTTGATATTCCCGTACTGATTCATGTTGAACACCACGATCGGCATTCCGTTATCCATGCACAACGAAATCGCCGTCGAATCCATCACCTTCAAATCCTGGTGCAGCACGTCGCGATACGTAATCTGCGCCATGAATTTCGCGTCGGCAAATTTTTCCGGATCGGAATCGTAGATCCCTTCGACGCGCGTGGCCTTCAAAATTACGTCAGCCTTGATTTCCATCGCGCGCAGTGCAGCCGCAGTGTCCGTTGAAAAATAGGGATTCCCGGTGCCTGCTCCGAAAATCACCACTCGTCCTTTTTCCAGATGGCGCATCGCGCGGCGACGGATGAACGGTTCGCACACTTCATGCATCTCAATCGCGCTCAGCACTCGCGTGAACACGCCGACTTTTTCCAGTGCATCCTGCAGCGCCAGCGCATTGATCACTGTCGCCAGCATGCCCATGTAGTCGCCGGTGGCGCGATCGATTTCAAATCCCTTTTGCCGGGCTCCGCGAAAAATGTTTCCGCCGCCCACAACAATTGCGATCTCCACCCCCAGCTCGAGCACTTCCTTCAGTTCTCGCGCGATGGACTGCAGTGTTTCGCCGTGTACGCCCAGCCCCAGCGGGCCCTGCAGCGACTCGCCGGAGAGTTTCAATAGAATCCGCTTGTATGCCGGTTTTTTCTTGGAGCTTTTCTTTTCCGTCTTTCGCGCAGCCATGTCGCTCCGTTCATCCCTAAGCTGAAAGCCACGAAATTGTAACAAACTCGGCAGGAACTATCATACCCACGCGGAGCCGTCATTCTAACCGCAGCGGCAATCAGTCGAACCAAAAAAAACGCCCCGGGATTATTCCGGGGCGCGGTTAGAGTCGCGTTCAAAATATTTTTTTACGCTTTGATGGGCGCCGGAACAGCAGGCGTTTCCGCAGCGCCAGGGCCGGTGATTTCGCCGACCTTGAAGCGAGCGAAACGCTTGATGCTGATGTTTTCGCCCAGCTTGGCGATGGCGTTGGTCACCATTTCGCCGATGGTGGTGCCTTCATCCTTGATGTAGTGTTGTTCGTACAGGCAATTTTCTTCGTAGAACTTTTCCATTTTGCCGGCCACGATTTTATCGACGATATTTTCGGGCTTGCCGCTGGCCAAAGCCTGCGCGCGGTAAATTTCCCGTTCTTTGTCCAGCATGTCCGACGTCACTTCTTCGCGGCGTACGTACTTCGGATCCAGCGCCGCAACATGCATGGCAATGTCATGGCACAGATGTTGAAAAGCCTCCGTGCGCGCCACGAAATCGGATTCACAGTTCACTTCCACGAGCACGCCGATTTTTCCTCCGGCGTGGATGTAGCTCCCGACGAGCCCTTCCGTCGCTTCGCGCGTAGCCTTTTTCGCAGCGGCCGCCTGGCCCTTCTTGCGCAAAACCGCGATTGCTTTTTCGATATCGCCACCGGCTTCCACCAAAGCCGCCCGGCAATCGTTGAATCCCGCGTTAGTGCGGTCCCGCAATTCTTTTACGAGCTTTGCTGGAATTTCCATAGCTGTGTTCGGAGTACTCATCCTTTTTTTATGTCAGGGTTTGTAAGTATCTTTCCAAGCGTTTGTGAACCTACACTTAAACCCTGAAACCCCTTTTCTTTTTCTTCTTTTCGTTCCAATTCGCCTGCCTCGGAAGGCGGGTAACCAAAACTTTTTTGTTTAATGCCAGCCCTCTGAAGAGGGCGGCGGCAAGAGCGGGTACAAACGGCAGGATACCTGTACAAAAGTTGCGGCGATATTGCAAAACGGCCCGCTCCAAGCCGCCTCGGAACGGGCCTTCCATACCGCTTTGCCCGCAGGGCCCTTTTTTAACTCTTGCCGTCGTCCGGTGGAACCGTCGCTTCCGCCGGCGTTTCTTCCGTTGTGCCTTCGACGAAGTCGCCTTCCTGTTTTTCGTACTGTTCGTAGGCGCTGGTATCGACATAATCCACGCTGTCCACCAACGCTTGATCCGCCGCAGCCTTGTGCTCGCCGACTTGCGATTGTTCGTACGCCGCTTTGCCTTCCGCAACCGATTCGGAAATTTTGGAAGTAAACAAACGAATGGCGCGCAGCGCGTCGTCGTTGCCCGGAATAATCCAGTCCACTACATCCGGATCGCAATTTGTATCCACAACCGAAACCACAGGCACACCCATGCGCCGCGCTTCTTTCACGGCAATTTCTTCCGCGTTGGAATCGATCACGAACATGGCATCAGGAAGCTGGGTCATATTCTCAATGCCTTCCAGGTTCTGGAAGAGGTGCTTCATTTCGCGGTCCAGCCGCGCTCGTTCTTTCTTGGAAAGTTGTTCCATGCGGCCGTCTTCAGTCATGGCCTTCAGCAGCTTCAGCCGTTTAATGGATTTCTGCAGGGTCGCCCAGTTGGTCAGCGTACCGCCGAGCCAGCGGTGGTTCACAAAATACGCGCCGCATTTCTTCGCTTCTTCGGACACAGCTTCTTGCGCCTGGCGCTTGGTGCCGACGAACAAAACTGTTTTGCCTTGTCCGGAAAGATCACTCACGAAGCGGCTCGCTTCGCGGAACATCTTCAGGGTCTTTTGCAAGTCAATGATGTGGATCCCGTTGCGCTCGCCAAAAATATATTCCTTCATCTTTGGATTCCAGCGCCGCGTCTGGTGACCGAAATGAACTCCGGCCTCCAGCAATTCTTTCATGGTGATTTCTACTGCCACTATTCCTCCTAGTTGGATGGCTGCTTGCTGAAGCCTGGAGAACGCTCGCCTCGGAAGGCCGCTACAACAGCTTCGGAACAGCCTCTTGCCGGCTGCTTGCCGGCCGTGATCTCAGAGCAATGGCTTTCGCTGTCGCCCTGGAGCTCGCCGCGGAACCTAAATTCCGCGCCGTTCACAAAACGCTTAACGCTTGGTGAACTGGAATCTCTTTCTCGCGCCCTTCTGTCCGTACTTCTTGCGTTCCTTCATTCGCGAATCGCGTGTCAAAAATCCATTGGTGCGTAACGCCGGGCGGAGCTCTGGATTGAAGCGCGAAATCGCGCGCGCCAAACCCATGCGCACCGCTCCAGCCTGCCCGCCTACTCCCCCGCCGTGAGCAGTCACTACCACATCCACCTGGTCCGACAAGCTGGTGAACTTCAGCGGTTCGACCGCGTCATGCTTCCAGGCGTGATTCGGAAAATACACTTCGACCGTGCGCTTGTTCACGGTGAACTTTCCGCTTCCCGCGCGGAGGAACACGCGCGCTACGGATTCTTTGCGCCTTCCGGTTCCATGGAACCAAGTCTTGGGCGTTCCTGGCAATTCAGTGCTCAACTGTCCTCCTAGGGAACCCGACCACGCTGCGGCACTAAACCGCATAATCGCAGTGGCTCAAAAAAGCGATTCTAAACGTCGCGACCAGCTGATTCTCTGGAGGCCTGCCAAGGACCAACCGAGGAACAACTTAGTGCGGAAACTCTTCAAAATACGGACGTTACATCCGCGGAAGCAGGCTCATACGCTCTGCCTCCTACCCCCTCCCCCCTTTTTTCTCTAAGTATTCATTCTAAAGGGGTTAGGAGTGATCCTTTTCGTAAGTATTCATTCTAAAAGACTTACGAGAAGGATCAAAAAAAACCGGTCGTGCTGACTCAAGGTTTGCAAAGTGCAAGCCTTGAAAGCTGAGACCGCCGCTACGAAATCTTAGATGACCAGAGGCTGAGGCTTCTGCCCTGTGTGCCGCGCTAACCCTGCTGCATCGCGATACACACGCAATTTCTTCAGACGGCGGGCACGCAGCTTATTCTTCGGTAACATGCCCTCAATCGCTTCGCGAACCATCCATTCCGGCTTTGTTTCGCGCACGCGCTTGGCCGGCACTTCCTTCAAGCCGCCAGGATAGCCGCTATGCGAATAATACACCTTCTGTTCCAGCTTGTTGCCGGTCATGCGAATCTTGTCGGCGTTAATCACGACTACGTGGTCGCCTGAATCCAGATAGGGCGTAAAACTCGGTTTGTCTTTTCCAATCAGCACTCTCGCAACCCGCGTCGCCAGACGGCCCAATGCCTGGTTCGTAGCATCCACAACGAACCAGTTCGCGCCTACCTTAAGTGCTTCGGCTTCTTCTCCCTTGGCTACGTACGTCCTCATCGCAACAATCACACCTTTCCCTCT
>DATDFA010000068.1:0-69706 GCA_036522855.1 Candidatus Acidiferrum sp. | reverse complement strand
ATCGAGTCGCGCTTTGATCCGACTGCTGAGTTAGGCGTCATGAGTTATACGCAAAATGAAGGATGTATGCACGGGCGCAGGCCAACCGGCTCCCGATGTGCTGAGCACTTCGCTTCCCCTTATCGAGCAAATTTAGCGTGTTTGCAGCCGGGAAGGAAGTGCGGAAAAAGATGTCGATTCTCGAAAGCAACTCTTTCGGAATCTAAGAAAAGGCTTCTCGATAATTTCCGACATAATAATTCCGACCGCGGTCGCCAGGGCTTCGTAAAAACAAAAATTCAAAGGCGAGTTGGCCACATGATCGTTTCTCGGACTGGGGCTCATCGAGATTTTGGTGGGATACTACAGCATTCCGAAGGCCAATACTGTTTGTGTTAGTCGGGTTTCAGGCGCCCGGAGGAACCATTCGCGTGTGAATGTCAGAGCGATGGCTATCTAGTCGAGGAATAGATGGAGAGCCGTGCAGGGATCGCGTCAGGTTCAATGAGCCAAATCTTGCGGCCCTGATAGTAGGCTAAGAGCGGCGCAAGGTCCACGCCGGGAATTTCGCGCGCCCAGATAATTTTGGAGGAGTCGATATCTGCGGAGTTATAAACCCATTCGAAGTGAGCGTTATGAGTTGAGGAGTACCGAACGATGACGAGATGCTGGCCGGGAGTTTGGCTAAGCCTGGAAACTATGTTCGCGCGATCCCAGTTATATTGACAGAGCAGGCAGTGTGCGACGCTGGGGTCATGTAACTGGTAAACACCGTTGGTGAGCGCGAGAAGTACAGCTACGAGCACAACGACTCGGGTCCAGCCTACACCCACCGGACGTCCCTTAGATTTCCACTTTCGAAGCTGGCGAAGACTTTGAACCAACAGTATTGCGAGCGCGCTAAACATCGGCGCCGCATAGTGAGGAAGGAACCAGGTAACTGAGAGGAGTCCGACGGAGCAGAAAAGGACCAGCAGCAGGAGAAAACGTATCCTGCGATTCGTGATTATTGCACCCAAAAAAAGGAACGGCAGCGAGAGCGCGCAGCCAAGGTAGAATCGCCAAAAGTCGCTGATCTTGTCTGACTCGATGTTTGCAGCCGCTCTTAATGTGCCATCGTAGTGACCTCGGACCCACACGTTATACAAATTCTCAAACTGGGGATTAGCGTAATGAAGCGGAGGCAATATTTTCCCCCATAGGAATATGGGCACGCTCATGAGCTGCTTGTAGAAAACGGCATGCGGAACCGTTAGGGGATCGCCCGTAACGCGCCAATCATAAAAAAGGATAAAGATCAGGGTCGCTAAAAGGCATGCCGATATTGCGGGCAGGAGCCGCAGAATCTGAACCGAGCTCCCCTGTTTCCACTTGCGGACAGACCAGACGATCAGGAGAACCGCTACGGGGACGGAAAAAATGAACCCTTCGAGGGGGCGAGAGTTGGCAAGAATCGCGATTCCAATTCCCAAAATCAATGCATCGCGTGGATGCTGTTTTCGAAAGAGGCGGGGTAAAGAACCTAATACCAGAGCTGCGGCAGCCGCCGCTATAGAACCGCCCCAATAACTATTCATCCAGTAACCGAAGATCGCGAACCTCAGCAGCAAAACGACAGCGCCTAGAAGTGCCCACCGCGGCGGGACCCATGCCTGCAACATCCACAGAAACGCTGCGACCATTGTGGCTGTAGATACCAGAACTCCGATCCACGGGGAGCCCAGAAGCTGGCCAAAGGCAAGAAATGCGGCCTGCGCGGGGGGGAAGATAGAAGAGTAGGTGGGATAAAAGGTGACGTAGAAGGTCTCAAAGAACCGAGACATTGGGTGGGAGGGAAAACTTAAGCGCCCATGAGCAAAAATATCCGCTTGCGTAAGATAGGAAAACTCGTCGTGAACGGATGGCCGAGGATAGGGAAGGATCGGCAAAAGCAAGAGTCGAATTACGATCGTGGCGAAAAATAAACCAATGACACACGACTTGCGATGCAATGCGAGCCGGGAAAACAAATTCTCGACGGCCGCGAAATAACGATTGCCTATAGTGGGAACAAGCCAAGCGATCGCAAGTAAGAACGCTACAATCCACCAAGTGTCAAATTGCAAAGCTCTCGCTCCAGCGAAATTGAGGTGATGTTGATTATGTCGACGGCAACCGCGACTGTCCATTGCCAGTTGTGTTGCCCTTTCGGGGATAGTCAACGAAAGGAGACGAGCAGGCAATCAGGAAACTCGACAGCATCGGGCGGCATGGCAAGCCTCAGCGGCCACAGGTAAGTGCAATGATTTCAGTGCGATAGAGACCTCAGTTTCCACTGTAAATCCAGAGTGCTTAGCGCTATAGTGCGCGCAAGTTCGGAAACCCACGTGCTCCATTCGTCCCACCATCGCGCGAGCGCGAGCGAAAGTGATTTCTTTCATGAGCACTGATAAACGGCATGGATTCAACGCACCACTGCTTTCGGTGGTGATGCCGGTATACAACGAGAGGATCACGATCGAGGAAATCATTCGACGAGTTCGAGACATTGAAATTGACAAAGAGATCATCATTGTCGACGATTATTCAACGGACGGAACTCGCGAGTACTTGACAAAACTGAGTACGGAATCCGCAGAAAATGGCTCAAGCAATGTTGAGGGACGGAGCCTGAAAATTTTGTTTCAAGACAGAAATTATGGAAAAGGCGCGGCTCTGCGGCGTGGGTTTAGCGAGGCGACCGGACAGATTGTGGTCATCCAAGACGCCGATTTGGAACTCGATCCCTGTGAGTATGAAAGGCTGATTGAGCCGATTCAATCGGGTGACGCCGACGTGGTCTATGGATCGCGATTTCTGAGTAAAAGCCCAGAGGCTAGCGCAAGCCCGAATTATTGGGGTAACAGGATGCTGACGGCAGCCTCGAACCTTTTCACCGGGCTAAATTTGACGGATGTATGGACGGGGCACAAAACATTTCGGCGAAACGTCTTGGACGGACTAGCGCTGCGGGAAAACCGATTCGCGTTCGAGCCCGAGTTTACCGCCAAAGTTGCGCGCCAGGGGTGGCGAGTGCATGAGATTTCCGTGTCGTATCGCTTCCGGACCCATAAACAGGGCAAGAAAATGAGCTGGAAAGATGGCTTTCGAGGACTGGCGTGCACAGTGTTTTATGGAAGTTTGTGCATGTTCAAAGTTCGAAACGGCCACCGTGCAGCCGCCAAGATGGCGACGGATCCCGTGTCGCGCTCGAATTAACGGCGGCTATGTTCCGCTCATCGCGCTCCGCGCATCCCAGGCACAACGCAACTCCTGATTAAGATTTTTTTTGAGTTGGCTAGTCGTCTACCGACTTTTTGCCCCGCGATTTGGTGTGAGAAAATCGGTGACAGCGATCCGTGTCTTAACCGAATGAGCAAACTATCGCGCACCCAAACGCTCGTCATCATGGCGATTCTTTTTCTGCTTTTGGTGCAGATCGCCGTTGTGATCGCAGGGGTTTCGAAAGGGCTGCAGGGGCGAGCAGACTTCCGCACGTTGTATGCGGGAGGCTACCTGGTGCGAACAGGCCACGGGGACCAGCTTTATGACTACGACAAGACGTCAGCCGCGGAATCGAAATTTGCCGGCGGGCTGGGCGCAAACCTGCCATTCAATCATCCGGCTTTCGAAGCAGCATTGTTCGCTGCCTTGTCGATTCTAAGTTATAAGAAAGCATATTGTTTGTTCTTCGTCCTGAACCTTGGACTACTGGCGCTTGCGTTCCGCTTTTTGAAGCTCGAGGAGTCGGCGTCGGTAAAATGGGGAGTGCCGGCCGAAGCGTTGGCGATGGCCGGTTTTCTTCCTGTGGGGATTTGCCTAATCCACGGCCAGGATTCCATTCTTTTCTTCTGCATCGTTGCGGGCTGCTACGCTTTACAGAAGATTGGCAAAGAGTTTGCGGCAGGCCTGGTATTGGGTCTGGGACTGTTTCGATTCCAACTGGTGATTCCGCTGGTACTGTGTTTGTGCTTCGCACGGAAATGGAAATTGTTAGCCGGGGTCGCGGCGACGGGCGCGGTGGTCGCGGGAATTTCGATAGCAATTACGGAGCCGGCTCCGTGGATGACGTATCCGCGATATTTGATGGCGATGAATCCGGGTTTGCAAACCGAATCGCAAAGATTTGCAAATGCAATCCGGCCGCTGGACATGCCGAATCTGAGAGGTCTCGTGCAGCTGTTGTTCGGCGCGATGATTTCTCCCGAAGAGCTGAAGATTCTGACGATGGTGGCTTCAGCCGCATTGGTGGTGTGGGCAATTGTGAAACGGCTGCGGTTTGAGCTGCTGATCGTTGTTGCGGTCCTGGTGAGCTATCACGGCTTAATTCACGATTCGGTGTTGTTGCTGTTACCGCTTTTGCGATGCGGAATCCCTTCGACATTGGAAATTGGCAAACGGCTGGCGGCGTGGATGCTGCTGATATGTCCCACAATTGCGTTCGCCACGTTCGTGCCGTACGCGGCGCTGGCCGTGGTTTACCTGGCATTTCTGATCGTGATAGCGAGGCCGGAAACGAAGCAGGCGGCGTTTACGTAAACGGATGAGCAAACTATCTCAGTATCGACCGCTGTTTGTCATAGGTTTCCTATGTTTGATTTTTGTGCAGGCCGGGCTGGTAATAACAGGGTTTTCGAAGGTGCGGCCAGTGACGGCGGCAGACTTCCGCTCATTTTATGCGGCCGGATATTTGATACGCACGGGCCACGGCGAGCAAATTTACGACTACAACAAAACGGCTGCCACGGAGGCGGAAGTGATCGGCCCAGAAGGCGCCAATCTTCCGTTCATCCATCCGGCGTATGAGGGAGTGCTATTCGCAGCGTTGTCCATTTTTTCCTACAAGAAGGCGTTCACGCTGTTTTTCTTGGTCAATCTGGGCTTATTGGTGGTGGTGTACCGGCTGATGTTGCCCGCGGCAGCGTGGACCAGGGAAATCTGGAGCGGTTTGCCGGCGTTGACGATCGCCGGATTCCTTCCGGTGGGCGCGTGCTTGATGCAAGGGCAGGACTCGATACTTTTCCTGGCGATTGTGACGGTGTCGTACGTTTTGCAAAAAAACCAGCGAGATTTCCTGGCGGGAGTGGTGTTGGGACTGGGAATGTTTCGGTTCCAACTGGTGATTCCACTGGCGATCTGCCTGTGCTTCGGGCGGAGATGGAAGTTGTCGGCGGGACTTGCCGTGGCCTGCGCGATAGTGGCGGCAATTTCCATCGCGGTGACGCAGCCGGCTTCATGGATGGCCTATCCGCGACACTTGATGGCAATGAATGCCGGGCTGCAGACCGAGCTGGAGAAACTGGCGCACGCGATATATCCGGAGAAGATGCCGAATCTACGAGGACTGTTTTATTTGCTGCTGGGCACTCGAGTTGGCAGCGGGACGATGCAACTGTTGACAGCGGTGGCGTCAGTGGCGTTGATGGGATGGGCCATCGCAAAGCGCCTGCCATTTGAGCTGCTGGTGGTGGTGGCCGTTCTGGTGAGCTACCACAGCGCGATCCACGACTCGGCATTGTTACTATTGCCGCTGCTGAAATTGCCTATTTCGTTGGCTCGTGGGAAAAGGCTGCTTGCCTGGAGCCTGACAATCGCGGCTCCGGCGCTCGCATTATTCGCATTTCACGCGCCGTTGGCGGTGGTGAGCATTGTTTATTTGATATTTTTGGCGATGATGGCGAAGCCCGCCAGCGAAGCCGGTGAGCACATGGTTTTGAGCCGGTCCATGGCGTAGCCGGTTCAACACGATGCAAATGGCAAGCAATGTGCCCTTATAGAGGAGCCGGCGACTTGGCCAACAGGAAAGCGTATCCCTTCGTGCACGGCTGAACGTTCGTAGCAGGCCGAGTACAACTGGACTCCAATGACTGACTTTCTGACAGAGATGAATCAGGGGCCTCTAGTGGTGCCTCATCACATCGAGCGGACGGGGATTCGCCGTGGTTTGCTGGAAGATTTGGCGCTCAAAATCCTCTATCTCAACGGTGAGATGACGCTGATCGATTTAAGTAATTATCTTTGCCTGAGTTTAGGGGTGGTGGAAGAAATCTTCCATTTCTTCCGCAAAGAGCGGCTTTGTGAAGTCAAAGGGATGTCTGGCGGCACGCACCGGATCGCCACCAGTATGGAAGGGCGGCAGCGGGCGGCGGACCTGCTGTCACTGAATCAGTACACGGGGCCGGCACCTGTATCGCTAATGGATTATGTCGCGCGGACGAAGCACCAGAGCGTGCAGTCGGCCGGAATCCGTCCGGAACAGCTGGAAGAGGCGTTCGAGCAGTTAGTGCTTGGGGACGATATGTTGCTGCGCATCGGAACGGCCGTGGTTTCGGGCACTTCGATGTTTCTCTACGGGCCCCCAGGAACGGGCAAGACCAGCATTGCCACCCGCATTTCGGCAATCTACAAAGACTATGTGTGGATTCCTTATGCCGTTGAGGTGGATAACCAGATCATTACGGTGTTTGACCCGGGCGTACATCGGCGGCGGATGGAATCGGAGATTGAGGATTCGGACCGGCGCTGGGTATTGTGCCATCGCCCCTGCGTGATCACCGGCGGCGAATTAGCCGGAGAAATGCTGGAGTTGCAGTTCAATCCGGTATCGCGGTATTACTCGGCGCCCTTGCAGATGAAGGCTAACAACGGAATTTTTGTCATTGACGATTTTGGGCGTCAGCGCATGCGTCCGCAGGAGCTGCTGAACCGCTGGATGACCGCGTTGGATCAGCGGATTGAATACTTGTCGCTGCCCGGTGGACGGAAATTTGAAATTCCCTTCGACACGCTGGTTATTTTCTCGACGAACATCGAGCCCAAACAATTGGGAGACGACGCATTTCTTCGCCGCATCCCGAATAAAATCAAGGTGGATTTCGCTTCCGCGGAACAGTTTGTGAACATCTTTCGCAAGGAATCGGAAGCGCGCGGCCTGCCGGTTGATGAAGAAGTCTTGGATTTTCTGGTGGACCATCTGCTCACCGAAATTCGGGTTCCGCTTTCGCAATGTTTTCCGCGCGATTTGCTGGACCAGATCTTTTGGGCTTCGCGTTATTTGAATGCCAATCCGGAGTTCAACAAAGACCTTGCGACTTGGGCCTGCAGCAATTATTTCTTTTCCGGAATCGGCGACACCAAAAAACAAACGAGAGAGTAATGGGGTCCGCTAGGAGAGAAGCGGCAGGGCCGCTTTAGCGGCGGCTTTGGCTTGGTAGAGCTGCGCATGCCGGCTGAAGACAACCATGCGCCGCTTCGGCGAGCCGATCCTTTCGAACTTTCCTACCAGGACCCTAAAACGACGTTTTTTCGAAGCACCGCTTGCGGGCTGCTTATTGTTGTTTTTCTACTGGAACTTCGAGGTAGCCGACAACCTGATCGCGCAGAACTTTCGTTGCGACCAGTTCGAGGGGCGCGCTATTTTTGGAAACGACAAAGACCACGACTTCATTCAGAACCCGGTCTTTCAACTCGATGCAACGATCTTCAAAATAAACGCATACAGAATAGCGCTGCCCCTTCATATCGACCGATTTCAACTGAAGGGTGACGGGCCCGACGGGCATGCGATTGCTGCCACGTTGCAATTCGAATCCGAGCGCCTGACGGCGTGTTTGCGACAACAGCTGATTTACGGTTTCCCGCGTCTCTGTTATTTCGTTTTGTTGCTGGCCAACGACCCCGACCACGTCCGCCAGCCGATCTGTTGTGGCCTGCCAGGCTTCATGATTGGCGGTCAATTCTGATTGGATGGCGGCGTTATTCTGATTTGCAACAGGGGCCGGTGCTGCTGGCGTTGAGTAAACAACGGGCTTAGGCTGGGCAGGAAGCGCGCTTGCAGCCGCGACGTGATATACCGGCTTGGGAGCGGGTTTTTTCTCGACTACCGCTGGTGGCGCGACCGGAGCAGGAGCCTCCGCCTTTGCTGCCTTGCGGTGTTTTTCGAGCTCTTCGATGCGCTTTTGGGAATCAGCCAGCTGCTGATGCAATTCTTCCACCTGCGCGTTAGCGGAAGCGATCGCATTCTTTTGGGAGACTTCCGTGAAAATCTTGTATCCGACGAAACCTGAAAGTGCCAGCGCCAATACCAGAATGACCACGCCCATCGCCTTCGGCGCCTGAGTCTGCTGCGCCTCTTGTGCGGAGGTGAACACCTGCCGGTCGAATTCAATCCCTGCCATAATGCCTCCAAGTTCCGAACACCGTTCACTAAGGGCTGAGACAAAAAATGTTTATACTACCGGACCACGGTTACCCGGCCCGGATAAAGCTGGTCGAGCTTCACCGCAAGTTCACGCGTCTCGCGCGGCAAAAGATCCACAGAGCGGCTTCCAGTCTGGCCCCGCGAGCCACGCATTTCAACCTGATATTTGCCCGGGGCCAGAACCAGCAGCAGCGGTGTCTTGCCTACAATCTTGCCGTCTATCCAAATCTGTGCCTCAACGGGAGTGGCACGGAGAAGCAGCTTGCCAGCATCCTTGCCGGCTTTGGCCTCGAGCGTCTTTCGATTTGTCTCCTGTGCCGGTGGACCGGAAGATGCGATCAAGTGTGGTGACGAAGACGACGAAGGCGAAGAGGATGGAGCCGCGCCAGCTCCCGTCGTGGGGAACTTTGGCATTGCCGGCGGCTTGATCGAACTGGCAACGCCCGCGGACATGGAAGTGGTACCAGCAGTTTCAGCGATCGCCTGGCCACTGGCGGAATTCGGCGAAAACGCACAGGCAAGCGCCAGAGCCGCCCCAGGAATGAGCGCGACTGACTTCAAGAACGGCCAAATTTGTAATGCCGGCATAGGACAAGATCCCCTCAAGTTAACCCGTTCTCTTTTGATAGCGGTCAAAGTAAAGCAGGAGTGCTACCAAAGTTTACCGCTACAAGTGGCCCAGTTACCCTTTTGTTTTGTGCGCCTTGCCAAAGAGCGGTGCCTCCGAGCGCCACAACGCAGGCAACGGTTTGGTATCTAATATCGCACAAAGTGCTTGCAGTCCTGTACTCATTCGGAGACTTTATTAGCTGAAATCCGGAGGAAGACGGCCCAACTCGGTGTGTTTTCGCGGTTGGATTTTGGAAGGATTCTTGCACTTATAGGTAATCGTCTGGGTGTATTCGTTCGGGCGACTGGCCTGCTTCATCCTGAATTGCCTTGCCTGAGACCAAAGCTGGCTCGCGATTTTGCGTACTTGGAAAGGTCCCGTGATTTTTGACCGCAAAGGAACCTTGGAAGGAGTTTTCGAGGCGAAAAGCCTGCTGGATCCTATTGCGCCGGCCGGAAGAGCAACTCGGGTTGTGAAGCCTCAGCCTCGGCAGCCCGATTTTTTAACTGCGCCAGATTTTTTTCGCACCTCATGGTTCGCTCGTCTCGGTACGATATTTTCACGCTACCCGGTTCACCTGGCGCTGATTTCGAACAAACTTTTTCGCGACGTTCCTCTGCTTCCTCGCCGTTTCGCGGCAAAACAGATCGCCATTTCGGCCGTATTTCACGCGTGCGCGTTTTTGTTTCTGCCATTTCTACTGCGGTATTTGCCCGTTGGCGTGACGCAGGCGGCCAACTTCGCGCCGAATGATCCGCAAATTATTTACTATCACTTGGCGAACCCTGAACATCGCTTGAAAGCGCCGACGATTCAGCCACCTGGCCCCGGGTCGACGCCAGGCAGCGGTACAGCGCCGCAGCTTCCTCCGGTTCGCGGAGCTTCCGTATCGCAGGCCGCGCTGTTCGCGGTGTCGCGTCCCAAAATTCCGGACAACGATCACCAGACAATTTTGCAACCGCTGAGTCCCGACCTGAAAATGAACGCAGATTTAAAACTGCCAAACTTGTTTTTGAGCAAGCCCCAGGCTCCGAAAGCGCCGTTGCACTTCAATCCGAATTCGGTAAAGCCGCTGCAGCATGCGAACCGTGAAGTCGCAACCGTTGCGCCAACGTTAACCGCGACGAGTGCGCTGCAACCGCTTACAGACGCTCTGCTCGCCACCAATGATCATCCAAGATTGGCGGTCCCAATTGGCGCAGCGCCGGCCCCGAATCTGCCTTCCAGAGAAAACGCCACGAGCGGTGCCGTTGGTGCTCCAGAATTTGAAGCGAACGGAACGGCTGGACAGGGTTTGCTGATTCTTGGTTCGAATCCCGGAACCGCAGCCGACATGGTTGCTCTTCCACCCGGAAATCGGTACGGTCAGTTTTCAACCGAGCCTGGCGCAAATGGAACCGGCGCGCCTGGCGGCCAGCCCAACGGAGCTCCAAATGGCGGAATGGATGGCGGTACCACTGGCGGAAATGAAAGCACAGGCGTTGGTGCTGGCAAAACTGGCGGAGGTGGCGGAGACTCCGGAATGCCCGGAATGGTCAGCGTTCGCGGGTCGGGCGGTTCGAATGAGAGTCTCGGAGGCGCCGAACCAGACCGAATTGCCGGCATGGTCTTCGCGATCCCGAAGATTACGGGCCCGCGCCACAGCGCCCTGATGGTCGCAGCGGGGCCGATGGGTGGTGGAGGACTGGACGTTTACGGTGCGCTGCGCTGCGGGAAGATTTACACCGTTTTTCTGCCAGCGGCCGGCAAAGGCTGGACGCTGCAATTTTGCCAGACTCCTGTTGCGGGAGCCGCACCAGCGGCCACCCGGGCGTATGCGAGCGCCGTACACATAGAAGCTGGCCTGGTGCCGCCCGAAGCGGAAGCTCGTTTTGATTTCAAGCGCACTCCACTGCCGTTCGAAAAACTTCACAAGAATGTAATCCTTAAGGGCCGCATCACCGAAGAGGGTGCCGTAATAGACCTGAAGGTTTATCAGGGGCTTTCCGATGAGATGGACGCCGCGGCCAAGTTGGCTTTCAGCCAATGGACCTTCAAGCCGGCGATCAAGGCCGGGAAACCCGTGAGCATTGATATTTTGGTGGGGATCCCGTCGGATCCTCCGAAGGGTGTTGCTGCGAACTAAAAAGAGAGCCAAAGAACCTCTCGAGATGCCTTCAGTGCCAAGTTTCATTCTGGCACTTTAGTGTCGTGCTGTCTCCCATGTACGGAAATGTTTTTCATCTATTTCCGCCGTAATTAGGCTCGACGAATCGGCTTCATGAGCGATCCTAGTAACAATTCTTTTAGATTGTGTCACTTAGCGGTAGTACACTTCTGGTGACATTTCACAAAAACGGCACGCAGCATGCTCCGTTTAGTTACAGAATATAACGAGAATTCGCGGACTTCTGAGCCGCGAAATAGCCGTCAGACCGTCTCATAACCGTGTTCAGCGCCCTGTTCGTCCTCACTAGCGCTGACACATTTTTTCAAGGCGATCGGGCTTCTATTTTCCTTAGATAGTCTTTAGACTGCCGTCGGCTTTGGAGCCGTGGCGAACGCTTCGGTCTTGGGAGAGAGCGTCCGTGGAAAAAGAGCTCTTACAGGTTTCCTTCCTTAGTCGTGATAGCGGATTAGGAGAAGCCATTGCCCGCGCCCTTGGCGACGGATTCTCCCTTCGCACGAACGGGTCCTCGCGCGTCGACCAACTTCAGGAGCTGCTCTCGTGGTCGGATGTGGTCCTGCTGGATTTGCGCCAGTCGCCCGAGCTAGCTGAAGAAACCGGTCTGCGTCTGCTCGACGACCTAAAAGCTCAACCGGCACATCCTCCGGTGCTTGTGCTGTGCGACGCGGAAAATCGTCCACTCATGCTTCGCTCTATCGAAAAGGGCGCCAGCGACAGTATTCCCAATCCTCCAAATATTCTTGAGTTGAGGCTGTTGTTCCGCCGGGCTTACCGCATGTCCAGCGCGGAGCGCGAACTTCGCCATCTGAACGCGCTGCACACCACCGGCCGCAGGCTGCACGGCCTTTTGGGGACTTCGCCCGCAATGCAAGAGCTTTTCTTGATGGCGGAGCGCATCGCGCCCTGCGACGTCAACGTGCTGGTCACTGGTGAAACCGGCACCGGTAAGGAGTTGCTGGCGCGCGCCATTCATCAAGGTGGGTCGCGCGGCTCGGGCCCGCTGGTGGCCTTCTCCTGCGCGAATCTGCCGGAAACGCTGGTGGAAGACGAATTATTTGGCCACGAAAAGGGCGCGTTCACCGGGGCATTTTTGGCGCGCCAGGGCCGCGTGGAAGCCGCCAATCACGGTACGCTCTTCCTGGACGAAATCGGCGACCTCGGCTTAGGATTGCAACCGAAACTGTTGCGCGTATTGCAGGAAAAAACGTTCGAACGCCTCGGCAGCAACAAGACCGTCAACGTGGACATTCGCTTAATTTCCGCCACTAACCGGAATTTGCAGGAGATGGTTCAGCAGGGAAAATTCCGCGAAGATCTCTACTACCGGCTGAACGTGGTCGAATTGCGTTTGCCTCCACTGCGCGAACGCCGCGACGATATTTCCTTGCTGGCTCATCACTTCTTGCAGCGCGCCTCCGATCTTTTCCACAAAAAAGCGCGCCGTTTTTCTCCCGCCACGATGCAAGCGCTCGAGCAATACAACTGGCCGGGCAACGTGCGCGAACTGGAAAACGTGGTGCAACGAGCCGTGGTTTTGTCCGACGGACACACTCTGGAAGCCGCTCAGTTGCCGGCGTCGTTGCGCGCCATGGTCACCGTGGAAGAACCGGTCGCTAAACCCGCTGCGGTTGAGCCGGAACCCGAAGCTCCGCTGATGTCTTACGAAGACGAAATTCGCCGCTTCAAGCGCAATCTGATTATCCGCACCCTTCGCGAATACGGCTGGCGCAAAGCGGAAAGCGCCCGGGCGCTCGGCGTAGCCCGCGGCTATCTGCATCGCCTGATTCATCAGTTGGAAATCCAGGAAGAAGAAACCGAAGTTGCAGAAAAGGAAGCGGACACTTCGCCCCTGGGCCCCGTAATGTAAGCTCTAATGTAAGATAGTCGCGGATTTGCTCGCGACTTCATCATGAGTTCCCGCGAAATTTCGGCGCTCGCCGGCCCGCACGCTAGGCCGGGATTCACTTCCTCGTGTTTTTCACTCCTGCAGGAATTGCAAAATAGCGATGGCGGCTGGGGGTTTCATCGTGGCGCAAACAGCACGGTCGAGGCGACCTGTTGGGCAGCCCGCGCGCTTTCTTCATCGGACAGCGAGCCGCACGTTGCGGCCGTCGCGCAAGCCTACGAATATTTGCAGCGTACGCAGCACGGAGACGGCTCGTGGCCTGCCGCCGCGGAGATGTCCACTGGCAGTTGGATCACGTCGCTGGCGTGCAGCATACTTTCACGCGAACGAAAAGCAACCACTGCCGTACAGCGCGGCTTGCACTGGCTCTGCGACGATTTCCCCCGTGACAGCAGCCCGTTCCAGCGATTCATTCGAAGCCTGCGCCCTGCTGCGCGCCTCTCGGAACAAAGCGACGCCTACCGTGGCTGGGGATGGACTCCGCGCACCAGCAGTTGGGTCGAGCCGACATCCTTCGCACTCATGGCTTTTGCGGAGTGCGATGCCGCACTTCTTCCGCCAACTGCAAGCAGGCGTCGCGAATCCGCGATTGCGATGCTGTACGACCGCATGTGTCCCGGCGGCGGATGGAATTGCGGAAATCCTCGCGTTTATGGCGTGGACGGCGAAGCTCTGGTGCTTCCCACTTGCTGGGCGCTGCTCGCGTTACGCGGTCAGCCCGAAAGTGCGCAACGCACAAAAAGCCTGGCCTGGCTGCAGAAAGAATTTCCAAAGATTCAAAGCGCAGCGTCTCACTCTATCGCATCGATCACCATGAGCGCTTACGGGATTTCGCCGCACCCGGCGAAGTTCGATCCCGCTTCATGTACGGCCGCAGAACTGGCCGAGCAGGGCATCCATGCGCTGGCGTGGAGCTGCCTGGAATCCGATTCTTCACGAATCTGGCCGCAGGACGCGCTCTCCTTCGGTGGCCGCTCGAACCGTAGCGAGTCGAATCAGCTTGGCGAACGGCAATGAACCAGCGCAACCGAGAACTGATTCCCTCCTTTTCGCGTCCGCCGTCTCGCGTGATGATTCGCAAAGTGGCCCGCTACGAAGAAGATTTGCTCGCGGTGATTTATGAGAGCCTGCGCGAATTTCGGCTCGCGGTAAAAGACAAAACCATTTTGCTGAAGCCCAATCTGGTGGGGCTTGATCCGCAGGGTGTGATGAATACCCACCCAGCGGTGATCGCCGCCACGCGCGAAAGTTTTTTGAAACTTGGCGCATCGCGCGTGCTGATCGGCGACGGGCCGGCCATGGACCGCGACACCCAGGCGATCATCGAATCGGTCCGGCTGAAGGAATTCACCGGCAAGCTGGGCAAGGATTTCTGCGATCTGAATATTGACGACGTGCAACGGGTGGAACTGGAGACGCGGGCTACGCGGTTAAAGGAATTATTTTTGCCCAAGACCGTGCTTGGCGTGGATTTTCTGGTTTCCATGCCCAAGCTGAAAACGCATCACTGGGCCGGCGTCACGCTGTCGCTGAAAAATATGTTCGGTGTCGTTCCGGGGAGCTGTTACGGCTGGCCGAAAAACCTGCTCCACTGGGCGGGAATCGACCGCTCGATTCTGGATATTAACGCCGCGGCCCGGCCGGATTTTGCCATCGTGGACGGCATTCTGGGGATGGAAGGGAATGGGCCAATCCAGGGAACTTCCAAGGCTGCCGGAGTGCTGCTTTTTGGTGACGACCCGGTGGCGGTGGATTCCACGGCCTGCCGGGTGATGGGCCTGCTACCCGAAAAAGTGGACTATTTGGCGCGTGCCGGGACCATGCTCGGTCACGTGGAAGCCGCCAAGATTCAGCAGATTGGGGAACAAATTGAGGCCGTACGCACGCCCTTTGCGGTGGTCGCTGAGTTCAACAAATTAGTCAGCGCGCTGGATGGATGAACCGGCTGCTGGCGTGTTTCAAGTTGAGAAACCGGTTTGGAAACGCAACTGCCTTCATACCACTTGGAGATCGCCTCCGAGGCTGCCGATTGTCTACAAAAGGTGTCTCCAAATGGTGTCTTCAAATTTGGATCGCTGCGTAGCCGTGCAGCTCAGTTTTTCGTCGTGGCGGGTCTCTTAGAACGGTTATTTTTCTCGGAGTGGCCGTTCTTTAGGAGTCCGGGTGGCCGGTTTTTTCGATGGCCAAGCGACGCCAGCGATTGCGAAGCGCAGTCCTGGGACAAGAGTTCTACGAGTACCGTTTTTGCTGCGTTTTTTGCAATTTGTACCAAAGAACCATTGCCAAAAATCGCCTGCAAGGAGTAAAATCAGCGCACTTTAATTAGAGTTTTTGTTCCGAGAGACGTCCCCGTCCCGGATGATGAATTTGAAATTAGAATACACTTTGGTAATCGAAAGTTCTCGAAGCGGAGACCGTCATGAAATTCAATAAACAATCGGGCCAAGCTCTCGTAAGTGTTGCGGTCGCGATGGTGGTTTTGATGGGCTTCGTGGGGTTGGGTGTTGACATGGGTATGCTGCGCTTTCAGAAACGCCTGCAGCAAAGCGCGGCGGATGCTGCGGCTTTGGCAGGCGCACAGAATATCGGGTTCGGTGACGTCCAGTCAGGCGCAGTTGCTGCCGCTGCGGCTAATGGGTTTACGGACAACACCGGCGGTGCTGGCGCATGTTCGGACTCCACGAACACGGCGGTTGGCTCGATTACCGTGACTATCTGCAACGGTCCACAGGCGAGGACTATCAATGGGATAAACGTGGCAGGTGGCCCGCACGTCTCTGATGTGACCACGCCAAGTGGCGCAATCGCGCCGTCGGCAAGCTACGTTGAGGCTATTGTTACGGTCGTTCAACCGACCTACTTCATGAAGATATTCGGAGTAAACAGCGAGACAGTCATCGCCAGGGCGGTGGCGACGAATTTTTCGGGAGCGACCCAAGGGAGCAACACTGGTTGTCTATACACCCTCGCCGCCCCAAGTACTACGGGCATAAATGGTGTCAATATACAAGGCTCAGCAGAGTTGGACGCTCCGGGTTGCGGGATCCTCGATAACGGCAACTATGATCCCACGGGCAACTCCCCGAACCTAATCATTAACACCGGGAGCTTCGCAGTCTCTGGCAAAGACACGGGCAGCAAGAAACTGCCAACCTGTACCGCATCGCCTGATCATTGTCCCGAATATGGTGCCCCCGCAAGTTCAGATCCGCTGTCCACGATTACGCCTCCCTGTAATCCATGCACCGGCGGGGTGCCATTGAACGTGACTGCTGGAGCAACGGTCCCGTGTTCGGGTACGTGTACGTATTCGTCGATTTCGATCTCAGGTAATGGAACGGTCAATTTTAGCCCTGGCACCTATATTATCGACGGAAGCGGCGGAATAGGGTGTACTGGCACACCAAGTATCTCGGGGACTGGAGTGACCTTCTATTTCACGAATGGCGCAAGTTGGAATTGTACGGGAACCGGTGTAATCAACCTGACCGCTCCGACGTCCGGAACCTATTCTGACATTCTCTTTTATCAAGATCCCCTAGACACAACTGGAATGTCCCTGGGAGGCAACACTGGAAGCACCTACAATGGGATTATCTATACGCCAACCGCCGAAGTAACCTTCTTCGGCAATGCCAAAGGCGGGAATGGTATTACTGCGGCTGTCGTTGTTGCTGCCGCAGTGAACTTTTTTGGTAATCCCACGGTTACTCTGGGCGGTCTCACAGGTTTACCAGCGGCACCGCCAC
Source organism: Candidatus Acidiferrum sp. (assembly GCA_036522855.1). GTDB lineage: Bacteria > Acidobacteriota > Terriglobia > Acidiferrales > UBA7541 > Acidiferrum. The sequence continues at coordinate 53,077 of DATDFA010000068.1, read as the reverse complement.
CCGTTTTTACGGCGGGCCAAGCCACCTTGGTGGAGTAACTCATGACAGCCTCGACGTCCAGTCGTAAGAGCGTGATTTCGGAACAGCAGCGCTCGCCACGGGCGAACTGGCCGCAATCTGGCCAGACTCTTTTTGAAATGGCCATGATTCTCCCAATTATGTTGGCATTACTGTTGGGAGTGATCGAGGTAGGCAGATATACCTACGTGGCAATTTTGGTTGGCAATGCCGCACGCGCTGGAGCCGAGTACGGAATGCAGGGTCATGGAAACTCATCAGACGGTCCGGGCATCACGCTCGCGGCTCAAAACGATTTCAAATCGAATGGGCAAAACCCGGCTACTCTAACGATTGCCGCCCCAACTGCATTTGGCGGCAACTTTGATGGCTGTACCTGCGATAATGGCAGCGGAGCGTTTGTTCCTGCTCAGCCAACGACTAACTATTGCACTGCGCCCCCGAACGGCACAAATGTCACAGCAGGCACGTGCCCGGCTGGACAGCACTGGGTAGTCTTGGTGTCGGTCCATGCCACTGGAACGTTCAATTCACTGTTTATTCCGTCCGGATCAACATTGTTCGGTATTCCTGGTTCCATAACCATAGACAGAACCAGCACGCTTCGAGTGGCGCCGCTACCGTGAAATGCAGGGAAGGATCAATGCGACAATTGCTTTCTTTCTGTAGTCAGGTCGAACGTGGAAAACCGCCGAAGGGCTCGCGTAAAAGGGAGCGCGGGGCCACGATCGTAGAAGCTGCCTTCGTTTATAGTTTGATTCTGCTCCCTCTGCTTATGGGAATAATGGGATTCGGTCACTTTCTATATGCTTACCACTTTGTGAATCATGCTGCAAAGGAAGCGACCCGGTGGGCCGTAGTTAATGGGTATACATGCCAGAATGATGGCACTTGTACCTACGCAACTGGCGCCGCTGATACGGATATCCAAACGTATGCGACCAACCAGCTTCCGGCAGGCCTCGACTCGAGTAAGGTCAATGCAAAGGCTACCTGGCCAACACAGACTGGTGGTCCGACAGTTTGCACAACAACAGCGACGCAAAACTCAAAGGGTTGCACGGTTCAGGTGACAGTCGCATACGCCTACAACTTCATTTTCCCACTGTTGCCAACTAAGTCCACGACGACGGCACCGTGTACCAAAGCCGGTTGGTGCGTTTCGAGCACTTCGGTGATGGTGATCAACCACTGATTGTAATGAATTTGGTCGTTTGTCCTCATTTGCCGTTTATTTTATGGGATATTAAGCGACAATCTTCAGGTGACCGACCATTCAAGTATGGAGCTTTCCAAGATTCCTCTGAGTGAGATTCTTGTTAGTTTTTTGACACTGACTCTTTTCCTTTCATGCTTTTCTAAAGTTTCTTCTCTTTCTTTTCCACCTGCTTCTTTGTTTTCAGCGCTCTGTCAGAGCACCCCGCAGGTGAGGGTCCCGTGACTTCCCCCGCGAACGACATTCAAGCGACTACGAACTCCAGCGTTGAGGAGTCGACTGGAGGGGACCAAGCGTCCTCTCTCGGCGCTGTCCGCGAAGCGTTGCTGTGGTTGCTCTCGTTTCCGGCGATGCTGGGAACGATTCTGGTCGGCGCCGTCTTTTATGAAGCTCGCGGATTCTTTGTTGACCCGGACGCCTGGTGGCATATCAGAGTCGGCCAAGACATTCTACGCACCCACCATTGGCCGACGACGGACCCCTATTCGTTCACGGCCGCGAACACGCCATGGATCGCGTACGAGTGGCTGGGCGACGCGATCCTAGGGGGCGTGGCGAAGTTGGGAGAATTCGGGGGGAATGTCGCTCTGGCGGGGCTGCTGATCGCCCTGGCGGTGGCAACAGCCCTGGCACTGTACTATTTGGGGTCGCTGCGTTCTGGGAATTGCAAGGCCGCTTTTGTAGCCATGCTGGTTTCGTACTTTCTGTTAATGCTGTCTTTCAGTCTGCGGCCGCAGATGTTTGGCTATTTGTTCCTGGTACTTCTGCTGATTGCGCTGGAGTGGTTTCGTAAAGGCGTGCGCTGGCAGCTGTGGACTCTGCCATTTCTATTCCTGGCCTGGGTGAATATTCACGGCTCGTTCATCGTGGGGATCGGGGTGATGGCGGTTTACCTGTGTTGCGGATTGCGATCCTTTTCTATCGGGAATATTCAGGCGATTGCGTGGAGCGCGAAACAGCGAATACAACTGGAGCTGACGCTCTTGCTGTCCCTGGCCGTTTTGCCGTTGACGCCATATGGCGCTCGACTGGCTGTCTATCCGTTTGACATGATGTTGAATCAGCCTCTAAATGTTTCTTTCATCAAGGAATGGCAGCCGATGCCGTTCAACCAGGTATTCGGCAAATTATTCCTCGGCATTATCCTGCTGCTGGTGGTGCTGCAGATTTTGTATCGCTTCACCTGGCGGTTGGAAGAGGTGTTGCTCGCGGTCGGCGGGACTGTGATGGCCTGCGTGCACGCGCGGATGTTGTTGCTGTTCGTGCCGTTTGTCGTGCCGATCTTTGCGACCGTGTTGGCCCGCTGGATTCCCCCCTATCAGAAAGCAAAAGAAAAGTATCTGCTGAACGCGGCTGTCATGGCTGGCGTGATCGCCGCGATGGTTCATTACTTTCCTTCGCGTGACGCTCTTCAGCAAAGAATCGATCGGGACTTTCCGGCGGGCGCTGTGGCCTACTTAGATTCGCACAATGTTCCTGGTCCGATGTTCAATGCCTACTACTTCGGGGGCTATCTGGTGCGAACCGGACGAAAGGTTTTTATTGATGGCCGAGGAGACCTGTTTGAGCGCGCGGGCGTGCTTTCCGATTACCAATCTTTGACGCAAATCAAGCCTGGAGCTTTTGCAATTTTGGACCGTTACCAGATTTCGTCCTGCCTGCTGCTGAAAGACGAACCATTGGCCGTAGTGCTGACTTCATCGCCTAAGTGGAAACGGATTTACAGCGATGGCACTGCCAGTTTGTTTGTGCGGGCGGCTGATCCGAGAGCTGCAGAGCGGTAGATCAGTTTTCTGTGCGCGTAGCGGCTTTTGGGCCAGGGAGCGGCCGGGAACTGGCGTCCACAAAAGTTGACCGCAGCTCCCGACCGAGCTTTGCCGATTTCAAGCGAACTCACAATACGTTTACAAGCCATTTATTATCAATTGCTTATACTAAACCGCCTAGCTGCAAGATGGCAGGTAACATGCTTCCAAGTCTCCGAGGATCCCTGACCGCAATGAGCGAACGTCACCTGGTGTCCGCTGTAGACCGCCTGGGTACCGAAGTTCAGGGGCGCCAAGATCGCCCTTCCTCGCCTCAAGAAACGGCTGCTGTTCATTCGACACTCGCACAGAAAATGCTAGAGGCGTTGAAATGGATGTTTTCGTTTCCCGCGATGCTGGGGTCGGTCCTCGTAGGGACGTTAGTCTCTCAACTGCGCGGTTTCCATGTGGATCCAGATGTGTGGTGGCACATCAAGAATGGCCAGAACATCGCTGCTTCGCATCATTGGCCTACTGTAGACCCCTATTCTTTTACCGTGTCCGGAACGCCGTGGCTGGCGTATGAATGGCTTGGCGATGTCATGCTCGGATTCGTCGCAAGGTTCGGCCTGCGGGCTCTTGATGGTTTGCTGATGGCCCTTGCGGGCGCAATCGCGATTGCAGTGTACTACTATGCTTCGCTCTGCGCACGACACTCAAAAGCAGGTTTCGTTTCGGCTTTTCTGGTTTCTATTTTCGCGATCGCAAATTTTAATCTTCGGCCACAGATGTTTGGTGCGCTCTTTCTGGCCATTACCCTGATCCTTCTGGAGCTATTCCGCCAAGGAAGGCCGAAAGCCCTTTGGGTTCTACCACCGCTCTTTCTGATATGGATCAATACGCATGGCTCGTGGATTATCGGATTTGGTGTGGTCTTAGTAACACTGCTGGGTGGATTGGTCGAGTTTCGTATTGGCGGTATCAAAGGCGAGCGATGGACTGAAAAGCAACGCATCCAATTGGAAGTCGCGCTGTTGGGATCGATACTGGTGGTCCCGCTCACTCCGTATGGAACAGAACTGGCGACGTATCCGTTCCTGGTAGCCTCGTCACTGCCGCTTAACGTTGCTTACGTCATAGAATGGGCCCCGATGCCTTTTAATCTGTACTGGGGCAAGTTGTTTCTGGCGCTGCTGGCGGGAGCCTTTCTGCTGCAGATGATGTATCAATTCACCTTTAGCTTGCAGCGATGGATTCTGGCGATCGGCGGGATTGTGATGGCCTGCCTGCATGTGCGCTTCGTGCTGCTTTTCGCCCCGTTTTTCGCACCGATTCTTGCGATCATGCTGGCGCGCTGGATCGATGGATACCAACGCGACAAGGACAAACATTTTCTGAACGCGGTCGTGATGGCGGCGGTTGTTGTCGCCACACTATGGTATTTCCCGTCGCGGTCCGAGCTCGAACGGGAAGTTGAAAAGCAATTTCCGGTTCGTGCCGTTAATTCCCTTCACAGTCATCCGATGCCGGGTCCGATGTTTAATACCTATGGCTATGGCGGCTATCTGATCGCGAACCTTCCGGAACAAAAGGTCTTCATCGATGGCCGCGGCGATCTTTATGAACTGGGCGGGGCTTTTGCGGATTTTGTACAGGTTGAGAAACTTAAGCCTGCGGCGTTCTCGGTGCTGCGCTCCTACGGGATTCGCATGTGTTTACTGGAACGTAGTGAACCGCTTGCAGTTGTGCTCGCCGAGCAGCAAGATTGGAAGCGCGTTTATAGTGATGACCAGAGCGTGATTTTTGTGCGCCAGGATTCTCCGAGTGTGGCCGGCAGTAATTCAGGGATGTTTTCGAATTCTGCCAGGAGCGGGCATGAGCCAGCCGACTAACGAGCCGATCGTACTGCGGTCTGAATCGGCGTCACGGCAGAGCGAGCAGAAACCCTTGCTCTCAGTGATCATTCCCTGCATGAACGAAGAGTTGGTGGTTCGCGAGACCTGTCGCCGTGTAATCGCCGTGCTTGACTCTCCTGATTTCAAATTCGAACTGATTTTCGTGGATGACGGCAGTAAGGACCGCACGCCAGAAATTCTTCGCGGGCTACAGGCGGAGGATTCGCGGGTGCGCGTGGTACGGCTTTCGCGAAATTTCGGGCACCAGGTGGCGATTACCGCCGGCTTGGAACACGCGGCTGGCGATGCCGCGGCGGTGATTGACGCCGATCTTCAGGATCCTCCCGAAGTATTGCTGGAGTTTGTCGCCAAATGGTTTGATGGTTACGACGTCGTTTATGGTCTGCGGTCCGAGCGCGAAGGCGAAACTGCATTCAAACTGTGGACCGCGAAAGCCTTTTATCGAATCATGGGCAAGCTATCCGATACGCAAATTCCGATCGATACCGGCGATTTCCGCTTGATGGATCGCAGAGTAGTGGACGCATTGCTTTCAATGCCCGAACGAGATCGCTTCGTACGTGGGATGGTCAGCTGGCTGGGATTCTCGCAAGTTTCCGTGCCCTACCGGCGAGCGGCGCGATTCGCAGGGCAGACCAAATATCCGTTATTGAAGATGATGAAATTCGCGACGGACGGAATTGTTTCCTTTTCAGTGCTGCCGCTGCGGCTGGCCACCTGGATCGGATTTTTGGCCTCCGGATTGTCTGTTCTCGGTATCGTCGTCGTTTTACTGGAACGATATTTGGGCGTACTTGGCTTGGTCAAAGGTTGGTCCAGCACCGTGATCGCCGTACTTTTTATCGGCGGAGTTCAACTGGTGTGCATGGGAATTATCGGGGAATACGTGGGGCGAATCTACGGTGAGACCAAGCGCCGCCCTTTGTATATTGTTCGTGAACGAATGGGCTTCGACGCAAAGAACGCCGCTCCGCCAGTGCGCTTGCGCCAGCGCGCCTCTGGAGAACGATAAGTTGATCCCGGCAGTTGAGCGCCCCGATTCTGATTCCGCGCTACACGACCGTGAAGCGAAATTTCACGACGCTTGGGCATCCAGCACCAAACTTGAAGATGTATTAGTGCGGGAATGTTTTGAAGCTCCCACCGCGCTCGAAAACCAATTCATCCTTCGCAAGATGGGTAGTCTCGCCGGCAAAAGTATTCTGGACATCGGCGCCGGATTGGGGGAGTCGTCTGTGTATTTCGCGCTGCAAGGCGCGAAAGTAACGACTGCGGACATTTCGCCATTGATGGTGGAGAAAGTATTGCAGCTGGCTGGAAAATTTGGCGTCGAGATGGAAGGGATTGTCTCAACCGCGGAATCGTTGAATGTTCCCGAGAATCATTTTGACTTTGTCTATATCGCGAATACCATTCATCACGTGCATGACAGGGGCCGGTTATTTGCGCAGATTCGCGCGGCACTGAAACCCGGAGGATGGTTTTTCTCTTATGACCCGCTCGCTTACAATCCGGCCATCAATCTTTACCGCCGGATGGCCACGGAAGTCCGAACCCCGGACGAATCGCCTTTGACCCGGTCTGACCTGAAAATGGCGCGAAGCTACTTCGGCAACGTTGGGCATCGCGAATTTTGGATTGTGGCGCTCGCGCTATTTGCCAAGTACTACTTTGTAGACCGGGTCCACCCCAACTCAGACCGGTATTGGAAACGCATTCTTAAGGAAAAGCGAGCGAGCTTGTATTGGTGGCGCCCACTTTGTGTGATTGATTCTTTCTTGGTGAGGCTTCCGGGAATGCGGTTTCTCGCCTGGAACATGGTTCTGTGGGGTCAGAAAGGCTTACCGTAGCTGGTTTTCGCGTCTCAAATATGAGACTAGAAGGCACTTCGAACCTGTAACCTTTCGCAATACAAGCCGGTCGGCGGAGTTCACAAGATGTAACCGGATGTAGTCTGCGGCCCAAGTCCGGATCTGCTGGCCAGCGAAAACAACACCTAATAGTTGTAGAATCAATTACATACATAAATTTGAGAGAGCTGCGACTATGGCGCTGTAGGTGCTTATCTCTAGGCCAAAGCGGTACCTCCCTGCACCGCTTCTAAAATTTAAATCGACTGAGAGGAACGACTAATGAAGAACCTTATGATTCGTTTGTGGAAGGAAGAGGAAGGCCAGGACTTGACGGAATATGCTCTTCTGTTGGTGCTGATCGCCCTCGCGGCAGTTACGGTAATGGGCACGTTGGGCAAAGCGATCAACAACGTTTTCAGCACAGGAGCTTCAGATCTGACCAGCGCCGCCACGTAATTGCACTCAGTGAGTGTGTGGCCGTGCTTTAAACCGCTCAGTGAAGATTGGGGAATCGAGAGATTCCTCAACTTCACTATGGCGGTGAATTCATATCAGATACTGGGGAATTCTGGTCGGGAGAAGGAAATGAACAAGCATTTGATGCGTTTGTGGAAAGAAGAGGAAGGTCAAGACCTGACGGAATACGCGCTTCTGTTGGTGCTGATCGCCCTCGCGGCAGTCACAGTAATGGGCACGCTCGGTAACGCGATCAACAATGTTTTTAGCACGGGAGCTTCAGATCTGACTAGCGCAGCGACTTAATTGTGGCGATCCGTTAGACGAGCTGTTTTGACAGTACCGGTTAGGCAACCGCCGGAAGGGAAAGTCTTCCGGCGGTTGCGTGCCGGCCTCAATATGGCTTCAGTGCAACAGTGCCCTGATATTTCCAGAGATGAATGCTTACTAAGAATTGGGTTGATGGAGAAAATGGATAATGGACCCGCGCACAATGACTTGGACACTCACGGTGATTTTTACGTGCGTGGCGGGTGCATGGGATTGGCGTTCAAGAAAGATTCCCAATTGGCTGACGGTGCCGGGATTCGTGGCGGGGATTACGCTGCACGCCACGCTTAATTCATGGATCGGCGTGTCGTTCGCGCTAAAAGGGGCCGGGTTGGCTTTGGCGATGTTGTTGCCGCTGGTGCTGCTTCGTGCGATCGGGGCGGGTGATTGGAAATTGATGGGAGCAGTCGGAGCCTTTCTCGGTTGGAGGCTTTTTCTCGTAGTGTTCGTCGGCAGTATTTTCGCATCCGGAATCATGGCGAGCGTTCAGATGTATCGGGTAGGCCGGGTGATGGAAACGCTGCGAAACATGTGGACCCTGGTAAAAGGATTTTTCGCGTTCGGCTTGAAGAAAAATCCGAATATTTCGCTGGACAACCCGCGCTTGCTGAAATTGCCCTTTGGCGTGGCGGTTGCCGCCGCTACCGTTGCGTGCTGCTGCGTGGCATATTGGCCGGTCTGGAAACAGATTTTGTAACGAGGTCTTGTAAAAAGCTTTCTTGAAACAGGGAGAGATTATCCATGAATACGAATCGCCTGCTGATTGGGCTGGTCATCGCGCTGGTGATCGCATTCCTGCTCAGCAGCTTCGTTTACAAGCAGTTTCAAAAAGCTTCCATAGTCAAGCCAACTTCGACGCAGTCTCTTGTGGTTGCGGCGGTTCCGCTGCAATTGGGGACTCGATTGGACGCATCGAACGTCCGCGTCATTCAGTGGCCTGCAAATCAAACGGTAACCGGAATGTATACGCGTGTAGAGGACGTAGCCAATCGCGCAATCATTACACCGCTGGCGGAGAATGAGCCGGTACTGGAAGCAAAATTGGCGCCCAAAGAGTCCGGCGCCGGACTCTCGGCTACGATCCCGGAAGGGATGCGTGGAGTCTCAGTTGCCGTCAATGAAGTTGTGGGCGTGGCGGGTTTCGTGATACCTGGCACGATGGTAGACGTGCTCGTTACCGGCAGGTTGATTGGCAAGAATTCGAGTCAAGGCGATATTACTCGGACAATTCTAGAAAATGTGCGCGTGCTGGCCGCCGGCCAAAAGGTGCAACAGGACCGGGAAGGAAAACCGCAAACGGTCGCCGTGATTACGCTACTAGTGAGTCCCGACGACGCTTCGAAATTGACGATGGCAGCTACCGACGGCAAGATCCAGCTGGCGCTGCGCAATACAGTTGATTCCAAGAAGAATGATCCACCAACCATCGAACAAGCCGATCTCTTTACGTCGGCCGGGCCAAAGCTGAGCGTAAAAGCACAGCAACACACCGGCAGCGGAAAGAAGTCCGCGGCACCGCCCCAGCCGCCACCACCATACGTCATTGAAGTAATCACTGGAAATAAGCGTGAGAACAAATCGTTTCCGAATTCGACCGAGAAACACTAAAGGAAACCATGTCAGGACAACTTCAAATGACAAGCGCGTTTCGTATCTCTCGTAACATTGTTTTCGGCGTTTTGTGCTTTAGCGCATCCGCAGTGTTAGCGCAGGACTCAACACCTGCCGCTAACCCCACGCCTGCGCCGCCAGCTCAGACACCCGCGGCTCAGGTGCCTGCAAATCAAGCCCCTGAATCGTCCGAGCCGCAAACGCTGCACCTGTTGGTGGGGCGGTCGCTGGTGATCACCTCGCCAGTGCGGATCAAGCGAATTTCGCTAGCCGATCCGGAAATTGCCGAGGCGATCGTTGTAAGCCCTACGCAAGTTCTGGTAAATGGGAAAAAGCCGGGAGGTGTATCGCTACTTTTGTGGGATGAGAGCGATCAGAGCCAGGCTTTTGAAGTTTCCGTGGACATCGACGTTCTCGGTTTGAGCCAGAAGATTCATGAAGTTTTTCCAGCGGAGAACGTTCACATTGACACGTCGAAAGACGTCGTGATTATTACCGGCAAAATTTCATCATCGGTGGTTGCTGACAAAATCTTGGAAGTGGTCAAGGGCGCCGCGCCCAAGGTCACCAGCATGATGGAGGTACCACCGCCACTCACCGGCGAAATTCTGCTGCAAGTGCGTTTCGCCGAGGTGGATCGTTCTGCTATTTCGCAATTTGGATTCAACCTATTGTCGACCGGAGCCGGCAAGACGATCGGATCATTATCTACGCAGCAATTTAGCGGAACGCAAAGCTGGAATATTACCGACACCTTCCCAGTAAGCGGTCCACAACCAAATGCCGCTAAGACATTTTCGACCACCCAAATTGCTAATGCGCTAAACCTCTTTCTATTCAATCCGAACATCCATTTGGGCGCGGCGATTCAAGCTCTGCAGTCGCAAAATTTGCTGCAGATTCTTGCTGAGCCCAATTTAATGACCGAGTCGGGTAAAGAAGCCACGTTCCTGGCCGGTGGCGAGTTTCCGTATCCCAGTATTCAATCGATTGGCGCCGGTACCAATCCGACCGTGACCGTTCAGTTCAAGGAATTCGGAATCCGATTGGCGTTTACGCCGGTTTTGGCGCCAGACGGTACCATTCACTTGAAGGTAAAGCCGGAAGTGAGCACTCTAGACTTTGCGAATGGAGTATCGATCAGCGGTTTTAGCCTTCCTGCGCTGTCGACACGGCGGGTGGAGTCAGACATGAGCTTAGCCGATGGCCAGACATTTGCGATTGCGGGCTTGGTGGACAATCGGGTATCGGAACTAAGCTCGAAGGTACCCTGGCTGGGAGATGTTCCGATTCTCGGAAAGCTTTTCCAAAGTAAGAATTTCAACAAGAGCAAGACCGAATTGCTGGTGATCGTTACGCCGCATATTGTCAAGCCGTCGAACCCGGATCAGGCGCCGCACGGACCGAATTTCCCCAAGCCCTTTTTGGATCAAGTCGCTCCAGCGCAGCCCACAGCGTCAGGCTCCAATTGAGCGGGAGTGAGTGTGAATTTGATATTGTTAACCATCGTACCTATGGAAGAGGAAGCGGGCCCTTCGCATCATGTTGACGGCAGCCATTGCGAGCAGTGACCTGACCAGTTCGGCGCAAATGCTCGCCGCACTGGAGCAAACTGGTCTTGTCAGTTCGGTGCTGCAGTGGATCATACCAGCCGATCGCCTGCCAGACTCCGCCGAGGGCATGCCCGACGTTGTGTTCCTGGACTTGGCCCGGGAACCTGAGCCATTTTTTGCGTTCGCCAACCAGCTTCGCCGCATCAAGCCGACCATTAAGTTGATAGCGTGTTCCGCCGCGGTCCCTCCGCAGCCTAGTCTATTGCTGGAAGCCATGCGCAGCGGTGTTCAGGACTTCCTGGGCAAGCCGGTGCAGATTGACTCGTTAAAGGATCTTCTGCTGCGCATTACGGAAGATCTGCATACCAAGGATTTCCCTTCACAGGACAAGCTCATCGTGGTCATGGGTGCCAAAGGCGGGGTCGGTGCGACGACCGTGGCTGTGAATCTTGGGGTGCAGCTTGCCACGTTTGCTCGAAAACATACCGTCCTTTTCGATTTTGCCCGGCCGCTCGGCAACGTACATTTGCTGTTGGACCTGCATCCGAAGTTCGGAATTCGGGATGCGGTCGAAGGACTAGACCGGTTGGACAGCCATTTTCTCGCCGGCTTGTTGACCAGGCACAAGACAAAGCTGGAAATACTTTGTGGCACGACGCAGCCCGAAGAGTGGGAAAAGATCGATATCAACTTGCTGGACCGGGTGGTGAACGTCGGGCAAAACTCGTTCGACACCGTGCTGCTCGACATCGGTTCGCAGTTTTCGTCTGAATGGGGACCGATCCTGCGTAGCGCTCGAATGATATTGATCGTTGCGGAGGCAAATGTTCCATCTCTGTGGACGCTGGAGCGCAGGTTGCTTGCGCTCAAGGGCTTCGGTGTTCCCCAAGACCGCGCTCGGATCATCATAAATCGCTGGCATAAAGGTGATGACGACGTCCTAAAAAGCATCCAGAAGGATATTAACCGCCCGGTCTTTGCAAGCCTTCCAAACGATTTTCGAAAAGCGAGTCAATCGGTCAATCTGGGTACTCCACTGATGGAAAACCACAATAATGTTTTGACCAATCGTTACCGCCAGATTGCCGGACAGCTTGTCGGAATCGACGTTGCGGTGGATGAGAAAAAGAGCCCCTTATCGGGCTTGTTCTCGTTCCCGACAAAGAAATGAGGTAAGCCATGTCGCCCATTGTCACAAGTTCGGCGCGCACAGACTTCGGCACTGTTAAAGCTGCGATTCACAGAAAACTGATCCAGAAGCTGAATCTGGACAAGCTGACGGACGTGAGCCGCGAAGATGTTCGCCGCGAAGTGAGCTTGATTCTTGAGGGAATTGTTCACGGCGAATCCGCACCTATGAATCTTCAGGAGCGCGAGCGCCTGGTTCAGGAAGTTCTTGATGAAGTTTTCGGACTTGGCCCTCTTGAGCCGCTGCTTGCGGACCCGACAGTTTCGGACATTTTGGTCAACACGTATAAACGGGTCTACATTGAACGGAAAGGCATGCTGGAACCAACGAACGTGCAGTTCCGCGACGACGTACACCTAATGAGCATTATCGATCGCATCGTATCCGCGATTGGCCGTCGCATCGATGAGTCATCACCGATGGTCGACGCTCGCCTGGCGGATGGTTCTCGCGTTAACGCTATCATTCCTCCTCTCTCGGTTGACGGTCCATGTCTTTCGATACGCCGATTTGGGCGCGAGCGTTTAACCGCCGAAGATTTGGTTAACAATCGTTCGCTTACGGTGCCGATGCTGGATTTGCTCCGAGGCTGTGTGAAAGCGCGGCTCAATATTCTGATCTCTGGCGGCACGGGCGCCGGTAAAACCACTTTCCTGAACGTTCTCTCCTCTCACATCTCGAACAAAGAGCGCATTGTGACGGTGGAAGATGCTGCTGAATTGCAACTTAATCAGGAACACGTTGTACGCCTTGAAACGCGCCCGCCAAACATTGAAGGAAAGGGTCAGGTGGCGCAGCGCCAACTGGTAATCAATTGTTTGCGTATGCGCCCCGACCGCATCATCGTCGGCGAGGTTCGCGGCGAAGAAGCGTTGGACATGCTGCAGGCGATGAACACCGGTCACGATGGCTCGCTGACGACCATTCACGCAAACACTCCGCGCGACGCCCTGGGCCGCCTGGAAACGATGGTGGCCATGGCGAATCTGAACATTCCCGAATCGGCGATCCGGCGGCAGATCTCTTCGGCGATCGATGTGGTCGTGCAAGTGAGCCGGCACAGCGACGGAACTCGCAAAGTGATTAACGTTTCGGAAATTACCGGTATGGAAGGCAACGTCGTAACCATGCAAGACATTTTCGTTTTCCGCAAGAAGGGCATTCGTGAGAACGGTGAAGTGCTGGGAGATTTCCTGGCCACTGGCGTCCGGCCTAAATTTGCGGAACGACTGTTGGTTTCTGGCATTCATTTCCCGGCGAACATGTTCGAATCGGCACCGATGCACTGAGGGGTATTGCAATGGGAGCGCTAATCGCCATATTGACGTTTCTGGTCGTCGTCGTCGTGTTTCTCGGGATCTGGGTTTTCGCCAGCTCCGAAGGCAACCAGGAACAAATTCGCAAGCGCATGAGCTCGGTTCATAAGGCGGAACGCCGCGGAGATGTGAGCCTGAACCTAAAACTGGTGCGCGACGAGATGATGAGTGGCGTGCCCTGGATACATCAGCTGATGTTGAGATGGTCCTGGTCGTCGAATTTGCAAGATTTTGTGATGCAGTCCGGCATGTCGATGAAACCAGGCAAACTGCTGATTATCAGCGCAATTGCGGGCGTAGGTTCCTATCTTGTCGCGGGCTATTTCCTGGCGCATTTTTATTACAACTTGCCCATTGCGATCGTCGCAATGCTGCTTCCCATTGTGGTGGTTGCTTTCAAGCGCAAGCGGCGGCTGCGAAAGTTTGAGGAACATTTTCCGGAGGCATTGGATCTATTGGGTCGCGCGGTACGTGCGGGGCACGCGTTTACCACTGGCCTGGAAATGATTTCGAAAGAATGCGCCGAGCCTCTTGCCGGCGAATTTCGGACGGCATTTGAAGAACAGAATTTCGGGCTTCCCTTGCGCGACGCCCTGTTGAATTTGGCAGAACGCGTTCCGATTATCGATGTTCGCTTTTTCGTGACCGCTCTGCTGATCCAAAAAGAGACTGGCGGCAATCTGGCAGAAATTCTTGATGGGCTTGCCCGCGTTATTCGCGACCGATTCCGCATTTATCGCGAGGTGCAAGTACGGACCGCACAAGGCCGGCTGACTGCGGGCATTTTGATTGCTCTGCCGGTCATCATGTTGCTCCTCCTTTCCGCTATCAATCCGACTTATATTGCGGTGCTTTTCACCGATCCGAAAGGCCCCCTGGTCCTGGCTATTGCAGCCGGATTGCAGGTTATCGGTTCGGCGATATTGTGGAAGATCATTCACTTTGATGTATAAGGAGCGAGGAGGCGACTGATGATTTGGTTACTTACAATCCTTACTTTTCTCGCAACTGCCGGAGTTGTGGCGGCCCTCGTTTACGCATTCTCGCCAAGCGAAGTAAGCATTGCCACCCGGCTGGCCCGGATCGCCGGTATAGCCGCGCCACTGCAGGAGGAACACAAGTTTGCGGAGCGCCAAAAGGAGCGAGTACGCGACACACTCGCCAATGTGGGCAAAATTCTCCCGGCGCCGGCTACCGACAAGTTAACGCGGACACAGCTACAGATGGTTCGGGCGGGTTATCGCAGCCCGGAAGCTTTGCTCGCCATGCGCGGCGTAAAAGTGATTTTTCCGATCGCGTTGCTTGCGGCCCTGTATTTGTCCGGGGCATACCGGATAAACGTATTTTTGGTTCCGATCATCGCGCTTGGATTTGGATACCTCTTGCCGGATATGTGGCTGAGCTGGCGGGTGAGCTCCCGGCAGCGTCGGCTTCGGAAGGCGCTCCCCGATGCCCTCGATCTGCTGGTGATCTGTGTGGAAGCGGGGCTCGGATTAGACCAGGGACTCATGAGAGTTTCACAGGACATGAAGATCGCACACCCGGAATTGAGCGAAGAGCTGCAGTTCGTCAACCTCGAGATGCGCATCGGTAAAACACGTATCGACGCGCTACGTGAACTTGCGCGGCGTACCGGACTTGACGACATCAAGGCACTGGTGGCGATGCTGATTCAAACCGAACGCTTCGGCACCAGCGTTGCGCAGTCGCTTCGAGTTTATTCCGACGATATGCGCATAAAACGCCGGCAGCGCGCCGAAGAAATGAGCGCCAAAACTAGCGTCAAGATGGTTCCACCATTGGTATTTTTCATTTTCCCAGCGCTGATGGTGGTGATTCTCGGTCCCGCGATCCTTGCCATCATGCGGCAATTGGGTCCGGCTTTCGCAGGTAAGTAGATTTGTGTTTGAACCGATCTTCCGGCTGCCCGATAGCAGAGCCGCCGGTCATTTGCAAAAAAGGAGCGCAACATGGACAACGTAACGCTAATTCGAGTAGTCGCGGGGATACTGGCCCTCGTCGTGCTCGGCATCATCATTTGGCGGCGTAAGCGTCAATCGATCGACTAAGCTTTTTCAGGGGAATAAGGCAGTGCCTGCCGGTGACATTTTGCCGGCAGATTCGCGGAGAAAAAATGGCGGGCAGTAACGGCAATTACAGTCGCTACGTGTACGTGTACAACAAGACTCGGGAAACGTTTGTGGCCACTGAGGCGGCGGTTGCGGATAACTATCTCCGCCGCCTGGTAGGCCTATTGGGAAAAACCAAGCGCTGGGCGAAACTTGGGCGCGGGCTTTGGATTATCCCTTCTCGGGGCGTGCACTCCATCGGAATGCTTTTTCCAATCGACCTAGTTTTCCTGGACAAGGAGAAACGGGTTGTACATGTGGAAGAGCATTTTCGGCCGTTCCGGATCTCCAGAGTCTCCCTGAAGGCAACAAGCGTCCTGGAGTTGCCGCCTCATACCATCTATCGGACTGGCACTCAAGTCGGGGATGTGTTGGAGGTAACTTCTATTCGGTAGCCTGTGGCTTTAGTATTGCGTGCAGGCTAATCACTGCTTTCGCGCATGGCGGCGGATCATCATGTAGGCGCTCCCCAGTTTGTCAATCTCGTGCGGCGACTTTCCGTTTCAGGTCAAATTTCGCAATAGTAACCAAAGGTTTGCTGGCCGTTCCGCGAGGCGGCGCACGAACCACGGATACCAGTAATCGCCATAGGCGACCAGAACACCACATCTCCACCCGCCGTTTGCCAGCCGCTCCTGCTCGGCCTTTTGAATGCCATACAGCATTTGCACTTCAACTTCGTTACGCGAAACGCGTTGCGCGTCCGCAAAATTGGTGATGTGATGAATTAGCTTTGGGTCATGCGTCGCAAAGGCGGCGCGTCGAACTGCGCCCTTCAACTGCGACCGAAAAAGGTGTTCCGCAATTGCCAGATAATTTGCGTCGATAGCATCCTTGTCCCGTATCGCCAGGGTCGGCGGTTCGGCATAGGCACCCTTCACCAGGCGGATGGAGGGCTTCATGGAAAGCAAGGACTCAATATCCGCCGCAGTCCTGTGAAGATAAGCTTGCAAGCAAATTCCGGTGTTAGGGTATTCCGCAAGAGCGCTTCGATAGATTCCGAGAGTGGCTTCGACATACGTGCTTGCTTCCATGTCAATCCACAGCGTCCTTGCGGGATTTTCCGCCGCGAGTAAGCGAAACAAATTCTGCTTGCAAAGATCCTGAGAAAGATCGAGCCCGAGCTGGGTAAGCTTCACGGAAATTTCCGTGTCCAGATTTTCCGCATCAATTCTTTTCAACACGTCCAGGTAGTGGGCTGCGACCTGTTCCGCTTCCCGCGCGTCAAAAACGTTTTCACCAAGATGCGTAAGAACCGCAGCGATCTTTTTGCTTTTCAAATCGCGCGCAGCAGCGATCGCGTCGTCCAGAGTTTCTCCCGGCATGAATCGCGACACGCTCTTCTTTACGAATGTGTATCGACTTGCGTGGTCTTTGAGCCAGCGGTTTTGCGAAGCCGCGAGAAGCAAACCACGTGTAGCCCCCATTGAGAGTCGTCTCCGATCAGATTCCCAGAATTCGCAATAAAAAGCCCGCTAACGCGCCGCCGGCCAGCGGGCCCACGATTGGAATGGGAGCGTAGCGCCAGTCCGAACCGCCTTTTCCCGCGATGGGTAAAATGGCGTGCGCCAGACGCGGACCAAAATCGCGCGCCGGATTGATTGCGTAGCCGGTGGTTCCGCCTAGAGAGAGTCCAATGCCCCAAACCAAACTGCCGACCAGGTATGGGCCTACTCCACTTGCAATCCCGCTGCCAGCTACGGACTTTGAGAAAATCGCGCCAACGACGAAAACTAGAACGAATGTCGCTATAATTTCGCTCAACAAATTTGCCAGGGCATTGCGAATTGCCGGACCAGTGCAGAAGCAGCTTAATTTAACGTCCTCGTCTGTCGTCTCGATCCAATGCGGAAGATAATGCAGCCACACCAGCGTGGCTCCGGTCATTGCTCCAAGGATCTGTGCAACCGCGTACGGCAAAACATTGTGGAAGCTTCCGCTGTGCACGGCCATTCCCATGGTTACCGCAGGGTTCAGATGCGCCGCGCTGCTTCCACAAGCGATTGCGGTAAAAACTCCCGCCATCACGGCGAACGCCCAGCCAGCGGTAATCACCATCCACCCGCTGCCTTCCGCTTTCGATCGCTTCAGCACAACGCCTGCCACCACTCCGTCTCCAAGTAAGACAAGCATCATGGTTCCTAGAAATTCTCCCAGCCAGGCTGAGTTCATCTGGTCTCCGGTTCGTCAATTTTCAGTCCAATCAAAAGATCGTGAAATAGCCTTCTTCCATCCGCGGTATAGCCGATCCCGCTCTGCTTGCGCCATTCGCGGCGTCCACACATGATCGGGTTTCCACTTTGAGCGCAACTCGCCTACATGACTGTAAAATCCAACGGCAAGCCCCGCAGCATAAGCGGCGCCGAGCGCCGTCGTTTCTCGTATGACCGGCCGCACGACTTCGCGATCCAAAATGTCGGCCTGAAATTGCATCAGCAGTTCGTTACCTACCATTCCGCCATCCACGCGGACGTTCTTTAATTCGATTTGCGCATCCTTCTCCATTGCTTCGAGTACATCCCGAGTCTGGTACGCTGTCGCTTCCAGAACCGCCCTTGCCAAATGCCCTTTATTCGCGTAACGGGTCAAACCCGCAATCACGCCGCGGGCGGAGCCTTTCCAATATGGAGCATAAAGCCCGCTGAATGCCGGAACAAAGTAAACGTCGCCGTTGTCTTCCACGGTGCTGGCGAGCGCCTCGACGTCTTCGCTTTTCTGGATCATGGCCAGATTGTCGCGCAGCCATTGCACTAGGGCCCCAGTGATCGCCACACTCCCTTCCAGGGCGAAATGCGCGGGCGCGCTGCCGAACTTATATGCCACGGTAGTGAGCAGGCCGCTGGTCGACGGCACCATGCGTTCGCCTGTATTCATTAACAGAAAACAACCGGTCCCGTACGTGTTTTTCACTTCACCCGGACGAAAACAGGCTTGCCCGGCCAGCGCCGCCTGCTGGTCGCCGAGAATCCCGGCAATCGGAACGCCTTGCAGCGCTGGAATCACCGCTTCGCCATAGACTTCGCTGCTCGATTTTATCTGGGGAAGAAGACTGGCTGGAAGTCCAAACGCTTGGAGTAATTCCGGATCCCATTGTAGCGTTCCGAGGTTCACGAACTGAGTCCGGCTGGCGTTGGTAACATCGGTGATGTGTATTCCGCCTTCAGAACCCCCTGTCAGGTGCCAGACTAAGAACGTGTCGATGGTTCCAAACAACAGTTCACCCGAGGCTGCTTTCTGTCTTGCCCCGGGGACATTTTCCAGAAGCCAGCGCGCCTTCATGCTGCTGAAGTAGGTGCTAAGGGGAAGCCCCGTTGCTTCGCGAAAACGATCTTGCCCGCCGTTCGCAGCGTAGCGCGCGACGTCACTTGCCACTCGTGTATCTTGCCAGACAATCGCGTTGGCAATTGGACGTCCTGTTTCTTTTTCCCAGATGACCGTGGTTTCCCGCTGGTTCGTGATCCCGACTGCCACGAGTTCACGCGCGGAAATGCCGGCCGCCCGCAATGCTTCGCTCGCGACTTCGAAGGTGTTCCTGATAATTTCGACGGGATCATGTTCCACCCAGCCCGGCTTCGGATAGATCTGCTGATGCTCCTTCTGTGCCGTACTGACGACGCGGCCTTCAGCATCGAATATCATGAATCGAGTGCTGGTGGTGCCTTGATCGATTGCTCCGACGTAGCGTTTCACTTTCTAGACCTCATCCAGTGACAACTCGCGCAAGAAGCCGAGAATTTTCGTCGAGTATTCACTCAGAGCAGCGGCGGTGCGATCCGCATTCCATTGCCGCTCTGACGCGAGCAAAGCGACAACGGCCGGAGCGGCTTCCAGCGCATGCTTCCAGCCGAACAATTGCGCACCCGTGCGTCGTAGTAGCAGGTCTTCAATCGTCTCCGCCATTTCACACCGGATGCAGTAGATGATCTCTGCCTGAATCACCGGTAATCGATCGGTGATGCGCTGATTCCATGATGGATTCTCATGAAGCAGTGCGAGAATCTTCAGGGCGCCAGTTCCAAATTTTCCGGCCAGGTGCCGCGCGACATCGGCCGGGAGAGAATACTCTTTCTCGATGGCTTTTGAAAAAGTTTTGTCATATCCGGTCGCCCCCGCGAGCAAATGATGTTTCGTCAGACTTGGCGTAACCGGGCCGCCCATTTCACGCTGCACCGCGTCAATGGTCTCTTCCGCCATCAGCCGGTGAGTTGTCCATTTACCGCCTAGGATGCTAATCAGGCCGCTGGAACTGTCCAGCTCTACTTCGTGATCCCGAATCAGTTTGCTGGTTGGTGCGTTTCCTCGGGCAGCCACCAGTGGGCGTAACCCCGCCATCCCACTCAATATTTGTTCGAGATGCAACGGAGTTTCTAGGTAAGGGTTCAATTGCCGCAACAGGTATTCTGCTTCGTTTTTCTGAACCAGCATTCTCGTTGCGGATGTAACTTCATCGTCCGTCGTGCCGACAAGGAGGCGCTCACGCCAGGGAACAGCAAAAATTATCCGCCCGTCTTCGGTGTGCGGAACCAGCAGAGCATCCGCTCCTGGAAATGATTCCGCCGAAAAAAGAAGATGTACGCCCTTGCTTGGGCGCATTCTCGCGGCGAGCATCGGATTGGCAATGGAGCGAATGCGATCCGCGCCGGCGCCGGTTGCATTCACGAATTGCTTTGACGAGATGCTGAAGTAGTCTCCGGAGATCTCGTCGTGAACGCTGGCGGCAGCAATTTTGCCAGTTGGGGCGGGCGCAAAAGCTTGCACGCGACAGTAATTCAGTGCTGTTCCTCCAGCCGCGACGAATGACTGGAGGAGCGCAATGCCGTAGCGCGCGTCATCAAATTGGCCGTCCGCGTAGCAAATGGCGCCGCGCAGCCCTTGCGATTTGAGTCCTGGCATCCGTTGCAGCGTCTCACTCGCGGTCAAAAACCTGCTCGGGAACAGATTGCTTTCGGCTGCCACGGCGTCGTACAACTTCGTTCCAGCCCAGTAGTAAACCGCTCGTGCCCATGAGTAGACGGGCACCAAGAAATGTACCGGCTGCGCCAGATAGGGCGCATTGGCCAGCATATAGAGCCGCTCTCTCAGCGCCGCCTTTACCATTTGGTACTCTGAAAAATTGAGATTCTTGATAGCTTGTTCGAGGTACCGCACTCCACCATGGACTAGCTTGGTCGAAGCGCTGGAAGCAGCCGATGCAAAGTCGCCGGCATCTAACAATAGAGTACATAAGCCCCGTAGTTGCGCATCCAGGGCGCACCCGGCGCCTGTAGCTCCGCCCCCAATTACGCAGAGGTCAAACGTTGTTCGCTTCGCGGAAACTTTTGCGTCGCTGCGGGGTTCCATAGTTGATGACTAACCGATCTTCTTGGGCAATGGCTCTTACCGTGATAATACTGATAACTACCGCGAAGGGCCGCGCCGCATCTAACCATAAAGGACCAAAGAAAGGGAGCGAAGAATCATGAACGCTATGAATCGCACGGCAAGCGTGCTGGGCGCATTTGCGGCACTTACCTTTACATTGACACTGAGGGCGGAAACGCCAAAACCTGTTGCGCCAGGTAAAGCCACGATCACCGTTACGGCTATTGGAAAGAAAGATTCAGCACCACCTTCGATCTCAAAAGACGATGTGCAACTTACCGTTGATAAGCAGCGAAAACAGCTAGCCGGCTGGGAAAAAGGAGATGCGCTCAGTCTCGCCATTCTGATTGATGATTCACTGGATTCGAGCGTCGCAGGTCAATGGAATGACTTGAAAGCATTTATCATGGCGCAACCGGCGAACACGGCAGTCGCCGTGGCATACGCTTCGAATTCCGCCGCGATGGTCGCGCAGGACTTCACTACTGACCACGCGCTGGCAGCGAAGGCCCTGAGAATTCCGCGGGGACAGTTTGGCATCGGCTCCAGTCCATATCTCGCGGTAATCGATTGGCTCAAGCGGTGGCCGGACACCAACAGCCGCCGATCGCTGTTGCTGATCTCCTCGGGCATTGACAGATTTCGGGGAGCATGGGGACCCTTTTACCCCGATGTGGACACGGCTGTTTCCAGAGCACAGCGGGAGAACGTCAATCTCTGGAGCATTTATTCTCCTGGAGTCGGGCACCGCTTCCGGTCCTTTGCTCTCGCGAATCTGGGCCAGAACAATTTGAGTAAAATGACCGACGAGACCGGAGGTGAAACATATTACCTCGGCACTTCTGCTCCGGTTTCTTTCAAGCCTTATCTTGACGAAATTCAAATGCACCTAAACAATCAATATCTGCTGACATTTGCCGGTGACGGAGGTACGAAAGGAAAATACACTCACATCCAGCTCAAAACTGAACAGCCGGATGTGGAGTTCTCTCACGCCGACAACGCTTTCATCGCCGGTTCAAAGTAATTGCTTCTATTTTAGATTGAACTTAAGCTCAACCGAACGCCTTCCGCCTTGCGGAGGGCGTTCTTTTTTGTACGGTCTTGTCTCCACGACCGGACCGGATTACACTACGTTTCGACCATTACTCGAATCAGCGTATTTTGGATTTAAACCGATTTAATACTGAGGAATTCGGATGAAGTCTTTTCCTTGCACGAGTATCCCAAAGTTTACTGGACTCGCGGCCTTTTCCATAAAACGCAAGACGTCGGTGGCGGCAAGTATTGCCCTCTTCGTTGGTCTGAGTTTCTGTTGGGCTGCTCCGCTCAATGGACAGACGATACTACGCGAAGGCTGGAAAGTGCAGAGTTCGGCGCTGGTTTCCGCTTCCGGCGACAAAGTGTCTGAGCCCGGGTTCGCAACGCTCGGCTGGTATGGGACTACCGCGCCCAAAACGGTCTTTGCCGTCCTGGTCGAAAACGGTGTTTATAAGAATCCTTACTATGGAATGAATTTGCGCACTGTTCCGGGCGTCGAATACAGAATCGGCGGGCAATTTGCTAACGAAGAGATGCCCGCGAACAGTCCTTACGCAGTGCCGTGGTGGTATCGCAAGGAATTCGAAATTCCCCCAGCTGACAATGGAAAACAGATCTGGATGCAGTTTCGCGGAATCAATTATCGCGCTGAAATTTGGATTAACGGGAAGAAACTTGCTGGGACCGATGAAGTCGTGGGCGCGTTTCGCCGTTACGATTTCAATGTGACCCGATTCATACGTTACGGCGGCAAAAATGTTATAGCAATTTCGGTGATGCCGCCCAAGGCCGGCGAACTTGGCATCGCCTGGGTCGACTGGAATCCGACCCCGCCTGACAAAGACATGGGCCTTTGGCAAGAGGTCGTTTTCTCAACAAGCGGACCGGTTGCGGTTCGTCACCCTTTTGTCGAGACGAGGCTTGACCTACCGAAAGCCGAAATTGCCCATCTTACGGTTCGCGCCTTCGTGTCCAACGCGACTTTCGAGCCGGTGAAGGGAACGCTTCGCGGAAAAATTGATGGCGGCGGACTTTCCGTGGATTTCGCGCAGGATGTGCAACTCGCGGCAAACGAATCGAGAGAAATCTCATTTTCGCCTGACGTTATTCCTGCGCTCAATCTTCTCCGCGCAAAACTCTGGTGGCCATACCAAATGGGCGAACCGTTTTTGCACAGGCTGACGCTCGAATTCGTTACCGAGCAAAAAACAATTTCTGACGGCCAATCCATCAATTTCGGCATCGTTCAAACCGATTCCGAACTGACTCCTGAAGGCAATCGCTTGTTGAAAGTGAATGGCAAACCTGTATTGGTTCGCGGTGGTGGATGGGCGCCAGACATGATGCTGCGGGTGGACGAATCGCGCCGGGAAGCAGAGTTTCGCTACGTGAAGGAAATGGGACTCAATACGATTCGCCTCGAAGGAAAGCTGGAGGATGAGTCTTTCCTGGAACGCGCCGACCGCGACGGAATTCTGGTCATGGCAGGCTGGTGCTGCTGCGATGCCTGGGAAAAATGGGGAAAGTGGAGCGACGAGAACAAGCAGGTTTCCATCGACTCTCTGAGAGACCAAATGCTGCGGCTTCGCCAGCACCCAAGTGTTTTGATGTGGCTCAACGGTAGCGACAATCCGCCCCCGCCGGATCGCGAACAAGCCTATCTCGACGTCGAAAAACAGACCCACTGGTCGAAGCCAGTCATCTCCTCCGCTACTGCAAAAAAAACCGAAATTTCCGGGGACACGGGCGTGAAAATGAGCGGCCCTTACGATTACGTTCCGCCCGACTACTGGCTGCTTGACACTAGAGCGGGCGGCGCGTACGGCTTCAATACCGAGACAAGCCCCGGCCCTGCCATCCCTCCGCTTGAGGAACTAAAAACATTTATTCCCGAAGATAAATTGTGGCCTATCGGCGACTTCTGGAATTTTCACGCTGGTGGCGGTGAATTCAAGAATATTGATCTATTCACTCATGCTCTTGAAATGCGTTACGGGAAAGCAAAAGATGCCGCCGACTACGCCTGGAAGGCGCAGGCTATGGCATACGAAGGACAGCGCGCGATGTTTGAAGCCTACGGCCGTAACAAATACGAATCCACCGGCGTCATCCAGTGGATGCTGAACAACGCTTGGCCAAGCCTGATCTGGCATTTGTATAGTTACGATCTGCGACCTGCCTCAGGCTACTTCGGTTCGAAGGCAGCGCTCGAACAAATTCACGTGCAATTTTCCTACGACGACCGCACCGTCGCGGTTGTCAATGGCACGCAGGCTCCGCAGAACGCCTTGAAAATCACGGCCAAGCTCTACGATGTAACCGGAGCAGAACAATTTTCTCGTGAAGCAATCGTTGACGTAGCTGCTGACGGCGTTGCAAGGTCCATCGCGATTCCGGAACCCGCAGGCATCTCGGTCGCCTATTTCTTGAACCTGCAGCTTTTTTCCGTCGATGGACGGCTACTGAGCCGCAATTTCTATTGGCTATCGACCAAACCGGATGAACTGGATTTTACTAAAACGGAGTGGTATTACACGCCACAAACCAGTTTTGCCGATTTTACGGCTCTGCAGGATTTGCCGAAAGCAAATGTCCGAGCGGCATTCCGTTCCGTCGCAAGTAGCGACGGCGACGCGATCTTCCACGTAAGCATTGAGAACAACCGCAAGGGCGTTGCTTTTCTCACTAGGCTGCGTTTAGTAAAAGGCAAAGAACAAACGGAAATCCTGCCCGTATTCTGGGACGACAATTATATTTCGCTATTGCCGGGAGAAAAACGCGAAGTGATCGGCCGCGTTCGCAAATCTGACTTGGCAGGGGCTGCGGCGACTCTCCTCGTCGATGGATTCAACGTTGACCCAATCTCCGTTCATGCAGCGCAAGAGTAAGAAGGCTCGGCCGCAAAGCTTACGGCAAATTGCCTCTGAGATCGTCGATGGATTCAAATAGGCGCCCGTGAAGTGTTTGTTTCGCAAGAAAGAGCCCGTAACCGGCGACTTGCTTAGCGTCCGTTTTTGGAGGAAGGGCCAGGGCATTTGGGTCCGTAACGATGTCCACAAGTGCCGGTCCCTTATGCCGAATCGCGGATCGCAGCGAATCTTTTAGGTCTTCTCCATTCTCGATTCGAAATCCAGGAATACCGAGGGCCTCCGCCATCCTGGCAAAGTTGGTCGGTTTAACGTCCACGCCGAAATCTTCTAGACCTGCCACCCGCATCTCGAGCTTAACCATGCCCAGCGTGCTGTTGTTGAAGACGATCAGTTTGACTGGCAGATTGTACTGGACCAGAGTTAATACATCGCCCATGAGCATTGTGAATCCGCCGTCACCGCTCAAGGAAAAAACTTGCCGCTTGGGAAAGGCCAATTGCGCGCCGATGGCCTGCGGCAGTGCGTTGGCCATGGAACCGTGATTGAACGAACCGATCAGTCTGCGACCTTCGCTCATTCTTAGGTAGCGTGCAGCCCACACAGCGGCCATTCCAGTATCCACGGTAAAAACCGCGTCGCGTTCGGCCAGCTCGCTGACTAGTTTCGTGATGTATTCCGGATGCAGCGGCTGGCCCGGCTTTGTTTTTTTTGCGTGTTCGTCCAGCGAGTGTTCCGTTTGGTTGTATTTGTCGATGCAAGCACGCAGATGCTTATCGGATTTCTTGGGCTTCAAGAGTGGCAAGACCGCTCTGATTGTCGCCTTGACGTCTCCAATCAGTCCCATTTCCAATTTGCATCGCCGGCCGAGATTTTCAGCCCGTACGTCGATCTGAACGATGCGCGATTTCTTCGGGTACCACGCCGTGTATGGAAAATCAGTCCCGAGCATGAGTATCAGATCCGCTTTCTCTAGAGCGAAGTGGCCGCTTTCGATTCCCAGCAGCCCCGTCATTCCCACTGCATGAGGATTGTCGAATTCCAAAAACTCTTTGCCGCGAAAACTGTATGCCACAGGCGCTTGTAGTTGTTTTGCGAGCTGCGTTACTTCTTCGTGTGCTTCCGCACATCCTGCTCCGCCAAAAATCGTGATTCGATCGGCGTCATTCAGAAGCTTGGAGAGCGATTGAAGTTCTTCGACGCCTGGTTGTATTGCCGGACGTGCCTGAAAAACCGGATGTTCAAGCTGTCTCGAACTCATCTCCGCTGCCGCTACGTCGCCGGGGAGAACCAACACGCTGACGCCGCCCTTGGAAATCGAGGTCTGCATGGCAATTTGCAGCAGGCGAGGCATTTGCTTTTCAGTTCCCACCAGCTGGCAGTAGTGGCTGCATTCGGTGAATAACTTTTCTGGATGCGTCTCCTGAAAGTACCCGGTGCCGATTTCGCTCGAGGGAATTTGCGCGGCGATGGCCAGCACCGGGGCCAAAGTCTTGTGTGCGTCGAACAGTCCATTAATGAGGTGCAGATTCCCGGGGCCGCAACTACCTGCGCAGACGGCCAGGTTGCCGGTCAGTTGCGCTTCGGCGCTGGCCGCGAACGCTCCAGCCTCTTCGTGGCGCACGTGTATCCATTCCATTTTCTTGTTTTGGTGCACCGCATCCACGATGCTGTTCAGCGAATCACCGACTACGCCATAAATGCGTCGCACGCCCTCTGCTACGAGCGATTCCACCAAATACGTTGCTACGGTTGTCATAAGTCGTCCTCAGATCTAATTGGCGAGCATTGCAAGCTTCGAGTGAAGCGAAGCCGGGATGCTATCCTTTGATCATCTTAAGCGGCGCACTTGCCGCCAAAGGGTCATGAAAACTCAATGGGCTTGTATGGACTATCCCGAAAATGCTGTAGGAAGGGGCCGAGACTGCGGCAGCGAATTAGGGAGAGTGGCTCCTCCGGTGTCAGCCGATAAGCGAATCATATTTCAGGGACAATCTCCCGCCGGTTCGATTGTCCGGCATCTTTCGACTGGGAGTGCGCCGCGACACCGAGTTTTTCTGCTTTCGCCGGCAAATGCCTCCGGAGTTCGTGGGAAGTTGCTCTTGGCTGGCAACTCGCAGTTCATTCTGGCGCAGCGTCTTAGAGAGGCGACTGTTACGCTGGGCGAAGTCTTCAGCTTTATCAGCAGCCTGTACTTTCGTGGCAAACTTGCCTACGCCGAAAGGTTTGCTGCTCCGCCTCCAGGAGCGGAAGGCGTTCACGTGATTACTCCCGCCATGGGACTTCTCAGTCCGCGTACCTTTGTTGATCTCGATAATCTACGCACTATCTTGTCGGGTTCGGTGGATGCCGAAAACATACTCTATCGCGGGCCACTGGAACGCGACGCGCTCAAGCTCCGAGCTGCTGTTGGTGTTGATACGGAAATGGTTCTCCTGGGAAGTATCGCCACCACAAAATACGTCGACCCGCTCTCAGAAATTTTTGGCACGCGTCTAGTATTCCCTAAAGAATTTGTCGGGCGGGGAGACATGAGTCGTGGCGGAATGTTGTTGCGTTGTGTTCGTGCGGATTCTGCTCTGACCTATGTCCCGGTAATCGGAGCGACGAAAACGGGTCGTCGGCCAGCAAAGCTTGCCCTTCGCGAAAGAAGCGCTTAGATTCGCCGAGCCTTGCTGGCAGTTCTCCCGCCGCAACTACTGCCGGTCGCTAGCAGCAAGACGTCGTTGTTGGCTGGACTTCTGAGATGACTCTTTTAAGTACTGATTCAGCGATGATCTTTCTCTGATGATGAATTGGGGCCGCTTAACGAAGAACATTTTTCAAATTCTGCCTTGGCCTCATTTGCCAGACCCTGTTTACGGTAGATAGGCCCAAGCATGCAATGGAGACTGGCGATTTGCGGAGCCAGCCGCACTGCCGTTTCAAGCTCGGCGCGCGCTGAAACCAGTTGATTAAGCCTTGCATACGCTTTTCCAAGCAGTTCGTGAGCTTTGGAGTTTCCCGGCGCAATGTCGTTGGCTTGACGAAGATATTGCAGCGCTTCTTCGGTGCGATTCTGATCGAGCAGCAGGTCGCCAAGGTCAATGTAGGGCCCGGCATCTTTTGCCGCCGAATTTTCCTGAGCTGCCATCGCAATTTTGTAAGCAGCGATCGCCTCCTCTGTTCGGCCAAGGCCAGCGTAAGCCAGGCCTAGATTTGTTTGCACTTTGACCCGATCACCATTTCTTCTCAGGCTTTCGCTAAATGCATGAATGGCTTCTTCGAAGCGGTTCTCATTGTATTTGGTACGCCCCAGGTAATACCAAGCCTGCTCATCTGAAGGATCCCATTCGACGGAACGGCTCAACCATTTGTCGGCGTCGCTGTAAGCGCCCAGCAAAATGTAATCGAGAGCGACAATTTTTAGATCGAAAGCGCTAGGAGCATGATATTTCGCTCCCTCGGTGAACTCTGCCAGTGAAGCTCTGGCTACGGCATCCTGAAAAGGATTCTTGGCGTGAAGCTCATTGGATTGGTGATATTCGTCACGCAACGCGTCCGCGCTCTTTCCGCTATCCTCCTGAATCTCTTTGAACAGAATTTGGCCGAGCAGAAAATGCCCTTCGGCCGAATCTTGATGGTCGCGGAGAAAAGCTCGGGCTACGCGCTCGGCGTCAGTAGCAAGGCCTTTGTTGAGGAGCGATCTCGCTTCCACTAACAGCGAATCTTTCGGGTCTGGCGACACGGGCGCCGTTTGCCCACAATTCGCTGCACATAGAATCAGAAGTAGCAAAAGAGCCACTGCGAACCGGCAAACGCTTCGTCGAAATTTGGAAAAAGAGTAGAGTTTCATTATTTTCTTGGCGTCTCTGTGACCGGTTCGTCGACGCGCAAGATCTGGTCACCTTTCACGTTCTTGAGTTTCTGGATGGTCCCGCTCGGCCAGCGAATCTCTACAGACTGCGCGGTTACTTCAGACCCGAGCCCGAAGTGGACCCTTTTATCGCTGGAAGACAAGTAGCTTCCGGCCGTGCTGACCACTGCGAATTGCTCTCCCTGCGCCGTTCGAAGCCTAACTTCAGCGCCAATCGCATCACGGTTGCTCTTATGTCCCACAAGAAACAGGCTCAGCCAGTGATTCGAAGACGATGTTTCGTTGTGAAGAATGTGCGCCGGACCGTCATTGGTTGTGACTACTGCGTCGATGCGCCCATCGTTGTCAATGTCACCGATGGCCAGCCCGCGGCCGACCCACGGTTTGCGGAACACGTCGCCGGATTCCGCCGATACATCGACGAAACCTTTGCCGGTGTTGCGCACAAGCAGCATCGGTTCCTTATATCGCAAGTTGGGAGAAGTAAGTTCGACTGTGTCCAGGTCGTGCCCTTGCGCAATCAGAAGATCCTTCCAGCCGTCATTGTCGTAGTCCAGAAAACGGACACCCCAGCCGGAATGCGACATGGTGATTTTTGCAAAACCGCTGGCGAAACTGGAATAACTAAAACTGCCGTCGCCCTCATTCTTGTAAAGTGCATACCGCTGATTTGCTAAGTCCGTAACCACAAGATCGGGCAAGCCATCATTATTGTAATCGGTGAAATCTACCCCCATGCCGGCATAGGTCCGACCGTCGGCATCGACTGCCACCTGCGACATCAGACCGACTTCTTCAAATTGCCCGTTTCCCTTGTTGTGATACAGGAATTCGATCATCGAATCGTTTGCTACAAAAAGGTCAATTTTTCCGTCTCGATCATAATCGCCAAGCGCAATTCCCAATCCCTTTCCTGGTTTCGACAAGCCAAACTTTTGCGAAACCTCCGTAAAGTGACCGCCGCCGTCATTGTGATAGACCAGCGGCGCGACCGCCGGGAAAATATCGGGATGACAGTACGCGCGATATCCTTCCCGGTGTTCGCCGCACCACACATCCGAGAAATCCCATCGCAGGTAGCGAAGAACCACCAGGTCCAGAAGTCCGTCATTGTCGAGATCAACCCACGCAGCGCTTGTGGACCAACCGCTGCCGCCTACTCCCGCCGCTTCTGTTACGTCGCTGAAGGTTCCATCTCCATTATTGTGATAGAGCTTGTTGCCGCGGTATGCCGTAACGTACAAATCTTCAAACCCATCGTTGTCGTAGTCGCCGACCGCGACTCCCATGCCGTAGCCAATACCTTTCAGCCCCGCTCTTTCGGTCGCGTCTTCGAACGTGCCATCGGGCTTCTGATGGAAAAGGCGATTCCAGTATTTCGGACCTGTCTTCTGAGGGATGGCGTCGGGAGGCGTGGGGTCAGCTAGGGGTGCCCCGTTTACGAGGAAGATGTCCAGGCGACCATCGTTGTCGTAGTCAAAAAGAGCCACACCGGAACCCATCGTTTCAATCAGATATTTCTTTGCAGTGTGAGAGGCAACGTATTCGAATTGAACGCCAAGCGCGCCCGTAACGTCCACAAACTTACCGGGACTCTGCTTTGCCGGCTCCGAGCGAGCTGGCTCTTGCGTTTGAGCGGATGGCGCCAAGAGCAGCACGAGGAGGCAACTTATGATGGGCGGGCGCATCGAATGCCATCTTACAGGAAGCCTCACTGGCCTGGCGTCGGCGCCCATCGAAACGTAGCGACCGTGGCCGGCTCGAGAGTGACGGGCGCAAAAGAATTCTTCCAAGAAATATTGAAGTGCAGCGTAGAGCCCGTGCCGTTCAAAACCAAAAGGACTATAGAGCCATCGGGATTCGCAAACGCAACGTCCTCCAAGCTTCCTTGTCCAAAGGAATTCGATTCGATGCGATAAGCGCCTGGCTGCACAAATCTGCTGGCGTGACCCAGCGCGGTGAAGTCGACTGTTTCAGTTACTTGCGCCGGAGATACGGCGTCGTTAACCGTAATCACTCCTCGGCAATTGGTGCAACCGCCAAGATAAGGCCGGTGATCCTGGTTCAAAGCCAAATTCCACAAGACCACGCTTTGCGCCCAGTTGCGCGTCGTTTCGATGATCAGGCGAGTCTGCTCTTCCAGCAATTTTCCTTTTTGCCAGTCGCCGCCGGAACATTCGGTCAGCCAGATGCCCTTGTCCGGAAAGCGGGTGTGCAATTCGCTTTGTGCTGTCACGCTGCCGCCATAACAATGGATGGCAGTGCCTTCGGTCGAAGCCGCCGCCTTCGAATCGCTCAACACTTTTATAGGAAATTCGATCAGGTCCCAGTTGTGATCAAAAATCAGGATTTTACTCTTGATACCCGCCTGCCGGAACTGCGGCCTCAGATGATCTCGCAGGAAAACAATTTGTTCAGTGGCGGTCATTCCCAGTCCAGGATAGTTGTTGGGAATGTTGAGAGGCTCATTCTGCATGGTCACCGCGTAGACCGGAACTCCCGCCGCTTCGTAGGCCTGCACAAACTTTACAAAGTATTTCGCCATTGGCTCGTACGCCGAAGGCAGCAACGCTCCCTGAATCATCGAGCCGGAAGTTTTCATCCAGCCAGGCGGGCTCCAGGGCGAAGCGATGATTTTCAGTTTCGGATTTTGTGCCAGCGCGTCCCGCAGTATCGGCAGGATATAAGCACGGTCTCGCTCAATCGAAAATTTCTTCAGCTCCGGATCAGTCTCGCCTTCCGGCACATCGTCATAACTGTAGTCCTCAAGAGCAAAATCGCTGGCCCCCATCGGTTGCCGCAGGATACTTAGGCCTATCCCTTTCGTCCGGCTGAAAAGCTTTTCCAGAGTTTCTTTGCGCTGCTGGTCGGTCAGCTTGTGCCAAAGAAGCCAGGCCGAGGAGTCGGTCAGCGACGCTCCGAAACCATCCATCTGCTGATATTTCTTACTGTCGTCGACGGCAACCGTCAGCGACGCCGGGTGCGCCGGCCCAAAATGCAGCGCCGGTTTCTGTAGCAACGTTTCGCGAGGCTCTTCCGAAGATTGGTACATTTCAATTTGCGGGCCGTTTGCGGGATTACGCGATGGCGTACCCTGGCTGCGCACGGTTGTGGGAACCGCCGCTAACAATAGAGCAATCGTGAGCAGAGCCAAATTCTGAGGACCGATGCCCGTTACTGATTTCAAGGTTCTTGCCCTCTGTTTCTTGTCACATTGTTCATTTCAAAATTTCTCAAGCCCGCAGTCGAAGCAGTAGCGTCTCTACGATTTTTCTCGATCGAAATTTGCAGCATCAAGGTTCTTGCGGCGCGGGAGGCGGCTGCGTCCCAGCTGAATCACGCTGAGCTTCATATTTCCTTAACGCCTTCTGCGGACCTTCCATCTCCTCATTTTTAAGCTTTTGGAAAACAGCCATGGCTTTTTGCGAATCTTCGGTTCGGTGGAGCCGGCGATAGACGATGCCCAGCTGATACCACGCTATTTCCAATACGTCGGCATCCGAATCCGCTTTGGTCGCGCGCTGAAAATCTTCCATCGCCGCCGAGTCATTTCCCAACAACATTTCGGCACGTCCCAGGTTATAGTCGGCATTGCGTAAGTTAGGTCTTACGCGCATAGCTTCTTCGATCAGCTGTTTTCCCTTTCCAGCGTCACCTCTCTCCGTCGCGATCACACCCAATTTGTATTTAGCGACGACGTTGTCCGGATCGATCTCGAGTTCCTGCCGAAAAGCTTCTTCCGCTTCCTCCATCTTGCCGGCAATGCGGAGTTCCGTGCCCAGTTCCTCGTGAAGGCGTGGCTCTTTGGGAGCCAGCTTAATGGCAGCCTGATATTCGGCGATCGCATCCATGTGCCGTTCGGCCCCGGCGTTTGCTTCAGCGAGCAGTTGTCGAACGCGCCAAGACTTGGGATCAGCTTTAAACATACGGGCATAGCTTTCGTTCGAAACTAAAAGGTGAGCCCGGCCACGATGGTAAAGAATATCGACATTCTCTGGCGCAAGTTTCGCGGCTCTGTCGAGAGCATCTACGGCCTGATCTCCATCACCCTTCTCGATGGCCACGACCCCCAGCCACATCCAGGCGTTGGCGTCTTTTGGATTTACGGCGGTTTCTTTGCGCAGTGCGCTAAGCGCCCGGTCTAATTGATTGGTGCGAAATTCAGCGATACCGAGGAAGAGATTCGCTCCGCGAAGCCGCGGCTTGATCTGGATGGCCTTCTCAAAATTTTCGATAGCTTCGGGGTGGCGGCCTTGCTCTTCGCGGACCAGGCCCAGGTTCAGGTACCCTTCGGCGAAGGTCGGTGAGGCTTTAACGACGGAAGAGAATCCCTGGGCGGCCTTGTCGAGTTGACCCTGGCGCATAGCTTCCGAGGCTTGCTGAAATTGGCTTTCGATCGAGGGACCGACCTGCGCTCGGGGAGGCCTGGCGATTGGCAGCAGCAGCGCCAAGCCGCAGCACGCGAAATAAGTTTTTATTCGAACTTGCATGAACCCATCTTACTCCTTCGGAAGACCACAACTAAACGCCCGGGCCCGACAAGAAAAATCCTCCTGCCGTTGTGTGAAACGACAGGAGGACCAGGTCACATACGCCACTTCGCGTCAGAATTGGTAGCGCAGCGTTAACTGAATTTGTCGAACTGGACTGACCACGGCTAGATTGTTCTTGGGTGCACCAAAGGTACTGTCGGTTATTCCTCCATCTAAATTTCCAAAGACGTGGCGGTTAAAGGCATTGGGAATATCCACTTTAAACACAATGGACTGTTTTTCCCCGATTAAAGTGCGTTTCTGGATCGCAAAGTCTTCATTGAAGTAATGTTGGCTCCTTACATTGCCTAAGACTAGAGGCGCATTGCCGAATACGTACCCACGGCTTGCAAGTAGATCGGTTGCATTAGGATCGAAGAAGGCAGCGCAATTGAATAAGTTGTTCGTACTCATGGCAGTAAATGTTCCGTCGGAGTTCGCCGAGCAGCCGCTTTGTGCGGCTCCGCTATTCGCCAGCTCCTGGTTAAATGATCCATGGTTCGGGCTCAACAGAGGCACGCCAGGAACGATGCTATAGCGCAATGTTCCATCCGTGCCGGGAGGTCCGTTGAAGTTGGTATTCAAGATCGTTGGAGTGCCGCTCTGGTAGCGCTGTACCGCACCGATTTGCCATCCTCCGAGAATCTTGCTCGCCACGCCCTGATTGAAATGTTTCTTACCTGGTCCGGCCGGAAGCTCATACAAGTAGCTGAGTACCAAAGTGTGCGGAGTATCCTGATAACTCAGGGCCTTTTGCGAAAGCGGGTTAAACGGGTCCTGCGCGGCAAATTCGTTGGTCTGAAATCCCGAGAAGACCGGGATTGCGCTATCCGCATTCGTAAGCGTCTTGGAATACGTGTAGGAAGCCAACAGGTTCAGACCGTTCCGGAATCGTCGTTCGAGCTTAGCCTGGAAGGAGTTATACGTGGAGATCCCCAGGTTTTCTAGGCACGAACACATACCATTGTTGCTTCCTCCGATGTCTAGATATTGCGGAAAGGGGCGCAACAGCTGGGCGATCGTGTCGCGGCCCTGTGGTTGGTAAAGTGGTTCAAACCAGTCGGGCACTGTTACCCCGAGGTTCGTCAGAATAGCCGCATTCTGAGCTTGAACCAGGGGATCACTGCTGCTCAAGGAGTTACCTAGGGCATTTCCTAGACTATAGAACTTCGGGTTGAGCCCATTCACCTGCGCGATGTTGGTGTGCAGCCGGTCTCCCTTGATGCCCACGTATCCCACGCTCAAGATCAAATCCGGTGCAAGCTGTTTCTGGATTTCCACTGTCCAGTTCTGCGTCCGAGCCGGCCGGCCATAGCTCGGGGCGATGAAGCCGACGTTGTTCCCGTTGCTCAGCGTTGGGTCGGTGCTGGTCATTGGAGGCGGAAAGGCCGGGAAGCCGGCAGATAACGCCTGAACAGGGCTGAAGTTGTCCGGCGATGAAAATGTAGGCTGGACAGTTCCTCCATTGCTGAATTGAATCGTGCCGGTCGGCAGGTCGTCGTAGAACAGCGCTCCGTAGTAGATGCCATAGCCACCGCGGAAGACGATATTGTGGAGATGCCCGAACAATTCGGCTGGTGCGTAGGCGAAACCTACTCGCGGGCCGAAATCCTTGTAATAGGTCAAGCCCTGGTTAGAATCGGCTCCGAATCGCAACGCGCCAGGAAGACCGTCGGCTCCCGGATTAGGAAGGGTCAAATCCAGGCTCGACTGCGCGTTGTGGGATTCTCTGCGTGGCGTGTCGACATCGTAGCGAAACCCTAAGTTCAGCGTCAGGTCCCTGCGAACCTTAAAGTCGTCTTGAACGTAAGTGGCGTAGTAATTTGATTTTAGCCGAGGATTCACGGCCGTGATCGACAACTGCTCCGAATCTGGCAGTCCCAATAGGAAACTGGCAAAAGGATCGCCCGTACTGTGATCGTTCGTCGTGTAGGCGGTCTGCAAGTTCTCAAAACTATAGTTCGGGGAAGTGTTTCCGTTCGTAATGAACGAGTATTGATAGGCTCTCCACTCGAAGCCGAAGTTGAACGTATGCCGCCCATGCACATACGAAACGTTATCCGTCGTAACCAGGCTGTTGGGGATATGTCCGTTGAAGCTCCCCGTGCTGAAACCCTGGTAGAAAATTCCAAGAGGATTGCCGTTAAAGTTGAATTGCGGGAAAACGAGACCATCGGCGCCAGAGATGCCTAGGGTGGCGGGCCAGTCGGTGCCATTCACGCTCACGGCTTTGCTGAGGTTATTCAAGCGGTTCAGTCCGATCGTAAAGCTGTTAACGATATTGCTTGAAAATGTGTGATTCCAGCCAAATCGCAGATAGTGAGTGAAATTTGAATTGAAGAAATTCGGGTCCAACACGCCCGGCAAGGTTGGATTCCCGTTGAGATTCTCCTGGTCGCGGCTGCTGTAGGAAAAGTAAAACTTGTCGTTGACCCCCCAATTCTGGTCAATCCGGAAACTCATCGTGGTGTCCCGAGGTTTCGTGCTGGATGCAAAAGTAAAGTTATTCTCCAGGCCGTTTAGGTCGCCAGGGACGTTGGGACGAGCCGTTAAAAACGTCAGCACCTTTTGAGCGACGGGATCGATAGGAGAGGTAATGATATTCCCGGGAAAAGCAGTACGACACTGCTGTGGCTGCCCGTTGACCACAACCGTCTTGCTTGTGGACGGGTCAAAGATCTGCCCCAGTAGCACCGCCGAGCCGTCACATGGGTTGATGGCTCCCGTTGCAGGTCCGAGCAGGGCGGAAAAATCACCGGTCAATTCCGCCGGGGTTGGCAACGTGGTTGTGCTTCGAGTGCCGAGATTGTTGCGATATTGCTCCCAAGCGAAGAAGAAGAAAGTCTTATTGCGGCCATCGTAGAGTTTCGGGATCCTTACCGGTCCACCCAAACTGCCGCCAAAGTCGTTTTGCCGGTCTTTCGGCCTCGATTGGCCTGTTGCATTATTATTCCAGGAATTAGCATCCAATTTTTCATGGCGAAACAGATCGAACACGCTGCCGTGATAGTCGTTCCCTCCGGACTTTGTTGAAAAACTTTCAATACCGCCCGTTGTCCGTCCGTATTGCGAGGAAAACGTGGAGGTCAGCACTTTAAATTCGCTAAGAGATTCGACGGATGGCGCAGTCTGATCGAAAGCCGAGCCACTGTCAGCGCGAGTAGCGCTGACGCCGTCCAGCAGAACTTCCGTGCCAAAGTTTTGTCCACCCGAAAGTTTGGATTGAAAGATGCCTGCCGAGACAGCTCCATTTTGATTCGTGCCGGGTCCCTGCGTGCCGGGAGCCAGAAATACAAACGTTTCCGGCGAACGTAGAAAGCTTTGGCCGGAGGCACTCAGTGACAGGGGAAGTTCCAGAATCTGCTTGGTAGTCACGACGGTGCCGACATCGGACGTCTCCGCCTGAATCGTCGGTGCGTCCGCCAGAACCGTGAGCGTTTCCGTGACGGCGCCGGGCTGCAGCGTGATATCGAGGGATGCGATGGAATTGATCTGCACCACCACGCCCTTTTCCTCCGAGACTTTGAAGCCTTTAGCAGTGACCGTAAGATTGTAGGGGCCCACGACCATATTGGAGATTATGTACGCCCCCGTCGAAGAAGAGGTCGCGTTGTAAACAGTCCCACTGTCCGCCCCCGTCGCGACAATCGCGGCGTCGGAAACGACTCCGCCCGAACTGTCGAGGATAGTGCCCGAGATGGCGCCGCTGTTGGTTTGCGCCAAAAGCGCGTTACCGGCCATAAACAGCAGCATGCATACGGATAGATAGCGAAAAACAGAAATTACGACAGAGCGCATAACTTCACCCCCGCCTCGCTACCAAAAGCGAGGCCGACACTGTAATGGATCGGTCGTTCCGTCAGATTTGCACCGGAAACCTGAAGCCGCGAACCCCGATTCTTACGCACGTAGGAGAACTGCTGAGCAATGCCTCTGTTTAACCCGCTCTGGCAGCCACCGCTGCCGAAGCAGACCAAAAGGACAACCGTTTGTACAGCAGAGTCCTACGGAAACACCCCCAACAATGAGAGCTATTTGGCATCAGCAAATAGATTGTTGTCAAGAAGAAATTTTTTGAATATGTTTAGACAATCGTTTGTCTAGAAGTAAATTCACAGGTTTGGCGGTCTTTCGGCCAAACAAAGGCGCCTGGTTCTGGCGTTGTCTGAACCACGGAACCGATTGTCGGCTTATACTTA
The DNA here is from genome assembly GCA_036522855.1 of Candidatus Acidiferrum sp. Classification (GTDB taxonomy): domain Bacteria; phylum Acidobacteriota; class Terriglobia; order Acidiferrales; family UBA7541; genus Acidiferrum. The sequence goes on along the minus strand of DATDFA010000068.1, from coordinate 15,889 downwards.
TGAATTCGGCGAAAAGTACCCCAACGCAAGGCGATAAACAAACAGCACTCGTGTCGGCGCGCAAAAAAAAGGACCAAGCTGCGGGCGACCGCCCGATTAGTTTGAAGATTCTGGCTGACTATCTTGGCCTTTGCCCGGCCACGGTTTCCGTTGTTCTAAACAACGTTCCGGGGCGGTCGATTCCTCAGGAAACTCGCGAACGTGTCCGTGCCGCCGCGCATAAATTCAATTACCAGCCGAGTTTGCTCGCGCGCTCGCTCCGCAAACAACGCACTTTCACTGTCGGCGTCCTCGTTCCGGAACTCAGTGACGGCTACCACACACTCGTTATGAGCGGTATCGGCGACCACTTGATCAGCGAAGGCTACTTCTATTTCAGCGCTCAGCATCGCCACAAAGCCGACATGATCGAGGAATATCCGCGGCTGCTGGTGGGGCGAGGCGCAGAAGGCATCATTGCCATTGACACCCTTCTGCATCATGAAATGCCCATTCCCGTTGTGGCTGTTGCAGGCCACCGAAAGATTACTGGTGTTACCAACGTTCTGCTCGACCATCGGCGCGCCGCCGAACTCACGCTCGGCCATCTTCATCAATTGGGGCATCGGCAAATCGCCTTCATGCGCGGGCAGTCTTTCAGCTCGGACTCTGATGATCGCTGGCGAAGCCTCGCGACGGTCGCGAAAGAACTCGGCATCAACGTTCGTCCCGAACTAACCATCCAGTTGGAGCGCGACTTAACCTCACCGGAACTCGGCTATCCCGTGGTGCAGGAATTGCTCCTCAAGCGCCGTTTATTCACGGCCATCGTCTCGTTCAACGATATCGCCGCAATTGGCGCGATTCGTGCCTTGCGAGATGCGAATCTTCGCGTCCCCGAAGATGTTTCGATCATTGGTTTCGATGACATTCAGATCGCCGCCTATCACAATCCTCGCCTTACCACGATTCGCCAGCCTCTGCGGGATATGGGCGAAACAGCGGCTCGCATCTTGCTGCAGCGCATACAAGGATTCAAAGACTATCCAGTGGAATTCGCGGTGCCACCCGAGCTAATCATCCGTGAAACGACCGCTCCGCCCAACCCCAAAGCTCTGCGGCGCCGATCTCAGTCATAACGGATTTCGACCTACTCGCAAAATTGCCAGCCCTTGTGTAGGCTAATTCGAAAATGAATCGTATCCTATCCCGTCATTCGTGCAACTTCGCGCCGCTAATATCGCAGACCCTCTTAATCCTTGCACTTAGCGCAACTTGCTGGAGCCAGGAACCTCCTCCCCAGGAAAAGCAGAAGCCTGCCCAAGATACGCAGACGGGTATGAGCGGCGGCGCCAGCACAGCCGGTGCTCATCCTCCGGTTAAAGACGAACTTTCACGTCCTATTACCGCGGGCGGCTTTGTTGACGGTGCACCGGTCATCTTTGTGGACGCCACGCATCAATCGGGACTGGACAAATTTCACCATCGGTCCGGCTCCTATGAAAAAAGGACCATCATCGAAACACCCGGGTCCGGTGTCGCTTTCCTCGATTATGACAACGATGGCTGGATGGATATTTTCTTATTGAACGGCTCAACGTTTAACGCATTGAAAGGGTTGGAACCCGCGCCCAAAGCGATGCTCTTTCATAACAATCACGATGGCACCTTTACCGACGTGACGGAAAAGGCAGGCGTGGCAAATGAACGCTGGGGCTTTGGCGTGGCCATAGGCGACTACGACAATGACGGCTGGCCCGACATTTATGTAGCAAATTACGGCAAGAACCGCTTGTACCATAATAATCACGACGGCACATTCACCGACGTTGCCGAAAAAGCTGGCGTTACGCTGGGAGGTTGGTCAACCGGACCGACTTGGGGAGACTACGATCATGACGGCTTGCTTGATTTGTTTGTCCCGGGATATGTGAAATTTGACGCCGAAAATCCTCCTCTTCCCGGCAAGAATGGAATCCCAGCATCTCTCTGCCAGTTCCGTGGCGTGAACGTGATGTGCGGCCCGCGTGGCCTGCCTGGCGAGAGCGATCATCTGTTCCACAATAATGGCGACGGAACATTTACCGATGTCAGCGCCAAGGCTGGGGTCTCCGATCCCAAAAAGTTTTATGGCTTTGCATCCGTATTTGTTGACGTCGATGACGACGGCTGGCTGGATCTTGCCGTCGCCAACGATTCGGTCCCCAAATTCCTCTACCGCAACAAGCACGACGGCACCTTTGAGGACATCAGTTACATTTCCGGTTTTGCTTTGAACGACTCGGGAAGGGAACAGGCTGCCATGGGCATCGGCGTCGGTGATTACAATCGTGACGGAAAGGTTGATCTGGTGATCACCAACTTTTCGGACGACTACAACACGCTATACCGCAACGACGGCGATGCCACCTTTTCCGATGTGAGTTTTCAGGCCGGACTTGCGGAGCGGACGATTCCTTTTCTGGGATGGGGCTCCGGTTTTCTGGACTTCGATAACGACGGTCTCCTGGACATCTTCTTTGCCAACGGCCACGTGTATCCCGGTGTCGATAAAGAGGATTTTGGCACCACCTGGGCGCAGCGGCCGCTGCTGTTTCGTAATCTTGACGGTAAGAAATTTCAGGAAGTGCCAGCGGCTACCGGCAGCGGTTTGGCGGCTGTAGTCTCTGCAAGAGGCGCTGCTTTCGGTGATCTCTTCAACGACGGACACGTTGACGTGGTGATGAACAATATTGACGCAACGCCCACATTTCTCCGCGATGTCGTAAAGAACGAAAACCATTGGATTGGCTTCAAGTTGGTGGGAGCGGGGAAAAGTCCACGCGACGCCATCGGCGCCAAAATATTTCTCTCCGCCGGAGGATTCAGGCAGCGCTGGGACGTCTTCAGCGGCGGCAGTTATGGTTCAAGTTCAGATCAACGCGCCCATTTCGGGTTGGGCAAGACTACTCAAATCGACAAAATTGAGATCCAATGGCCGGACGGCAAGAAAGAAGAGATCAGGGTTCCCTCCGTGGACCGCATCTTTACCGTCGTCGAAGGTCTGGGCATTCAGGACAAGCGGCAGTGAGCTTTAGCCTAGCAAAGTTTGCTAGCGAACCTGAGGGCAAAACGGACGCCGATGCGTCGAAAGTTCTGGTTCGCTTCAAAACCAATCCGAGCGGTATGCGATCCACCACGAAGCGGCTAGGATCGGAAACGTCGCTGCCACGGCCCACCAGAACGGCAGCGTGAAATCTGCAACCAGTCCGAGCCCGGCGAATGTTAGCCAAAAAATTTTCCGCTGCATGGTTAGAGCTTATCCCGAATTACGCGCTGCGATATGACCCGTGCCGAACTGTCACTAACTCAACCGTCATCGTCATGCAAACGTATAAGCTGTAGTACTGCTTCTCTCGTTCGGTGTCCCTTTTGAGTCTGGCTTTGCTGTTTGGCGCATGGCAAAACGCGGCGCATCGCAAAACGCCTAGTGATCTAACCGCGCGCAAAAAAAGCGGGACGCGAACTTATCCGCATCCCGCTTTTTCGATCCTTCACGGCAATGTGATCCGTTTTCTTAGTGAATGGCCCGGGGAGAATCCACCGCTCCTGCCGGCTTTGATTTGGATCCCGCCGTCGGAACAATCGGTGGCGCGATCGGTTCCTTTTCCAGCGCATTCTGCAGCACGTCGTCCAGCGTACGCACGTAAGTGATCTTCAGCCCGCCAAGAAGCTCCGGCGGAAGATCCGCCTTCGCATTCGGTTCGTTGTCGGCCGGAAGGAGGACTTCCCTCACGCCCGCACGCTTTGCTCCCAGCACTTTTTCCTTGATGCCGCCCACCGGCAGCACCACTCCCGACAGCGTCATTTCACCGGTCATCGCCAGACGATTCCGAATTGGCCGGTTGCTCAGCAAACTCACGAGCGCCGTCACCATCGCCGCGCCCGCCGACGGTCCGTCTTTCGGCACCGCCCCTGAAGGTACGTGAATGTGAATGTCGTGTTTACGGAAAAAGTCCGGGTCAATTCCATATTTCTCCGCGTTGGAACGGACCCAACTTAGCGCTGCGGTCATGGATTCCTGCATCACTTCGCCCAAGTGCCCGGTTGTGGTGAACTGTTTTCCGCCACGCATCCGGCTGGCTTCGATGAACACAATGTCGCCGCCGACCGGTGTCCATACCAAGCCCACCGCGACTCCTGGTTGCTTCACACGCTCGTCAATTTCTTTTTCCGTCTTGAATTTCGGCACGCCCAGGAATTCCTTCACGACTTCCGGCGTCACCACCATTTTTTCGCTGTTGCCTTCCGCGATCCGCCGTGCCTGCTTGCGCGTGATGGTGCCAATTTCGCGCTCCAGGTTGCGCACACCCGCTTCTCGCGTAAAGCTGTGGATGATTTCCTGCAAGCCCTCTTCGGTGAACTCAATTTGTTCGCCGACTTTGATTCCGTGTTCCGCGGCTTGCTTCGGAATCAGGTATTTGTTCGCGATGTGGATCTTCTCTTCGCCTGTGTATCCAGGCAATTCGATGATTTCCATCCGGTCGCGCAGTGGTTCGGGAATCGGATCCATCCAGTTCGCAGTGGCAATGAAAATCACCTTCGACAGATCAAACGGCACATCCAGATAGTGATCGCGGAAAGTTGCGTTCTGCTCCGGATCCAGCACTTCCATCAGCGCCGCCGATGGATCGCCCCGGAAATCGCGCCCCAGTTTATCGACTTCATCCAACATGCACACCGGATCGTTCGACTCCGCGCGCTTTATTCCTTGAATGATCTGCCCCGGCAACGCGCCGATGTACGTCCGCCGGTGCCCGCGAATTTCCGCTTCGTCATGCATTCCGCCCAGTGAAATGCGCACGAACTTGCGCCCCATTGCGCGAGCAATCGATTTTCCTAGTGAAGTCTTGCCCACGCCTGGAGGCCCAACGAAGCAAAGAATCGGCCCCTTCATTCCCGGCTGCAATTTCTTTACCGCCAGGTAGTCCAGAATCCGTTCCTTTACTTTTTCCAGGTCGTAGTGATCCTCGTTCAGAATGCCCTGTGCTTTCTTGATGTCGATTTCTTCTGCTTGCGTGCCGGAAGACTTCGACCACGGCAGCGATGTCATCCATTCCAGGTATGTGCGCGATACCATGTACTCTGCCGAAGCCGGCGTCATTTTCGCCAGCCGCTTGAGCTCGCGGTCGCATTCTTTCTTGGCTTCCGCCGTCATTCCGGCTTCGTCCACCTTCTTACGCAGTTCGTCGATTTCCGCCGCGCTGTCGTCGTGTTCGCCGAGCTCCTTTTGAATTGCCTTCATCTGTTCGCGCAGCAGGTATTCGCGCTGGTTCTGGCTTACTTGCTCCTGAACTTGCTCGTGAATCTTCGAGCGGAGCTCCAGCACCTCTAGCTCTTTTGAGAGTTCGCGAATCAGCGATTCCAGCCGCTTGCGTACGCTGGCTGTTTCCAATAATTCTTGGCGCACCAGCGTCGAAAGCGACGGCAGTGTGCCCGCGATAAAGTCCGCCAGTCGTCCTGGCTCATCAATGTTTGCGGCGACCTGTTGCAGATCGTCCGAGAGTTGCGGCGAGTGTCCCACCACGTCGCGGAACAGGTCCGACGCATTGCGGTGCAATGCTTCCAGTTCGTTGTCCTGGTCTCCTAGCACGTCCGGCATTGGTTCGACCTGCGCCGTCAAGAAAGGCCGCAAACCCAAAATTTCGTTAAGTTGGAATCGCTGCAAGCCCTCCAGAAAAATCACCACGTTGCCATTCGGCATTTTTACGGTCTTATGCACCTTGGCGAATGTGCCGACCTTATGCAGGTCCGCTGCGGCGGGGTCTTCGACGCGGGGATCGTGCTGCGCCACCACGCCCAAAACTTTCTCTTCGCCTTGCAGCGAATTAATCAGCGCGAGCGAACTCTCGCGCCCAACCGTCAGCGGCAAGACAGCTCCCGGAAACAGCACCGTGTCCCGCACCGGCAGAATCGCCAACTGGTTCGGTACAGCAATTTTCTCAGCCATGAGTTCCTCAGTTCCGAGGCGGCTTCGTGATGCCGAAAACCGCCTGTCAAAAGCTTAGATGCGGCCCAACTAGAAAAGGTATCGCAGAATGCAGTGATCAAAATCATAAAATCTTAGTCAATGACGCTAATATTTTGACATAACTTCGCTTCGTTTTCCTGTTTTTCTTCCAATCCATTTATTATAAATAACTTATACGAGACGCGAAAGTCTATTCGGCTCGAAAACGGATCTGTTTTCATCGACTGAATCTCCCCAATTCCTTTCGTTTCGATCCAAAATTGCGCTCCACAAAAGAGATCACGTCTTCCTTCGATGACAGCTCTCCGTTGAGTTGGCCCTCTTCCACCGAATGCAGGATCTCCCCGACCATAGGACCCGGAGCAAACCCTAACTCCAGAACATCCTCTCCGGTGATCAATCTGGCCGGCCGCACCACCTCTGGCGGCGTCGTCCGGATAAATTCGCGAACAAAGTTATACGCCTCCAAATGCCGATGGCTCGAAAGACAGTCCAATCGATGCAATGCCAGGTGCTCTTCAAATCTTGGCAGCCTTACGAACCGTTTTAATGTAGCTGGCCGCATCCTCTCTACATCTTTGAACTTCATGTGATGCTCCACAAGCGAAAGAATCTGCTCCGTATCCTCGTTGGAAAACCGCAACCTGCCTAAGATGTCTTTCCCGATTGCCTTTCCCACGTCAACATGCCCGTCAAACCGAATCCGGTCGCCCGTTTCCTTCGCCGAACGGAATGTGGCGGGCTTGCCCACGTCGTGCAAAAGCACGCCCCACGCCAGCGTTAAAGGCGCGCCTGCCGGCAACCCTTCCAACATCATCAGCGTGTGCGTCCATACATCTCCTTCCGGATGGTATTCGGGCGGCTGTTGAACTCCTTTCATCGCCGCGATTTCTGGCAGCACCACTGGCAGCAGCCAGCATAAATCGAGCAATTCGAAGCCGGTTCGTGCGGCGCCTTCTGTTAGCAGTTTTGTCAGTTCTTCGCGAATTCGCTCCGCTGATACTTGGCTGATCTCTCGGGCGTGTTTCCGAATTGCCGTGAATGTTTCATGCTCGATTTCATAGCCGAACCGCGCCGCGAAGCGTACTGCCCGTAGCATCCGCAGTTTGTCTTCGCCGAAACGCCGGTTCGGCTCGCCAATGGCGCGCACAATCCCCGCGCGCAAATCCTCCTGTCCACCGACGTAATCCAGCACTTTTCCGGTGTTATGCTCCATGACCAGCCCGTTGATGGTAAAGTCGCGCCGCGCGACATCCTCTTCCGGCGAACTGGTGTACGCCACACGGTCCGGATGGCGCCCGTCGGCATAGCCGATGTCGGACCGGAACGTGGCCACTTCCACTTTCATCCCGTAACGCGGAACCAGAATCACACCGAATTGCGCGCCTACTGAAAGTCCCTCGGGAAAAAGCTTCAGCACCTGATCGGGCGTTGCGCTGGTCGCAACATCGTAATCGGCAGGCTCGCGCCCGAGCAGAATGTCGCGCACGCATCCGCCGACAAGGAAGGCCTGGAACCCGGCGTCTTGCAACGCATCACAGATCGAATTGGCCAGTTCGCGTGCCCGCGTCAGTGAATGCATCAACAAATTATGCGCTTCGGTGAGAAAGGAAAATAGCCGCTATTCGCAGCGCAGCACCAGGCAGGTAATATCGTCGGATTGCCGCGTGGAACCTACGAAGTTGTCCACATGCTGCATCAAAAATTGCAAAGAACCTTGCGCGTCCCAATCCGGCAGATTGCGAATCGCCGCAACCCAGCGCGCGTCCGTGAATTCTTCGCCTGTTTGATTGAACGCTTCTACAACCCCATCGGTGAACAAAATGAGTGCGTCCTGCGGCGCCAATTCCGCCACGCCGGTTGCATATTCGGCTTCCGGTGAAATTCCAAAAGGCATTCCGCCCGCCTCGAGCCGCTCGATTCCAGAATTCATGGTGGCGCTATGCCGGCGTATGATCGGCGCATTGTGTCCGGCGTTGACGTACATCAGACGCCTGGTAGCGGGGTCGTATTCCGCCAGCACTGCAGTGGTAAATCGCATTCCATTCAAGCTGTGAGCACAGGCGTAGCGATTGATTCGCGCTACTAATTCCTCCAGCGGCACGTCCGCCCGCGCGATCGTATGCAGACTGGCCTGGAACGTCGCCATCAGCAATGCCGCAGGCACACTCTTTCCCGCAACATCGGCAATCGCCAGGAATAATTTGCCGCCTTCGGCCGGCTCTCCTAGCGGATAAAACGCATCGTAGTAATCCCCGGCGACAGAGTTTTGCGGCCTCGTATGGAACGCGATGTTCGCTCCTTGTACCTTTGGCGGACTGGAAGGAACCAGCCAGCCCTGGATCTCTCGCGCGATCTCCAGATCACGCTTCATCGTCACTTTGTCCGCAAGCTCCAGGGAAAGTAGAAACAGCAAAGACAGAGCGGCTACCAATTCGAATCTGATGTCCTGATTAGAACCGGAAAGAACCAGCAAGAGCAGCGCGAAGAACAGCAACACACGCCTCGCGGGCGTCATCTTCATCAGCAACGCCCAGAACACCTGCTTGGCAATCCGAAAAGGGCGCTTCCATGCCGGAATTTCGTTGATCGTCTTCCAGTCCAGATCCTTGCCGTAGAATCCGTAACTGGCCTGCGCATCCGCGGAAAATTGCGCCCACAAATCGCCTAGTTCTTTGCCCTCACTGATGCGATCCCACCAGCCATCGCCTGGCACCTTCCGGGTTCGCGGAGATTCAATCGGTGGTGGAGCGGCAGCTGACATGCCATGAGTGTAACGCAGGCAATGAGTTTAGGGGGAACGCTGCCGAGACACAGGGATCGAAAAGATTTCGGACAGCCTCCCAAACCTGTCATTCCGAGGGCGGAGTTACCCAAGGGCGGAGTCGCCCAAGGAATCTGCTCTTTCTGGCGATGGCTCCCGCCATCAAATTCTCCCGGCGGCCGGTCGCGCGAACCTATTCCTCCCGCCGCAGCGATCCACCGTACTGAATCTTTCCGAATCCGAATCGGTCCCGCAGCGAATCGGCAGCCCGCGTTAATTTGTCCAGCTTTGCCCGGCGCTCCGAGTCCAGCAAATCAAGCTGCTCGCCTCCATGGCACAACCCGCTCAGCGCTACCCCCAGCAAGCGGACTTTGCGCTTGCTGTTGCGATGCTCCCGAAACAGCGAAATAAAAATTCCGAATGCGTCGGCATCAAATTGCACTGGATCATTCAGCGTCTTGGATCGAGTGTAAGTATCGAACCCAGCATAGCGAATGGTCAGCGCCAAAGTCCGCGCAGACAATCCCGCCTCTCGCAATCGCTTGCACGCTTTTTGCGAAAGATGGCTGACCATCGACTCCATCGCCTCCGCATCGTTGGTGTCTTCGCCAAAAGTATGGTTTTGCGAGATCGATTTGGGCTCGGCATCCACAACGAATTCATACGAATCGCCGCCCCGCGCTTTGCGATACAGCGCGGTCCCCCACTGCCCGAATATTTTCTCCAGCTTTTCTTGCGAAAAGTCCGCCAGTTGATGGACATATTCGATCCGCAAGGCGCGCAACGCTCGCTCGGTCACTTCACCGATACCCGGAATTTTTCTCACTGGCAACTGCGCCAGAAAGCGTGCTTCTTGCCCCGCCGCCACCCACAACAACCCGCGTGGCTTGCCTTGGTCGCTGGCCACTTTCGCCACCAGGCGAGTCGATGCCAGTCCTCCCGAACAGGGCAGTCCCGTGCATTTCGTAATCGTGCGCAGCAGTTTGTCCGCGGCGGCGAACGGCGGTCCATGCAATCGCTCGGTTCCAGCCAGATCGAGATACGCTTCGTCGATCGAAACCATTTCCACTACCGGAGAAAATTCTGCCAGGATCGTCGCTACGCGGTCGCTCCACTCTCCGTACTTTGCGTGATGCCCGTCCAGAAAAACCGCGTGCGGGCAAAGTTTCCCGGCGGTACGCAACGGCATTGCCGACTGAATGCCAAATTTCCGCGCTTCGTAACTCGCTGCGGTGACCACGCCGCGCTGGTCGGGCCTTCCGCCAACCACCACCGGCTTCCCGCGCAACTCCGGCCGCTCCAGCAACTCCACCGAAACGAAAAATGCGTCCATGTCCACGTGCAGGATGGTCGCTTGTGCCGGCAGCGACAGTGCTTCCGCACCCTCATGTTTCGCCCGAAATCGTGCCAGGTCCGGCATGCCCCAAGCCTACGCCCCCTTCTGTTAGCGAACAATAGGCGAAAGCGCTATTTTGGTTCTGTTGCGGATCAGCTCTTGCGCTCTGCGGAAAGCACGCGGGGGATGCCGGCTAGATCGTTCGTGACGCTTACGTTGGCCCACTCCGGCGTATCGAAGAGAGGCCGGACGGCGACAAGCGAATCGTGGCCAAGTTCAAGGACCAGGATGCCGCCGGGCTTGAGATGTGCAGCGGATTGCAGGATCAGATCGACGTAGAATTCATAGCCTTCTTCGCCGCCGAAAAGCGCGACGGCAGGTTCGTGTTCGCGCACTTCGCGTTCCAGGGATTGTGCCTCGCGTTTTCCCACATAGGGCGGATTGCTGACGATGAGATCGAACAGCGGCAGTAATCCTTCACTCGGCCGAGGCGGCAAATTATCAAACAGGTCAGATTCAAGAAAAACAATGCGGTAGACAAGATTTGGAATCGTGCAGTTCAAGCGGGCAGCATTGCGCCGCGCTACTTCCAGAGCTGGGTCCGAAATATCCAGCGCATAAATTTTCGCGGCAGGGAGTTCCTTGGCGAGCGCGATCGCGATGCAACCGGACCCTGTGCCAACGTCCGCGACGACCAAGCCGTCGCCCGACATATTCTGCGTTTGCTGGGCGCGAAGGTCGCGCAAAGCCAGGCGGTCGAGCGCAACTTCAATGACGTGCTCAGTTTCCGGGCGCGGAATCAGAACGTCGGGAGTGACTTCAAACTCCAGTCCCCAGAATTCCTGGCTGCCGGTCAGGTGCTGCGTTGGAACGCCCGAAGCGCGCCGCTCGATCATCGCGAAATAACTCTGCGATTCAGAATCGCTGAGTGCATCTTCCGGATGAGAGTACAGTGACGTACGCGTGCGATTTGTCGCCCGAAGCAGCAGCAACTCCGCCGCAAGCGTGTGTGAAGATACATTCGCGACGCGCAATTGAGCGATCCCCAGTTTAAGTGCGGTGCGAATGTCCATGTGTCAGATCAGAAGACTAGCGCAGGGCGCGAGGCGCGCGGAAATCCGCAGCGAAGAATAGCGCAGTCGATGGTTTTGGATCTCGCGCAAGTCGCGGGATGGGTCCTGGCAGCGAGCCGTTCGGCGAACCGCGGCGACACAACTCGTAAAAAGATTCCTTACGGCGTTCGGAATGACGATTTCGGTAAAGTAAACGCATAAGTTCGCATTAAGCTTCGGCGAGTTCTTGCTTCAGGCGTTCGGCTTCATAGTGACCGGAAAGACCATCGAACAGTGGCGCTAGTTTGCCCTCCATCACGTCGGTGAGCTGGTGCAGTGTGAGGCCGATACGATGATCGGTGACCCGATTTTGCGGGAAATTGTAGGTGCGAATTTTTTCCGACCGGTCGCCGGTTTTGATTTGCCCGCGGCGTTCCGCGCCCAAAGCGGCTTGCTGCTTTTCCAGTTCCATTTCGTAGAGCCGCGAACGCAAGACGCGCATTGCTTTGGCGCGATTTTTGATTTGCGATTTTTCGTCCTGCTGCGAGACCACCAGCCCGCTGGGGAGGTGCGTGATTCGAACTGCGGAATAAGTCGTGTTCACGGATTGCCCACCCGGTCCTGACGAGCAGAACGTATCGATGCGCAAATCTTTGGCTTCGATTTTGATGTCGATATCGTCGGCTTCCGGCAGAACGGCGACTGTCGCCGCGGAGGTGTGAATACGTCCTTGCGTTTCCGTTGCCGGAACGCGCTGCACCCGGTGCACTCCGCTTTCGTATTTCAGTTTGGAATAGACTTTGTTGCCGGCGATGGCCACCACAATTTCTTTCAGGCCGCCGAGCGAAGACGGCGAACTCTCCAGAACTTCCACTTTCCAGTTTTGCGTCTCCGCGTACCGTGAGTACATGCGGAAAAGTTCCGCAGCGAAGAGCGCTGCCTCGTCGCCGCCGGTGCCCGCGCGGATTTCCACGATCACGTTCTTGTCGTCGTTAGGATCTTTGGGAAGCAGCAGAAGTTTCAATTCGCGTTCGACGATTTCTTTGCGCTCCGTCAGCTGCTTTTCTTCCTCGTGCGCCATCTGCTTTATTTCAGGATCCTCATTTTCCAGGACCATCTGGTGCGCGCCGGCCAAATCTTTTTCGATTTGCTTGAACTCGCGGTGCTTGTTCACAATTTCCGCCAGTTCGGAATGTTGCTTGGCCAGCTTCTGGAAGCGCGCGGAATCGGAGACAACTTCAGCGGTCGAAAGCTGCTGCGTCATTTCCTCGTAGCGATTGTCAAGCTGATCCAGTTTTTCAGAGAGCGTAACGGTTGCCATTTCCAAAATCCTTTCGATGCTTTGTGACGCCTCGCGCGAGATGGCGAGTCAAAAATGAGTGGATGCAAAGAAAATGATCACTGCGCGGCTGTGTGGCCGCGGGGAAAGGGCAATGCTAATGGAAGGTAGAAAATCTCATAGCTACTTCCTATAGCATATCCTCCAGGCGGCATTGGCGCAAATTGTGCCGGGCGCGTTTGCTGTAAGATGAAAGGCCTGAAAAGAATGCTCCCGTGGATTCGCTCGGGAAAAGCTGCCGCAAGGGGCTTTCGCGGAATGGCGACAGAAGAAAAATTCGCACACACGAAGTTCGCCGAAGAAAAAACGGCGCAAGAAAAATTCGCAGAAGAAAGATCCGCGGAAAAAAAATTCGCTGCCGCATCGGATGCCGGATTTTTGTGGGGATTTTGGTATCCGGCGGCGCGCAGCGCCGAGATACGGGGGCGGGGGCTGGCCACGGCGATGTTGCTGGAAGTGCCCTTGGTGCTGGGAAGGACGGACGAGGGAAAGGCGTTTGCGATGCGCGATTCCTGTCCGCACCGGGGCATCCCGCTCTCGTACGGACGGTTTGACGGAGAGAACCTGGAGTGCAGCTATCACGGCTGGAAGTTCGATGGATGCAGCGGGCAGTGCGTGGAGATTCCATCGCTGACGAGCCAGGACAAACTGAAGGCGGAGCGGATCTTTGCCGGGCATTACCTCTGCGAGGAGCGCGACGGCTACGTTTGGGTGTACATGAATTCTCCCGCGACGAGACTGGCCGAGGCTGCGCCCGCGGTACCGCAGCTGGCTACGTTCAGCGAGCGATACAAGAGCACTCACCTGGCGTGCGATCTGCCTTCGCATGTGGACCAGGGAATCATCGGGCTGATGGATCCGGCGCACGGGCCGTTCGTGCATCAATCGTGGTTCTGGCGAAGCAAGAAAAGTATTCACGAGAAGGCGAAACAGTTTGAGCCGATTCCATTTGGATTTCGGATGAGCACTCATTCACCGAGCACGAACAGCGCGCCATATCAGTTGTTGAAGAAGATGACCGGAGCGCCAGTGACTACAACGATTGACTTTGTTTTGCCGAACATGCGGACGGAAGAAATTCGCAGCGGCAAATTATGGTTTTCCAGTTTGACGACGGTGACTCCCGTGCGGCGGGATTTGAGCCGAATCGATTTTGTGGCGGCCTGGAATGTGCCGCTGCCCGTTACGATTTTTCGGGCGTTCGCGAAAACGTTTTTGAAGCAGGACCAGGAAACGATGATCCGGCAGGCGGAAGGGCTGAAGCACAATCCGCGGCTGATGCTGGTCGACGATGCGGACCGTCCGGCGAAGTGGTACTTCGCGCTGAAGGCGAATCTGCTGGAAGCGCGGCGCACAGGGTCGGAGATGATGCATCCGATGGATGGTCCAGTGACGCTGCGGTGGCGGTCGTGACCCTTTCCGCCTTCGGCGGACTCAGGGCAAGCCGGTGGCCGGATCAGTGGCCCGTTCGCGGCGGCCAGTGAAGAGCGTGACGAAGCTATCAACGTGTACCATTGGGCGTAGGCGTTCGCGGTTTGCCGTTTAGCGTGAGTCGTTCTTCCGCGTTCGCGACCTGTTCCCTCCTGCCCCCTCCCCCCTGTTTTTGCGTAAGTATTCATTCTAAAGAGCTTACAGAGACGCCTATCTGTAAGTATGGAATCTAAAGGACTTAGCGAGTCTAAGAGGCTTACGAAAACGCTGATCCGCCGCTCTGGGAGTGTCGGTCCACTCGGGCTTGGTGTTTACTTTCGGGTTACTCCTCCCCCTGCACTTTTTCTGTAACTGCAGATGATAAAGGGCTTAGGGAAAAGATCGACCCTCCAGCGCGAAGTGGATTCGATTTTCAAAGAGCTGCAAGAGTCCTTCAGGGCTCACGGGCCACTCGTTCTTTTATGGTAGGTTCCAAGTAGAGCCCGCACCAGCTTTATACGGCCTTAAGTAAAGGCTGCGCCGCAGATTCACAAAACAAGCGATTATTATCGCATGGATTGACATAAAATGTCAATAAGAATAGTTAATGAGTTAAGTATCCGTTCGAACGGGATGCTCAGAGACGAACCGCGCCCTTAAACGAGCGAAGGGTGCGGCACCGACAACGAATGGCTCAGCACCATGCACCTCCGTCGGCGGGTGGCCCAGAGTCAGGAACTCGTAATTGATTGGCACAGCGGATGAGGGGGGAGGATAACACTGGAGAAGTTACCGGGGAAGTATAGAGAGGCTAGGTGCCGCTCTCGGTGTAAATTGAGAAGTTGCCAACGGTGAAACAGCGATATTGTGACGCAAGATTCTTCGGTCAGAAAGAATTCTAGTCCTTTGACTGCTACCCGCCCTTTTCCGTTTCCTGGCTTCTTGCTCTGATGAACTGGAGTCAAAGCTCCGCAGTGAACGAAGAGCGGGCAGGCGCCGACAGAGACACATCGCGACAATGTCCGCGCCCTCAATCGAGAACTTACGGACAGTGCATAGGTCATTTGTGGCTGGGTGGGGCTAGACGATACCGGATAAGGTTACCCAGACCAAATAGAATCGTTACTCCAACTGCGATGGCCGTGAACCGACGCGTTTCAGCGTCTCCAAACCAACTGCGGCGAAGGTAATAAAAAAACAACAGTGCAATCGCCGAACAAGAAGCGATCACCACGGTGGCACGCTGCGCAATCCGGCCACTCGGGTTCTGGCGTGTGGATCTGGCGGAGAAGAGCAATGGAGTTGCTACTAACTGCACAGCACCGCAGATAACGAAGAACATCGCGACCCTGGTAGTCGATAGTTTCAACCAGAAGTGCAAAATCGGAAAGCAAAGCAAGAACATCGTTGCCCAGGCGAGCAAAGCACCAACAAACCAGTGCACTAAGCGGTCGTTATTGAACAAGGCTTCATTCTCCCTCTTAGTGCGTCCAACTCGGCGCAATATAAAATTTCTGATAAATCGCAAAACAGGCGCCCTGTCCTGTGAGCGCTGAGCGGGCCACAAAGCCGGCTGCCGTAATTGTGAACTTCACTGATTCTCCGCGCACAGAGAGCTTGCTAAAGATAGTACCCCCTGGGTCTGTTTTACATGGGGAATTTACTTTTCGATTCCGCAACGTCGATTTCAATCTCGTTCGTGTCAACTTGGCCTTTCCAAGGCCGGAGGCGAAGTGTTGCTGGTTGTTTTTCTTGGAGGTCTACTCTTGTCGGACCGGAACTGGGGTGGTATTAGCGGAAGGAAGTGAGGTCGAAGTCGACGTTGACTTCGTCGCCTTCCGGGGGGACGACGTTGCATGACGCAAGATTCTTCAGTTAGAAATTCTAGAGCGTCCTTTGCTCCACCCGTCTCTGTTTGCCCAGGCTCGCGCAAAACTCCCGCAAGCGCTGGTTGTACAACGACGCCTCGTCCCAGAACGGGGCATGTCCGGAGCCCTGG
>DATDFA010000067.1:0-129689 GCA_036522855.1 Candidatus Acidiferrum sp. | reverse complement strand
TTCGGATTGCAGTCTGCAACTCGACTGCATGAAGCCGGAATCGCTAGTAATGGCGTATCAGATCGACGCCGTGAATACGTTCCCGGGCCTTGTACACACCGCCCGTCACATCACGAAAGTGAGCTGTACTAGAAGTCGCCGAGCCGACCGCAAGGAGGCAAGCGCCCAAGGTATGACTCATGATTGGGGTGAAGTCGTAACAAGGTAGCCGTAGGAGAACCTGCGGCTGGATCACCTCCTTTCTAAAGATAGCGCCAGCTCAACCTGCTATGGTGTGCAGGTAATGCTGGCCAACGCAGCTAAGCTCTCACGGGCTTCTGCTGCAAACGTTCGACATGCTCTAAAGGCGCAAGCCCGAAGAGTGTTACTCACTACCCGTTTTTGGCTCCGGCTGAGAGCGCGGCGAACGGATTCTGGCAGATCGTATCAATCACATGAGCCTTATAGATGAGGCTCTCAAAGAGCAAGCAATTCCAAGGCCCTCCGGCCAGCCGGAGGGCCTTTTTTCTTGCTGCAGCAGGTCCGTCGGCGACGCGGTTCTCGTTTATTTTCCTTTTGTTTTCCTTCGATGTCCGCGATAGCGAAAGGACGCGGCTGAGCGCGGCACAGCCTCTCAACTCGTGGGCCTTTCGACAGGCTCCGTTTCCTGGCATACCGTTCGCTCATTAGGATCTAGAACTGGCATCCACTGATCCAATCGGACCGAAAAACGCAAACTCACTTGCCATTCGAAGAAATTCTATTTATCGTATCTTCGCTCTATCGCTCCCGGCCTCGCCCAGCCAGACCTGGATCGCGTCTTTCCTTTCCTGGAGATACAAGGAGAACCAATCATGAAAATTAAAAGTTCCTACTTGGCTCTTGCTCTGGCGGTTTGTTTAGCGTTTGTAGGGATAACCCTAGCACAGCGCCCGGAAACCAACGTCAATCCGGCGAAACATCCCAACATTGCTGAGGCCCAGCATCACATCGTTCAAGCCTTTGAGAAAATCGAAGAGGCGCAAAGAGCGAACAAGGAAGAATTGGGTGGGCATGCGGAGAAAGCTAAACAGCTGCTGGACCAGGCCAGCCGGGAATTGAAGGAAGCCGCGGAATTCGCCGATCATCGCCGCTAAGCGTTCTGGAAACATCCAAACTTGACAGGCCGTCGCACTAATTGCCAGTCAGTCAGTGCGATGCAGATTTTATTGCACTGCGTTTACAGATCGTAATTTTCTCGTCCGCCTGAATGCGCCGTGGTTCCGCTCAAGAACCTGAAGAGTGCCAGGAACACGGTTGCGCCGACTGCGCATGCCGCCAGTCCCGTGAAATCGTCGGGCCGATACCAGCCAAACTTTTCACCAAGGTAAGCGGCAGAGAGCGATCCCGCCATCCCCACTACCACCGCGGCAACCAGCCCGCCGGGATTTCTCCCAGGCAACGCGTATCTGGACAGTCCTCCGGCCAGCGTTCCGATGAACAATTCCCAGGACAGTTCAAACATCTTCTTTTCGGCTCTCCTGAACTTGCGGCTTGTCGTGTCGCGGTTTCCGGTTAAATCGACGACCAAGGCTTCCAAACGATTCCAGCGTTGTACTTCTCTTTTTCGTCGCTGTAAAGAGTTCAGTCCGGATGCTCGGCGGTTCGAGTTTGCAACTCGAGTGGCGCAGAGTCGCTTGGGCGTATCGGGTCAGGGCGGGCACATGCTGTTATTCTGGAGGAGTTAGTTTGGGAGAACCGAAAGTTGCCACCCATTCTCAGTGCACAATCGCTTTCCAAACGCTACGGCGTCGCGCCTCTTTTCCAGAATATCTCCTTCACGGTTTCTGGAGGTGAACGCATTGGCCTGATCGGTCCCAATGGTTCCGGAAAATCCACGCTGATTGAAATCCTTGCTGGCCGAGTCAAGCCGGAAACCGGCGATGTCGCTCTCCGCAAGCGTGCCCGGCTGAGTTCGGTCGTCCAGGTCTCCGAATTCGCGCCAAATGAAACCGTTCGTTCAGTGATCGAAAATGCTTTTCACGAAGGACATGTTCAAGAACGCGAGCGCGCGGGGCGTTTCGCGGAAGTTCTGGGCCGTGCCGGCTTTGAAGATCATGAAGCCATCGCTAATTCGCTTTCCGGAGGATGGCGCAAGCGTCTGGCCATCGCTGCCGCTTTGGTGCAGGAGCCGGACATTCTTCTGCTCGATGAACCAACCAATCATCTCGATCTCGAAGGGATCGAATGGCTCGAATCCGTGCTGCAGTACGCGTCGTTCGCTTGCGTGGTCGTCAGCCACGATCGGTATTTCCTTGAAAATGTGGCGAACGCCATGGTCGAGCTCAACCGTTCCTATGAAGACGGTTTTCTGCGGGTGGCCGGCAACTACAGCAAATTTTTGGAAGCCAAGGAGAACTATCTTCACGCTCAGCAGAAGCATCAGGACGCCCTTGAAAACCGCGTCCACAATGAACTCGAATGGCTTCGCCGCGGACCGAAGGCCCGCACCACTAAATCCAAAGCTCGTATCGACAAAGCTCACGAGCTGATCGGCGATCTCGCCGATTTGAACGGTCGCACTCGCACCACTTCAGCAAACATCAGTTTTTCGGCTACCAATCGCCAGACTCGCCAGCTGATTCAGCTCGATAATGTTGATTTTGCGTTTGGCGGCCGCAGGCTCTTCGAAAAAATTCAGTTCACCATGACCTCTGGCATGCGCGTCGGGCTCGTTGGCCCGAATGGCAGCGGCAAGAGCACTCTGCTTCGCCTTTTGTTAGGCGAACTTCAGCCCACCAGCGGAAAGATTCGCAAAGCCGATAATCTTCGTGTCGTCTGTTTCGATCAGAATCGCCATCTCGATCCCGATGTTCTGCTTCGCCGAGCCCTTGCGCCGGACAGCGACTCTGTCATTTACCAGGATCGCGTGATTCATGTCGCATCCTGGGCCGCGCGTTTTCTTTTCACCGGCGAAGATCTCAACCGTCCGGTCGGCCGGCTCTCGGGAGGCGAGCGCGCCCGCGTGCTGATCGCACAGCTGATGCTTCAGCCAGCCGATGTTCTGCTTCTCGACGAGCCCACAAACGACCTCGACATTCCCACGCTCGAAATTCTCGAAGAAAGCTTGCTCGAATTCTCCGGAGCGCTCGTCCTGGTTACCCACGACCGCTTTCTCCTCGACCGGGTTTCAACTGTTGTCTTTGGACTCGACGGTCTCGGCGGCGCCGAACGTTTCGCCGATTATTTTCAGTGGGAAGGATGGAAAGCGCAAAACGAGCGTGCCCGCGCCAAGTCCGCCGGGTCATCGGGGACCAACGGAAGCTCCCCATCGCGAATGGCCGCCGACAACGCCTCGATAGCAGCTTCAGCACAGGTCGGCGCAAAAAAGAAGCTTACTTTCAAGGAAACGCGTGAATTCGAGTTGATGGAGAAATCCATTCACCAAGCCGAAGCAACTCTGGAGGAAAAGAATAAGGCGTTGCACGAACCCGATATAGCCAGCGACCCCGCAAGACTCCACGCCGCCAGCATCGAACTCGAACAAGCGCAAAAAACGGTGGACACCCTCTACGCGCGCTGGGCCGAACTAGAATCCAAGCTCACCTGAATCCGCGCCTCGTCATTGCGCCAGTTTCCGAGATCCGCGTTAATCAAATGGAATCGGAGATTCCGGGAACTTGTCCGGTTACTGTTTTCGCGAAGCCCTTACGACGTCAACCGCACGTCGAACTCAACTCTAACTTCGTCTTTGGCCCTGATCCCCGCTTTTCCCGGAGGCTTAATCCCGAACTCGGTCTGCTTTACGGTGGCCGCCCCGGTGTAACGGCCGTCCTTGAGCGTCACCTCCAGCACGACCGGTCGATTCTGTCCATGCAGTGTCAGAGTCCCGCGCAGCGTCCACCGCCCCGGCCCAGTTGCTTCCGCGCTTGCGGACTTGAACACAATCTCCGGATAACGCTCGCTATCGAGCACTTCAGGTCCGAGCATTGTCTTCTGCACTTCCGCTCGATCTTTCTCGGGTTCGTCCTTTCCAACCACGCGCAATTCCCGCGCATCCACGTGCACTTCCACCGCAGGATGCGAACCCGTGTTCACGGTACCGCTGTGAATCGGCCCGCTCACTTCGTGCTCGTGTCCAAACCCTGAGAATACGCCGGTCTTGCCGACGTGGATCGTTAACGTGGACTTCTGCGTGTCGATGTTATGTTGTTGTGCGCTTACGCCGAATCCTCCCACCAGGCTTGCTATCGTCAGAAAAACAGTTCGCCTCATCGCTGACCTCTCAACCGGCATCATCATGCAGACCCATTTCCCCACTCTTTCCTACAGCTACTTTACACTCGCCCACTGCCCGCACTTCGTCTGTTTTTCGTCTTTCTTACGTAACGGCGGGTCTATCTCACCCGCTTTTCCCTTCGCGAGCCTTTGCGCTTCCGCGTCAGCGTTTTCCGCCGTTCCCTGTGGCGTCACACCGCCCGGCCAGCCGCCGCGCCCGAGGCCCAAGCCCACTGAAAATTGAATCCACCGAGGTGCCCCGTCACGTCGACCACCTCGCCAATAAAAAATAGCCCGGGCACCTTCCGGCTCTCCATGGTTTTACTGGAAAGCTCGTCCGTATCCACACCCCCCGCGGTCACTTCCGCCTTCTCGTAACCTTCCGTATCCGCCGGCGAAACGCTCCACGCATGCACTTCCCGTTCGAATTGTTCCAATCCCGCATTCGAAAGCGATTCTGGCTCGTGCAACTCCACCCAGCGTTCTGCGAACCGTCTAGGCAAGTTTCCCTGAACTGCCGCAACCAACTCCGGCAAATTGCGATATTTTGCTTGCTGCACCGCCAAAGCGATCTCCTGCTCAGGTGCCAGGTCCAGCGTGATCGTTTTGCCGTGCTGCCAGTAGGACGAAACCTGCAGGATCGCCGGGCCACTTAGCCCGCGGTGGGTAATCAACATTTTTTCCCGGAACGAAATTTGTGGAGGGGACGCGGCACCATTTGTCGTGGCAATCACTTCCGCGGATATACCTGCCAGGTCGCAATACTGTTTCTGCGCTTGGCGGCCGAAAACGAGTGGTACTAGAGCAGGCCGCGTGGGCTGGATTTTCAATCCAAATTGCCGTGCCAGCTCGTACCCAAACGGCGTCGCCCCCATTTTTGTAATCGAAAGCCCGCCCGTCGCCACCACCAGCACTGGCGCCCGGAATTCCTCGGTTTCGGTTCGAACAACAAACTCCGCCGTTTTTGTGACTTCCTGCACCCGCTCGTTCAGAAAAACCTTCACGCCGGCGGCGCTGCATTCCGCCTCCAGCATCCCGGTGATCTCTGTCGCGGAATGGTCGCAGAAAAGCTGCCCGAGCGTTTTTTCGTGATACGCAATTTTGTGTTTTTCCACCAGCGCAATAAAGTCGGCGGGCGCATACCGCGCCAACGCGGACTTGGCAAAGTGCGGATTCGCGGAAAGAAAATTCTCCGGCGTGCAATGAAGATTCGTGAAATTGCAGCGGCCGCCGCCGGAGATCAGGATTTTCTTTCCAGCGCGTTCTGATCTTTCAAGCAGCGCGATGCGCCGGCCGCGCCTACCGGCTTCGGCGGCGCAGAAAAGCCCTGCGGCACCGGCTCCGAGGATAATTGCGTCAAAGCGGCGAGCCATGTTCTTGGTGGACACGCTTTCGGGCGGAGATTGACGAGCTGCCATTATGGCAGCTAAACACTTGGGATGTTACTCAAAATAAGGCAGTTGCTAAATGTGGAGCCATTTTTATAAGACAAAAGAGGCGACATAGTCTCTTTTGAGGCGAAGGGCTCAAGCACATTGAAATAAGCAAGGTTAGATCCGAGCAGGAAGGATTTTGTCAGCGGGACCAAGGAACGCGAGCGAAACAGCGAAAACTCAAACTAGAATCGCAATTAAGAATGCTCGTAACCGCCCGATAGTTTAAGCGATTAATGCGTGCATTTTGGAAATAGCGTTGCCAGCACCATCAAATCCGACAAGCTGAACAACCACTGGTCCGCGTGCGCGCCGGCGGCTTCCGCGGCGCGCGCAATGAACCCCAAATGGCGGCTCTTGGCGAAATTGTGAAGGTGATCCATGCAGATGCCTGTGAGGCTGGCCACTTCCGAATCGGTGAAGATTTTCTGACTCGATTTGACGGTTACCATGGTGTTGCTCCTGGACCGCGCTGCCTGCATCTCGCATCCCTATTTGTCTAACACCAGAATTGGATGCTGGTTGCAGATTAAGCGCTGCACATTTCTCCTGCAATAGTCGTTCCGTTCTGTTCGGGGAAGAACCTAGGGCCTAGTACTTTTCCGGTAGCAGGCTTAAGTTCGCCCGTCTTTTTGCGGCAATCGGCCCTGCTCACGCAGGGCTTAACGGGTGGCGAAGGAACTGCATTTATGATGCAGGAAACAAAACTTCTACGAAGGAACTACGCGTTTTGGAAGATTTTTCGCAATTTCTACTATTTGTTTTGTATGGCGAACCTGATGTACCGCGACAAATGTAAACCAATTGTAGAAACTGAGCTTGCCGAGGAACGGATGCCGCCAGTAATACACGCTCAAATTGCGAGATTTTGTTTCTTCCAGGAACGCCAGAGTCTCTTCGCGGATACCGCGCAACTCATCCAGCATCAATTTTTTGTCGGCAAGCAATTGTGTGTCGACTGGAATCGGCGATTTGCGGCGAATCAGGCGCTTTTCCACGACTACTAATGGGACATGAAATCGTTGGAAATAAGGAATGTCAAATGGCGCCTTGCGAATGACGCGGCCAGCGTAACCGACGACGCCACGCTCGACTTGGCAAAGGTGTGCAATTACGTGTGCGGCAGACCAAGAATCCGTGTGCGGAGGGGTGTTCCACTCGGAAGGAGCGATTGAATCGGCCACGCGGAGAAGCTCAGCTTGAGCGCGGTCTAATTTTTCGAGTGTTCGTTGCAGATTGGGCATTGATAAACTTTCGCCAGATCGTGACGTCAGAAACGCCACAATCGGAGATCGGCGTTCCCGGGCGAAACGACTCTAAAGCGTAGCTCCTCCGGCTTGCTCAAAGGCATGAGCGAGCTGAAGGATACGCGACTCGCCGAAAGCAGGGCCAAAAACCTGCAAACCGACAGGAAGCTTTCCGCAGATTTTGCCGCAGGGAACGGAAATACCAGGCACACCGGCGAGCGATCCGGTGACGGTATAAATATCCGCGAGATACATTTGCAGCGGATCGCTGGTGCGTTCGCCAAGTTTGAAGGCAGGGACCGGCGAGGTGGGCGTGACGATAGCGTCCACTTTTGTGAACGCATCGCGGAAGTCTTGCGCAATTAGTGCACGCACTTTTTGTCCTTTAAGGTAGTACGCGTCATAGTAGCCGGCGGAAAGAACGTAGGTGCCGAGCACGATGCGCCGTTTTACTTCGGCTCCGAAACCTGCGCCGCGCGTTTTGCGGTACATGCCGAGCAGAGTCGGATCTTCGATGCGGAGACCGTAGCGCACACCGTCATAGCGGGCCAGGTTCGAACTAGCTTCCGCCGTAGCAATGATGTAGTAGACGGCGATAGCGTAGTCGGTGTGCGGCATGCGGATATCCACCGGCTCGCACCCGAGTTTTTTCAGAAGCTCGATGCCTTTTTCAACTTTGTCACGGATACCGGTGTCCATGCCTTCGCCGAAGTAGTCGCGCGGAATGCCGATGCGCAGCCCTTTTACTGGTTTAGCGATTTCGTCGGTATAGGTCGGGACCGGTTCGGTCGTCGAAGTTGAGTCGTTCGGATCGCGACCGGCGATGGTTTGCAGGACGGCGGCGACGTCTTTGACATTGTTCGCGAAAGGGCCGATGCGGTCGAGCGAAGACGCGAAGGCGATCAGGCCATAGCGCGAGACGCGTCCATAGCTGCCCATCATTGCGGGGATCCCGCAGAGAGCACCGGGTTGGCGGATGGAACCGCCGGTGTCGGTGCCGAGCGCGGCAACGGCGAGGCCCGCCGCAACGGCGGCCGCCGAGCCGCCGCTGGAACCGCCGGGAACGCGGTCCAGCGATTCAGGATTTTTCACCGGGCCGTAGGCGGAATTTTCGTTGGAGCTGCCCATGGCAAATTCGTCGCAATTGGTTTTGCCGAGAATGACCGCGCCGGCGGATTCGAGGCGTTCGACGGACGTAGCGTCGTAAGGCGGAACGTAATGTTCGAGGATTTTCGAGCCGCAAGTGGTGACCGTGCCGCGGGTGCTGAGGACGTCTTTGATCGCGATTGGCACGCCAGCCAGCGGTGGCAGCGGCTTGCCAGCAGCGATGAGTCCGTCAATTTTGCTGGCTTGCGCGTACGCCCGTTCGGGAGAAAGGGCCAGATAGGCGTTGAGTTCGGTGTTGCGGGCGTCGATGCGTTTGTAGAATTCCGCGGTGAGTTCGCGCGCGCAGATTTCCTTCGCTGCGAGCGCGGATTTTACTGCGTCTATGGTCCAGGTGGTCATTTTGTCAGTGGCGGGAATTTAGACTGGCACCTTTGACTTCTTGATTTTGTAGCGGCCACCTTCCGAGGCGGAGCGATCTTTTCTAGTCGCCGAACTCGGCGGCCGGCGCTTTTACGAACACGAAACTTAACGGCCAGCAAAATGCCGGTGTACGACATCAGCGCTCGATGACCTTAGGCACGCGAAAGAAAGGCGCTTCGGGATCCGGCGCCTGCTTCAAAAGTTCGGCCGCGATGCCGCAGGGGACAACAAGATCCTCTCGGAGGGTAGCATCGGCGGTTTGATCGTCTGTCAGGACTTGCGCCATCGGTTCGACATTTTCCGTGTTGAGTTCGTTTAATTTGCCGATGTATTCCAAAATCTCGTCAATTTGAGCGCGATAGGTTTCGAGTTCGCTCTCGGACAGTTCGAGGTAGGCGAGGTCGGCGACGCGGAGGACATCTTCGCGGTTGATTTTCATGTCGTGTCTCCGAACTCGAAAGAGTTCGGAATGCGTAATTTTAGCATATGCTCCGAAACTGTTCAGAGACCCAAGAACAAAATCATCGATGTTTGGCGATGGGCGCTACTTGCACTTCTTCGTGGCGGACTTCACGCTGTCAGCTAATTTGCCTTCGTTGCGCTTCTGGTCGAATTCGTCCAACTGTTTTGCGTGGAAACTGGAATCCTTGCTGCGAATGGCATGATAAGCATCGAGTGCGCCATCGATGCCCGCGACATAAACTGCGGTGCTGTCTTTGGCCTTGTCCGGATGCTCGATAACGTAGGCCGCTTGGGACGCCATCAGCGTCGCCAGC
Source organism: Candidatus Acidiferrum sp. (assembly GCA_036522855.1). Lineage (GTDB taxonomy): Bacteria > Acidobacteriota > Terriglobia > Acidiferrales > UBA7541 > Acidiferrum. The sequence continues at coordinate 120,470 of DATDFA010000067.1, read as the reverse complement.
AAGGCTCCAGGATATTGGCTTTTGTTTGAATCTCCCGTGTCGCCCAAAACTCCTCCGCAAAGCTTTATGCTAATGTCCGGAACTTCGATCAGCCACTTCACTAACCATTCGCGATCCTTCGTGTTGCTATCGGCCAGGGGGTCAGCTCGGAGCAGTTTAGCGATCTGGACGGCGCGGGCACGTTCTTCCGCTGTGGACGGTCCACGGTGCTGCTGCGCCCACGTTTGGGAGAAACTCACGTTGAAGATCGCGGCAGCCAGGATGAACGCAAGTTTGATTCGCTTGCAGAATGTCATGATGCCCACCTATTAGTGAGAGCACGAGCGGAGAGCGAGAGTACCAGTAACGTTCCGAAATAGGCAATCGCCGTTTTGGCGAACACACGAAACAACGTTTCAACGCAGCTTTAGCTACCTAACGACCTCTGCGGGTTTGCGGGGGTACTTGGTGGTGACGTAGGTATCGACTAGTTTTTGGAAGGCGCTGGCTAGTTCGTCGTAGGTACCTTCGAGGGTGACGTCTTTCTTTCCGTCGATGTAGACGGGGCAGCGCGGGGCTTCGCCGGTGCCCGGAAGACTGATGCCGATGTTGGCGGCTTTGGATTCACCCGGGCCGTTGACGATACAACCCATGACGGCGAGCGTCATGGTTTCGACGCCTTCGTATTGCGTTTTCCAGATGGGCATCATGTCGCGGATGTAGCCTTGAACGCTTTCCGCCAGTTCTTGGAAAGTCGAGCTGGTGGTGCGACCACAGCCGGGGCACGCGGTAACGCTGGGCGAAAATGAACGCAGGCCAAGCGACTGCAGCAGTTCGCAGGCGGCGTAGACTTCTTCGCGGCGATCTCCACCGGGACGTGGAGTGAGCGAAATGCGAATGGTGTCGCCGATGCCGTCGTAAAGCAGGACGCCAAGCGAAGCGGCGGACCAGACCAGGCCTTTGGTGCCCATGCCGGCTTCGGTCAGGCCGAGATGCAAAGGCTGCTCGGTTTTACTGGCGAGATCGCGATAGACAGTGATGAGGTCGCGCGGGCGGGAAGTTTTGCAGGAAATAATAATTTGATCGTGGCGCAGGCCGGTTTCGAGGGCGAGCTCGGTGGATTGCACAGCACTCAGCACCATACATTCGTTGATGATGTCTTCGGACTCTTTGCCGAGATTTTTATCGGTGTTCTCCTGCATTTTGGCCATGACCAGCTCTTGATTGAGGGAGCCGCCATTGACGCCGATGCGCACGGGTTTTCCGTTGTCGCGGGCGACTTTGCAGATGGTGGAAAACTGCTCGTCCCGGCGTTGACCGGCGCCAACGTTGCCGGGATTGATGCGGTACTTGTCGAGGGCCTTCGCGCAATCCGGATACTTCGTGAGCAAGACGTGGCCGTTGTAGTGAAAGTCGCCGATGATGGGTACAGTGCAACCTGCAGCGAGGAGACGTTTCTTGATATCGAGGACGGCGGCGGCGGCTTCGGGGACGTTGACGGTCCAGCGAACGATTTCAGAGCCGGCTTCGGCGAGTTCCAAAGTTTGTCTGAAAGTGGATTCGACATCCGCGGTGTCCGTGTTGGTCATGGACTGCACGACGATAGGAGCGCCCCCGCCGACGCGGACATGCCCGACGTTTACCCCGTAGGTTTGGCGACGCGGATGGCGGGCGCCCGTAGAATCGAATCCCTTGATTTGCTGGAGACTAGCCATACAAATAGTAGTTTAGCAGCGGCAAGCAGTTGGAGACCAGCACAGCAGAAAAGAGTGAGAGCTGAAGTAAACAGATGCGAACGTGATTTGAGGAGAGTTCTTTCTGGCAGGGTGGAGCAGACGCATGCAGCCAAAAGTCGACCTTTACAACAGCGCCTATGGAAATTACGAAGCGGAAGTGTACCGGCAGATTCGCGTTGAGACGTATGGCAACGATTTGGGGCAGACGAGTTGGGTGACAGCAGAAGAGTCAGCAGAAATTCCCAAAATGCTTGAACTCAACCGAGATTCATACGTGCTGGAAATTGGGTGCGGATCGGGACGATATGCGCTGCACTTGGCCAGCGAAATCGGCTGTAAGGTGATCGGGATCGACGTGAATGAACCAGGGATTGAACGCGCGAATAAACTTGCATCAGATGGAGGATTGAGCGAACGAATAACTTTTGAGCGATGTGACGCGTCGAAGCCACTGCGTTTTGCTCGGGGCTTATTTGCCGCGGTCTTTTCGAACGATGTGCTGTGCCATATTCCGGGACGGGAGAGCGTGCTGCGGGAAATATGGCGCGTGTTGAAGCCTGGTGGCCGGATGCTCTTCAGCGATGCACTTATCGTGGGAGGGATGATTTCGCATCAGGAGATCGCGAGCCGAAGTGCGATTGGCTATTACCTGTTCAGCCCGCCGGGCGAGAATGAGCGCATGATCGAAGATGCCGGATTTCGTTTAGTAAAGGTGCTTGACACTACGGAAAACGCGAGCCTGGTGGCGGAGAGGTGGCTTGAAGCGAGAGAAAAACGAGCGGATGAGCTGACGAGAATCGAAGGTAAGAACAATTTTGAAGGCCTGCAGCAGTTTCTCTTGAGTGTGAAGAAACTCAATCGCGACCGGAGATTGCAACGGCGGGTATACCTGGCTGCTTCGCGCCCGACAGATGGGTAGCGATTTGCGAAGTTCTGTAGGCATGCCGGACCGAATTTCACTCTTAGGTTCCGGGGAACAAACGCCATTCCGGTGAATGGCCCTCCCCACCTAAACGTTCGGGTTGGGTCCGGCGAGGAAGCCGCCGTCTAGGATGATGCAGTGCCCGGTCATGAAGGAAGATTTGCACGAAGAAAGCCAGAGGACGGCTTCAGCGATTTCTGTGGATTTGCCGAAGCGGCCGAGCGGATGAAGAGCGCGGACTCGTTTATTGACTTCGGGGTCGGCGAAGGCGCGGTCGGCCATGGCGGTTTCGATAACCGCGGGACAGACAGCGTTGACACGAATGCCCTTGCCGGAGCCTTCGAGAGCGGCGGTTTTGGTCAGGCCCAGCACGCCATGTTTGCTGGCAATGTAGGTTCCTGCTCCGGCAAAGCCGGTGAGACCGGCGACCGAAGACATGTTGACAATCGCGCCGCCACCGCCCTGCTTGAGCATTTGCTGAAGCTCGTATTTGAGGCAGAGCCAGGTACCCTTGAGATTGATGTCGATGACTCGGTCCCATTCTTCTTCGGTCTGATCAACGATCGGAGTCCAAGCGCCTTCGATGCCGGCGTTGTTGAAGGCGATATCGAGGTGGCCAAATTTGCCGATGGTTTTTTGAACCATCGATTGGACGTCAGCCGATTTTGAGACGTCGCCTTTGACGAAGAGGCCTTCGCCGCCGGCGCCGCGAATGAGGTCGAGGGTTTCGTTGCCTTCGATTTCACGGCGGCCGGTGATGACGACTTTGGCGCCGTTCTCCGCGAAGAGGACGGCGGTGTCGCGGCCGATGCCGGAGGTCCCGCCAGTGATGAGTGCGACTTTGTTTCGCAGCTCGCCTTGCAATTCCGTAGTCATGGATTTCCTCCGTCCGGCGGAAATTACTCCGCGTTTGATGATTGGATCCCCGCCCACGATACAGAATTAATCGGACGCGGCCGGAGCGACGGCAGGCGCGCCGACCGGAACTCTAGCTGTGGCCGAGCGCGTTCGCAAAGATTCCTGCAGCTGCAAAATAATGTCAGCGAACAGCAGAGCAAAAACGTTGCACATCCAGACGATGGTTTCTATGCCGGACAAGCTGTTGTCCAAGCCCATTAGACCGGATACCACGCGAACTTCAAGGAACACCAGAGCAATGGCAAAGCTGCGGGTCATCCATTGGCGGTGCTGCTGTGTTTTGCCTTTGAGAATGAAGAACATGGCGATGGCAGTGGTCAGTATCCACAAAGCGGCCTGACTCATCGCGGCAAGGGTGAAGGAGCGAGGACCGCCTGTTCGCTCCGCATAATATTGAATATAGAGGCCAAAGGGAGCAGCGAAAAAGACTCCCGCAACATAGAAACGCCCAATGACGCGATGGAATTTAGCAAAACGCTGGCGCAGACGATCGGAGAATTGCATGGGGCCGAGGAGCAGAGCACATGCTCCCATGATTCCGTGCGGCAGCAGCCACCACTTGATGGTGCGGTAGTGATTCCAGATGGGATCTTTGGGATGGATCAGGAAGCTCTCGTTGTGGACGAGAACATACCCGAGCATCAGACCGATGACGCCGAAGAGTAAATATTTTGGACGTAACCATGAACTCTGCTGCAACGACATGGTGCTGGTAGCCATATTCGTGTGCCCGCCTAAGGTAGGATCGTGCAGGATAAGATACGCCAGAAAAGCCTTATGCGGCTAGCTAAATCGTTAGCATCATGTCGCTTGGTCGAGAATTCAAGCCGCGTCGGATTTTCTGGTGTGGGATTTGGCGCGGCGGATCATGGGTAGGTTGGGCGGGATGCCTAGATGGCGAGTGCCCCAGTGACACAGGTCAGTCATCATGGGGATGAGGTCATCCCCTGCTTTCGTGAGGGCGTAGGTGACCTGCGGTGGAATGGATGATTTGATTTTTCGCCGAATGACTCCGTCCTTTTCCAGTTGGCGCAATTGCGCGGTGAGGACTTTTTCACTGACGCCAGGAAGCAGGTTGCGGAGTTCGGCGAAACGGCGCGGCATGAAGCCGAGATGCCAGACGAGGACCTTCCACTTGCCGCTAAGCACATTGATAGTGCCCTGAACCGGGCAGCCGAAATTGTTCTTCTGGTTTTTGGGCACGAACACTCCAGCTTACAAAATTGTGCGTACTTCCGGGGCAGCAAACAGAGTTATACCATTTTTGCGGAACCCGCGAGCCGCACGAGCCAGCGATTGATTGGATGGCCACTACGGAGTGGCCACTACAAGAAAAAAAGGGCACGAAGGGACTCGATAGAAGAGGAGAACGAAGATGATTCTGGTAACGGGAGCCAGCGGAAATGTGGGGAAGGCAGTGTTGCCCGAAGTAGCGAAGAGCAGATCGAAACATCGCGCGATGTACCGGTCGGCCGCGGAGGCGACCAAGGCCCCTCCGGGAACCGAGACAGTGATTGCGGATTTCGCGAAGCCGGAGACGCTTGGCGCGGCGTTGAAGGGTGTGGACGCCGTGTATCTGGTGTGTTCGCCGATTCCGGAATTGGCGCAGCTTGAGGGAAACATGATTGATGCGTGCGCGGTGGCGAGCGTGAAACATGTGGTGTTGAATTCGGCGATGGGCGCGGGTGACTACGACAAATCGTTTCCGAGCTGGCATCGCAAAGTGGAAGATAAATTGAAGAGCACGCGGCGCCTGACCCACACGATTCTGCGGCCGAATTCTTTTCATCAAAACGTACTCGCGTTTTTTGCGGAGACGATCCGCACGCAAGGAGCGTTTTACAGCTCGATGCGTGATTTGCGGAACAGTTTTATCGACGTACGGGACATCGCGGCGGTGGCGGCAAAAGCGCTAGCCGGCGGAGAGCATTTCGGAAAGATTTACGAGCTGAATGGTCCGGAGGCCCTGAATTATACGGAATTGGCGGCGAAGATTTCGAAAGTTGCTGGACGCGAAGTGAAATACGTGGATATTCCGATGGACGCACAACAGAAGGCGATGCTCCAGCAGGGCATGCCGGAGTGGCTGGTGACCGCCCTTTTGGACCTGCAACGGTATTATCTCAGCGGAAAAGGCGGGGAGACCGACGGATTGCTGCAAAAGCTTTTGGGCCGTGCGCCGATCAAGATGGATGAATTCCTGGCGAAAAATGCCCGCGAGTTTCGCGGGCAGGCCGCGAACGTTTAGCCACCGCAAGACAACGAAAATATAGGACAGCCCCTCGGACCGTGGTATTCACGGAAACTCGATGAAAAGGAGTGCGAAATAACCGTGCCGGCGGCGGCCAGCGGCGACTACGTTTTTTTGGAGGTTGCGGATTCCAGGTTTAGGGCTAGACCGGAGAGACGTTCCAATTCGTTGCGCAGGGCTGGCCAGCTGTTTCCGCCCATTTCGGCAAGGAACTGGGACTGAACTTTGCGCCATAGGGGCACGGCGACGGCGAGAACTTTTACACCGGAATCCGTCAAAGTGATAAAGCGCTGACGCCGCGTTGACCTGGGGGAAATCTCAAGATGACCATGTTTTCGCAAAATGCGCAGGCTGCGGGTAAGCGTGGTCAGATCCAAAACCAGAATTTCGCCTATTCGGGAAATGGAAACAGGCTGGAACTTGGCGACACCGGTGAGTATGGCAAATTGCGTCGCACGCAGCCCAGAAGGCTCGAGGCCAAGGTCGTACAGGCGGGTGACAGCGCGTGCGGTACGGCGAAAATTGAAGGCGGCACAGGAACCGGTGCCGGAGAGGTCGAGGGAAGCGGTGTTTCCACCCTTGACTTGCATATACAGGTCAAGTATAACTAGTTCCACAGTCGAGTCAAGCGAGGGTTCTTCGGCAGGAATGCTCTTCACTTGTTTCTTGCCGAATGTAGAAAAGGTCGGTGGGCCCAGGAGGGTGGACCCGTGATGATGCCGATTACCCGCAGTTCAACTTTGAGTGCACAAAGCCTGGAGGTTGGCGGCGTGGACTCAGAGAGCCGCTATCTGTGTTTTGGAGAGTTTCAACTCGATTTGCGCCGCGAAGAGCTGTTCAGAGGTGGTGCGCGGGTTCGTTTGCCCTTGAAGGTTTATCAAGTATTGCTAGCTCTGCTGGAGAAGCCCGGTGAGATTGTGACGCGAGAGGACTTGCGCGCACGATTGTGGCCCAGCGGTACGTTCGTGAATTTTGACGCGAACGTGAATACGACGGTGAATAAGCTCCGGCTCCTGCTGGGAGATACGCCCGATAGGCCGGTGTACGTGGAAACGATTCCGCGAATCGGATACAGCTTTGTGGGAACCGTGGAGCGCAGGAACGATCTGGCGAAAACTTCGGAGGTACTGACCATTTCGGAACCCGAAACCGCGGTTGCCCGGCCGATTGTGGAAACGGCTACGCCGTTTTCTGGAAAGAGAAAAATCAGCAAGCACGTAGGTGGGTTTCTCAAGAATGGCTGGGCTGCGGCGCTGATTTTGTGTGGTGTACTGATCGGCATCGGAATCGTCTTGATTACGCACCGTCCATTGTGAGGAAACAGAGTGTTCATGCTGCCGGCTGAATCGAAATTGTAGAGCGCTTTTGGCTGAGATCCTCTCTAGCTGCGGGGCGACGACATTTTTTCCAAGTCAGACCTAACCTAACAGTACATCGTTCCGAATAAAACTCAGCCGGAGGCTGGAGCGGATTGCGCGGATAGGTTGCCGCGAAGGCCGAGAGCGTCGGCGTTTTCGCGCATCGCGGCGATGCAGAAGGCGATGTGTTCTTCGATGGGAATGCCAAGTTCTGCCGCGCCGTTGCGAACGTCATCGCGGGAAACGCCTTTGGCGAAGGCTTTGTCTTTCAATTTCTTTTTTACCGATTCCATTTCGAGATCAAGAATGCTCTTGGAAGGGCGAACGTAGCAGCAGGCGGTGATGAAGCCCGCGAGCTCATCGCAGGCGAAGAGGGTGTGTTCGAGGGCGGATTGGCGCGGCGTGTTGGTATAGTCGGCGTGAGACATCACGGCGCGGATGATTTCCTCGGAGTAGCCGTGCTCGCGAAGGATCTTTGCGCCCTCGGCGGGATGTTCTTTGTCGGGAGCGTGGTCAGCGTTGGGCCAGCGCTCGTAATCGAAATCGTGAAGAAGCGCGCTCTGGCCCCAGAGCTCCTCGTCAGCGCCATTTTTGCGGGCATATGCCCGCACGCAGGTTTCGACAGCCAGCATGTGTTTACGGAGGGATTCGGATTGCGTGTATTCGCAGAGCAGGTTCCAGGCATCTTCGCGGGTCGGCACTGCTGGTCTCCTTAAAAAGCACAAGTCTCCAAAAAGACAGTTTATAGAATAGCAGGATAGCGCTCCGCTTCAGGTGAAGGAGAAACTGACAGCACGAAGCAGTCCCAGAACGGGAAAACATGTGAGTGACTGATTAGACACAACCACCCACTGCCTGCTGGAACCAGATGCTGCTCCAATTGTGGTGACTGCGGAATTGTCACACAAGGTATAGCGTCGTTCACAGAAAACGGCGAAAACCGGAAGAAACAAGGCGAAAGGCAGGCGTAAATTGAGTTCTAGTCCTCACTAAAATTTTCTCATCTTGAAAAAATATTCTTGACAGTTTATAGCGATTCAGCGAGACTCCCACTCGCGCCTGTATCTGCCTTCCCCCGAGAACGTTCCGACGTTCCTCTCTCCTATCCGCACGCCGGACAAAGTCAGCGAGGAGTACCGGTGTCTGCAAATACAGAAAAAGAGTCTTTGAACTCGTTGGAGATGGACAGGGAAGTGATTCGCTGCAAGACGTGCGGTCTGGTGCAATACCGGACGCGTACGGGCAATTGCCGCCGCTGTGTGCGAGCATTGCCGCAGAGACTGGAGTTCCTGATTCCTCCGGCGCCGCCAGAGGAAGCACAGGGCGAGGAAGCAGTGTCCGACAAGTTCGCCAACCAGAAAACGGTGGAGAACATCGGGCAGCGCATCCGCCAGTTGCGCGAATCGCGCTCCATGACGCAAAGCCAGCTGCAATCCAGGTCCAAAGTGTCACGGTCCTATCTCTCACGAATCGAGAGCGGACAGATGACGCCCAGCCTGGGCACGCTGGAAAAGATCAGCGAAGCGCTGAACGTCGGGCTGAACCGGTTCTTCATACCGGAATCGGACGGGGAAGCGCTGCTCGAGGATCCGTTCATCCAAGGTCTGCGTCCGTTTTTGCAGCAACTCGATTGGGAACAGTGGCAATCGATACTAAAGAGGTTGCAGGCGATCAGCGATCACGTCGGCGCTCCGCCGGTGAACCTCCGCCCTATCGGTAATCCGTCGCGGCTGCCGCAGCCCGCGGCGGTGTCTGGCGCGGGCCATCTGGGTCCCGTGGCCACCCACGCGAATGCGACGGCGTACCATCATGCGCACGGGCATCCGCAAGGGTACCCGCTGCGGCGCCCGGGCATGGTGTTCGGAACGCAGCGGCCGCTGGCTCGTTAAGAATCTCGCAAAAGCGAATCTTTGGTGCAGGGGAAGGGCGTCCGCCTATGGCAGACGCCCTGTTTTTTTGTCTCGAGCTCTGGGCAAACGAAGGGCAGAAACGAAACATTTATTCGCGGACGACGGAAACTTTGGCTGAGGGCACTTCGAGGCGCATGAGTTTGTGATTGGTATCGAGGAGCAGATCGATTTCGAGGTCGCTGGTAGAGACGCGAAGGCCTTCATAGTTTTTTCCGCCTGACGATGCGGACCCGGTGGCTTCGAGTGTGATCGTTCCCGGAGTCATTTCCTGGGGAATCAGGACAGGAAATTGTTGCGAGCCGCGTTTGCTCCAGTCGTAAATGCGGGCTAAAGCGGCGTACTGATAATAGAGATTGTTGTCCAGCACGACCACCAACGGCGAATTAAAGGAAAGAGACTGTTCGTAAGGCTTGCTGCCCTGCATTTGCAATGTGATTTTGGCAATGCCGTTGGCGAAGAGAATGTGGGCGCTGTTGTTTTCGCCGGTTTGCGCGGTCCAGTCATAGGCAAGCGGGACTCCGTTGGGTTGAAGGGTGAGATTTCCGGTCACTCTTGTTTCGGCGCCTTTGTCGGTTTTTATGGTGGTAGCTCCACGTGCGAGCCAGCCCGCGGCCGAAGGCGCAATCTCAAATTCTTCGTGGCCGATCTGTTTGCCGTCAAGGAGCAGCGAGAATTTTCCTTTGTCTGGCTGAAAGATTCCGGCGGAATCCTTTTTCTGTGCGTAGGCGGTTGCGAATATCAAAGAGAAAAGAAAAGCGGACGACGCCAGGCGCAGCTGGCGCGAAGTAAAAAGAGTCATGCGATCCCCCAACGACAAATAGAGTTACACGCGGGGGACGCGGAGCAAATGCAAAAGAAAACCGATGTGGCTTGAATCAAACGCCTGGTGGAGAGCTTCTTTTGTAGCCTATCCGGCGCAGTTCAGGATTGCGGCTCTTCGACGAGGAGATGGCCGGGGTCGGCGGCGGGAAAGATGCCAAGACGGAGAATGTCTGCAACCACCAGCGACGGATCGCGGGAACTATCCACGCGATAGTCGGCGAGCTGATAGGAAGGGAGCCGCTGCTCGTGAAGGGCATGAAAACTGGACTCATCGCGAAAGAGTGGACGCGCGGTCATGGTCATGCACCGAGAAAGCAGAGTTTCGATGGGTGAATCGAGCCAGATGACCGGGACATTTTGCGCTTTCAAAAACTCCGGAGCGCCGGCTTGGGCGTAGGTGCCGCCGCCAAGCGCAACCACGGCCGGTTCGCGGAGTTCGAGCGCTCGTCCGAGAGCGGCCCGGAGTTGTGCCGCTTCGAGCAGGCGAAAGGATGGCTCGCCGTGGCGCTCGAAAAATTCTGTGATACGCATGCCAGAGGCGTCCTCGATGCGGTCATCCAGATCGACGAAACGCCAAGCGAGGTGGCGGGCGAGTTGCGTCCCGATGGTAGTCTTGCCGGAGCCCATGAATCCAGCGAGAGCGACGACGGAAGGCGGTAGAATGCGTGCCACGCTAAAAGTTTAGTTGAGAGTAAGATGGGACGCAAAGAGTGGGTGAAATGCTATTCTGGATTGCCGCATTTCGGGATGGCAAACGAGCTGATAGAGCGACGAATGAGCTAATGCTAATCGCGTTTGAGGATACGGACGGTCCCACTGAACGAGGACAGTTCGACTTTGGCTAGACCGTTGCCGACGGTGCCAAAAAGCCCCTTGGCGTATTTCGAGGCGCTGCGCCGGAAACCGTGTGTGTCGGGTTTGAGGAACGCTTCGGCCCGATTATCGACCGTGCCGGAAGAGGTTTGCGCATTCAGGTCGAAGGAATCGGTTCCAGAAAAGCGGACTTCGACCAGGCCGCGGCCGCTCTTCATGGTGTAAATGCCGGTGCGCACGAAGTCTCCATCGAAGAGGATGTTGCCGGTAGTTGTTCTCAGGTCGACGCTTCGCAACGAGGGCTGCAAGATTTGTGCGTTACCGCTGATCGTATTGAAGTTCAACATCCCCCCGCACTGTGTGCAGACCAGAGAGCCTCCAGTGGTGTGCACGATGATGTAGCCGGAAACTTCCTTAAGGTGAACATCGCCGGCCACGCTTTCAAGTTTCATGTCGCCGAGCACCTGTTCGACATAAATCAGCCCGGTCTGGGTCTTGATCTGCAATTCGGTTTCTTCGGGAACCGTGAGCTGAATGTTTTCGGAAAGATCGGATTGCTGCGCGGAGGTATCCAGGATGTTTGCAGTAACTTCGATGCGGTCAGCTGCCTGCTCCATGTCGAGCCCAATCTTGTCTGAGGGCTGCGTCGCCGATACCACCACTTCAGGGTTTTTCCAGGACTTCACTTCGATGCGGCCATCTGCCACGTTCTGGATCATGACAACCGGGCGGCTCTTTACGGTGAAATGCTTTTCGATTTTCTGACCGGCGGAGAGGGAAGCGACGGGTACGAGCAGCATGCCCGTACCGAGGATGGATAGAAGTGTCAGAACTTGCTTTTTGCGGAGTGCCAGAATGACGCTCATCTCAGTTTACGCTCCTGCCGCGTTCCATCATCGCGGCTAAAATCTCTGCTTTCTGTTGATATGCGGAAGCAAGATAGTCACGCGCGATCTGGTCGTTGGGATCTTCCTGCAATCTCTTGCGGCATTCCTTGATAAAAGTGTTTAAGGTAGCGAGGTTCTCGCGAAGGGAATTGTCCACGGGTGAGCCGCTGGAAGTCAGGCTGGCCCTCTGAGCCGTCTGTATGGACCCAAGACTTTGTTCTTCCTGATCCAAACTTGTAGCTGCCACCGCAAATGGTTCGGAGCCAACGGGGTTGAGGGATGCCAAGGGCAGCGGGGTTCTACGCTTGATCTGAATGTATCCGGCGCCAACGATCAGGATGGCAAGCGCCGCACCTGCCAGCAAGCGGCCACGGAGAAGCATGCCAAAATCTTGCCACCAGGGAACAGTCGATCTTCTAGATGCGAGAGTAGATGAGGGAACCTCGGTCTGCCGAATGATATTTTCCGCTTCCAGTTGTGCTCGAAGGGAAAGCCAAATACGAGCGGGAGGTTCGACTTCGCCGGGGAGTTCAGTAGCAACAGCCGTGATATGTTCAAAATCCGAGAGCAAAGAAGAACAAACTGTACAACTTGCAGCGTGGTTGCGCGCTGCTTCGGATAAGGGCGAGAAACCGTGCTCCTGAATCACCTGGGCAACTTCTTTACACTGCATGGCTCATCCTTGTAGATGACCGTAAAGTGGTCACTCCGCGAGAGGCATACAACTTCGTCTCCCGCAATTCCGAAACTTTCGCTCGCAGGGCGTGTTTCAGTCCTTGGAGCCAGATTTTTGAGGCAACTGCTCGGGCACGTTTCCCTAGGATTAGCCCGTTCGAGACCAGGCCGTTTGGACTAGTCTAACTCAATCCCGGTTCGGTGCCTGTGCTTTTGCCTCCTGCCGTTCATTTCTGGCCTGACTGCGCGCATCTTCCTGAAGCAATTCGCGCAAACGCGTCCTGGCCTTGTGCAACTGCGACTTCGAATTGCCTACCGAGCAGTCCATGATGTCGGCAATCTCATTGTGCTCATAGCCTTGCACGTCATGAAGAACAAAAACTGTTCGGTAACCGGGCGGAAGCTGCTCAATTGCACGTTCCAAATTGACCCGGTCCACTGCACCGCTAAGTTTCAGATCCGGCGCGCCTATGTCCTTCCGCGGTCCACCCGTCTCTTCATCGGGTTCGGTCGTCTCTTCCAGAGAAGCGGCGGGTAGGGACTTCTTGCGCAACCGCATCAGAACAACGTTGACCGTCATCCGGTGCAACCAAGTCGAAAAGGCTGATTCGCCGCGGAAGGTGCCGATTTTGCGGAACAGTTGCAGGAATGCTTCCTGCATCAGGTCTTCCGCGTCGGCGGGATTACTCACCATGCGCAGGCAGAGGGCGTAAACGCGGCGGCCGTGTAACTGATACAGAAATTCAAAGGCTGCAGCATTCCCTGCTTGAGCGAGGCGAATGGCTTCCGCTTCGGTCAACGCGGCAGCGGGCTTGGAAACAGCCGACTGCTTAGGCTCGGTTGGTCGTCGTTGGGCCAACAGTCCAATAACGGCGCATCCTCCACGTCGGATGCAACGTATCCCCCTTAGAGTTGTCCGTTTGTTATCTCAGGGTTTGCCAGTTGTGCAAACCTTGAACCCTTGGCAAGCGGAAATTCAAAAGCAGCCGCGAAGCGGACGATTCAAGCGCCACCGCAAGCGGTCGAATTAGCAGGGAAGAGAAACACGCAGAACACCCCCTCTGATGCGCCGGGCAGTATCGGCTCGCAAGGATTGACTATTCTCCCGCGATGGCAGCGATTCGTCTAGTGCGGACTAAGCCGGTAGAGACTTTGACGGGGCGTCGCGCGCGAGCCAGACCGCACGCCGTAAAATCAAACCTGGCGAGCTGCTCTTCCGGGAGCACGCAGAGGAATGATTTCAGGAGAACGTCCGTTTCCCGCAGGCAAGTATTCAAATCGAAATGGTTAACGTCTAGAACCCGCCACAATGCGGCCGCGTTTGAGGAGAAGCCTGCCGCCAATCCCTGAGCATTGGCAATGAACTCGTCGCTTAAGTCGTCGACAATTTCTTCCAGACTATCGATTTTGTTCAAGAATTGCGAGCGCTCTGACAGCAGAACATGGTCCAGGAGATTGCTGTGCCGAGCGGCGCGCTGGCCTCGCGCACTGTGGAAATTTACGGCTTTGAGCGGCGCAAGATTAGGCACGATACCGAAATGGCGGCCGTGCTGGCGCATGGCGTGAAGCACCGCGTTGATGCGAAGAGCCAGCCGGGCGCAAAGTTGGGCAAGCACTTCCATTTCCTGCGAGGCTTGCGAGAGCTTTCCGGTTCGACTGAGCCCAATCGCTTCGTTCAGCGACACGCTCATCATCAGATAAGCGCTTTCGAGCTCGCCAGTATGATCGCTGAACAGCGAACCTTTTGCGAATGGCAGTATGGCGCGCCAGTCTTGCTGGACAGTGTCATACCTGCGGGCAGGGACGCGGGTAGTCACAGTTCTCTCCCAAGGCAAAGCAGTATAGCAAAGCACGTTCTAAATGATACTGGTTTGTTGCGGCGGACTCCTGCGGGCCGCTATACTCGCCGTTTATCTCACATGGAATTGAGGTCGCAGGATAGTGCAATTCGAGCCGAAAGATCAGTTTGAACAGCGCCAACATAAGCTGCAGAAAATCGCCGAAGCTGGACATCCAGCATTTCCGCATGAGTTCCGGTGGACGGCTACGCCGGCGGACTTAGCGGCCAGGTATGCTGCTGCGACAGCTCCCGAATTGGAGGCAAACAAGGTTACGGCGACCATCGCCGGGCGCATCGTTTCGCTGCGCCTGATGGGTAAAGCTGGTTTCGCTCATTTGCAAGGCGATGGCGGACGACTTCAGATTTATGTCCGCAAGGATGTGCTAGGCGAACAGGGATTTGAGTTGTTTCACCTGCTCGATTTGGGTGACATCGTCGGGGCGCGCGGATACCTTTTTCGGACGAAAACGGGCGAACTGTCCCTGTGGGTAGAGGAATTGACGTTTCTTTCGAAGGCACTGTTGCCATTGCCGGAAAAATGGCACGGGTTGACGGACGTGGAGTCACGCTATCGGCAGCGTTACGTGGATTTGATCGCCAACCAGGACTCGCGCCGAGTGTTTCTTACGCGAGCGAGAATAGTTCAGGAGCTACGCAGATTTTTCGACGACCGGGGATATATAGAGGTTGAAACTCCCATGATGCATCCTATCCCCGGAGGCGCGGCGGCGCGACCGTTCGTCACGCACCACAACACGCTGGACATTGATTTGTATTTGCGGATTGCGCCAGAGCTTTATTTGAAGAGGCTGGTGGTGGGTGGATTGGACCGCGTGTACGAGATCAATCGCAATTTTCGGAACGAAGGCATCTCGACGCAGCACAATCCGGAATTTACGATGCTGGAATTCTACGAGGCCTACAGCAATTATCGGGACTTGATGAAGATGAACGAGGAGCTGTTGGCTCAACTGGCGACGAAGATTACGGGATCAACCCTCGTGAAGTACGGAGATCTGGAACTTGATTTCGGAAAAGTGGAACGCCTGTCCATGCGCGAGGCTATTGTCAAATTTTGGCCGGCCGAGGCGGGGCGAGCCCCGGCGCTTCAAGAATTGACGGTGCCGGGCGGCGCGAGAACTGCCGCCGACAGGTACAATGCGTGGGCGAAAGCCGCTCACGCGGCATATGCCGCGCCGAAGGGCTCGCTGAGCGACGGAGAATGGACAGGATTGCTTTTCGAAACCATGGCTGAAGATAAATTGGTCCAGCCCACAATTCTGTACGACTTCCCAACCGATATTTCGCCGCTTTCCAAGCAGAAGCCCGACGATCCGTCGCTGACCGAACGTTTCGAGATTTATATCGTCGGAATGGAGATCGCCAACGGCTTCTCGGAACTAAATGATCCCGCCGAACAGGAGCGCCGGTTCCTGGCGCAGATCGAGCACGGCGGTGAGGAAGTGCCGAAAAAGCTGGATGTGGATTATCTGCGTGCGCTTTGTCACGGACTACCTCCAACCGCCGGCGAAGGAATCGGAATTGATCGGCTGACTATGCTGCTGACCGATTCGCACTCAATTCGTGACGTAATCCTCTTTCCGCAGTTGCGGCCTGAGGCTAAGACCGAAATCGGTACGACATCCGAAGGGCACGGCGAATAGGCGCGTGTTTTCCTAATGCGATTCGAATGGTTTGTCGCCCGGCGCTATTTGCGTTCGCCGAATCGGCCGGCGGTGTTGCGCCTGGTCACGGCCTTCAGTGTTTTGGGCGTCACGGCGGGAGTGGCGACACTGGTCATCGCGTTGGCGATGAATACAGGATTCCGCGAGACGCTCCAGGATCGCTTGTTGGGGGTAACCGCACATATTTCATTGACACGCCCCGGCAGTGGCGGCATACACGATTACGAAGCGCTGGCCGCGAAGCTTTCTAAAATACCGGGCATTCGCACGGTCACTCCCGCCGTCTATCAAATGGTCCTGATGACCTTTGGCGCCGAGTCGCGCGGGGTTGTAGCAAAGGGAATTGATCCGCAGCGCGAAGAGGCCGCCGACGAAGCATTGCGGAAACTGTCCTCCGGCAAGCTCGATTTTCGGCGCGACGCGGATGGGATTGACGCGGTGCTGGTCGGCAAACAGCTGGCCGATGAGTGGAAGCTTTTCCCCGGCGACTACGTGACGATGACCAGTCCACAGGGGCGCCTGACTCCCTTTGGATTGCTTCCACGTACTCGCAGATTTCGTGTCGTAGGAATTTTTGATTCTGGATTCTACGATTACGATGCCAATTGGACTTTTCTGAAAATGGATGCAGCCCAGGCCCTGGCCGGGGCCTCTGATGTTGTAAATGTTTTAGAGTTCCGGCTGCTAAGTCCAGACGCGGCCCCGGCGATTGCTCACGAAATTGTGCAACAGGCCGGAACTGGTTTTGCGTCAGAGACTTGGATGGAACAGCAGCGGGCGCTGTTCCGGGCATTGCGGCTGGAAAAATTGGTCACTGCCATTTTTATTGGACTGATTACGCTGGTGGCAGGCTTAAATATTTTGGTGGTGCTTTCTATGACCGTAACGGACCGTGCCAAAGACATCGCTGTGTTGCGGTCCATGGGATCGCAGTCGCGGCAATTGCGAAGCATTTTTCTCATACAGGGATTCACGATTGGAGCGATAGGCACCGTCTTTGGACTAGTGATCGGATACTCGTTCGCATTTATCTCCAATCGATACCAGCTCATCCCGCTCGATCCCCAGGTCTATGCGGTACCCTATGTTCCTTTCCACCCGAGCTGGGTGGACGGAGTGTGGATTTCGGTTGTGGCGATGGGAATTTCACTTCTTGCGACGTTGGTTCCGGCCAGGGCGGCCGCTCGTTTGCTTCCTGTGGAAATCCTTCGTTTTGAGTGAGTTAGTGTGTTTCTGGGAATGCGCCGTTTGGCCCCTCGCTTGCACTTTAGCCGGCAGGTCTCGTGTTTTTGAGCTGGTCCTGATCACGCTCAAAAAGATCATTCCACGGTCTGAGTGCAAGTACTTGATTCTTTGCACGTTGCAAGGTTGCCGAAATGGCAATACGGCAAACAGTTTTTAAGTGTCATTTTCCGGCCAAAGATGGGAACAAACTCTCTATTGGCCTGTCACAGGAAGAGGACGCTACAGTTGCAATGGTTTATTGCATCTAACGTAGTGGACGATTAGTAAGCCGCTGCCCGCAAAGTCAGGCCTGTTGAAGTCGTTCGATGAACGCAGAAAACTCCAACCCGGTTCCCGGTCCCTGGCAGCAACACCTCGTTGCCAGCAATTTCAAGAAAACTGTGTTGGAAGGCCGCGGCCTGGGAAAAATCTACGGGACCGGCGAACGCAGCTTAAACGTTTTTCAACAGGTGAATCTGGTTTTGAATGAAGGCGAGATGGTTGCGATCGTCGCTCCGTCCGGCGCGGGAAAAAGCACGCTTCTGCATTTACTGGCGACGCTAGACACGCCAACAAGCGGTGCTATATACTTCGAATCGAATCACATTGAAACAGATAATGAAGCGGCGCTTTCGCATTTTCGTAACTGCGCCGTCGGGTTTCTGTGGCAGAGGCATCAATTGCTGCCGGATTTCACGGCGGAAGAAAATGTAGCGATGCCGCTGCTGCTGTGGGGGGAGTCTATTTCGACAGCCTTGAAAAAGGCGCGAAATTGGCTTGCGGAAGTTGGTCTGGCGGAGCGCGCCAGCCGCCTCGCAGGAGAGCTTTCCGGAGGGGAACAACAGCGCGTGGCGATTGCCCGGGCCCTCGTCACCAGGCCGCGCGTGCTGCTGGCAGATGAACCTACCGGAGACTTGGACGAGCGGAATGCTTGGGCCGTTTTCGAGCTATTGGAACGGTTGCACCGGGCTCACGGATTGACGTCGCTGATTGCGACACACAATCTAGCTCTAGCCGAACGGTGCGATCGAATTCTCAGCTTGGAACACGGCGTTCTGCAAACTCGCAAAGGCTCAACCGGAACTCTGCCGGCGAAGTCTCTCGCGAGCGGGAACCCACAGGGAGAAACGAGCTAACGTGTTTGAACGCTACACGGAAAAGGCGCGTCGCGTAATCTTCTTTGCGCGATATGAAGCAAGCCAGTACGGAAGTCCATACATTGAAACCGAACACCTGTTGCTCGGCCTGATGCGCGAAGATAAAGCCCTGGCCAATCGTTTCCTGCGGCAGCAAGGTTCGATCGAATCGATTCGCAAAGAGATTGAGGCGCGCATTACCATCCGCGAACGAATCTCCACCTCGGTCGAAGTTCCCTTGAGCGCGGAATGCAAGCGCATCTTGAACATGGCAGCGGAAGAAGCGGAACGGCTCGGCGTGAAGCATGTCGCCACCGAACACCTGCTGCTGGGGATTTTGCGCGAAGAAAAATGTTTCGGCGCGGAAATTCTGATGGAGCGCGGGCTGCGACTTTCCGCGCTGCGCGAAGAGCTGGCACGGACATCCGGAGAGAAACCGGCCGCCGCGCGTCCCAAAGAAACTTCGTTGCTTTCTGAATTCAGCCGTGATCTCACCCAGGCGGCGACAGAAGGCGCGCTGGACCCGCTCGTGGGCCGCGAAGGCGAAGTAGATCGCGTTATTCAAATTTTGTGCCGCCGCACCAAGAATAACCCGGTGTTGATCGGTGAACCTGGCGTCGGCAAAACAGCCATCGTCGAAGGTCTTGCGCAGCGCATTTCCGATGGCGATGTCCCGCCTTTCCTGGCGGACAAGCGCATTCTTTCCCTGGATCTTTCGCTGATCGTGGCCGGAACCAAATACCGCGGACAATTTGAAGAACGGCTGAAAACCATCATGAAAGAATTGATGGAAAGCCAGAACTCGATCATCTTTATTGATGAGCTGCACACACTGGTCGGAGCAGGCTCCGCGGAAGGGTCGCTGGACGCGGCAAATATTTTGAAGCCGGCGCTTTCACGCGGCGAAATCCAGTGCATTGGCGCAACCACGCCTGGAGAATATCGCAAATCAGTGGAGAAGGACCGTTCCCTGGAGCGTCGTTTTCAATCCGTCAAAGTGCCCGCTCCTAACGAGGACGAAGCGATCCTGGTATTGAACGGGGTTCGCGAGCGTTACGAAAAGTTTCATGCCGTCAGTTACACCGAAGAAGCCATGCGTTATGCGGTCTATCTTTCGAACCGCTACATTCCCGATCGCTTTCTTCCTGACAAGGCCATCGACCTGATCGATGAAGCCGGCGCGCGCGTGAAACTGCGGCAAGCCACGGTACCCGAAGAAGTCAGCGACGTACAAAAACGCGTGAAGTTCATCACCCATCGCATGGAAAGCGCGATCGCTGCCCACGAATTCGAAAAAGCCCGCTTCTATTCGGAAGAAGAGCGCAAGGAAAAAGAAACGTTGCGTGGGCTGCGTGACCGCTACAAATTGGACGATGCCACTACTGGTGTGGTAACCCGTGAGGATATTGAAGAAGTTGTTTCGCGCTGGACTGGCGTGGCGGTGACCTCCATTAAAGAAGACGAGCAGCAGAAGCTGCTGCGTATCGAACCCGAACTTCACAAGCGCGTTATCAGTCAGGACAAAGCCATCACTGCGCTGGCCCGGGCCATCCGCCGCAGCCGCGCCGGACTCAAATCACCTGCGCGCCCTGTTGGGTCATTCGTTTTCCTCGGTCCGACCGGCGTGGGCAAGACAGAAGTTGCCCGGCGTTTGGCTGAATTTCTTTTTGGCTCCGACAAGTCGCTGGTGCGTTTCGATATGTCGGAATTTATGGAAAAACATTCCGTATCGAAGCTGATTGGCGCACCTCCAGGCTATGTCGGATACGAAGAAGGTGGGCAACTCACGGAACGCGTGCGCCGGACGCCATATTCAGTTATCCTCTTGGACGAAATCGAGAAAGCTCATCCAGACGTTTTCAACATCCTGCTTCAAGTCTTCGAAGACGGACAGTTATCGGATGGTTTGGGCAACACGGTGGATTTCCGGAACACGATCATCATCATGACGTCGAATCTTGGAGCGCGCCATTTGCAAAAGCGCACCGGAATCGGCTTCCAGGGTGGCACCGATGAAAGTGGTGCAAAATCCATGGAGGAAATGGTGATGAACGAAGTGAAGCGGGCGTTCAACCCGGAGTTTTTGAACCGGCTGGACGAAGTCATTATTTTCAACCCGCTCGGTGATGAGGATTTGCTGCGCATCATCGATCTGCTTGTGGGACAGCTGAACGATACGCTGATTCACCGGCAGGTGCAGGTTGTGTTGTCGCCGGAAGCAAGTCAGTGGATTCTGGAGAAGACGTGCTCGGACCGCAGCTATGGTGCGCGGCCGTTGCGTAGGGCGCTGCAAAAGTATGTGGAAGACCCGCTCTCCGAAGCCCTGATTCAGGGAGGAATTCAAAGGCCTGCGACGTTGCAGATTTATGTCGCAGGGGAAGGCCTTGCGTTCCGTCCGGTGGTTGAGGCAACCCCGGTCATTCACTAACGAATCTGACATCAACACGCACAGCTGCCTTTCAGCTGCGCGCACGGCTGGCCCATTGCATGTTGTGACCGCTGAGCGGTCATCTCACGCGTGACTGTGGTTCGGTCACATCGGGTGCGGCGGGAGAAGAACAACTTGGGTTTGGGGGCGCGGCCTTGATCGTGTCAATGGCCGCTTACAGAAGAGTCTGTTCTGCGTTTGGGATTTTTCCGATCTTGGGTTTGGGTTTTGCCGCGATACTGTCGTGTCTTGCGGATGCCCGTCCTCTCGCTGCGGAAGACCTGTCCCGTTCGGGAGTATCGTCGTCTGCGGACAATAAAGCGCCGTCGCAAACTTCCCGCCCTGTTCCTTCCTTCGTCATTACCTCATCCTTGGATTTGCTCACCGGCGAAATCGTTACACGCGAACATCACCGGGAATTCACTGCCGGTGCGCAGGAAGCTCAGCAGCAGCCCCAACAGCCAACAGTCATCGAACGCATTGATTTTGTCGGGAACCGGCGCGTCCGCAACGACACACTGAAAGCTCGGATTTTCAGCCGCGACAATGACCCATACAACGAAGAGACTCTGCGCCGCGACTTCCAAGCCCTCTGGAACACGCAGTTTTTTGAAGATGTGAAGCTGCGTGTCGAAGATTCTCCGGACCGGCCAAACGCCAAGATTATTATTTTCGAATTGAAGGAACGGCCCATCATTCGGCGAATCCGCTACGATAACATTCATTCCGTTTCAGAGTCGGACATCCTTGACCGGTTCAAGGAACGCAAAGTTGGCCTCAGCGTGGAAAGCCAGTTCGACCCCACCAAAATCAAAAAGGCCGAAGTAGTCATTAAGGAATTACTGGGCGAACATGGCCGCCAATTTGCAAAGGTGACTCCGCAGTACGAGCGAATCGCTTCCAGCAATGCCGTCATCCTGATATTCAAAGTGGAAGAAGGACCAAAGGTCAAGGTCGGCAAGATCAAATTTACCGGCAATCACGCGTTCAGCGACCGCAAGCTGATTCGCGCCATGAAACACGATCGGCCTTATCAAATTCCGTTGTACATCACGGAAATTAATGTGATGCACAAAACCTACGACCGCGACAAGTTGAATGAAGACCTGGAAGTCGGCATTCGCGGAACTTATCAGGACAATGGCTATTTCCATGTGTTGGTGAAAGAACCGATCCTGGAAAATATTGATACGCAAAATAACAAGCTGGGCATGCCGGTGCCGCTTCTCGGAAAATCAGCAGGAAAAGCGGTGAACATTACCATTCCCATTGAGGAAGGCCCGCAGTTTCGTATGGGCACGCTCAAAATCGTGAGCGCTGATCCGGATAAGGCGCTCTCGCTGAAAGTAGATGCGCTGAAAAGCGCTTTTCCGGTGAAGCAGGGCGAAATTTTCAACGTCTCCCGATTGCGCAAAGCGATGAAGGATTACACCAGTATCTATGGGGAGTATGGCTTCATCGATTTCACCCCGGAGCCTGAATTCGATATTCACGATGATACGAAAATCGTGGATCTCACGCTTAAGTTCGATGAACAAAAACAATATTACATTCGGCGAATCGATTTCAGCGGAAACACCACCACCCGAGACAAAGTCATTCGCCGCGAACTGCTGATTGACGAGGGCCAGCTTTTCAACAAGCGCGCCTGGGAAATCAGCATTTTGCGCCTCAATCAGTTGAACTTTTTCGACCGCATTGAGGAAGACAAAGCCGTCGAGATCAAACGCAACACCAAAGAAGGCACTGTAGACCTGAACCTTAAAGTTCATGAAAAAGGCAAACAGTCCATCGGATTGAATGGCGGCGTCAGCGGTCTGGCAGGCGGATTTATCGGACTCACCTATCAGACCAACAATTTCCTGGGTCTCGGCGAGACTTTGACCTTCTCCGCGCAGTTCGGCAGCCTGCAGAGGAGTTTTCAGTTCGGCTTCACTGAACCATATTTATTTGACCGCCCGATTTCGACTGGCTTCACGATTTTTTCCAGCCGCTACAGTTTTGACCAGGCCAAGCAGGAAGCGCTGCTGCTGGGTCAATCGGTCAGCATCAATCCGCAGTTTATTCAAAATTACAATCAGGACAGCACCGGCTTCACGGCTTTCGCCAGCTATCCGGTAAAACGCTTTTCGTTCCTGCGTGTGGGCCTCACCTATGGCTTGACGCGCACCAACATCACTGCGTTCAACGACGCCTCAAAGCTGCTTTTTCAATCCATTCAATACCGCAGCTTTGCCGGCCCCAGCGCGCTGAATGGCATCGTATCCAGCACCATCACGCCGACCGTGACCTACAACAATATTGACAATCCGCAGGAACCCACCAAGGGCAAGAGCTATCTTTATTCGCTGGCATTCACGGGTGGCCCGATCGGCGGCAACGTCAACACCGTTACCAACGTGTTCGAGTTCAAGCGATTTAAGCCGATGACCAAGAGGCGCAACATCCTTGGTTTGCATGCTCAGGTCGCTTACATCAGCGGGTTTGGCGGCAAGGAGATCCCTCCGTTTAACCGCTTCTACATGGGCGGAGAAAACGACATTCGTGGGTACGATATTCGCTCGATTTCGCCGGTCACTTTCATTCCCACGGCGAGCGCTCAACCAATTTTTTATAACGATCCTACGTCGGGCGGCACCTTGCGCGCTTTCACCATTCCGGTCTTGACTTACACCGCGACGCTTCCGGGCGGCGACGTGCAAGGCTTTGGAAACGTTGAATACCGGATACCCATCGTCGGGCCGGTACAAGCGGCGCTGTTTTTCGACGGCGGTACTGAAGGTGTTTTGAATCGCAATGGATTGCAGCTCGATCCCTCCGCGTTACAAACGGGTAATTGCGGCATTGCCGCACCCAGCTTGGTTTGCCAGTTTCCAACCGCAAATATAAGTGCCAAGCTGCCGATCGAGCATGGCACTAATTTCCGCCTCCGCGGCTCCACAGGCATCGAATTCGTGGTACGACTGCCGATCGTGCAGGCGCCATTCCGCATCTACTATGCTTACAATGTGCACCGGTTGCATCAGACGATTACTGCGCAACAGCCGTTCATCGAGCCATCCGAGATTGCCTTCCTGAAAAGCACGCTCGACCCGATTGACCCGAACATTTTCAAGTTTCAGGTTGCGCCACAGATCAATCTGATCCAGAACAACCCCGGCCAATTGAATTATTTTGAGCCGGCTACGACTTTCCGTTTCACCGTGAGCAGGACGTTCTGAAGCGGCAATGGCTCTGGACTTTGTTTTGGATTCTGGAATTACCGTGCAGTCCGCAGTAAAGGCTGGAAACTTTCTCCATCGGACGAACCGCTTGGAAAAGATTTTGGGGGGGATCGTGGTTACGAAGTCTTGCAACTTTTATTCTAGACCATTGCTGAGTTTCGGTGCGCTAGTGGCGCTGGTCATTGCCGGTTGCGGCGGCGGCAGCAAAACCAACGTGGTCACCATTTCGGTTAGCCCGTCCTCGGCCACTGTGATCGTTTCTCAGTCGCTCACACTGACCGCTATCGTTTCTGGCGCCACGAATACGAATGTTTCCAGTTGGACCTGCCAGTACCAAACCACTACCTTCGACTCCACCGGTAAGTCCACAGCTGGAACCAAGAACGCTTGCACTGCGGACACCGGGAATATTCCTGCCAACTCTACGAATACCACCGTGGTTTTTACCGCTCCGAACAAAGTTCCCGATGCCACAAAGCTTGCGGGCAACAATTGCGTTGCATCGCAAATCTGCACCGTCGCGATCCTCATCACAGCTACATCGGCGGCGGACACCAAGATTACTTCGGCTCCCGCCACGCTCACGCTGGACTCGGGTATTGCCGTGAGCATCAATCCGGCTACCGCAACGGTCCCGACTGGCGAGCAGGAGCAGTTTGTCGCTACGCTCGCCAACGACCTGCAAACTCAGGGCGTGACTTGGCTGGTCACTCAAGGTACCCCGGTAAATAATAATTATCCGGCGCTTCCCACCTGCAGCACGCTGAGTCCGTCCTGCGGCTCGATTGATACCAACGGCCTTTATAAAGCGCCCTCGGCCGTCCCGACGACGCCAACCTTAACAGTTGTGGCCGTGTCGAAGGCGGATCCCACGCGATTTGCGATCGCCAGCATTACCGTCATTACCGGCGGCCCCATTAAATTCAACGCAGTGTCGCCCACCGTGGTGCCGCAGGGCGCATCCTCTTATGACATTTATCTCGACGCTCCGCTCATCTCCTCTGCTTCCATCGTCACACTCACACCAAAGAGCACTGGCGCTCCATCGGTTTTACCTAGCGGCCAGTTAAAAGTCCTTTTCCCGATTCCCACGTCGACCACGGCCAATCCCGGCTCAACCGGAATGCGCATCCGCCTGAGTGCTGGAAATCTCTCGGAGGCAGACACTTACACAGTATCCGTCAGTGATCCAGGCCAGCCGGTGACGCTGGGTTCGGGCCCTTTCACGTTTGATGTTATCCCTGTGCGGCCCACCTCTGTGGCTTCGATTCCAGATAGCTTTGTGCAAAACGATCCGCTTGGGAATGCTCTGAATCTGGCGATTGATGGCGGTTATTTTGGCCCGAGCGGCAGCCTCGCCAATGTCCTCCTAGGTTTTAGTGGCAACCCGTTGACCCCGGATATTGCGACCTCGAGCTCGCGCCGGCTGAATCTTCTCTTGCAAACCAGCGACGTGAATAGCGCCGGTCCCGGTCTTTACCCGCTCTCCGTGACCCGGACAAAACCGCCGTTGCCCCCGGCGAATAATCCGTCGGTCACCAATCTGGCGATTTTTCCGGACTATTCCTCGGCTCCGCCAAGTGTGGTTGCTTCGGTCAGCGCCACGGGACAAAAGCCCAGTGCCATCGATATCGATACCAGATTGGGGATTCTTGCTGTAGCCGAACCAGGTTCCAGCGAAGTGGAATTCTTTAGTATCGGCAGTGGTTCGCTTACTTCTTTAGGGACCGTGGCAGTGAATACAGCAGGCGGCACCCCCGGCACGCCTACCGGCCTCTCCATCAACCAAACGAATCACACCATTGCGGTCGTGGATTTCCAGAACCAGGGCGTGATTGTATTTCCGCTTCCCGGCCAGACCGGCGATCCAAATGTGACCTACCCCGTCAGGATCGATTTGGCCGGATTGCTTCCCGCTCAGCCTGACCCGACTGACCCAACCAAGACTCTTTCAGCCGCCCAGCCTTATTCCATCGGCGTCGACGGCGATACCAATAATGCCATTGTGGCGTACGCATCCAGCGCGAATCCAACCACTGCCAAAGTTGGTTTTCTTCTCGATCTGAACAAGAATGCCCAGCAGACCTGCATTCGCCCAAATACCGGTTTCACGGGTTCTCCTTGCGTGCACGCTCAGGTAACGCTGAACACCGGCGCGAGTCCGCAAGTCGCGATGGTTCCGCATGCCCACCTCGCTTTTGTGACGCCGGGAGGCGCCGGAGTTCTCAGCGGTGTGGACGTTACCAAGTCATCTTCCTCGGTCGGTATCAGCACCGTGTCGCTTACCTCCGGATTGGTGACCGTGACGACCAGCGCCCCTCATTCCCTCACGCCAGGCAATCCCACCCAAACCGTGTTGATTACCGGCGTACCGGATGGCGCCAGTGGAACCAAGTTTAACGGCGTGTTCACTGTACAGAGCGTGATCAATTCAACCAGCTTCACCTATGCGTTGAATTCAAGCGTGAATGACACTGCTACCGGCACTGCGTCTAGCTTGGTCCACTTCGGAAGTCCCAATATCACAATTGGTCTATCGCAAACCACGCAGGGCATTGCTATCAATGGGATTACCAATACCGCGGCAATCGCCGACGCCAATGCTACCGGCCTTAACGGTCCGCAGATCGATCTGCTCAATTCGCTCGATCAGTCTGTTACTTCGATCACCTTCCATGCGGGCTGCACGGCATTCAGCGGCACTTGCGCAAATGCGCCTGAGCTTATCGGAACCACTTTCGTTGCATTCCAACCGTATTCAAATGCTCTTGTTTCCTACAATCCGGAACAGAATCAGCTCTCTGTTTCGAACCCGGTGACGCAAACTCGCTATGCCTTAGTTTCCGTGGGCTCCGGCGGTGACGGTGTCGCTACGACTCCCATCAACCTTTTCGGGGGGCTGGCCGTAGATCCGGCAACGAACCAGGCGTTTGTCGCTCAACCCGGTAGCGGGAAAATTCAAGTCGTAAACCTTGGGCCAATAAAAGCGGCCCAAATCACGGAACTCCAGGTTCCCACCGTTACTGGAGCCCTCATCGGGGGCATTGCTGGCGCTATTATGCCGCAAGGAACGCTCGCTTGCGTAAACACGGTCACGCCATCCGCTTGTGATCTTGCCGGCGTGCAAATCTTCGGCAGTGGATTCGATGTCGGCACTAAGGTACAGCTTGACGGGGTGACCGTTGCCACCCTGGGTGCTGTTCCTAACTCAAGACAACTTTCTTTTACGATTCCACATCAGTTCCTCGCCCTGCCTCATCGTTTTGCGGTGACTGTTGTCAATAGTCATAATGTCGCTTCTAATGCTGCCGATTTCTTGGTTATCAAGTCTGTCGACTTGAAGAAGGCCTGCTCCGGTGGCAATCCGCAGCCGAGTTCGGTTGCCATCGCCGATCAACTGCCCGGTCAGGGTTTTGCGCCTATCGCGGTTGTCAGCAACAGCGGCTGCAATAACATTTCCGTGATTGACATTAATCCGTCGAGCCCGCAATTCGGCACTCTTCAGAAATCCATCTCCGTCGGGTCGACGCCGCAGGGTGTCGCGGCCAGTCCACGTTTTGGTCTCGCCGTCGTCGCCAACAATGCCGACGGCACCGCTTCGGTAATTGACCTCATCTCCGGAACGCAAAAAGTCGCTGCAGTCTCCACTGGTACGAGTCCAACCGGTGTAGCCATCAACGAAGGCACTGGCGCGGCTCTAGTCACCAATACCGGCAGCAACACGGTTTCGGAACTGAACCTGGCGCTGCTGTTTGGGTCATCCCCCGCAACGACGCTTACCGCCAACAGCATTGCAGTGGATACCCAGCCCATCGCGGTAACGATTGACCCGGATCGTGGCACCGGTAGCCGAGGACTCGCCGTTGTCACCGCTTTGGAACTTGTGAGCGGTTCTTCCCCGATTGGCATTCTCGATTCGATCGACATAGGCAATGCCACTCCCGCCAAGAGCACCACGGCTCAGATTGCTACCGTCACCTCTACACCCACCGGCGTGGTTTTCGATCCAACGGTTTCGCCCGCTCTCTTCTATGCGAATTCTAGCGGCGGCAACGTAATTACCGCTTTTAATCCGGACAGCGGTGCCACTTCCACCGTTCGCGTTGGAATCAATCCGACTTCTCTGGCCATCAATCCACAGACTGGCGGCATTATGAGCGTAAATTCCACCAGCCAGACCATCTCCCTGGTGGATACGATTTCAAATCCTTTTAAGACGCGCCGCACCTTCGGCATCAGCGGCTCCCCGCAGTTTGGCGTGGCCGTTGATCAGTTTACGAATCTTGCGGTTATAGCCGATCAGGCAAACAATCGCGTCTTGATTTTTCCGGTACCGAACTGACCGGTGAGCTGGCGCCGACTGTATACGCGAAGAGCGGACATTTTTCGGGTACAACGCGGAGCGTTGGTGCACGCATCGCACTTGGCAGAGCTTTCCTGCTTCGTCTGCCGCTTTTTATTGCGCTTTGCCGTTGCTTGGAAAGGTTAGCCTCGGCTATACTTTTCGGTTTATACGGGCCCGCAAGTCCCGGCAGGGAAGCGGGACACAAATTTCGGCCAACAAGATTGGCATAAGATTATTTCAGGATGCGCAAAGCGCTTCCTCACTCTAAGGAGATCACTGTGAATAAGATGTATCTTTCGGCTGCGCTTGTAGCGGCGAGTCTGCTCGGCGCCTCATCCTTGGTCGCGCAATCGGCCCCGGCATCCGCGGGCTCGCCAATCGCCGGCAAAGTTGGCGTACTTAACGTTCGTCAGGCTATCGTCGCCACTTCCGAAGGCAAGCAGGCGCAAACCGAATTGCAGGGACAATTCACCTCGCGTCAGAACGAACTGGTCGAGATGAACAAGCAGATTAACGATATCAAACAGCGTCTGCAGGCCAACGGAGACAAACTTAGCCCGGAAGAAACGGCGCGTCTGGAACGTCAGGGCACTGCGCTGCAAAAGCAAATTCAGCGCAAGCAGGAAGATTACCAGGAAGACGTCAACGCTTCACAGCAGGAAGTGATTGATCGCATTGGCCGCAAGATGATGGATGTGCTGGACCGTTATGCACGCGAGAATGCCTATATCGCCATCTTCGATTCTTCGGCGCAGGGTGCTCCGATCTACGTTTCGAATGGCATTGACGTGACGCCCGAAATCATCAAACTTTATGATCAGGCTTATCCAGCCAAAGCTTCGGCGACGGCTGCCAAACCTCCGGCCGCCCGGCCAGCCTCAACGCCAAAGCCCGCCGGAACCGCGCCAGCCGGCAATACTCCGCCAAAGCCTTAGGCTGCAGTCTTCCTTTCCTTTTCTGAGCTTCGGTCATTTTTCCGGCCGAGGCTCGGTTTTGTTTCGGATTTTGCCCGATTCCGCCCTGCCTTGCTTTTGCCTTGTACCGGGCATATACTGAATTTCGCTCTGTAACGGGTCGCACGATGGAGTGGGCGCAAGCCCACTTTTTTGTTGGGCCGGTTGAAGTGGGCGTCGGACCGGCATAGCTTGGGGAGTCTCTGCTTGCAGTTGGAAAAGATTCGCGATGCCGCCGAGAGAGTAGCACGCTCGGAAGGGCTGGAAGTGGTCGATGTCGAATGGAAAGTCGGCAGGCAACGCTTCTTGCGGGTGTATATCGATCGCGTTCCTGCTCCTGCCGGAGATGTAAGTGGCGAAAATGAGGCGCCGAATCCGTATCCGGTAATTTCACATGCGGATTGTGAGCGAGTCAGCAAACAGTTGAGCGTTATCCTCGACGTTGAGGAATTGGTTCCGGGGCCAGGCTACACTCTGGAAGTCAGTTCACCCGGCTTGGATCGCTCTCTGAAAAAGCAAGCCGATTACGTGCGCTTCACCGGTCGCGCGGCAAAGATTTGGACCGATGAACCGGTGGTAGACGAGATGAAGTTTTTTGAGGGCCGTCTTGCAGGGGTAGTGAATGACAACGTCCGGTTGGAGTTGAAAGGCAAGACTCCGCGCACGGTGGAAATACCCTTGGCCCTCATTCGTAAGGCGCACCTCGTCGTCGAGTTTTAGTCCACACTCTTCGTCGGGTTTAAGGGCTTGTTTTGCAGCCTTTAAACATGCTGTCGCGGCGGCGCTGTTGGTTCGGGCGCGCTTGCGCGGAAGTTGCGGCAATTTTGCAGGTTCAAGCAGCCGGGCAGGGCTCGGCGCTAATTTAGGAGAATTTCTCAGTCCGGGAATGCGTTATGGCGAATTTGCTCTATCAACAAATTGAAATGCTCAGCCGTGAGAAGCACATCGAGCCGGAAATCGTCGTGTCGGCCATCGAAGACGCGATGGTGGTCGCGGCCCGTAAGTTCTACAAGACCGAAGAAGACCTTCGCGGCAAGTTCAACCCGGAGACCGGACAAGTAGACGTTTTCTCCGTTCTGACCGTGGTTGACGAAGTTTCCGATCCCACGCGCGAAATCAGTCTGACCGACGCTCGTCGCAAGAATCCTGCCGCGGAAGTCGGCGCGGAGATTATCACTAGCAAACCTACCGACGTTCTCGGACGCATCGCCGCACAGACCGCTAAGCAGGTGATTCTGCAAAAAGTACGCGAAGCCGAGCGCGACACTATTTTCAATGAATACCACACGCGTGTCGGCGAGTTGGTTACTGTCATCGTCAAGCGTGCGGAAGGTCCTGACCTGATCGTCGACATGGGCCGGACCGAAGCGCGCCTGCCCAAACGTGAACAGTCCAAACTGGAAACCTACAACATCGGTGAGCGCTTGCGCGTGGTGATCCGCATGGTGGACCGCGCCGCCAAAGGCCCTCAGGTCATCGTGTCGCGCGCGGATGCCGCTCTTGTGCAGCGCCTGTTTGAAATGGAAGTTCCCGAAATTTATGACGGCACCGTGCAAATTCGTGCAGCCGCTCGCGAATCCGGCGAAAGAACCAAAGTTGCCGTGTTCAGCCGCGACAAGGACGTTGATCCCGTCGGCGCCTGTGTCGGCATGAAAGGCATGCGGGTTCAGTCCATCATCCGCGAACTCCGCGGTGAAAAAATCGACATCATCCCGTACAGCGAGGAAACCGTGGCTTTCGCGCAAAAAGCGCTTAGCCCGGCGAAAGTCACTCGCGTACAGATCACCGATCCAGAGAGCCACAAGCTCGAAGTGATCGTGGAAGATTCGCAGCTTTCGCTGGCCATCGGCAAAAAGGGACAGAACGTCCGCCTGGCCAGCAAGCTCATCGGCTGGGATATTGACATCAAGAGCGAAGAAGAAAAGCGCCGCGAAATTGAAGAGCAGATGACGGCTCTGACTGCACCAACCACTCCGCTCACGGCTCTTGCGGGAGTCGGGCCCAAAACCATCGAGAAAATCGAAGCCGCGGGTATTACCTCTCTTGAACAGCTTGCCGGAATGACCCCTGAACAGCTGATGGAGATTCCCGGTATCGGCGAAAAAATGGTGGACAAAATCTACCAGGCGGTAAATCAATTTTACGAAGGCGGGGCGGCAGCCGCTCCCAGCGAAGCTGCTACCGAAGCGAACGAAGCCGTTGAAGAGGAAGCTGGGGCTGAAGCGGAGTCGGTCTCAGTCGAAAGCGAAACTGCGGAACCGCAAACATCCGGCACCGAAACCGCTTCCGCCGACCAAGAAGCGCAAACGGAATTGCCGCCCGAGGCTGCAGGCGAGCCATCCGCCGAGTCTGAATCGGCTTCCGGTGCTGAGCAGGTTCCCGAAAAAACGGAAGACACGAATTCATAAGGATAAAAGTAACAAAGGTGACCCGAACAGAAAGCATGACCGACGCCAATCAGGTTCGAATTAACGAGCTGGCCCGCGAGCTCGAAGTCAAAGCAAAGGCCATCATTGACCTCTTGCCTGGCTTTGGTGTGACCGAAAAAAAGACTCACTCGAGTTCGATTCCCGTTGACGTCGCTGAGAAAGTTCGCAGGACAATCCAAGGGCAGGCTCAGGCCGACGCTGCTGCCGAAAGTGCTGCGGTCGCCGAAAAACAAGCGCGCGAGGCAGCTGCACGAGCTGCCCGCCAGCGGCCCGCCGCGACTCCAGCTACTCCGCCGGTCTCTGCTCCGCCAGTTTCAAGTGCTCCTTCGGCTCCCGCGACGGCTGCAACCAAGCCCGCGTCTCCCGCTCCAGCTGTTGTTGCGCCACAACCGGGTGGGCAGCAACCGCCGGTGGCGCCTGCGGCCGCGGCTCCTGCTGCACCCCAAGCAGCGCCCAAACCGGCTGCACCAGCTCCTGCACCAACACAGCCCATTGCTCCTTCGGTCGCTAAGCCGTCGAGCTCTGCGGCGCCGCAAGTGCCGGCGCCCTCCGGTGCCAAGCCTGCTCCTGCACCATCGCATGGCCAGCCGTTGCGGCCCGCATCTCAAACTTCTGGCGCTCCGCCCGCCCAGCGTCCCGCCTCGCCCGGTCAACAACGGCCCGGTCAGCCGGCAGCCGCCCGTCCTGCGGCTGGCACTTCTGCGCGGCCCGGCACACAACCGCAACGTCCTTTGCCGACCGGCAATCGCGGACCGCTCCCTACCGGAAATCGCGGTCCAATGCCGACCGGCAACCGCGGCCCTTTGCCGTCAGGTGATCGTCCCAGCGGACCCCGCCCCGGCCAGCCAATGCGTCCGAATCAGCCGATACGTCCGCAACAGGGTGCGGCTGGCGGTCAAAATCGTCCTTATTCCCCGCGTCCCACGGGGCCCGGCGGTCCCAGCGGACCACAGAATCGCCCTTATGGGCAGCGCCCTGGCGCAGTTCCTACCGGCACGCGTCCTGGTCCGCGCCAACCCGGAAGACCGGGAATGCTCCCCCCGCCTCCTCCGGACCGAATGCCCTCGAAGGCGGAGCCGGGCAAGCCGCTCTATACACGTCGTCCAACGCAACGTCAGCGTCCCATTTCTGATAAGCGCGAGATGGAAGGCGAGCGCAAGCTTCACCCCACGCGCCAGCGTCCAGGAGCAGGGGATCGCCGTTCGTTGATGCCCGTTGCCCCGCCGGAGCCACGCGCTCCTCGCGACATCAACATCACCGAAGGCATCACCATTCGCGAACTCGCTGAAAAACTCGACGTGCGCGCCAAGGACCTCTTGAAGGTTCTGCTCGACAAGGGAATTTTCGCCAGCATCAATCAGGCCCTGGATTCCCCGACGGCCACGCAGCTTGCTGAAGCCTTCAATGGCGTTGTCACCGTCTTGGCTTTCGAAGACGAAATGATGCTCGAGGTCGCCAAGGAAGAAACCAAGGAAAATCTCAAGCCGCGTCCGCCGGTGGTTACCGTCATGGGCCACGTCGACCACGGCAAAACTAGTTTGCTCGACGCCATTCGTTCGGAAGACGTCGCCGCTGGTGAAGCGGGCGGTATCACACAGCATATCGGCGCGTACAAGATTCAAGTCAACGACCGCGCGGTCGTTTTTGTTGATACTCCCGGCCACGAGGCGTTCACCCGCATGCGTGCTCGCGGCGCAAAAGTCACCGACATCGTGGTGCTCGTCGTTGCCGCCGATGATGGTGTGATGCCGCAGACGAAAGAAGCGATCGACCACGCTCGAGCCGCCAACGTTCCGATCATCGTGGCCGTCAACAAAATTGATAAACCGGAAGCGCAGCCCGAACGCGTCAAGCGCCAGCTAAGCGATCTGGGCTTGGTCACCGCCGAATGGGGCGGCGATACCGAGTTTGTTGAAGTTTCCGCCAAGCAGAAAAAAGGTCTCGATCGTCTGCTGGAAATTATTTTGCTGGTGGCCGATTTGCGCGAACTCAAAGCCAATCCCGACGCGCCCGGCAGCGGCACTGTGCTCGAATCCCGTGTGGACAAAGGCCGCGGTCCCGTGGCTACGATCCTTATTCAAAACGGCACTCTTCGCTCCAGCGATTTCTTCATCTGCGGCGCGGTCTTTGGCAAAGTGCGCGCTCTTTTTGACGATCATGGCCGCACCATCAAGGAAGCAGGTCCCTCCACTCCTGTCGAAGTTCTCGGACTGCAAGGAGTTCCCGAAGCCGGGGATCATTTCCAGGTTACTGACGAAGCCAAGGCTCGCCACATTGTCGATTACCGTCAAGGCAAACAGCGTGACGCGCAACTTCGCGCCAGCGCCGGCGGACGCATCACTCTCGACCAATTGCATGAACAGTTGAAGACCGGCGAAGTCAAGGAACTGGGCGTCGTCATCAAAGCTGACGTGCAGGGCTCGGTCGAAGTGCTCAGCGAAATGCTGCCGAAACTTTCTACCGATCAGGTCAAGCTCAAAATTATCGGCTCCGGCGTGGGCGCGGTTAGCGAAAACGACGTCCTTCTGGCTTCCGCTTCCGGCGCCATCATCATCGCATTTGGAGTTCGCCCCGAGCGTAAAGCCGCTGACCTGGCGCAACAAGAGGGCGTGGACATCCGCACCCACAACATCATCTACGAAGTTTCCGACGAAATTAAGAAAGCCATGGAAGGTCTGCTCGAACCTGTCTTTCAAGAGGCCTACCTTGGCCGCGCCGAAGTACGCAATACGTTCCGCGTCAAGGGAGCTGGCACCATCGCCGGATGCTACGTTCTGGACGGCATTCTCAAGCGTGACGCGCAGATTCGCGTCGTTCGCGATGGCGCTGTCATCTACACATCGAAGCTCAGCTCTTTGAAGCGATTCAAGGATGACGCCAGCGAAGTCCGCACCGGTTTTGAATGTGGCGTCGGTATCGCCAACTTCAACGATGTCAAGATTGGCGACGTTCTCGAAGCCTTCAGTGTGCAAAAACTTAGCGGCGCCGAGGCCGCGGCGCAAGCCGGCGTTGCCGCCCGCAGATAATTCCCGGTGAACTTACGTTCGCTGAGTTCTGGTCCGTACGTTTTGTAGCGGCGCCTTTCCGGTAGCCATCTTCGCTGCTTTGCCCGTGATCTCGCGCCGTGTCCAATGCCCATAGGCCTGCTCACTCTCGAACTCCGCCTTCCCGACGCGCATTCCCTCAAGGATAAGCGCCAGGTGATCCGCAGCCTCAAGGATCGTCTCCGTCATAAATTTAATATCGCCATCGCCGAACTGGATTTTCACGACGTCTGGCAAACCTCCACCATTGGCATTGTCACTCTGTCCAATGCCGAGCAGCATGTGGAAGAATCCTTGCAGCATGTTCTAGCCGAAGCGCAACGCCAGCTTGGCCCGATCCTCGTCGACCACTCCGTCGACTTTCTGTAACGGCGTCAATTGTCTCGCGCGGCTTTGAGCTTGCATTTCCATTAGGCAAAAAAACAATTCATAATGTTTATGTTCCGCTGTTTTTGCGGGGCCACCATGACCACAGTCAGCCATCGTCGCGAACGCATCGGAGAAGAAATCGCCCACGAAATCAACGCCATGCTGGCGGGTGAACTCAAGGACCCGCGCCTTGAGATTTCCGTCGTGGTTAATGAAGTTCGCATGGCTCCCGACGGCCGCAACGCCCGCGTCTTTGTCGGCGCTCGCGGCACCGAAGCCGAACAGCACGGCGCCATCAAAGCCCTCGAGCACGCCGCCAACTTCATTCGTCACGAAATTCTCGAACGCCTGCAACTTCGCCGTGTTCCCGAACTCCATTTCTCCCTCGACAATTCTCAGCAATACACCGAGCGCATCGACCAACTCTTGAAAGAAATGAAGAAGGGCTCTTCGTCCACAAAATGAGCTTCGCGCCCGCCTTGAAGCTGATGGCGATTCGTGCCCTCAAGTTTCTCTTTCGGCCTAACCAGCCGGCAGCCGTCAACCACTGCCCGCCGGCCACTGGTCGCTGACCACTGCTCATGCCACGCAAACCACAACCGGCTCCTTTCGACGGCGCGCTGGTCATCGATAAGCCTCCGGGCAAGACTTCACACGACGTTGTGGACGCGGTCCGTCATCTTGCGGGATTTCGCCAGATCGGCCATCTTGGCACGCTTGATCCACTTGCCACTGGCGTCCTCGTCCTGCTCCTGGGACGAGCCACCCGCTTCGTCCAGTTCTATACTGGCCGCCGCAAACGCTATACCGCCGGTTACCGTTTTGGCTTCGCCACGAACACTTTTGATTCCGAGGGCGAAGCGCAAGGCCCGGACCATCCGCCCGTTCTCGAAGAAGCCGTCCTTCAAAAGCTCGCCAGTGAGCGGGTCGGCCTGTTCGCCCAGATGCCGCCGATTTTCTCCGCGAAGAAAATTCACGGCCGGCCCGCCTACGAGCTCGCGCGCAAAAATCAGCCCGTTGAACTAAAACCCGTGGAGGTCGAAGTTTTTGAATACCGGCTCGTCGAAATCGAAGGCAGCGTGGCTCGCTTCGTCATCGAATGTTCGTCGGGCACTTATATCCGCTCGCTGGCGCAAGAAATGGGAGAAAAGCTTGGCTGCGGCGCCCATCTCACCGAAATCACCCGCACCGCCGTCGGAGAATTTTCCTTGGAACAGGCGCTCAAGCTCGAAGAGCTCGCCGAAGCGGCCCGAAATGGGAAGTTCGCACACTGCGTCATCAAACTTGAACACCTGCTCCCGGATTTCCCCAGCGTTACCGTGCTTCCGGTAGTCGAAAAGCGCGTCCGTCATGGCTCCAAATTCACCATCATGCTCTCGCAACTGCAATCCGGCCGCACCGAGCCGCCTCCCGGCGCCACGTCCGTTTTGGATGGCGGCGAACCGCGGCCTCCGCGTCTTCGCGTTTTCAATCAACAGCAGAAGCTGATTGCCATCGCTCAGGCCATCGTCCCGCGCACCTATCAGCCCATCGTCGTTTTCGATCCTCTCCCCTGACGACTTCACTCTTTCCCTGATGTAGCGACAGACTTAGCTCGGGTCTTCGCGCTCCCGTACACTCCGTGCCTCCGCGTTGTCCGTTCTCCTTCTTTCCGATGACATGATAAGTTAATCCGGTCGCTCGAAATTCTCTCCGGGGTAAATCCATGCCGTACAAAGTTGCGAATCGGGTGTTGCTTTTCATTTCTGTTGTTCTCACTCTCACTGCCGCCCTCCTCGCCCAGTCCACGCCGCGTGAATCCCTCCTCATTCTTTCCAAACACGACCATACCCTCGCCATCGTCGATCCGGCATCTCTGAAAGTCCTCGCCAAGATTCCCATCGGTGACGATCCCCACGAAGTGATTGCCTCTTCCGACGGCAAGACAGCCTACGTCTCAAACTATGGTGGCGGCGGCGCGGGAGCGCTGCATACTCTGGCCGTCGTCGATCTCGTCGTTCAAAAACCTCTCCCTCCCATCGATCTTGGCGCAATGCGCGGACCGCATGGTCTTGATTTTGTCGGCGGCAAAGTTTGGTTCACTGCGGAAGCCGCCAAAGCAATCGGCAGCTACGATCCCGCTTCCAATAAAGTCGATTGGATTCTCGGAACGGGCCAAAACCGCACGCACATGATCTACGTCGCGCCCGACCTTCAGCGCATTGTCACCACCAACGTCAGCTCCGGCACCGTTAGCATCATTGAAAAGTCCGTATTCCGTGGCGACGACTGGAACCAGACCGTTCTCAAGGTCGGCGCGGGGTCGGAAGGATTCGACGTTTCACCCGACGGCAAGGAAATTTGGGTCGCCAATGCCCAGGACGGTACCGTCTCGGTCATCGATTTCGCCGCAAAGAAAGTGACTCATACCATCGCCGCAAACGTTCGCGGCGCCAATCGCCTGAAGTTCACTCCCGACGGCACGCTTGTTGTTGTTTCCACCCTCGGCGGCTCCGACGTAGTCGTCTTTGACTTTGCTACTCGCCACGAAACGAAACGCATCCCCGTGGGCCACGGCGCCGCCGGAATCCAGATGCAGCCGGACGGCTCGCGCGTTTTCGTCGCCTGCACTCCGGACAACTATGTCGTCGCCATCGATCTAAAATCGTTGCAAGTCACCGCCCGCATCGACGCTGGCGCACAACCCGACGGCATGGCCTGGGCCAGGAGCCGCTAGTCGCTACCGTTCGGCGATTACTAAGGGCTTTCACCGCTGGGGAAGGTCCAGCAGCACCACACTCGACCGCTCCTGTACGCGTTCGAAAACCACCTCACGCCCGTCTGGAGATATGTCGAAATCGCGAATATCGAAGTCGGGGTCAAGTTTCGTTAACTGGCGTTGCGAGCCGGTTTCCAGGTCTATTAGCCAGAGATTCTTATGTTGAATCTCGCCACGCAGGCAAACTAGTTTGCGGCCTCCTGCCAGAAACATCATATGTCGAGCTCCTCGCGTGAGCGTAAGCGGCGGCAGCGTATGCGATACGCCATCCGCCGTGACGGCTTTTGCAGAAAACGTAGTGCCGATGTCAGGCCCCGAATACACCACGAACTGTCCATCTGGGCCCACACGGGGTCCACCGAATACTCCTGCACCAAAAGAACCGGCGGCCGCCCATCGACCGGCACCTTAAACAGATGTGGAACCCCGTGCTGCACCACTGCCGTAGTGATCGATTGGCCATCGGGAGACCACGCAGGCGCGCCTGGCAACTCGAGCGAATCGGCCATGGCATGTGCATTTGTGCCATCGGCGTGCATATAGAGGACGGAGTCCTGGGACTGGACTTACCGGTAACCCGACTAATCAGGACTTGAGAGCCCCTTGGGCGCATTCGTGAGAAATTATTGCAGCTTAGCGTACTCGGCTTTGGCTTCCTTCAGAATAGGGATGTTGGGATCGGCCTCTCTCCACAGGGTAAGAAATTGTTTGTAGGCGGCGAGGGCACGGACACGAGCAGCGTCCGCCTCGGCACCTTGTGAAGCTTTTGATTGCAGTACGTTAGCGCGGGCGACGCCGAGCTGTGCCAAGGCTCCAGTCCAACAGTTCCAAACAATGCCACTGTGGTCGAGCACTCTTTGGAATTCGACTGCGGCTTCTTTGCCCTTTCCTGACGCAAGATAAGCCTGACCGCGAAGGTAGGTGGTCTGCAGGCAGGACATACATGTGATGAAGGCGATCTGCCCATACTCAATCGGAGGGGCTGCCGGTTGCAAAGCGCTGAGAGCTTCCGAGGGGTTCTTGCGATTCAAAGCCAATTGGGCCCGAACCGCCGGCAGCCAGAGCGACTGCACCTGAGTGTCGAGCGGAAAGCGCTTGTTGAGGTCTTGTGCCAGCGATTCGGCTCGCGCAGTGTCGCCCGCCATAGCCAAGGCCACAGCCGCTTCGTCTGCAACACCCTGGCTCGTGGGAACGAGTTTTAGAGCTTCCGTTGCCGCCTGCTTCGCCTCGGCCATGTTGCCGAACGCTGCTTCGCGCTGAGCAGAGACGGCCTGGTAGATGGCTCCGGATTCTTTACTGTCGGCGCGGATGGCGGAGTCCACTGTCCGCCTGGTTAGCTCACGCGCTTTGCCGAGATGACCGGCATAAGCCTCCGTGTCGGCGGCGAGCGAAAGGCCTATATTTTCTTCCGGCCTGCCAGAGAACCACCGTTGCTGCTCGACCATGGCTGCAGAGTCCGAAGCAAGAAAAGCCAGAGAATAAAGAACACTGTGAGCAAGAAAATCATCCACATTCCGCGTTCGAGCCTGACCGAGGATTTGGCGCGTTTCGTCAAAGCGCTGCAAGGCGATCAAGTTGTTGGCAATGGCCTCATAAGGGCTGACACTATCCGGATTGATACGCAGGTTCTCATAATCCGGTCCTAAAGATTTTTCGTACAAGCCCAGCGCGGCGTACGCATTGCCTAAACTGGACTGGGAGCTAGTGTCGCGTGGGTAGTTCTTGGCAAGGTGCTCGTAAGCTTGTGCCGCTTTGTCCAGTTCTCCAGTGACGCTGGAATAGTAGTCGCCGGTTATGAAAAGCCTTTCCCGCTCGCTAGCATGTTCGCGTAACTCAAAGGCTTTGGCGTAATAGTCGCTCGACCGTCCGACTTGGCTAAGGCTGGCATAGACATTGCCTACTGCCCTGTAGCCCATGGCGAAGCTCGGATCAAGCTGGATGGCGCGTTGATGATAAGGCAGGCTCACGGCGGGGCCATTCTCGCGACCCGCCTTTAATCCAAGACTATAGGCTTGCAAAGCTTCGAGCGAAGAGGTGGTGGCCTCCGATAGCGGGACATCGAGCTTCTGCACCGAAGCTAGCGATTCGCC
Source organism: Candidatus Acidiferrum sp. (assembly GCA_036522855.1). Classification (GTDB taxonomy): domain Bacteria; phylum Acidobacteriota; class Terriglobia; order Acidiferrales; family UBA7541; genus Acidiferrum. Next base: position 80,674 of record DATDFA010000067.1, on the reverse strand, counting down.
CAATTCGCCGCGCAGCTTGGATGCAACGGCGCCCAGCGTTTCCAATACCTTTTCTTTATTCGCCGCTGTGGCCTGCTCCTGCGCCAGAGTGTCGCCGCTCTGGCAGTTGACCGCTTTCAACCCAATCACATACTGGCTGCCGAGCCCCGCGACCGATCCTGCTATATAGGCTCTACTGGCGGAACGCTGGCAAAGCTCGCGCGCTACGTCGGGCGTCAATTTGGCGTCAGAGGCGCGCGCCATAAGCTTCAGCGTCGCCACCATTTTGCTGTCCGGCAGCACGTTTAGAAACGGCGACTGATTCAAAGAAACGCCGAGCGCGGTTTTGAGCGTGTCGTCAAAGACTGAGTCGCCTGTACTATTCGTAAAGTCGGCGAGGACGACGGTGTCCTTATCGGTGAGAGGTTTGGCGCGATGCGAAAGGAGGTATATTGCGCCGGCAGTAAACGCTACCAGGAGAGCCGCCGCGGCGGGAATGACGATTCTCCATTTACTGCGGCTCGCGGGCTGGTGTTCCGCCGTAACCGCGGTCTGAGCAGTTGAAGGCCCAGAAGGAACACCCGGAATCGACCCAGAGGAACCAACCGCCGCGGGAATCGACCCCGACGGGACCACTATCGCCGCAGAACCCGAAGCAGCCGGAACCGCCGAAAAAGCCGGCGCCGGAGTGACTGTTGGTACGGATCCGCTCTCGCGCGCGATGGACACCGAACCCGAACTGGCAGCGGCAACGCGCCCGGTATCGGTGTCACGCTTAAGACGCATCAGCTCAGAACGCATCTCCGAAGCATGCTGATAACGCAGTTCGCGATCTTTCTCCAGGCCGCGCAGGACGATTCGTTCGAGCTCGGGCGGCAGGTCGGGATTCAGGCGCAGTGGAAACGCCGGAGCGCGGTTTAGAATCGCATCAAAGATTAGCCCGGTGCTTTCGCCGCGGAACGGCAGTTGCCCCGTGGCGATTTCGTACAGCACAACGCCGAAGGAAAAAAGATCGGTTCGCGTGTCCAGTTCCTTAGCGCGAACCTGTTCCGGCGACATGTACGAAACCGTGCCCAGCGTGCTGCCAGGACTGGTCAGATGGTCCAGATCGATTTCCGCGGTGGCCTGCGTATTGCCGCTCGCTATCATTGACTTGCCCGCAGCGACTTTGGCCAAGCCAAAATCCAGTATTTTTGCGTGCCCGCGCTTAGTGACGAAGATGTTTGCCGGCTTGATGTCGCGATGCACGATGCCTTCGGCGTGTGCGGCGTCCAGTCCGTCAGCGATTTCGATGGCGATGCTAAGGAGCTTTTCGATCTCCATTGGACGGCCGACCGAGTGCTTCAAGGTCTGCCCGTCGAGGAACTCCATGGCGATGTATGCTTTGCCGTTCTCTTCTCCGATGTCATGAATGGTGCAGATGTTGGGATGGTTCAGGGCGGAAGCGGCCTTGGCCTCACGGCGGAAACGTTCCAGTGCGTGAGGATCACGCGCAACATCATCCGGCAGGAACTTCAGCGCCACAAAACGGTCCAGGCGCGTGTCTTGCGCCTTGTACACCACACCCATTCCACCACCGCCGAGTTTTTCGACGATGCGGTAGTGTGAAACCGTCTGTCCGAGGAACGAGTCAGGGCCGGCCATGTGTCGCAGATTTTATTTGGCTCATACTGCCATGTCAACGAAGCATGGGAAGTCACGAGCGGCTCCTGGTAAACGCAGTAACCGGTAAAGTGAAAAAGGGCAGTTTCCCTCTCTCCTATCCCCTATCCCGTCAACACGGTGACAGGAACTGTGGCCAGCACTGGCTGGCACACCCATTCGTGGCACAGTCTGATTATTGGCACCTCGGGAACCATAACGGAGTATGAGGGGGACGACTGCAAACCGCATGTGTACGCATTTGTTCCAGGACAACCGGCCCCGGCTCTTGTCGATCCCGGTCACGGCCACGTGCACAACATCCGAAACGAAGGCTCGGTTCCAGCGTCAACCATCGCCTTTCAACTTGTGCCGTTCGATCCGGCTAAAGCCAATCGACGGATTGACGCTCCAGCCCCAGAGAACTGTTCCAACATTATGTAAGTAATGGAAGGGCGATGTAAGTGATGGAAGGACGCGCCTAGAACCTACGCGTCCTCCAACGCGGCTCTACCGCCTGTCCGGCTTCGACAGAATTCCGACTCTTGCCATATTTGTTAGGCAAAGCCCAAGGCCAGAAACTCTTTCTATTGACAGGTATGTTATAATGAATATTTAGCTAACTGGCATAGGATTGCAGCTAAGCCTTTTGGCGGCGCCAGGCGAACGTGATCCATAATAATCGTGTTTCTTAACCCTTTTGAGATGACGTGTTTACGAGCGGGCTCATAAGTCTCTTAGAATCAATACTTACGGTAAAGTCTGTAAGTATTCATTCTAAAGGGCTTTAACTGTCTTATGTTATCGATACTTATAAGAACTGCTTCGATAATCCTTTCAGATTCAATACTTAGTATAAAAAGAGGGGGAGGGGGTCCTCTGTGCTCCTACCGTTTCTCCGGCTTAGACAACGTGATCTGTTCCGCCACGCATTGCCATCGGCCGTCGCGCAGAATCCACGTATCAATAAATCTTTCGTAACGGTGCACGGCACCGCCGTCCCTGCCTTTCGTCGCGATATCATCCAGTCCGCTTGCGATCACCGCATTCGCAGCCACCGCGTGCGCCACCAGCACTTGCATCTTCAGGCTTATCACTCGCGGCGCTTCTTCTTTGTATCCCCCAATCATGGAATCTCGGTTACCCAGACTTCCATCCGAGTCCACAATCACAAAATCGTCGGAAATCATTTTGGAAAGTCTCGCCCAGTCGTTCGCCTGTTGAATTGCAAACCATTCCTGCTCCGCTTTCGTGACTGCGCGCTCTGCTTCGGCGTAGCCCGCCGCTTTGCCGCCTTGGGCGGCTTGCATAAGGCCGATCCCGGCGCCACCGGCGCCAGTCAGTATCGCCAACGCGACTCCGATGATTCGCAAATTTCGGCCATTCATGTCCGGCATCTCCTTACCCTCAAAATTCCTAATCTGCACAAGACAAATCGCGATTGGAATCAAACGCACTTGGAATAACGTTAGTCGCAAAGAACGCTTCGATGGAAGTTGTTTTTCGCTTGCCGCCGCGCAAGATTCAAGGAGGGAACTAGATTCGCACTAAGGCCCCGAGGTAGGCCACTAGGGTTCGGAGGTGGGCGCCGGAACGCCAGACGTGGTTCCCGCTCCGCGTCCCGCGTATCGGGGACCCGGCGCGCGGATACGGTCGCTCATCCGTCGGGGGGTCACAATAATCAGCAACTCTGTATCAGTTGATGAGGTGTTGCGCTGGCCGAAGGCATAGCCCAACCCCGGGAGGTTCGCCAACCCGGGGATTCCGTTTAGCGATTTCGTTTCTTCCCGGTCCAGCAACCCCGCTATGACGGACGGTTCGTTTTCTCTCAGGCGAACCGTTTGCACCACGGTGCGGTTGGTAACAATCGGAATGCCGTTCACGCTGCTTCCTGAAAGTGCGCGTATCTCGAATTCCAGTTGCAGCGTTACTTCATTGTCCTCGTGAACGGAGGGCGTCGCTTTTACCTTCACTCCCAAATCCAAAAATTCTGATCCCGGATACGGAGTCTGCGCCGACCCTGCACCCTGGGCAAAGCTCGATGGATCGAGCAACACGGTCACAAAATTATTCGAACCCGAACTGGCGGTAAGAATCGCATCCGGCAGCCCGCTGGACGTCAGAACGGCGGTTGTCACGGCCAATGGCCCTGGGGGCACGCTCAGTTCAATTCGCGGAGAAAATTCGCCGGAACCCAGATTGGCATAAACGCCCAATGTGCTGGCTCCGTTGTTGGTCACGGCAATGTCACCCAAGCCGTCGTTCGTAAAATCGGCAATCGTCACGCCGGCAGGCGTAGAAGCCGTCGCCAATGGTGAGCCCGCCGCCTGGGAAAACACCCCGGTGCCGTCATTCAGCAACACCGTGACTGCATTTTGCGATTGGTTCACCACCGCGAAGTCCGCGATACTATCTCCGGTCAAATCGCCGGCGGCGAAAGCGACCGGACCCGCGCCGACGGCCACTGGCGATCCACTCAGCTCGGCAAACGTTCCATTAAAATTGCTGTCGCCGGTCGCCTGGAAAATTCCGATGTTCTCGGTGGTCGCGTTCAGCACCGCAATCTCCGGCTTACCCGAATTGTCAAAAATGCCGGACAACATCGCGATCGGCCCTTTTTCCGTGGTCGGCAACGGAAAAGGCGATTTCGGGAACTCCGTGAATCCGCCTTGTCCGTCGCCCTGAAAAACCGAAATCGTGTTGTCGCCTTGATTTACGACAGCGAAGTCTTGGAAGCCGTCGCCGTTGAAATCCGCAATCACGACTCCACTCGGTTTCGTGCCGACAGTAAACGGCGATCCCACGGCCTCGGTGAAGGTGCCGTCAAAGTTTTCGCTGCCGAGCAAGACGCTCACCGTATTCGATCCGCTATTGGCGATTACCAGGTCCGCCGGCTGCACCAGGTGGGTCGCGTCCGTTATACGGAAGACCTTTGAGGCGATGGCCGAGGGGAGTTGTTCACTGGTACCCAATTTGATCGGTGATCCTGCTGTCGCAGTAAAATTTCCATTGTCGTTGCTGAGCAAAATGGAGATCGAACTGTCCGCTTGATTGGCAACCGCGAGATCCAACAGCGAGTCGTTGTTGAAATCCTGCGCAACGACCGCGACGGGATTCTTGCCGACGGCGAAGTCGGTTCGAGCGAACACTGTGGAAGCGACTGCCCCGCCGATCGTTGTTCCTCCCAGGCTGGTGGACAGCAGCGATAGCGTTACCGGAAAGCGCTCTCCGACAAAAAAGGTTGCCGGCTTGCCGTCTTGTGCGCGCAGCAAGATCTCCCGCCCGCTTCTTACCAATGAAAGAGCATTTGAAAATGTCGCGGATGCGCTCGGCATCGTCAACAGAAAGGTGCTTTTCCCTCCGCCCACCGGCAAAATATCGGTGGGACTGGCGGTGATTCCTTTGGCCGCAAAAACCTGCGATATCAATGTCAATAAATTGCTGAGGTCGGTCGCTTGTTCCAGTTGCGCGACTTGCGTCGAATTTAGCGGGAATGCCTGCACATTCGATGGCGGCGTAATGCCCAAGGTCCGCGCCTTGTTACGATCCACTTCCAGCAGTTCGATGTCCAGCATTACGTCGCGCCGCGATTGTTCCAACTCCTTGATCAACTGTCGCGCCAGCATCACTTTGTCGGCCGTCTCTCGCACTGTCAGACTATGATCTTTGGTGTCCATTGTGATGCGCGTGGAGTTCGTAATCTCGCGGATCACCCTCATGATCTCGGTCAGATCTTCGGGCGCCACGGAATTATCCAGCCGGAAAGTCTGTTCTATTTCCTGGGAGTATTCTTTGCGTTTTGCGATGGTATCCGAAGCCACAAAAATCAGCGAAGAATTCACCACGCGGTAGAAGGTCTGTGACTCCACCGCTAGCAGTTCCATTGCCGTGTTGAAGTCCACGCTGTTCGCCCGGAGCTTGATGTTCCGCGAGGCCAAATCCGGATCAAACGCCACGGTGATCCCATACATTTGCGCGACTTGTTCGTAGGCGCTCTTGGAGTCCCCGCGCACATTGATGTCTTTCTTTCCGGCCTGCGGTTTCAGCGTGGGGGCGCCTTTCAATTCATAGTCCTCTTTATCTCCAGCGGGCAGAATCTCCTTCGGCATCTGCTTCATCTGCGCCAGGCGTTCGGCGACAATGGTGTTGCCTGGGTCTATGCGGAGCGCTTCGTGCATCAAATCCGTCGCAGCGTTCAGGAAACCGTCCAGGGCATCGGCTTCCGCTTGATCCACCAATTTCTGGACGACTTGCGCGCGCAGCGACGCCGCTCTACGACGAATATCGACGTCCCCCGGCGCAGATTTCTCCGCATTTGCGTAATCCGCCAGCGCGTTCTGTATCTTGCCGGCCGCAAATGCTCTGTCGGCACGGTCAGCCAGCTTTTCCGCTTGTTTGGAATCCTCTTTGGATACTTTTTTCGGTGCGCCGCCACTCTGCGACTTTCCGGTTGATTGCTCGATTGACTGGCCTGCGGCACCGCCTGCGAGGAGCAGGAGAGCGGCAGCAAACGCAGCAAGCGGCCACACCGGGTGGGGTCGAGGGCCGTACGGTTTGCAACTTACTTTGGACTCACCAATTTTCATAAGACTCGTGTATTCTAGCGCGAAGATATAGGACTAGATTAGTCCGATTGACCTTGCGGGCCTCAAGCGGTAAACTTGAACTTGTAGTTGCAAATGATTTTCAACTAGACCTTTCGACTGGATCCCTGTGCTTTCTGCTTTTCTTATTTCGCTCCGTGAAGGCGTTGAAGCCGCGCTCGTTGTAGGCATTATCTTAGTGTATCTCGCTCGAACCGGCCGTTCGCATCTTTCCCGTTTCGTTTGGGCCGGTGTTGCGCTGGCCGGGGCGCTGAGCTTGGCCGTCGCGATCGCCCTGGACCGCTGGCAAATCAACCAGGACGGTTTTGAAGGCCTGATGCTGCTGTTGGCCGCGGTATTCGTCATTTCGATGATCATTTGGATGAACCGCGTTGCGCGGCACCTGCGAAAAGATATTGAGGAAAAAATTGAAAATTACGCGGCGCGGGCGGGATCCGCCGCGGGATGGGGAATTTTTCTCTTTGTTTTTCTGATGGTGCTGCGGGAAGGAGCGGAGCTGGCGCTGATTTTGCGCGCGGTCGAACTTTCCAGCGAAGGTATTCAGACCTGGATCGGCACGATCGTCGGAATTGCAGCCGCCGTCGCCGTCGGACTCTTTTTTTTCAAGGGCACGCTGAAAATTCCGCTGCACCGTTTTTTCGCGTCCACCACGATTATTCTGTGGCTGGTTGCCGCGCAGCTCGCGCTGACGGGTTTGCACGAGCTTAGCGAAGCTCAGTGGCTGCCATCCAGCAAACAGGAAATGGCGCTGATCGGGCCGATTGTGCGGAACGAAATTTTCTTCTTTGTATTTATCTTCGGCGCGGCGGTCTTATTGATTCTGCGCGAATGGCTGACGGCTTCACATGCAAAAACAGCGGCGGCGGCGACCGACGCCGAAAAAAGACTCTTGGTCTCTCAGCAGCGCCGACAAAGAAATTGGATGATTGCCGCGGCGTCGGCGTGCCTGACCGTGATTCTGGTGCTGACCGGCGATTTTATTTACGCGCGGGCAAACTCCGCACCGCCTTCCGCGCGGGTTGTTGTGCCGACGGGCTCGTCGCGCGATGAACTGCGTGTGCCGCTCAGCGAAGTGCAAGATGGAAATCTGCATCTCTTTACCGTGAAAGACGGTGATCAGTCATTCCGGTTTCTGGTCGTCAAAAAACCGCAAGGTTGGGGAGTCGCGCTGGACGCTTGCCGCATCTGTGGAGCGGAAGGCTACCGTCAGGATGGACAGAATGTAGTTTGCCGTCACTGCGGTTCCGCGATTTACATTCCGACGATCGGCGAGGCCGGCGGCTGTAATCCGATTGGCGTGCCGTTCCGCGTAGATGGCTCGGAAATTGTGGTGAACGTTTCGGCAGTTGCGAAGGCTTTCACTGAGGTGCCGAAGTGAGCGGGAAGTTTACAGTCGGCAGCTTAAAGGTGGACGCGAAAATCGAGGAGAGGTTCCGACAAGATCAGGGCGTTCGGCCGGCGCGCTCCGAATAACGAACAGAGTGTACCGAATGGTTGCGCGTTGAGCTGAAAGGGCACGATATATCGTGCCCCCTACGAGATAAGCGCGGTGAATTGTTAACTGTCAATTGACCTTATGTTCTTTCGTCTTATTGCCGATAATTTTACGCGCCGTCCCCGGCGGAAGCTGCTGACGGCGGCTGCGCTGTCCCTTGGCATGGCTGTAGCAACGGCGGCGCTCAGTGTTTCGCTCGATGTCGGCGACCGGCTGTCGCAGGAATTTCGTTCCCTGGGCGCAAATCTGGTGGTGACACCTGAAGCGGATTCGCTGCCGCTGGAAATTGGCGGAGTGGACATTCGGCCCGCGAATTCCGGCGCGTATCTCCCCGAATCCGACCTCCCCAAAATAAAATCCGTCTTTTGGCGCAACAACATCATTGCGGTTGCGCCGGTGCTGCAATTCGAGTCGGACACGGCGAAATGGAATGACGAGAGCAGGAGCCTTGTAAACGGACCTCAAGCAACGGTGATCGGAACCTGGGTTTCGCACTCGATTGGCCTCAAAGACGGAACGAAGTTCGTGACAGGCGTTGATCGAACGAATCCATGGTGGCAAGTCGCAGGTAGGTGGTTTACGGAAGACAAACCGGAATGTGTGGTTGGTGAAAAGGCGGCCAAAAATCTGGCGCTTCGAGTTGGAGACGAGATTAGCTTGAACGTTCCGGATCCCGCCAAAATGGTGCAATCGTTTCAAGCGTTCAAAGTCACTGGAATTCTGCGCACAGGTGGCGATGAAGACGATGCGATTGTTGTTCCTCTGCAGTTCGCGCAGCAGCTAGTGGACAAGCCGCAGCAGTACAGGAAGCTGTATGTTTCAGCGTTGACTAAACCTGAAGATGATTTCGCGCGTCGCGATCCGAAGACCATGAAGCCGGATGAACTGGAGCGGTGGTCGTGCTCGCCGTATGTTTCTTCCATTGCGTATTCGATCAAGCAAGTGTTGCCGGGTTCGGATGTGCGAGTGATTCGCCGTGTAGCCGATGGCGAAGGAAAAATTCTCACACGCGTACGTACGCTACTCTGGCTGGTGACATTCGCCTCGCTGCTGGCCGCCGCGCTCGCCGTAGGGGCGTCTTCCGCGGCTTCGGTCATCGAACGCCGCACGGAAATCGGATTGATGAAGGCGCTGGGAGCGGGCTCTGGAACTGTCGGCTGGCTGCTCGCAGCGGAGCAACTGCTTCTCGCCTTTGTAGGAGGCTGCGCAGGCTACGCGCTGGGGCTGCTGCTGGCGCGTTTTCTCGGCACGAGAATTTTTGGGGTGCCACCCGAACCGTCGTTGCTAGTCCTGGGCGTGATTCTGGCGCTGGCTGCGGGCGTGACGCTGCTCGGCAGTGCATTACCGCTTCGCCGAGCCGCGCATTTCGACCCCGCGCCCATCCTGAGAGGCGAATGATGGGGAGGCAACGAACCGCGAACATCGAGCAGCCAGCAGTTTCTGACCGACGATCTGTCAATCGCAGCATGTTCTGGCGGGTGCTTCGCCGCTCGCTCTTCGCAAACCGCGGCCGCCTCTTGGTGATTCTGCTCGCCCTCGGCGCAGGCGCAGCGATCACTGCGGCGTTATTGAATTTGCAAGTAGACGCCAAGCACCGCATTACCTACGAATTTCGAGCCTTCGGGCCAAACGTTCTCATAGCGCCGCGTTCGTCCGAGGGTGCCTCGAACACCATAAGAGAATCGGCGATGTCCGAATTAGAGTCCGGGAGCGAGAGTGCCCATTACGTGGCGATCCCTTTTCTCTACACTGTCGCCAAGGTGCGTTCTGGCGATTCGACCGCCGCGACAGACGCCGTAATCGCAGGAACACATTTGGATTTATTGGAAAACCGGGAACCTGGCTGGAAACTGCAACCGGAGCACTCAACAGAGTACGGGCCGACTGAATGTCTGGCGGGCGTGAAGCTATTCAATCAGCTTCGAATTCGCGTAGGCTCGATTTTACAGATCGTTGCCGGACAAAGAGCGGAATCGTGTACGCTGACTTCGGTTCTTACAACTGGCGGCCCGGAAGATGATCAGGCCTTTGTACCACTCGCGGTCGCGCAGCGCCTTGCAAAAGCCCCCGATCGCATCAGTCTGATGAAAGTCTTTGTCAGCGGAACTCCCCAAACAATAAATGAAACGATTCGCCTTCTTCGCCACGAATTCCCCGACTTCAATGTGCAGCCCATCCGCCAATTCACGGAAGGGGAAGCCCGCCTTTACGAAAAGATCTCGGGAATTCTGACGGCAACGGTAGTGACGGTTTTGATTCTGACCGGGTTGTGCGTGATGGCGGCAATGACTAATGTGGCGATGGAGCGGAAGAATGATGTTGGCTTAATGAAGGCGATTGGCGGGTCGGTACGGCGTGTGCTGCGGATTTTTCTGGCGGAAGCGGCGCTATTGGGATTGGCGAGCGGACTGATAGGGGCGGCAATGGGCATATTAATTTCGATTGCGCTTGGCAAAGCAGTATTTGGCGTAGCCGCCCAGCCTCGGCTCATCGTGTATCCTATTTCGGTGGCGTTGACGGTGATGGTGGCGATTTTGGCGGCGAATCCATTGCGGCGGCTGGTGAATATTCGTCCCGCATCCGTTTTCCGAGGCGAGGAATGAATATTCGCGAAGAAAAAACCGCCCGCTTCAGAAAGCGGCCGCTACAAAGGCCGTACCGCACTGTTGACGCACGGTTTTGCAGGGGTCGCCTTCCGACGCGCGTCTTCCTTCGAGCTTCAGCATGACCTCCGACACAAAACTCGCCACCCAGGTCGTCATTGAGGCGCTTGTAAAGGAATACGGCTCGTTGCGCGCGCTGAATGGCGTCTCGTTTAATATCGGTGCGGGCGAATGGGTCGCGTTGATGGGTCCATCCGGCTCTGGCAAAACGACGCTGATCAATATTCTTGGAGGGCTGGACACGCTGACCTCCGGCAATGTTGTGGTGGATGGCGCCAGTCTTGCGAATCTAAACGAAAATGCGCTGGTCCGTTATCGAGCGGAAAAAATCGGCTTTGTCTTCCAGCAATTCCATCTGGTGCCATATCTAAACGCGGTTGAAAACGTGATGCTCGCGCAATATTTTCATTCACTCACGGACGAAACCCAGGCCAGGGAGGCGTTGCAGCGAGTTGGGCTCGGCGACCGTCTGGAGCATCTTCCCTCGCAACTTTCCGGCGGAGAACAGCAGCGGGTGGCGATCGCCCGAGCGCTGATCAATCAACCAAAACTAATTCTTGCCGATGAGCCAACCGGCAATCTTGACGAGGCCAACGAACGGATTGTCATCAATCTTTTCCGCGAACTGCATAAAGCGGGCCACACCATTCTGATGGTCACGCACGATCCGGACATTGCCCGCCAGGCCGACCGCCGCATCGAGCTGGCGCACGGGCATCTTTCGTTTGACACCGCGCAACACGGCCCGAATCATCCAATGGCTTGCCCGCTGGCCGACACGGCGGATTGTTGCACGCCGGTTACTGCCGACGACGAAATTCGTGTTGATCATCTCCTGGAACAAATCTGGATCTGCGGAGAGGAGGGGAAGCCGGCACAAAGTGAATTACTGCGCGTCGAAGGTCCGGCCGGACAGCTTCCCATCGTCGGCGCCGAGTCTGCATTGCGCTTGCTGACGCGCATGGCGGATTCGCGGCTGGTTGAATTTAATGGAAGCAAAAATTTCAACACCGCCAACGTCAAGAATGGCGAAGTCCATTTGACAGCAGCCGGTTCCCGTCGCGCGCGCGATGTCGTTCGCCGCCACAGGCTGGCCGAGCGTCTGTTCACAGACACATTTGCAATTGAAGACGCCGAAGCACAGCAGCAAGCCTGCCGTTTCGAACACATCATCACGCCGGAACTGGACCAGCGTATCTGCTCGTTCCTGGGCCATCCAAAAACTTGCCCGCACGGCAACCCGATCCCGCGGGGCGCTTGCTGCGAAAGCAAATCAGATACTGAAAACTGAATAGCAAAACATTCCATGCCACTGCCGATTGACCAACGCCGCAAGCCCGCCAGCGTGAAGATACACGTCAGCAACGGCGAGGGTGTGGACATTGTTTGGGCCGACGGCCACGTCAGCCACTACGATTTCGTTTACCTGCGCGAAAATTGTCCATGCGCAACCTGCAATGACGAACGCACAAAGAAAGAATCGCTGGCGGAGAGTTCTCCGGCGTTTGCTTCCTCTCCCGCGTTGCCTATGTTCAAACCGAAGCCACGCGCGCAATCCGCGACGCCGGTCGGCCAGTACGCCATCCAGCTTTCTTTTTCCGATGGCCACTCCACTGGAATCTATTCCTACGAGCACCTGCGGTCGGTTTGCCCGTGCGCGGAGTGTTCTTCGCGCCGAAAATAATTGGTTGCTTTGTTAGAATCGCCAAATGCCTACCGTGCCGTGGATAACGCGTGAATCTCCTACCGAGGGAACGCAGTATCTGGCACTAATTTCGCACCTACCGTTGCGGAATTTCCGGGCGCTCCCGAAATTCTTCCGATTTACGTTTGAAACGCGGCGTCAGCTGCAAACTGCGCCTGGCCTGATCGGATACTCCCTGGAAGCCAAACCATTTGCGCGAAAGTTTTGGACGCTATCCGTTTGGCGCGACGAGCAATCCTTGCGTGCTTTCGTCGGGAATCAGCCCCACAGCAGAATCATGCAAGTGCTTGCGCCGCATATGGACAAAACGCAATTCGCGCAATGGACCGTGGAATGGCGACAAATCCCACTGGACTGGAAGACTGCAAAAGCACGCCTCACCAAGTCTTAACTTGTCACCCGGCCCCGCTCTGTGGAATTCTCTCGCAAATCGTTGTAACAATCTCCACTCACGAGGTGGCCCATGTCTTGCGATTCTCAGGAATTGAAGCACGTACCGCTGTTTGCGCTGCTGGATGATGAAGAAGCGGCGGTCCTCGCTTCGCAGGTGGAGATGAAGAAATTCGCGCCGCACCAGCGCATCTACAAAATTGGCGATGCCGGCGGCCGCGCTTATGTAATGGTGAGCGGAAAAGTCCGTGTGACCACCGTGGACGAGGATCACCAGGAAGTGGTGATCGATGAGCCAAGTCACGGTGAGTTTTTTGGATTCGCGAGCATGCTGGAGGAAACTCCGCACCAAACCAATGCCATCGCCGTCGAGGAAACTTCCTGCATCGAAGTCGATCGTAATGACATTACCGTTTTGTTGCAGCGCAAGCCATTAGCCGGAATGGATATGCTAACGGTGCTGGGCAGGCAATTTCACGCTTCGCAGCAACTGGTTCGGCTGCGCGCCATGCGCAATCCCAACGAAATCATCGAGAAGGACGCTACATTCGGCGAACGAATCGCAGATCGCGTCGCCGGTTTCGGTGGATCGTGGACCTTTATCATCACGTTCCTGCTCGGCCTGCTGGCCTATTCCGCTCTCAGTCTGGCGATGGGGAACCGCTCTTGGGATCCCTATCCCTTCATTCTGCTGAATCTTTTTCTGTCTATGCTGGCAGCAATTCAGGCGCCGGTCATCATGATGAGTCAGAATCGCCAGGATACGAAAGATCGCCTGCGCGGCGAACTCGATTACGACGTAAATCGCCGCGCGGAAGCCGAAATCCAAGGTTTAGCGCGCAAGCTCAACCTGCTCGATGACCGGATTGCCGACATTCACAACCACCTGCATAACCGCGCCAACTAGACATTGTCCGAGGAATTTCTGGCAAGACGTGACTTTGGCAATTCGGATAGGAACGCTGGGACCGATTCACTGTTACAAATTCGCATCGCCCGCCATTTTTTCCGGCTGGTGTCGCGCCACGCGCGCTAAAATTTGTCCAACCCGTCCCCCGGAAAGGTTCATCCATGTCCGTTGAACGCCGCCGTTCCACGCGGATTCCGTTTATCGCCAGCGCCGAAATTATTGACGAGGCCGAAAATACTCGCAGCGCATCGCAATTAGCGGATCTGAGCCTGCACGGATGTTTTGTCCAGTTGCCGAATCCTTTCCCGGAAGGCACCGCCGTGACCATCGAAATTTATAAAGATGAGGACTTCGTCGAAACACCGGCTACCGTGGCTTATTTGATGCCCAAGCGCGGAATGGGTCTTACGTTTACGGACATGGAGCCGCAATTCGCGTCCATCCTGAAAAAGTGGCTCACCCAATCCAAGAGCACCGCTCGCCACGTCTGAGTTCGCGGCGGGCGAGAGGGCGTGCGATCCGAACAACAAGCAGGAATTTTGTGAAACAAAATCGTTTTTCTGGCTGAACTGGACTTCACGCTCCAAATTTGCGAGCATTTTAACCTGCGAGTTTAAACAGCCCCCTAATGAGCACTCCTCCGATTACCAGCGCGGCGACCCGCCGCGGCAACGGAATCCCACGTGTTATCGTCGCGACGACGGCGCTGCTAACGTTCATCTCTTTCTGGCGTGCCGCGGCCATTGTATTGAACGATCTGGCTTCCTCCGCGTATTACGCCGGCGGCGAAGCGGAAGGCTACATCGGCAAGACCGCGCCCTGGTTCATTCTGGCCATCATGCTGTTTTCGTACGCTGTGCGCGCAGTGTATGTCGAAAGCTGCAGCATGTTCGTGCGCGGCGGCGTGTATCGCGCAGTGAAGCAGTCGCTCGGGGGCGCGCTCGCGAAATTCAGTGTTTCCGCGCTGATGTTTGACTACATTTTGACCGGCCCGATCAGCGGTGTCGCGGCCGGCCAGTACGTCGGCGGATTGCTGAGCGAACTCCTCCCGTATGCGCACATAACGGCGGGACCGCTCTCGCCGCGATCCATTGATATTATCGCCTCCTGTTTCGCGATCATCGTCACAGTTTATTTCTGGTGGGAAAATACCAAGGGCATTCCCGAATCGAGCGAAAAAGCGCTACACATCATGAAGCTCGTGACGGTAATGGTAGTGATCCTTATCGGTTGGTGCGTTTACACCGTCCTCCTACGCCACTCTCCGCTGCCTCCTTTGCCTTACCCCCGTAACTTACATCTCAGCGCAGGCTCGCTTGGTTGGCTCGCACACAGCCCGTTGCCGCACATGTTCGGCATCATTGCGATTTTCATCGCGCTTGGACATTCCGTTCTGGCCATGAGCGGAGAGGAATCCCTCGCACAGGTATATCGGGAAATTGAAAGCCCGAAACTAGTGAACCTTAAGAAGGCCGGCCTGGTCATCTTTATTTACAGCATGGTCTTCACGTCGCTGGTTTCTTTTTTCGCAGTGATGATCATTCCGGACGGTGCGCGCCAGGGGTTCCTGGAAAATCTCATCGGCGGCCTGGCGATGAACCTCGAGGGTCCATTCCTTATACGCTTGATTTTTCATGCTTTCGTGGTGGTGGTTGGGGCCGTCATCTTAGCAGGCGCCGTGAACACCGCCATCGTAGGTTCGAACGGCGTGCTCAACCGAGTTTCCGAAGACGGCGTCCTCAGCGACTGGTTTCGCCAGCCACATCCACGTTTTGGCACCAGCTACCGCATCATAAACATCATCGTTGGGCTGCAGATCCTTACAATTTTTATCAGCCGCGGCGATGTCACGTTCCTTGCCAACCTGTATGCCTTTGGAGTGATCTGGAGCTTTGCGATGAACGGGTTGGCCGTCCTCGTTCTTCGCTATACCAACCCCGGACAGCGCGAGTTCCAGGTTCCTTTCAACTTTAATATCAGAGGCAAGCAGGTGCCCGTAGGGCTCGGTTTGATCACCCTCACGCTTTTCCTGATTGCGGTCATCAACCTGTTCACCAAGCCAGTAGCCACAATGGCTGGCGGCGTGTTTTCGGTGTTGCTGTACTTCGTATTCACCATTTCCGAAAAACGGGGGCGTCACGCCGGCGCTCCGCACGTGGAAATGGACCAGTTTAATCTAGAACTGGAAGGCGAGTTAACGCCCGAAGCCGTTGGCGCCAAGCCCGGTAACATCCTGGTACCGATCAGCAATCATTTTAATATGTACCATCTGGGTAATGTACTCGACCGCGTAAAGCCTGGCCGCCGCGATGTTGTCGTTCTGCACGTGCGCATCCTGCGCCGCTCTGCTTCCGGCGAACAGGAATTCGAAGCCGATCAGCTTTTCGGGAGCATCGAGCAACATTTATTTTCACAGGCGCTTTCCATGGCGGAAAAGCGCGGAAAATCGATACGGCTTGCGGTAGTCGCTGCAAACGACCTGTGGGATGGTATTTTGCGCGCCGGGCACGGACTGCAATCTTCCACGATTGTGGTTGGCACATCGAGCCACTGGCAGAGCGAAGAGCAGGCACGGCAGATCGGCGAATCGTGGGAAAAGCTGCCGGATCCCAAACCGCAATTCAACCTGGAAGTGCATCTGCCGAACGGCGACAAAGTCTATAAAGTGCTTGGGCCACATGCGCCTAACTTGACTGCCAACGAAGTGAATCTCCTGCACCGGCTGTGGCTGCGGTTCAGCGATCTGGTGGCTCCGGAGGAGTTGCACCATCACGACATCGTGCACTTTGGCCTCGAAGAGCTGCAGAAGGAATTGGATGAAGGCCGCGAAGAACAACTGGTCGCGCGATTGCGCGCGCACTTGATTGCCAACCGCAAAAAGAAGACGCCGGGAATTTAGTCCCGGCGCCTGGTAATTCATCGTTCCGCTAGGCAAACAAAATGCTAAACCGCGGAGGTGCAATGTCCGCATTTTTTCGCTGCCAACGGTATTGGCATGGCGCATTGCGGGCAGTCTCGCGTTGTTGGAGCAGCGGCTGGAGCCGGTTTGACGAGCCAACGATTGACCACGCGCAGCAGCAAAAAAATCGCGAAGGCCACGATCAAGAAATTCACGATGGTATTCAGGAATAATCCATAATTCAGCGTCGCCGCCCCGTGGGTCTTCGCTTCGGCAATGGTCGCATAATGAGTCTCGCCGAGATTGATAAACAAATTGGAAAAATCCACGTGACCAAGTCCACGGCCAATCGGCGGCATGATGATGTCGTCCACCAGCGAGGAAACGATTTTGCCGAAGGCCGCACCAATGATGATACCGACGGCCATGTCCAATACGTTCCCGCGCATCGCAAATTCTTTGAATTCCTTCAGCATTGCAGATCTCCTTCGAGGTTTGAAAGTCACCAGGCACAGTGCCTCGTGGGACGAGGCGGACTAGTTTCGTCGAAACACTAACACGGAACCGGTCAAGCCGCGCAAGAGAAGAAGCGCGCCCGCCACTGAGAGCAGAGGACCCACCCAGTGGAAAGGAACATGGGAAATGGTAAACATGATCACGCCAAGAAGCAGCAGCGAAAGGCCGCGACTCCAGTTTTCCGCGCTTGACCAGTGCCGTGCCGGACGGTAGAGAACGCGAGCTCCCCAAAGGACCAATGCAATACTAAGCAGCAGCCAGCCGGCACGGCGACGGTCAAAGAAAATATGGTGCGTCGCGCCCAGCCAGATGACCAGTCCGCCGAGCAGAATGAAAATGACCTCCACCGAAAGGCGAAAACTCTTGTCGGGAGTGAGAGCAGGCATGTGGAACTGGTCAAACAGAGCGCGCTACGAAACGCGCTCGATTTTAACGTGATTGATGGTAACCGGGGTGTTTGGACGATCGCTCCGATCGCGCGGAACCTTGGAGATTTTGTTTGCCACATCCTGCCCTTCCACGATCTCGCCAAAAATCGAGTGCCGATTGTCGAGGTGCGGCGTCGGCGCTACCGTGATGAAGAACTGGCTGCCATTGGTGTTGGGCCCGGAATTGGCCATGGATAGCTTGCCGGGCTTGGAATGTTTCAACGAAGGATGGAACTCGTCGGCGAACTTGTAACCCGGACCGCCCATGCCGGAACCGTGGGGACAGCCACCCTGAATCATGAAGTCGGGAATGACTCGATGGAAGATCAATCCATCGTAGAAGGGGCGCTTTTCTTTCTTCCCGGTTTTTTCGTCGGTGAATTCCTTGGTTCCTTCCGCCAGACCAACAAAATTCGCTACGGTCTTGGGAGCTTCTGAATCGAAAAGCTTAATCACCATGTTGCCTTGTGAAGTCTCAAAAATGGCGTAGGTGCCTGCGGGACGAGTCATTCGATCTCCTTAGATTGAGGCCAGGAAATCATCGTACACGAGGCTGCGAGCCGGTGCCAGCGGCGGAGCCTGCTTGGCTGACCGACACCGCGTGCTCGGCAAGTAATTTTTTCTTGTGCGGAGACGAGAAAAGGCACGCGGAGGCGCGCCCTTTCAGGGTGTCAGTTAACGAAGCCGGCTTTCCGGCGAACCATGTTTCAGTTCGCCGAGAAAGTAGTTGTTGCAGTGGTGCCGCTGCGATTTACGCCTATGGTCGTAGTGCCGCTCGCGAAGGTGGTAGCCAGACCCGCACGTACCGGAGCATTTGCAATCGTTGCTACAGTCGGGACGGTGGAACTCCAATGAGCATTGATCGTTACGTCCTGCGTAGTACCGTCACTGAACGTCCCCGTGGCAATGAACTGTTGAGTCGAGCCGACGGTAACCGATGAATCCGCCGGCGTGATATCGACGGAAACCAACGTGCCAGTTCCCACAACAACGGTCGTCGTGCCGGAGATTCCCGAAGAACTCGCCGACAGCGTGAGGGTCCCTGCTTTCTTTGCATGCAGGATCCCGGCGCCCCGAACATTGGCGAATTGCGGCTTTGAAGATCTCCATGAAACCACGGATAACTGCGCGGAGCTTCCATCGCTGTAGTTGCCAGTAGCGGTGAACTTCAGGGATGTGCCTTTTTCGACGCGCGGGTTCGCCGGCGAAATGGTGATTGAAAGCAGCTTGACCGTCGACACGGTGAGCGAAGTCGATTGTGTGACGTTGCCCCACGCAGCCGAGATTGTAGTACTTCCGGTCAGGATACTGCTCACCAACCCGGTGTCGTCGATGGAAGCCACGGTAGGACTCGATGAACTCCAGAGCACTGACGAGGTCATATCCTCAGTAGAGTTATCGCTGAAAGTGCCGATGGCGGTGAATTGCTTGACCGCACCTGCAGGCATGGACGAGTCGAGCGGCGCAATCGCCAGCGAAACCAGCGTCGCGTTCGTTACCGTGACCGATGCTGTTGCGGAGATGGTGCCCGAGATAGCCGTAACGGTCGTAGTGCCTGGGCCTACCGCAACGCCCAGCCCGTTCGCATCGATTGTCAGAACATCCACCACGCTTGAAGACCATTCCGCATTCAGCACCTGCGTGCTGCCATCGTCGAAGTTGCCCGTTGCGGTAAACTGCTGCTGCGTTCCCGGTGCAATCGAAGCGCTCGCCGGCGAGAGCGTGATGGACAAGAGATGTGCCGGCACAACCGTGATGGTGGTCGTGTCCGTCAAACTTCCGACCGTGGCGGTGATGGTAGTGGTGCCCGCCGCCAGAATTGTGGCCAGTCCATTGCCATCAATGGTGGCAATACTCATCGTGGACGAACTCCACTTCACACCGCTAACGAGGTCTTGGATCGATCCGTCGCTATAAACGGCTGACGCAGTATATTGCTCAGTGATCCCGATCGGTAGCGTCATGTCTTCGGGAGTCACGGAAATGGATGTAATCGTAAGCGCCGTCACGGTAACCGAAGTTGATCCGGTAATTGAACCGAGCGTGGCCGTAATGGTCGAAGACCCGGCCGCCACACCTTTCACCAGACCGGCTACATCCACCGTGGCACTGGCGATCGTTGAAGAGCCCCACGTGACCAACGCCGTAAGGTCACGACTGCTGCCATCGCTATAACTGCCGACCGCCGTCAATTGTTGCGTTGTGTTTACTGGAACGGACGGATTCGCGGGCGAGATCACAATCGAAGTGAGATTGGTTCCGGCGTCGCTTACCGTGAGCGTCGCCGTTCCAGAAAAAGATCCAGAGCGCGCTGTTACTGTAACCACTCCCGTGGCGACCCCGGTGACAACTCCAGCTCCGCTGACAGTAGCGACACTCGTGTCTGTCGATTTCCACTGCGCAGAGGACGTCAAATCCTGTGTCGAGCCATCGGAGAAAGTCCCCGTTGCGTGCAGCGACATCGTAGCCGCCGTTGCGATCGACGCCGCTGGTGGAGTCACGTTTACCGCGGTAAGTGATGCCGACACGGGCTGGCCGCCACCACCACCCTGCTGGCTAGTATTTTTTACACCGCTGCAAGCGGTGAGTAACACAGAAAATAATAGAATCCCAGTCTTGCGTTGCACAGGCACTTCCTCCGCGCGAATTTTTCGCGCTAGAACCAAAGTCTTGTTTCGGGGCCTAGCTCTGAGGCGTCGTGAACCGAGTCGAACCAGGCAGAGCGAATTGCACTTTAGGAAAGTGTGCCGTGCCGCGGCGTTCGCGCCAATCTGGAACTTCTGGAGTCGTTCCAATACGATATAATTTACGGTTCCGACACAGTTCTACTGAATTGGTACTTTGGTTTAGCGGCTAAACGGCACAGCAGAATTCCGTAGTGGCTTGCTATTGCTGCAGGCGGATGCTACGCCCCCAAGCCGGAGAACGACTAGCGGCATCCAGAATTTCGCTGACGAAAACATTGGTTTCCAGCGACGAAAGCTCGTCAGGCCTTGCGCCGTCAAGGAGAACTGCCCGCAGATGGGTCGGTGAGTCATTGCGGAAGTGGGAATAAATCGAGCCGGTGCGCCCATAAACTTCCATAGTGTTCAGGCTGTCCAGCCACTTCCAAGACGCTTGCAGAATTGTCTGTGCCTTGGGGTAGGTCAGCAAGACCGTCGTCTCGTCATCTGCACTTGGAAAATATCCGGTTTATCTATTGCGAACCGCCGTGACTGTTCGCGGAAGCTGGCCGTCCATCATCCAAGCCGCGACATGGATTCCGCCCGAAACACAAAAAGAAAGTGACACCGGCTGAGACGTTAGCGGATGCATGGCCGGGCGTAGAAAGGCGTGGCTTCTATTGACAGCTGACATATAGTGAAGGGCAATTCAGCGGCACATCGCCGGCGCCGAAGGACGGAAATGTTCGGGTTGGGTCACCTGTTTTATCCGTGGGGATTTTTGCTGCAAATTGTGGCGCTGGTACATTTCGTGAAGCGCCGCCCAGAGAATTATTGGCTGTGGATTATTCTGATCGGCGGCCCCATCGGGGCGGGCGCCTATTTGCTGGTTGAAGCCGTGCCCGACGCACGGCTGCTCGGTGGGGTTTTCCAGGGATTTGGGCGGCGCTCTAGAATTCAACAGCTGGAGGCGGAAATATTCGACAATCCGTCCGCCGGAAATTATGAAGAATTGGGCGAGCTGAATCTTGAAGAGGAGAAGTTCGATAAAGCGCGTGAAGCTTTCACCAAAGCGATCGAGGCTTACGCTACGCGCAGGGCAAGCGGCTCGCAGAACGACACTCTGCACACCTATTATGGGCGGGCGAAAAGCGCCCTCGGGCTAAACGATTACCCAGCAGCAATTCCCGACCTCGAGAGGGTCGCCTGCTCCGACCTCAAATTTGACTATTATCGCGCGGCCGGATTGTTGGGCGATGCTTATGCGCGAACCGGTGAAATGGAAAAAGCCGCACAGTGGTATGCGCCGGCAATCCAATATTCAACCACGCCGGAAACGTTATACAACTATGCGTGGTTTCTGAAAGCCGATGGCAAAACGCAGGAAGCCCAGGAGTGGATCGAGAAATTGATGGCCAAGAAGAGAACTCTGCCTAGATTCATGCAGCGAGTAGCACGTCCATGGTTTCGCAAAGGAAAGGCGTTGAAGAAAGAGCTGGAAACTAAGAAATGAGACGTCCATGGGTGCGTAAGACGATCTTTCAAGAATAAGACTGCCGAGGAGGATTGATGGTGGAGGAAAGGAAAGCGCAACATCAACACAGAAGGGAATTCCTGCAAGGAGCCGGCGCCACAGCACTGGCGTCGATGGCTGTGCCCAGCCTGATCCACGCAGCGGTGTCGGAAAATCTAGGCAGGATGGCCCGCACCATTCCAGGATTGACAGCCGCGGACACCGAAGCGATTCGCGCTGAGATCGAAAAGCGGCACGAGGAATCCGTGCGGCGGCTGCAGACCTGGATCAGGCAGCCATCCGTTGCCGCGGAAAATCGCGGCATGAACGAAGGCTGCGAATTGATGATGCAAATGTTGCGCGAAACCGGTTTCCAACAGGTGCAAAAGATGCCGACCGACGGGCAGCCGGGAATCTTCGCCACGCTCGATGCGGGTGCTGCAAAGAGCATGGGACTTTATTTCATGTACGACGTCAAGCAAGCCGATCCGGCGGAGTGGAGCTCGCCGCCATTCGAAGCAGCACTGCTGGATAGGCCCTTCGGCAAAGTGGTGATGGGGCGCGGCGCGGTAAACCAGAAAGGACCTGAGGCCACATTTCTGGCCGCGTTGCACGCCATTCGCGGAGCCGGAAAAAAGCTTCCTGTAAACCTGGTGTTTGTCGCGGAAGGCGAGGAGGAAATTGGCTCGCCACATTTTCCGCAAGTGGTGCGGCGGCCGGAAGTCCTGGAGGCACTGAGAAAATGTGTGGGCGTAACGATGCCCTTCGCTTCGCAGGATCTCGACGGCTCCGTGACCACTTTTCTGGGAGCAAAGGGTGTCATTGAATTGGAACTCGTTTCCAGCGGCGAAAAATGGGGACGTGGTCCGCGCAAAGATGTGCACTCAAGCAACAAAGCGCGCCTCGATAGTCCCGCGTGGCACTTGGTCGAAGCCCTGACGACGCTTGTGACTTCTGACGGAAACGATCCCGCGATTGAGGGTTACACCGCCAAGGCCCGGCCACTCAGCGCCGAAGATAGAAGATTGATAGCCGTCGCCGCCCGACGCCTGGATGAAAACACCGCGAAAAAAGGCATGGGCGTACAACATTGGGTCCACGACGTTAGCTGGCAGGAAGCGCTGGAGCTGCTGGTCTCAAAGCCCACCGTGAATATCGAAGGACTCGTCGGAGGTTACACCGGTCCCGGTGGGAAGACAATTCTCCCCGGCCGCGCAGTTGCAAAACTAGACTTGCGCCTGGTGCCGGATATGACCGCGAAAGAATCGCTCGAACTATTGAAAGCGCATCTGGCGAAGAAGGGCTTCGGCGACGTCGAAGTCAACATGACCGGCGGCTATGACCCCACCAGCACTCCGGCGGATGCGAAAATTGTCCGCGCGGAAGAAGCAGTTTATAAGCAGCACGGAATCGATCCTGTGGTCATGCCTCGGCTGGCGGGCTCCTGGCCCGGTTACGTATTCACAGGCGAGCCGTTGAAGATGGCGGCAAGCCATTTCGGCCTCGGACATGGAAACGGAGCCCATGCTCCCGATGAATATTACGTGATTGAATCAAAGAATCCCAAAGTGCAGGGAATGGATGGAGCAGCGTATTCGCATGTGGGGTACTTGTATGAAT
This sequence comes from Candidatus Acidiferrum sp., assembly GCA_036522855.1. Taxonomy (GTDB): domain Bacteria; phylum Acidobacteriota; class Terriglobia; order Acidiferrales; family UBA7541; genus Acidiferrum. The sequence continues at coordinate 57,648 of DATDFA010000067.1, read as the reverse complement.
TGGCCGCGAATGCATGACGCGTAGCTCGAAATGATTCGGCATCACTCTTCACCACGATTTTTGCTTGCGAAGTTCGGTAATGTGCGCAACATGGTGCTGTCCATGCCATGCATAGAGGAACAGCAGCCAGTCCACTGTGCGTGGGCCGTGTTCTGGATGGATCAGCACGCGCCCGTATTGCTCGGCTGTCAGAGAACGCCACAGCCGCACCCAACGATCGTGCAGTGCATCCAACAGCAAAAGTGAAACTTCGATGGGAGCCGTCTTGGCATCCGGAAGCTGCGCCCACAGATTTTCGTCGTAAGGCTTAATGGTCGGCTGCTCCTCAGTTAGCGTCAGCCGCAGCCGGATATAAGCGTTTAAGTGACTATCCGGGACATGATGCACCAACTGGCGAACCGTCCAGCCTCCTTGCCGATAAGGTGTGTCGAGTTGCGTCGGCGAGAGATCGCTGGCTGCAACGCGTAGCCTTGACGGCGTTTCGGCAATGATTCCGATGGCCTGCTGTCGCAATGCCGATGTAACTTCAATCGGTGCCTCAAACTTTCCAATCGGGTAGCGCGGATCCATAGAGTACGGGTCTCCTGAAGAGGTCTGCTAAAGAACAGTACCGGCCAATGTTCCAAGTTTCACTCTGCTTTGACGAAGCGAAAGCACGAGTGGTGAAGGTTCCTTCGAACAAACTTTTTGTCCGAAGGCGCCTTCCAAAATGGCCGCTGGCGCAGTGCGGTTCAAATGAACGCAGATGGTACAATGCCGATTCGCATTTGTAACCTGTGGCCGCTCTGCGAATCCAATGTAGGGAGAAATTGGCAAATGGAGAATGTGGTAATTATTGGGAGCGGATGCGCAGGACTTACCGCGGCCATCTATGCGGCGCGCGCCAACCTGAAGCCCGTTGTTCTCGAAGGGCACGAGCCCGGCGGTCAACTTTCTTTGACCACTCACGTCGAAAATTTTCCCGGCTTTCCCGACGGGATCCTTGGGCCTGAACTGATCGAGAATATGAAAAAACAGGCGGCCCGATTTGGAGCGGAGTTCAAAGCCGGCGCGGTAACCGAAGTGGATTTGAGCGAGCGGCCGTTCCAAGTAACCGCGGGCGGACACAAGTACACAACCAAAACGCTCATCGTTGCGGCCGGAGCATCCGCCCGATTACTGGGTTTGAAAGGCGAAAAGGAGTTGATCGGCCGAGGCGTTTCCACCTGCGCCACATGCGACGGATATTTTTTCCGCGGCAAGCCGATAGCGGTCGTGGGCGGCGGAGATTCCGCGATGGAAGAAGCAAATTTTCTTTCCCGGTACGCCAGCAGGGTGCATCTCATTCATCGCCGCAATGATTTTCGCGCGTCAAAAATCATGATTGATCGCGCACGCGCGAACACGAAGATCGAATTCGTCACTCCCTACGTGGTTGAAGAAATTGTTTCCCCGCAGGGATTGGTGTGTGGCGTCAAGCTCCGCAATACAGAAAACAGCGAAAAACGCGAAATTGAAGTCGACGGCGTATTCGTTGCGATTGGCCATGACCCCAACAGTACGGTCTTCAAAGGCAAGCTGGACATGGACCAGAATGGCTATCTCGTCGCCCGACATGGAAGCGTTTCCAATGTTCCCGGCGTATTCATCGCCGGCGACGTGCAGGATCATCGCTACCGGCAGGCGGTCACAGCAGCAGGCTCGGGCTGCATGGCTGCGATAGACGCGGAAAAGTTCCTGGAAGCGCACAGCCACGCGTAACGGCACTCGCCGTGCCACAGCGGGACGGGCATAATACTTGAGGCCATGCTCCGTTCGACACTCCTGAAATTATCTGCAAGCAAACCGTTTGCCCGTTGGGTTACCTCGAATAGGACCACGCGCAAAATGTCTCACCGTTTTGTCGCCGGGGAAGCCTTGGACGAAGCCATCTCTGCCGCGCGGTTCTGCAACGAGCGCGGATTGATGGTCAGCCTGGACTATCTTGGCGAAAACGTCGCCACGACATCCGATGCGCAGCGCGCCCGCGACGCTTACTTGCAAGTTTTTGACCGCATCGCCGCGGAAAAGCTGGACGCCAATGTATCGTGTAAGTTGACCCAACTGGGGTTGGATTTGAGCACCGATTTTTGCGAAGGGCAGCTGCTCTCGATCGTCGAGCGCGCCGCATCGTATGGCAACTTTCTGCGCGTAGATATGGAAGGCTCGTTCTACACCGCCCGCACGATTGAAGTCGTTAAGCGCGTCCGTTCGCAGAGCCCCGCAGTTGGAACCGTAGTTCAAGCATATCTCTATCGCACCGAGCAGGACGTGCAGGATCTGCTGGCATATGGCTGCCGCATTCGTTTGTGCAAGGGCGCATACAAGGAGCCTCCGGAAGTTGCCTTCCCGAAAAAACAGGATGTGGACGCAAACTACATCAAACTGATGAAAATGTTGTTGCCGAGCGGCTTCTATCACGGCATCGCAACGCACGACCCGAAAATGATTGCCGCCACCATTCGCTGTGCCGCCCGGGAAAAAATCTCCAAAGAGGACTTCGAGTTCCAGATGCTCTATGGAGTTCGAACCGATTTGCAACGCCAGTTGGTGCGCGATGGCTTCAGGCTGCGTATCTACATTCCCTACGGTCAGGATTGGTTCCCCTATTTCATGCGTCGCCTCGCGGAACGTCCCGCAAACCTCGGCTTCTTCGTGCGGAATTTCTTCCGATAGGTCATTCGCGAACGCGATACTAGTCTTACCTGCAAAGCCAAACGGAGTGCGAATACGAGATACCCGGAATGGCCTAGAAATCGAGCGAGTCGCGCTTCTGCCCCCAAGGTTGAGAAACGAAAGGCCGACGGGTACACTAACTGAGTGAGTTCTTGGGCCCCCTGAGCCACCTCAAAACTCAAAAGATTTCGCCGTAACAGATCGCTGTTTTGCGGCGCTGCTTGCGAAAAGGAGAAGCTGGAATGGCTTATGTGATTGCCGAGCCGTGTATCGGCACCAAAGACACCGCCTGTGTGGACGTGTGTCCGGTGGATTGCATCCATCCGCGAAAAGACGAGCCGGAACACGAGGGGGTGACTCAGCTGTATATCAATCCGGTCGAGTGCATTGACTGCGGCGCGTGCGTCCCGGTATGCCCGGTGACCGCAATTTTTGCGCTCGAGGATCTGCCCGAAAAGTGGCAGGCATTTACAGCAACGAATTCGGAATGGTTCGCGAAGAAGTAAGCAAACTGCGGAATTTGCGGTACACAGAACTACAACGGCACGCGGCAGCGTGCCGTTTCTAATTTTGTGTGCCGCCGCTACGTTCGGGGGCGTGCGCGCCAACCTCTTCACCTTTTTCGACATCTATGCGATTGTCCGAAGAGGAGTTTACCTGACGGGCCAAACGCGATTTTCCATGGAAGATCAATCGATATGCATCGCTGCGCTGCAATAGCCGGCCTAACGATTTTGTGTTTTGGTTTGTTGGCCGGAAACGATAATGCGAGCGCGTCAACGCAGCAACCCGCATCACCTAGCAAACCCACCACCACGCCGCGACCTGTGTTGCTGAACGGAGATTGGACAGGTACATTGCGCGTTGGTGATTCACAGCTGCATCTCATCTTGCATTTAACAGGAAATGCTCGGGGGGATTGGCACGCAACCTTGGACAGTTTGGATCAGGCCGTTTACGGAATGGAAGCTGCGAAGGTGACTCGGTCCGAAGATGCTCTGGAATTTGATTTGCCTTCCGTCGGCGCATCCTTTCAAGGGAAAATCCAGCCGGACCGTAAGTCCATCCGCGGAATCTGGCAGCAGGGCGGCTCGGCGCTGCCGCTGCAATTCGAAAAGCGCGCCGCGGGCGCATTGGCAAACTCGTCCGCGAAGGCGGTCTCGAAAGCCGAAGGCACGTGGCAAGGCGCGATCGAATTCGGCAACATGCGCATGCGTTTGCAGCTCCATATTTCGCACGACGACAAAAGGGAATTGCTCGCGTCAGTAGACAGCCTCGATCAGGGCATCCAGGGAATTCCCGCTTCGCGCGTCTCCGAAAGCGCCGGCGAAATGAAATTCGAACTCTCGGCATTCGATGCGGAATACAGCGGATCTCTTGACGCCGCAAAAAATGAAATCTCCGGCCACTGGAGCCAGAACGGAAATAATGAAAAACTGAATTTCCATCGCTCCGATCGCCCATTGGAATTGCGGCGCCCGCAAAATCCAGTCAAACCATATCCATACCGCGAAGAAGAAATTTCCTTTGCCTCGGGCAATCCGCCCGAAACTCTTGCAGGCACGCTGACTCTGCCCCAAGGCGCCGGACCGTTTCCGGTCGCGGTCTTGCTCGGTGGTGCCAGTCCCACAGATCGCGATGAGACCGTTGCCGGCCACAAGCCGTTCCTGCTGCTTGCGGATTTTCTCACCAAAAGCGGGATTGCCGTGCTGCGGTATGACAAACGTGGCATAGCGCAATCGAAAGGCGACTTTCCCGAAGCCACCATTGAAGCCTTTTCCCAAGATGCGCAGTCCGCACTGACGTATCTAAAGTCTCGCAAAGAACTCGACCCTAAGCGCTTCGGCATGATTGGCCACGGCGAGGGCGGAATGATCGCTTCGCTAGTCGCTACTCGCACGAACGATGTCGCCTGGTTAGTGCTGCTCGCAACCCCAGCCACCATTGGAGAAAAAACGTTGCTCCGCCAGTCCGAATTGATTGCGCGCGCCGGCGGCCTTCCTGAAGACCAAATTGCTCGTAGCCTCGAATTCGACCGCAAAGCCTACGCCGCGGTTCGCGAAGAAAAAGATTCCGCGACTTTGCAGAAAAGACTCGACACGCTCGTTCAACAGAGCGGCCTCTCCGAAGCCGTGACTCCTGCTGCGCTGCAAGCGCAAATTCGTTTCATGGTCTCTCCCTGGTTCCGTCAATTTCTGGACTACGATCCCCAGCCGGCGCTGGACAAATTGCGATGTCCGGTGCTCGCGCTAAGCGGCGACCGTGATCTCCAGGTCGATTCGCAGGAAAATGTGCCGCTCCTGCGCAAGGCCTCCGACGTCAGCGAAAACAAAGATTTTACCGTCGTGGAAATCGAAGGCGTCAATCATCTCTTTCAGACCGCGCAATCTGGCTCCCCGGCCCTCTATGGCGCCATTGAAGAAACCATCGCGCCGCAAGTGCTGACTGCCCTCGGAAATTGGGTCACCAAGCATTCTGGCTTGTAAATAATCGATCGTTGCATCTAGGATCACGCTCTGATGCACACGACTTTGTAATAGCGATGCTCGCGGTATGATGAAAGATGGAGCCCAGGAACGTCCTCGTGCCGCCAAAATTTCATCTGTCACTGCTCATCCATTCCCACCAGCCTGCCGGAAATTTTGAAGACGTCTTTGAGCGCTGCTACCGGCGCGCCTATCTTCCTTTCGTCGAACATCTCGAGAAACATCCTTTCGTTCGCGCGGCGTTGCACTATTCCGGGCCTTTACTCTCTTGGATCGAAAAGCATCATCCGGAATATTTTGTGCTGCTGCGGTCACTGGTGAAACGCAAGCAGGTGGAAATGGTCGGCGGCGGATTCTATGAGCCCATTCTGGCCGTCATTCCGCCCGACGACCAGCGCGAACAGCTTGAACGTCTGGCCACATACGTCGAACAACAGTTCGGCTGGCGGCCCTCTGGCGCGTGGCTCGCGGAACGCGTATGGGAACCGCAGCTTCCCTCCGTGCTGGCCCCGGCGCAGATCCGCTATACGCTGGTCGACGATTTCCATTTTCTTTCCGCCGGATTCGAACCGCCCGAGCTTTTCGGCTCCTATCAAGCCGAGGATCGCGGCAAGGCGGTGGGCCTGTTCGCCGGGCAAAAGGCTCTACGCTATCTAATACCTTTCGGAACGGTCGAAGAGGTCATGCAGTACTTGCGTGAGGCCGCCTCCACTCATCCCGACGGCGTTGCCGTGTTTGGCGACGACATGGAAAAATTCGGCGTGTGGCCAGGCACTTTCGAACATTGCTATGACGATCATTGGCTGCACGATTTCTTCACGGCGCTTGAAATGAATTCCGATTGGCTCAGTGTCACTCCGCCGGGCGAATACGCGGATACTCATGCGCCGCTTGGCCGCGCGGATTTGCCCACCGCCTCTTACCCCGAAATGGCTGAGTGGGCTTTGCCAACTGGCGTGCGCCAAAGATTCCATACCGTTCAAGAGGAGTTTTCCAAGCGCCCCGAAGTCGCCGCGTTTTTGCGAGGGGGCTCATGGCGCGGGTTTTTTCGCAAATATCCGGAATCCAATCTCTTGCACAAGAAAATGCTTCGCGCCGGAACGAGACTGGCCGCGGTGCCGCAGCGCCGCACCGAAACCCAGGCGGCCCGCGAAATTGCAGAGGCCCGCGATCATCTTCTTCGCGCACAGTGTAACGATGCCTATTGGCACGGTGTTTTTGGCGGCCTCTATGCGCCGCATTTGCGTACCGAGCTTTGGCGAAATCTGATTCGTGCTGAGCTAGCAGCAGACAAGCTCATTCCCGGCGGCCAACTTGGCCGCGTCGAACTGCTTGACTACGACACTGACGGAAAAAACGAACTGTTGTTCACCGGCCTGGAATACCAGGCGCTCCTCAAGCCCTCGGACGGCGGAACTCTCGCCGTTCTCGATTTCCGTCCGTCGGCCGCCACGCTCATAAACTCCATGCAGCGCCGCCCTGAGGCGTATCACACACGTCTGCGCGAGGCCTCGAGAACCGCAACCGGCGCCGTTGTTTCAATTCACGAGCAAACTCGCGTGAAGGAGCCTAACCTCGAACGTTTTCTGAAATATGACCGCTGGGCGCGTCACGCGTTTCGCATCCTGGTATTCGATCCTAAACGCACGCACGCGGACTATGAATCCTTGCAGCTAATGGAAGACGCTAGTTTTGCGGGCGGCGAATTCTCCGTGCGAAGTTCCGCACCACATCAGGCGGAGCTGTATCGCAAGACGCTGATCGGCGCGAACGTGCCTGGAAATGATCCAGTTGCTGTTGATGTCACCAAACGTTTCTCGTTTGGGCCCGCGCCTAACGGCTGCGAGATCTCCTGCGAAGTGGGGTTCAAGCTCAAGCAGGCCCTCGATCGGGCGGTGATCGTCGGTATTGAAACCATTGTGAATCTTCTTGCGCCAGCCGAAAGCGACCGATTCATCGAAACTGCCTCTGGCCCGCAGAGCTTGCGTTTTAGCGGAGAACTCCCTGGTCCAATTCTTCATTTGCAGGATGGTTGGCAAGGACTGCGCATCACATTGCACGCGCCGGGGACCGAAAACTTTTGGATCGCTCCCATCGAAACGGTTTCAGAATCCGAGGAAGGGTTCGAACGCGTGTATCAAGGCTCGCAAATCCTGGCTCGCTGGCGCCTCAGCACGCAAAAAGTGTTGTCCGCGCGAATCGTCTGGCGCATCGAAACCCTGTGAAACAACACTCCCTCGGGATTCGCCAGCGGCGACAAGGTCGCTCGTCATGTCGGGCGAAGCGAGACATAGCTCTTACTCCACCACCCACAAATTCTGCGCAAACGCCCACTCTTCGTCGATCCACTGCGCGACTTGGCGGAATCCGGCCCGCGCTGCCATTTCCGCCGGTTCTTGCGGACTGTATTTGTGGGAACTCTCCGTCCAGATCGTTTCTCCCTCTTCGATTCGAACCAGCAGCGCGGCGCCTGGAATGTTCACTCGCTGGCGTCGCAGAGACTGCAAGTGCATCTCGATTCGGCGCTCTGTCGAATTCCATAACGCTAAATGCCGGAAATCGCGCAAGCGAAAGTCCGCGCCAAGCTCGCGATTGATGCGTGCCAGCAAGTTCAAGTCGAAAGCCGCTGTCACTCCCACCGGATCATCGTACGCAAGCAGTTGAGTATTCACCTCTTTTTCAAAATCAGTCCCCAGCAACAGCGTATCGTCCGGTTCCAGGGTGTCACGCACTTGCCGTAAAAACTCGTCGGCGGCCGGACGATCGAAATTTCCAATCGTGCTTCCCAGAAACAGCACACAAAGATGTTCGCCTGGTTCCCGCCGCCCGGTAACTGCTCGCAAGCCCTCCAAATACGGCTTCTCGTAACCTACCAGGCTCACGCAATCCAGTTGCCCCAATTCTTTTGCGCAGGCCGCCAGCGCCGCTGGCGAAATCTCAATCGGGTAATAAAAAGTACGTTGTCGCTTGGCCAGGGCTTCCAGGATGTAACGCGTTTTCTTACCGCTGCCGCTTCCTAGCTCCGCCACGTGCACAGGCAGCGGCATCTGGGCGATGATTTCGTCCGCATGTCTTTGCAGCAGTCGCGTATCGGCCCGCGTCAATCCGTATTCCGGCAGGAGGCAAATGGCTTCGAATAGTTCTGAACCAACTTCGTCATACAAGTATTTACTGGGGAGTTCTCGCTGCCGGGCTTTTGTTAAACCCGAGCGAACGTCCGCCGCAAATTCCGCAGACACTACCTGCTGCATAGTTTGAGTTGGCATGTATGCTCCCGGCCGGGGTTTCGTTCTAACTAATCTTCCACACAGCGAAAAGTTGCGTACACATGCGGATAATGCGGTTGGAACCAATTGCGGAAGGAACGCCGCAGCATGCAAGCGGCGGTGCGCGGCGAGCCTCCTTTCAGCACGAAATGTTTTCCATCAAAAAAGTTTGCAGAGTAACCCGGATAGAATGGCATTGGCGCGAAGCCCGGCAGCGGCGCGAATACCGTTCGCGTCCATTCCCACCCGTTTCCTACCAGATCGTGAATTCCAAATGCGCTCGCTCCCTCGGGATGGGCTCCACACGGCGCGGGGTCAAAATTCGCAAAATCAAAGTTACCGAATCGCGGCTTCGGCGGTTCCTCGCCCCACGGATATTGGCGTTGATCCTCAGATCCCGGTACTCCGTAAGCCGCGCGATGAAACTGCTCTTCCGTCGGCAGCTTGCGTCCCAGCCATTTCGCGTATGCCGAAGCCTCGGCATGGCTTACATAAACTGGAGCGTCCATCATCAACGGCTGCTCGGCAAACATCCCTTTGTAAGTCCAGATATTTCCCCTACGTTCCCAGAAGGCCGGATGTTCTATTCCGTTTCGCTCACGCCATTCCCAATCTTCTTTGCTCCACAGCGAAGGTTCTCGATAGCCGCCGTTCTGTACAAAATGCAAAAATTCGCGGTTTGTCACATTGTGATTTTCAATGCTGAACGCCGGCACTCGCAGCGTCAGCGCGACTCGCTCGTTATCCCATCCGAAAGCGTGGTCGTCTTTCGGCAGCCCCAGCGTCGCAGGTCCCTCTTCGATTTCCACCAGGCGATGCCGTGCGCGCACCGGACTCCACAAATTCTGGTTCGCCGCCGGCTTCTTTTTTTCCAGCGGCAAACGATGAAACATGTAAGCCAAAGTTTCCGCGTGCATCAAGCGGTGTTCAATCGCCACTTCCATCATGGTCAAGAGCTGCGGATGCCCCTCGCTGGGATGCCCCAGCGCTTGCTCGATGGCCGCGTCCAATTCCGTTCGCAATCGCCGGTTGTACACTGCAATTTCGTCGCGCGCCGGCCAATCCGCCGGCTGATCGGTCGGCAAACCGCCTCCCACTGGATCGATTCCAAATGCAAAAAGATCGTCGAAGGCACGATGAAACCGCTTCAGCCCAAAGGCCCGTTCGCCCAATAGATTCCAATCAAATGCCTCTACGTGGCCCAAATAAAATATTACCCGGTGGCGTTCTGCGATCGGTCTTTCATAGAATGCGTCGTCGTGAAGAATTCTGAAAAGTTCGTCGGTAGTTTCCCGCGAACGAATGAGTCTCAGATGGTGTTGGTGGCGGGTGCGGACTGAGGCGGCAAGTGCTCCCATGATTTTCCCCTCCACTTTGATGCAATGGCCCGTCGCGGGTTTCAAGGTTTGTTTCACAAACCTTGAGCTTAGAGGATGTACCGAATCCTCGGTACAAGGAAGGCTGGCTACGATACGATGTTGACGCCAGGCACAGAAGCTGTCAACTCTAACGACGGAGAAAGCCATTCCGTGCCGCACGCTACCATCGATTTTCAGGACGTGGAATACCGCTTAAATACGAAGCGGTCTGTGCACATTCTTACCGCTATTTCGCTCAAAATTCATCAAGGCGAAACAATCGCCTTGCTTGGCCGGAGCGGCAGCGGCAAAACCACTATGCTCAAGCTCATCAATCGCCTCCGTATCTGCTCTTCGGGAGCATTGCTCGTCGAAGGCCGCCGCGTTCTCGATTGGGATCCCATTCAATTGCGTCGTCGTATCGGTTATGTCATACAGGAAGTGGGATTATTTCCGCACCTTACGATCCAGGAAAACGTTGCTCTCGTGCCTGGACTTGAGAATTGGCCCGCCAACCGAATCACATCTCGCTATGCGGAAGTAATGCAGATGGTCGGCCTGAATGCAGCCGAATACTCGGGCAAATTTCCACGTGAACTCTCTGGCGGCCAGCGTCAGCGTATCGGTGTTGCGCGGGCCCTCGCTGCCGATCCGGGAATCCTGCTGATGGATGAACCGTTTGGAGCGCTCGATCCCGTCACCCGCTCGGACCTTCAGCAGGAATTCTTGTCACTTGCTCGCAGGGTTTCAAAAACAATTGTTCTTGTCACCCACGATCTTCGCGAAGCGTTGCTTCTTGGAACCCGCGTGGTGCTCTTGGATGCCGGCCGGATTGTCGCCGAGGCCAGTCCTCGCGATTTTCTTAAGCTGGATCATCCCGTGGCGCGCCAATTTGTCGCAGCTTCTCAGTTGGTCGCGGGAGCCGTGCAATGAATGTCTGGCAGTTTTTCGTAAGCCATCGCGTTGAAATTCTTGGCGCCACTCGCGAGCACCTGACGTTAGTACTGCTCTCCATGGCGATCGCCATTGCGATTGGCGTTCCGCTCGGACTCGCGGTTGCCACCCGCCCTCGCTGGCGCTCCGTCTCTCTGGCCATCGCCAACATTTTCCAAACCATTCCAAGCCTCGCGCTGTTCGGCTTTTTGATTCCGCTGCCCTTCCTCGGGGGTATCGGCGCGCGAACCGCTATCATCGCGTTGGTGCTCTACGCACTCCTTCCTATTCTGCGAAACACCTACGTGGGCTTGACCAGCATCGATCCCGCGGTCCTGGAAGCGGCCGAAGCTATGGGCATGACGGAAAATCAAATCTTGTTCCGTGTCCGCCTGCCGCTTGCCACCAGCTTTATTCTTGCCGGCATTCGAACCGCCACCGTCATTACCATCGGTATTGCGACGATTGCAGCAGCCATTGGGGCGGGGGGACTCGGGATCTTCATTTTTCGCGGTGTCGCGATGGTCAGTAACGTCGTCATTCTCGCGGGAGCGATTCCCGCCGCGCTGCTGGCCTTGTTGGCGGATTTCTTACTCGGCTTGGTCGAACGCCGATTGCGAGTCGCTTGAAATGAAGCGCCTCGTTTGTGTTTCACTGCTGCTCGCAACTGTAACGTTGGCCGCTTGCCGTGCTCCATCGGAGCCGCACCTAGTAGTCACTTCCAAATTTTTCACCGAACAGATCATCCTCGCGGAATTGCTCGCTCAACACATTGAAGCGCGCACTGGCATTCACGTAGTCCGCAGATCCAATCTCGGCGGCACCTTGCTGGTACAAAAGGCCATGCTCAGCGGCGACGTGGATCTCTACGTCGAATATACCGGCACTGCGTTGACGGCGGTTCTCGGGGAAAACCCGGATAACAATTCCGCAGCGGCAATCTATCGGCGGGTCAAAGAAGAATATGCGCGTCGCTTCGCGTTCGAAGTCACGGAACCGTTGGGATTCGAAAATACATTCGCGATGGTCATTCGTGGAGATGACGCACGCGGCAAGAATCTCACTAAAATTTCCGACATTGCGCCGCTCGCGCCGCGGTGGCGCGCGGGTGTCGGCTACGAATTTCTTGAACGTCCCGACGGATACCGCGGCTGGACCGCGCGCTATGGTCTCAAATTCGGCAAAGAGCCCAGCGTCCTCGACCTTGGTTTGCTCTATCGCGCGCTCGCCGAAAAAAAAGTGGACATCGTCGCCGGTAATTCTACCGACGGTCTGATTGACGCGCTCGGCCTGGTTCCGTTAAAAGATGACCGCCACTATTTTCCACCGTACGACGCTGTTCCTGTCGTTCGAATCGCCGCGCTCGAGAAATTTCCGTCGTTGCGCGCAGCTCTCGCTGATCTCGCAGGAAAAATCTCCGAGGAAGAAATGCGTAGTCTGAATCGCAAAGTCGACGCCGACCAGCGCGATGTCGCAACCGTCGTCCGCGAATTCCGCTCCTCTAAAGGTTTGTAGAAAACCTGCGCCGGCGCATAGCCGCCGTCCCTGCCGGGTTGCCGCAATGCAGAGCCGGTGCTAGAGTCCCAACAGGATTTACATAGGAAAAAATGCATGACTATTTCGCAGGATTTGCTGGAAATGCTGGTCTGTCCGATTTGTAAAGTCGCGGTAAAATTGCTCGCCGATCCGTGCGGACTCAAATGCCCGCAATGTAAACGCGTTTATCCCGTGCGTGACGATATTCCCGTCATGCTGCCGGAAGAAGCCTCCATCGCCGGCGAATAGAATTCGTTCATAAGGAATTCTTCGAATGTCACATTCCATCGCTGACTCTCTGTCTCGCCTGAAACGCCTGCTGCCTCGCCTAAGGAGAAAGCGCATTGGCGTGCTTGGCGATCTGATGCTGGATCGTTACTTGTGGGGAACAGCTTCGCGGCTTTCGCCGGAAGCGGCAGTCCCCGTGGTGGATTTTGTGGAGCAGAGCGAATGTCTCGGCGGAGCGGGAAACGTGGCAGCAAATCTTGCCGCGCTCGGCGCGCGCGTGGAAGCGTTTGGCGTTATCGGCGAGGACGAATCCGGCCGCGCGCTGCACCGTTGTCTGCGTAGCGCCGGAATTTCCGAACAAGGAATTGTCGCCGACAAATCGCGGGTGACCACGGTAAAAACGCGCGTGATCGCGCGGCACCAGCAAATCGTTCGCATTGACCACGAACGCCGCGAACCTGTCGTGGCGCCCCTGGAAGAAAAGCTATTTCGTTTGCTGCTTGCATCGCTGAAGAAATTCGATGGCTTGATTCTTTCCGATTACGACAAAGGACTGATCACGGATGCCTTTGCCGACCGCGTGCTTAGCGCATGCCATCGCTTGAACGTGCCGGTCTTTGTAAAGCCAAAGACTTCGCGTCTTTATGCATATCGCGGAGCGCGAGTGATTGTGTGCAACGCAAAAGAAGCGGGATTTTTTGTGACGCGCTCGTTGCGTGACGAAAAATCTCTTGAAGAAGCGGGGCGCGCCCTGCTGGCGCATTTCGGTTGTAGCGCCGTAGTGATTACTCGCGGCGAAAAGGGAATGACCATTTTTGAAGAATCCTCGCCGACGCATATAACTATAAATGCAACAAGTTTTGAAGTTACGTATGCTCGCGTCGGAAAATCCGGTGTCGAGCGCGGAGCGACTGGCCGGCAAGTTTTTGACGTTACCGGCGCAGGCGACACCGTGCTCAGCGTGCTCTCGCTTGCGGTTGCCGCCGGCGCCTCGGTCAGCGATGCCGCCGTGCTTGCAAACGCCGCAGCTGGCGTCGTTGTTGGAAAACTTGGTACCGCCAGCGTCACCGTTCCCGAACTCGCTCACGCGCTCGAGGATTTGCTCCGCTAACTGCGACGCCGATCGCCGAGTTTACTGTCGAGTCCGCTTGTCCGCACTTCAGCAGAGTTGACCAGTGCGTTGAAGTTTAGATCCTTCGCCCCGATGAAAGGGGCTCAAGATGGCTCAAAGCTACAAAAGAGTCGACGATCATTCCCGGACGCTAGTAGGACGGCGGGAAGCTGAGCGCCTTGTCCTCCGACCTCACCCATAAGTTCAACTGTTTCGTGCGACGGCTTTTTTCGACATCGGTTTTGTCGGGCATCGGAGAAAAGGGACTGACTTCGATGATCAGCACGACTCCATTTGCCCCTTTGCCCGAACTAGCTTTTCCTATGGCGTAACTTTTCACCGGGCCGTAGTAACCTTCCGGCCCCCAGTCGGCCATGAAATCGTTGATCTTGTAACTCTCGGAAGGTTTCCACAATTCGTAAGCCTGCTTTTCGTGACCGGCGACGAGCGCGTCCAGAAAATGCTCTGCGGCTCTTTTCTCTGGGTAGTAGCGAAAAGCAAAGTACAAAACAATCGCGAGAGCTATGGCCAGTGCGGCCACGGTGAAGGTAAGCGCTTTGTATTTGTTCGACGGTTCCGGCGGCGGGGACAGCAGTGACATTTTTATTTTCTCTGCGAGCTGAGTTGCGATTTAATCCTAACATTGGTTCTCTTCAAATGTCGCATCGCTTCATGCGACCCGTTAAGAACCGGCGGCCAGAACCACGCATCGCCAGGATTGGCCGTGCTATTTAGACACCGGGGACGAGATTGGAGTGCCCGTCAAGCTCCGAGCGCTCCGCCGGCGCCTTCAGGCAATTCGATTTCGTATTTGGTGCGGGCCTTTTCCTGATGAACTTCGAGCGCCAAAGTGATCAAGCGATCGATGAGTTCGCGGAAAGGAATTCCCGTGGCTTCCCACAATTTTGGATACATGCTGATGGAAGTGAAACCGGGAATCGTGTTCACCTCGTTCAAGAAAAGTTTGCCGCCCTTTTTCTCCAGGAAAAAATCGACCCGAGCCATTCCGGAAAGCTCCAGCGTGCGGAAGGCGGAGACGGCGAGTTGCTGGATCTTTTTCATCTGCGCGGGTTTTAATTTCGCGGGAATGATCAGCGCGGTGCCTTCTTCCAGATACTTCGCGGTGTAATCGTAAAATTCGCGATGCGGGACGATTTCACCAGCCACCGAAGCTTTCGGATCGTGATTTCCGAGGACGGAGACTTCGATTTCGCGGGCGCTGACGGCGCGCTCAACCAGAATTTTCATGGCAAATTCAGAAGCGAGATCGAGGGCAGGCGCAAGCTCCGCGCGGGAATGGACCTTGCTCATTCCCACAGACGAGCCGAGCGTCGCGGGCTTCACAAAAACGGGATAGCGAAATTTCTTTTCGATTTGCTTTTGCACAGACTTGGGATCGCGCTCCCAATCCGTGCGATAGACCGTGACCCAAGGCACCACGGGAATCTTGGCGTGCTGCAAGAGTTTTTTCGCGACGTCTTTGTCCATGCCGATGGCGGAGCCTAGAACACCGGCGCCGACGAATGGCAGTCCGGCGAGGTCGAGCAAACCTTGAATCGTGCCGTCTTCACCGTAGGTGCCGTGCATTACGGGAAAAACTACATCGAGCCGCTGGCCCATGGCGCCGGTCTTATTTTGGGCGGTGCGATCGAGTGGAATCAGAGCAGCATCGGTGGGATCGGCGGCCATCACGATGCGCTGGCCGTTGCGCAAGACTTCCGGCAGCAGCTTTTGCGTGGCTCCTTGTTTGAGGGCGCTTGCAGCGGCGATGCCGATGAGCCAGTGACCTTCCTTGGAAATGCCGATGGGCACGGCTTCGTATTTGTCGGGATCGAGGCCGCGAATGACTGAGGCCGCCGAAACGAGAGAGACTTCATGCTCGCCGCTGCGTCCGCCGAAGAGAACTCCTACGCGCAATCTTTTTTTGTCGTTGGTCATGAGAGTCGCCGGAAGTTCGTGGTCGACAGTTGACAGTTTACAGTTGAAAGAGAAAGAGCTTTAGAAATTGTGCGAGGGTGTGCATTCAAGTAGGAACGAGGAGTGCAACCTGCGGACACGCTTCTGGGGTGGAACTACTGGAAGAGATCGTTGGATCTGCGGAGGGTGGACCAGGGGCGGAAGGAGAGGCGGCCGGCCCAGCCATCATCGAGTGCTTTCTCAGTTTTTTCAAACTGCACCGCGGTGTATTGCGATTTGTGGCACTCGAAGGCTCGGTGGTAAGCGGCTTGGTCTTGCTTGGTGAAAGAGACGTTAACGGTGGCATACGCTGGGTCGGTGGTATGCCAGGGGAGTTGCGGTGGCCAGACCGTGTTGAGCCGCTTGGCTTGTTCGGGTGTCAGCGCCCCGTAGAAGAGTTTGATTTCGGAATTGTGCGATTGGATGACTTGGGTGACGGCGTCTGAAACCAGGCGGTGATCGGGATGGCCGTAACCGCCGTCGGGACCCCAGGTAACCACTACTTGCGGATGCAATTGAGCGATTAATTTTTCCACGTTATCGGCGACGACTTGAATATTCTTGGCTAACGGGTCGGTCATGGCGCCCAATTCGCCGTCGTTCAAATCAAAAAAAATGGGCGCCTCGATGCCCAGTTTCTGGCAAGCGCAGATGGCTTCGGCGTGACGGGCCGCGGCGAGCGGGCCGCCAGCTGCAATTCCCGCGTGTTCATTGGTTCCTTTTTCTCCTTTGGTGGCGATGGCGAGGTAGACTTTGACGCCTTCGCGCGCGTATTTCGCTAACGCTGGCCCGACGAAAGTTTCGTCGTCGGGATGAGCGAAAACAGCGAGGAGGACGAGCGGCCGTTGTTGAGGATCGGAAAATAAGCCAGACAATAGGATCGTCATTGCAGTAAAGAGCAGAAATGAGAGGAAGACAATGTGTTTCAAGGGACATGGCCTCGTGAAGGGAGAAATCTAGCACAGGACGCAAAAAGTTGGCAGAGAGCTGGTGTCGATTGTTAGCCATTTGGCTGCGATGCCAAAAAAACACTGCGGCGGAACTAGTGTGCCTGGCGGAAAGTTTAGAGGATTTTTTGGCCGAGGCCGGAGAGGACCAACTCCACGCCGAGGAGGGCGGTGCGGTTGTGTTCGTCGAGGATGGGATTGATTTCGACCACTTCGAGTGAAACCATCGACTCCGTATCGGCAATCATTTCCATGGCGAGATGAGCTTCACGGTAGGTGACGCCGCCGCGGACGGGCGTGCCAACGCCTGGCGCGTCGGTGGGATCGACGAAATCCATGTCGAGAGAGACCGCGACTCCGGCGGTGTCGTCCATCGCGTATTTGAGAGCGTCGGACATGACTTCGCGCATACCGCGTTCGTCTATGTCGCGCATGGTGAAAACATGGATGCCGGATCTTTTCACAATTTTACGTTCTTGGGCGTCGAGGTCGCGTGCGCCGACGATGACGATGTTGCCCGGTTCGGCTTTGGGTTTGAAGCCGCCGAGATTGACGAGCTCATCGGCGCCGTAGCCCATGATGGCGGCGAGCGGCATACCGTGAATGTTCCCTGAGGGCGAACTTTCGGGTGTGTTCATGTCGCCGTGAGCGTCCAGCCAGAGATAGCCGATATCTTTTTTGTCTTTGCGAAAATGAGAAGCGACACCCGCCGCAACGCCGGCCGCGATAGAGTGGTCACCTCCGAGAACCAGCGGCAGGAAACCTTCCTCGAGTGATTTCTGGACATGTTTGGAAATGTCTTCACAGGTTTCCGTGATTTCCTGCAGATATTTCGCGCGCTTTTCGCCGATGTGCATTTCCTCGGGCTGTTTGACTTCGAGGTTGCCTATATCTTCCACGGTGTGACCAAGCTTTTTCAGGGCAGCTTGCAGGCCGGCTCCGCGAAGAGCCGAAGGGCCCATATCGACGCCGCGGCGGCTTTGGCCGAGATCCATGGGGACGCCGATGATGCGAACTTTTTGTGGCATGGCTGTGAAACTCCGTTCGGTGACCCGCGAACAGTGGCTCGTGCAACCCCAGACCTTACCTTCAGACACCTAAGGCGGGTGGCACTCTTCGTGACTCACAATTATCCGCACGGTCAGTCAGCCGAGATTTGCCTAATAGTGTGCGAATAACTTCAGAATCTTTGAACTGCGGGATGAAGCTGACAAACCAACCGGTTCGACTTGCTGTTCAATAGGGACCGTCAATCTATCCGGATCAAGGATACACCCGGTAAATCATGCGAGGGAAGGGGATGACTTCGCGGATGTGTTCGGTGCCGCAAATCCAGGCGACTGTGCGTTCGAGGCCAAGTCCAAAGCCGGCGTGGGGAACGCTGCCGTAGCGACGGAGATCAAGGTACCACTGGAAGGCCTCTTCCGGTAAGTTATGTTCTTTCAATCGCTTAACGAGCAAATCGTAATCGTGAATACGCTGACTGCCACCGATGATTTCGCCGTAGCCTTCTGGGGCGAGCATGTCAAAGGCGAGGGCCTTGGCCGGGTCGTCGGCGTCGGGCTGCATGTAAAACGCTTTGATAGCAGTAGGATAGCGGTGAACCATGACCGGGCGGTCGTATTCGTTGGAGACAATGGTCTCTTCGTCGCCGCCGAAATCGTCGCCGAATTTTGCTGCATTGCCATGCTTGTTGAGGACTTTCAGAGCCTCTTCGTAGCTGATACGCGGGAAGGGAGTTTTCACGTTTTGCAATTTGGTAATGTCGCGCTTGAGAGTTTCGAGCTCGGGCTTTTTGTTTTGCACGACGGATTGGACTATGGCGCTGACCAAGCCTTCGCCGAGAGTCATCATGTCGTCGAGTGTGGCGTAGGCGGCTTCCGGTTCGAGCATCCAGAATTCTGTTAGATGGCGGCGAGTTTTTGATTTTTCGGCTCGAAAGGTGGGACCGAAAGTATAAACCTTGCCGAGGGCCATGGCTGTGGCCTCGATGTAGAGCTGGCCGGACTGGGTGAGATAGGCTTTTTGGTCGTCGATGTAATTCACTTCGAACAACGTGGAGGTACCTTCGCAAGCGGAGGGAGTGAACATCGGCGCATCGGTAAGGACGTAGCCTTGCGCGTCCATGAAATTGCGCGCGGCGCGAACGGCTTCGGCGCGAATACGAAGAATGGCCGCTTGGCGGGGAGTACGGATCCAGAGATGGCGGTGATCGAGAAGGAAATCCACGCCATGATCTTTTAGCTGGATGGGATAAGGAGTTTCTTCGGAAACTCTTTGCAGGACGTTTACCGCGGTGACTCCCATTTCGTAGCCGCCGGGAGCGCGTTGCTCGGCGCGGATCTTGCCGCTAACGATGACACTGGATTCTTGCGCGAGACCTTTTAGGGCGGCGAAGGCTTCGGGATTTTCTTTCAGCGAGACGACGCCCTGGATGATGCCGGTACCATCGCGAAAAATGGGGAAGAGTAGCTTTCCGGATTCACGCAAATTGTAAAGCCAGCCTTGGATGGTGACTTCCTGGCCGTCGTGCTTTCCTGCTTGTTCGATGGCGATCGTGGTCATAGTGTGCGTCGTTGGCCTCATGCCAAATCATCAGTTTAGCAGATCAGTCTACGAGCTTTCTTCTTCGCATTGGCTTTCGCCACGAAGGCCCGCGAGCACAGGCGCGCTTCCGGCGAAGCCGATACGCGAAACCCTGGCTGCCGAGGCGGTCACGGCCAGCATCATTCACGGTAATCTGTCGTGGTGTTTCAGGCACCGGAACATTTGGGCTAAAACTCAGGAGGAAGATTGCGAAAAACGGGAAGTTTGCCGCTCGGCCCGTTTGGCGCTAACATCTTTCTTCTTCTCATGCGCCCATTTGGTACTTCCATTCGCCTCGTTTTCGTCTCATTTGTGTGCATGCTCTTGCTTCTCTACCCGCAACCTTCCCGCGCGCAGGACGAACCGCCTCCGCCGCCGCTGCCCGTTTTTGAGTTTCATAGCGGTTTCTGGCTCAATCTTCATCACACGTTATATCGCGCCGCACGCGCCCAGCGCATCGCGAACGCTACTGCGGGCCCCAATGCCGCAAACTTCGCTGTTGCAAACCTCTCTCCCGCTGAGCAACGGGCCTGGTCCGCCGCAATCGCTTATTATTCGAAAACCTACGCCGACAGCGACCTCACGGTGAGCCTGGAAATGATTCTGATCAAAAATCAGCTGGGCGATTTCGAGACCTGCCAGGATCTGGCCGGCCGCAAGAAAAAATCCTGTGATGCCGGACTTCCCGTAAGTCTCACACAGGCCCTCGAAGCTGCTGCTCCCGTTTATCGCGCTCACTTATGGCCAGAGCATGATCGCGCGAATCGGCGATGGATCGCCTCCGTTGCTCCGTTGGTTCGCCGCAACGGGCTCGATCTTTCTCACCGCCTAGCCGAGATTTATCAGACGCCGTGGCCCAAGGATCGCATCCGCGTGGACGTCACCGCATACGCCGGTTCCACCGGCGCGTACACCACGCTTGATCCGCTCCGCGTCACAGTTTCCAACTCCGATGCCCGCAATCAAGGGCCGGAAGCTCTCGAAATCCTCTTCCACGAAGCTTCACACGGCATTTCCGACTCCGTGCAGGACGCCATCTTCCGCGAATGTCGCCAGCGCGAAAAACCCATTCCCCGCGACCTCTGGCACGCGCTGCTTTTCTACACCACTGGCGAAGTCATCCGGCCGGTGGCTCTTATTGCCGCCAACTCGTCCACCTCATCCGCGGCGTCATCTTCCGGATATGTGCCTTACGCCGTCCGGGAGGGCCTCTACAAACGGGGCTGGGAAAATTATCTGCGGGTCCTCACCGAATATTGGCAGCCCTACCTCGACGGCAAAGTTACGTTCGATGATGCAATCGCCCACATGGTGTCCGCCCTTTAGGGCGTCGCATCCCTGACGTCGCAGTTTTATTCCTACGCATTTCTACCGATAGCGCCCGCCTTACATACGTTGTTTAAAGTATTAGTGCGCTCAAGCAGTCGGCGCCCGGAAATCCGACCGACGCGAATCCGCGTTCGAAATCGAAACTCGAAAGTATCATGCCGATAAAGAGCACTAGCGACCAAGAAAGGATGAGCACTATGCCTCAAGGAATGACGGTCTTCGTAATCTACGAAACACCCGCTGGGGCCGAAACGGCCGTCGATAATTTGATCCGCGAACATTTCCCTTCCAACGATATTTCCGTGCTCTTGCCTGACAATCTTCCTGAAACTAACGCGATCGCCGCGGGCCGACTGAATTTGCATGAGGTTGACCCGCCAGGCGCGGGATCCCACCACGTACTGGGCGGTACACTTGGCGTACTGGCTGGTCTGAGTATGTTGGCGATTCCAGGCCTGGGACCGCTCGTGGGCGAGGGCACCCTGAAAGCCGGATTGGCTGGCCTCGGCGTGAAAAACGCCATAGGACGTGTTGCACAGGCGTTGATCCGCATGGGCGTTCCCGAGCTGGAAGCCAAGCGCTACGAAGACCGTCTGCATCAGCGCACGATCCTTATGTCTGTTCGTTGCGCCTCGCCAGAAGCTGCTGCGCGTGCCGTGGAAATTCTGAAACGCAACGGGGGCCAGGACGTTTGCATCAGCACACGCGATTCGGCTGTGGACGTTTCCCATCGGACGAGGCAGGAGACCGATTAACGCCAGCTTCGTCCTTCAACGGTTGCAATGCTCTGAGTGCTCTTGGCCATCAGCACTGAATGTTCGGGTTTACGAACTCTTCTGCACAAATATGCCCGAAAAATATTGCCGGTTCCAATAAAAGACAACGAACCAAAGCAGCGTCGCTACTGCGGCCAGCAGCCAACCCGCGCTCGTAATCAGCGTGTGATAACAAATTATATTCACAACAACTGGGCCCAGTATCGTCAGCGCCAGCGGCACGTAGCGGTTTACCAGCAGGAGCACGCCGCCCACCAGTTGTACCGCGCTCACTACCAGCACCCAGTGCGACTGAACAAACACCGCCAGAAATTGTCCCGCCAGCCCAGTGGGCATCGGGCCGATCGGAATAAAGTGCAAGAATCCATTTGACCCAAACAAAACAAAAATCGCTCCCAGCAGGATGCGTGCAATCGTCACCGCAATTTTCATTTTCTTCTCCTTTTCGGCGGGGGATCAATAACGTCCAATCTTTGCGATATTTGGAGCGGCGGGCTGATTGTGACTCTTCAAATTTAATCATGGTTCTGCTCCACTTCGCATCAACGTCGTGCCTGAACGGCACAAGGATCCATGCTCGCTACCGTACATTGATTGGGCGCGCGTGGCTGGCTCGTTGAGCTCTCCTGTGCTACTCTTTTCTGCGTAAAACATAAGACCGGCACCACGCAACGCAAGTTCCCGACGTCGCCTTGGTCCTCTCCTTCCTTTGTTCCACTTGACTTCGCGGAGAGGCATCTTCACTCGATGGTCTGTCGGCTAGGGCACTTCGGTTTAACGAAGTCGGCTAAAGGGAAGCTTCACAAAAATGTCAGCACAGACTGCAGCTCTGAAGTCCGGCGAACAAACCGTCGAAATCAAGCTCGCGCATTCGCCCGACTCCGATGACGCTTTCATGTTTTACGCGCTCGCCACGCATAAACTCGCAACGCCGGGGTACAAATACACCCACGTCCTGTCCGACATTCAGACTTTGAATGAAGCCGCGCTCACGGAAACTTACGACATCACCGCGGTCAGCTTTGCCGCTTATCCGTTCATCCGCGACAAATACATTCTTGTCGATTGTGGCGCCAGCTTCGGCGAAGGTTATGGTCCCATCGTCGTTGCTGCCAAGTCCCTAAAGAAGGAAGACATCAGGGGCAAGCGCATCGCTGTGCCCGGCCTAAAAACGTCTGCCTATCTTTCGCTGAAACTTTACGAACCGAATTTCGAAGCCGTGGTCATGCCCTTTGATAAAATTCTCGATGCTGTTCACGATGAGCTGGTGGATGCAGGGCTTCTAATCCATGAAGGCCAGTTGATGTATGGGAAGATGGGTTTGCACAAAGTGCTCGATCTCGGCATCTGGTGGCAGGAGCAAACCAAGTTGCCGCTTCCGCTCGGCGGCAATGCCGTTCGCAAAGCTCTCGGCCCCGAACTGGGCCGGCTGATTTCAAAAACCATTCGCGACAGCGTTTCTTACGGCCTCGAGCATCGCGAAGACGCGCTGAAATACGCCATGCAATTCGCCCGCGACATGGAAACCGAGTTGGCCGATCAGTTCGTCGGCATGTACGTCAATAAATGGACTCTCGGCTATGGCGAAAAAGGCAAACAAGCGGTTCAGCAACTCATCACCCGCGGCACCCGCGCCGGAATCATCCCCGGCCCGGACACTGTCGAATTCCTCGGCGAATCATCCGCCTCAACATAAAATACAAATCGATCGTCAACTTGGCCGGGCCGAAGGGCCATTCCTCTGCTGCCTTGACCCTGCCCTGTCAATTTCGTAGTGTCAATGCTGTCATGGGAGGTCCCACAATTTACAAAGCACCGCTCTGCGCAATCGCGGCTCTTGCTTCCGCTTTCTCCCTTCCCGCGCAAAACGCCTCAGAGTATAAGCAGCGAGCCGATTCAGAAAAAGCATGGCCCGCACAAGCCGTCCGCAGCACTCACGGCATGGTCGCCACGGACGAAGAGCTCGCTTCACAAGCGGGCGTGGAGATTTTGCAAAAAGGCGGCAATGCGGTCGATGCTGCTGTGGCCACCGCATTTGCCCTGGCCGTCGTAGAGCCGGCTGCTGGAAATATCGGTGGTGGCGGGTTCATGCTCGTACGT
Source organism: Candidatus Acidiferrum sp. (assembly GCA_036522855.1). Lineage (GTDB taxonomy): Bacteria > Acidobacteriota > Terriglobia > Acidiferrales > UBA7541 > Acidiferrum. The sequence goes on along the minus strand of DATDFA010000067.1, from coordinate 34,342 downwards.
ATGGCCGATGGCCGCGCCAGTTTTCTGGATTATCGTGAAATTGCTCCCGGAAAAGCCACGCGCAATATGTACATCAAGGCCGATGGAAAGCTCGACACCGAAGCATCGGTGATCGGATACAGATCCGTGGCGGTGCCCGGCACCGTAGCCGGTTTGGAATTGGCTCTAAAAAAATTCGGCAGCATGAAGCTGGCAGACGTAATGACTCCCGCCATTCACCTGGCCGAAAACGGTTATCCGCTCAGCGCAAAGCTCGTACGCGAATTTGCCGGAGAAAAGAAAGACCTTCAGAGATTCTCCGTGAGCAGCCGGATATTTCTGAAAAACGGCGAAATGTACCAAGCCGGCGAAACCTTTTGCCAGCCGGACCTGGCTGCCACGTTGCGCCGCATCGCCAAGAATGGCGCCGCTGAATTTTATCGCGGCGAAACGGCGCGTCTGCTGGTGCGGGACATGTCAGCATTGGGGGGGGTGATTACTCTGGAAGACCTCGCACAATATCAGCCAAAAGTGCGCGAAGTGCTTCATGCGAAGTACGCAATTGATGGACACGCTTGGGAGGTGCTGGCGTCGCCGCCGCCAAGCTCCGGCGGAGTCGCCATCATCGAGTCCTTAAACATTTTGAAAAATACTGCGCTGAAGGGCTGGGACGATCTTGAGAGCGTGCACATGGTCGCGGAAGCTATGCGCCGCGTATTCGCCGACCGTGCCGCCTACCTCGCCGATCCCGACTTTGCCAGAGTTCCGGTGGACGGCTTAATCAGCGCTTGCTACGGAAAAGAACTCGCTGCGACGATTGACCCCAGGCACGCCTCCTCCAGCAGCACGATTCGCGCCGGCGAGCCGCACGTTTGCGGAGAACAAGCCAGTAACCCGGCTCCGGCAGAAATCAGCCTGAACGACGGTCCGCACACCACACACTTTTCCGTCGTTGATGCCGCGGGCAACGCCGTTGCCAGCACCACCACGCTGAACGACAGTTACGGTTCGCATGTCACCTCAACCGCCGGCTTCTTGCTCAACGACGAAATGGACGATTTCACGACGCAGCCAGGCGTTCCCAACGCTCTGTTCGGGTTGATCCAGTCCGAAGCCAACGCCATCGCGCCCGGCCATCGTCCGCTCAGCTCCATGACTCCAACAATCCTGTTGCGCGACGGAAAACTGAGCTTCGTTGCCGGCTCGCCCGGCGGGCCAACCATCATTTCTGCCGTACTGCTCACGGTCATCAACTGGATGCGCCTGGGAATGGACGCGCAGGCCGCGATCAATGCGCCTCGCTTCCACCATCAGTGGCTTCCGGATCGGCTGGTAATGGAGCAGCAGTTCCCCGCTTCGCTCGAACAGGGCCTTAACACCATGGGCTATGCCACCAGGCGTCGCAGCCACATTGGTCTCGTCAACGCGATAGGTATTGATTCGAAAACCGGCGAAAGATTAGGTGCTGCCGACCCTCGCGATGCAGGCTCAGCCGTGGGATACTAGCGTCGCTCCAGCCCCGCAGTCAGATTCGTCAACGAGCCCAAGCCACCATGCAGAGAATACTGTCCACGTATCTCTTTGTTTCACGGAAACTCACACCGGAATTGCTGGCGCAGATTTGCGATCACGGATTCGCCGCGGTCGAAATCTTCTGCTCGCGCGCACATTTCGATTACGGCTCCAAGCAGGAAATTCAAACGCTGAGGTCCGCGCTCGAAGCCAATCGCATGACTCTTAGTTCACTGCATGCGCCGACCAGCCGCGATCTCAGCGCCACTCGCGAAAGCGGAACACCATTATCGATTTGCGAAGTCGAACGCGTCCGGCGCATCGAAGCCATGGATGAGTTGAAACGCGCGATCGACGTTGCCGAGGATCTGGCATATTCAAGGATGGTCTTGCACATGGGCGGTTCGCGCGAAACCGTGGATCCGCGCAAGCGCGACGCTGCCTTCAGTTCTCTGGAACATCTGGTTCTGCACGCCCATCACGCCGGCGTGACTCTGGCCATGGAAAACACCACCAGCGAAATGGGCGATCCCGCGTATATGCGCACCTTCGTCGACGAAACCCGCCTCACCGGCTTGCGTTTTAATTTTGATATTGGACACGCGCATCTTGCTGATGGAGTCGCCGAAGAACGCCTGGAAAAGAATTTTGCACCGATGCGCGATCTGGTGGCGTCGGTACACTTACACGACAACCATGGCGAAAAGGATGAGCACTTGCCGCCCTATGATGGCACGATCGATTGGAACGCCGCTGTTCCGCTGCTGCGGTCCACTCCGCTTGAAAATCTTCCCATCGTGCTGGAACTGAAAGAAAAATTCGGTCCCGACGCTTCGTCGCCCGCCGAACAGCTCGCCGCCGCCCGCACCGCCTTCGATAAATTCGAAACTGCCTGGAAATAATTGCCGCGCCCGCGTTTGCGGGCTGGTGGTCACCGCGGATGAAAAACCGATTGGCGTGGGTACAGTTCGAACGCTGGCAAATCGCCAAGATTGCCCAGTTTCGGCCCATCATTGGCATGCCCGTTCGCCTAATTTGGCCAAAAATCACTGCCCCATGTACTGCGCGTGTATATACGCACCGGTCTGAACGTTATAAATCAAATACCAACCCGGATGATCGGGATCGTCGTAGACCACGAAGTTGTCCCCGCCGCAATCCCAGCACCAGTCCGCGGCGAGTGGCCAATCCCACGCCGCGATCTCAAACGAAAACCCGCCCGGGAACCAAAAACGGTGATGATCGCGATCAAAACGATCCACGTGATAGCGAAACGACGGACCAAAATGCTCGAAGTGTCCATGCTCGAATGGATGACCGATGTGGTATCGCTTATCATTCGGCCGATCATGCCCGTACCAATGATCGTTGTTTACGTGTGGAACGCTGTTAACGCGCCCGCCCTCGCGTCGTTCAACTTCGGGCCTCGCGCCGGCAGGCCGGTGCGGTGGAGCCGACTGGGGAATTCTTCCTCCATTACCATGAACCTCATGATGTTCTTGCCCGCGTTGCGCGAATGCCGGCGTGGTCGCACAAAGAGCCAGAGTCAGTGAAACAATCGTTGCTGCGCGCTTCATTACGCCTCCTCATCTAGCTGGACCAATGCGTGCTTCTCGCATCAGATCCAGATTCTTTAGGTGCGACGTGTCTTGTCAATGGCTAGGTACAAGCAATTTTGGCAACTCGTGAGCTGGCGGGAAAAATGTGGTTGCGGCCACGGCAAACTTCAATTCTTGTCTTGTGCGGACTTTTGTGCCTCTTCCATCTGTTTTTCGAACTCGGGATGCTCCGCCAGCACCTCCAGCATTGACTGACGGCCCAGGTCTTCGCCCCATTTTCTGCCTTTCGTTTGAAGCTCGGCCATTAATTGCGGCACAACCGTTATCGCTTTCTTGCCTAGCGGACTCTCGTAAAACTGAATCAGACCGCGAATTTCTTCCCGCGTGAAGTTCTTGTCGTACTCAGGGACGGCCAGATCCAACAGCGTGTTTGAGTCGGCCTTGGCCATAAACCTTGCAAAGAAGGCGTCCACGAGTTTCTCCCGATATTCACCTGCTGGCAGAGTATTGGTCAGCACCGGCTTGATGGACTTGAACATCTCATTCATGGTTTGCAGCGCTAGCGCCTTGGCGCCGGCAACTTCCAACAATCGGCGAATATCCGCCTCCTTCGCCGGGTCGATCTTTGATGCTCCATTGGCCGTTGTTGCTTTTGCGGACGGGGCAGCAGAGGATTTTGGCGCAACCGTCTGCGCCGGCGCGTTACACGCCAAAAGGAACAAAATGCTTAACCCGCCTAGAAAACGAGATTTCGAACGAAGCGAGTCGTGTCCGCAATCCATTCGGACCGGGCGAGTTTCGATTGGCATTTATGCCTTCCTCCCAACTACTCCATGTTCGGACGCGCGTTTTACTGAGAGCCGGAAAGCCAGCGATTGAGAATGGCGATTTGCTCCGCAGGCAGACTTTCATCGAAGCGAACGCCCATGCCGAGTCCGGGACTGACATAAACGACGCGTGCCGGGAGATCGAGTTCTTCGCCGTTGTGGCTCAAACGTACACGCACCACCGTTTTCGCGGGCGTTGGGTTGAGCGTGTCGATGTAACAGCCGGTGCGACTGACGTCGCTGGTGCGCGCGCTGAGCCGAGTGCCAGTGGCGACTTCGGTGACTTCGGCGGCGGCGATCAGTGGTACGCGAGGATCGGTGCGTTGGTCCTGCATAATTCGTGGCAAGGTATGGCCTCCCGATTAGCTCTTGCGTTCCGCAAAGACTCAAAAATGGTTCCACTTCGCGAAACGATCAAGGTTGGTGCGACCGTGGAACGATCACACTCTGCCTCAGAAGTCCGGGATTGGCTGTCTTGCGACCGCCCCGGCAACCGGAAGGACGACCCAAGCTGATTGTGCGGGGGGCATGGCGAGAACACAACAAAAGAAGGCCGAAGAGTTTCGAAAAAGTGACATCCATCGCGGCCTCTTCCTTAATTTCTGTTAGTTTGCCGCAGGATCGATGGAATGACCGACCGCGCCCTGGTGATCGGCCGCGTGAAGGTTACCCTTGGCGTCGCGAAAGAAGGAAAGTTTACCGGTTCGGCCGTAAGTGACTGGAGTGGCGGAAAGCTCATACTCAGCTGGAGCTCCAATATCGTTCGCGCCGACAATGACCATGCGGAATAGGTAGCCGTTGCTTTTCCCCGCTACTAAATCGGCGTCCAGCAAGCCTGCGGCATCAGGAGAAGTTTTAGCGGCGTGCCCAAGTTTTGCGAGTGATTCGGGTAGACGTGAGTAGGTCCTTCGATAGGTTTCGATCGCTGCGACAATGGCTTTCAAATCGGCAAGAGCGTTGCCTTCGTTGGTGCCAATCGAGGCCTGATCCCATTCGACTTCCAAAGATGGAAGATCAAGAAACAGCATGCCAATGGAGAGAATTTTCCATGAAGAATTTTCGCGCACCATGCCCATTAAGATGTGATGAGGATCCCCCCCACCGAGTTCAGAAACATCGCGGATGTCGAGAGGCAGTAAGGCGACATTATCGTGCAGCTCTGTGCCGCCAAGTTGAATGTCGGCGGCGCCATCGGCCGTGGAACAGCGAATATCCGGACGACCCGACGGATTGGTGGAGACCGCGGCCTTGCCCGTGGCATCGAGGAGTACAAAACGCTTCATCAGGTCGATGCGAGCAGTAGGAGTGAGGCGTGAAAAGGCTTCCGCATTGCGCGCTGTGAGAAATCTTGCAAACAACGACTCGTCGTGACCGCACGCAGCCGCGAGCAGATCGCGAAGCGCGGCAGAAGGCGCATCTGGCGCAGGAGTCGTGCCATCGACATGAGAGCTGGTTTCTTGCCCATATGCCAGCGCGCATGTGCCGAGTGAGGCGAGCAAGAAAGCCGCGATGATCGGAACGACCAAGAAACTTTTGCTATTCATTGGTTGCGATTGCCGATGCGAGAATGTCCGGCAGATTGATCGAGAATTTTGAGCGCGGCATAATTTCGCTAAAACCGGCGGACTTGGCCTGTTCGGCGAGGCCGGTTTGCACGTGCGATAAAAATCCAATGACCCGAAGCTGGGGCCGCGCGCTCCTCAATTGTTGCATTGCCGCCAACGGCTGCGACCGCGCGTTCAGATCCATGATGACCAGCTGCGGCAACGGATCGAGCAACTGCAGCAGCGACTCGACATTGGACGCGACTTTCACCTCCAGGCCGAGATGCTTGGCGGTTTCCGCAAGCTTCATCTGGAAAAACAAATCGTCAATGTAGGCAACGACACGCGCCATCGCGAGGGTTCTCCGGAATGCTTGAGCTGTGCAGGCTTTAAAATAGATGCCTGGAAAAGTGAAATTGCTGCCAGCAGGTTCCGGTTAGGGAGCGATGTCGCTCAATGGCCCGACGAGGGGCTATGCGCGCCGACAGTTTCATCCGGCACATCGCCTGTCCGTCCCTTCACGCGGTCGTAAACGGAAACCTGGCTAACTGAGCCGAGCGCTTCGTTATAAAACGTGGGCACGCCGAGGGCAGTTCGCAGTTCTTCGTTGAACTTGCGAAGATTTTGCAGATGCAGAGCGAGCGCGGGAAGCTTCAGGCCATCATCGGTAATCAAAAATTTTTGGTAGCCCGCGTCCCACAAGCGCGCGAATTGTCCTTTCACCATGATGGTGGGGAGCACGGTGAGTTGAAATTTCCCATCGGTACCCTGGCGAAATTCGGCGCCGCAGCCATATTTTTCCACGCGCACAACACCGCGGGTGCTGCCTACTGCGAAACCTAAGGCTGCCAGACTCTCAATCGCTTTGGGCTCAAAACGCTGCTCGATATTCCACATGGTCTCTAAAGACTAAAGAAAGCCATCAATTCTGTAAAGTATTGCGCCCGAAATGCGGCAGGATGAAGATTCTATTTAGCAGCCGCCGCTTCTTCAGATCATGGCCCGAAAGCATCGAACCTATGGGCCAGTTTATCTTTGATAGGGTCGAATGCATCTAATTCGGAGTAAACTGGTCGGATATCCTCTGGTGTCTAGGAACGTCCAATTGCTATAAGGAGTTACAGCTACGACGCAGGCGCGCCAATTTCGAGAAATGCCGTCTTTCGCTCTTGCCGCCGCACCACGGATCGGTGCCCGGATCGGTGAAGGTGTGCTGGATCGCATTGGCAACACCCCGCTTTTAAGAATTGAGCGTGTTGCATCGCAGTTGACGGGTATTGAGATTTACGCGAAAGCGGAGTGGTTTAACCCAGGTGGGTCCGTAAAAGACCGGCCGGCGAAGGCCATGATTGAAGCCGGACTGGCAAGCGGCGAACTTCGGCCCGGAAAAATCATTCTGGATGCCACCAGCGGAAATACGGGCATTGCTTACGCGATGATCGGAGCGGCGCTCGGCTATCCGGTGAAATTGTTCTTGCCGCTGAGCGCTTCGGAGGAACGCAAGCGGATTTTGCACGCCTACGGAGCCGAACTGGTGATGACTCCCGGTGATGAAGGGACCGATGGCGCGATACGGCAAGTACGGGAACTGGCTGCTGCCGAGCCGGCAAAATATTTTTATCCGGATCAATATAGCAATCCGGCGAACTGGCAGGCTCACTATCGTGGGACGGCAAATGAGATTTGGGAGCAAACTGGCGGACGAATTACGCATTTCGTGGCCGCGCTTGGGACGAGTGGCACATTTGTTGGCGTGAGCCGGCGGCTCAAAGAGCTTAATCCGCAAACTCGTTGCGTCAGTTTGCAGCCGGATGGTCCGTGGAACGGACTGGAAGGCTGGAAGCATATGCCGACGGCCCTGCGCCCAGCGATTTACGATGACGCTCTGGCAGATGAAAATTTGGAAGTCTCCACCGAAGGTGCTTATCGCATGGTGAAGCGGTTGGCGCGTGAAGAGGGTTTGCTGGTGAGTCCAAGCGCCGCGGCGGCGTTGAATGGTTGTTTGGCGGTGGCGAGCAAAATGCCAACCGGAGAGGATACCGTAGTGGTTACGGTTTTCGCCGATTCCGCCGCAAAATATTTGAGCGAACGATTCTGGGATGAAGAGTAACTATGGCGGAAACCTTTCAGCTTCGCATGAATCAGGAATTGGCAGAGCGCATTCGACGTCAAGGTGCCGAGACTTTTCCCCATGAATGTTGCGGCGCCCTACTGGGACGCGATTCGGCGGACCCCGAAAGAGTGAATCCGCAAGAAGCGCAGCTTGAAGCACAGCGCGAAGTGTTGGAATTATTTCCGCTGGTAAATCGGCGCGATGATTCTCCGCGCAACCGTTTTGCGGTTTCCGCCGAGGATGTGCTCGATGCGGAAAAGGCCGCCCGCCAGTATGGTCTGGATGTCGTTGGCTGGTATCATTCTCATCCCGATCATCCGGCACGGCCCAGTCAGTTTGACCGCGAACACGCATGGCCGTGGTACAGCTACGTGATTGTCAGCGTGATGAGCGGCCAGCCGGCGGAAATGACTTCGTGGCGTTTGAATGACGACCGGCAAGCTTACTCGGCGGAAAGAATCGAAATTCGCAACCGCGCGGTGGCTTAGATACGGCGCGCTTCGCATATTCACGGGACGACGGAGAAAAACGATGGCTGTTAAGGTGATTATTCCCACGCCGCTGCGAGTCTACGCGGCAAAGAAGGATTCTGCCGAGGTTTCGGCACAGACCGTGGGCGAAGCGCTGGGCGGCCTAACCACGACGTACGCGGAGCTTCGCAAACATTTATTTACGGAAGACGGAAAGCTGCGAAGCTTTGTGAATGTTTATCTCAATGACGAGGACATTCGCTACATGGCGAAGGAAGCCACGCCCGTGAAGGATGGTGACGTGGTGAGCATCGTGCCTTCGATTGCCGGAGGGGAAGTTGAATCGTGAGTCGAAATTAATTTTAGTGTGACAATTGTTATTGCGCACAGGGGCAGAGAGCCATGGCAACAAAAACAGACACCTTCGGCGTGAATGCGCCATCCACAGGTTTGTCTAACGAAGAAATTCTCCGCTACAGCCGTCACTTGATCATGCCCGAAGTAGGCATGGACGGTCAGCTTAAGTTGAAGAACGCCAAAGTGCTGCTGATTGGCACAGGCGGGCTTGGCGCACCGCTTGGCCTATATCTCGCGGCAGCCGGAGTTGGAAAACTGGGCTTGGTGGATTTTGACGTCGTGGATTTTACGAATCTGCAGCGCCAGGTAACCTTTGGCACCAGCGACGTCGGGAAGCGCAAGAGCGAAGCAGCGCGCGCGCGGCTTTCGAATCTCAATCCCGACATTGAAGTGCGGAGCTTCGAAACGCAGCTTACTAGCGCCAATGCGTTGGAACTCTTCAAAGACTTCGACATCATCGTGGATGGCACGGACAATTTTCCTACGCGTTATTTGGTGAACGACGCTTGTATCCTGCTCGGCAAGCCTAATGTTTACGGCTCGATTTTCCGCTTCGAAGGGCAGGCCACAGTTTTTGGTATGCCAGACGGCCCTTGCTATCGTTGCTTGTATCCTGAACCCCCGCCGCCCGGCCTTGTTCCATCGTGCGCTGAAGGAGGTGTTCTCGGCGTTTTGCCTGGAATCGTTGGCTCAATCCAGGCAATGGAAACGATCAAGCTCATTCTTGGGGCCGGAGACAGCCTCATTGGCCGCCTGTTGCTTTTCGATGCGCTGGGAATGAAATTTCGAGAGTTGAAGCTGCGCAAAAATCCCGATTGCCCGATGTGCGGGGAAAATCGCACCATTCATCAGTTGATTGATTATTTCGAATTTTGCGGTGTGCGCGGCGAAGAAGCTCCAGCTCCGGATCTGCAAGTGCCGGAAATCACCCCACAAGACTTGAAAGCGCGACTCGACCGCGGAGATGACCTATACATTCTCGACGTACGCGAGCCGCACGAATATCAGATTTGCAACATTAAGGGACATCTGTTGCCATTGGGTGAATTGCCGCGACGGGTCCATGAACTCGATTCTTCCCGCGAAATTGTTGCGCATTGCCGCAGTGGAAAACGCTCCGCCGAAGCCGTGGATTTTTTGCGCAAAGCAGGCTTCCGCAAGATTCACAATCTCAAAGGCGGAATTCTTGCCTGGTCGGATGAAGTTGATCCCAGTGTTCCCAAATATTGACCCGAATATTGGCTATGACTGAATCCGGACCCGCAAAGTCATGAGTGTCTTTGACGAGTTGATGGAACACAACAAGGCCTATGCCAAGCGATTCGATCTTGGTCATCTGCAAACGCCGCCCGCTCGCAAACTCGTAATCCTGACGTGCATGGATTCGCGCATGGACCTTGAGCAGTTGCTCGGCCTGCGCGTAGGCGACGCGCACATGATTCGCAATGCGGGCGGAATCGCCACCGACGATGCGATTCGCTCACTGATTCTTTCCACACACTTGCTGGGAACCCGCGCTATCGCTGTGATTCAGCATACGCAATGTGGTCTGATGTCGATCACCGATGAAGCATTTCGGTGGAGGCTATCGACCGAAACTGGGCGTGACGCGTCACACCTGAGTTTTCACGCGTTCCGCGACATGGATGACAATATTTCCGAACAAGTCCGGCGAATCCGTGAACAGCCGTTTCTGCCCAAACAGATTCAAGTACGCGGCTATGCTTACGATGTAACGACAGGCTCGTTGCGCGAAATTGTCGTTCCTTAATGTGGACATAATCGGCGCGCGAACGGATGGCCCGGGAATTCGCTCTTTGTAAATTGTTCCGCTATGATTCGCTTTGTGCGCCGCTCTCTGCGGCTCGGAGATGGAATGCCCGCGACCAGGATCACCATCAACAACAACGGAAATATCCGTGTAGAAGGCGACTTTGAAATCGTGGATCAGCAGGGCAAACCGTTTGGACTTGCCGGCAGGACCGTGATCGGCCTCTGTCGCTGTGGGCACTCCAAAAACAAGCCATTTTGCGATGGCTCTCATAACGTCGCAGCCTTTAACGACAACGTCGTAGCCCGCGAGTTGCCTCCGCCGAAGCCCAAACCGTAGCATCCGCACCGCACAGCATTGGTGAGACTGTCTCAGTCTGAGACAGTCTGTTTCGGCTTCTCAGATAGTGTCTAAAGCCCACCTAACTCTCACGTAACAAAGCTGCTTATTCCTCGTTCGATTTGAGACTTCACGGTTCTCACTGTCTCGCCGCTGCGATTATCCGCCGTGCAGTCAGTCTCTGAGCCGAACTAACAGCATAATTATCAGCAACTTACAAAGTCCTCAAGCTGGCAAAAATCGGTCATTAGCGTGCATTTGTCAGGGCTTGTTGGGTTTTGTGGGGAGTTGGGGGTTTTCTTGGGAAGTTGGACCAAAATCGTCGGCAATCTGCGGAAACGGCCCTCTGTGCTCTGGGCGGCCGGTGTCTTCCTTGCGGCCGTTTTGTTCCTTTCGGGAGTCTTCTACCTTCGCTACGCTGACATCGCAGGAAGCTACCAGACGTATCTTTATGTTGAAGTTGGCGGAACGCTCCTCAGTTTTTGTTACGCCGCCAACGCGCTAGTCCGTTTCCGCGGCACGCATGATCGCACCGCGCTTATTCTTTCCTTCAGCTTCATTTTGTCCGGATTGATCGAGACCGTCGGTTACTTCCACTTCAATCAGATTGTTCACATCGGTGGTGCGGGATTGCACATCCCGATGGGCTGGATGGTCAGTCGAACGCTGCTTGCCGTGCTCTTGCTGGCGGCAATCGGCGTAGAGAAATACACACCAACAGCGCGCCAGCCGAGCAAGGAAATTGCCATTGCGCTATTGGTGGTCGCCCTGGCGGCATATGGCACCAGCGCCGCGTTCTTGGCCGCGCCGTCTGCGCCGATCGCCCACCCGGGTCATCTGCTCTCTCGCGTCTGGGATCTTTTGCCAGCGGGACTATTTTTCGCCGCGGCCGTCGCATTTTTCTTGCGCCTCAGGAAACACGAAAAATCGGCGTCCGTTCTGGATTACTCGCTCTTTATCGTGGCTTCGATGAACGTTGTTTGCCACGTCGCCGCAACCTTTTCTCGGCATCTTCTGGACGGACCATTCTTCCTTGCCGAGCTGAGTAAGACCGCCAGTTATTTCGTGATGTTATGCGGAGCTTTATTGGACCATGCTCGCCTGTTTGATCAGGTTCGCACTCTTGCGGTAAGCGATTCCCTTACGGGTCTTGCGAATTACCGCCGCCTGCTGAGCGTGATGGAAGCCGAACTCGACCGTTCGCGCCGCACGCAACGGCCTTTCAGCGTGGTGCTCTTCGACATGGATGGTTTGAAAGCGATCAACGATCAATACGGCCACTTGACCGGGAGCCGGGCCCTCGTCCGCTTAGGCAAGATTCTTCGCAATCATTGCCGCGCCATTGATACCGCCGCGCGTTACGGCGGCGACGAATTCGCCATCGTTTTTCCAGAAGCCGATTCGGAGATTGCCGCGCGAATCGTCAATCGCATTCACGAAAAAATGTCCGCGGATGTGGAAACTCCGCCGGTTTCCGCCAGCGCTGGCATCGCGTCGTATCCGGCGGACGGTGATACGCCGGAAAAATTGCTGGCAGCGGCAGACCGGGCTTTGTATCGCATGAAGCATCGTACCAGCAGCAGCATACAAAATCTGACGCGTATTGCCGCGTGCCTCTGAGGGTGTGGACCAGCTCATGGGCAAAATTTCCAGCCAACTCCATCCCTTCCATCGTGCCGAGCGACGTATCCCCATGGAAATTGGCGTGTATCTCGAAGGCAACCGGCAAGCGCCCGGCGCCGAATCCACATTTACGGAAAATGTCAGCGAACGTGGCGCGCGCGTCGTGAGTTCGCGGCGCTGGGAGCTGAACGACCGGCTCACACTCGTTTCGCGTTCCGGAGAATTTCGTTCCTCGGCCCGGGTGGCCTACTGCCAACCGATGCAAGGCGACGGCTTTGCCGTCGGCGTGGAGTTCCTCGAGCCGCGAGGACGATGGGTTGTTCAAAATGCCAGATAGCTTGGCCGAACGGCGTAGCGGAAGGGAGGGGAACTGACGGAACTAACGGTGAATGTAGAATACAAGCGCGAAGTAAAAATTCGAAACGCCGGGCGGATAGAGAAGGAGCCGTCCGGCGTTTCGCTTTTTTTGCGCGAAAAATATCCCGCTTCGTCAGTCGAGCAGTTCTTAACTCGCGATTTTACTGTAAAGCCGTAGCGTCTCTTCAACCATGCGTTCGGCGGAGAATACGTCCTCAATTCGTTTTCGTCCCGCAGCGCCTATTTGATTGGCAAAACCGCGGTCAGCCAGAATCCTTTGAATCGCGACCGCCAGTGCCTCTGGATTGCGCGGTTCCACTTGCAGCCCGCTCTTGCCGTCCTCCACAATTTCGCCAAGTGCGCATCCGAAGTACGTCACGGACGGGACACCATGCGCCATAGCTGCCAGCAGAGAAGTCCCGAGGCCTTCGAATAGCGCAGGAAACACGAAAACATCCAGCGAACGATAAAACGTTTCGATGTCGCGTACAAAGCCCGCAAAAATAACCACGTGCTGCAAATTCAAGTCCTTGGCCAGTGTTTCCAATTGCGGACGATATGCTCCGCTACCGGCGAGTAACAGTTTTGCATTCGGAAAGCCCTGGCGAAGTTCCGCCAGCGCCCGGATCATCCATTCGTGGCCTTTGTCCGGCAGGAGAGCACCGGCGCATCCCAGGAGCTTATCTTCCTCGCGTATTCCCCACCTGGCCCGCGCCGCCTGACGCGCTTCTAACGCCACCGGTGGCGGAATTTCAACGCCTTCATAAATGACATGAATCTTTTCCCGGGGCGCGCCGGAAGCGATTGCTTGTTCCGCTACCCAATTCGAATTCGCGATGATCCGTGCTGACGATCCGAATCTCGCGCGCGAAAAATAATTTTGCCCCAGCGGATATCCAACACGCCGCGAAACCACCAGCGGAATTTGCAGGTGTGTCCGTGCCAGCCAGGCAGCCGTCAGCGCGTGCGATTCGTTTACGTGAACCAGATCAAACCGCCCATCGCTCGTGAGGGCGCGAATCTTCATCGCCGCGGGCAAACGAAGCTTGTTTCGCGATGTGTAGTGCACGCAGAAACCCGCTTTGCCGGCGCGGTGCCCAAGCGAAGAGCCCTTGGCCGCAAGTAGCTCAGCCGCGTGCCCTCTCTCGTACAAACCTTTTAGCAACTGGAAAAATTGATTTTGCCCGCCGCGCCACTCCTCCTCCAGATCCACCAACAAGGGGATCATTGTGCCACCTGGGTCGTATTCTTCTGTGAAGCAACCAGGCGTCCCAGCTTCTGGTATTTCAAGCGCACAGTCCGTGCGGCCATCCGCGAAATCAGCGCGCCTCGATAGCCATCCAGAAATCCTCCGCGCAAAACGAAGTTCTGGAAGAAACTCCACGGAGTCGCGAACCACAAAGCGCCACGCCAACTTCGCTTGCCTTGCTCAAACATCTGCATCGCTGCGAGTGTCGAATAGCGCTCCACGTTCACTTGATGTTCCGCAAAGTTTCGAATCGTGTAGTGGAGAATATCTCCCGGTAGTCGCCCGCATGGCCGCGAGTATTGCAAGGACTCATGCAAGCTGCCGGCAAATTGAGCCGCTCCTTTGCGATACAGTCGCTTCTTGAAGTCCGGATACCATCCGGAATGTTTAATCCATGCGCCGAGATACCAGGTTCTGCGCGCAATCTCATATACCTCGAACCGCGAAGAGCTCTTTTTCCAATTGATGATTGCGGTCTGCAGACCGCTGCTCAATTCTTCGTCCGCATCCAGCGATAATATCCAATCCGAATTAGCCAATGCCGCCGCGTGGTTCCTCTGGTCGGCGTAATTCGTCCACTTGCGAACGTGATACAACGCACCGTGATCCCTCGCAATCTCCTCGGTTCGGTCCGTGCTCCCTGAATCAACAATTACAATTTCGTCGGCGATGCCCTTTAGGGACGCCAGTGCGCGTGGCAGGTTGTGTTCCTCGTTCAGCGTAATCAGGCACGCGGAAAGAAAATTCATGGTGGGAGCATCTCAGGGAAATGCTGCTTTAAGTATCGCACAATTCATATGGCCTTCCGCTTCGGCCCAGCCTGTGTGATAGCATTAAAGTTCGCTTAGATTGCCAGGAGAAAAACGCGTGGCTGATCATATTTCGCGCAAGGAACTCAAGCAGGACAGATTCCGCGAATCGCTGGAGCACGGCGCAGAGACGCTCTATTCCCATAGTCAAGCTGCCGCGATTCTCATCGCTGTTGTGGTCGCCGTGGTGTTGGTTTACGGTGGCTGGAGATTTTACAACGACCGTCAGACCGTGCTGGCTTCCGCTGCACTGGACGACGCAATGAGAGTGTATAATGCGCCTCTCCGTCAGGCGAACGTCCCAGTCGAACCGGGAGAACTCACCTACGCGGATGCGCAGACTCGCGCTCAAGAAGCCTCGCAAAAGTTTGCGGCGGTAGCCGACAAATATTCCGGTACCAATCCGGGCAGGCTGGCACGCTATTACCAGGCGCTGACGCTCCTCGACCTTGAAAAACAGAATCAAGCGCTGGAATCGCTGAAAAAAGTTGTCGGCGGCAGCGACAAGGAACTTTCCGCCATGGCTCAGTATCAGATGGCCAACGTCTATGCGCGCACCGGAAAGACTGACGACGCCGTCAAAACTTATCGCGCCGTTGCTGATGTGAAATCCGTGTTGGTTCCGCGTCCCCTGGTACTTATCGAACTCGCGGACCTGCTCAGCCAGACTAAGCCTGCCGAAGCGACAACGTTGTACGAACAGATCAAGAAGGAATATCCGACCTCGGCAGTCTCCGAACGCGCTGATCGCGGCCTGGAAATGCTCGCTCCTAAATCCTAACGCGCGGCACGTTTCCGGCACGCTGTGGAGCGGACCATCCCGAATCCCTCCTCACTTTCGAAGCTCGCCATGCGCGAAGAACTTTCGCGTGGCCGCCGCTTCCACGAACCTCGACATCCGTATCGCACGGAATATTCGCGGGACCGCGATCGCATCATTCACGCGCGGGCTTTTCGCCGCCTGGAAGCGAAAACGCAAGTGTTTACCACTCGCTACTCGGATCATTTTCGTAATCGCCTCACTCACACACTTGAAGTTACCCAAATTGCGCGGACCGTTTCCACCGCCCTCGGTTTAAACAGCGAACTCGCGGAAGCTCTCGCCCTCGTCCATGACATCGGTCATCCGCCCTTTGGCCACGCCGGCGAGCGCAAGTTGAATGAACTCATGCAGCCTCATGCCGCATCGTTTGACCACAACCTCCATGCGTTGCGTATCGTCGAGCAGTTCGAACACCGCTATCTGGAGTTCACCGGCCTGAATCTCACCTTCGAAGTGCGCGAGGGAATTATCAAGCATTCGCGAGATTATGAAGCCGCAGCCGCGCCCGAGCTCGCCGAATATTTGCTCGATCTCCGCCCGCCGCTGGAGGCACAACTCATTGATTGGGTCGACGAAATCGCGTACAACACCGCCGACCTGGACGACGCCCGCGAAGCCGAGTTGCTCGACCTTGATCTGCTGCGCGCAGAAGTTCATTTGTTCGGGCAAGCCTACTCGCAAGTTGATCGTGCGCATCCGACTGCGAAAGAAAAACTCAAATTCAGCGAAGCGCTTAAGGATGTTTTGAACGTTTTAGCATCCAATTTGATCGAGACTACTTTGCTTCGTGCGGCGCAAGCCGGCGTCAATTCGGTCGACGAGGTCAGGCAATGGCCACAGCGTCTGGCCGGAATGAGCCCTCAACTTGCCGCCGAAAATTCGCGCTTGAAACAGTTTCTCATTGCCAATCTCTACAGCAATCCGGTCATCACCGAAGATCGGGATCGTTCCATCGAATGTCTCGAGCGCCTTTTCCATTTTTATCTTGGCAAGCGCGAATCGATGCCGCCCGATCACGAACAACTGGCCCTCAGCGTTCCTCGTCACGTCGTCGTTTGCGATTACATCGCTGGCATGACCGATCAATTTTTGCTGAAACAATATCGCGATCACTTTGCAAGTCCTGCGCTTACCACGGCGCGGCCTGGCTAAGCACTTGCGCCGCGGGCGGTCGCAAATTCATTATGGGGACTGCACTTAGTGACCAGGGGCAACGCAGGAGCTGCCTTTGCTAAGATTTCGCGCCATTTTGTTCGTCATTTTGCTGCCGCCCTTGCTCGCCGCCGCGGTGCAGATTCCTGGCCTGACCTCCAAGCCTCCTGCCAAGCCGCAACCGACTGCCGCCGGTGCTCCTGATCCGCTTGGCAGGGAAACGCCGCACGGCACGGTGATGGGATTTCTGCGCGCCGCCCAGGATGAAAACTATTCCCTCGCTGCTCAATATTTCCAGCCCCTGCCAGGCCATCGCCGTCGCAATCCCGCCGAAGAGCAGGACCTTGCGGCACAATTGCTCGCCATCATCAATCAGAAGATCCGCACGTCCTCTCTGGATGCCCTCAGCAACGAGCCGCAGGGGCGTCTCGACGATGGCCTGCCTCCCAATCAGGAGGTTCTGACCGGAGTGCAGGAGGCTACTGGCACATTTTCGATCGAACTGTTGCGCCTCGACGACGAGCACGGCAATAAAATCTGGTCTATCTCCCGCAAGACTCTCGACACCGTTCCCGAGACCTACGATTCACTGCAGTTTTCCGATATCGAACGCAAGCTTCCTCCCTATATCGCCAAGAAACGTTTTCTCTCGGTGCCTCTGTGGCAATGGATCGCGATTATCGTCGCTGTTCCACTGGCCGTGATCGCTGCCTGGATCCTTTCGCTCCTTCCACGGCTAGCCATTCGATATTACCGGAGGAGATTTGATCCAGCAGCCGTACCTGCAAAAAGGTTAGTTCACGTTGGGCCGGGCACGCTGCTGCTCGCCGCTCTCATCCATTATGGGTTTGTCTTTTATATCGGCACATCCATCGTCTACCGGCAGTACTACCGCCGCGTGATCTGGATTTTTTTGGCATCTGCGTTTTACTGGATGGTCGTTCGCGCTACCCGGGAAGTTTCTGAACGCATAGGAATCCGGCTGACCATCAGCGGTCGCATGGCGGAACGCTCCATCGTCTCTCTCGCTCGCCGCGCGTTTGAAGTGTTTGTTTTGATCGTCGTAATTCTGATTGTGCTGAGCGGGTTCGGCGTGAATGTAACGGCTGCTCTGGCCGGCCTGGGTATTGGCGGACTGGCCATTGGACTCGGAGCGCAGAAAACATTTGAAAACTTGCTTGGCGGCATTGCCATTTTAACCGACAAGGCCTTGATCATTGGCGATCCTTGCCGCATCGGCGATCAACGCGGTACGGTGGAAGACATCGGCCTCCGTTCCATCAAACTTCGCACCGAAGACCGTACCGTCGTCACCATCCCCAACGGCACCGTTGCCACCGCCGTGCTTGAGAACTACCGCCAGCGCGACAAAATTCTCTTTCGGCAGATGGTTCGTCTCCGCTACGACCTTTCTTCCGATCACTTCCGCTATCTTCTGGATGAAGTTCGTACCGTGCTGAAGCAAAACAATCGCGTCGAAAGCGCCACTTCGCGGGTCCGTTTAATACGTTTTGCCGATTACTCGATCGATTTGGAAGTCTATGCATACATACTGGTGCGCGATTATGCGGAGTATCTGGAGTTACAGGAAGAGCTTATTCTTTCGATCGTCGAAACGATCGAAAAAACCGGCGTCGCAATTGCTCTCCCCTCTCAAGGTGCTTTTGTCCCGGACTCCTGGATTGATCCGGAAAAAGTAAAAGCCGCTAGGGCCAAACTGGAAAAAGCGCGTGAGCCCGGCGCCTCGGGAACCTAGGAAACTTTTGTCACAGAACTTATTGAACTGATTGAGCGGAATCGAAGGTGTTGCACGAGCGGATCGAACCATTCTCAAATCCCTGCTGAAACCAGCGCATGCGCTGTGCCGACGATCCGTGGGTAAACGAATCGGGTGCCACATGTCCAGTTGACATTTTCTGCAAACGATCATCGCCGACTGCGGCCGCCGCCCCTAACGCTGATTCTACGTCGCCTTGCTCCAGCAAATTCCTCTGCTGCGTCGAATGCGCCCACACGCCCGCCAGGCAGTCCGCCTGCAATTCCATCTTCACCGATAGAGCATTGTTCGCTTGCGGGCTTCCTCGCTGAAGCTGCCGAACTCGGCTTTCGATACCGGTAATTTTCTGCACGTGATGTCCAATTTCGTGCGCCAGCACGTATGCTTGCGCAAACTGTCCGGGCGCGCCAAAACGCTGGCTCAGTTCATCGTAAAAACCCAGATCAATGTAAACTTTCTCGTCCTCGGGACAATAAAATGGTCCCGTCGCGGATTCTGCGCCGCCGCATCCCGACCGCGTGTAGTTACGGAACAACACTAATTTTGCGTGCCGGTATGGCTTACCCGCTTGTTGAGGCAATATTTGCTCCCAATTCTTTTGCGTATCGTCCAGTACGAACGACACAAATTGCACCAGCGGCTTTTCCTGCTGATCGCGCGCAGGATTCGGCCGGCTTACTGTTGATCTCGGCCCCCCTTCGCCGCCCCCAAGCAGCGCAAAAAAATTCTGCTTAAAAACCAGACTCAAGACCAGCAGGATCAGCGCGCCGCCAATTCCAATGTGCATTCCGCCGAACTGAAATCCTCCTCCGCCTCCGTCTTGGTCGCGGCGATCTTCAATGTCTTCGCTCTCGCCGCCTGGTGTCCATTTCATAAGACCCTCCTTTGCGGCTTCTGCCGCTCGGATACCGCACGAGTTTAGCACTTCGGGATTTTGCGTTTGCGTGAATGGGGTTTCTTTGGAAGGTTTATCGCGAACTTCGAATTGGTTTGCTACCCGCCCGGTTTCCCGGCTACGGATGGACTTCCTGTGGTTCCTCGCCCGGCAGGCCCAGCGTTTCCTGGCGTTCTGGCGTATCAATGCGAATTTCCGTCAAGTCGGAGAGCAAGTTTGCCGCCCAACGATACACGTTGTGATCCTTGACCTTCGTACGCATGCGATACATTCTCGCCGCTTGTTCGTCGTCCGGCATCTCCAGGGCTCGCAGAATCGCCGCCGCTACTTGCTGTACGTCGTACGGATTCACTTGCAAAGCATCTGTCAGTTCTAGCGCGGCTCCCGCAAACGTGCTCAAAATCAGCACGCCGTGTTCATCATCGCGTGCTGCAACAAATTCTTTTGCCACCAGATTCATTCCATCGTGCAGCGAGGTTACCATGCAAAGCGACGCTGCCCGATAAAACCTCGCGATCTCCCGGTGAGAATGGTGCGTTTTCAGCAATACGATAGGCTTCCATTTTCCTGTTTGGAAGCGGGCGTTTACCCGGTCTGCTTCTGCCGTCACTTCATCCAGGAACTGTTGGTACCTCGGAATGTCCGTGCGGCTGGGTGCGCCGATCTGCACGAATGTAAATCGGCGGTGATACGCCGGATTCAGTTCTATGAATCGCTCTATGCCCCGGAAGCGCTCCAAGATTCCCTTCGTGTAGTCAACTCGGTCCACACCTACGCCCAGTAGTGAACCTTCTATATCTAATTCTTCGCATATTTTCGCGCGCTCTTCGCCCGCGCTCAGCCATTCCTGCTTTGGTTTTCCGTCGGGGAACGCCACGCTGATCGGATATGGCCTCACTCGTGTTACGTGTCCTTGCCGGTTCACTGCGAAGCGGTCCCACTCCGTAAGCGCTTCGACGGATCGATCCACTGTCTCCAGAAAATTGTTGCAGTGTGTTTGCGTGTGGAAGCCGATTAGATCGGCGCCCAGCAATCCGTCCAGCAGTTCGCGTTGGTATGGACAAATCGCAAAGACTTCCGCGTTCGGCCACGGAATATGCCAGAAAATCGCAACTCGCGCGTCGGGTCGCGCTTCTTTAACCATCTTGGGCAACAAAGCAAAATGATAGTCCTGCGCCAGCACAATCGGTGCTTCCACTCCTTCCATCTCTTGCAACACAGCGTCTGCGAATCGCCGGTTCGCTTGCTGATATTGCCGCCAGTCTTCTGGACGAAAAGTCGGCCGCGTGTGCGCAATGTGACAGAGAGGCCACAGCCCTTCGTTAGCAAATCCCTCGTAGTAGCCTTTTACTTCTTCCTCGGTGAGCCACACTCGCCTCAGCGTATAACTTGGCAAATCCGGAGGCACCCGCAGCCGATCCGTGCGGTCAACGGTTTCCCGATCCGCGTTTCCCGAACCATGCGCCACCCACGTGCCGTCGCTCGCCACCAGCACCGGCTCCAGCGCTGTGACCAGACCGCTCGCTGGCACCAATACTTCCGGCCTTCCTTCCCCCTTTACGTGCATATAGGGTTCGCGGTTGGAGATAACGAACAACGGTGTTCCCTTTAATTTGCTCTGCAGGCTGATGCGCAGGCGTTCAGCTGTCCACACCGAAGCATGCGATTCGCGCAATTGCGCTTCTTCCGCCGCGGCCGCTCGCGCCGCTCCCAAGTCGCGCGCCAAATGCGTCATTTCACGGTTCAGTTGATCGAAAATTTCTCCTTGTGGCAGAGAAGCGGGAATTTGCGTTTCGCCGGCGCGCAATGTCCGCAACCATCTGGCGGTACGCTTGAGCGGGTCCAGGAACGTCGAACGCACCAGCACCAGAGCCAGTCCACTTATCAATAGTGTTTCCAGCAGCGCCGACAATAAACCATCACGCATCGTCAGCAGGACCCGCGAATCGATATAACTTGTATCGAAAATAACGAGTAGCGCACCGGCTGATTTTCCGGCTCGTTCCAGCGGCAACGCATACAGATAGATCGGAGAGCCATCCGGCGGCCGTGTAAATTCGCCTTGGCCGGCATTCCGCTCGATGCTGCGTTTCCCTACTCCTGGTGATTCTTTGAACTGTGCTCCCAGCGACGAAGTCATCACTCGAACGCTTGCGTTCGCTTCGTACACCGCGATTCCCTTAATGTGCTCGCGTTGCGCGAAGCGGTCCACCATCCGCTGCATCGCTTTGTCTGAACTCCGCTCATTTTTCTCAAAGAGCGGTCCAATGGCCTCCTGCAGGCTTTCTGCCAGCAGTTCAGCACGCCGCGACACTTCGTTCCGGAGATTTCTTCGCTGCGTCCGCACTTGGTACGCTGCAAAGAGCAGCGACACCAGCGCGACGCTGATGATCAATGGCAGAACGAGTTTAAGCGCCGTCCGCAATCTCTATCCTTTTCTCAGGTTGCCACTTCTGCTTCGCTTGCGGAGCGCGGGCCGGTTCGTTTTCCGCGCCTGAGAACTGCTCGAGAATGCGAAGTGTCTCGCTTCGCTGACCGGCCGGGCAGTCCGTATCCATCGCTCAGGTCCTGCTAAAACGAGTGGGCACTAACCATGTCCGCTCGCCAGGACAGTCTAAATCTTCGTGCGTTCGCATCTTTCGGTCACTGCTCGCTGCGGACCGGCGATTTCCAAAGAGCGATCGTAAAAAATGCCATGAAAATCGTGGCCACGGTGCAGATGGTTCGCAGTTTCACGGAATGTCCCTTGTGAGAATACTTCTCATTCCTTGTCGGCACGAAGGTTGCCATCCGTCCTCCCTGCCCTCTTTTTTAACATCTTTGCAATGAGGGGGATACTGGTATATCCCTGTACGCCTCTCCGCCTACCAGGCCCGGACGTCGTGCAAAAATTATCGCAGCAGACCCTTCTATACACTGATCCACTCAAATCTATTTCCCCGTGACTACATTAGCTTACCAGGCTCGCTTTCGCCTTCCCGGTATTTTCAAGGGGCACAAACCTCTAGCTGTTTTTTGCCCAGGGCGCAGTTCAAGCCCGCACTCATCGGCGCTATGCGCATCGATTCGACGCTTGCTAAGAGTTTTCTGCCCAATTCGCGTTAGAATGGACTACTCGCAAGATTTATTCGCGTAGTAATGGACATCGCTGAGATTGATTTATGGCCGTGGGACAAAAGAACTTCACTCAGAAAAAGCCGGATCAGCTGGTGTATTTGGAGCTTGGTCCCGGCAACGGCGGGATGTTGCTTACCCTTTCAGAGGATGGTTTCCGTTTCCGAGCCGTCAGCCCGATACGCGTTGAAGGAACCATCCCTTTCGCTTTTTCTCTCGACGGAAGAAATCGTCTCGAGGGAGCTGGCGTGATTGAAGACCTTGAAGAAGATGGCAAGAGCGGCGGGATGCGTTTTACGGAAGTGTCCGAAGAATTTCGCGGAGCCCTGCGCGCCTGGCTTTCTTCGGAGTCATCCGGTAATTCAGCGGGTCGCGAAGTCAGTCCCGCTGCAGCGCCTCCGCTCGATACCATGGAAAAAATTCGGCAGGAATTACGCTCTGGCTATCCACAGCATACGGCTAAGCAGCCATCCGCGACGGTCGCTTCTGAAGAAAAAATCAAGCCGAAGTTTTCTCAGCACGAAGTGCCGCGGCAAAATACTTCCGCGGAGAATCATCCGGCTGCCCGCCCGAAAGTTTCCCACTCTCAGCAACCTGAATCCTGGCCACGAAATCGGTTTTTCCCCAACCGTGCGGCGAGCGAAACGGAGCAGGAAAAATCCGCGCCTGCATCTTCGGCGTTTTTGAAGCCGTCGTACGAAGCAACAGTTGAACGACCCCAATCGGCTGTTTCCGCCAGTGCGCGCTTTGTTCCCGTCACGCCGGCGGCGTCGGTCAATCCGGAAGCGGCCCCCTCTCCAGCGACACATGCCGCGCAACCTTATGCTCAGGCGCGGCCATACGTTCCGCCGTTGGAGGAGTCCTTCGAACAAGCCTGGGAGCGCGCCAAGCTCTCCGCTCCGCCGGAATCGCCGCGCTTGAGCCGCGCGGCTTCCGGCAGCATCATCGCCATCGCCCTGGCCGTAATTCTGGGTGCAATTGGCTACAATTTCCGGCAAGACATTGGCAGCATTTTTATCCAGATGGGGCAATCCATCTCCGGGGATAATCGTGCCGCTGCGCCCCCGCCAGCGGCAGAAACTAAGTCAAGCCCCACGCAGCCCGATGGCCACCTCGGCACACTGCCTATTGGCAACCAGCCTGATGGTCAGCCCAGTAGTCAGCCCGCCGGTAGGAATGCAGCAGAGAAACCGAACGAAGGTGGTCCTGAAACGCAGAGTGCTCCTGCGGAGTCGGCGCGCACTGCAAAGCCAAATTCCCAGCAGCAAACCAATCCATCCCAGCCAGACAGTTCATCGCAGCAAAGTACAAATGACGGAGCCACTACGGCTCCGGCGGGCATAGCCGCCGGCAAGGAAAGGGTTCCGAGCCCTTCGCGAGCGGTGCCCATGCCGGACAGGTCAGCTGCGCAACCTCCCGCCGATGCAACTACCAGGCCGGCGACCGCGCCAGCAGACTCCGGCACGGGACAAGAAGAGTTCAACGCCGCGCGGGATATTTTGCGCAGCGGCAGCCGGCAGCGCCAATTGTCCGTGGCGGTCGAATTGTTGTGGTCCGGCGTGAGAAAAGGATATGTACCAGCCGAAGTGACTCTTGCCGATCTGTATCGCCGCGGTGATGGAGTAGAAAAAAACTGCGATCAGGCTCGCGTGTTGCTGGTAGCTGCGTCAAAGAAGGGAAGTTTCGACGCTCGCCAAATGTTGGAACAAATGGCCGAACGCGGCTGCGACTAGCGGCCCGGCCGCGGGTTTACGGAAGCTTGAGCGGAAAACGGCCTGCGCTTCAAAAAATCCGAAAGCGTAGGCGACCGACTTAAATGCGAGCCGCACTGTTGCGCTCTCTGTCGCGTCGTGAGAACCAGCCAATCGTCACTGCAACGGTAACCAGTTTCATCCGGAGCCTCCTCCTAAGGAATTCTGATAGCAGCGTTTTTCAGCGATCGTGCGCGGCTACGCTCTTCCTTGCCTCGTCATATACCTCGTGGACCGCGTTGATGAGAGTCTCCGGCTCGTCAAACTGGATGTATTCCGAGCTATTGTGAGTGAAGATCTGTTTAGCGTTCGTGGAGAGGGCGAGCCAGCGCGCCTGAGCCAGAGTGTTCTGCTGCTCATATTCCACGTGTTTCGGCGTGTCCGGAGGCTTCTTCTCCAGGTGGCCGACACCGTGGTTTCCTGAGGTAAGCACGCGGATAGGGCGCGAACCGAATGAGCGGCGGTTTTGTTGCAGCCAGACTTCGTCCGATGGTGTCTGTTCCATCTCTGAGGCGAACGCGTCATACATAGCAACGTTGGTCTGCGTCACCCCCAACACTCTAGCGTTCAATTCTGGTGACCACTCGGCTTCCGGCAAACCCCGGAAGAAAAACTGCTCAGCGCAAGTCTGTTGCGGTTTGTGCTGGGCAATTGCGTCACGACAGTCCCGCACGTCCGACGGAATCGAAGCGTGTCCTCGATGGGCCTCTTCTTGCATTGCTTTCGGTCCCACGTCGTCGGCATCGGCGTCAACCATGACCAGCCCCGCAACCTCGTCCATGTACAGGTCCGCAAATGTGCGCACGTTGTCGCCGCCGAAGGCGGACCCCACCAGAATGTAGGGGCCCGCGATTCCCGCATGGTGAAGCGCAGTGTGTAATTCCTGGGCGATGTGCACGCTGGTACGCGGCATGGGACCGGGATCGCTGAATCCGGTGCCGGCACGGTCATAGCTGCACGCACTCGTCCATCTAGCAATCTCTGGCTGCACCTTCGACCACGCTGGCGCCCAGTCTCCCCACCCGGAATCGAAGACGACTGCGGGCGAGCCACTCCCCATGCAGTAGAGATTCAGCCGAAATCCCCCCGCATCAACGAGCTGGCCAGGTTGTCCGTAAACGATGTCCGCGGGGGCGCGGCCGCTGCTCGTCACTTGTTGGCCGGAGACCGCGATTGTGGAGATGAGCACGGCTAAGAGCACGACAGGTGTTTGTTTCATCTCTTCACCTCGAGTTGTGGCGATACCGCGTTGACAACGCCAGGCTGCCGGCAGCTCCCAATCCAATGAAGTCGCGCTGTACACCAGACTGCGACATCAAGAACGACTAGTTTCGTAACTGCTTCATTCGATCGACCTTCAGTGAGATGAAAAGTCGTCGCGGATCACTTGGCCGCCTTTCATCACAAAGCGGACACGCTCCAATTCCGTAATGTCAGCGACTGGGTCGCCCGAGACAGCGACTATATCGGCAAGCTTTCCCGGCTCGATTGAGCCAATCCGATCCTGCCAACCCAGCATCTCGGCCGCATTCGAAGTGAGGGCACGAATCACGTCGAGGGCCGGCATTCCGGCTTCGCGCAAATGAACAAACGTTCCTACACTCGCCTCGCCGCGTGTCTTGCCGGGATAGAACCAGCACATGTCAGAACCGATGGCAAACTTCACGCCGGCCTCCTGCACTCGCTCAACTAGTTGGCCATATCGTTGTCGGCGGCGTGCGGTGGCTTCGGAACTGGCCCACGTTGCGCGCGAAGCTGCCGATATCACGACGACGGGCTCCGTGATTTTCGCGAAAAAGTCGCCGTAAGCGGTAGGCGTGAGATCAAGGAAGATGCTTTTGTCGCGCATCTGCTTGAGTTGTTCGTCCGTCACTTCATTGCCGTGCTCAATGGAATCGGCGCCGGCATCAATCGCGGTTTGTATGCTGGCCTTGTCAACTGCGTGGACGGCAGCTTTGAGATGATTTCGGTGTGCTTCTTCAACCACGGCCGTAAGTTCAGCGACTGTGAGGTTCTCGTCGGCAGTAACCTTGATGACGTCAACGTTCTGAAAAACGTTCTCTCGAACCGCCTCCCGCGCGCGGTCGACACCATTTATCAGCAAAAATTCCTGCTTGAGGATTGCTTCGGAGAGGGCAGGATTGAGGTTTTGAAGGTATGAACCTTGCGTGATCAGCTTGCGTCCCGCGGCCAGAATCCTGGGGCCGGGCACGCGGCCAGCATTGATCGCGTCGCGCAATTCTGTGTCGCCGTCGATTCCCGAATGACCAAGGTTACGAAGCGTCGTGATTCCGCTCTCCAGATCTTCGCGGGCTGATTGCGCGGCCATTAAAGCGCGCTTGCTGGGAGATTCCACGACAGCTAGCAATAGTCCAGGCGCAAAGAGTCCGTTGGAATGGCGCTGCTGTTCCAGTTCCGGCGGCACAATAATGTCGAGGAACAGGTGGGTATGGCCATCAATCAATCCGGGCAGCAAGGTCGCGGCACCCAAGTCAATGATCTTCGCCCCGGCGGGAACGCTTATTTGCGAGGACGATCCAACCTGCTTGATTTTGTCGCCTTCGATCAGGACGGCCGCCGGGGAAAGGGCATTCCCGGTGCGCGGATCCAGCAGTCGGCCCGCTTTGATTAGCGTCACCGGCACCGCAGACTGGGCGGGCGTCGGCGCAGCCGAAACCATTGCCATCAGTCCTAAAACGAACGATGTACTCAGTTTTCGCATTCGATCAGACGCTCCTGAGAGGCAAACGCAACCGGCAATCTGGCAGAGAGTGGCCAACCGTGCCTACTACACAGAACAGTTATGCTACTACAGTACCCGTGTAAGTCAGTTGGACGTATTTAGCGGCAGGAGGTAAGCACTCCGCCACGGCTATCGCTTTAGCACGAAACAGCAGGCGGTATGTGCGATGGTTTGCAAGATGCCGCCCGCAATGGCAGCGCCAAACAGCGATGTCAGTAGCACGCTTGTTGCGCGATATGTGGTTTTCGGCGGCCCGGCCAGGCGTGCCAAGCGGTGGCTTAGATGTGATGAGGCGGTTGCTTGCAAGACTCCAGCTTGTTCAGGAACTGCAAGTTTGGCGAGCGCTGAAAGTAGTTCTTGGCCGTGTGCACGCCTGATGACCGATTCATCGCAGGAGAGTTCACGATACAGTGCCATCCGGGTTCCAGCGAACCAGATGAGCGGATGGAACCACAAGGCGCACAAGGAAACCTCATAAAGCAAACGAATCAGATTGTCGCGGCGTCTTGCATGGGCGAGTTCGTGAATCAGGACGGCGCGGAACTCACGCTGACTAAGAAGTCGATCGATGCCGGTCGGCAGCAGGATACGAGGGTAAAGCACTCCGCGAACCGCGGGACTCGGATGGCTATCAGAAAAGCTCACAGGGATGCCGTCGGTCAGAAAATCGGAGCAGTAGCCGCGATCGTTCGGACTCTCCTGTATTTTCGCCTCGCCATGCTCCTTGCGTATGCGCAATATCAATCGCGTAAGCATAGAGAAGGCCCCGGTCATCCATATAACTCCGAGGATCACGGCGGTTCGGCCCTGTGTCATATCCCATACTGGGCCCCCAATCACAGCGAGCGGCCTAGCCCACGTCAAGTGCGGCGCGCAAAGCTTATCGATGATTGCTCCTGCAGGCACAACGAAATTGAATGCGGTTGCAACCCAGATCCAGTACTTTGTCGTAGAGCTCGCGCGTAGAATTGATGTTAACGCCCACGCCGCCGAGCAAACAATCGACGCAAACAGCAACTGAATGCTGAAGTAGTACATCGTTCGGGCGATTTGCTCATGCACGTTTGCCTCCGCGAGTGCGGCCTTTTTTGTCACTGCGCGCCGCATTCTGCAGCGCCTTCAGATCTCGTAACGTGAGGGCGCCATTTTCGAGCAAGTTAGAGACGAGCAGTCGCGGCGAGCCGCCGAACAGATCGAGTAAATCGCGTACCAGTTTGCTGCGATGCTGGGTTTCATTAATGGCTGGCTCAAAGAGCTGGGCGTTGCCGATCTTCTTTACCTTTCGCAACGCACCCTTCTCCTCCAACCTGTAGACGAGCGTCTGCACGGTGGTGTAAGCAACGCGTTCGTCCTCAGGCAGGCTTTCCAGGACCTCGCGCACGGACGCGGTCCCCAGTTTCCAGTACTGTTCCAAGATGCGAGTTTCGGCCTTTGAAAGATGGGGTTCTTTCATGATCTCCTACACATAACGGCAATCCTACTACAACAGACCGCATAATGGCCATCCCCGGCTTTGTGGTAGAGGTGAGCTTGTGGTTCGGTGCCGACGATTGTGACGATCAACTCCCGAATGGTCGGCTAGCCCGGAGGCTTATTGACGGTTACTTGCGGTTTTTCGCTGCCTGCTCTTGGTACACTCGGGCCGGGTTAAGCGATTCGACAAGCTCACGGTGAAGCGCGATTATCTCGTTCTCCGTCTCCTCGATTTCCTGAAACTCTACGTAACTCGTCACCTGTTTTTCCAGTGCGACCGCTTGCTTGGCGTTCAGTTCCTTCAGCCTGGAAAGAATCTCTTTCTGTGTCGGCGTAAGCTCCATTTCTTCCTCTTTCGATCCGTTCGAGAAGTGCCATATCGAGCCGGATAGTCCGGCCGTCTAACGGCCCGCTCTATGTGCACTACACCATTCGCTACTAAATGAGGGCCTTCGACAATCTGTTCGAGGAACAATTTTGGGCGTAACGGTGGGACAGGATTCGCGTTTCCCTTCAACCTGTCCGTTTTGTGACAGGGGGCTGAAGCTATTTCGCTTCTTGGCCGCCTGTTTCTTCGGGTCTGTCCCAGGGCTGGATTTGAGCGAGCCGCTTGTGCTTTTCTTCTAGCAGGTCGTTTATTTCCCGCACCAACTCAAGCAACTTTGCGGAGTCCTGCTCGAACGCTGCACGCTCGCACAACTCCATCCACTCTTGCTTGTTTTTCACCGGAATACCCAAAATGGACGGGACAGGGGTCCTGCGTTAGCGGCATTCTAGCAAAAACCACATGCGAACGGGATATGATTGCTATGCCGCTAAAGTGGAGAAGGCTTATGTCACCGCTATCGGAATTTAACGCCGTTCTAAACCAAGTTTTGTCGCTGGCGGACGCGACGACGACCGAGTGTTCGATGTTGCCGCCCGACAGCATTGAGCGATACCGCTGTGAGGGCAAACTTGTGGCCCTGCATCAAGTGATTGAATTTTTCCTGGCGACTGACCGGCAAAAATCCGGAGCTCAGAGCTAACGGACGATATCCCACCGTTCACGTATAGCCTGCACTGGAGAGGCTAAAGATCAAGGGAAGAATGTATTCCCCTGTCCAGCGAACGCTGCCAGTATCTTCGCGCAACACATACTCTGGCGTGCCCCCTCCGCCACAAAAACCGAACGGAAATTATGCCTCGAATTCTTATAGCGGATGACCGCACGACGATGCGAGATACTCTCCGCAGCCTATTCACCCTGTATAGGAAATGGGATGTTTGTGGCGAAGCAATAGATGGTCGGCAAGCCGTGGACGCGACTCTGGCATTGAATCCCGACCTGGTGCTGCTGGATTACAAGATGCCGAACGGCAACGGTATCGAGGCCGCATTAGAAATCAAACACAAATCACCGGAGACCCCAGTCGTAATTTTCACTCTCTACAAGAGCAGTGAACTGGAGTCGCAAGCGAAACGAGCTGGCGTCAACGCTATAGTCGGCAAGGAGGAAGGCGTGATAAAGCTGCTGAGTACGATTGAAAAGGAGCTAACGCCGCCGCTCGTCTGAGACGTGCCGCCAACCACCGTCCCAAGAACCGCATCGCTTTCTTTTCCTGCCGCGCTACCGTCGCTCATCGTCTCGAAAGTAAAAGCCACAGAACGGGTTGAATGCCGGCCACTACGAAAGCCGAGACCGAGCGTTCGAGAGATCTTTGCGGCGACGTCTGCGCGTTTGTGAGCCGATAACGGGTAACGTAGGCGGAACATCTTAAATTATGAGCGCGATTGTCATCGCTTAATGTTGCGGACTCGCCCTCGCGGCAGAAGCTAAGCAAGATGGAGAAAAATCAGAGATTGGAGGATGGTATGGCTTTTCCGGTACAAACGATTCGCGCGAACCGCGATTATTTTTTACATAAACTGCAGTCAGAAAAACAGAGAAACGATGTACTTAAAGCGGTCGAGGGAGACAAATTTGATTTTGTCCTGCTCGATACCCGCGGCCGGGAAGCTTTTGCGAATGGACATATTCCGGGTGCGTGGTGCGCTCCGGAAGAGGAGATCGAAAGGGTCGCAAAGCTGCTGCCCGCGGACCGCGAGATTGTTACTTATTGCTGGAGCCACGATTGACAGCTTTCTGCGAAGGCAGCTCTGCAGTTGGCAGAGAAAGGCTTTTACGTCAAGGAGTTGAATGTTGGCTGGAAAGAATGGACGTATAACCGGCATCCGACTCACCAAGGGCAGGCCTCGGTGGAAGGGGTGCGTTGCGAGTGCAGCAAGTAAGAGCCTCTGGCATCGCGACAACCTCAATCGGGAGATTGAGGAGAGATTGTGGGGTGGGGCCGATAACGCGGTGCGGGTGGGGCCCGGCACGTTCACGGCGCGGCATGTGCGACGATCCGACGTCGAAAATCGAGGGAGACAAGAGCGGCGGTTTTCTTGACTTGCGCGAACAGCGACCCAATAATGGATAGGCAATGAACGCGGGTGCTAGGGGTACAGAGTCGATGTTCCTGGATGTAAAGGAACTGGCAGTTCACAAACTGAATATCCGGAAGAGCTATGCTCCGGGGAATATCGACTACCGCACGGCGGAGTTGAAGCAGGTCGAGCCGTTGGACGTGGTAGCGACCGCGGAATTGATCGACTCGCAGATTCGCCTCAGCGGACAGTTGGAAACGAAGATCGAGTTGCAGTGCGCGCGCTGCCTGGAGCCGGTGGTTGAGGATGTGCAGCGGCATTTCGACTTGTTTTATAGTCCGATGCCGAAAGTGACCAAGCCGGAAGAAGAGCGTGTGAAGGACTTGGACGCGGATATAGGCTTTTATAAGGGCGACGGCCTGTTTTTAGCGGATGTTTTGGTCGAGCAGGTACTTCTTGCGGTGCCGATGAAGGCTATTTGCCGCAGCGATTGCCGCGGGCTGTGCGCGGCCTGCGGAGCGAATTTGAATCACGAAGAATGCCGGTGCGAGACGCATGCAACGGATCCTCGATTGGCTCCTCTGGCGCGGTTAAAGCAGGACTGGTTTAAGAAACAATAAGGCCTGGCTGTGGCAGCGATTGCAGCGGGTTCGTGTGTGTTTTTGCAGTGTCCTTGTCCCGACTCAGGGTGACCGTTCCCAGAACGGTTAAAGAGAAACTTAAGGAGTAGTACTATGCCAAATCCAAAGAGACGCCATTCCAAACGCCGCACCAGCACCCGCCGGGCTCACGATCACCTGGCTAAGCCTGCGTTTGCAAAATGCCCGCATTGCCATGAGATGAAGCAGCCGCATCAGGCATGCCCCAGCTGCGGCTACTACAAGGGCAAGCCGGTCAAAGAGGTCTCCGCTTAGAAGATTCGGCAAAGTTGCGCTCGGCAGTAACTCCCAATGATCACAATTGCCGTAGATGCGATGGGAGGGGACAACGCGCCCCGTCCCGAGGTTGAAGGAAGTGTGCTGGCTGCACGCGAGCTGGGAGTGCGTGTGGTTCTGGTTGGACAGCCGCAGGCCATCAAACCCGAGCTTTCCAAGCACGACCGCGCCGGGTTGAAGATTGAGGTTGTGCCGGCAAGCGAAGTGATCTCCATGGACGACCATCCCGCGCAGGCCTTCCGACGGAAGAAAGATAGTTCGGTTCATGTCGCGGCGCGGCTAGTGCGCGAAGCGAAAGCCGATGGCTTGGTGAGCGCCGGCAATACCGGCGCCGTCATGACGGTAGCGCGATTCCTGTTGGGAACGCTGGAGTCCGTGGATCGCGTGGCACTGGCTGCGCCGTTTCCGAATGCGAAGGGCAGCGTCAGCGTGCTGCTCGATGTCGGTGCGAATGTGGATTCGAAGCCGGAGCACTTAGTGCAGTTCGCGGTGATGGGGGAAATGTACTATCGCGCGACGTTTGGCAGCCGCAAGCCGCGCGTCGGGCTGCTTTCCATCGGAGAAGAGGAAGGCAAAGGAAACGAATTGACGCGCGAGGTGAACGAGCGGTTGAAAAATGCACACATGCAATACATCGGCAACGTGGAAGGTGGCGACCTTTTTTCCGGCGATGTGGACGTGATTGTCTGCGATGGATTCGTCGGCAACATAGCTCTGAAGATTTGCGAAGGTCTGGCAGTCTCGATTTTTGGGCTGCTGAAAAAATCGCTGAAGACGTCTCTGTTGTCCCAGTTCGGCGCTTTGCTGTCGCAGGGCGCGTTCAAGGGATTGAAGAAGACGATTGACTACACGGAGTATGGCGGGGCGCCGCTGCTTGGTGTGCGAGGCGTCTGCGTGATCGGGCACGGTCGTTCGAATGCCAATGCCATCAAGAATGCTATTCGCGTGGCCGTGGGCCTGGCCAAAGCAAACATGAACGAAAAGATCGAACAGGAGCTATCGCTGGTCACCGAACGGATGTAGGAGAAAAAAGCAGATTCCTCGCTTCGCTCGGAATGACGAATTTGGCAATTCGCGATGGCAAACAATCGCGGTTGACAAAGAACAAAGCGACCCGGCAAGCAGGTAATCGGGTTGAACGGCAATAGCAACACGAGAATTGAGAAAAGAATATGGGAAAAGTAGCATTTGTTTTTCCGGGACAAGCTTCGCAATACCCGGGAATGGGAAAAGAGCTGGCGGAGAAATACGCCGTAGCTCGAGCCGTGTTCGACGAAGCGGACCAGGCGCTGGGATTTTCCATTTCGAAGATGTGCTTCGAAGGTTCGGAAGAGGATTTGAAGCAGACGGCGAATACGCAGCCCGCGATTTTGACCTGTTCTGTGGCGATGTTTCGCGTGGCGGCGGAAAACGGTTTGCAGCCGGATTTTGTGGCCGGACACAGCTTGGGTGAATATTCGGCGCTGGTGGCAGCCGGTTCGTTGAAATTTGCCGACGCGGTACAGCTGGTACGCAAGCGCGGAACGTACATGCAGGAAGCAGTGCCTGCTGGCGAAGGAGCGATGGCGGCTATCTTGGGATTATCGCCGGCCGTGGTGGCGGATGCCTGCAAGCGCGCGGCAGAACAGGAAGTGTGTTCGCCGGCGAATCTGAATTCGCCGGAGCAGACCGTGATTTCGGGGAACGCAGGTGCGGTGAAACGCGCTGTGGAGATTGCTTCGCAGTTGGGAGCGAAGCGCGCCGTGATGTTGCCGGTGTCGGCGCCGTT
The DNA here is from genome assembly GCA_036522855.1 of Candidatus Acidiferrum sp. Taxonomy (GTDB): domain Bacteria; phylum Acidobacteriota; class Terriglobia; order Acidiferrales; family UBA7541; genus Acidiferrum. The sequence goes on along the minus strand of DATDFA010000067.1, from coordinate 993 downwards.
CCATTCGGCGCTGATGGTGCCCGCGCAAGAAAAACTCGAAAAGGATTTGGCAAAGGCAGAGTTTGCCGATTTGCGCTGGCCGCTGGTAACCAATGTGGACGCGGATACAGAAACGAAAGGTGGCGAAGCGCGCGATGCGCTGGTCCGGCAGGTTACGATGCCGGTTCGGTGGAACGAATCGGTGCGCGCGTTGATCGATGAAGGTGTGAATACGTTTGTGGAAGTCGGGCCAGGGCGCGTGTTGACGGGGTTGCTGCGGCAGATTGAACGCTCCGTGGCGACTTTGAATATCGAAGACGAAAAAAGTTTGGCGATGACTCTGGACAAAATTGCGGGAGCGAAGTCGGACGCGGCCTGAAGAGTTTCACCACAGAGGACACATAGAGAAAGATGTTCAGTCTGAGAGACAAAGTAGCGATAGTGACCGGCGCGTCGCAAGGCATTGGCCGCGAGACGGCGCTGGTACTGGCCGAAGCGGGAGCAAAAGTTGTTGTTGCCGCGCGAAATGAAGAAAAACTAGCCGCGCTAGTGAATGGAATTGCGTCAGGGGGTGGGGAAGCGTTCGCGTTGAAGCTGGACGTCGCCGATGCCGACCAGGTGAAGGCTGGCTTTAAACAAATAATCGAAAAATTCGGGCGGCTGGACATTTTGGTGAACAATGCGGCCGTCACACGCGATGGCTTGGCTATGCGCATGAAAAAAGATGATTGGGACGCGGTGTTGCAGACGAATCTGACCGGCGCGCATTTGTGCATTCAGCAGGCTCTGCCTACGATGATGAAGGCGCGGACTGGGCGAATCATTAATATTTCGTCGGTGGTAGCGCAGAGTGGCAATGCGGGCCAGGCGAACTATGTGGCGGCGAAAGCGGGTTTGATTGGATTGACGAAAGCGATTGCCATCGAGATTGCTTCGCGCGGAATTACGGTGAATGCGGTGGCGCCTGGATTTATCGAGACTCCGATGACCGATGTGCTGCCGGACAAGGTGAAA
>DATDFA010000066.1:0-17558 GCA_036522855.1 Candidatus Acidiferrum sp. | reverse complement strand
GGAATAGGGAAAAATGGCATGCGAACGGGTGTTCGCGGGATTGAATGGGGTTCGAATGGCGACTCTTGCTTACAACCCATTGCACAAATGGCTCGAATCCGTGAAGCCTAATTCTGACCATCTCGCTTTTGTGGTTCAACTTCCAGATTGCCCGTCATTCGTCAAAGTAAGAGCGGTACCGCTTCCACTCAGCTGGAACTCAAGTTACGGCAGTCGCGCGCATTCGGCTTTCGCCTGTTTGAGGATAGGCACATCAGGGTCGGCGTCTTTCCAAAGAGCGAAGAAATCCTGATAAGCAGATTTCGCTTTCGCGCTATCTCCTGCCAGCACGTACGCGCGGCCGAGTTGCAAGTACGCGAGCGAGCCCACGGGATCACCACCAAGAAGCCCTTTGTGGTCGAGAATCTTCTGGAATTCGACCGCAGCTTCAGCACCCTTGTGCTGCGCGAGATAGGCCTCGCCGCGCACCCAGATGGGGTTCAGCCCTCCAAAGAAGGTGTTGAAATCAATTGAGGGCACGGCGAACTCATAGGGGACTGCGACGTGCAGCAGCTCAATTGCATCCTCCGGGGTGCGATTGTGCAATGCAAATAATCCACGAAGCGCGGGCAGGTAATTGAACTTGACTGAAGTGTCGCTGGGGAAGCGCTTTTCAAGGTCATCTGCCAGCGCTTGTGCGCCGGAATAATCGCCAGCCTCGGCGAGCGCAAAAGCAACGGCGTACTCAACGTCGCGTCCTCTCGAAAGCTTCAGTGCAGCTGCTGCATTCTTCGTGGCCGCAGAGATGTTTCCGGTCAGAGCCTCCCAATCCGCCTCTCCAGCTTCATAGGTGGCAGCGCGCTCTCGCTGGCCTGCTTCCATGGCCTGATCCATTGCCGTTCGAGTCATGCTCCTTGCTGAGCGCAATCTGCCAGAGCGAGCTGCGATTAGGGATTGCGAGTGCGATACCCAGTCTAGAGTTCCAGGCACGTCCTTAGCCGACGCCGCTGCGCGCGCCATTCCGGCCTCATCAGCCTGCAAGGACGCCTGGTAGTATTCCAGCATCACAAGTTCGGCGGCTCGCAGTTTGCGTTCCGAGGCCTGTTCAACTGTTTTCTTAACATCGTTATAGAGGTCGAGATAAAAGGAACTAAACGCGATATTGATATACCCAGGAGTGAAATCAGGATCGAGCGAAAGAGCTTTGCCGGCTTCATCAATCGACTGTTTATATCGCCCCGTTCCCTGCGCAATGAAGCCCGCTAACAACCCGTGGACGTACACGTCGCGCGAATAGGTCTCCGCCCACAACTGCAGAGTTTGATGTGCCGCCTCCAGGTCGCCGGTTACATCTCGCTCGTACATTGCTATGACAAAAAACCTCTCCCGATCGCTGATGTGATCGCGTAATCCATATGCCTTGCGGGCGTTCTCCATCGCCAGGTCTGACTCGCCGATTGCGCTCTGCCAAAGCCCCAGATGCGCATATGCCATAGCAAATTGCGGATCGAGTTCGACTGCGCGGTTGAGGAAGGGCACGCCAGCGGCAAATCCCGAAGAGAACGCGACCTTAACGCCTGTGCTGTAGGCTTTCAAGGCTTCCAGCGAACTCGTGGTGGCCTCTTCAAGCGGGGTTGAATATTTTTCGATGCTGGCATGCGATTCGCCAATGTGAGTGCGAAATTTGTTGGCGATCTGGTTTAGGGTGTTCAGCACATCTTCTTTTTTTGTGGCTTGGCCTTGTTCTTCATCGAGCGTTTCCCCCGTCTTGCAGTGCTTCGCTCGCAGACCTAAGACATACTGCGTGCCAAGGCTGTCTATCGAACCTTCCAAAACCACAGTGCTCCCGGTGCGTTCGCAGATTTCCTGCACAAGGTGTCCGGTAAGTCGCGCGTCCGCAGGTTGGTTCATCAGACGCAAGGTGCGCTGAATGCGCTGGTCGGAGATTAGGCTGAGAAAAGGCGACTCTTCCAATTGAGCGGCCAGTCCCTGGCGCAATGTCCCGTCAAAGACGGAATCCCCCGTCGAGTTGACGAAATCCGCCAGTACAACTGTATCTTTCTCTGTCAGCACGGGAGGCTTGCCAAGGAACAGCCGAAAAACGCCAAAAGAAAAACCGACGAGAAGCACCGCAGCAATCGCAATCCAGGTCCATCGTCTGGTTTCCTTCACCTCCACTTGGACCCTGGCGTGGCTTGCCGCAATGATGCTCAGTTCTCCGTCGGGCACGAGCCGCACCTCCTCGGCAAATCGGTAACCGCGTCCCGGGACGGTAACGATGTATTGATGGTCTTGCGGGCTTTCCCCTAGCGCTTTGCGCAACAGAAAGATGTTACGACTGAGATTGGCCTCTTCGACAAATGTGTCCGGCCATACCTGCTTCAGGAGCTCGTCTTTGGTGACAACCTCCTTGCTGTGCCGCAACAGGACAAGCAGAATCTGAAATGTTTTGGGGGTCAGGGAGACGGGCTCGTCCCCACGCAGGAGGAGCTCTTTGTCTGCATCAACCCGAAAACGGGCGAATTCATACAACTGTTTTGGCTTTTTCTCTTTTAGCTTCTGCTCTTCGCGGACCGGCATGAGAGCACCCTACGGGGGACACGAAAAATGAATATTGCTGGGCAGTTTAGCATGACTCGCCGGTGACTTTGAGCGTCGCCGTTCGTTTGCACTGCCCGTAACTGCCACTTTTTCTGGTGCTTACCGACTGCGAGAAATTGTCAGAAATTATCAGGGCCTTTGAAAGGACTTCCCGACTGCATTTCGGGCAAGTTGCGCCTGCTCAAACACGGCACCCGCCTCGAACGGGCAACCGTGAGTCAGCAAGAGCGAGGCTATGGCAAAGCAAACCAGGATCACGATCGAAACCGATTCTCTCCTGATTCTGCGCGGGCGACCTCTGTTGCGCGCGCGGTGCCCGCAGTGCAATGGAGAGACGGAAATGATCCCCCTGGAGGGCGTCGGCGTGACTTCGAATCGCCTGCCGTCAGAGGTGGAGGCCTGGATGGAGTCGGAGGGCCTTCACCGTTCGCAGGCACCAGACGGTGGGCTTCTGATTTGTCTGAACTCGCTCCTGAAATGCGTTCAGAAATCGAGAACTATATGAAAAGTGAGGACATATGAGATCGAGACTCTTGGTTTGTGCATATACTCTGATCATGCTGGCCGCAGCTCCACGGTTGCCGGCGCAGGATGCGCCGGCCCGCCCGGCGCAATACCGGATCACGGATCTGGGACCTCTGCCCGGTGGCGATTTTAGTCAAGCGACCTTCATCAGCAACAACGGACTGATTAGCGGGATTTCGACAGATGCCAACGCCACTCAGCACGCTGTCACGTGGTCTCAGGGCTCCATCTTTCCTCTAGGCAATTTGCTCGGTGGACCGAACAGCGGTGCCTTCGGCGTAAATGAAGCTGGACTAATCTCCGGGCAGGCGGAGGTCTCGCAGGCAGATCCTAACCATGAGAATTTCTGCGCTTACTTCACGGGACTTCAATGCCGAGCATTCGCGTGGCATGGCGGGGTCATAAAGCAACTGCCGACGCTCGGCGGAAACAACGGCACAGTTGGGCCACCGAACCGACGCGGGCAGATTCCGGGCGTGGCAGAAACCAACGCCATCGATCCAAGCTGCCCCACACAGGCAGCGGCGAATGGTACTGGCCCACAGGTGCTTCAGTTCGAGCCCGTCGTCTGGGATGCGAATGCAGTTACTGTCCATCAGCTCCCGCTGCCGGCCGGCGATACCGTGGGCATGGCGCTTTGGTTGAATAACCAGGGGCAGGCCGTGGGTAGCACTGGCACATGCGCTAACACCCTCGTTCCACCATTTGCGATCGGAGAGCACGCGGTTCTGTGGGACAAAAACGGCACCGTCCACGACCTCGGCAATCTTGGAGGCAGCGCAAATCCAAAGGTGCTGGGAGCGGGCAACGTCGCATTCGGTATCAACGACCAAGGACAAGTGACCGGAGTCTCTGTGCTGCCTGACGGTGTTAATTATCATGCCTTCCTGTGGACCTCAGGCACCGGAATGCTTGACATAGGAACACTGCCTGGCGACAACATCAGCGCCGGTTTGGGTATCAACGATCTAGGGGATATTGCCGGCGCCTCGATCAGCGGGTCGGATCCCCTGACTGGTATTCCCAAAGCCGTGGTATGGCACAACGGCGCGATCACGGACTTGAACACGGTCGTGCCCGCGGACACTTCCCTAATCCTGCTGACGGCGTTCATCATCAACGACGCGGGGCAGGTAGTAGGCTTCGGACTCGATCTGAACACGTTCGAAGTGCACGGATTTCTGGCCACTCCTCTTGCCCCCGATGCCGCTCCTGCCGCACGGGGGCCCGTGAAGCTGCTGATCTTGCGTTCCGGCGCTAATGAACAACTGCAGCATAGGCGCATTTTTTGATTCGGGGGAATACGGAGCCACCTGCGCCATACTGGCCAGGTGGCTCCATTGGCAGCAATTCGTAATTTCTAAATAACAAGAACGAAGAAGCATCCTCCTTCTGTGTTGCTAGTTCGGCGCTGGAGAGACGCAAGTCGAGCCTTCTGGCTCAGCGACTCCGGGTGCGCTTAGATTTTGCATGCCCTTCGTTGGGTATTATGGCGCCAGCTCTGCAGAACCTTACGTCTCATAGCGGGTGGTCTGCAATCCTTCCGTAACCGGGTCGGGGAAGGTTTGCCCGTAATTGGCGCGTTGCCGCGACGGTTCCTAATTCAATCGCTCTGAGGGCGCAGGTGACTTTTGGCGTGTAGCGATGTACAGATCGTTGGCGCCGAGGCCCGGCCCGATTTTATGGAGTTTCGGGGGCTAGGTTGCACAGGCAAATAGCGCGGGAGTTCGCGATACACATACTGCTAATCACCGAAGCCGTCGACGAACAGCCGGCGTATGGACACGCGGCGGCGAGTTCGACACCGAGCGCGTCTTTGGACGCCCGACGAGAAGTAGGACAAACGCGAAGAGTAAGAACGGGGGAAAGCGGCAGCGGAAGGTCAATCAAACTCCATCTGACTTCGAGCAAGGATTTCAGAAGACGGCAAGCTTCGGACGTCTCTGGAGGAGTGTCCGAATGCATCTAATCAGATGATGATGCGTCCTAAGACGGCGCTGTCGGTCCTATTGGTATTGGTCGCGACAGTGGCTCAAGGAACCGGCTGTGCCGCGCGACGGAGCAGCGCGCCTTCGCCACGGGAATTTGCGATAGCGGAAAAGATGTCGGCGCCGGGATTATCGGATTTCGGGAAAGTGAATGAATATCTTTATCGCGCGGCGCAGCCAAGCGAAGCGGGAATTGAAGAGCTGCACAAACTGGGAATCGACACGATTGTGGATCTGCGAGGCGAGCGACGTGGCTTGATGAAAAAAGAACGCCAGCACGCCGAAGCATTGGGCATGCGGCTGGTGAGCATCCCAGGAAACGGATGGTTTGCTCCACGAGACGAACAGATTGCGGAATTTTTTTCGCTGGCCAGCGAGACTCCGAAGCGGAAAATTTTCGTGCACTGCTGGTTCGGAGGAGATCGCGTGGGCATGTTCATTGCAGCGTATCGAATCGCATTTGACGGGTGGACGCCGGAGCAGGCGATTCACGAAATGAAGGCTTACCATTACAAGGAATTTCTGCATCCCAACATGAAATGGTATGTTCGAAGATTTCCGGAGCGGCTGGAAAAATCGCCTGCTTTGGGGGCGTTCCGGCACCTGCCGAGACATGACGAAGGAAGCGGTTTGCCAACCACGGCAGTCAAGCCCTGAGGAAGCAAAAGATTTCCGGTTAGATTTCGGGCGCCCCCCAAAGACCTACGGTCCCAGTTAACTGTCAGGTTCGGCAGCGTTACGGTCATTCTCTTTGATGTGCTGAACAGTCCTTTGCGGATCAGGAACATGCGAAAAGCGAAGTGCGAGTGGCTAGAAGTGGCTGCGGAGTTCGCGGAACGCCGGGAGGATGACGAGTTTGCCAGAGCCCGCCATCACCGGCTCGTGTTCCATGTGCCAGGTGTGCTGGTGGGGAATGTAGACGGCATTGAGGCCGACTTTCATCGCGGGATTGATGTCACTGCGCGGACTATTGCCGATCATCCAGCCCTGCGTCTTTACAATTTTGTGTTTGTTGACCAGCCCGGTATAGGTGACCGTGTCCTTTTCCGGCACGATTTCGATTGCTTCGAAAAAGCCTTGAAGGCCAGAGCGTTGCACTTTCGCGGATTGTTCGGCGGGTTCGCCTTTGGTAAAAAGAATCAGGCGGTGGCGCTCGGTAAGGTAGGCAAGGGTTTCGGGAACGCCGTCAAGAATTTTTGGAGGCGTACTTTCAAGTTCGATGACTCGAGTGTGAATTTCCGCCAGCGTTTCGCGTTTGGCCATCTGGTCGGCTAGTTTCAAGTAGGTTTCTTCGAGGGAGCGGCCAAAGCTGCGCACGCCATAGCCATACTGACGGATATTCTTGCGTTCTGTTTCATTGAGAATGTGGCGGATGTAAGCGCGTGCATAGCCGCAGGGCTCGACGAGTGTGATGAAGTCCTCGATAAGTTTTTCGAAAAAGACGTTGTTCTCCCACAGGGTGTCATCGGCATCGATCATCAGGGTGTGGCGTCGCATGTTGTTAAGTTCCGACGGTTTTTTTGAGCTTATTTTGTGAACCGTCAGTGTAACAGGCGAAGTGCGTCTTCTGCGATATCGGCCGCAGCGTTCGGGCGAGCCATCGAAGCCGCGGCCTTGCGCATTTCCGCGATTCGCACAGGATCGCCGAGAAGTTTAGCGATTTTCCACGGGGCAGCCGGCAGATTGTTACAGCGGATCGCCACGCCTGCTTCGAGAAGATGGTCGGCGTTGCGAAATTCCTGTCCGGGAATGGGTTCGATCAGCGCCATGGGCAGATGGCGAGCGAGCGCTTCCGAAGTTGTGAGGCCGCCTGCTTTTCCGACGAGCAAGTCAGCGGCGGCCATGTAGCGATCCATTTGTGTTGTGAAACCAACCGGAACCAGGCGCGCGCCACCGCCACGCAGCGCGCCGGCAGAACGTGCGATTTCAGCAAGGCGCACTTTCATTTTTTCGGATTTCCCCGCGACGGCGACAAGTTGCCACGGTTTCTGTAATGCCAGAAGATCGCGCACCAGTTGTTCGAGCGGGCCAATGCCGTAGCCTCCGGCGGAGAGCAGCAAAATGGGAGACTTAGGGTCCAGCTTCAACTCGGAACGTGCAGTGGTGCGATCGAGTGGGACAGAAAAGAGCGGGTCGACCGGAATGCCGGTGACGCGCAGAATTTCTCGGGGGACTCCGACGCCTGCCAGGTATTCGGCGGCTTCGGGAATGGCGACGTAGTAGCGGTCCACCGTGCGGCAAAGCCATAGGGCATGCACATCGTAGTCGGTGACCGCAATCGCGTGCCTGGCGACGAGTTTTTTCTTGGCAATGAGCCAGGCGATGATTTCCGCGGGAAGAAAATGCGTGGCTACGCAGAGATCGGGCTGGACGCGCTTCAACATGCGAATCATCGGTTGCGAATTGAGGCGATCCAGCGCGAGCCGCCTCCTCGGGTATTGCCACGGCTGATCAGTCCGTTCGTAAAGGACGCCCATCAATTCCGGCACTCGGCGAACCATGGAAATGTAGGTTTTGTCGTAAGCGCGCTGAAAAAGTTTGCTGACGTATTCGATCGCGTCGAGGTGTTCGACTTCGCAATCGCCGCGTGCCGCGAACGCTTTTTCCAGAGCCTGCGCGGCGCGGACGTGGCCGGCTCCGGAAGATGCCGAGAGAAGCAGGACGCGCGGTTTGCGGATCATTGGTCGCGGGAAAAAGACATCAAGAATGCGGAAACAGCCAGCCGGCAGATCATGCTTGTTTCCTGGCGCTGGATGCAAGTTTTTCTAGAATGCCGCGAGCGATTTTCTGGGACTCGCCAAAACGCGCCAAATATTCCTGAAACTCGTGGTTGATGGTCTTGGCTTCTTCCGCAGCCAGTTGATGGCGCAAAATCATGTCGCGGAGTTTAACTGGATGAGGCAGTAACGCGTCTTCCTGCAACTCTTCCAAAGCCATTGCAACGTCGTAGTGGTACATCACAGCCCTCCAGCGTCGACCTGCTATCAATTGTACTCGCTCGCGCGGGCCGCGCTATGCGCTGAAGTTTGGTTAAGGATACTCAGGCGGCGTGGAGAAATTCGTAGCGTTCGATTTTGGCAGCGATCCCTTTGCGGCCATTCTGCGTTGGTTCGACGCGAACCACTTGTCCGTGGCACCGGATGTTCACGTCGCCGGAGCGCGTGACCTGTTCAGGGAGGGTGATGACAAATTCGATGGCGCTGCCAAGCTTGAAGTCGGCCTCCGCCAGAAAGTAGAGTCCGCGATAGCTGACGTCCCGCGTTTGGGCTTTCAGCTCCGTAGGATTCGCGTCCCGGGAAAGAAGGCGCATCGGCAGGGTCATGTTGAAGCGGCGAGCTTCGCGGCGGTCTGCTCCGTCGGGCATAGCGCTCCTGGGCGAGGAAAACTGCAAAACCGTACCATTGGCTTAGAGGAACTGCAACGCCAAACTGCGACAATTTAGCTCTAGTACCCGTAAAAGAAGCCAGTTTGAAAATGCCTGGATTCCCGTCGCGTCAAGTAAAGAATGTATATTGGGAGAGTACGGTAAAGAACTAGTACGAGGTCTTGATAGAGCGGTTCGCCAAGGAATATACTTCGCGCAGCCCCGGCCTCTGCAACTGGAATGCGTGCCTGCTATGCAGCGCCGCCTACATCCTCGTGTACGTCTCCGGCTTCTCGCGAGGCTTAGATGGTCTGCGCCCCTCGAACAGCGCACGGATCAATGCGAAACAATTAATGTATCGCGTGGAGGACTGTTACTTACCAGCAGTGAAGCGCACGGCGTGGGTCATCCCATCTGGGTGACGATTCCGTTTGATCCCGAGGCTTTGGGACCACAACCGGAAACACTGGCGCGCATTGTGCGCTGCGATGCGCTGGATCGCGCTCGCCGGGAGAGGACTTCTGGCCAGTGGACGGTGGCTATGCAGTTCGAAGGACTGCCTCCGCCTCAGGCGCGAGACTATGTAAATCGCAAAGTGGGACACAATGGCGCGAGCAACAAAATCTTCTTACCGATTCGCGTGCGCCCAGAGAATGTACCGTGGCACGAAGAAGCGATGACCGTGGAAGTTTCGCCAGAGAAACTGAAATTCGTGACCAATCGGGAATATTTTTTTGGGCAACGCTTGCGGATTGCGTTCGCCTCTGGGGAAGCGCCGTGGAGCGGTGATAGCGAGTGGCTCGCACAGGTAACCGGAATCGAAATGGAAGCCGGAAAAGAATCAGTCTCCGTGACGGTCCGAAAAAAATCGCCGTGAACAATCAAGTAAAATCCCAGGCATGAGATTCGTATAGACTGTCATTGCCGTAGATTGTCATCGCCATAACTTTTTTACCGCCACCGATGAGCTCAACTCACGAATCGAAAAATTTCTTTTTAGAAGGACCCGCAGGCAAGCTGGAAGCCATTCTCTGGACGCCGGCAAGATCAACTCCCGCCATGGTCGCGCTGGTGTGCCATCCTCACCCGCTTTTCGGCGGAACCATGCACAACAAGGTGGTGTTTCAAACGGCAAAAGCGTTGGATTCGCTGGGCATTGCGGTGTTGCGATTCAATTTTCGTGGCGCTGGGCTGAGCGAGGGCACGCATGATAAGGGACGAAGCGAAGTAGACGACGTGCGACAGGCACTGGAGTTTCTGGTCGGGCAATTTAGGGAAACGCCGTTGCTGGTGGCGGGCTTCAGCTTCGGCTGCTGGGTGGGGCTTCGGGCGGGTTGCGAGGATGCGCGTGTGGAGAAATTGATCGGGATTGGCGCGCCGGTAAACGACTCGGACTTTTCGTACCTTGCAGAATGCAGCAAACCGAAAATCTTTGTGCACGGTTCGAATGACCAGTTTGGAGACGTAAAAAAGGTGCGGCAGATGGTGGCTTCGCTACCAGGTAAAAATGAGCTCGTGGTGGTCGATGGAGTGGATCACTTTTTTACGGGGAAGATCGAGGAGTTGGCAAAAGCCATCATCGAGTGGCTGAAGCCGGCGGCGCATAATGTTGCGAAAAACTCTTCTAATTCGCACGAGTGATTTGCAAGTTGGAACTTCGGACGAAGGAAGGTTGCCTGGTATGCGCGAGATTCCGATTTGGTCCACGATCGCTATGACGACGTGGATTGTCCGCGCGAAAAAAGCTTCGAAAACTGATCGATAGTCGCGGGTGGCACGCTAATGAGCTTGGCGTTGGCACGGACATGTTCTTCGCGCGACATTCCCACCAGTGCGGTGGTGATCCCTGGCGACGACCGGGCAAATTGCAGAGCCCTCGCCGCATCAGAATCCAATCCGAACGCTTCCGCGACAAACTCGGGCAGGTTATTGGCGACTTGGCCCTGCAACAGGGATGCGCTGGCGATCAGCGTGACCTCCAATTTTCCCGCGGCTTCCATCACGGTCAAAATTTTCCCCGCGACCGATTGATTGCCGAGCGTCAACGCTTCCGTCATTCCCAGATTGAACGGCAACTGAACGAAGCGGAAATGGTGATTTTGGCCAGCCACTTCCTTGGCCACAGCCGCCAGTTCCTCAAGTTGCAGGGAATCGCGCGCCCCAGCGTCTTGCCGAAGGCCATTCCAGGTTGCCAGGCCATAGAACTGGATTTTACCGACCTTCACAGCCGATTCGAGATAGGCAAACGCTTCGTGGATTCGCGCCAGGAATTGCATCTTCGAAATTTCGACGAGCTGAGTCTCCGGATTATGCAGGTAGAAAACGTCGATGCAATTTACTCCGAAATTGGCCAGGCTGCGCGCCAGTTGATCCTGCAGAAAGCGTGGTGCGATACAGTGGCTGCCGGCGGCGATGTCCTTGGCGGAAAAAATTCCGCGTTGAATATATTCCTCGAAGAAGTAGCGGTTAGGATCGGCTGGCATCCTGGCGTCGGGAGTGAGGTAACCGGCTTTCGTGCAGAGAATGAGCTGATCGCGCGAGTAACCTCTTTCTTCAAGTTGCACCAAAGCCGCTCCAATGCTACGTTCGCTGCGCTGAAAACGATAATTGATGGCGGCATCCATGACGTTCATCCCGTTTTCGGCGGCTGTGACGGCTGCCGCGGTGTATGCGGCGTCGGTACGCTCGTCCGGCTGACCGAGATAGGTGCCGATACCGAGCGAGGACAAAACCAGGCCCTGGGCCTCGCGAAAATAGCCGTCGGCCGCGCGCGTTTGAAAAGATTTCGCGTAGCGTTTTGTTCCTTCCAGGGTTGCTCGATCGCTCATGGAGTTTTTTCGCTTTCTTCGTCAGGAGCGATTGCTTTCGCAACTGACCGCTCTCCGTGCGGCGCGAGCAGACGCCCGCATGCCCGCATCATTCTGCGATAAGGCCAGGCATTTGCGCGAAAGAAAATTTCGCCTTCGCGCGGATTGCTGTAAAACCAGCGGGCGAGGAGCCAGAGATGCTCGGAGAGATCGGCGGCGGACACGATCTGGGCGGCGGAGAGACCCCTCGTTTCACTCGGAATGACGGATGTAGCGGGCAGATGGGCCGAGGCATCCGGAGAACTGGGGATGGCTGGTTCGAGGTTCGAGCGGAGAAGTTGTTCGGCGGAGCGCGGGTCGCTGGCCAGGTTCGCGAAGGAAAGTTCAAACGGTTCAGCAATCTTTCCGCCGCGAACCTCGTAAGCAGAAATGGAGCGCTCGGCGACGCCCCGTTGAAGAATGACAGCGTTGAGATTCTGCAAGCGGCGGGGAAGTTCTGGCTGGCCGCGCAACACGTCATCGAGTTTGTCTAATTTTTTGTGAAGGAGCGCGGCTTTTTCGTAGTCGAGCTCTTCGCTTGCGCGATTGCGGTCGACTTCAAGATTTTCGCGTAATGAAGCACCCCCGGTCTCGAGAAATGAGACCAGGCGCTGCACTTCGACGTCATATTGTTCCTTGCTACAATCTGCAAAACAGGGCGCGAGGCACATTTTCATTTCCGAGTAGATGCATCCCGGAAATTCCGGATCGCGGCGAATCTTGATCTGGCAACGGCGCACTTTGAAAAGATCGAGCACACGCTCGGCGAAAGAATCCGCAGCTTTGCGAGAAGGGAACGGGCCATAGTAAACGCCGCCGGACGGTTCTCCATTCGAAGCGATAGAAATCTTTCTAGTTGGATAGCATCGGGGATAAGCGTTTCGCAAATTTACTTTCAGCACAGCTGGAGGGCGCATACGCAGCATGTCTCGATAGCGGGCGGGAAACAACTCTTTGGCATTCTGGTAGTAAGCGAGAGTTTGTTCGAAGGTGGATGGGGTGAGGCGATAGCGAATTTTTTTTGCGAGCTCGCGCAAATTCAGGCGCTTGCTGTGGGCATCAAGCGGGCCGAGCAAGCGCTGCAATCGCCGGCGCAAGTCCTGCGTTCGGATGAACAGAGGCTGCGCGGAGGGTGTGCGCGGCTCAATCAGGCAAACCGCTGGCATTGCCGGCAACGCCGCGAAGAATTCCGCGGCATGCACCGGATCGAATTCAAGGCCGGACTCAAGCGTCAGCACGAATTCAGGATACTACGCTGAAGGATTTCACGAGCGGAGGGCCCACGAGGAGATGACCAGGCGCTGGATTTCGCTGGTTCCTTCGTAAATTTCGGTGATGCGCGCATCCCGGTAGTTGCGTTCGACCGGATATTCGCGGCTGTAGCCATTGCCGCCGTGAATCTGAATCGCCTTGTGCGCGACTCGAGTGGCCATTTCGCTGGCAAAGAGTTTGGCCATGGCGGCGTCCATGCTGAAGCGCGCGCCGGTATCCTGCTTCCACGCAGCTTTGCGGATGAGGAGACGCGCAGCGTCAATTTCAGTGGCCATGTCGGCTAGCATGAACTGGATCGCCTGAAATTCGGCTATCGGATGGCCGAAGGCGAGGCGCTCTTTTGAATATTTCAGCGCAGCTTCGAAAGCGCCTTGCGCGATGCCGACAGCTTGCGCCGCGATTCCGATGCGCCCGCCATCGAGAGTGGAAAGCGCGACTTTGTAACCCTCGCCTTCATTACCAATGCGATTGACGGACGGGACTTCACAATCCGTGAAGATCAGTTCGCTGCATGCGGTCGCGCTGATGCCCAGTTTCTTTTCTTCCTTGCCAACTTTAAAACCGGGTGTTCCTTTCTCTACGACAACGGCTGTGATTCCTTTTTCGCCCTTCGCCGGGTCAGTATTTACGTACACGATCGCGGCGTCTGCAGCGCCGCCATTGGTGATCCAAGCTTTGGTGCCGTTCAGGATGTAGCGAGCGCCGTTTTTTACGGCTCTTGTTTGAAGCGCCGCAGCATTGGAGCCGGCTTGCGGCTCGGTCAATGCATAGCAGCCGATTTTTTCTCCGCGTGCAAACGGCAGCAGGAATTTCTTTTTTTGTTCATCTGTTCCATAGCGGTGAATCGGATCGCAGTAGAGGGAATTCTGCACCGAAAGGATCACGCCAGTGGACGCGCAGCAGCGCGAAATTTCCTCGATTACAATCGAATAGGAAATATGATCGAAGCCCGCGCCACCTTCGCTTTCCGGCAGTGCGACGCCGGTCAGGCCCAGTTCAGCGGACTTCGCGAAGAGATCGCGGGGGAAATGGCCGGTTTCGTCTAATTCACGCGCGCGTGGTTTTACTTCGGCTTCCGCAAATTCGCGAACCATCTTTTGCAGCAGCAGTTGCTCTTCGGTGAGTTCCAGATTCACAAATTGCCCTTAAGAAGTTCTCCGCAACAACGCGCTAAACAGTTCATGCGTTCTTGCCGAAAGCTTCGCGAAACTTCTGATACGTTGTAGCCAGCGCTTCCGCATGAATGCGTGTTTCCGCGGTAACAGTCATGAAATTTGCGTCGCCGACCCAGCGTGGCAGAGCGTGCAGGTGAAGATGGCCGGTGACCCCGGCTCCCGCCGCGCGCCCGAGATTCATACCGAAATTCATGCCGTCGGGCTTGTAGATGCCGTGAAAAATCGTTTCGACTCTCTGTGCAAGCTGCATGATTTCGGCTAGCGTTGCGACATCGCATTTGGAAAGCTCCCCAACGTGCGCATAGGGAACAATCATCACATGTCCAGAGGTATACGGATAAAGGTTCAAAATTACAAAGCTGGTCTTCCCACGGTGAACGATCAGAGTGGCTTCGTCGTTGTTGCGCGCGACGGCATCACAAAAAATACATTCTGGCTGGTTACCTGCTATAGCTTGTGCGATGTACTGATAACGCCATGGCGTCCACAAAAAATCCATGAAGTAAATTATCCTCGCGGAAAGAAGCTTAGCAGGTCGGCGAAAGAGTCCTCAAGTTCGCGAGAAAACAGGTTCCTCGTCCGCCTAAGCAGACTCGGAATGGCAACGTGCTTTATTTTTCAGTTAAAAGATAAGCAGCGCGCTGGCAAAAAAATCAAAAAATTACGAGTGTGTCGAGTTGCCGGAACTTGCTGCTGCTTCAGCCGCGGAAGTCATGGCCGCGGCTTCCGCGCTGTTCACAAAGTCTTTTAATTCTTTGCTGGGCTTGAAGAAAGGAATCCGCTTTGCCGGAACCTCCACTTTTTCGCCGGTTTTCGGATTGCGTCCGACGCGTCCCTTGCGCTGCCGGGTGCGAAAACTTCCGAAGCCGCGAATTTCGATCTTCTCGCCTTTTTGAATGGCTTCAATGATGCTATCGAAAATCGTCTCGACGATGGTCTCGGACTCCTTGCGCGGGAGTTCGGTGATCTTCAATACTTCTTCGATCAAATCCGCCTTGGTCAGTGTCGGTTGCTTGGTCATCGTGGCCACGCCTCGCTGGAGTTCCTAGATAATACCCCGCAGGCCCATGATAGGGAAGGGCTTACGTCAATCCGATTACGAACGGTTGCACACTTCCTATCACTAAATTGGCTTGCACGCAAAACAAAAAATGAGAGGCCAGTCAATTTCGACCGGCCTCACCTAATCGATGGCCCCAATTGCTGCAAATTCAGCGAGAAGAGAGTTTCTGCTTCAACACGTCACCGATGGTCGCGGTTGAAGAAGTCTTCGAGGTGGAACGGTATTGCGCGATTTCCTGGCGCTCCACCTGCTTCACCGCTGCTTTGTAGCTGAGCGCGATTTTGCGCGACTCCGGGCTGATCTTGATGATCTTGAAGTCATACTCTTTGCCCGGTTCGAGCGGACCTGCACTCTTCAATGGACCCGTCGTAGTGCGGTTCATACCGCTGCCATCGTCGCCGCGGCGGCGATCGGTGATTTCCGTATTGTGGCAAAGGCCTTCGATGTTTTCGCCTAGTTCGACGAACGCGCCGAACATGGCGATACGTGAAACTTTGCCCTTTATGATCTGGCCGACCTTGTGCTGTTTGATCCAGTCGCCCCAAATGTCGTTCACCTGTTTCATGCCCAAAGAGACGCGGCGATTGTCTTCATCGATGCGAAGAACCTTCGCAGTAACTGGTTCGCCCTTCTTGAAGACTTCGTGCGGATTCTTAATCCGTTCAGTCCAACTGACGTCGCTGACGTGAACCAGTCCGTCGAACCCGTCTTCAATTTCGATGAACGCGCCGAACTCCACGATATTGCGAACTTTTCCGGTAACGATGGTGCCTACAGGATATTTATCGGCAGTCAGTAGCCATGGATCGGGCAGCGCCTGCTTCATACCCAGGGAGACGCGCCGGTCGCTGGGCTTAATGTCCAGAACCACTACGTCAACTTCTTCGCCAACTTTGACAATCTTGGAAGGATTTACGGATTTCTTTGCCCAGGTCATTTCCGTGGCATGAACCAGACCCTCGATTCCGGTTTCAAGCTCAACGAACGCGCCGTAATCCACCACACCGACGACTTTGCCCTTGTACTTGCCGCCTGCGGGATACTTTTCCGCTGCGTTGACCCACGGGTCGGGGGAAAGCTGCTTCAGCCCCAGCGAAACCCGCTGCTTGTCTTTATCGAACTTCAGGATGAGGACATCAAGCTCCTGTTCCGGCTTCACTACGTCCGAAGGATGCTTGATCCGGCCCCAACTCAGGTCGGTCAGGTGCAACAACCCATCGACACCGCCAATATCGACGAATGCGCCGTACTCGGTGACATTCTTCACCACGCCGTGGACTGTCTGGCCCTCCGCCAGCTTTTCCATCAGTTCGCCGCGCCTGGCGTGCTGCTCCTCTTCCAAAATCGCACGCCGGCTGACTACCACGTTGCCGCGGCGGCGATTCAGCTTGGTGATGCGAACTTGTATTTCTTGCCCCGCGAGTGCATCCAGATTCGGGGTTGGGCGCAAATCGTACTGTGAACCCGGCAGAAATGCCCGAACGCCGACATCCACCACCACGCCGCCCTTGATACGATCAACGACTTTGCCGGTAAGCGTGGTCTTATTCTTGTAGGCTTCGTCAAGTCTTTCCCAGGTGCGGCGGCGCAGCACTTTCTGATACGAGACGATAAAGTAGCCGTCTTTCTTTTCGCCCGTGCGCTGCACTTCGATGGTGGCGTTGGGATCGGGGCGGGGAATTTCCGTTTCCGAAAATTCCGCAGCGGGGATCAACCCTTCGGTTTTCTGCCCGATGTCCACCACTACGCCGTGCTCGGTGTAGGCAATCACTTTCACTTCGATAATTTCGTTGTTGGCCGGCGATTCATGCTGTTCGTCATATTGGTCGAGCAGCTTGCTCATCTCTTCCGTGCTGGCAGCTTCTTCGGCAGCGGCGGTCGCTTCGGCATCGTTTGCCGATTGAGCGGCGTGGGCTTCCGATTTGGCATGGACTTCCGCGGCTTCCGGTAGAGGGCCGGCCGACGGTTCGGACTTTGGATCCTCTTCGGTACGCTGTGACGGGGTCTCATGCACAGCGTTTTCTTGCGACGACGAGGAATTTTCCGGACTCGATGCTTGGGGACGCTCCGCCTGATTCTCCTGTGCTGCTGCGTTTTTTGCTTCGGATGACTGCGAATCGTGTGCAGGCGCTGCTGCGGCTGCGGTCACTGGGTTGTCATGGTCGGAAAACATGATTGTCGGCCTCCGGGATGTTTATCCCAAGTTTATGATGTCCGGCTTCGGTGCGATACTCGTGAAACCAACGAGATGGGCGCAGTCGAGCCGGCGTATTCAAGCGACTTCCTTGCGGACTCCCTGTTGGGGGTAATGCAAGGGTTCAGGACTGTGCTTACAGGCCTGAGCTACCAAGGTTCCGTCTCGCGATTACGAGGGACGGTTCGGCCACCCCTGGCCGAATCGCGATTCGGCTCTAAAGGACAACGGACCACTTTACGGTCGTCTGACGATGGCCGCTTCGGAGGTCACGGTTCTGATAGATGCTGCGCGCGTTGGAAACGCTGCAACGGTGCAAGAATACAGGTGAAAATGGAGCTAGTCAACGAGGCGAAAGTCGCGGCATTTGGGACTTGGTCGAATGAACTTAAGCTCTTGCACGGGTGGATTGGCGGATTTCACGGCGGAAGTCCGGCGCGAACACTTCGACGGTGCGGCACATTTCGTACAGACGGGAACGCATGCGAGCGCCGATGCGGTCGGCGAGCGAGTCTTCCTTGACGACGTTAAGGCGCTGGCCGTTGGGCAGA
>DATDFA010000065.1:0-190237 GCA_036522855.1 Candidatus Acidiferrum sp. | reverse complement strand
CCTGAAACTCACCGACGACGAGCTTGTTGAACGTCTGATCTCCGTCCGCGGCATCGGTGCCTGGACTGTCGAAATGTTCCTCATCTTCCGCCTCGGCCGCCCCGACGTGCTCCCCATCCACGACCTCGGCGTACAAAAAGGCTGGTCCGTCGCCTACAATAAAAAGCACATGCCCCGTCCTAAGGAACTCCTGGCTTTCGGTGAACGCTGGCGTCCCTACCGCACTGTCGCCTCCTGGTATATGTGGCGCGCCTTCGAAAAAGCCGGCTACGCCGCCACCAACAAGATCCGACCCCCAAAACTGAAGCGCAAACGCGCCAAACTCAAGACCGGCAACCACAAGGCGGCCGATACAAGGGTCCCTAAACCCAAACGAAGGCCCAAGAGAACGCGCCGAACCTATTGACATTGATGGTATAATACTCTTCAGGTACTATCCGGCGCTCATCCACCATGTGAGCCCTGCAGAATAAAGTTAACTCGTTTAGAATCTGCAGTTAGCTCAACAGGATTCTGTAAGTCTTTTAGAATCTGCAGTTACGAATTCGCATTGATATAAGTCCTTTATCATCTGCAGTTACGAAAAAAGGGTGGGGGGCGGTAGAACAGCCAATCTCGGCCAAGCGCGGTGTAGTCAGCACTGAAAGTCGCACGCCCAGCAAGTCTCTTGAAATTAACAGCACCTTTACCTCGCCCCCGCTTCCCACACCATCAAAAACATCGCCGCTATCCCCGCCAACAACACCCCACTCTCCAGCCCCACCGAAATGGTGTGCAGCCGCGCAAACTCCGCCAGCAAAGGGCTACCCGCCGCGGTCGCCTGGATCGAGCCCATCTGCGCCCGCAATACCGCCATCCTGGGACTGACCGCGACCTGCGAAATCACCGTCAAAAGAATCATCAACGCCACGCACCCCGCCACAGGCGCAAGCAAAGCCGCCAAACTCCTAATCCGCAGAACCCGCACCAGCAAAATCGCCACGCCGCAGAGAATTCCCATCCAATGCATCCGCCCGAGCGAATACCCAACAATCGCCCCAGCCTCATTCCGGCTGGCCAGCACCGAAAACGCCCCCGGCGCCACCACAAAACTCAAAAACACATCGCTCCCCAGCCAAATGCTCAGCCCTAGAAACTCAATTGCACGAAGAGTGTTTGACATAGTTTTGTTTGGCTAGAATAGCAGAGGCACAAAAGAGTGGTGGGCGATAAAGGATTTGAACCTTTGACCTCTCGCGTGTGAGGCGAGCGCTCTAACCGCTGAGCTAATCGCCCGTTTGTGACGGGTGGACTGCCGACGATTTATTTCGCGCATCAATAACGCGCAGCAAATAAATCCAACGCAGCCTTCCTTTTGTAACAGGATTATTCGGGGTTTTCAACCAATGCCGGCCGCTACCTCTCAGGTTGTTTCGCAGCTGCAGCGTTCCATCGCGCGCGCCATTTTCGGCAAAGAAGAAGCCATTCAGCTGGCCTTGATTACGCTTTTTGCGCGTGGCCACCTGCTCATCGAAGACGTTCCCGGCGTCGGCAAGACCACACTCGCGCAGGCGCTCGCCAAGTCATTTCACTGTAGCTTTCAGCGCGTGCAATTCACTTCCGATCTTTTGCCCAGTGATGTTCTGGGAATTAGCGTTTACCAGCCCGACGCTCGCGAATTTGAATTCCGGCCCGGCCCGCTTTTTGCCAACATCGTTCTCGCCGACGAAATCAACCGCACCACACCGCGCACGCAATCCGCGTTGCTCGAAGCCATGAACGAAGCTCAAATCACCGTAGACGGAAAAACGTATCCGCTGCCGCAACCCTTTCTCGTCATCGCCACGCAAAATCCGGTGGAGCACCACGGAACGTATCCGCTGCCCGAATCGCAGCTCGATCGTTTTCTGATGCGCATAAAAATGGGTTATCCGTCTCACGAAACCGAACGCGAAATTCTGCGCAGCCGCGCTTACGACAATCCCATTGAAAAACTCGAGCCGGTCGCCGACGTGCGCGAAGTTCTCGCCATGCAGGAAGCTGTCACTCGCATAAAAGTAGATGCCAGCCTGCATGATTACGCTCTGGAAATCGTCGATCGCACTCGGAATTCCAGTCAACTCGCTCTCGGTGTCAGTCCGCGCGGAACTCTGATGCTGCAGCGCGCCGCCCAAGCCCGCGCTTTCCTGGAAGGGCGCGACTACTGCGTGCCAGACGACTTCAAGCAATTGGCGGTTTCCGTTTTCGCGCATCGCGTTGTCGCTAGTTCGCGGCACGCTTCGCTGCAAAAAAAATCTGAAACCACTGAAGCCGCCCTGCGCGAAATCGTGGAGTCCGTCCGCGTCCCGCTCTAAGTTAAGCATTGTCTTTCCGAGCGCAGCGAGGAATTTGCTAGATTCTTGCACCGATGCCACCAACCAGCTCTACTCTTGCGCAACTCTGGGCCAAAGCCGACCGGCCCGCCGTCCGCGCTTTCTTTCTTTCCATCGTCGCCCTCGGCGTCGCACTTATCCTTGCCATCTATTCCGGAGCGGCCGCAGAACTTGGCAATCTCGGCGTAGCCGCCAGCTCCGCTCTCCTCGCACTCGCCATCGCGGCCTGGGTCGGCATCACGCTTGTGCCTACGCTTGCAAAGCGTACGCCACTCCGCTGGATGGGGCAGAAAGTCGAATACAAAATCAGCCGTGCCGGTTGGTTTTATTTTGGAACAACGCTGCTGGTCGCGCTCGCTGCCCTGAACACCGGCAACAATCTTCTATTTCTGATTCTTTCTTGCATGGTATCTCTCATTCTTATGTCGGGAATTCTTTCTTCCGTCGCATTGGCAGGGGTTGACCTGTGCGTTGAACTTACCGAACACATTTTTGCGGGACAAACTGTGCGGGCCAGCGTCGAATTAATCAACCAAAAACTCACACTTCCTTCTTTCGCTCTCCGCGTCGAAGCGGTGGTGCCAAAAAATCTACGGGCCGCGGCACTGCTGGAGACGCCGGTGTATTTTCCGTATCTGCCGAGGCAACAAGCCATGAAGCAAGGCGTCCCGGTCACATTTTTAAGACGGGGCTTGCACGTGCAGGATACCTTTCGGATCGTCACGCGATTTCCATTTGGTTTTTTGCAAAAAGCTCGGCGCGTCGCGTTGAAGTCTGAAGCTCTGGTCTATCCCTCGGTAGAATCGGGTTCCGAGCTTAGTGAAATTTTTCCGGGCATCGAAGGCAGCATCGAAAGCTACCATAAGGGTCGCGGCCAAGATCTTCACGCGCTCCGCGAGTACATGCCAACCGATAGCGCCAGCCACGTGCATTGGAAAGCTTCCGCCCGAGCCGGCTCGTTGATGGTCCGTGAATTCGCGCGTGAAGATGATTGCCGGGTCTTGCTGGTGCTCGATCCTCATCCCGGAGAATCCGCGCTCGACAAGGTAACCAATCTCAACGAACGGTTTGAACGCGCGGTCACGCTGTGCGCTGGTATCGCTTGGCATTTTTATGAGCGTAACGCCTACTTGCAGTTTCGCAGCTCCGGAATCGAAACCGCTCTTGCTCCGGCAGAAGATACGATTTTCACTATTCTGCGGCACCTCGCTATCGCTCATCCTGAACCGGCTGCCGCGCAACATGCACTCCTGGAAGACCTCGCCGCTTCTCCCGAGCTCTTTAAAATAATCGTTACCAGCCGCCCGCGGGGCACAATTCCCGCCGAATTATGGCACTCTTCGTATGTCATCTTTCTGGAATCGCTCGAAGTGCTCGGCGAAAAACACTGACGAATGGCTTGGATTTTTGCGGCCTGAAGGATCTTCATTTACCATGTGCCACAAGAAACCATCGTGCGTACCGAACTCCAACTATTCCGCGAATCACTGCTGACATGGTTCCATCAAAATCGGCGTGACCTGCCGTGGCGCAAAAATCGCGATCCCTACCGCGTCTGGATTTCTGAAGTCATGCTGCAACAAACTCGCGTTGCCGCGGTGATTCCGTACTACGAGAATTTTCTCGCGCGATTTCCGGACGTAAAGTCGCTGGCCAGCGCGGCAGAGGAAGAAGTTCTGCGCCTTTGGTCCGGTCTTGGCTATTACAGCCGCGCTCGCAATCTGCAAAAAGCCGCGCAGCACATTGTGGCGAAATATCGAGGAGAATTCCCTCGCGAGCGCGAGGAATTGTTGGACCTGCCGGGAATCGGCGAGTACACGGCGTCCGCGATTCTAAGCATCGCTTTCGACGACCAGCACGCCGCGCTCGATGGAAATGTGGCCCGGGTAGTATCGCGCCTGAAAGCCGTGCGCGGAGACCTGCGCGAAACAAATTGCTGGCGCGAATTGCAAGACGGCGCCGACAAATTGCTGGCCCGGGAGGCTGCTGGCGATTGGAACCAGGCCATGATGGAGCTCGGCGCGACCATGTGCACTCCGCGTTCGCCGAAGTGCCTACTCTGTCCGGTCGCGCAATTTTGCGAAGCCCGCAAGCTGGGCATTGCGGAATCACTCCCGGAAAAAGGAACAATACGCGCCGCCGTCGCGGTGCAGCTGGTGAGCGTAGTACTCCTCGATGCGAAAAATAACTCCTTGCTTCTGCCGCCTCCTGCGGCAAGCTCCGGCAAAACCAAAATCCAAGATCATATTCCTTCTCTGATGGCGAAACTATGGCATTTTCCAACAGTGGCAGCACGCGCAAGAATTGAGAGCGCCTTGGAACAACTTCTTGTGAAGCAATTGCGCATAAAATCCGGAAGATCCATCCGCCCAGAACTTCTCGACAAAGTGCGCCACACGGTGACCTATCGCAGCATTTTTGTGGCCGCGTACCTCGTTCGCGTAAAACAACTTCCCAAAATTCCCGGCACAGCAATTTTGCCGCTGCAGGAAATCTCGTTGCTGGCGATTTCGAATCTCACCCGTAAAATTGGGCGCGGCGCTTTGCAGTACCTCTCGCTTGGCGAACCGAAACCTTGATCGTTATTCATTGGACCGCAACAAGCCGGGGCTTGTGCGCCGAATGCTAGGATTAAAGTTTGACCATGGCTGACAGTTCGCCACTTGCGATCGCGCAACCCCTTCCTGCGGAACGGTTTTTTCGCGTTTCACTTTTCCTTTTGCTGCTGACGGCGGTCCTCACCCTGGTCGGCACGGGAAAGATCGATCTGTTCACTTCCGTCGTCGCCACTGTCGCCCTGCTTTTTCGCGCGCGGCGGTGGTGGTACGGCCACGAGCCAGAACTAAGTTCTCGCACGGCCACTCTCATGGTCCTTTGCTACGTCCTCTTCTTCCCTGTCGACATGTTTTTTCTTTCACGAAGTTTCTCCGCGAATTCACCGAACCCACCGCTTTACGCCGCGCTGATCAGTTCCGTGCATTTTCTGGTGTTCGTGATGCTGGTGCGGTTGTATAGCGCGAGGACCGACCGTGACGCGCACTTCCTGGCAATGCTGGCATTCGCTGCGGTGCTGGCATCGGCGGTGCTGACAGTTGATACGACGTTTCTGTTTCTATTTTTTCTTTTTCTTTTGTTTGCCATCGCAACCTACGCGGGATTGGAATTGCGGCGTGGAGGGGTTGGCGCGTCGCTGCCACCGGCATTTTTCATGCCGGAATCGGAAACAAAACTCGCTCGAGCGCTGAGTTTTGCGGCCATCAGTGTCGCGCTGGGAGCGATCCTTTGCGGAACCATTTTGTTTTTTCTGCTGCCCCGTGTCAGCGCCGGATACCTCGGCAAGACCAGTTTCAATCCAACGCTGTTGAGCGGTTTTTCCGATCAAGTGGAACTGGGCCAAATCGGCGAAATCAAGAAAAGCTCAGCCGTCGTGCTGCGCGTGGAAACCGGATCACCCGTCAACTATCCGGCATTGCGCTGGCGCGGCAATGCATTGGCGAATTTCGATGGCAGGCGGTGGACATCGGCTGAACACGGAGCGGAAACGCTGACCGCCAACTCCGACGGCTGGATTGCGTTGCGCGAGAAACCAAAGCTCGGCGAAGTACGCGGAGAAATTCTGCAGTTCACCGTGCTGCAAGAGCCGATGGCTTCTGACGCACTTTTCGTCGCGGGGAACGTACTCGCGGTTCGCGGAAATTTCACTGGCGAAGCCAGCGGCGTAAGCCATCACCGAAACTACATCTACCGGGACAGCACAGGCTCGCTGATGAATCCATTTCACAATTACATTTCGGTGCGCTACACCGGAATTGCGCAGATTCCTGCGCTCGATCGGGCGAGGCTGGAAGCGGCGGGCTCGACTTATCCCCCGGACATCAGCGCCACATACCTGCAATTGCCGAAGATCGATCCCCGGATCCCGGAATTGGCCAGGTCTGTGACACAGCGCGCATCGACTTCGTACGGCAAAGCGGTCGCTGTCGAAACCTTTCTGAAGACGAAATATTCGTACACGCTTAATCTCACCGGGAATCCCGGAAAAGATCCGCTTTCGCATTTTCTTTTCGAGACACGCGCCGGCCATTGCGAATATTTCGCGTCGTCAATGACAGTGATGCTTCGCACACTGGGTATTCCTGCGCGCGAAGTAAACGGCTTCTTGCCGG
This sequence comes from Candidatus Acidiferrum sp., assembly GCA_036522855.1. Lineage (GTDB taxonomy): Bacteria > Acidobacteriota > Terriglobia > Acidiferrales > UBA7541 > Acidiferrum. The sequence continues at coordinate 183,720 of DATDFA010000065.1, read as the reverse complement.
GTGAGTTCAACGAACTGGGCGGCGATTACATTGTGCGTGCGAGTGACGCGCACAGTTGGGTCGAAGCCTATTTCCCTGGAAACGGCTGGATCGTTTTTGATCCCACGCCTGACGCACCGGCCGTTGCCACCAGTTTTTTTTCGCGGCTTTCCAATTTCGCCGACTGGGCGGAACTGACCTGGAATGACTGGGTGATCAGTTACGATTTCGCGCATCAGACGGTGCTGGCTCAAACTCTTCAGACGAAATCGCGCAACTGGCGCGAGCTTGCGACTTTGTGGTTTTTTGAAAAACAACGGCATATGAAGGACCGGCTCAGTATGTGGCAGGTGCACCACGGCAATTTTTCGTTAGTATTGCCGTTGTTGCTGGTGGGTGCGCTTGTTGCTTTGCGCTACGGGTGGATTGAGAGGCTGTTTCGTCAAATCAAAGTGATTCTTGTGCTGCGCGGTAAAGACGGCGGAGCGGCAAGTTCACAAATCGCTTCGCGCATGTATTCAGAATTGCTGCAGTTGATGGGACGGCACGGCTACGTGCACGACGAGTCGCAAACGCCGTTTGAATTTGCAGCGGCGGTGGCCAAGCCAGGACTGAGCCCGATGGTGCGCGAGTTCACACTGCTCTATTCCGCCGCGCGATTCGGCGGAGTGGCGTGCGATATGCCCCGTTTGCAGCAACTTCTCGGGACGATTCGCGGCGAACTTCGAACGAGATAGTGGGCAGCAGGACAGAGCCCGACAAGCCGATTTACGGTGACCTACCCGAATCTCGGAATGGCGCTTGGTGGATTGGTCAGAAGGCGGTCAGTTTTCAGGTAATGCGAGAAGCTTCGTTATCGGGCCGAGGGTGGCCGCTTGTTGGCGTCCTAAAGAGGATGTCCACGGCAGCAAGAAGCGCAACCAGCATGGCGACGGCTTTTAGATAATCAATCGCGACGTCCGCGGACGCCGAAAGATACTTGATGAAGCCAACGAAGAAACTTGTCACCCAACAACTTACCAAGACGCGCTCTTTGCCCTGGGCGAGCCGGTAAAGCAAGACCGAACCCCAGATTAAGCCAGCGTAGAACCCCAGATTCACGCCCGCCACGACCCAGGCTGGCAGCAAGAAAGGTAAGTTGATAAGCAAAAGCGGGGGTTTGTGTTGCGACTGAAGGAACACATTACGAAAACTGAAGGTCGCGACATACGCAGTCATGCACAACGCGATGATTGCTCCGCGTTTTGTGTGAATGAGCCGAGGCTTGGAAGCTTGTTGCGCCATATTGCCGAAGTGTATATCACCGAAGTTCAATTGGCTATTGATAGAATCCCCTTAGAATCAACCATTTCCGCCTCTCGATAACCTGTTAGGACCGATGGCACGCTTATCGAGAACCGACCAATTACAGAAAGTCGGGCGCCGGCAAGCGCGAACAAGTCGCATGCTACAATAGAGGATTGCGGTAAGGCGCAATTTTCTTCATGCCAAAGGTCGGATTCGTCAGTCTGGGCTGCCCGAAGAACCTCGTCGATAGCGAGGTGATGATGGGTATTTTGGCGCGTGACGGTTTCGAATTGACGCCGCGCGCGGACGAAGCCGAGATCCTGGTAGTGAATACGTGCAGCTTTATCGAGCCAGCGCAAAAAGAGTCCATCGATACGATCCTGGAAATGGCGGAGCACAAGAAATTTGGCGCCGCAAAAAAATTGATTGTTGCCGGCTGCCTGGTGGAACGCTACCGCGACCAGATTCTGGAACAGGTGCCGGAAGTGGACGCCGTGGTCGGGACCGGCGAAGTAGAACGCATTCTGGAAGCGGTGCGCGGCGATTTGCGTGTCCTTCCGCCCGCGCCTCCCGCGTTTTTGTATCACGATTTGACACCGCGAATTTTAACGACGCCGAAACACGCAGCGTACATGAAAATCGCCGAAGGCTGCGACCATCCCTGCACGTTCTGCATCATTCCGCAATTGCGCGGACAATTTCGCAGCCGCCGATTCGAATCGGTCTTGCGCGAAGCGAAAAATCTCGCTCTCTCCGGCACCCGAGAAATCACGCTGATCGGCCAGGACACCACTTCCTACGGCGAGGATCTGGGCCTGCGCGATGGGTTGGCGCAACTGCTTGCAGCACTGGCAAAAGTGGACGAACTTCTGTGGGTGCGCTTCCTTTACGCTTACCCTAACCGCGTCACGCAAAAATTGCTGGATACCCTTGCCGGCCATCCGCGCTTGGCGAAGTACATGGATATGCCGCTGCAACACGCCAGCCGTAATATGCTGGCCCGCATGAAGCGCGGCTCGCATGGTGACGCGTTCTTGAAATTGCTCGAACGAATCCGTGCGACGATCCCGGGAGTTTCATTGCGCACCTCATTCATCGTCGGATTTCCCGGCGAAACCGAAAAGGATTTCGACGAACTATGCGATTTCGTTCGCGTCGGCCAGTTCGATTGGATGGGTGTGTTTGAGTATTCGGACGTGGAAAACGCCGGAAGTTTCGCGCTAGACGGAAAAGTAGACGCCGACATCGTGATCGATCGACGCAATCGCTTGATGGCTATACAGAAAAAAATCTCCCGCGAGGCCCTGCGCCGGTGGAAAGGCCGGACGGAAACTGCGTTAATTGAAGGGCCTTCCAGAGAGAATCCTCTGGTGTGGGAAGCGCGGCTGCAAGGCATGGCGCCCGAAATTGATGGGAAATTATATTTGACCGACATCGAGCTGCCCGACGGGCGATTCGCGGACACAGGCGACGCGGCTCGTGTGGAAATCACAAAAGCGGACGCGTACGACTTGGTGGGCCGGGTTGTCGAAATTCTGCCGCGAGCGGAGAAGCGTTCGCTCATTAACCACCCGACGGAGCATGAAAAGCTCCACCGCATTGCGACTGGAGCGCCGCTGCGAGTTTTGGGATAGACTTTTTGGGATAAAATGGCGGCATGAAGCACCGCTGCCCGATTTGCAAAACTCCGACGGATTCCGATCTGCATAAGGAATTTCCGTTTTGCAGCGAGCGGTGCCGTCTTCTCGATTTGGGCGCCTGGGCCAGCGAAAAGTACGTAGTCTCCGATCCTGTATTTGACGAGACGGAGCTCGATGAATTCGAAGCCGAGAAAAACGCACAGCGAAAGCCCGATGACACCATCCACTGAATTCTTAAAAAATAAGCCGAGCCTGGCGATCGCGATCGCGACTGCTCTTGGTGTGGGTTATCTGCCAAAAGCTCCCGGCACGTTTGGTTCGTTGGTCGGCGTGATTACTGCGATGCTGACGTCGCTTTTTTTTCTGCGCCCGCACAGTATGGGCGATCTTTTTTCGCGCGAGCGTCTGATGGAGAGGACGCTGATCGATCACAATTTTCTGGTCCCGGGCGCGGATATTCACGACGCCGCGTTGATCGTTCCGATCACGAGCGCCATTCTTCTGGTCTTGTTTCTCGCTTTTGTCGGCGTGTGGAGCGCGGGAAAGACGGCTAGTTTCGCGGGCATTGCGGACCCGCAATTTGTGGTGATCGATGAGGTGGCGGGGCAGCATATCACACTGATTCTCCCGCTGATTCCCGTGGCCATGCCGCATTTTGCGGAGCACATGGATTTTTCGGCGTACGCGATCTACTCGGCATTGAGCCTGCTCAATTGGAAATACCTGCTTGCGGGATTCCTGCTCTTTCGCCTGTTCGATATCTGGAAGCCATTCCCCATCCGCAATCTCGAAAAACTTCACGGCGGATGGGGCATCATGGCCGACGATTGGCTGGCCGGAGTCTACGCCGCCGTGGTGCTGAAGGTAGCGTTACACTTTGGCCTGTTCGCGTTACACTTTTACTTGTCATGAAATTTGGTATAGGCGCGTCCGGGGAAAAGAACGGCATTCCTCGCATTGAAAGCGTGGCGCCTGCGGCGGCGATTCCCGGCGGCGAAGTGGAAATTCGCGGCAGCGGATTCGCGACACGGACTCACGCGCGGCCAGTGGTGCGCTTCGGAGAAGCCGAAGGGACACTGGCGTTGGCAAGTTCGCAGCGATTGGTGGCGCGTGTTCCCGAGGCCGCAAACGGCGGAGTGGTCCGCGTGATTACTCCGGAACACGAAAGCCAGCCGTTCCCGGTCGCCGTTGGCATGCAAATCGCGGACAATCTCCATCCGGTAGCCAGTCCAGCGGTCGACTCGGACGGAAATATTTATGTGACATTCAGCGGCCCGCGCGGTCAGCGAGTGCCGGTTTCTCTTTATAAAATCACTTCGAACTTCAACATAAAGCCGTTCGTCACGTCGTTGATTAATCCCAGCGGACTGGCATTGGACCATTCCGGAAATTTGTTTGTGTCCTGCAGGAACGACGGCACAATTCATCGGGTTGCAGCGGATGGCCGCTCCGAACAATGGATAGAGGGAATGGGTGTCGCAACGGGTCTGGCATTCGACCGCGATCGCAATTTATATGTCGGAGACCGCAGCGGAACGATCTTCAAGATCAGCCCGAGCCGCGAAATTTTTGTTTTTGCGACCCTGGAACCTTCCGTTGCGGCTTACCACCTGGCGTTTCATCCCAGCGGCGAGCTGTACGCAACCGGGCCAACCACTTCGAGCTTTGATCGCGTCTATCGCATTTCGCAAGGCGGTGACGTGACGACGTTTTTCCGCGGGTTGGGCCGGCCGCAGGGCTTGGCGTTTGATCGCGAAGGAAATTTATTTGTCGCAGCGTCGCTTGGCGGTCGCCGGGGTATTATTCGCATCGCCCCGTCGGGCCGCGCGGAGCTCGCTTTGAGCGGAGGCGGCGTGGTGGGAATGGCGCTGCTTCCCTCGGGCCGCGCGATCGTTGCGACATCAGGCGCGGTTTTTACGCTGGATTGGGATGTTCGCGGTCTTCCATTGTTCGGCTGAGGCCACTTCTCGAAATAACTTGTCTGTATTGCCCAAGCGGATCGTTTCAGGATGACCATAACCCCCGAAATCCCTTGCTCCAACCAAAATGGAAATCGAACCTAGTCGTGTAGCTTGCGCGGGGTGAACGGCTCAAGGTTAAAATGAAGGGCATGAAAGCGGAAATTATCGCCGTGGGTTCGGAATTGTTGACCCCGGACAAAATAGATACGAATTCTCTTTTTCTCACCGAAGAGCTGAACAAACTGGGAATTGAGATTGTCCGCAAGACCGTAGTGGGAGACGATCGCGCACTTTTGCTGGAAGCATTTCGCGACGCGGTGAACCGGGTTCCGCTGACAATTTCATCCGGCGGGCTTGGGCCAACTGAAGACGACCTGACGCGAGAAACGGTTGCAGAGTTGCTGGGCCGGAGGCTGGTGCGCAGTGATTCCATTGTGCGCGCGATTGAAGCTCGTTTTCGTTCCTTCGGACGCCCGATGGCAAATAGTAATTTGCGCCAGGCCATGGTGCCGGAAGGGGCCGAACCGCTCGATAATCCTCGTGGAACCGCGCCAGGACTGTGGATTGCCGATCGTGACCGTACAATTGCTTTGCTGCCGGGCCCGCCACGCGAACTGCAGCCGATGTTCCGCGAACAGTTGCTGCCACGTTTGCAGCGCCGCGTGTCGCGAGTTCGCATGTACCATCGCGAGTTACGTGTTACTGGATTGGGCGAATCGCATGTCGACAGCCTGGCCGGGCCGGTTTACACGCGCTATCCGGATGTGCAAACGACGGTGCTTGCGGCGCCGGGCGAAGTGCAGATTCATCTCAGAATGTGGACCGAAAACCCCGCGAATGCGGATTCGACGTTCCTTGAAATCGAACGTGGCCTGGACCTCGCGCTCACGGATAGGATTTTTTCGCGCGACGGCTCACCTCTCGAAATCGTGGTCGCAAATCATCTGCTGAACCAAAATTCCACAATTGCGGCAGCCGAAAGTTGTACGGGCGGACTTTTCGCGGAGCGTCTTACGACGATCGCCGGCAGCTCCGCGTATTTTCTTGGTGGCGTGGTTTGCTACAGCAACGAAATGAAAACCGCGTGGGCCGATGTGCCACAGGAAATGATCGCCACGAAGGGCGCGGTGAGCGCGGAGGTGGCCATGTCGCTCGCCGAAGGAATCCGGCGGCGTGTCGGAAGCACTCTGGGAGTTGGCATCACAGGAATCGCCGGTCCCGGCGGCGGCAGCGAAGAAAAGCCCGTTGGCACAGTCCACATCGCTTTGTCCAGCGCAACGGGAGTTCGCGAACGGGCGCTGCGTTTTATGGGCGATCGCGATATGGTGCGACTACAAGCTTCACAGGCCGCGCTGGATATGGTGCGCCTGCATTTCCTCTACAACGGCCAAGCCCCTCCGAAGCGTGCCTGAAACGATGCGGCTTTTTGTAGCGCTCTCGATCACGGCTCAGGTACGCGAAAATCTGGCGATGCTTATCCGCGAGCTTCGCAGCGTCGATCCGCGTCAAAAGTGGGTGAATCCGGAAAATTTACACGTTACGTTGAAATTTATCGGCGAAGTTGGATCTGAAAAATTGGCAGAGATCGGCGACGCGCTTGCCACAGCCCGCACAACACCTCAAATCATTTGTGAATTTTACGGCGTCGGTTTTTTCCCCAATGAGCGGCGCCCGAACGTTGCATGGGTTGGCATACGGTCTGACCCAAGTCTTTCCCTTCTCGCTGGTGAAGTGAATCGTTCACTGCAGCCGTTGGGAATTCCCCGTGAAGAAAAGCCTTTTGTGCCGCATCTCTCGATCGCGCGATTCAAAGAAACCCGCATGTCTGAAGAACTACGCGCGGAAATCGCCGAAAGGAAAAATCAGTCATTTGGCTCAGTCGCTGCAAATGAGTTCTATCTTATGGAAAGCAAGACGAAAAGTGCCGGCGCGGAGTACACTACGCTGCGTTCCTTCCGATTCGCGCCGCAAGGATCCCAAAGACCAGAGCTATGGCCTTAGGCCCAAAAATTAATATTTTCGCGATGCTCCTATTTGTGAGTTGCTATCTACTTGGCTCCATTCCATTTGGATTGATCCTCGCAAAACTCTTTGGCAAGAAAGACGTTCGAGCTGAAGGCAGCGGGAATATCGGCGCGACGAACGTTGCACGAGTCGCGGGTCCCACAGCCGGCATCCTGACTTTGTCGCTGGATGCGGGAAAGGGCTGGGCAGCGGTATGGCTGGCCGCGCGGGTCATGCACGGTGATGCTGCTTTTATGGTGATTGCCGGGTTTCTTGCACTGCTCGGGCATTGCTTTCCGCTGTGGCTGCGTTTTCGTGGAGGTAAAGGTGTTGCGACAGCCGCGGGCGTCTTTGGGGCGCTTTGTCCTGAAGCCATGCTGGCAGCGGCGATTCTGTTCGCGTTGGTCGTTTGGTTTTGGCGCTATGTCTCGCTGGCTTCGCTAACGGCGGCCGCGGCGATTCCTTTGCTGATTTATTTTTTATGGGCGCCCCATTTCGCGCCGCCGAATATGGTGACGGTAGGTTCGCTGGCCATCGCTGCGCTGGTCATTTTTCAACATCGCGGAAATATTGGCAGGCTCTTGCGGGGCGAAGAGCCGAAGTTTTCTCTCAGCAAAAAACAGGATGAAGCATGAAGAAAATTGCTGTGTTGGGCGCCGGCAGTTGGGGAACCGCGCTGGCCATTGTCCTGGCACGCAGCCGGCAGCCGCATAGCCTTTCGTTGTGGGCACATGACCCGGAGTTGGCGGAATCCTTGGGTCGTGAACGGGAGAATCGCACTTACCTGCCTGGCCAAAAACTTGCCGCACAGGTGGAAGTCACAAATGACCTTGCGACAGCGATGAGCGGCGCGCAATTTGTGGTTGGGGCGATCCCGTCAGCGTACGCGCGCAAAGTTTACGGACTCGCGCGGCCATACTGGCATTCAGAAATGATTGTTGTCAGTGCCACGAAAGGGCTGGAGCCCATCTCCCACGCGAGAATGAGCGAAGTGATTTACGATGTTCTCGGCGACGCCGCCGCGGCACGAGTAGCGATTTTGTCAGGACCTTCGTTCGCGTTGGAAGCCGCGCGTGGTGAGCCGACCGCAGTCGTCGTGGCGGGCCGCCCGGTTCTGGAGCTGACTCGCGTGGTGGGCCGGCACTATGCGGACCCCGCCGGCGAGGTGCAGGCCGAGTTTGCCGGCCCGGGATTTCGCCTGTACACGAACAACGACGTGCTCGGCGTCGAACTTGCCGGCGCGATGAAGAACGTAATCGCCATCGCAGCAGGAGTCTGCAACGGACTTGGGCTGGGAGCAAATTCACTGGCGGCGCTGATCACGCGAGGCCTGGCGGAGATGGCCCGTCTGGCAGCGCGGCTCGGCGCCAAGCCGGAAACCATGAGCGGGCTGGCCGGGCTTGGCGACTTGGTTTTGACATGCACTGGCGCGCTGAGCCGAAACCGCCACATAGGCATCGAGCTCGGCAAAGGTCGCGACCTGAACGAGATTCTTTCGCAAATGAAAATGGTTGCCGAAGGAGTTGGAACCACCGCCGCCCTGTTGACGCTGGCGACTGAAGCCAACGTTGAATTGCCAATCACGGAACAAGTAAATGCGATTCTGCATGAAGGAAAATCGCCCGCTTACGCTATTCGCGATGTGATGGAGCGGCCCTCAAAGCGAGAATAGGCGCGCGGGGGAGACCTGTACGAAAGGCCGGGTACGTAACGGTCAATGCCAGTTCCGCATCTTCCCCCGGGAAGAGCGGCTCAATTCACAAACACAATCGTTAAAATACGTTCTGGAATATGACCGAGAACTTCAGCGTGATTATTAACCGATTGCGCGCCGCACGCGTGCGCATTCTGTGGCTCGTATTGGGAGCGATGCTGCTGGTCAGCGCGCTGCCTTTGCTGTTGTATCACCGGGAAGTGCTGAAACTAAGCCAGGACAAGCTGGTGGACATGGAGCGCGTGCAGCAAACCGAGCTCACACGTTCGCTGGCGCAGGAACTTCAACAGTACGAATCCAATGTTACGCAACAGCTGATGAGCGAGCGGCAGATCCTGGTGCTAACCGGAGCGATTCAGGACGTTGAAGATCCCGCTTCTGAGCCGAAGGTAACACGGCTATTGGAAAATTCCGTCGAGAGCAATCCTTCCACGTTTCTCTATCTGACCGCAGTCGGAAAATCCGGCAAGGGTACCAGCGCCTCGCAAGGAAATTTTCAAGCGGAAAAGGATCCCTTCGTCAGCAAAGCGTTGCAGCGAGCATTCATCACGTGCGTGCAATCGCCGCAGCTGGGTTCCGTGAAGTTTCGCAGCGATCCTCTGGCGCTCGAACCTGATAACCAGCCGGCATTCGTGATCGCCATCCCCTTGAACGTGAACCAGCAGTTCACGGGAATGATCGCGGCGGTGGTTTCGCTGAACCCGATTCTGCACCGGCTAAAAGATGCCAGCGTTCGCGGGCGAAGCGTTTTTGTCGTGGACCATCAGGGGCACATCGTAGCGCACCACGACACTGCAAAATTCTCGCCAGGCGAAGATGTCAGCTCCACCTCTTCCGTGGTGGCCCGTGTACGCTCGCTCCCTCAGGAACTTCGCAGTACGGAAACCATGCGCTTCGAGGAAATAGAAAATAAGCGTCAGGTCGAGATGATCGGGACGTACAGCACGTTCCCCGAAGTGAATTGGGCGGTGATCGCGCAACGCAGCCTTTCCGAAGCGCGCGCCGACGCTGGTGTCACCGAATTGAATCGCCAGGCGCTCACTTTCGTCAGCATGGTCGTGATGATCGCCATCGTTGTTGGGTATTCGTTTGCCGTGGCCATTAGCCAGCCGATTCACGGGCTTGCCGCTTCTACGCGCGCCATTAGCCGCGGTGAATTTCACCAGCGCACGAAAGTTCGCGGCGCTTCTGAAATCAGCGAGCTTGCTGAAAATTTCAACAAGATGGCCGGCGACATCGAAGAGTATATCGAGAAGCTCAAGGAAGCCGCCGAAGCAAATCGCGAATTATTTTTGGGTTCCATCCGCATGCTGGCCGCCGCCATCGACGAAAAGGATCCTTATACGCGAGGCCATTCCGGCCGAGTGGCAAAATATTCCACATTGATCGGCAGGGAGCTTGGACTCACCGACGAGGACCTGGACAAACTGCGCATCGCCGCGCTGCTACACGACGTCGGAAAAATCGGCGTCGACGATCGTGTTTTGAAAAAGCCCGGCGCATTGACAACCGAAGAATTCGAACTGATGAAACAGCACACCGTAAAAGGCGCAAACATCATGCGTCCGGTTTCTCAATTGAAAGAAATGCTGCCAGGCATCGAGCTTCACCATGAGCATATGGACGGGCGCGGATATCCTTATGGTCTGACGGCGCCGCAAATCCCGCTGATGGCCCGTGTGATCGCGGTCGCTGACACTCTGGATGCGATGACCACGAATCGGCCATACCAAACGGCAATGGAACTTGAATTGGCCCTGACGAAAATCAAGGCCTTGACCGGCGCGAAGTTCGACGCTGTGATCGTGAGCGCTCTCGAAGCCGCCATCACGACCGGCAAGCTTCGGCTGACCGCTGTCGAAGTTCAAGTCTGAGTATTTCCGCTGAATAGTTTATCCGCCTGCGAGCGGCTGCCTTGCGGCCGCTCCCCAAAACGTCCGCGCACCGCCATCTGTTACACTCTGAATTGAATATGATTTCACTTTTTGGCAAGCCTGAAAAAGTCGAACCGTCTCTCCTGGACCGGCTAAAAGCTTCCGTCACCAAGACAAAAGCCGCTCTTTCGGAGACCGTCGACAATATTTTTCTGGGCGATAAACAAATTGATCCTGCGGCATTCAAACACCTGGAAACCGCGCTGCTCTCGGCGGATCTCGGCGTCAAGACCACGCGCGAGATTTTGGACTCGGTCAAGGAAAAGCTGGACCGCAACGCTCTGTCCGATACTTCGCAGTTGAAACGCGAAATCAAATCGCATATCGCACGTATTTTGCAATTGCCGAATGGAACGCAGAAACATTTGAGCGCGGCAAACGGCGGCAAAGAGCCGCGCGTGATTTTCATTGTTGGAGTGAACGGAGCCGGCAAAACGACCAGCATCGGCAAGCTCGCCAATCGCTTGCGGCAACAGAACCTGAGTGTCGTGCTGTGCGCCGCCGACACTTTCCGCGCGGCCGCCATCGAACAACTGGAAATTTGGGCGCACCGCAACCACGTCGAGCTCATTAAGCAGAAATCCGGTTCCGATCCCGCGGCTGTTGTGTTCGACGCCATGGCGGCGGCAAAGGCACGCAACGCCGATGTGGTTCTGGTAGACACCGCGGGACGTCTGCACACCAAATCCAATTTGATGGCGGAGTTGGAAAAGATGAAGCGCACGGCCGCTAAAGTAATTCCCGGCGCTCCTCACGATGTTCTGCTGGTGATGGACGCAACCACGGGGCAAAACGGGCTGGCTCAGGCGCGCGAATTCACTGGCGCAGTCGGCGTCACGGGAATCGTACTTACTAAACTTGACGGCACCGCGAAAGGCGGTATCGTGGTCGCCATTTCACGCGAACTGGGGCTGCCCATCCGATTTGTCGGCACCGGCGAACAAATCAATGACATGGTTCCGTTCGATCCCGAAACCTACGCCGCTTCTCTCTTTGACTGACGCATGAACGAGCATGACATTCGCTTCATGCAACATGCGCTGGAGCTTGCGCGCCAGGGTGTGGGCGCCGCCAGTCCCAATCCCACCGTCGGTTGCGTGATTGTGCAGGGAGAGATTCACAAAGGACAAATCGTCGGCGAAGGGTTTCATCAGTACGACTTGCGCGATCATGCCGAAATAGCCGCGCTGAAATCGGCGGCGGAAAACACGCGCGGCGCCACGGCCTACGTCACACTCGAGCCATGCAACATCATCGGGCGCACCGGTGCATGCACTCAGGCACTGATTCAGGCAGGTATTGCGCGCGTGGTTGCCGCGACGCACGATCCAAATCCAAAAGTGGCTGGCCGCGGGTTCGATACGTTGCGTTCAGCGAACATCATGGTGGACGTTGGAATTTGCGAAGCCGAAGCGCAACGGCTCAACCACGGGTTCGCGTGCTGGGTTCGCACTCGCCGTCCATTCGTAACGATGAAATCCGCACTGACGCTCGACGGGCAGCTCACGCTGCCCAAACAAGGCAAATCCAAACAGCGAGAATGGATCACTTCCGAAGAATCGCGCGCCGAAGTCCAAAAACTTCGGCATGGTTCAGACGCGCTTCTCACCGGTATCGGCACGATTCTGGCTGACGATCCGCTCCTTAACGATCGCAGCGGCTTGCCTCGCCGCCGCGGGCTGCTACGCGTGATTCTCGATTCGGCCCTTCGTCTGCCGGTTAAGTCGCGCATCGTTAAATCTGCTGATGGCGACCTCCTCGTTTTTACAGCGGCGTCGCTAAATTCTAAAAAGGCGCGCGGGCTGCAAGCCGCCGGCGTGGAACTCCTTCGCGTTCGCGCAAAACGCGGCTTCCTGGACCTGAGAGCTGTTCTGCACGAACTCGGCCGCCGAGAAATTTTGAACGTATTGCTGGAAGCCGGACCGCGATTGAGCGGCTCCGCATCGTCAGCGCAATTGGTCGATCGCCTTTTCTTATTTTATGCGCCAAGACTCGGTGGTCACTCAAAGGCTCCGCTAGCCCTCGGGACCGTCGGCCAAAAATTGGTGTTTCGGGAAAAAACGCTGCGCGAGTTCGGTTCCGATTTCGCTGTCGACGGACTGCTTCATAATTATTTCGATCTTTGATTGTAGGCAATCTTTGATTGGAGCTTTCTGAGACTTGCGATAAACTCTACTCGAAATATGTAAAGTCTGTTTGTTTTTCATTCTTCGCGATTCGCTGAGGTATCTGGCATGAGCGCCACCGCGGTTTCCGACGTCCGCATCCCGCACTTCATTAACGGCCAGTGGGTTCAATCCACCACAACGGAATGGCAGGAGTTGATCGACCCGGCAACTCACGCGTCGCTTGGAAAAGTTCCCCTCGCTGAAAAATCCGAAGTCAGCGCCGCAATCGAAGCGGCCGCGGCGGCGTTCCCCCAATGGCGCCGCGTCCCACCGGAAGACCGCATCCAGCCACTTTTCAAACTGAAGATGCTGCTCGAAGAACATTTGGATGAGCTAGCGCGCTTGATTGTGGTGGAAAACGGCAAGACGCTCGGTGAAGCGAGAGGCGAACTTCGGCGAGCCATCGAAAACGTCGAAGTTGCCTGCGGAATTCCGATGATGATGCAGGGCTACAACCTGGAAGACGTGGCGCGCGGCATCGATGAAATCATGATCCGCCAGCCGATGGGCGTGGTCGCGGCGATCACGCCATTTAATTTTCCCGGTATGATTCCGTTCTGGTTTTTGCCATACGCGATTGCCACCGGTAATACGATGGTACTGAAACCCAGCGAGCGCGTCCCACTGACCATGAAGCGCGCGTTCGAATTGTTGCAGCAAACGGGATTGCCCAACGGCGTGGTTAACTTGATTCACGGCGGAAAAACCGCTGTGGACACGATACTCGATCACCCAAAAGTTCGCGCCGTGAGTTTTGTCGGGTCAACACCCGTAGCAAAATATATTTACGCTCGCGCGGCGGCAAGCGGCAAACGCGCGCAGTGCCAAGGCGGCGCGAAAAATCCGGTCATCGTTCTCCCTGACGCTGATATGACCACGGCCACGCAAATCATCAGCGACAGTGCGTTTGGATGCGCGGGCCAGCGCTGTCTCGCGGTATCCGTCGCCGTCGCAATCGGCGACGCACAAAAGACATTTCGCGATTCCATCACTGAGTCGGCATCCAAGCTTCGCGTCGGCTATGGGCTTGACGAAGGCGTGCAGATGGGCCCTGTCATCACGCCGCAAAGCAAGACGCGCATTGAGACTTTGATCCGCGAAGGCGAAAGATCAGGCGCAAAAGTTCTCGTTGATGGCCGCAACTCCAAAATTTCAAAATATGAGTCCGGCAACTTCGTGAAGCCGACAATTCTTGACGCGGTGCCCACGGAAAGCGAGCTTGCGCATACGGAAATTTTTGGACCCGTCCTAAGCCTCATCCACGCCGCAGACCTGGACGAAGCGATGACCTTCCTGGAGAAGAATCCTTTTGGCAATCAGGCGTCGCTTTTCACTTCGAGTGGAGCCGCAGCTCGCCGTTTCCGCTACGAAGCGCCCGCGGGAAATATCGGCATCAATATCGGCGTCGCCGCGCCCATGGCCTACTTCCCTTTCAGCGGGTGGAAAGACAGTTTCTTCGGCGATATGCACGGCCAGGGCCGTGATGCGATCGAGTTCTATACCGACAAAAAAGTTGTCGTGGAACGCTGGGCCAAAGAACATTCTCGAAAGTTTTAATAACCTGCGGAACCTGACTGATACGGTTGCCATTTCGATCCCGCGCAGGCGGAGCGAAGAATCTCTTTCAATTTGTCATCGGCACGAGCACGCGGAGGCCCCATGAGCGGCAAGTCGCAAGAGTACATACAGAAGTACAAAGACTACGTGATGACTGGATTCCTGAAATCCGTCGCGCCCATCGTCATTGAGCGCGCCAGCGGCGCCGTGGTTACCGACGTGGATGGCCGCGAATATCTTGATTGCTTCGCGGGAATCTCCGTGGTGAACGCCGGCCACGGCAATCCCGACGTTGTCGCGGCGGCAAAAGCCCAGCTCGACAAGCTGGTTCACTGCTCTTCCTATCTCTATCATGCACAGCCGGTGGCGGACCTCGCAGAAAAAATCGCCCAGATTGCGCCCGGCAAAAATCTGAAGAAAACTTTCTTCGGCAACGGCGGCGCGGAAGCGATCGAAGGCGCGCTCAAGCTTGCCCGCCTCTTTAGCGGAAAACACGAATTTATTTCTCTATACGCCAGCTTTCATGGCCGCAGCTGGGGTGCGCTCAGCATTACCGGAAATTATGCGCGCAAGAAAAAGGGCGGCCCATATGCGCCGGGCATTTCCTTTGCGCCTGCGCCATATGCTTACCGCTCGCTCTGGCCGGACGATCCGGAAGAATGTGCGCGCCAGTGCGCCCGCGCAATCGATGAAGTAGTGCGCTTCGCCACTTCCAACGACGTGGCCGCGTTCATCGCCGAGCCAATCATGGGCGAGGGTGGAATCATCGTTCCGCCCGCAAACTACTTCAAGGAAGTGAAAAAAGTCCTGGATCACTATGGAATTCTTTTCATCGCCGACGAAGTGCAGTCCGGCTTTGGTCGTTGCGGCAAAATGTTTGCAATTGAATATTATGGAGTCGAGCCGGATATTCTCGTCACGGCAAAGGGAATTGCCGATGGTTTCCCTCTCAGTGCGTACACCGCGCGGCCGGAAATTGCCGACGCTTACAAACCCGGCGACCATCTTTCCACCTTTGGCGGGAACCCTGTAAGCTGCGCTGCGGCTCTCGCCAACATCAATTTCATGCAGCACGAAAGTCTTCCAGCACGCGCCGCCGAAACCGGGAGCTACGCGATGTCCAAGCTTCGCGACCTGCAGAAAAATAACGCCATGGTCGGTGAGGTTCGCGGAGCCGGATTGATGATCGGCGTCGAGCTCATTAAGGATCCAGCCAAAACTCCCGCTGCGGCTGAAGCGGAAGCACTTCGCGAAACTTGCCTGAAAAATGGTTTGCTCGTGGGGGTCGGCGGTATCCACGGAAACGTAATCCGCTTCCAGCCGCCCCTTATCATTACCACACAGCAAATCGACCGCGCGCTCGAGATCTTCGCGAACGCACTCTCCACGCTCAACCAGCCGGCGCAAGCTGGCGCGCGCGCCTAATTGGGTGGCCCAGCCCGCCGATCACGCTCCAATAAAAGCTGCCACGAAAGCGGGCATTTTTTCATTCGTGTTCGTGATGTATTCCTACACCACGGGCGGACCTTTCGGCCTCGAAGCGCAAGTCACCACTTCCGGACCCGGCGTCGCACTTCTCTATCATCTGCTGATTCCACTTTTTTGGTGCATTCCGATTTCGCTAGTCGCGGCGGAGCTTACCACTGCGATGCCGGTACAAGGCGGCTTCTATCGCTGGGTGCGCGCCGCGTTCGGTGATTTTTGGGGATTTCTTGCCGGCTGGTGGAACTGGACCGCTTCGTTTCTTCTGGGAAGCGCTTATGCCGTTCTTTTTGCGGATTATCTCTCCGCGTGGTTTCCCGCAATTCGGGGATGGAAACACACGCTAGTCGCGGTGGCGCTGATTGCGTTAATTACCTGGATCAACGTTCGCGGAATTAAACTTGTCGGCCGCATATCCACAATTCTTGAAATCGCCGTTCTGGTTCCGGTTCTCGTACTGGTCGCGATCGGTCTTGCGCACTGGCATCACAATCCGTTTGTTCCCCTCACACCGCCGCAAAAAACGTGGTACGAAGTTTTTGGTGTTGGCCTGGCTCTCGGTGTGTGGTTGTACTCCGGCTACGAGCAACTGTCGACCGTTGCGCAGGAAGTTGAAAATCCGCGCCGCAATTATCCGCTCGCGTTGGCAATCGTGGTTCCGATGTCCATCGCCACATATTTTCTGCCAACCTTCGCTGCGCTCGCCGCTCTGAATAATTGGCAGGACTGGCAAGACGGCTATTTTTCGACGGCCGCGCAGTTGCTCGGAGGAGCATGGCTCGGCCTTGCCATTACTCTCGCCGCCATGATCACCAACACCGCGCTCTTGAACTCGACGGTCCTCGCAACCACGCGCATGCCATTCGCAATGGCCGAGGACGGATTTCTTCCCGTGGGCCTTACGCGTTTGCACAAACGCTTCCGCACACCGGCTGTCGCAATCATCGTTTCCGGGCTAGTTTACGCGGTATTGAGCGTGCGAAATCTCGCCGAACTCATTACCGTCTATGCGTGGCTGCGCGTCGCCACTTCAATCATGACTGTGCTCGCGGCGCGGAAACTCCGCAAGACTCAGCCGGCCATGGCACGGCCATTTGTGATTCCGGGCGGGAGGATTGGATTATTTTATTCCGCGGCTGCACCGGTCTTAATGGGTATGATTGCCGTCGCTGGCAGCATTCTCAGCGCAGGTCATTTTGTTCGCGTCTGGGGTCCGGCAGGGATTCTTCTCGGCCCCTTGGCGTATCTAATCCTCCGCAGGAAAAAGAATAGCCGAGAGATCTCTCTTCGATTGTAGCTTCAACTAACCCAATCCAAGAACTTGTACCAGGCGCCCGCGAACGGCAAGAACCACGGCTTCCCGTTGTACATTCCGAGAGGCGCGCCAGGAAACGGGATCTCTGCGAACGGGTTTTCGTCTCGTCCCGTCAAAATCGCCTCGGCGATTTTTTTCCCTAGTAGAGTCGCCATCGCCACGCCATGCCCGGCATATCCGAGGGAGTAATACATGCCGTCCATTTTCCCCGCGTGCGGCATAATATCGAATGCAAAATCCAGGGTTCCGCCCCAGACATATTCCACTTTACTTTCGCGAAGTTGCGGGAACACTTCGATCATTCCTTTACGCAAAATTCGAGCGCTATCGCGCACGGTATTTTCATTCTCAGGAAAGAATGCCGCGCGCCCTCCGAACAGCATTCTCCGGTCTGGCGTCAGCCGGTAGTAGTGCAAATAGTTTTTGGAATCGTAGATCATCCGATTGCGCGGACTCAGTTCGTGCGCCAACGTCTCTGGCAACACTTCCGTCACAGTGATGAACGAGCCGAGCGGAATAAGTTTCTTCTGCAGCGGTTTTGCAATCCGGCTGGTATAGCCGCTGGTAGCAATCAAAACATCGCATGCATGCAGCACTCCGCGGGATGTTTTCACCTTCCATCCGGTATTGCCTTGGCGCGAGTCGCGCGCCAGCTCTAACACACGCGTCGCCTCGTTAATCTCGGCTCCCGCCGTCGCTGCGGCCCAGCCCAGACCGGCCACATAACGAGCGGGATTTAATCCCGCGCTGACTTCATCGACCATTCCGCCATGATAAATCGCCGAACCGATCTCGCAAGGCAGGTCGGCTGTTTCGACAATTCTCAGCCGGTGTCCGAATTCTCGTTCGATGGTCTCCGCGCCACGCCGAAAATCCTCAAAATGCTTGGCCTTGCACGCAACTTCCAAATGTCCGGATCGAGAAAAATTGCATTCAATCTTTTCTTCGCGCACGATTGTTTCCACGCAGTCGATGGATTCCAGCGAAGCCGCATACATCCGTTTCGCCGCCTCGCTTCCGTATCGTGCGATCAGTGTCGGCGCTCCCAGCTTCAATCCGGTCAGGACCATCCCGCCGTTCCGGCAACTCGCGCCCCAGCCAATGTGCTCTGCCTCAAGAACGACGACCCTCGCGCCGCCCTTCGCCAGCGTGCGTCCAGCCGACAGCCCTGTGAATCCGGCTCCAATCACGGCAACGTCCGCCGTCTCGGGCAGCTCCCGCGCTTGTACCCGTGCAGGTTCCACTGTCTGCAGCCAAAAATTTCTCTCTTGGATCGTCATCTCGAATCGCTGCCCGTAGCCCCGCCAATTCCGGGAAGTTCCCGCACCGCGCGATATGCTTCGTCAATTGCTGCGTCGGTGTATGCCCTGGCCGCCGAATCGGAATTCGCAATCGTGATATTTCCAAACGGCGCGCGACCGAGGACGTTCGGCCGCGGCCCCGGCGGTAGATCGCGATCTGAATACCAATCGTATTCATACGCATAACCATGCGCCCAGCGATTCACGGTGATGGCTTCAATATCGCGCGCGGCATCGAACCCTGTTTCACCCAACATCCGCTGCAACTGTTCACGAACATTGCGCTCGATCGTTTCGAATTTTGTGCTTAACAATTCGTATCGTCCCGCACGGTATTGATCGCGCCGTGGCGCGCCCGGGCTGCACGGCGTCCGCAACATAAAGAGCACCGCCGGCTCCTGCGGCTTGCCGGGAAATTTGTACTCGCCAATGCTTACCGGAAAATCCAGGGCGATAAAGGAGTGATATCCGCCAGGCGCCATGATCTGATGAACACCCAGGTTCTGAAATGACTCCCAATTTCGAAGTGCTACGTGCGTATAGAGAAACGGCGCCTTCACGCAATAGTGCAGCGCTTTTTTCTGCCTTTCAGGAAGTTCCAGGCAGAGATACGGCACCATTGCGTTGTAGCACGCTAAAACACAGTGCCGTGCTTTCACACGCCGCAGCTTTCCTTCCCTCGCGTACGATATGCTGACGGCCGGCGCCTCTCCGGCAGCCTGATGCTGCTTGGCATTTATGGCTGTGCTTGCCAATCGGATGCGCACCACGTTTCCATCCGCATCCAGCCTGCTGTAATCCGCCTTCGCAGTTACCACATCTTCCATCGTGTGTCCTGGGATGCTTTCCGGAATCAGTTCGCGCACCAACAGCCGCGCCAGGGTTGCATTGCCATCAGGGAAGTGAAAAATATATGGCTCCTCTTTTTCCGGTCCTCCGAGCCCCAGTCCGTCGAAACCCGCATACGAAAATGAACCATAATCGTCCGGATTGTCGTAACAGGCGAAAGCTGAAATCGCTTCAATGCCCACGGCAAACAGGTCATGCGAATATTTTTGGAAAAATGGCAGCGACTCTGGCAGCGCGGCACAATGCTTCGTCAAGAATTCCGCGTAGCTGATCGATTTCAGCAATGCGATTTTTCGCGCCTTGGTCTTCGCCGCCAGATAATCTTTCTTCTCCGTATAGAGTCGCGCGATATCCTTCCGTACTTCCGGAGACAGTGGCGTCTTCGCCAAAAATTCCGGCCACGGCGTGGCGCCCATTCCGGTCACCAACTTATCCGCGCCAAACGTTTCTTTATCGAAGAAACAACCCGTACCCAAGTTCGCGTAAAGCTTTCGATCGTAGGCTTGATAAAACTTCTGCACATCGATTCCCAGTTCTTTCAGCAGGCTCTTCGCAATCTTGCTGTACTGACGCGGACTCTCGATCGATTGCGTGCCACCATTCGAAAGCAGCAGCCTACCGCTGACTTCAAACTCGTTTCGGCGCGCATGTCCGCCAAAATCATCGTGACTGTCGAGGATCAAGATTCGCGCGTCTTTGCCTCGATGCTGGCGATAGAAATGCGCGGCAGCCAGACCGCTGATTCCCGCTCCTACAACGACCAGGTCATACCTCTGCCGATCGTCTTCAACATCGCCAAAAGTCTCCCAAGGTTTTCCGTCGCGCAATCTGTGAGCGTACTCGAACACCCGGTCTTGGTCCCCGCGCAATCCGGTTAATGCCGGCGGATAGGAGGGCATTGGGCCAGCATCATCAAACGCCCCGGGAACGTTTGCCGCGAACGCAATCCCGCCAATCGCCATCGCCACGCCGTCCAGAAAATCACGCCGGCTAATCTTGCGATACATTCCCAGTTCCCGGTCTCGCGTTTCGGAGTTCATCTGAAATTGGCTGCCTTGACACAACGAATCTGCCGCGGCGCAATCTTACTAAATTCTAGTAAGGTTTGCAGATCGGGAAGCGTATCGACAAGATGGCCCAGAACCCGTTTCCGGCGGGTAATTTCCGCACCGGACAGAGAAGATTTGGCCAGCCTCGGCAAATCGGATATCTTGATACTTGGAATTCGCAGACCATGTTTACCGGCATCATCGAACACCTCGGCACCATCTCCCGCCTGGAATTCAGTTCCGGTGGCGGCAAACTCACCATTCATGCTCCATCCCTTGCGCCGAAGCTCATCATTTCTAGTAGCGTCGCCGCAAATGGCTGCTGCCTTACGGTTGTGCGGCGCGACAAAGAGAATTTCTCCGCTGACCTTTCCGCTGAAACGCTCGAAAAAACTTCGTTCTCTTCGTTGAAAACAGGAGCGGCAGTCAACCTTGAACAGCCTCTCACTGCCGGTAAAGAATTCGGCGGCCATTTTGTTCAGGGACACATCGACGGCACCGGCCGCGTTGCGCGGTTGGAGTCCGAAGGAGACAGTTGGCTTTACGGTGTTGCGATTCCCTCTGACCTAGCTCGCTACATCGTTCCCAAAGGTTCCATCACGATCGATGGCATCAGCCTTACCGTCGCGCACTGGCGAGATCACCTGGCCGAAATCGCTGTCATCCCTTACACCTACGAACACACCAATATCCGCGACCGGGTTCCCGGCGATTTGGTAAATCTTGAAGCCGACATTTTAGGAAAATATATCGAGCGCTATCTCGCCCAGCGAGAATCGCAATCCCCAACAGCCTCGCTTCGTGTTCAGGATCTCATCAACCAGGGTTTTTAATCGCGCACCGCCGGTTGAGCAAACCCATTCTCTGCCATCTCTCTCGCTTTTGCGCGCGCGCCGCGCCAGTAAAGTATCAATCCCAGAAGAATCGAAGCCAGGGTGCCGCCAACCAGTTTCACCTCGAATGCAATTTTATTCGTCTCTTCCCCCGGCGGGAACAGCGACAAACCAATACTCAGCAGCACCACGAAAAATCCGCAGCCCCCAGCGATCCACACGCCCAACCTTCCACCTGGAACCAAGATTGCCCGCTCATTATTTTTTCTGTCCGGCCGTCCCGCCAATTTGATCACCGCGGCAAACATATACAAGAACGGAATAAAGTACAGAATGATCGCCGCCAGAATCAGCAATTGATAGGCGGCTTGCACCGTGCTGGTTTGAATCTGGCTCAAAAATAAAATAGCGCCGGATGCCGCGGCCTGCACCAGCATGGAAATATGTGGCGTCTTCCACTTGGGATGAATATTTCCAAATGCTCTGGGCAAATAACGATCGATTCCCACCACGAATGGTATGCGCGCGACACCCGCCACCGTGCTTCCCACGCCGCCTGCGTTTCCGACCGTAACCAAAATCGCGGCAAGAATTCCTATAAACCCGACTTTCAATATTCCCGCTCCGACGCCAATTGCCTGAAACACGCCGCTTTTCGGATCCAGATTTCCCGCCGGCACCAGAGTCAGAATCGCAAATGTTCCGACGACATACATAAACGCGATCAGCGCGCCAGCTCCAAAAACCCCTCGCGGCAGCGTACGCCTGGGGTCCCGTACTTCTTCGCTCATCGAAGCGACCAGTTCCAGGCCTGTAAACGCAAAGGCAATTTGTGACCAAAAATTTACCGTGTCCAAATTCCACGTCGGCATCATATTGGCCCACGTAAAATGCGTAGCCGAACCGTGCTTGGCATAGACCAACAACGCGACCGCGGCGAGCATCATCAGAGGCACATAAGTGGAGACTCCTCCGGCGTTCTGCAACCACTTTCCTATGTTTAATCCGATGATGTTCAGCACAACCGCCACCAGCAGCAGCGCCACCGATACGGCCAGCAGGAAGCCGCGGTCTTGAGCCAGTTCGGCGCCGCGCCCTCCGAGCACGTACGCGCTCATCGAAGCGCTCGCCAGCAACAAACCTGGAAAATAAAATACCGTATAAATCCAGTACGTCCAGCCGGCAACGAAACCGTGAAAATCCCCGAAAGCTTCCTTGGCCCAAACGTATAACCCGCCTTCCTCGGGGAATCGTGACGACAGTTCATTGATCACAAACGCGCCGGGAATAAAAAAAAACAGCGCGGCCAACACCCACAAACTGATCGAAGAGGTTCCGTTGTGGCCCGCGGCGGCAATCCACCGCGGTCCCAGCACCGTGGCGATATTGAAAAGCAGAACGTCCCAGAAACCCATCGCTTTGCGTAGTTGTGATTTTGGATCGGAAGGAGCAGCGGCGGGCTGGCTCAAAGGGTCACGTCCATGGCTGGAATCAGTTTGTCCTGCATCAGAAAATTACGGAAGAAAGCGTTCGGAGAACTTTCAAATTCGGCCCACGACGAGAACACGCTTGCTTCGCCATCCTGCAAAAAAACAATGGTATCGGCCAATTTGCGAGCTAAGTGAGTATCGTGTGTCACTACGATTGAAGTTTTATGGAATTTTTCTTTCAACCGCAAAATCAGGTCGCTCATGTGCGCCGCCATAATCGGGTCCACCATTGTGGTCGGCTCGTCGTAGAGGATTGCTTCCGGATTCTGCGCCAGAGCTCGCGCAATCGCCACAGCTCGCTTCGTTCCCGTGGAAAGTTCGCTCGGCACCTTTTCCAAAACGTCTTCCACTTCCAATTCCCTTGCGAGTTTACCGGTATACGCGGCAACATCTTCGTCGGTCACGCCTGGTTGGTCTCGCAGCGGAAACGCTATGTTTTCCCTTACGCTGAGCGAATCGAACAGCGCGCCCGACTGGAACACCATGGTCACCTTGTGGCGCACTTCGTAGAATTGCTGCTCGGTGAAATTCGTCACATCTTCTCCGCCAACGAAAACCTGCCCGGAGTCCGCGTGCAGAAACCCCATGATGTGCTTCAATGCAACCGATTTGCCGACTCCACTGCGGCCCATGATTACGCAGGTTTCCCCGCGCTTCACGGCAAAGCTCACACGATTAAGAACCGGCCGGCCATCAAAGCCTTTCGAGACGTCGCGAAACTCAAAATAGTTCGCGGAATCCCTACCGGTTTCAATCCGCGCCGCACTGTCCGCCTCGTTCACGCTTCTGCGGTCCTCCATCTTCGCAATGCTGTTTCGTAATCCTTCGGCGTATTCATGTTCCAGAATAGCTGCCCCGCGCTATCAAACCGTTTCCAGTGCGTCTCGTCAAGTACTTCCATGCGCAAACGTTTCATGGCTTCGGTCACCTTGCGCACGCCATCTTCGAATACTCCTTGTAGTGCGCCAGCTGCGGTCGTTCGCCAGCATGCGCACAGCGGTTCCAGCCCGTATCCAGACTGCGGCACGATCACTTCCGCGTCGCTGACCCGCGCCCGTTCGATCGTGTAGCTCAGCCACTCGCGGCTCAGAAACGGCATGTCGCAGCTTACGATCAAATTCCAGTCCTCGTGGCGCGTGCGACCCGCAGTCGCGTGAAGCGCGGTGATGATTCCGCCCAAAGGTCCTTCGTCGGGCCAGCGATCTTCGACCACCAAAATGTCCGTCACCGCGTATCGTCCGCATGGCGCAACAATATGGACTGGCCCTGCCACTCCTTTGACCAGCTCGCACATGCGAAACAACAAGGTCTTCCCGGCAAATTCAGCCAGCGCTTTGTCGGATCCAAAGCGCCGGCTGGCTCCACCCGCCATCACGTAACCGGCAACCTTCCCCTCACTGCCCGCACTTTCGTGCGCTCCCGATTCCATTGCCCGTTACTCCTCAGCGTCTTCTTCCAACTCCCTGCCTGGACGCCGGATCCCCAATTCGCGCAGCTTCTCCTGCAAACTTTGCCGGTGCAGCCCGATCGTCGCGGCCGTCCGTGAAACGTTCCATCGGTGCGATACCAGCTCCTTGGTGATCCACGCCACTTCGAATTTCCGTTTCGCATCGCGAAAGTCCCGCTCATTCATTCCGCCACCGTATCCATTTGTGTTTTCGCGCCGCGTGAGTGGCTGCCCGCTTGCCACTTCAGCCGGCAAATCACTCAAGAGAATCTCTTCGCCCCTGCACATGACGGCGCTTCGTTCCAGCGCATTCTTCAGCTCTCGCACGTTGCCGGGCCAATCGTATGCCTCAAGCGCCGCAAGCGATTCTTTGTTGATTCGCGCTGAGCGCCCCAGCCGCGCGCCATGCATTCTCAAAAACGCATCGGCGAGCACCACGATATCGCCTTTGTGAGCCCGAAGTGGCGGCAATTCGATCGTCACCACGCGCAGACGATAAAACAAATCTTCGCGAAATTTTCCGCTGCTTATTTCAGCCGGCAAATCGCGATGCGTCGCGCTGATCACTCGCACGTCGACCGGAATCGTTTGTGAACCTCCCAGTCGTTCGATGGTGCGATTCTCCAGCGCGCGCAACACTTTCGCTTGAGTCACCGGATTCATGTCTCCAATCTCATCCAGAAACAACGTTCCTCCATGGGCCTGCTCGAATTTACCTCTCCGTTGTTGCCCCGCTCCAGTAAACGCTCCACGTTCGTAGCCGAACAGCTCCGATTCGATCAATGTCTCGGGCAACGCCGCGCAATTCACCGCCACAAATGGTTTCTCGGCTCGTGGCGAGCGCGCATGAATCTCCAGCGCCAACAAATCTTTTCCCGTTCCGCTTTCTCCCAGGATCAAAACCGTCGAGTCCGTCGGCGCAACTCGATCCGCAATGTCAAACGCACGCCGCATCTCCTCTGACCGCCCAATCATTGCGCCAAACTGGCCTTCCGTCGCCAATTGCCGTCGCAGCGAATCATTTTCCTGCTCGAGTGAAGCTAGTTTCAATAAATTCGCGACACGTTGCCGCAATTCATCCAGCTCAAAGCCTTTCACCAGATAATCGGCGGCTCCTAGACGCAGCGCATCAACGGCGGTCTTCGCCGTATCCAGCGCCGAAACCATCAGCACGGGAGTCATGTTCCCCTGACCGCGCATTAACTTTAGAAAGGAAAGCCCGTCCATTCCCGGCAGCACTACATCAAGCAAAACCAGATCCGGCTTTTCGGTGTTCAAAGCATCTCGCGCCGCTTCGCCCGACTCTGCTTCCGCAATTCGATATTTCGGTTCCAGCGCCCGCCGCAGTCCGTAACGCGCCGCCGGCTCATCATCCACGATCAAGACGGTTTTCATTCCACTCTCCACGAAACTCGTTGTTACAGCTCGGTTGCCTCGTTATTTCACTGGTTCGCTTTCTTTAATTGGCAAACAAATCGAAAATCTGGCCCCCCGCCCGTTCGTGACCGGACTCTGCAGATCCAGGGTTCCTCCCGCTTCACTGACGCGCCGAGCCACGATCGCCAATCCCAATCCCGTGCCTTGCGTCTTGGTAGTGAAAAATGGCTGCATCACTTTTTCGCGGAGCTCGGCGGGAATTCCCTTCCCATCATCCTCTACACAAATCTGCGCGTTACCGTCACGTCGCGCCACATTAACCGTTACCCGCCCGCCGCTAACTGTGGCTTCCAATCCATTCACCAACAAATTGGAAACGATATCGCTCACCGCCTCGCGACTGGTCGCTACGCGAAGCCCGTTTTCCGCGGAAACCTCGATCGCAATTCTCTTTCGCTCCGCTTCCGACCGCATTACCGCGCTCACTTCGCTTACAACGTCGCTCAAATCGCATTCCGTACCTACATCGCCCAAAACTGCCGGCCGGCTGAACTGCAGCAGTTGCCCTAATTTATTGGAGAGCCGCGAAATCTCTCCCAGCACCATCCGTGTCTCCACCTTCAGAGACTCTGGCATTTCTGGACTTTCCATTTGCACCTGCAAAATCGTTTTGATCGAACCCAACGGGTTTTTCAGGTTATGCGAAATACTCGCCGCCATCTGCCCCAGCGCCGCCATCCGTTCGCGCTCCGCCAATTCCCTTTCCAGCCGCAGCTTTTCCTCAATCAACCGGCACAAATCGAATGCCGCCGGCAACTGCTCACCAAGAAACTCCAGTGCCGCCGCGGTGTCTCCCGAGATGCCGGCTCCGTGCGGCTCCACATGCAAGTTCGCAATTTCGTGGCCGCCTTCTACAATCGGAAAATCCCGTTTATCGAAAGGTATCGCCGCAGGCCGTTCATGACCTTCTTCCGAACACCCTGCGCCATTTTCTGAAGCCACCCTCTCAGCAACGTATCGCCCGTCTTTGAATTCGAGCGAAAGCCTTCGCAGTCCAAGTTCATCGCGAACGTGTTTCTCAATAAAAGCTCGCAGCCGAGGTAATTCGCCATGCCGGGCCTCTTCGCGAATCTCGCCTGACAGTCTTTGCGCCAAATCCAATTCCTTTTGCGCAGACCGCCGCAGCGCTTTGCTTAGCGCGCGTTGCAAAGGCTCGATAAAAATCACCAGCAAGAAAAGCAAAATCGCGGATGTTGCTTCGGGAGGAAGGACCGGCGCGAACCAATCCCCTACTCTTCGAACCAGAGCAAGATAGAGGAGCGCCAAGAACAAAAACGTCGCGGCAAATATGAGACTCCGCTGCTTCCCAATATTCAGGAAGTTATAGCGAAACACCATTTCCAACATGATTGCAAAGGGCACGGCGGCGAGCAGGGATAGGAAAGTTGCAGCGATCGCCCGACCATAGGCATCTGGGCCGTACAACGAATTTGCGCCGTAGACTAGATGAAACGGAATAATCACGGCAATCATAAAAACAAAGAATCGCGTCAGTTGCTTATGGAACCATTCCTGGGGGCGGTCTGGCGCAGCCGCGCCAAATCGAATCTGCCAGAAACATCCGACGAGTAAGGAACTCGCCAACCAAATGCCAAATCCCAGCCCAAGCGCTCCGCCGGCCGAACCCAAATCAAATTGCGAACCAGCGATGAGCCGGGGCATCGTCTTCCAAGCGAAGTAGAGTATCGGAGTATAGGAAATCGCCACGATGGCGTGCTTCAAGTTGCGATTTTGGAAGAGATTTCTGGCCTCTGCATATTCGAAATGCAGGTGGATCAGAACCGGAGGCATTGCGATTAAGCCGGCCAGAATAATTGCGGCCGCGAGGTGCAGGAGCCGGGCGGGCGGATGTTCATAATAGATTTGCGCGTTAAGAGCGAGCAGTGAACCGCCATAAAAAAAGAAGAGTGCCAGGCACAGGAAAAAAAACACGCGCTCGAAATTCCGCTGGCGGCGGTAGCCGAGGATGACCACCATCCAGAACAACATCAGCAGCGTTCCTGCCGTGAAACCGATCAGCCGGATGTAAAGCAAGATTCCCACTCTAGCCTCGGGCGGATTCTACTCTTGGCAGACGAGCACGACAATCACCAAGTGCAAGATTTTTCTTGCACCTCTAAGTATATAATAATGCTTGATTTACGTCCGAATCGGCATTCGGTTAATTTCAAGTAAGAATAGCAAAACCGTCGCCCGAACCCTTGACATGCCAGGTCGATCTGCTATATTAGCACTCGGCCTTGAGGAGTGCTAAGTTCCTCTCAGCCAATATCCAGTCACCCGCAATCCAATTCATGGAGGTTTTCCGAAGATGGCAGTCAATCTCACCCCGCTCCACGACCGTGTAATCGTGAAGCGCATTGAAGAGAAAGAAACCGTAAAGGGCGGCATCATCATCCCGGATTCGGCAAAAGAAAAGCCGATGGAAGGCGAAGTGATCGCTGTCGGCGCCGGTAAGCGCGAAAAGGGGGAACTCATTCCGCTCGACGTTAAGCCTGGTGATCGCGTTTTGTTCGGCAAGTACGGCGGCACCGAAATCAAGCTCGACGGTGAGGAGTACCTCATTCTCCGCGAAGAAGAAATCCTGGCCAAGCTCGGTGGCGCGGCAAAGGCCGCCAAGCGGTAAGCATTTGCTTTCGTAGTGGCGGGGCTTCAGTCCCTTAGGTGTAGCGGCTCCGGCCCGGTCGGAGTGCTTTTCTAAAAGAATTCAACAATTCGTATCACGATCTATCAGGAGGAAATAGGAAATGGCGAAGCAGATTGTTACGGGAGAAGCATCCCGCCAGGCGATTTTGCGCGGCGTGAATGCTCTTGCCGATGCAGTGAAGATTACCCTCGGTCCCAAGGGCCGCAATGCGGTGATCGAAAAGAAGTTCGGCGCGCCGATCATCACCAAGGACGGCGTCACCGTCGCTAAGGAAATCGAACTCCGCGATCCGCTTGAGAATATGGGCGCGCAGATGGTTCGGGAAGTCGCTTCCAAGACTTCTGACGTTGCCGGCGATGGCACCACCACTGCCACCGTGCTGGCTCAGGCCATCTTCCGCGAAGGCGTGAAGACGGTTGCGGCCGGTGCAAGCCCCACGGCCCTCAAGCGCGGAATCGATCGCGCCGTTGAGGTTGCCGTCGACGAAATCAAGAAGCTCCATAAAGACGTGAAGGGCGACATGATCGCCCAGGTGGGCACCATTTCCGCCAACAACGACAAGCAAATCGGCGGGATCATTGCCGAAGCGATGAAGAAGGTCGGCAAGGATGGCGTCATCACCGTCGAGGAATCCAAGACGATGGAGACCACTCTGGAAGTCGTCGAAGGCATGCAGTTTGACCGCGGCTACCTCTCGCCTTACTTCATCACCGATCCCGAGCGCATGGAATGTGTTCTGGAGAACGCGCTGATTCTTAATCACGAAAAGAAAATCAGCTCAATGAAGGATCTGCTCCCGTTGCTCGAACAGATTGCCAAGCTCGGCAAGCCCCTGCTGATCATCGCGGAAGACGTCGAAGGTGAAGCCCTGGCGACTCTCGTGGTGAATAAGCTGCGCGGCACGCTGCAGTGCGCCGCGGTTAAGGCTCCCGGCTTCGGCGATCGTCGCAAGGCTATGCTCGAAGATATCGCCGTCCTCACCGGTGGCAAAGCCATTACCGAGGATCTCGGCATCAAGCTCGAGAACGTGAAAATCGAAGATCTCGGCAAAGCCAAGAAAATCACCATCGACAAGGACAACACCACCATCGTTGAAGGTGGCGGTAAGGCCGGCGAAATCGAAGGCCGCGTCAAGCAGATCCGTCAACAGGTGGACAACACCACTTCGGACTATGACCGCGAGAAACTGCAAGAGCGCCTCGCCAAGCTGGTCGGCGGCGTCGCAGTCATCAAGGTCGGAGCGGCTACCGAAACCGAGCTCAAGGAAAAGAAGGCTCGTGTTGAGGACGCTATGCACGCTACTCGCGCGGCCGTGGAGGAGGGCATCGTTCCCGGCGGCGGCACTGCACTTCTCCGCTGCATCGCGGCCATCGAGAAGCTCAAGCTCCACGACGACGAAGCTGTTGGCGTCGGTATCGTAAAGCGCGCTCTGGAAGAGCCGGCCCGTCAGATCGCTCTCAACGCCGGACACGAGGGCGCTGTGGTGATCGGCAAGATCCGCGACTCCAAGGACGAAAACTTCGGCTTCAACGCCGACACTGGCGAATACGGCGACATGGTGAAAGCTGGCGTCATTGACCCGGCTAAAGTCACCCGCCTCGCTCTCCAGAACGCCGCCTCCATCGCCGGCCTGATGCTCACCACCGAAGCTCTGGTGGCCGAAGTCAAGGAAGACGAGAAGAAGGCAGCTGCCGCTGGCGGAGGCCCGGGCGGTCCCGGCGGTATGGGCGGCATGTACTAAAATAGGAGCTGGGCAAGCGAGTTTACCAGCGAGCCCAAATACTCAATCCAACGAGGGCGGACCGATTATCGGTTCGCCCTTTTTGTTTTGGGCTCTTTGCCCGATTTTTCGCTCCACAAACTCCCCCACTCTGCGGACGGAATCCATGGAAAAACAGAAAGGCGGCCCCGCGATCCGCGAAGCCGCCCATCCGTCCGCAAAAAGACGTGGATGAACTACTGTTTTACTTTCTTCTCCTCTGGTTTCTTGGCCATGGCCATCGTGGTTTTGAGCTTCCAGAAGTCCGGATCCGACTTGATCCATTCGTCCGCCGGATAGCTCATCGCTGGATTAAAGGCAAACAATTGCGACTGCATGGATTCCACGCAGCTGGCGAAAAGTTCGTCCATCCTTTTGCCGTTTTCTTCGCCGATCGCCGTGTTCATTTGTTTTTCCATCATAAAATTGTGATCAACTTCGGCTAGCGTCTTGCGCGCTGTAAGCACAAGAAACGTCCCGTTGTCACCGCCATAGGCTAACTCGAACGTCCCCCAATGAGATTCTGGATCGCCTTTGCCATACCCGTCCTGGGCCAGCTTGACCAGTTCTTGCCACTCTGCGGATTTGCCGGCACGAATCTTGAAAGAAGTGATATCCAAATACCGCATCTTGGAGATGTCGGCCATCGGACGAAGGCTCATTCCCTCGCGAAAATAAAAGACTGCCTGGTCCAGGGTATCCAGCAGGTCGCCGTCGGCCACCCCCGCGTGGTCCAAGCTTGAGCTTAGGGTTGCATTCTTTGCCACGGCAACGTTGTCTTTTTCCCACGCCTCAAAGGAATCGAATTGGGTGAGGAATAGCGCGCGCTGCTTTCCTGTAAGCGAAGTCATCGCAATATAGTGAGTAGGCGACTTGGCGCGTGTCATCGCCTCCACAAAGGCGCTTTCCGCTTTTTCGTGAACTGCGCCGGCTCGGCCGGGCTTGGTGTATTCGCGGGTAATCTCCAAAACCTTGGGTATCGAACTGCTGGACTGTTCCTGCGCTGCAATAACACAACTGCAGCTTACAACGAACGACAAACCAACTAGGGTGCGGCTGAGTGAATTCATGGATGCAAACCTCCCAGTTTGCGATGAAACCCACAATGGAAAAGGACCTGGCTTGGTGAACCTTGGAAACTGTCCGTGATGCCCAATACAGAATTACCGAGGATTGGAGTCTAGATGGTCACCAATTGAGGCGGAGCCTATCCGAGGGTTACGCCGGCGTCAAGCCATCGCATTTGGTCGGGGTTTGATTTTCTTAATCGCGGCAGTGCAGGTCAAATTCAAGCCGCTTACTGCCGTATTCTTCAGTGAAGATAGAATCCGTTCTTTGACAACACTACGTAGTCTCGCCCCTTTTTTCCAAAGGACGACCCCAGCCTAACATCCAATTTGTGCGCCTTGCCCTCCGCGGCGCTGGCTTTCGTGTAATAGCCCAGCGTATAGCGAGTCTTGATCCGCTCGATCAACGCGCCAAATGCCGCATCAAGGTGCGCCACATCCTGCACGTTGAAGATTTCCCCGCCGGTCTGTTCCATGACCTTGCCAATATTCACCAGCCCTTTTTCCATTGCAGCGTGCAGCATGGTGCCCGGTGGATTGTAACCGGGTATTTTCAAATTGTATAAAACTGCATCCGCCGCCAGCAGTTCCGTAACGATATCGTGCGTCCCCTGCCCGCCCGCATACGTGGCAACGTCATCGCTGATCAGAATAATCACTCGCCGGCCCTTCAGCGGCGCATTCAGCAAATATTTTGCCGCCACAAAAATCCCGTCATTAATGTTTGTCGCTCCTCCGACCTTGAACGCGTTGATCTGTTTGGCAACTTCAGTTTTATCTCTGCTGAACGGCGCGCGCAATTCCGCTTCCGTCGAAAACGTGAACAACGCCACTTCATCTTCCGGTTTCAACGCTCCCAACGCCGTACTCGCGGCTTCCCGCAGCGGCCCTAAGAAAGGGCCGATCGAATCACTCAGATCCAATACCAGCGCTACATTCAGCGGCAACTCGTCGCGGCTAAAGATCTGCACTTTTTGCTCGACGCCATCTTCACGCAATTCGAAGTTTTCTTTTTTCAAGTCACCCATGATTCGCCCGGACTTCGTCTTCACCGTTGCGTCGACCATCACAAGATTTACCGCCACCCGCATCACGCCCTGGTCGGGCTGCTCTTGAGCTACGACGGGCATCTGCCAGAAAAACATTGCCACAATTACAAAAACAGCCCTTCGCAACGTTTCTTGCCAGAGTCTGAACATGAAAATCCTCTTGAGACGATCGCGACCGATTGCCGTCTCCCATTGTACTTTTTTCCTTCGATGTTATTTTTCTTGTCCAATGACCGCTGGCGGGTCAGTTTGAATCTTCTTGATCGTAACAATACAGGTCCGAATACGGACGAGCCCACTACCCAATCACCACTAATCATCAATGACAAAGGGCCGACCTCGAAAGGTCGGCCCTTTATCACCTGCTGGGCATTCGCGTCCTTATTTCCGGACGGTCACCTCGACGCCCAGCCTTTTACGGCGGCAGCCCACTCTTTTGCTAGACGCTGCGGCCGGTTTGTACGGTGCGGCTGGTGAAAGTCCGGTTGGCGCGCTTTGCATCTGCCCGCGCATAGAGCGCGATGCCGGCGATACCGATCAGCAAGAGCGCTACGGGCCAGGCGCCAGCCGGGATCTGTGAAACAGCCGCTACTTGAACGTCCATCGACTTGCTAGCCGTCGTGGCCGCATTCATCATCTGCGCGTTGGCCGCTGCAGTGTTCGCACTGTTGGCCGCCGTCGCGGGTGCCGCTTGAAAAGCCGAGGTCGCGCCTGAGCTGTCGGGAAATTCCACATTCGTAATCTCTTGTGCCTGCACGGAGCTCGTCAGCAACAAAGCTCCTGCGAATCCGATCACTACCGCCGCCATGCGAATCATATTCTTGATTTTCATTGCACCACTCCTCTTTCTTTCTGATTGACCGTCGCTACACTTGCAACTATTGCAGGCTTAATGCCAAAGAACCCGAGCAATGGCATTCAAGACGATGGCCTTGCAAAACAATGACTTAACGGCGAAGCGCCTAAATCGACGGCACCTGAGAACTCACTCAACCCTATCCATCGAGATACGAGCAACCGATGCGTCGCCCGAAAACTCTGCAGAGGCCCCCGGCTTCGGCTCCAATACAATTCGACGAACGTAGTAACTCATACAAATAGAAAAGCTTACGCTATTCATTGCTCGGACCCTCGCGGCAAGCCAGGCGCCAACTCGCCACCCACACATTCGGATAGCCACACTATCCTTTTAGATAGGTCTCTTAGATCGCCTTTGCCTTCGCCATTTTCGCGGTTCCACGCTGGATCCACATTCTTGTGGTGGCAATACCTCGTTACTTGGCGCTAGAATGACGCCCTCACGGTGGGCTTCCGTCTCAAAGCTCAAGCCCAGAGGCCAGATGTGGCTGCAAAACTCTTGGTAATCAGTGGTGCGCTGCGAAAATCTGAATTCCCGCTGAACGCTTCCTTCTCCATCGGCCGCGATACCAATAACTCCATCTGTCTTCAGGACTCCGCTGTCTCGCCTCATCACTGCAAGATTCAATTCCTGGAAGGCCAGTCGGTTCTGGAAGACTTGGATAGCCACTCCGGCACATTCGTAAACGGCATTCCCGTCAAGCAACGCCAACTGAAAATCGGCGATGAAATCGCCATTGGAAACTCGGTATTTCTCTTTGAGATCGAAAAACCGCACACCGGGCCGCACAACCCCGTCGAGATTTCTGAGGAGGAGCCGTTGCACGCCCGTGCGCTCGACTTCAGCCCCGATGAACTCTTTGCCCTCGAGCCACAATCCCTTGCATCGCTCCCGCGTCCTGCTCGTCTGGCACGCAATCTCAGTGCGCTGCTGCAAATCTGCAGAGGTGTTGCATCCCTTGGCGATGAGGAGTCCCTGCCCTGGCAATTGCTCGGCATGATTCTCGATGTCATTCCCGCCGAACGCGGCGCCATCCTGCTCATGGAAGACGGCTCGCTCGAAGTGCGCTCCCATGTAGCTTGGGACCGCGTCTCCGCACCCGATCAACGTCCCGTGCACGTCAGCGCCGAAATTGTCCGTCGCGTCATCGAAGAAAAAATCGCGCTCCTCGATAATGGCTCGCAGGAATCCAGTGGTTCCGCCGACGCAAACAAAAACGGATCGCGCGCATCGCTGCTTTGCGTACCGGTGATCTCCAACGAAAAGGCCATTGGCCTCATCTATCTGGAATCCACCACGCCCGCCACCGCGCTCACCGAAGACGATTTTCGCTTGCTCACCGCCATTGCCAGCCTTGGTGCGATCGGCATCGCAAACGCTCGCCAGTTCGAACAGTTAGGCAGCGAAAACCGGCGCCTCCGCGCCGAAGTCAGCCTGACCCACGACATGGTCGGCCGCAGCGCCCCCATGCGGCAGGTTTATCAATTTATCGAACGCGTAGCCCCCACCGATTCAACCGTGCTGATTCACGGCGAAAGCGGCACCGGCAAAGAACTGGTTGCTGGCGCCATTCACAAAAACAGCTCCAGAAAAAATCAGCCCTTCGTGGCGCTCAACTGTGCGGCGCTTACCGAAACTCTCCTCGAAAGCGAACTTTTCGGCCACGAAAAGGGCGCTTTCACCAGCGCCGTCAGCCAGAAAAAAGGGTTTCTGGAAGTCGCCGAGGGTGGCACCATTTTTCTCGATGAAATTGGGGAACTCTCTCTGATCCTGCAGGCCAAGCTGCTTCGCGTTCTGCAGGAAAGAGAATTTGTGCGCGTAGGCGGCACTCGGCCGATCAAAATCAATGTAAGATTTCTCGCCGCCACCAACAAAGACCTGCAAAAATCCGCGCGCGAGGGAAAATTCCGCGTCGATCTCTTTCATCGCCTCAACGTAATTTCCATCGCCCTGCCCGCTCTGCGCGAACGTCCGGAGGACATTCCCTCGCTAGCCGAGCACTTTGTCGCCCGTCACGCCAGGAATTGCAGCCGCAACGTTCTTGGCATTTCTGAAGAAGCCCTGGCCTGCCTCACCCAATACGACTGGCCCGGCAATATTCGCGAACTTCAAAACGCACTTGAACGCGCCGTGGTCATCGGCTCTTCCGACACCATCCTGCTCGAGGATTTGCCGGAAACCATTGTCGAAAGCGCGAAAAGCGCGCCCACCACGTCCGCCAAGTATCACGACGCCATTCGCGACTTAAAGAAACAAATTATCTTGAACGCGCTCGAACAGGCCTCCGGAAACATCACCGACGCCGCAAAAATTCTCGGCGTGCACGCCAACTACCTCCATCGCCTCATGCGCAACCTTTCCCTCCGCCCCATCCTCAAAAAGCAAGCCGCGGAATAAAATTTTCTAGCCTTCTTCCTGCCTTTTCGTCTGCTTCTCGCCTTTTTCCCAGGGGCGGCCTTTGCATCGCTCTCTTTTTTCTATCTGTTCATCGCTGCTCTCTGCGGAATCTCTGCGACTCTATGTTGAAACGGTTTCCATTGGAATCGATCCGCCGGCTCTTCGCTCCTCCACCACCTCGAAATGCCCCGCCTTCGCATCAAACCGCTTCAAATATTTCTTGCGCTCCTCAGGAATCACCGCCTTTTCATAGTCCTCTCCCGCCACAGCTTTCACCGCCTCAATCGAATCCCACAAAATCATCGTAATAAACTCCACCTCATCGCTCACTGTCCGCCGCAACAAATAACTCCCCTGAAACCCCGTAACCTTGCTCAGTCCTGGCAACAGCTCCGGCTTCAAATGTGCCTCATACCCATCCGCATCCTCCACTTTCGTCCATCCATGCCATATTCGTGCAATCACATTCCCCTCCTTTGTCTTAGCCACCCGCCACACTCCCACCAATTTTCAAACCGAGCAACTGCCATTCTCCTTGACTACCTAGGGGAGCACGGGTTTACACTCCTAGTGAGTCTAGGAGACGGTAGTTTGGGCAAACAACTCGATCTTCTGCAAGGCACGCTCGATATGCTGATCCTCAAGGCCGTCTCTCTCGGGCCCTTGCACGGCTATGGTATTCTCCTGCGCATTCAACAAATCTCGAAGGACCGCCTGGAGATTCAGCAAGGTTCTCTGTACCCCGCGCTATATCGCTTGGAACATCAGGGCTGGATCACCAGCGAATGGGGCGAATCGGAAAACAAACGCAAAGCCAAGTTTTACCGTCTCACCGTTTCAGGCAAACGCAGGCTGCAAACGGAAACCGAAAAGTGGAATCGCATGGCGGACGTCATTCAAGTAATCCTGCATACCGCGCCCGAGGAAATATGATTCTCTGGAGCCGCTTTCTTTCTTGGCTTCTCGCCATTCTGGGGCGTTCCCGCATGGAGACCGAAATGGACGCGGAACTCCGTTTCCACATCGAAGCCCACGCGGAAAATTTGGCGCGAACTGGCATATCACGTCAAGAAGCATTGCGCCGCGCCCGCATCGAGTTCGGTGGAATTGAACGCACTAAGGAAGAATGCCGCGAAGCGCGCCGCGTTAACATCCTCGAGACTCTCCTGCAGGACTCGCGCCATGCCCTCCGAATGCTGCGCAAGAATCCGGGATTCACTTTTATCGCCATACTGACTCTCGCGCTCGGTATCGGCGCCAACACCGCCATTTTTAGCGTTGTGAATTCTTTCGCTCTGCGCCCGCTTCCTGTGCGAGATCCTTCTCGCCTTGTGGTGGTGGCTCAACAGATGCAGAACAGCAGTTTTCTGGGAAATCTTTCGTATCCTGATTTGCTGGATTATCGCGCCCGCTCGGACGCCTTCTCGGAAATGGCGGGTTTTGAGGGAGATTTCGCGGGATTGAGCACCGGTGCCAGCGCGCGTCGCATTACCGTTGGTTATGTCACCGGGAATTATTTCAGCATGCTCGGTGTTCGACCGGTGCTGGGGCGCCTCATCCTCCCGACGGAAGGCCAACATTTAGGAGCAGACTCGGTAGTGGTTCTTGGATACGCCCTCTGGCAACGCGAATTCGGAGGCGCTTCGGGCATCGTCGGCCAGAATGTCAAACTGAACGGCCGCCCGTTTACCGTTATCGGCGTGGCAGATAAGAGTTTTCACGGTACGGTTTCGATTCTCGAACTCGATGCATACATTCCTCTGAGCATGATCTCGATGGTTCCTGGACGCGAAGACCTCTGGACGAAACGAGACGCGCAGACGCTCCAGGTGCTCGCTTACCCAAAGCCAGGTGTAAGTCTGGAGCAGGCAGAAGCCTCATTGAACGTAATCGCCGCCCAACTGGAACGCGAGTATCCGTCGACCAACCACGCAGTAAAGATGCGCGTCGTCCGCGAACGTTTAGCGAGGCCCACACCGAGTGCTTCCGGCCATCTCCCGCTCGTGCTTTCTTTGTTCCTTCTGCTGGCGGGGCTCGTGTTGCTTGTTGCTTGCGTGAACGTCGCCAATCTCGTTCTAGTGCGGGCGACCTTGCGCCAGAAAGAAATCGCTCTTCGCACATCTCTTGGCGGTACGCCATTGAGGATCGCCTGCCAACTGGTGACCGAGAGCATAGTGCTGGCCCTCCTCGGAGGCGTTGTCGGCACTTTCTTCGGATTCGTGGCCAGTCGTCTGCTTTCGTCCATTCGCTTGCCTGGAGACCTTCCCACTCGCTTTGACTTTCCACTCGACTGGCGAGTCTTCACCTTTGCTTTTCTCTGCGCTTTGACGACCGGAGTCCTCACTGGCCTCACGCCAATTTTCCGCGCGCTGAAGACCAACCTGTCCGATACCTTGCGCGAGGGCGGCCGATCGCTTTCAGGCGGCGCGGGACGGCACCGCGTTCGCAACGTGCTGGTCGTCGCGCAGGTCTGCCTGTCATTCGTTCTTCTGATTACCGCCGGTCTTTTCGTACGCAGCCTGGGCAGGGCGCAGAATTTGTATTTAGGTTTTGATCCAAACAACGTATTGACTCTCAGCGTGGATCCAAGCCAACTCGGCTACGACGAAACGCGAACCAAAGCCTTTTATAAGGAACTGGAAGACCGCGTCCGCGCGCTACCCGGAATCGAGTCGGCAAGCCTGTCTCTTTGCGTGCCGCTTGGCGATTCTAATCAGGACGCCAGGATCTACCGTCAAGCGACCTTTCGTGTCGGTGAATTTGTCCAGGCCTTTTACAACGTGGTAGACCCTGCGTACTTTCAGACCATGAGAATCGCCGTTATTCGGGGACGAACTTTTACGCCTGCCGATAACGAAGGTGCGCCGCGTGTCGCGGTGGTGAATGAAACCGTGGCCGCCCATCTCTGGCCCGGCGAAGATCCCATCGGCAAGCAGTTCAGTTTCCAGGGAGCGCAAGGCCCCTACGTTCAAGTTATCGGTGTTACCGGCAATGGGAAATACGTATTCATCGGTGAAGACCCGCAGAATTTCTTCTATGTACCTGCCGCGCAGAACTTCACTTCCGCAAGAATCCTGCAAATTCGAACCGGCGTGCCGGCCGAGGCAGTAAGGAAAGACGTAGAAGCGCAGATTCACGCGATCG
This sequence comes from Candidatus Acidiferrum sp., assembly GCA_036522855.1. GTDB lineage: Bacteria > Acidobacteriota > Terriglobia > Acidiferrales > UBA7541 > Acidiferrum. The sequence goes on along the minus strand of DATDFA010000065.1, from coordinate 145,351 downwards.
ATCCGGAATTGCCCGTCTATGACGTGGAAACGATGCGCGACTCTCTCAGCGGCGGCAATGGCTTCTTCTTGATTCGCCTCGGCGCTTTGTTCGCGCTAGTTCTTGGTTTGCTCGGTTTGATTCTGGCGATTGTCGGAGTCTATGGCGTAGTTTCCTATGCGGCGAGCCAGCGCACCCATGAGATCGGCATACGCATGGCACTCGGCGCGGAGCCACGAGCCATCCTCCGCATGACTCTGCGCTCGGGAGTCTTTCTTTTGCTGTTTGGTGTTTCCATCGGATGCATATTGTCGCTGGCCGTTGGTTGGACCATCAGAAGTCTTTTGTTTGGCGTTCACCCCGCCGATCCTCTCACTTTCGCCACAGTTACATTCTTGCTTGGCTCTACCGCAATCCTGGCCTGCTACATCCCGGCGCGCCGGGCGATGCGCGTCGACCCGATGGTGGCCCTGCGCTACGAGTGATTCCAGGAGATTCGACCTTCTCTCGCACCTCGCGGTGGAGTTACCGGGACCTGGCCAATCCATTCGAGTTGCTACACAACTAGATAAGTATTGACAACAGCATCGTTCTGTGCTAGGTTTCGTTGTGGATATTGAGCATCCCCCTACACTGCATCTCGCCCCGGCCCGTCACCGCTCCTATCGGTCCCGTAACCCTCTTAAAATCAATACTTTCTGCGTTGGAATCCACTATTCGCAAAAAAAAGGCGTCCCGTAACTTCTTTAGAATGAATACTTACAGAAATACGGGTCCGTAACTCTTTTAGAATGAATACTTACACAAAAACAGGGGAGGGGGTCACCCCTAAACTAGTCGCTTGCAATATGCAACAAAGCGCTGGCCCATGATTTACAATTCTGCGGTTGCGATCCGAGGGGCTTCCATTGGGGCGACCCGCTGTCGACGGTCAACTCCGCATGTCCCATTGCGCTCCGTGCCGCACAAGCGCAAGATTCTTGTTAGCTTCCGTTCTACAGGAAGCAGGAACATTCCAGCCTTCTCGGTGTCTAATCACTAGAGCGGGCCAGAGTTAACAGGCTGGCGTTTCTCAGGATGGACGCCTCGCCAGAAAGGCACCGCGTGTCTGATTGGGCCAGCGCCCTCCCATGGGGCCGTGACGAATCAGAACTGGTCAACGAGCTGCAAGCCGGCTCGGAAGCCGCTTTCGATTGGCTCGTCACTCATTACCATGCCCCTGTTTACAATCTCATCCTGGGCATGCTGGCTGATCCGTCCGACGCCGCCGATGGCACGCAGGAAGTCTTTCTCAAGGCCTTCAAAGGGATTCGTAATTTCCGCCAAGGCAGTTCGTTGAAGACTTGGCTCTACCGCATTGCGATTCGTGAAGCCCTGAATCACCGCCGCTGGTTCAAGCGTCATCTGCAGAAAAATATTTCGATTGACGCGGAACCGGAGGAAGGTCAGTGCAAACTGGAAATTGAAGACATGCACGCTACTCCATTCGACCAACTCGCTTCGCGCGAAATTCAATCTGTGGTGCGGGGCGCGCTCTGCCAGATTCCCGATGTCTTCCGCGGCGCCGTCATCCTTCGCGACCTGGAAGGCCTCAGCTATGAAGAAGTCGCCGAAGTCCTCGAATGTAGCGTCGGCACCGTCAAGTCACGCATCCTCCGCGGACGCCGCGCCCTGAAAGAATTGCTCGGCCCGCTTCTCTGCGAGCAGCACCCTCATCACTTGCCGCAAGTGGCGCCATCGGCGCCGGTGCACACAAGTTTCTCGGCGGGCACGTTCGCTCCAGCCCTATCCAAAGAGCGGATGAATTTCGCGCCTGATTCCCTTCTTTCCAACGCGGATTCTGTGCCGACAGAGGATATGCCATGAGGTGCACCACGGTTCGGTCCAAGCTGGCGGGTTATCTCGACGATGTCGTCGAGAGCCCTTCGCGCACCAGCGAACGTAGCCAAATGCGCGAACATCTGGAATCGTGCGCGTACTGCCGCGAAGAGCTGCAGAATTATCGCAAGCTCGCCGTTCTGCTTTCCCGTTCCCCGCGCTCCCTTCCGCCTTCTGATCTTGCCGTACGCATCAAAGTCGCCGCCGCTCAAGCTCAGCATACCCAGGATTGGCGCAGCCGTTGGCAGCGTTTCCGCGACCGTTCCGAAATTCTGCTCGACAACGTTCTTCGCCCGGTTACTCTGCCCGCTACCGGCGGTATTCTTTCCGCCATTCTGGTTTCGGCCTTCGTTCTCCAGTTGATTGCCCCGGGCATTACCGTTCAGGCCATTCCCAATGACGTCCCGCTTAACTTGATGCAGCCTGCAGAGCTCGTGACACTCTCTGACGCCCCGGGTAATTGGGCTCCTGAAAATCACGCTACCGAGCTGGCTCTCCCTCATGGTTTGCTTCTCGACGTCACCGTGGACGCTCAAGGCCAGATGATTGACTATCAGATTCTCGCCGGACCGAAAACTCAGGAAATGCAACACCAGTTGAATCAGATGCTGCTTTTCTCCCGCTTCAACCCGATGACCAGTTTCGGCCGCAAAATTTCCGGCGGCCATGTCATCCTCAGCTTCAGCGCCGTCCGCGTCCGCGGCTGATTTTTGTAGCGGCCGCCTTCTGAGGCGGGCACCCTGTGCGGGCCACATACCTCTGATATTGCTACGCCCAACAAAAGCTGTCTTCCTGAATCGCTGACGCCTGGTTGGGGACGAAGGATCTCAACATAAAAACTAGCTCAGAAATTTAATCAGCTCAAAAGAAAACGCGCTCTTCCATTTTCTTCGCCTGTCCACGCGAACAGGTACGAAAGTTTTTCCGTACCTGTTCCAGCGTTCCATTTTCAGCCGCAATCCGCTCCGCTCAAATAAAGAGCGTGAACGGCACCTTGCGCCATCGCGTTCTTCGCATCCTTGTGAGCCTCGCCCTCGCGGCCATCCTGGTCCTGTGCTTTGTGCGTTCCTCGTTCGCCGCGCCCGCCGCCGCTGCGGCTCGTCCTTCCAACTCCGCCGAGCAAATGCTCTACGACGCCGTCAATCGCGAACGCGCCACTCTTGGCCTCCGCCAGTTGCAGTGGGATTACGCGCTAGCCAACGCCGCGCGGCTACATACTACGCTGCTCGCCAGTCACGATTCTCTCTCTCACCGCTTCGATGGCGAGGCCGACCTGCAGACCCGTTTGCGTATGGCCGGTGCCAGCTTCAGCCTGGTTGCAGAGAACGTCGCGGAAGCCCCCGACGTCTCTACTCTGCACATTGCGTGGATGAACTCTGCGCCGCACCGCGCCAACATTCTCGACCCTCAGGTCGACTCGATCGGCATCGCCATCGAGCGCCGGGGGGAGCAGTATTACGCCACACAGGATTTCGCCGCCGCCGTCACCCCCCTCTCCCGCGAGGAGCAGGAGCAGCAGGTGGCCCGTCTGCTCCAGGCAAATGGGCTTTCGCTGGCCCCGGGGGTGGAGGACGCGCGCAGAAGTTGCGACGCTAACCGCCCGGCATTTGGTGCGCAGCCTGCGGCCATCGCACGATTCGAAACGTCGGACTTGACCCGCCTTCCAAGTGACCTCGGTCGCATGGTTACTAGCGGCCGATTTCACCGGGCCGCGGTCGGCGCGTGTGAACTTCCTTCAGGAATTACTCCGTTCGCGCGATTCCGCCTCACAGTCCTGCTTTTCCCATAAGTTGCCGGCGATTGCAAAGTCCGACGCGATCTCATTTGGCGAAGGTATATTGATTTTTCGCCACGTTGTGCGTACACTTCACCCATGATCCAGACGCCTTATTGGTTTTGGTATCGATTTACGGACCACTCAAACGTGTGGCGGGGGGCGTCTCTGTAGGCGAAATACGAATCAAAGGATTCGGCCCACTCGCAAAGAGTGGGCCTTTTTTATTTTTGGGCAGTTTTTTTTGCGAAGTGATTTTCCGAAGTTGCGGAGAACTATTGTGAACGCAAAATATTTTTATTGGGCTGCAGCCCATGAAGGGGAATGGCGATGATCATCTCGATGAAGCGACATGCAACGCGCGAGGAGATTGATGCGGTGACCGCCCAAGTGAATCACTTCGGATACAAAGTACATTCCATTGAAGGCGAAGAGCGAGTGGTGATCGGCGTAGTGGGCGTCGGAGACGTTACGGCGTGTCTGGAATCGATCGAAGCCATGCCGCAAGTCGAAAACGTGATGCGCATTACCGCGCCGTACAAATTCGTAAGCAAGGAATTCCGCCAAGGGAAAACGCAAATTCGCGTGAACGGGACGGTGATCGGCGGAGACGAATTTGTGGTGATGGCGGGGCCGTGCTCGGTGGAATCGGAGGAGCAGATTCTGCGCTCCGCGGAAGGGGTAGCAAAGGCCGGAGCGAAATTGCTGCGTGGCGGCGCGTTCAAGCCGCGTACCTCGCCCTACGATTTTCAGGGAATGGAGGAGGAAGGATTGAAGCTGCTGCAGAAAGCGAAGAAAGCGACAGGACTGGCGATCGTGACGGAAGTAATGAGCGACCGCGACGTGGACCTGGTTGCGAATTATGCTGACGTGCTGCAGATCGGCGCGCGCAACATGCAGAACTTTGTGCTGCTGAAGGCGTTGGGAAAATGCAGCCGACCGATTTTGCTGAAGCGCGGATTGAGTTCGACGGTGAAAGAATTATTAATGAGCGCCGAATACATCGTGGCGCATGGCAACCCCGACGTGATGCTGTGCGAACGCGGAATTCGAACCTTCGAAACTGTGACACGCAATACTTGCGACATTACCGCAATTCCCGCGCTGAATGAATTGACGCACCTACCGGTGATTCTCGATCCGAGCCACGCGACGGGCAGACGCAGCCTGGTCCCGGCCTTGGCGCGCGCCGGAGTGGCCATCGGCGCCGATGCGTTGATTGTGGAAGTACACCCGGCACCGGAAAAAGCCATCAGCGATGGCGCACAGTCACTGGACGTGGCGCAGTTCGGCAAAATGATGGAAGAGTTGAAGCCGTATATTGAGTTGTGGAAAGAATCGCGAGAAAGACAAGTCGCGGTTGCAGGCTTAGGATAGTTGGTCAGCGAACGTAGGGAAAAGCTCGGCCGACATTCCGGCAGATTCGCAAAATGAGGAGAAAGTTTAGAGGACCGACAAGTATGCGCGCTAGGCTGATCGGTTTGGCCTGTGTCGGCCTGATAGGGTGGAGCGTTAGCGAAGATGCCGCTCTCGGCTCGCCGCAGCCCGCAGCGGAGACGGCAGGGCCGGCGATTGCATGGAGAGTGAGTCCTGGTGGCGGTCAAGTCCCCGCGATGTCTGGAGATGCAGGCGAGAAGTTGACGCGGGCGAGCGACAGGCAAGCCGCGCCGGTGTCGCCAGTGATTGTGATCGGGTTCGTAGGCGGATTCGTGGGACACAGTAACACTGTGCACAGTCCAGTGCAGCTGGCTGCGCGTCTTCGCTGCGACTATCCGTCGGGTCTGTACGTGGAAGTGTTCGAGAATCATCGGCGGGAAGACGCGCACCGGAAAATTTTGCAGCTCCTTAGCACGGGGCATTCCGGAAATCCGTCTGAAAAGGAAAAGCGCGATGCTCGGATCATTATTTATGGGATGAGCTGGGGCGGATCGGAAACGGTGGGGCTGGCTCGCGAGCTGGAAGCGCAGAATATCCCGGTACTGTTGACCATTCAAGTGGACAGCGTGGGCAAGTGGGGGGAGAACGACGGGTTGATCCCGGTGAACGTTGCGGAAGCGGTGAACTTTTACCAGGACAATGGGCTGGTGCACGGAAGAGCGAAGATCCAAGCCGAAGACGAACAGCGCACGCGGATTCTGGGAAATTTCCGGTACGACTACAAGGCGAAGCCTGTGACGTGCAAGGGATATCCGTGGTGGGACCGGAAGTTAATGAAATATCACACGCAGATTGAGTGCGATCCGGCGGTTTGGAACCGGGTAGAGGCGATGATCCAAGAAAAACTAGCTCGCGGGGAAGGCAAGAATGGCGCGGATGCGGAGCGAAAGCCAGAGTAAACGCAGAACAATGAGCTCATTGCTTGCCGAAACCTGAGGGACGAGCGCCGCGGTCGGTTTCTCTGGAAGAAAGCGTGGAGGATTTGCGCGGCGTCGAAAGGCGCGCTTTGGCCAGGCTGACGGGGCTCTCGCTGGCGCGATACCGAGCGAAGGAGCGCTGGAGGTTAGACCAATCCTGTTTGAATTCTGGCAAAGTCTCGCGCCCTCGTGGCGAGACCTTGAGAGTGTAAGCCGTTCGCGACAGCAACAAGCGATAAGAAAGATCAGAGTCGGAATCCTGCGCCACAATGTTGCTGGCGCTAACACCAAGCCGAGTCTGGCGCCCGTCGATCGAAATGGTCAGCCAAGCCGCGCCGTCGTTTCCTAAGAAAGGCGTACCAGTATCGTCGAGGTCTTTGAAGAAATGGGCGGGAGCCGGATGGCCCATAGAGGCGCCGTTTTGCGAAACCATTGAGTCGAGAGATTTGCGAAGGTCCTTCCATTCCGCGGGTGTGCCGACAATTTGCGCTTTCGGATCCGGGTAACCAGTGAGCGGAGAGAGAGAAGACGGACGACGTTCGAACTCCTTTTCGGCGTTGAATCGTCCGGTGGTGAAGTAGGAAGCGGTGAAGACCGGCAAAGAATAATGGAGGAGAAAGGTCATGGGGACAGCGAGTTTGACGGAATGGAAGAGCTGCTCTGTTCCGGAGCGAACAATACGGCTGCGCTTGATGGTGCCGGGAACCTGCGCAAAATGCATAGCTCGAAGCTGGGAATCGGGATGGCGCCGGGCGTAGTGAGTAAACGTGCGGGCAACAGCCTTGGGGCTGGTCATGCCGAAGTCATTAAGGTAGTCGGTTTTGGCGGCGTGCGGGAAGTAGGTGTTAATGACGCGCTTGGTGAAGTCGGCACAGTTGCGAGTGACCCCGTTAAAATGGTTGCGGTTGGCGGAGTCGTTGAATGCGGCGATGAACTGGCGGTCCTGTTCGACGGTGGTGGTGATGGAGAAGATGTAGACGCCGCGGATCAGGGTGGCCGCGACCATTTCGCGCCATTCGGCGGTTGGACCCTCAACGCACGCAGCGCTGGTGCAGTAAGCGGCAAGATAGTTCTGGCGATAGCGATCTTCGAGCAGACGCTTGATTTTGTAGGATGCGAAAAGCGGGCGATTCCGCGGGTCCTCTACGCCATAGAGGTAGACATTCAGCGGCACGACATTCCATTCGAAGGGCTGATCCTCGCCGATCTTGAGGTAATTGCTCATGATCGAGCCTTGTTCGCCCGAGCCGCAAAGACGAAGTTTCACGGGCGATTCGGGACAAATGCGGGAGAAATAGACGGCGCTGTGTCCGGTGCTGCTAATGCGATCCACATCCTCGTCGAGAGATTCGTTGAGCACGACACCGACATCGGCTGGGGCATGAGAACAGGCCAGGCCGCCCAGCCCGAAAGCCAATGTGAGCCTGACCAAGTAGGGGAGCCAAGACAAGCGCGCGGTCCAAGCATAAAGGTAACTCCTGAGTTGGCTTGATCGAGGCAATGACGGTCCTTTCCAAGGGACGGGATTTAGAAGTCGGCTGGGATTACAACGGTTGCATAGCAGCACACTCCCGGTGCAAGAAGAGTGTCGAAGAAATAAACGTGCAACAGTAAAACACGGAAATTGCGGAAAAGTCGCGGCAGGTTAAGGGCTAACCGAAGGGACGGACGCCGGGTACAGGTTTTTCTCGTAATGATACCAAGGCTGGAACAGCGGCCTGGACGCATGCGGATCGCACTTGCATGTGAGTAGTTCGTGAAAGGTGCCGCGCTGCGATAAGGCTCCAGAGAAGGTACAGCCAGGAGTGGCTGTGCTAGTAAGAAACAGCTTGAGTGCTTGGCTTGACCGGGTTGGGGATGGCGGCTAGTATTTGCACGCGATGAGCGAGACAAATTCCCCGATTGGGCAGATCTTTTCCCAGTACAAAGTGCTGCGCAAAATTGGCAGTGGCGGCATGGGTGTAGTGTATGAAGCGGAGGATTCGCGGCTGGGGCGGCGGGTGGCGGTGAAATTCTTGCCCGGCGAGATGGCCAGCGACACGCAACTTCTGGAGCGGTTTCAACGAGAGGCGCGGGCGGCCTCCGCTCTGAATCATCCTAACATTTGCACAATACACGCCATCGAACAGCACGAGCGGCAGCATTTTATTGTGATGGAGCTGCTTGAAGGGCAGACGCTTTCGCAACGCATGGCGGAGCAAACCTTCGATCTGGAAAAATTGCTGCCGCTGGCAATTCAGATTGCGGACGCGTTGGAATCCGCACACGCCAAGGGAATCGTTCATCGCGACATCAAGCCGGCAAATATTTTCATCACCGAGCGAGGCCAGGTAAAAATTCTGGACTTTGGACTGGCAAAAGTCGAGAAACTGCAGCTCGGAGAGAGCACTTCGTTTTCGTTCGACGAGACCAGCGCGGAAACCAACGCATTGACTTCGCCGGGTTCGGCGATTGGGACGATCATGTATATGTCGCCGGAGCAGGCACGCGGCGGACTGGTGGATGCACGGACCGATTTATTTTCGCTGGGAACCGTGTTGTACCAACTGGCGACGGGAGCTTTGCCGTTCGCGGGCGACACATCCGCTGTGATTTTCGATTCGATTCTGAATCGCGAACCCTTGCCGGTAGACATGGTCAACTCGGGATTGCCGCGCGAATTCGGACGAATCATTGAGAAGACATTGGAGAAAGACAGAAATTTGCGATGCCAGTCCGCGACGGAGCTGAAAACCGATTTGATCCGGCTGAAAAGGGATCTGGAGTCCGGGAAAAAGGCCGCGGCGGCGGCAACCACGGATTCGAAGTCTGGCAATGCGAAGGCCGGCCCGAAATCAATTGCGGTACTGTATTTCGAAAATTTGAGCGGGGTGAAAGAAGACGAATATCTACGCGATGGGATCACGGAAGACATCATCACGGAACTTTCCAAGATTCGCGGACTGAATACGTATTCGCGCCCAACGGTGCTGGCATTCCGCGACAAAAGCGTGACGCCGGTGCAGATTGGGCAACAATTGAAAGCCAGCTACGTGCTGACCGGAACATTGCGGCGCGCAGGAAACCGGCTGCGTATTACAACGCAATTGGTGGACACGCATACGGATTTTCCGCTGTGGTCGGAGCGGTACGACCGCGAGATGAAAGATGTGTTCGAAGTACAAGACGAAATCGCGCGAAAGATTGCCGAAGCGCTGCGGGTCACGCTTTCGCCGCAGGAATTAGAAGCGCTGGCAGTGAAGCCAACAGAGAATTTGCAGGCCTACGACTTGTACTTACGTGGAAAACGCTACGCCCGGCGGCAGACACGGCAGGACCTGGAATTCGCGCTGCAAATGTTCGAGAGCGCAGTGGCCATGGACCCAAGTTTTGCTCTGGCGTATGCCGCGTGCGCGAACGCTTGTGCCATGTTTTATTGCAATTACAGCCGCGACGAAATCTGGGTGGAACGCGCGCGAACCGCGTCGGGCCACGCAGTAAACCTTCGGTGGGACCTGCCGGATGTACAAGTGAGCCAGGCGTGGGTGCTGTACGCGACGGATTTGCACGATGAAGCGGTGCGGATGGTGCGCAAAGCGATCGAACGAAAGCGCGATTGCGAGGGGGCGTTTTACCTGTTGTGTCGAGCGCTTTTTTCGGCGGGGCGATTTCAGGAAGTTGTGGACATCATGGAGACGGCGCTGGAAGCGAGCGGCGAGGACTATAACGTGTACGTACCGATCGCGAACTCGCTGGGAGCGCTAGGAAAACGCGAAGCATATCTGAATTTGCTACAACGGCGAAAGAGCGCGCTGGAAAATCATTTGAAGCATGTTCCAGAAGATGCGCGGGCGCGCATTCTGCTGGGCAGCGACTACGCGGAAATCGGGCGCGAAGAAGATGCGTTGAAAGAATTGAACCTGGCGATGACGCTGCGGGCCAACGAAGCATCGATTCTATACAATGCAGCTTGCCTGTACGCGATGTTGAAGAGAAAGACGGAAGCTTTGGACGCGCTCAGGAAAGCCTGGGAGGCGGGGTTCCGCGATGTAAGCCACGCGCGCCGGGATCCGGATCTGATCTTACTGCACGGAGAAGCGGACTTTGAGCAGATGTATCCGGAAAAAGACATGGCCGGGTCGAATCTGCAGAATCCGTAACGATGCGGGATGGGACCTTTCAGAAGGCTCAGAATGTTCTTGCGAAATTCCTGCCGCAAACCCGGTTAGTTCTCTGCTCATCATTACAAAGATTCGCCGAACAAAAGGTTTTCCTGAAGCTGGAAAGCGAACTGCCGACAGGTTCGTTCAAAGTGCGCGGAGCTATTTACGCGTTGAGTATGCAGGAACGACCGGCGGGCACGCGCGAAGTGGTGGCATCCAGCACCGGGAATCACGGAGCGGCGGTGGCCTACGCCGCGCAAGTGCTGGGCTGGAAGGCGCGAATTTTCCTGCCGGAGAAAAATAATCCTGTAAAAAGGGGCAACATTGAGCGGCTCGGAGCCGCCATCCAGGAAAAGGGAGCCATTGATTTGGTGGGCGCGTTCGAAGCAGCCTCCGAGTACGCGCGCAAGACCGGGGCATTTTTTCTGAACGATGCGACGGACCCGGACTTGCCCGCGGGACCGGGCACGATCGCTTGCGAAATCCTCGAGCAGCAGTCAGAAGTGGAGGCAATCTACGTGCCGATGGGCGACACCGCGCTGATTCGCGGCGTTGCATCGGCGGCGAGACAAATTTCCAGGGGAGTGAAGATTATCGGCGTGCAGAGCGAACGCGCGCCATCCTATGTTCTTTCGTGGAAAGAAGGACGGCCAATCGAAACCGAAACGTGCGACACGATTGCAGATGGATTGGCGACGCGAATGCCGGTAGCCGCAAACGTCGCGGCAATTCGCGAACTGGTGGACGATGTGGCGCTGGTGAGCGAAGAAGAATTGTTAGGGGCGATTGGGCGGCTGCTGCTTGATGAACACGTGGTCGCAGAGCCGGCAGGAGCAGCGGCTACGGCGGCTTTTCTGAAATCAAAATGCATGCGGCGGCGCGTAGTCCTGCTGGTTACAGGTGCAAACATTTCCAAGGACGTTCTGAGAAAAGCCGCCGAATCGTAAAAGACTGTGTTCATCGTCTTGACAGTGCCTGGTATTGCGAGTAGGTTCACACCAGTTTATTTTCGCTGGATCCCGTCACAAGCGGTTCAGCAGTCAGTTTCCACGGTGCATTACAAATTCGGAGGAGAAAGAATGAACGCAAAAGCGATTGGTCTATCGGTCTGTCTTGCTGCAAGTGCATTGATGATTGGAGGGACTGCAAAGGCGCAAAACGGGCCAGCGGAAAAGCCGCCAATCTACACGTATGTGTCGGAGTGGGCTGTGCCACGCGCCATGTGGGCAGATTTCAAAAAAGAAGATGACGCCGACGTAGACGTCTTGAAAAAAGCTGTAGCTGACGGAACTCTGATCTCCAGTGGGACCTTTGCAGTGTTGAATCATCAGGAAGGGGAGGCCACGCATGGCTCGTGGTTTTCGGCGACTTCCATGGCCAATCTGATGAAGGTCCTGGAAGGGCTGCGCGCCGCGCCCGGGGCGACTTCGCCCGTACTTGCGGCGTCCAAGCACTGGGATTACATCCTGAGCAGCACCAACTACAACGGACACTCCGGAACATTTACCAACGGCTACCTTCGAGTCGCACGCTGGCCGGCTAAGGCTGGCAGCAACGATCCCGACGGAAAAATCCTGAAAGCGACAATGGTTGGTATCCTGGAAAAACTGTTCGCGGAAGGAGCTCTGCACTACTACACGATTGAACAGGAAAATATTCACTCTGAAGATCCTGGCACGAGATTCGTGGTTTTCGTGACGAACGGCGCCGAGGGCCTGGACAAATTCAATGCGGCAGTCACGAGCTGGGGGAAAAGCGATCCCGCTTTAGGGGCGGCGTACGGAACGCTCGTGGATGCACACGGCCATCGCGATGTGCTGGCGCGGGTAAATAGCATGACAGCGAAGTAAGAAGGCAACGAATCCTTCTTCCGGCGAACCTTTGGTTCGCCGGGGAAGATTCGGCAAGAAGATTTTTGACAAACTTATTGGCCAGTTCGCCAGGGTTTCACCGTCAGAGCAGAATCAGCGAGTGGATGAGGCGGAAAGGTCTTTGCTGGGCTCGATGAGTTTGAGGACCAGGACCTGCCCGTTCGAATGGAAGGAACCACCGGTGGCGGTGCGCGCTTCTTCCATGGGATTTGCTGGAAGAAAGTGGAAGACCTGAGCGACGAGACCAGTGCCACAAAGAGTCTTCTCGACGTAATCGCGTTCCAGATCGATGTCCGGATCAATTTTGTGCGTGACGCCGTTGTTTCGCTCGTCGCGTTCGAATCCAATATCGTGAGTCGCCGCTCCGACCCAAAGAGTTTCTCCATTTACCGTGAATGGCGCCTTCCAAATACGGAGATGGTTGCGCGAACGGACGACATCGATGGGTTCGGCGTGAGCCCAGCCGTAGTCCTGCACGCGACCGAACAGATAAAGCGGGCTCATGGGCATGGTGAGATAGGACTCTTTCGAAAGACTGCTGATGAGGCCATGAAGAACGGTGTCGCGAAGGTCAGAATCCACCTTCACCCAGCCGGCGGCGGTGAAAACGTGTTGCATGGCTTCTTCCGTGCCGAGAATGAGAAAATTCACCATGTCGCCGGGATTGCCCGCTCTGTCGCCGATGCGGCGGGGAATTTTTTCGAACAGCAAATTGTCGATGCCGGACATCGCGGTGACGGTTTTTGCGACGGTGTAGGTCGCCGCGGAGGTCGCGTCGGGAGCCAAGATGTCGATATGAACCGTGTACGAGCCGTCGCCCTGATCGCTCTTGGATTGATTGATCGCGATGCTCAAGCGGCCACCAACGGGCACGGCTACCTCGTGAGAGGCGCCAAGCAGAAAAGGTTGCGCTACGTCGGCATCGCCGACGCGGCCGATCAAAGCACCGCGGCCGGCCGCATTATACGGCAAGATGCGCAGAAGGTCCTTGAATCCGCGTGAGAGGCCGTCGGGCCCATTGTCCTGCTTGGCGTCGGCGTAGCGCATCGTTCCCTTTGCGATAACGCTAATCTGTTCGCCGGGCTGCAGGTCAATGCCGGTGTCGGTCCAATCGGAATCGCCCTTGAGGCTGAAATTTTTGGAGAGGCGCTTCTTTGCGCCAGGTACGGGAGCCGGAGTTGGCGAAACTGCATTGCTTTTCGGTGCAGCTTGCGTACCAGGCAGTTGCGGAGCGGGATCCGTCTTTTCTTGCGATTCCTGTGCGCGCGCCGCGGCACTGAAAACCACCGCGGACAGAGCCATAAAAAGAGCCGCCTCGCTAAGTCTAAACTGCAGGCGAAAGGATCGCATAGGTCGAGCCATCCAGTAGAGGGTAGCAAGCATCTTCACTTTAAGCGGATGCGACACCCAGAGGCAAGAGTTGTAGCAAAGTAGCCAAGCGACTGAGGCCCGGCCACTTTCTTGACTCACATGTGAGGCGCCTGTAGATTGAAATGCGTCCGGCAATCCGGCTGTTTGCACAAACATTAGAAGCGATCGGGGCGAATTCCGCGAATTACCGAATGAAAAAACTCCTTTTGATAACGGTCGTTTTATTGTGCGCTGTACTCGCGATGCCCGATGGCGCGCGTGGGCAGAAACCGACTGTACCGAAAATGCAAGCCGCGCCAGTAACCACGGTTACCGTGGACGGCAGCGAGGCGATGTTTACGACTATGTGCGCGCTACTCGCGGCAGGATTCGAAGCAGATGTCAGCGCCGCCGACTGGTCGCCGATGCGCGCACAATTGCGCGACCGGCTACAGCACCAGCAAGGACCGGCAGTAGAGGTCCTGCGAAATTTTTATAAACAGCATGAGCTGGCCGACCCAGGACAAATGCTTTCGCGTTACATCTGGTTCGGGCTGGTGAGCGGGCCGGCGCCCAAGTTCGAACCGACTTTGCGACGCGACGAGCTGCCACCAGACGTGATCGCGCTTGAAGGGTTTCAGGAAATTCTTTCCAACTATTACAAGGAACAGAAAATTGGTGAACTCTGGCGACAGGTTCAGCCGGTGTACAACCGCGAGATCGAGCAGATGCACGATTCCGTTGCGCAAGTTACATTTGTGGCGACCGGATATTTGCGCGAAATTCTAAATCCCACCAGCGAACGCTCGTTCACAATTATCGTCGAGCCGCTGGTGGGGCGGATCACCAATGTGCGCAATTTTGGCGACCATTATGCGCTGGTGGTGAGCGGCTCCGGACAAGTGCCGCTGGATACGGTGCGCCACGCGTTTTTGCATTTTCTGCTGGATCCGTTGCCGCTGCAGTATTCCCACGTCGTAGCTGTGAAGTTACCACTATTTTTGGCGGCGGCAGGCGCGCCGCGGCTCGATCCCGATCTCAAGGACGACTTCCCTTCGTATTTCGCGGAATGCACGGTACGCGCGGTGGAACTGAAACTAAAGCGCATGTCGCCCGGAGAACGCGAAGCGGCGATGGACATCGACGATGCTGATGGTTATGTGCTGGTGCGTCCTTTGTTTGCGGCGCTTGCGAAATTTGAACAATCTGAGCCGGGCATGAAATTGTATTTTCCGGATCTGGTGCGGTCGGTCGATTTGGCCGCCGAGCAGAAAAGAATCGCCAACATCAAGTTCGGCCCGCGAGGGGTGAAAAGCAGCGCTACAGAAGGGGAAATGCTCGCGCGCCACAAGGTTGCCGCGCCCTCCACGATTCCAAACGACGCCGAAGCGATTGCGGCGCTGACGGAAGGCGAACGACGAATTGCGGAGAAAAATCCGCGTGCGGCAGAAGCTTCTTTTCAAAAAGTGCTGGTGAAATATCCAGATCAACCGCGGGCTTGGTTCGGACTGGGCGTGGTGGCCATGATGGAGCAGGACGGCCCGCGTGCCAAGGAAGTCTTTGGACGATTGACAAGCGGCGAGCACGCTGCAATGGAGGATCCGATGGTGCTGGCGTGGTCGCATGTGCACCTCGGAACCCTCTACGACATTGAGGGGCAGCCGGATCGCGCCAAGGCGGAGTATCAGGCTGCGATTGCCGTGAATGGGGCGCCCGAAAAGGCCAAGCAGGCCGCAACAAAAGCGCTGAGCGCAATGGCCGGGACCAAAGCTCCTCCGGAACGCCCCTAAGGCGTTCTACTATCTGCCCATTTGCAGCGAAATGTGTATCATGAAATAGAGATCCAGCCAGAGGACGGTCAGCGATCCCGAAGTTCAGTGGTCGCAAAAGGAGACGTACGATGAGCGGCAGCAAAAAAAATGCGATGACAGCCATCTTCCTGGCCGGATGTCTAACCGCGTTTGCAAGCACAGTGTTCGCGCAATCCCCGCAAAATGGCCAGCAGCAAAATCCGAATCAGTCCGGACAACAACCGGGTGCGAACAAAAACGAAAAGCCCGACGCTGGAAGTTCACTGGAGGTTCCTAAAAATCAGCCGCCAGTAAACGCAGAAGAAGATGCTGCGGCGAAGGCGTTTCAGGCGATACCAAACAGTGAAACTCAGAAGAAAATCGCGGCCGGCGAAGAATTTTTGAAAAAATATCCAGAGAGCCGGTATCGCCCGGTCATCTATTCCTCGCTCGTTTTTGACTATATCCAAACTAATAATTCCGAAAAGGCTTTCGAAATTGGCGATAAAGAAATCGCTCTCAAACCGGACGATGCACAAACCATGGCGGTATTGAGCCAGACCATGGCGCGCGCGATCAGCGCAAGCACGCCGGAACCCCAAAAGCGGATTGCGAAAGCGGAGACCTATGCCAAACGCGCGATTGAAATTACGCCCACCCTTCAAAAGCCAGAAGGCGTAACCGACCAAAATTTCCTTCAGGCAAAAAATGAGACGTTGACCATGGCTCACAGCGGACTTGGCCTGGCCCTGCTTCGGCAGGGAAAATTTAACGACGCGATTCCGGAGCTCGAAACGTCGGTAAAAATTGATCCAAACCCGGCACCGGACCCCGTAAATTTGTACTTGCTGGGCATGGCCAATCAGAAAGCTTCCCGTTTTGACGAAGCCACGACGGCGTTTAACAAATGCGCGACCATGTCCGGCTCGTTGCAGACCGCTTGCAAAAACGGAGCAGAAGAAGCGAAGAAACAAGCTTCCACTCAACTGAGCTCACCGAAGTAAAATCGATTGGACCCAGCACAGGCATGCATGACTCATAGCGAAGACGACCAAATTCAGGAGCGATTGGGTTATCGTTTTCGCGATTCCGGTTTGCTCGTCAGGGCGCTGACCCACAGTTCGGCTGTTCCGGAGCTGCGCTTAGCAGCAGAATCGACGGGAGTACCGTGCCCGGAGATAGGCGACAACGAACGGCTGGAGTTTCTGGGAGATGCAGTGCTCGATTTGCTCGCCAGCGAGTACTTAGTCGAAAAATTTCCGGACTGGAGCGAAGGCCAACTTTCGCGCAGCCGCGCTTACATGGTGAATGCGCTAGCGCTCGTGGAGGCGGCGAGGCGCCTCGGAGTTGGCGAGTTTTTGCGTCTCGGACGCGGCGAAGAAAAAACTGGCGGACGCGAAAAGGCCGCAATCCTGGCGGATGCACTCGAAGCAGTCGTCGGGGCAGTATTCCTGGACTCCGGCCTAGAACCGGCACGTGATCTGCTTCGCCGTGTTTTGTTCGAATACGCGTTCGAAGGCAGCGGTATCCACATGGCCGATTCTGATCGCAAATCCGCTCTGCAGGAATATTTGCAAGGTCGTGGCCGGCCCCCGGCCGAGTACCGGGTCGCCCGAGAAGAAGGTCCAGATCACCAGAAGCTTTTTCATATTGAGGTTTGGTCGCTTGGCGAATGTCTGGCTCGCGGTGACGGCACCACGAAAAAAGAGGCAGAGCAAAAAGCCGCGCGTGCGGCCCTGGAAAGCCTAGAGCAGCGAGTGCAGTCCGAAGAGAATAATCCTGGATGACAGAACAGCCCACGCCGGAGCGGACGCCCTCGCACACGCAGCCAGTTCATCGCGACAGCACCACGATTTCTGAGTATCTGGAATCCCTGCTGGTGACCGTAATTCTCGCTTTGTTTGGCACGACATTCGTCGTTCAGGCTTTCAAGATTCCCTCACCTTCGATGGAGAAAACTCTCCTGGTGGGAGACCACTTGCTGGTGAACAAATTTGTTTTTGGCGGTACCGGCGCTTGGTACGAAAAACTTCTTCCGTACCGAGCACTCCAGCGGGGAGACATCATTGTTTTTAAATTTCCCTACGCGGATCATCAGCATTTCGTGAAGCGGGTAATTGGCCTGCCCGGCGATCATCTGAAACTTATCGACCAGCAGGTATACATCAATGGAAAACCGTTGAACGAACCGTATGTCATGCATGAACCCGATCCCGAGGCCGGTTACGATCCGCTGAACTATTCATTTCCTCCCGTGAAGAACGCCCTTTACATCTCGCGCGTGCAGCCCGAGTGGGCGCGCGAGATCCGAAAGTATGTGCAAGGCGACGAACTTGTGGTTCCTCCTGGCCGCTATTTTGCGATGGGAGACAACCGCGATAATAGCTGGGACTGCCGCTACTGGGGTTTCGTTGACCATAACGCAATAATGGGCCGTCCCTTTCTGATCTATTGGTCCGTGAACGCAACTTCGGCGGACTACGCACAATCGACTTTTTTGCAGCGCTTACGGAGTTTACTGGACACTTTAGAGCATCTGCCGGCGCGAACGCGTTGGAGTCGTATGCTCCGCACTGTTCATTAGGTTGTGCGGAGAACCAAATTCCTTTAAAGATCGCCGCGATCGCTATCAATTTCCGTCTGAGTCTGAGAAAATTTTGCGCGGCAATCGGCTGTGGGGTGCTCGGGATGGTTCTGAGTCCAGCTCCGAGTTGCATTGGTTAGCTTCAAGTGAAAACTCTAATCAAATGGTGGAAGTTTGCGGCGGCGCTGCTGTTGGCGTTGGTCACCCTGCAGGTAGCGGTTTCGCTGGTCGTGCGGACGGGCCGCGCAAGCGCTTTTCTCACGCGGCAGTTGCGGAGCTCGTTCGGCCGTTCGGTGGAAGTCCGTAGCTACTCCGCGAGCCTTTTTCCAACGCCGCGGCTCGACGCTTATGGAATTACGGTCGGCGAGGATCCCAACTTTGGTCATGAGTATCTTCTGCGGGCCGATCGCTTGTCGGCCGGTTTGCGCTGGACGGGCTTCTTGCGCGGGCGCTTCGAACTAGGCACTTTACAGCTTGAACGGCCCAGCTTGATCCTCGCCCGAAACTCGGAAGGGCGCTGGAATTTGGAGAGGTGGCTGCCCGCGACGTTGATTTCTTCCGAGAATAACGCTGCCCCGCCGACGGGCAATTCTCGAGCGAACCCCGCCCACAACTTGCAAAAACTCTATATCAGCGACGGGCGGGCAAATTTTAAGCTTGGCGACGACAAAACTTCTTTCGCGTTCATTCAAGTAGAGGGCAGCGTCGAACAAACCGCACCCGGCCGCTGGCAACTGGATTTGCAAGCGGAACCCCAGCGCAGCGGCGTTCCGCTGCAACTTGCCGGAACCGTCAGAGTCCGCGGCAACATTGCAGGAACCTCCGCTCGGCTTCAACCGGCGCGTTTTCAGGTGAGCTGGCAGAACAGTTCGCTAGCGGACGTGTTTCGGCTGATTGGGGGCAGCGATTTGGGCGTTCGCGGAGTGTTTGCAGCGGAAGGAACGCTGGAGAGCGGAGGAGTCGCGGCTTTGGGAGCAAAAAATGCCGCGCCCGGCGACTGGTCTTTTTCCGTAAAAGCGCGTGCTTCAGGAATCCATCGATGGGACTTAACCGAACGCAGTGATAACCCGCGCATTGGCCTTCGCGCGAATGGGCGCTGGAATCCGGCTAACGGCACGCTGAGCGCGGACGAATTCATTGTCGAGAGTCCCCATTCGAACATGCGCGGAACTGCGCTGCTCAACAGTATCGCTGAATCGCATTTCGAATTGAGGATGGATTCCGCCGGTATTCAAGCCGCCGATCTTGTCGACTGGTATCGCGCATTTTATCCAGGCGTTTCCGAAGAAATTCGCGCGGAACAGTATTTCACAGGCGCGGCTATCTTTCGCGGCTGGCCCTTCTCTTTGAGCGCAGCAGCTTTTTCCAGCCCCGGAGGCCATTGGAGCGTCCCTGATTTTGCTTCGCCCTTCGAAGTGAAGGCGCTGCGCGGCGGAAGCGAAAACGGGAAGTTGACCCTTGAGCCGTTCGTCGTCAGCTTGTCCCCGCTCAAAAACTCGGCGTCCAACAAAATTGCAAGTGCGTCAGGAAGCCCGTCCAGCGCCAATCTCGCGGGAATGAGCGCGGAAATTTCTTTACTTCACGATTTTGCCACCGGAACCGGCGGAATTCGCATCGCTGGTCAGGCTACGCGCCTTCGCGATGTCTTTTCTTTCGCCAAAGCGTTCGGGCGAAGGATTCAGAATGGCTGGGAATTGAACGGTAAAGTGTCCGGCGATTTGCGCTGGGACTGGAGCACAGACCATCCTCCGGCATGGAATGGCCACGCTGATCTTTCACAAGCGAGCTTGCAGATGGCAGGTTTGAATCAGCCGGTACAACTGGAATCTCTTCGCGCCGAATGGGGAAACGCGAAAAGAAAATTCACGCTAGGAAAAGTGAGCGCATTCGGCGCAAACTGGACTGGTTTCGTCGAACAACCGAGAATTCTCCCCAGCGATCTTGGCGAGAGCGAAATCGCAGCCTGGACGTTTCAGCTGCGCGCAGATCATCTGGATGCGGCGGATCTGGATCGCTGGATGGGACCACGGGGGCGTCCGAATTGGCTGCAACGTCTGCTGCCTTCCGGGCTCGGAGGCGCGTCCTCTTTCGCAGGTCCTAGTGTCGTGTTGCAACGAATTCGCGCCTCAGGAGACTTGCGGATCGGCGATGTGGCGATTGAACAAATTAAGTTGATGGAATTCCACGCACAGGCCAAACTCGATTCGTTGAAACTCAATCTACGAAATATCCAGGCGCAATGGTCGGGAGGCGAAATCAATGGCGCGTTAAGCGCCGCTTTTTCCCCTGTGCCAAAATATGAAATGGCCGCTTCGTTCGATCGCGTTGTCGTCGCACAAACGCCGTGGCTCGCGCAATTCTCCGATCACCTCGCGGGCTCAGCTTCTGGAAACGTCGAACTAAGCGCCTCAGGAATTGGACGCGATGCCTTACTCAGCAACCTGGCTGGCAAAGGTGAAATTCGGCTTGGCAACGTCGAATTGCGTGGCTGGGATGTTGGCGCAACGCTCGCGCTGGGCGAATGGCAAATTGGCACTTCCCGCTGGACCGCGGGCACCGGAACGTTTCACCTCAGCGACGCCGGATTCGATTTGAATAGTTTGCGCTTGACATCTCTATCCGGCGATTTTTTGCTGAAAGGTAGCGTCAGTTTTTCTCAGATCGCCGATCTCACAGCGGAAAGCCATTCAAATATCCGCACTGCAAAGGCTCAGACCGCAGTTCGATATATGCAGATCTCCGGCCCGCTCGCCGAGCCGAGGGTCTCCTTGGAAAGAACGACCGTACAACAGCCAGGGGATTAAAGAGAATAGAGGAGAACGATGCCAACTCAGCCGCGCATTAAAACTTGGATCGCAGGATTTGTTTGCGGAATTGCACTGCCGCTTCTGTTTCTGGTTCCGTCCGCAAAATCGCAACAATCGTTTACTGTGGAGCAAGTGTTGAGCGCTCCGTTCCCCAGCGACCTAACTGCGGCAAAAAACTCGCCGCGCGTTGCTTGGGTTTTGGACGAACAGGGCAAACGCAACGTTTATGTTGCAGAAGCGCCCGACTTCAAGCCGCGGCGTCTTACTTCTTATTTGGACGACGATGGTCAGGAGCTTTCGTCGCTCCAGTTTTCGGCCGACGCCAACAGCATTGTTTACACGCGCGGTGGGGGCAAGAACCGCGCCGGTCAATCGCCCAATCCCACCAGCAATCCAGCCGGTGTGGAAGAGGCCGTGTATCAGATTTCCTGGCAAGGTGGAGAACCTCAGAGAATCGATGCCGGTCACGACGCCCAAATTTCCAGCAAAGGTGTTTGTGCCTATTCTCGCGATGGCCAGTTGTGGCTGGCGAAGCTGGGAGGAAAAGAAAAGCCGGAGCAAGTCGTGGTTCGCGGCACGAATTCGCAACAACGGTGGTCCCCCGACGGCGAAAGGCTGGCCTTCGTTTCAGGCCGCGGCGATCACAGTTTTATAGGCATCTACGATGTGCCGGCCAAAACAGTTCGCTTCATCGCACCAACTGTGGACAGCGACTCGGATGTCGAATGGTCACTGGACGGAAAAAATATTGCCTTCGTGCGACAGCCTGCTGTTCCTCGCGACCAGCCTGAAGGTTATTTCATCGAACCGGATCGTCCGCACACTTGGGCAGTCTGGGTGGCAGATACTGCGACCTGGAACGCAAAAGAAATTTGGCATAGTGGCAAGGAAATGAGGGACTCCTTTCCTTATATGGCCGGCGATACGGGTGGCGGTGTGATTCGCTGGGCCGCGGACAATCGAATCGTTTTTGCCAGCGAACAAGATGGCTGGCAACACCTTTACAGCGTGTCTGGTGACGGCGGAGCGCCAAAACTTCTAACTCCTGGCGATTGTGAAGTCGAACAATGGTCATTTTCGCGTGATGGTCGAGATATTCTTTTCAATTCAAATTGCGGTGACATTGATCGCCGTCACTTGTGGCACGCGACCGCCGATGGAAAAATCGTTCATCAAATAACTGTTGGAGGAAGCACAGCCGGAATCGAATGGAGTCCTGTCTTCCTCAACAATGGACATGATTTCTTCTATCTTGCGTCGAATTCTGCCAAGCCGGCCGAGCTATTTCGTTCTGCGCTCGCACAGGGCAGTCCAACTTTCCCAGTGCAGGCAGAATTGCTTCCTCGGGATTTTCCTGCCTCGAAGCTAGTAGTTCCACAGCAAGTAATCATCAAATCCGCTGATGGCGTCGATATTCACTGCCAGTTATTCTTGCCGAAAAATCTGAATCCTGGCGAAAAGCGCCCTGCGGTACTCTTTTTCCACGGCGGGCCGATTCGACAGATGTTACTGGGCTGGCACTACATGTATTACTATTCTAATTCGTATGCCATGAATCAGTATCTCGCCAGCCGAGGCTACCTGGTTCTTTCCGTCAACTATCGCAGCGGCATTGGCTACGGCCGGGCTTTCAGGGAAGCTCCGGGCCGCGCAGGACGCGGTGCCAGCGAATATCAGGACGTCGTCGCTGCGGGAAAATATCTACAATCGCGCACGGACGTAATTGCATCGCGTATCGGATTGTGGGGCGGCAGCTATGGCGGTTACCTCACTGCGTTGGGATTGGCTCGCAATTCTGATCTCTTTGCTGCGGGCGTCGATTTGCATGGGGTGCATGATTGGCCCACCGACAATTGGGACGGCAAGAATATTCCTGCCGAGCTTATCAAGCTCGCGCACGAATCTTCTCCGGTCACGGCAGTCAGCACCTGGAAGTCGCCGGTGCTATTCATCCACGGAGACGATGACCGCAACGTTTACTTCACTCAGACCGTGGACCTCGTCGCGCGCCTTCGTGAACGCAACGTGCAAATCGAGCAGCTCATTTTCCCCGATGAGATCCACGATTTTCTTCTTCACCGTTCGTGGCTCAAGGCGTATCACGCGGCTAGCGATTTTTTCGACCGTACACTTTCGGCTCAGCCCGGCGCGAACTGATGCGGGTGATGGAAGCGCTCACGTTGAGCCGCCTGCGCCCGATCGGATGCGCAGTCCTATTCGCCGCGCTTCTCTCCCACGCCGCACCGCCATCGTTTGCAGAACGAGTGCAGCTGATTCCTCATTTCCGCGCTGGACAGATTTTGTTCTACCGCATCGATTTCAGCTCGGCACTCAATGCGAAAACCCAAAGCCGCGTCACTTCCCCGCAGCTGCCACCGACATCGAACGCGAACGCCTCCGGGCTTCTACAAGTCGAAATTGCGGAAGCTACATCGTCCAGTCTTCGCTTAAAAACATTTTATTCTGAGCGCGATTCATCGGCCGCACCTTCACAATCGCAGGAGACTCCGCAGACACAAAACCGCGCAGCTTCCCCTGACAGAGTCGTGGAAGTATCCATCGCGGCCGACGGTTCGGCATCGCGAATCAGCGGACTCGATCAACTTTCCTCTGCGCAACAATTTGCGTGGCGCGATTGGTTATCAACCTTCGCTTCCTCGATGACCTATCCCAAATCCGGCATCAACACCGGACAAAAATGGCAAACATTCGAACCGGAGACCTCGCCGTCGCCCATCGCGGAATTGTCTTGGGCAAAACAGTATCAATACGTTCGTGATGAGCCTTGCCGTTTTGCCGACGCCGAGCCGAAATCCGGTTCCGGAAAGCCGCCTTCTCCTCCCCAGCCCTGCGCCGTTATTTTCGTGATCTCCACTCTGCGCCAGAAATCGTCGCGGAAAAATGCCACTCCCGAAGACTACAAACTTCGTAACCTAAAGACTCGAGGTACCGTTGCGGGCCACAACGAAACTATTTTGTACGTCTCGCGTTCCACGGGGCTTCTGGTCCGCTCAATCGAAGATGCTCAACAGACAATGGATGCCCTTATCGCCCTCGAGGATGGTTCGAATGAAGTTCGTTACAGCGTCGATGCAAAAAGTCATTCGGACATTTCATTGCTGTCAGGTTCGCCGCAATCAATCCGCTAAATTTCTTCTCGGACTCGGCAACCTCTTGCGCTCCCGTCGCTAAAAACAAAATTGGCCGCACGCGCTATAATGAAATTTTGTCTACGCCTCGCTAGAGCGGCAGGAGCAGCCCTTCATGACTTTCAAACTCAAGAGTTCGTACCAGCCGCGTGGTGACCAGCCCGGCGCGATCAACCAGCTTCTTAACGGCGTAGAGGCCGGCGACAAGCACCAGGTACTGCTCGGTGTCACGGGTTCAGGCAAAACATTCGCGATGGCTAAGGTCATCGAAGCTTCCAATCGTCCCGCCCTGGTTCTTGCCCACAATAAAACTCTCGCCGCGCAGCTCTATCATGAGTTCAAATCTTTTTTCCCAGAAAACGCTGTTGAATATTTCGTCAGCTATTACGACTTTTACCAGCCGGAAGCCTATGTTCCGGCCGCCGATGTTTACATCGAAAAGGAATCCACCATTAACGATGAGCTCGACAAACTTCGCATGAGCGCCACTCGCTCGCTCTTCGAACGCCGCGACGTCATCATCGTCGCTTCAGTCAGTTGCATTTACGGAATCGGATCGCCGGAAGCCTATTACGGCATGCTGGTCATGCTCGAAAAGGGCCATCAAACCTCTCGCGAAGCATTGCTCCGCCGCTTTGTGGATATTCAATACGAACGCAGCGAAGACTTAAGGCGCGGAACATTTCGCGTTCGCGGCGACATTCTGGAAATTTATCCCACCTACGAGGACCAAGCCTACCGCATCGAAATGTTTGGCGATCAGATTGACGTGATTCGCCAGATCGACCCGCTCACCGGAGAGGTTCGCTCGGGTCAACAGAACTTATCGCGAGTTCCCATCTATCCGAAAACGCACTACGTCATGCCGCAGGCGCAGCGTGAACGCGCCATCGTCACCATCCAGGAAGAACTTGGCTGGTGGAAAAAGGAGCTCGAAAAGCAAGGCAAATTCGTCGAAGCGCAACGCCTCCAGCAGCGTACTCTCTTCGATATTGAAATGATGCGTACCATTGGGTATTGCCATGGCATCGAGAATTATTCTCGGCATCTGAGTGGCCGCTTACCGGGTGAGGCGCCGCCGACGCTGCTCGATTATGTTCCGCAGGATTATTTGCTCTTCATCGACGAGTCGCATCAGACCGTTCCGCAAGTGCGCGGCATGTATCATGGCGATCGAGCTCGGAAAGAAACTCTGGTCAACTACGGCTTTCGCATGCCTTCCGCACTGGATAATCGCCCTCTTACGTTTGAGGAATTTGAAAATCGCACCAACCAAATTATCTACGTTTCCGCCACGCCCGGTCCCTATGAACTGACCAAATCCGGGGGCGTTTTTGTCGAACAAGTGATTCGTCCCACGGGCCTTGTCGATCCTGAGATTGAAATCCGTCCCGTAAAAGGACAAGTGGACAATCTGCTGGAAGAAATCCGCGTCCGCGCCGGCAAAAACGAACGGGTACTGGTCACCACCCTCACCAAACGCATGGCCGAGGACTTAAGCGAATACTTCACGGAAATTGGAGTCCGCTGTCGCTATCTGCACTCCGAAGTCGAAACGCTTGACCGCATCAAAATTCTACGCGACCTGCGCCGCGGCGAATTCGATGTTTTGATTGGCATCAATCTTCTGCGCGAAGGCCTGGACTTGCCCGAAGTCTCGCTTGTTGCAATTCTCGACGCCGACAAGGAAGGGTTCCTTCGAAGTACCACTTCGCTGATCCAGAGTATGGGCCGTTGCGCTCGTCACGTTGATGGCCGAGCCATTCTCTATGCCGATATCCGCACGCGTTCCATGAATGAAGCTATCGCAGAAACCAATCGCCGCCGCGAAAAACAGGTTGCCTATAACAAGGAGAATGGGATCACGCCGCAATCCATCATCAAAGGCGTTGATATGGACCTGGCAAGGATTGTGGAAGCCGACTATGTTTCGATTCCGCTCGACTCCGGCGAACTCGATGCAGTCGTCGCCACGGCACGCACCGAAACGGAAGTCGCCGAACTGCTCCGCAAACTGGAAGCTCAGATGCATGAAGCGGCGAAAAAATTCGAATTCGAAAAGGCCGCGCAACTTCGCGATCGCATCCGATCCATTAAGAATCAGGATCTCGCCGGCCTCTTCGGCCGCGAAACGTCGGCCGTCCAGCCTGTTCCCGATTAATAAGAGCTGCGGTCCCTGTGTAGCAGCGGCTTTGCGCCGCTGCCCTTCCCGGCTCGCTCTATACAATTCCGCGGCGCAATTCCTCCAACGGGTAAAACGTATCTCTCCACACAACACCGCCCTGCCGCAATGTCATAACTGTCGAACGCAGCAGCATGTAGCAAAAAACTGCCGCACCCAAAGGCTGCGTCAACGCGTAGAGCGGAGAAGCGCGCATCACCCACGCGGTTCCCGCGTGAAATCCCAAGGCAATCGCCACGCTTACTAGCGTCAAGCCCAGGACCCACCCATGTGCAAATGGAAGCGCCACAAACGGTGCTATATTCACGCAGAGAATTCCGGTTAAGTGCAATGCTACCCTCGAGAGCTTGAACTCCGTTGCGGCAAAGAAGTTCTTTGTAACCCCGTTCACAATGTTTCTGACTCCCGCGTGCCAGCGCACCGCCACAAACTTCTGTGCGATGGCAACCCCCGAGCGAAATCCGGCCTGCTTCACAATTTTTGCGAGTTTCATGTCGTCCAAAACTTCCATACGCAGCCTTTCGTGAGTTCCGCAGGCTTGGTAGGCGGTTCGTTTCACGAGTTGGAATGCGCCGATTCCGATGTATGCGCGGGATCGCGAATCGGAAACGCCGCGAGGATTCGCCGCTAGATGAAATCCGAATCCAAAAAATGTCAAAACGGTCTTTTCCCAGAAGCCATGCATCTCGACGTCCGTCATCAACGTCAAGTGGTCGAGCTGTTTCGCGTCTACAAGCGAAATTGCTCGCCTAATGACATCGGGATGAAAACGTACGTCCGCGTCGGTAAACAGCAGCCAATCGCCCCTGGAAACCGCATAGGCTTGTTGCAGCGCATGCGGCTTCCCCAGCCATCCTTCCGGTAGCAACTTAACGCTTACAATTTTCAGTCGCGAATCGTGCCGTGCGGCTTCGCTCAGTATTTTCGCAGTCGCGTCAGATGAGCGGTCATTCGCCGCAATAATTTCCAGTTCTGGATAGTCAAGCTGGCGCAGCGCCTCCAGGGCCGGAGCTAATTTTTCTTCCTCATCGCGAGCCGCAAATAGCAGCGATACTCGCGGACATTTCGCATTCGGTGCAGGACAATAGTCCTTCAGCCAGGGCAGCGTGAGCGCGCCCAATGCAACACGCAACCCGTGCGCCAGCCAGAAAATCGCGATCATTCCGAAAACAATCAGCCCGAAAATGTGCATGGATTGGTGTTCGAGGGTGTCAACACGGTATCCTAACACAGTGGAGAAATTCGCAATTTCCATTATCGGCGGCGGCAGAATTGGACGCGCGCTCGGGCGCCGCTTACGCGAGCAGGACTGGAAGATCCACTCGGTGGTGACGCGAAGCAAGGCTACAGCACGCCGCGCTGTTCGTTCCATCGGAGGCGGATCGGCCCGTGCTGGGTTATCGCCGGGTGTCCTTTCGGCCTCTGCCATTCTGATCGCCGTTCCGGACTCCGCGATCCCCGATGTCGTCACTCGGCTTGCGTCATTTGATGAAGCGGACTTGCGACGCAAGACCGTTCTTCATACCAGCGGCGCACTCAGTTCGGGAATTCTTTCGCGTTTGCGATCACACGGCGCCGCAGTCGGCTCGATTCATCCTTTGCAGACGTTCAGCGGAATCGGAATTCCCTCTCTCGATGGCCGGATTTTCGTTATCGAAGGCGATCGCGCAGCGGTCCGTATTGCGCGTGCGATGACCCACGCTCTCGGTGGCCAGCCCGTTCACCTTCCCACGATGAACAAACCGCTGTACCACGCCGCCGCCACGATTTCCGCCGGTCACATGCTCGCGCTGGAAGAAATGGCCGTTCGAATCTTCATCTCACTTGGAATGAAGCGCCAGGAAGCGTTGAAGGCAGTCCTGTCACTCACGCGTCAAGTCCTGGAAAATCTCGGGCGTGTCGGGCCGCGCGCCGCATGGACGGGGCCACTCGCACGTGGCGATTACGCGGTGATTGCCTTGCACGAAGATGCATTGAAGCCAACTCCGTCAGAATTTCTGGAAGCCTATCGAGCGGTGAACCGCTTGGCTGCCAGGCTATTAGCGCGCGACCCGGATTCTGTGATTCGCGAGCTGCAGGACATTTCGTCGAATTCTGATTCCCAATTCAAAACCAGAGGGGCCACAGCGTGAAGCCATTGCAGATTCTCATCGAACACAAAACTCTCGCTAACGGACTACGTGTTGTTGTCGCGCCAGATTCCACTGCACCCGTAGTCACCGTCGGAGTTTATTACAAAATCGGATTTCGGCTCGAGCCGCAGGGCCGCAGCGGTTTCGCGCATCTTTTCGAGCACATGATGTTCCAAGGCTCGGAGAACGCGCCAAAAATGCAACACATCAAGCTGATCAATTCCAGTGGCGGCACCCTCAACGGCTCCACGATGTACGACGTCACAAATTATTTTGAAGCGGTTCCTTCAAACGCGCTGGAACGCATTCTCTGGCTGGAAGCCGACCGCATGCGCGCACTCAAAGTAGATGACGAGAATCTTCGCAATCAGCGCGACGTCGTCAAGGAAGAAGTCCGCGTCAACGTGATGAACCAACCTTATGGCGGTTTTCCTTGGCTGGATATGCCACCGGTCGCGTTTCGCAACTGGGCCAACGCTCACAATTTTTATGGCGACTTTGCCGACCTCGATGCGGCAAGCCTCGCCGACGTACAGGCCTTTTTTCGCACCTACTATATTCCCAACAACGCGGTGCTCCTGATTCTTGGAGACGTGGATCTTACCGACGGATTCGCGCTTGCGGAAAAATATTTCGGGAACATCCCCGCCGGGCCCCCTCCGAAATTTGCCGATGCCGTTGAGCCCCCGCAAACCGAAGAACGCCGTGGCGACGTGGTTGAAAAATACGGCACCCTGCCGGCGATGGCTATCGGCTACGTGATGCCGAAAAGGCGTACTCCCGATTGGCATGCGGTCGCGCTCCTCGATCAGGCGCTGCACGGTGGGCGCGCGGGACGTATCTATCGCGACCTCGTCCTGGAAAAGCAAATCGCAGTTGAAGCCGATGGCGGCATTGACGATGTGTTTGTCTACGATGGTCCGACGCAGATGACCACGCGCATTTTTCACAAGCCGGAAATCTCCAGCGAAGCGACTCTCGCGGCGTTCGACGCGATTATTCGCGAAGTTCAAGAAAAAGGAGTCACCGATTCTGAGCTGGAACAACTCAAGGTGAAATGGCGCTCCGATTATTTTGCGACGCTCGAGGGTGGCCGCGGCGGCCAGATGCCGAAATACGGACTCATGCATCTGCTTGCGTGTTTCACGCTATTTGACGGCGACCCGAGGTTAGTCAACACCATTCTCGAAGGATTTCTCAGCGTCACCAAGGAACAAGTCTTGCGCGCCGCGCGAAAATATCTGCAACTTCAAAATCGCGCCATCGTCTTTCGCAAACCCGTGACGCAATCGACGAAGGAGGCCGCGTGATGGCGACGCAAACTCAACGCAGCGCGGTCCTGGTGCCGGCGCTTGCGCCGGAGCGCGAAGTACAATGGCCCAAACGCGCCAAAGCAAAACTCCCGAATGGCCTCGAAATAATTTTGCTTGAATCACACACCATTCCAAAATTTCACGGCGAATTATATTTCCGCGCCGGCAACGCTTCCGCGGCGACGCGTGGCACGGCTCTAGCCGAAATGGCCGCGACCATGGTGCGCACCGGCACTGCGAAGCATTCCAGCCGCGAAATTGAAGAACTTCTTCGCGGACATGGCGCCGATCTCTCCGTCGGCGCCGGCCAGGACAACAGCGCCATTTCCTTCGCTGGCCTCAGCGATCATGCGGAACCGTTGCTGCAACTCGTTAGCGAACTCGCGCGTGAGGCAACATTCCCCGCTGCGGAATTCGAGCGCGAACGCCGGCAAAAACTTGAGGAAGTGAGACTGGAACGCACCCAGCCCGGTTTCCTCGCCGGCGAACGGCTGAGAAAAGTTTTATTTGGTACGCATCCGTACGGTCAAATTTCACCGAGTGAGGAAGAAGTTGCCGCGTACGGCCGCGAAAACGTACATCTGGTCTACCGCGATTTCTATACTCCAGAAAATGCTGTCTTGATTCTTGTTGGTGATTTCGACGCAGCCGCAATCCAGAGATCTGTCGAAAACGTTTTTGCCAACTGGACTGGAGCAAAAACCGTTGCCACGGAAGGCATAGCAACGCCGGCCCCCAAAGGCCGCCGCGTTTATCTGGTGGATTTGCCGGGTTCAGTGCAGACGCAAATTCTGTGTGGCTGCCACGCCATCACCCGCAAACATCCGGATTGGATTAAGCTTGGCCTCACCAACAGTCTTTACGGCGGCGCCTTCAATTCGCGCCTGGTGATGAATATTCGCGAGGATAAGGGCTATACGTACAGTCCGCGCAGCGGCGTGAATCCCATGCGTCAACACGGATATTTTTCGGTTTCTGCCGCAGTTCGTAATGACGTGGTCGCAGCGTCGCTCACGGAGATCTTTTACGAAATTGACAGATTGCGGTCGCTGGCAGTGCCTGAGGCGGAACTTCTGGACGCACAGAATTATTTAACTGGCGTTTTTTCGATGGGACTGGCCACGCAGAGCGGGTTGCTATCGCAAATTTCCACGCTCGCGCTGCATGACTTGCCGGAAGACTACCTGGAGACCTATCGGCAAAAAGTTCGTGCGCTAAAGCCCGAAGATGTCATGTCTGCCGCCAGGACCTATTTCGACTCGGCAAACATGCAAATCGTCGTTGTCGGTGACCGCAAGCAAATCGAATCGCAAGCTGCTTTGTTTGGCGAACTGGAAATTTACGATGCCAAGGGCAAACTGCGCGGCTAAATTGCAATTCTCCTGTGTTATTGCTTTTAGCAAGTCCCTCTGGCATCATCAGACTGCCATGCATACCCGCCTTGCTTTCCTTTGTGTTCCTTTGCTGCTGGCGTTTGCATCCTGCTGCGCGCTTCCGCTCACCGCCAATAAAAAGCCGCCGTTACATCCGATAAATTTGAATACTGCAACTGCATTAGAATTGCAGCAAGTTCCTGGAATCGGGCCATCGACCGCGGATAAGATTTTAAAGATGCGCAGATCGTATGGCGCGTTCAAAAGCGTGGATGATTTGCGCGCGATCAAGGGCATCGGGCCGAAGCGCATGGAAAAGATGCGCAAGTACATCACGGTCGGACAACCGGTTGCGGCAAAAAAGCCGGCAAGCGCCGGCGCGACCAAACCCTCCGGTCCTGCAAACCGCTCACCTCAGAAGGCAGTCGCTACAAATCCATCCAGTGCCAAATCGCCTTAGGGACAGTCGACCAAGAGCGCGGATCAAAATCCTCCGTTGAGTTAAGACAAAAACGAATCAAAGCAAAAGAACCAATCTGAAGGTCGGCCACTACAAAATGAGAATCTCGGGCCGAAAACTGTTCGCGATGATATCTGGGCTCGCGTGTTTCGTCACAACGCTCGTTTCATCACAATGTCCAGCATTTCCTCACAACACCTGGTGGGTTTCTTTGTGCTGCTCGATGCGGAGAGGGACTTGATCGGCGATGCGGATTCCATAACCTTCCAGGGCAATCACTTTTTTGGGATGGTTGGTGAGGACGCGAATGTCTTTTAGTCCGAGATCGATCAGGATTTGCGCACCGATTCCGCTTTCGTGCTGAACCAAGCGCTGGCGAGCGGGGGAGCGATCGAGTTGGCCGCGGGCGTGAACATGAATCTGCGGAAGAACTCCCGGCTCGGCCGAAGCTTCAATACCAAAGCCGCGCCCCGTGTGGTGAAGATAGAGAAAAACGCCACGATCTTCGTCGGCGATGGCGGCGAGGGAGCGGGCAACTAGTTGGTGGCAATCGCAAGCAACGGAACTAAAAACATCGCCAGCGAGGCAATGGGAATGCACGCGAACAAGAGCAGGCTCGTCTCCTAAGAGTTCGCCGCGAATCAGCGCGATGTGCTGGTCGTGATCCACATCGCTAGCGTAGGCAATCATTCTGAACTCGCCGAAGGCCGTAGGAAGGATTGTTTCGGCGACGCGACGCACATAGCGTTCGTGCTGCATGCGGTAGCGAATGAGGGCAGCGACGGTGAGCATTTTCAACTGATGCTCACGGCAAAATTCGGTCAATTGCGGCACGCGCGACATGGTGCCGTCTTCGCCCATAATTTCGCAAATCACTCCGGCGGGATTTAACCCGGCGATGCGTGCTAAATCCACCGACGCTTCGGTCTGCCCCGCGCGCACTAACACGCCACCGGTGCGCGCGCGCAAAGGGAAAATATGGCCGGGCCGCGCCAAATCCTGCGGCTTCGTCTTGGGATCGACGGCAGTAAGGATCGTGATGGCGCGGTCCGATGCGCTGATCCCAGTGGTCACTCCCACTCTTGCGTCGATCGCTTCCGTGAATGCGGTTCCATGCACGGAGGTGTTGATCGGCGACATCAGCGGAAGATGAAGTTCATCGCAGCGCTCTTCTGTCAGCGACATGCAAATCAATCCGCGGCCAAATTTAGCCATGAAGTTGATGGCTTCCGGAGTGATTTTTTCGGCGGCCATGGCGAGGTCGCCTTCGTTCTCACGGTCCTCGTCGTCGACAAGGACGATCATGCGGCCGTTGCGAATTTCTTCGACGGCTTCTTCGACGGTGCAGAACGGAGACTTGGGCGTATCAGTCATAAAATTAAATCCACAAAGGAGATAAGGAAAATATAGCGCAGAGAGACGCCGGAGACAAAACCCAAGCAGTGAATGGCGAAAAAGCGCAGATGAACGGAGGCGTGGGACATTAGATAGTAGGAGATTCGAACCTGAGCGCCGAGAAAACGAAAGAACCTGCTCGTATGAGCGGTGCGACGCAGAGTGAGGGGGCTGAAAAGCAAAGGGAGCCGCTGTCGCGGCCCCCTTTGTTGCGTGTTCTGAGATTGTGATTAGAAGTCGTAGCGCAGGGCAAACTGCATTACGCGGTTGGTATTGGCTTGTTTGGTGATCTGACCGAAGGTTGGCGAATTGATATTGGTTGTCGAGGGATCCGCGAAGTTGGTGTGATTGAACAGGTTGTACGCTTCAGCGCGGAATTGAATAGCGTGATGATCGGACCAGGGCATGGCGAACTTCTTAGCGAGCGACACATCAAAGTTTACGAAGCCAGGCCCACGGAGGTTGTTGCGGGTACCAAGTTCCCCTCCGAATGGATTCGAGAAGGCTCCGGCAGCGGCTGACGGGTCCGAAAACAGCTGGATCGTGCCATTGTCATCGTGGATGTGCGTCGACAGTGCCGAACTGGACCCGGTAAGAACACCCGGACTGTCAAACACGAAGCCCAGAGGAAACGATCCCGTTGTTGAGCTGAACGCGAAGCCAGAATGAGCCGTAAAGATGGTACCAACCTGCCAGCCGCCGATCAGAGTGTTTACAGCTCGATTGATGCCGTTACCGATTGCGCGTCCGCGTCCGAACGGCAAATCGTAAAGGCCACTACCGACGAAAACATGGGTAACGTCGAAGTCGGAAGGCCCGCGGCATACCCGCAAGTTAGTAGCATCGCACACCTGCCCACCGAAGACCGTGTTCGCGATGCTGGAAACGTTATCAATGGAACGGGAGAACGTGTAGTTGAAGTTGAATTGAAAGCCGTGCGAGTAGTTCTTGGTTAAGCTTAGCAACAAACCATTATAGCTGGACGAACCGAAGTTGCCGATGTATTCGACAGTGGCAAACTGACCGGGCAATCCGGTGTTGTTGGCGATCAATCCCGCTGCGTTCAACGCTTGAAGGGTATCCGAAAGGTCTCCTCGAGCAATTGTGCCAGTGAGGACTTGAGCGAGTAATTGAGTACAGCCAGCGAAACACTGATCTTCAAACCAGGGTTCGTCCGTGACGGTGGCTCCCGTACGAATCTGCTGGCTGAGCGTATTGAAGGCCGGGACCAATCCCTGACCGGAACCAGGATCGATGAAGTTCACAGCCTGGGCAGCATCACCCTGGGCAAAAAGTTTGCGGCCAAGGCGTCCGACATAGTTTGCTTCAAAAATGAAATTTCCAGGCAGTTCGCGTTGGAGGCCGAGTGAATAAACATAAGAGAACGGAGTTCTGAAATGCGGGTCAACAGTGTAATTGACCTGGTCCGTAGCAGTGCCGAATGCCACCCCATTGTCCACGAAAGGAGTGAGCGGATGGGTAACCGGTTGCGGAACGTTGGTAACCGGCAGTGTGCCAAGTGCCGTGAAACGTGGGTCAGTTGCCAAGTCACCAAAATTCGTCGCCGCACTGGTGTTGAAGAGGAAAGAAACCTGGTCCTGAATGAAGTTAATGGTATTGGCGTTCACACGGTCGTAAACCATGGTTGCGCCACCGCGGAGTACGGTCTTCTTTTCGCCAAACAGAGCACTCATAAGACCTTCTTTGAAAGACGGGCTATAGGCGAAAGCAACGCGCGGAGAGAAATTATTCTTGTCCGGTTCATAGATACCACGGGCGTTGTTGGCCTTTCCGCCCAAGTCATAGGAAATGAATGGAATTGCCGAATCGCCGCTGATTCCCGAGGCTGCAGCGGAGAGACGATCATTAAGGTAAGTATGGAAGTCGATGTTGGAAAGCGCCTCCAAGCCATTTACTTCGTAAGGAACTGAGAAATACTGGTAGCGGAGGCCAAGAGTCAAAGTAAGCGCGCTGTTTACACGCCACTGGTCCTGAGCGTAGCCTTCATATTCGAAATAACGATAGTCGCGGATTTTAGGCGAGCCGAGGTCCTGAGCCGAGCCATCGGCGTTGAGATTGAAATTGGTGGCAACGGAGGAAAATCTACCGAGAGCGAACGGAAAGAAGTTATCCCATTCGTTCGTGGCAACTCCACCAGGATCAGCTGCCGAGACGTTAAGGATATCGCTGGGACGCTGGCTGGGATCGAGACTCGGCAAATCGCCGCCAAGGCCAACTGCCACGAAGTTGAAATCATTGATCTGCGTAGACGTCTGGTGTGAAGGCTTAAACAAGCCGCCAAATTGCCAGGTGTGATGGCCCTTGATCCAGGTGAAGTCATCGCGAAGTGTGGGAACCGGGACAACCCGGAATTGACCTTGAAAACTTGGGAACGGCGCAGAAACGTTATTTTGCGCCAGAGTATAATCATTGGGAAACGAGGGTTCGAAAATGGCTGGAAAGCCCAGCCGCGAAGCAGCGATTCCGAAGACCGCCTGGTTAATCTTGGTCGGAGAAATATTCCAGGTGTGGCCGATGGCGAAAGAATAATCACGATCGGTAATCTGCGAAGCAGGGGCGGGATCGCCGGGAAATTGCGCCGCAACGTTATTGATATCGTCGGTTTGAGCGGAACGAACAATGTTGAATCGACCAAACAGCCGTTGATTACTGGTCAAATTGTAATCGACGCGGGTGGTATAGGTATTATTTCCGAGGGCAAAAGGGGCGTTGAAGCGTAAGCCACCCGTATTGATCTGGTCACCGGCCGTCAAGTCGTTAGCGGCGGGATAGCGGCCATTCACGAACTGCTGGAACGCGGTGTTCAGACCGATACCCGCTGGATCCAAGGCGGTAAGGGAATTAGCTCCACTCGCGGGTGTGGTGCTGATGCATTGGGGAGCGGACGAAAGCGTGCTGAATTGATCGCAGCCCGGACCATCATTGATGTAGTTGAGCAGGCCGTTGCGAACGTTGTCCAGAGGAACGATACGTAGTTCCTGGTCCTGGCTGGCGTCTCGGCGCCCTTCGTAGTTGAAGAAGAAAAAGAGTTTGTTTCGCTTGACAGGGCCTCCGAGACTGGCACCGAACTGGTTGCGGATGAGCGCAGGGCGATCGATTCCATTTTTGTTGTTAAAGAAGCTGTTGGCTGCGGTAATTGTGTTGCGGTGATATTCATAGCCCGCACCGTGCCAATCGTTAGTTCCGCTTTTGGTTACCAACTGAATTTGGGCGCCGCTACTCCTGCCCATATCCGCCGTGATACCGGCCGTGATACCGCGAAACTCCTCGACGGCGTCTACTGGAGCGTTGCCGACGGTGGCGAAGGCCTGACCGGTAGCTTGGTCGTTAGCATCGATGCCATCGATCG
Source organism: Candidatus Acidiferrum sp. (assembly GCA_036522855.1). Lineage (GTDB taxonomy): Bacteria > Acidobacteriota > Terriglobia > Acidiferrales > UBA7541 > Acidiferrum. The sequence continues at coordinate 109,448 of DATDFA010000065.1, read as the reverse complement.
TGATGTTGCCCTGATCGGCGCGGGCTCCCGTTACAGAGCCGTCCCGATTGAAGTTCGGATCGTTGTCGCCGGCAAGGACGACGCCAGGCTGCAGGCCGAGAAGAGCCGCTGGAGAGTCGCGGAACTGCACCGGAAGACTATCCAGTAGCTTTGCGCCGAACACATTGCCGACCGTGGCATCCGTGGTATTGAGAGTGGAGGCGCCAACAGCCGAAACTTCGAGAGTCTGCGAGAGCGAACCGACTTGCATAGTTACGTCTCGGGTGCTGGTAGTGTTTACACCGAATGTCAGGTCAGTCAGTTCTACCTTCTGAAATCCATCTTTGCTGAAGGTGAGGCGGTAATCAGGACCTGGGGGCACGCGGAGGAACTGATAGCTACCCTGGTCGTCCGTAGTAGTCGACATGTGGAGGCCGATTTTAGGATTTTCGAGGTCCACGGCGACACCAAGGACGATGCCCTGTTGGGAGTCGAGAACGGTGCCGTGGACACTGGCGAATTCCTGCGCTTGGGCAGAACCAGCCAGAGATAAGAATAAGAAGAGGATAACTGACAGGATAGTTCCAAACAGGACAGAGAGCTTGGGCATTAGGTCCCCCTAAAGAGTGACAAAGCAAGATTGTGCTATTGAACGAACAGGTCCACAGCAATTAAGGAACCACCTTCTAACTACCGTAAACACCGTAAGTGTCAGATAACACAGGAGCTGCCCGCCGCAAGGCGCCTAGGATCGGCTGCGGAAACGGATTTACATTTAGATTCTCATAGTATCTGTGGTTTTTGGGGAAACCAGAACTTCGTGAACGCAATGTAAAGGACTTACGCACAAGATTTCGCTACCCCGATTCGAACGGAATTTAAGCTTAAGTCCAGCTTAGAGCAAGCTGGCAGCAAAATTATGGCTAAATAGAGTCGACGACGGGCATCAGGGGGCGAGGACGCGCCAGAGGTCTTCGCCGGAGAACTTGACGCGCTGGGCGTGCCCGTCCACCACGTCGTGAAAACGGAGCCATTCGGTGTCGCTTTCATCGCCTTGGGCCCTGAAGCTACCATCGTTGTGGGGCGCAATGGGAGTGACTCCGTCCAGAAGCAGGATTCCTTTGCGGATAACGACTCGCATGCTGCCGATCCAATTGTTTTCGTTGCGGTAGTGGCCGACGAAAGCGTCCCACTCTTTGGGATAGTCGAAGGTCTTGGGCCCAGAATAATCGGACTTGACGTACCAATCGCCGCCCCACCCGACTTCAACCACGGGCGATTTTGGACTTTTTGCGTCTTTATCCTTTGCATTGCTTACCGAAATATCCTTTCCATCGCTTGCCGCGATGGGGCGACCGAAAACCAGAAGGAACCGGGAAAAATCGGGATGCGGAGCCACGAACATGTCACCCCCAGAATGTTCCAGAGGGATGCGCTGTCGTTCGCGTTCAAGGAAGAGCTGACGGCCGTCCGCGAGGAAAACAAGCGTTTTTCCAGTGGCGGACTGAAATGTGCCGGCAAAGTCCGAAGCGTTTTCCACATCGGTGGCGAGCGTGATGGAAGGCGGAGCGGGCAGTGGTTTGCCCGCACGGTGAGCGCGCATCAACTGGATGGCGTATTGCGCGACAGGATTAGGACGATACCCTTGCATCGCGTTGATGGAAGCAAACGCGCCGACTCCTTCGTCGAGATCGACTTGTATGGCCGAGGCAAAGGAGATCATACCGCCCGTGTGACGAATGATCGTATGACCGTCAAGCGAATCCACGGCGATCCCATAACCATAGCCCGCAGTGGGCCCAAATTCGTCGGCCTTGATATGCGATTTGGAAAAAAGGGAAAAGCCTTCTTCACTGAGAAGCCTGCTCTTTGGGGCCTGGCCGCGCTGGGCCAAAAACTGCACGTATCGTCCCATATCATGCGGCGTTGAAGCGATGCAGCCTGCCGCTGAACTCATGACGATGGCCGGCGCTTCGCTGAGATTTCCGAAACGCGGAAATGGGCGATCGCCCTGAGCGGCGAAATAATTCTTTGCGGTGCGATCACGGTGGTCGAAGGTAATGACCGGTTCGGTGGCGCTCATGCCAAGCGGATCGAAGATGCGCTTGCGATAGATTTCGGGGAGCGAGCCGCCATCGAGCGACATCAGAAGATGGCCGAGAAGCGTAAATGCCATGTTGTTGTAGTGAAAAAGTTTGCCAGGAGCATATGCAGCGCGATGTTTTGCGGTGGGATCGCTCAGGAAAACGGGAGGGATGCCGGGCAGGCCCGAAGTGTGAGTGAGCAGGTGATGTACGGTGACAGGATCGTAAGAGGTTTCGATCTGAAACCACGGCAAGTAATCCAAGATGGACTTGTGCAGATCGAGCTTGCCCTCGTCACGTAACTGGAGCAGGCACAGCGAGACGAAGCTCTTGCTGATGGAGCCAATCTGGAAAAGTTCATCGGGTTTGACTCGCGTGTGGGTTTCGGTGTCGCTGAAACCGTAGGTGACTACGCGCTGAACGCCGTCGCGATCGGCCAGCGCCAGCGTCATGCCTGGCGCGTTCATGCCGCGGAGATACTGTTCGACGAAGCGATCAAGCGGTTTCTGAAGAGTCTTGTATGCGCTGGTGCGACCCGGCGGAATCGATTCCAGGGAAGAAAACACATTCGAAGTAGTGATTGCAGCTGCGGCGGACGCCCCAAGAAATTCCCGACGATTCATGCGCGGATTCTCGCTTTCTGTTTGGGAAGGAAACGATAGTGGAATTTTGTAGCTACGGCAAGGATCGGATATAGATGAGAAAGAAGCCCACTTAAACCATAATGCGCGAGGCGTATCAACCGGCAGCTCGAGTTGTATACGCTAGCGCAAAATAAATTGGACGAAATGGAAAATGAGAGTGCCGATAAGGGCGGCGCCAGGGATGGTGAGGACCCAGGCCCAGACGATGCGGCGGGTAATTCCCCAGCGAACGGCGGTGAGGCGACGAGAGGCTCCGACGCCGACGATGGCACCGGTGATGGTGTGAGTAGTGCTTACGGGAATGCCAAAGACGGCATTGATGACCAGAGTGAGGCCTCCAGCGGTCTCTGCGGCGAATCCACCGAAAGGCGTGAGCTTAGTGATGCGTTGGCCCATGGTCTTGATAATGCGCCAGCCGCCGGCCATGGTTCCGCCGCCCATGGCGAGGTGACAGCAAAGGATTACCCAAAAAGGAACTTGAAATGATTTCAAAAAGCCTCCCGCTACGAGAGCGGTGGTGATGATGCCCATGCCTTTTTGCGAATCGTTGGTACCGTGGCCGAGGCTGAAAAGCGCGGCGGAAAGAAGCTGCAGGCTGCGGAAGGTGCGATCGACTTTTCGCGGGCGCTGACGGCGAACGATCCAACTGGCGATGGTGGTGATGATGATCGCAAGAACCATGCCTACTACCGGCGATAAGAAAATGAATATGATTGGCTTGACCCATCCCGAAAGAATCAGGGATCTGAATCCAGAATGAGCCACGGCAGCGCCGCCATACCCGCCAATGAGCGCGTGCGAAGAGCTGGTGGGCAGACCCAAGACAAGAGTGATGAGGTTCCAGGAAATAGCGCCGAGCAGTCCTGCGAGAAGAACTTGCTGCGTGACGATTTCGATATGGATCATGCCTTTGCCGATAGTGCCGGCGACGGCGGTGCCAAAGACGAAAGCGGCAATAAAGTTCCAGAAGGCGGCCCACGCTACGGCGCGGAACGGTGTGAGTACGCGAGTGGAGACGACGGTGGCGATAGAGTTGGCGGCGTCATGCCAGCCATTAGAGAATTCGAACGCCAGAGTAAGGGCGATGACGAGGAGGAGCAGGGAGAACGCGGGCACGGGTTACGGCCTGCCCGTCATGAAATCGAAGAGAGATTCATCGAGCAAGAATCGCTCTATGGAAAATTGCGCGCCACTTGGCTCGGAATGACGGTGCGGCATGTGTATGGCAGCAAGAATCAATCTTGGCGGCATGGGCAGACTTACGCGGACTTGAGGATGACGCCTTCGATTACGTTGGCGACGTCTTCGCATTTGTCGACGGCGGTCTCGATGACTTCGAAGATCTCTTTCCACTTGATGATCTGGACGGAATCCTTTTCTTCGTCAAAGAGTTGGGCTATCAGAGTACGGCAGAGCCGGTCGCTGTCGTTTTCGTAGCGATTGATTTCGATACAGTGCTTGAGCGCCTGTTCGGGCGTAGCGAGTGCATGAACCGCAGCGGAAACCTCGATGGTCGCCAAAACCAGGACCTTGACAAGTTCGATGGTGCCTTCGCGAATCGTGCCGACGCGATAGAGAACGAAGCGGCTGGCGGCGGCATCGATGAGGTCGATAACATCGTCGAGTTGGCTGGAGAGGCCGTGGATGTCTTCGCGGTCGAACGGAGTAATGAAAGTTTGATTGAGTTTGGTGAGGATGGCGTGGGTGATTTCGTCGCCCTGATGCTCGATCGCTTTTATGGTTTGTACTTGTTCGGGAACGCCGGTGTAGTGCGAGAGCATCTGCTGAAGAGCTTTGGCTCCGACGACGATGTTTTCGGATTGTTTGGCGAAAAGGTCGAAGAAGCCCTCTTCGCGCGGTAAAAGACGATGTAGAAGTCCAGGCACTTTGACTCTCCCCTGAAGAGTCCGAGTGGAGCAGGGAGAGTGTAGCGAACGAGGAGCGGCGAGGCAAGGAAGGTGCGCCAAGAACAGATTTTCGCCGCCGTCGCCCGAGAGGGGTTGGGCAGCCTTGCGCTTTGCAGACGCTGAGTTGCCAAGGTCCTCGGTCGGGCTTCGGTTCTAGGAGCTGGGCTGCTAGCGGGCGGTAGCAGGACGCAATTTGTTGGCAGCGGAGGCGGTGGTGGCCGCAGTCGCAGCAGATTTGTCGGCGGCAGAGACGCCATTGGCTCCGTGGGGGAGGCCGCTAGGCTGGTTGGGGCCGGGAATTTCCATTTTCTTGCGGATGGCGGTCTCCAGTTTGTCGCGAACGTCCTTGTGTTCCTTGAGGAAAACGCGAGCGTTTTCGCGGCCCTGGCCCATGCGTTCGCCGGCGTAGCTGATCCAAGTGCCGGACTTTTCGAGCACGCCTTTATCGACTCCAAGGTCGATGAGGTCGCCTTCACGGGAGATACCTTCACCGTAAAGAATGTCGAATTCAGCCTCGCGGAAGGGTGCTGCTACCTTGTTCTTGACGATTTTCGCGCGCGTGCGCGAGCCGACGACGCGATCGCCATCCTTAATAGCCTGGATGCGGCGAATGTCCACACGCATGGAGGCATAGAACTTCAGCGCACGGCCGCCAGTGGTGGTTTCCGGATTGCCGAACATGACGCCGATTTTTTCGCGAATCTGGTTGATGAAGATGAGACAGGTACGCGACTTGGAGACAATGGCGGTAAGTTTGCGAAGAGCTTGCGACATCAAACGGGCTTGCAGGCCCATCGAGGGATCGCCCATGTCGCCTTCCAGTTCGGCCTTGGGGACCAGCGCAGCAACGGAGTCAATGACGATGATGTCGACGGCGTTGGAGCGGATGAGTTCCTGCGCGATTTCGAGAGCTTGTTCACCGTGGTCGGGCTGTGAGACAAGAAGATTGTCGACGTCAACACCGAGTTTGCGGGCGTAGCTGGGATCGAGCGCGTGTTCGGCGTCGATAAAAGCGGCCTGGCCGCCGAGTTTTTGCGCTTCAGCGATAATTTGCAGGGTAAGCGTCGTCTTGCCGCCGGATTCCGGGCCGTAGATCTCAATGACGCGGCCGCGCGGGAAACCGCCAACACCGAGAGCGGCGTCAATCGAGAGGCAACCGCTGGGGATGACGTTCACTGGAACGAGGACATCTTTGCTGCCGAGCCGCATGATGGAGCCCTTGCCGTAAGACTTCTCGATCACCGAGATTGCGGTTTCGAGATTTTTTGTTTTTTCGTCGGACATTACGCACCTCAATAGAGGAAGTTGGAAATTTTAGTGTTGCAGAAACCTTAAACGATCACTGCGCTGGGAAAGCGCCGGGGTCGCGTTGAACCTTTCAAGCTATTGTGCGTAGCGAATGGTGCATATTACCATTTGATTTATGCGTTCGCTACAGAGAAATCATTCAACGTCCACAGCCGTGGGCTGCAATGTGTTCCTTCAAGCGGGCGATGGCCGTTGCCATTTGCACCGCCAGAGATCGTTCTTCCTCGCCGAGTGTGGCAGCGAAGTGGAAGCGCGAAATCTCGCGTGAACGAAGTGACCGACGCAAGCGATCGCGGGCTTCCTGGAACTTACCTTCGAGCCTAGCATGCTCTGTACAGCAAGTAGCATAGGTCGAAGTGGAGCACATCAAGCACCCGTTGAAAACGCCGAGTGGCAATGTAACGCAAAGGCGAACAAAAGGCAAATACTATTTTCGCCTATTGTTCGCTCCTCGGCGTGTGCTACCCTGCCCTTATTTCCCGATGCCTCCAACAGGCAACGCGATGGATAAACGACTACTCTTCCAATTCCTCGACCACCACAGGCTCGGCGTTCTGTCCAGTCTTGCGCCGGATGGCGCGCCGCAGTCGGCACTGGTCGGAATCGCGGTAACGCCGGAATTGGAGATTGTTTTTGACACCGTCGAGAGGTCGCGCAAGTGCGCGAACATCGCGAGTGACCCGCGCGTTGCGTTCGTAATTGGCTGGCAAGGTGAAATTACCGTGCAATACGAGGGCATCGCGCGGAAAATTCCTTCGACGGAACTGGGCCCGCATCACGAAATTTATTTTCGCAAATTTACAGACGGGCCGAGTCGCCTGAAGTGGGAAGGCATAACGTACTACGTGGTCAACCCGAAGTGGATTCGCTATAGCAACTACAACCAGTCACCACCTGAGATCGTCGAATTCGAGTTTTAATAATTTCCCCAGGGCTATTTGTCGTAAGTGTAGAAGCCACGGTTGGATTTGCGGCCGAGCCAGCCTGCGGCGACGTATTTCTTGAGGAGGGGGCAGGCGCGGTATTTGGGATCGCCGAGGCCTTGGTGGAGCACGTGGAGAATGTCGACGCAGACATCGAGGCCGATGAAGTCGGCCAATTCGAGCGGGCCCATGGGGTGGTTCATGCCAAGTTTCATCACGGCGTCGACGGCTTCGGGAGTGGCGACTCCTTCCATCACGCAATACGCGGCCTCGTTGATGAGCGGCATCAAAACGCGGTTAGAGACAAAGCCGGGAGCGTCGTTGACGGCGACCGGAGTTTTGCCGAGTTTTTTGGTTAACTCCATGGTGAGATTGAAAGCAGCATCGGACGTCTGGAGCGCGCGGATGACTTCGACGAGAGCCATAACGGGAACGGGATTCATGAAGTGCATGCCGACAAAGCGGTCCGACCGCGAGGTGATCGCTGCGAGAGTCGTCATGGAGATAGAGGAAGTGTTGCTGGCGAGGACGGCTTCGGGGCGGAGGATTTTGTCGGCTTCGGTGAGCACGGCGCGCTTGATTTCGAGTTTTTCGGGAACGGCTTCGACCGCGAAGTCGGCGGCGGCGATGGCGGCCATGTCAATCACGGTTTTGATGCGGGAGAGAACGGCGGGCTTTTCGGATTCGGGGAGCTTTCCTTTTTTGATTTCGCGGTTGAGATTTTTGCCGATCGTGTCGAGAGCACGTTCGAGGAAGGTTAGGTCCACGTCGCGCAGGAGGACGTTGTAGCCGGCACGCGCGAAGACGTGGGCGATGCCGTTACCCATGGTGCCAGCGCCGAGGACGGCGACGGTCTTGATCGAATCAAGCGACATTAGTCTCTCCGGAAAAAGCGTTTTAAACCAACTTACGACTGGCCGAAAGACGCGTAGGGCCTAAGCCTGGTGAAGCGCCTTCCACAGAATCCAATTCTGTCCTTTTCATTGCCTCGCTTAACGCAGATGCCAACCCTTTCGCTGGATGTATGAATCCACAACCGGTGCCAGCCATTTAAATGTCATAGCTGCCGCAGCAAACGTCAGGCCGAACAGACCGGCCAGCAGGCGCGAAATCAGAGCATTAGGCCACGTAATCCAAACCGGAAACCAAATGACAAATACCGCAAGCAAGATGAGCGAGAAAATTAGCACCCATCGTCTTGGGCGCGCTTCTGGGGTCAGACGGTGGTACGACTTCCCACGGCGGAGAATTACGAACGACAGTATTACGGCAGATAGCCCGAGTCCGAGCACAAGACAAAGAACGATGATAGTGCCAACGTGCGAGAGCATTTGGCACTATCTCACAACAGGAATCGCACACTTGTCCAATCAAAGATTGAGGCTGGCTGCCAAGTCCGAATTAGTCTGGTGATCCCACTACGAGAATCTAGTGGTTTGCCGAAATCGCCAGCCAGGCGGCTAGGGTGGCGAATTTTTCGTTGGCGGTCCAGGGCGACCCTAGAGGTTTTCCTAGAGCGGTGACGAAGCTCGTTAGTGCGGCGGAATTGCGGCGGAGTAATTTGGAGGCGGTGGCTAGGAGCTCACGGTCTTTGAGTTTGGTAACAGGGAGACTGGCGCGGGTGCAGGCGTGGAGGAGGGCTTCGCGGAAGAATTCGCCGTCGGCAGTGTGAATGATGGAGTGCGAGGCAAGGATTTTGGACAGTTCGGGGAGCCGGCGGCCAGAGGCCAGCAGTAGCGCGGCACGCGTGATTTGAAAACCTTGTTGGCCGACTTCGGTTTGTGCGGCGCGTATTGCTTCGAGAGCGAGGCGGCGGGATTCTTTGCACTGCTGATCCAGGAAGGTTTGGGCTTCGGCCAGATCCATTTTTTCGGCGGTGTGGTAGGGCTGGCGGAAGGTGTAGCTGAAAGTGGCGACTAGGTGCGGGCGCTGGCGGTCCAGGATGATGGGCTGATTTTTTTCGAGGGCTAGCGCGATTAAAGATGTCCAGCCGGAGTGGACGCGAAAGCCGAGGGCCGCGGGCTTCATGGAAACCTCCACGGAGAAGGAAGTAGATGAGGTAGAGGAGGTTTGGGAACTAGAGGATGCTACGGAGCGCGTTGCGGGTCAAGCGTCGCTTGAGGCTGACGGTCGTTCTTAACGCAGGGGTCGCAGCGGGACAGAAAGAGATATAATCTGCGACTCACGTTGCGGAGGATACTTTGCCGGTTGGAACACCATTCCATGAACGAACTTTGGCGTTGTGCGAGAGCCTGAACTACCGCGAATGGTCGGGCTACTACACGGTGAGCGTGTATGAGGTGCATCACGAGCACGAGTACAACGCGATCCGGAACTCGGCCGCGCTGATTGATATTTCGCCGCTGTTTAAGTATCGGGTTACCGGTCGCGACGCGACGAAGTTGGTGAACCGGGTGATTTCCCGCGATATCAATAAAGTCGCGATCGACCAGGTGATTTATTGCTGCTGGTGCGACAGCGAAGGCAAAGTGGTGGACGACGGAACGATTACGCGGTTGGGCGAAAATGATTACCGCTGGACTGCCGCCGACCCCAGTTTGCGATGGTTCCAGCAGAATGCGCTGGGCCTGGATGTGCAGATCGAAGATATTTCGGAGAAGACGGCGGCGTTGGCGCTGCAAGGGCCGACCTCGGGGAAATTGTTGAGCGTGGCGGCGGACGCCAACATCGCCAACCTGAAATATTTTCGCGTGACCCACGGAAAAATTGCGGGTGTGCCGCTGGATATATCGCGCACCGGGTACACGGGAGATTTGGGCTACGAGATTTGGGTGCCCTGGAATGATGCAGTGAAGGTGTGGGACGAGCTCGTCAAGAAAGGCAAGCCATTTGATATTCATCCGGCGGGGATGATTGCGCTGGACATTGCTCGAATCGAAGCCGGGCTGATTCTGATTGAAGTGGATTACACTTCGAGCAAGAAAGCATTGATCCCTTCCCAGAAATATTCGCCAGGAGAGATTGGACTGGCGAAGCTGGTGGATTTGAAGAAAGAAAGTTTTGTGGGACGCGAAGCGCTTTCAATGGAAATTAGAAAAGGCGGGCCAGCGCGGCAGTTGGTGGGAATCGAGATTGATTGGAACGAAGTCGAGGCACTGTACGAAAAAATCGGCATGGCGCCGCAAGTGCCGAGCATGGCTTCGCGAGTGGCGGTGCCGGTGTATCGCGGCGGGCGGCACGTCGGAAAAGCAACTTCCACTACTTGGTCGCCCACTTTGAAGAAGATGATTGCGTTGGCTTCGGTTGGACGCGAACACTCCACGCCGGGAACTTTGCTGCAAATGGAGATGACTGTGGAAGCGGTGCGGCATACCGTGGCGGCTAAGGTCGTGCCTCTGCCATTTTTCAATCCACCACGGAAGACGGCGACGCCGATAGTGTAGTGGTTTGCGCCTCTGCTAAGTAACAGGCATCGCTGATGCTGTGATCCTCCGAAAAACTTTGTTCGCTTCAAGATGACAAACCGCTAAAGCGGAATCAGAAGAATACTCCGAACCAGAAGTGCTGAGCTGTTAATGCGCAAATGCGAATTCTTGCTCGCTCTTGAGCAATCCGTCCAGAGCAGCGCGGTCGAGCAATTGTCCACGCAGGATGACAGCGTGAATCTTGCGGGTGTTGCGAATGTCGTCGAGCGGGTTAGCGTCGAGCAAAACCAAGTCTGCGAACTTCCCTTTTTCAACGGTGCCGGATGCTTTTGCGGTGTGAAGAAATTCCGCGGGACTCTTCGAGGTGGACTGTAGGGCTTCGAACGGAGTCAAGCCGGCTTCGACCAATAATTGCAATTCGTCATGCAGGCCGAAGCCGGGGAAGACGTACGGAGCGGGAGAATCGGTGCCGGCAAGAATCTTGACGCCGGCCTTTTGCATTTCGGCCACGACGTCCATGGATTCTCGTAAAAGCTGGGTGCGGAGTTCGGAATCCTGCGGCAAAAGTGCCCGCATTTGTTCGGCACGCGCTTTCTTCCAAATGGCGAGAGTGCGGCGCGGAACGTATTTTTCGCGATCGTCGGATAGCGCTGAGTCTTCGAGAGTTGGAAACGCATCGTTTTTGAGCAAAATCAGAGTGGGCGTTTGCCAGACATCTTTTTCCCTGAATTTTGCGATGAGCGTCGCGGCTTTTTCCGCCGAATAAGTAGCAAGGAGCTCGCGCTGCCACTGAACGATGCGATCGTGAGATTGTTCGGCGGTTCCCTGATTGAGCGGGATATGCAGCTGCTGTTGCATGAGCTTCGATTCGTCGCGCGAACAGCCGCGCAATACATTAGTGAGATGTTCGATGCTGTGCTGTCGGGCGTCGGCGGCCTCGGCAACAGTAACACGGTCGGGAACGTGGCCGACGAAGGAGATGTGTTCATGCTGAGCAGCCCGTGCGATGGCGAAATACGCTTCGCGGCTGAGTAGCGATTGCACCTTAATGAAATCGACGCCTCGAGCGACAAGTTGGCGGACAGCATCGTCAGCCTCTGCGCGATTCGTAATGATCAATGACGGCTGGAAAGAGGGCGATGGGCCGTCGAGGTATGGTCCGGGAGTGATGATTTGCGGAGCGAGACGTTTCCCTTCCCCGATTTCCTTCCGTAGCGGGACGAGCGATTCGAGATAGCCGCCCATGTCGCGGACGCCCGTAATTCCATTGGCCACCAAAAGCGGAAGTATGAACCTTCGACTGCCGTCAGGTTCGCCGGCGGCGGTGAGATGAACGTGCATGTCAACCAGGCCGGGAATCAGAAATTTTCCGTGAGCATCGAAAATCCGTGCACCGCGCGGGATTGCCGTCTTGTCGGATGGTCCGAGTGAGGTGATATGCTGTTTTTCGATAACTACGGTTTGATCGACGAGAGGTCCCGCTCCGGTCATGTCAAGGACCGCGACATGAGTGATTGCCAGCGAGTTTTCGCCGTCGCTGTGATAACTACAGGAAGTTAGGGTCCAGCAAATCGCAAAAATGAAAAATGCCCGCCCCACCGCAATGAGTGACGCAAGCAGAGAGCGGGCGCTACAAAGAAAGGGCACGATGTATCGTGCCCTTACGGAACGCGATGATGGATGACTGCTATTCAACGAGGCGGTTGTACTTCTTCAGCACGGCCCGCAATTGCTCGTGCGGCAAGCCGATGACCTTGTGATTTTCTATGCCGGTCATGGTAGCCGCTGCGACCATGGCGTTAATGATGGCTTCTTCAGTCGCTTGCACGGTTGCCGAGAAAACGGGTTCCAGTTTTTCGTTGGGCAGCATCTTTAAATCGACCAGATGATCTTTCGCGGCCGCTCCGGGATTGGCAGTTGAAAACGCAATGAAAATGTCGCCGGAACCGTTCCCGGAAATGCTGCCATTGCGGCCAAGGCCAAGCGAGACGCGCCGCGCGAGGCGCTTCAATTGATGAGAGACCAGGGGCGCGTCGGTTGCGACCACTACGATGATGGAGCCGCGATCCTCACCCGCGAACGAAGTGGACGCGTAAGGATCTTGGCTGTTAATTTCGCGGCCGACGGGAATACCCGCGATACGTAGATTCTTGCGCGTGCCGTAATTGCATTGCACCAAAACGCCGACGGTGTAAGTTCCGCCCTCGCCTGCAAAGCGGCGCGAAGATGTACCGATGCCGCCTTTGAATCCGTTGCAGATCATTCCGGTGCCTCCGCCGACAGCTCCTTCCGCGACGGGGCCCGACGCTGCGGAATCTATGGCGTGAAAAGCGTGCTCGGGCTTAACGTGAAACCCATTGATGTCGTTGAGCCAGCCATCCCAAGTTTCCGCGACCACGGGAAGCGACCACCAGTCTTCGTCGGGACCGACGTGCCGCTGCTTCACGATCCACTGGATGACGGCATCGCGAACAACGCCAACGCTGTGGGTGTTGGTAATCATGACCGGACCGACCAGCAGACCGGACTCTTCTACCCAGGTGGTGCCGGTCATTTCACCATTGCCATTCAGCGACCACCATCCAGCCATAACCGCATCATCAAAATTTCTGCCACGCGGAAGCACTGCGGTGACTCCGGTGCGGACAGGTCCTTTGCCGACAACTAGCTTCCCTTCTCCGGAAATCAGCGTGGTGTCGCCGACGAGCACTCCAGAAACATCGGTGATGGCGTTCAGCGGACCGGGAGTACCATCAAACGGAACGCCGAGATCGCGTGCGCGCGGTTTTTTTGCTGCACCCTGCTGAGCGAACGAGACAGCCGGCGTCAGAAGAAAAATCAATAATAGATAAGAAAGCGGACGATGGCGCATTCGGATTTTTCTTTTCCACAAAGAATTGGAAACACGAACGTTTAAGAATGGAGACAGTGTAGCGCACCTCAAGAAGGAAACGTTTGTGCGACGGCTAATTCCAGAGCTTGCCCAATTTGGGAGCACTCTTCAGCGGAAATAATGAATGGCGGAGCCAGGAGAATGTGATCGCCTCGAAGACCGTCCACGCAACCCTGCGAGGGATAGGTGAGCACGTTGGATTGCAGCGCGACTTGGCGGATTTTTTCCGCGATGTTCAATTCTTTGGGGAATGATTCCCGCGTGCACTTGTCCTTCACAAACTCGACTGCGAGCAGTAGCCCAAGGCCGCGGACATCGCCAACTTGTGGATGCTTCGCGATAGGGGCGAGCGCTTCGCGAAGTTGACCCGATGCGGCCGGCACGCGATCAAAGAGCTTGTGAGCTTGCAGATAATCTAGAACAGCATTGCCTGCGGCGGCGGAAACGGGGTGAGCCTGATAGGTGAAACCGTGCTGGAATACGCCAGAGCCACTTGCAAAGGTGCTGGCGACGCGCGAGGAAACCAGGACTGCGCCAAGTGGAGCGTAGCCACTGGCAACGCCTTTGCCGATGAGGATGAGATCGGGCTCGATCTTCCAGTGATCGACAGCAAAGATTTTCCCGGTGCGGCCGATGCCGGTCATGATTTCATCGGCAATCAGAAGAATTCCCTGTTCGCGGCAGATTTGCGCGATGCGTTGAATGTAGCCGTCTGGAGGCGCCGCCGCGCCGAGCGTCGCGCCGACGACAGGTTCGAAAATGAATGCAGCAGCGGTGGAAGGATCGTTGGCTTCGAGAAATGTACGGAGATCATCCGCGCAGGCGATGTCGCAATCCGGAAAAGTTTTGTCGAATGGACAGTGATAACAGAAACAAGGGGCGACGTGTCCCCATTCGGTCAGCAGGGGCGCGTAAGCCGCGCGGCGGGACACGTTTCCACTGACCGACATCGCGCCAAGAGTGCTGCCGTGATAACTCTGCCGGCGCGAAAGAACGCGATAGCGGGCTGGCTGGCCATTTTCGAGGTGAAATTGGCGCGCGAGCTTGATGGCGGTTTCCGCGGCTTCCGAGCCGCCGGAAGTGAAATAGACACGTCCACCATTGTGAAAATTTCTCGGCGCTAGTGCGAGCAGACGGGCGGCAAGCTTTTGCGCGGATTCGGAGTGAAATTGCGTGGTGTGGGCAAAAGCGATTTGACCGGCTTGCGCGGCCATGGCGGTGCCGATTTCTTGTACTCCGTGGCCGATATTGACAACGGCGGCTTGCCCGGAGGCGTCCAGATATCGACGACCGTCGGTGGCGATGATCCAGCAACCTTCACCGCGAATCGCTGTGGGCAAATTCGTGCGAAAGTTTCGCGGAAAGAGAGCCGAGGAGTTCGACATAGGGCCGTCGTGTGGATTCTAGCAAATGGGGGCAGCCGCGCTGAAGCCTGGCACTAAATTTAAAAGCTTTATGAAAAGAGCTTAGAGGAGCGGCGTAAGTCGCTGGTACATTTTGACGCGTGCTTGCGGGTACTATGATATGCGAGCGTTTGACACTGCACTTGCACTTATTGGAGGCGTTTTTCATGTGGAGAATTTCCCTCGGGGCAGGGTTCGTCACGGCAATAATTTTTCTTTTCGGCGGAGTGGTGATACGCGGGCAAGAAAAAACTCCGGTGAAATTGGAAGTTGACCTGCGTGAGGCGGCGAAGCGCGTATACCACTCAAAGATGGAGTTCCCCGTAACCGCGGGACCGCTGACCCTCGTTTATCCGAAGTGGATCCCCGGCGAACACGCACCGAACGGCCCGATTGTAGACGCGACGGGGCTGCATTTTCGCGGCAATGGGAAAGAGATTGCATGGCGTCGCGATGACGTGGATTTATTCGCGCTACATTGTGAAGTTCCAACCGGCGTGACCACGCTGGATGTGACGCTCGATTATTTGCTTCCGATGGAAGCAGGAACCGCGGGAGAGCCTTCGGCGACAGCGAAGATTGCGGTGCTTCCCTGGAACCTGGTGGTGCTGTACCCGCAGGGAGCAAAGTCCGATGACGTGAAAATTTCGGCGAGCGTGCGCGTGCCCGAAGGATGGAAATTCGCGACAGCGCTGCAGACAATGGCAGGAAGCGCGGCCGAAGGCGAAGTGCAATTCGAAACTGTTTCGCTGACTACTCTGGTGGACTCGCCGCTACTGACAGGTGCCTTCTTTAAAACATATGACCTGGCTCCAGGGCAAAAACCGGAGCACCGGTTGAATATCGCGGCCGATAGCGCGGTCGCGACCAGCTTGACCAACGAACAGCTACAGCACCTGCGACGACTGGTGGCGGAAACGGGAGCACTGTTTGGCTCGCGGCATTACCGGCACTACGATTTTCTGCTGGCTTTGACGGATCATCTGGACCCGAACGGCCTGGAGCATCACGAATCCAGCGACAACCGCGCTCCCGAAAAAATGTGGCTGGATCCGGACGAGCTGGAAACCGTGATGGACCTCCTGCCACACGAATTTTTTCACTCCTGGAACGGGAAGTACCGACGCCCCGCGGGACTGGCGACCCCAAATTATCAAGAGCCGATGAAAGGCGATCTGCTCTGGGTCTACGAAGGCCTGACCCAATATTACGGAACGATGCTGACCGCGCGCAGCGGATTCTGGTCATCCGAACAATTGCGTGAATCGCTTGCAGCAACCGCGGCGTACTTAAATGACCGGCCAGGCAGGACATGGCGCAACCTGGAAGACACGGCGATTTCCGCGCAGGTCCTGTATTCGGCGCGACCAGCTGGCGCGGCATGGCGGCGGTCGGCTGATTACTATGACGAAAGCACCTTGATCTGGCTCGAAGCCGACACGGTCATTCGCAGAGAATCGAAGGGCCAGCGCTCCCTCGACGATTTCTGCAGGAAATTCCATGGAGCCGACGATGGCGTGATCAAGGTTGTGCCGTACACATTGGATGACGTGGTGGCTACCATGAATTCGGTCGTGGCGTATGACTGGAAAAAGTTTTTTGAAGAGAGGATTCACTCGCATGGTCCGAAGGCTCCGTTGGGCGGCTTGGAAAATAGCGGCTGGAAACTGACGTTCAACGAAACGATGAACGACCACCAGCGGGCGGAAGAGGACGCGCAACACGTGGTGGACGTGTCGTTTTCGTTGGGATTCGGCGTTCATGCTCCAGCGAGTGAAGATGCAAATTCGATTATTGACGTGATTCCAGGTTCGCCGGCGGCGAATGCGGGAATCGCGCCTGGAATGCGTCTGGTGGCGGTCAATGGGCGGCGCTGGACGCCTGATATTTTGCGCCAAGCGATTCATGCGGCAAAGAATTCGAAAGAACCGATTGAACTGTTGACGGAAAACGACGAATATTTCCGCAGCTATGCTGTGGATTATCACGGCGGCGAGCGCTATCCGCATTTAACAGCGGCCAACGGTGCGGACGTACTGAGTGAAATCGCGAGCCGGCACGCAAGCGAAATCGCAAAGTGAAATCGCAGTTGCAAGCGAGCGGACGTTACCTGTGCGTGAAAAATACCGCGCGAGAACATAGAAGCAAGCAGAATGTTGCATAATCATTTACCTAAACGCTAAATATTGACTCAAGGTTTTTCCTGATGGGAGAGCGCATGACAACGAGTATGCAAAATCGATTGTGGGCCCGCAGCTGGTGGATCGGTCTGGCGTTGCTGTCAATCGCGGTGGCCGCAGAAGCGCAGGAAACATCGAAGCATGCGATCACCTTTGACGATCTGATCGCGATGCATCGTGTGGCGGAGGCAAGCCTTTCTCCCGATGGAAAGTGGGTAGTGTACACGGTCGCGACCCCGGACATGGATGCAAATCGCAACGCCACAAATTTGTGGATGGCTCCCGTCGCGGGCAGCGATGCGATTCAATTGACGCGGACCGGAAAGGATTCGTCTGGAAAGTGGTCGCCAGACGGAAAGACCATTGCATTTTTATCGGCACGTAGCGGAGAGTCACAGATTTACCTGCTCCCGATGGAGGGCGGCGAAGCGCATCCCCTGACAAAACTTTCCACCGGAGCAGACCTGGTCAAGTGGTCGCCGGATGGAAAGACAATCGCGTTCACCTCGTCGGTTTATCCCGACTGTGTCAGCCGCTCTGCGGCTGCCGCAAATAACGATGATGAGTGCAACAAGAAACGAAATGACGAAAAAGAAAAAAATAAGGTGAAAGCGAACGTCGCGGATCATCTGCTCTACCGGCACTGGACGCATTGGAATGAAGGGGCTCGCTCGCACCTGTTTGTTACAAGGGTGGACGGAGGAGGCGAAGCGAAGGATCTAACTCCTGGCGCGAACTATGATGTGCCGCCCGATCAGCGGGGCGACGAGAGCGACATCAATTTTTCCCCCGACTCCACGGAGATCTGCTTCACGGCAGTGACCGACAAAGTCGAGGCTATCAGCACAAATGGGGATTTATTCACCGTTCCAGTGAGCGGAGGCGATCCCAAACGCATCACCACGCAAACGGGGTTTGATGGCAATCCTGTGTATTCACCCGATGGGAAGTTCATTGCCTATCACGCACAACTGACCGCGGCATATGAAGCCGATAAATGGCGGGTGATGCTTTATAACCGTACCACGGGAAAAAACGAAAATTTGAGCGAGGCTTTCGATCGAAGCGCAACCAATCTCGCCTGGTCTACCGATAGCAAAACCATCTATTTCTTGGCCGAAAACGAAACCGAGCAACCGGTGTACGCAATGGCGGCGACCGCGGGAGCAACGCCCAAGAAAGTAGTGAACGGATTTAATGCCGCGTTCGTGCTGAGCGAGGATGGCAAAACGCTGCTGCTCACGCGGACTAGCCTTACGATGCCTTCTGAGCTTTTTGTAGCTGCGTCCGACGGGACCGCGATCCGGCAAATCACACATTCCAACGATGCCCTGCTGGCGAAGCTGGAAATGAACGCCCCGGAAAATTTCTGGTTCGAAGGAGCGGAAGGAACGCAAGTGGAAGCGATGCTGATCCGGCCGCCGAAATTTGATGCCAGAAAAAAATATCCGATGCTCGTGCTGCTGCACGGCGGCCCGCAAACGATGTGGTCCAATGCCTGGGGCTACCGCTGGAACGCACAGGTATTTTCGGGCGCGGGCTATGTGACGCTGATGATCAACCGGCGCGGTTCGACGGGTTACGGGCAAAAGTTTACCGATGAAATCACGAATGACTGGGGCGGAAAAGCCTACGTGGATGTCATGAAAGGCGTGGATGCGGCGCTGGCTAAATACCCCTTTATCGATGGGACCAAGGTGGCTGCGGCAGGCGGCTCCTACGGCGGTTACCTGGTGGATTGGATTGCGACGCACACAGACCGGTTTAAAGCGCTCGTGAGCCATGCCGGCGTCTACGACAAAGTTTCTATGTACGCGACCGAGGAGTTGTGGTTCGAAGAACATGATTTGCAAGGAACGCCTTGGTCGAATCCGGAAAGTTACCGAAAGTGGGCGCCAGTAACCTATGCAGGCTCGCTGGGAAAATATAAAACGCCGACATTGGTAGTCGCGGGAGAAAAAGACTTTCGCGTACCGTACACACAGTCACTGGAGTTTTTCAATTCGCTGCAACGCCAGGGCGTCCCCTCAAAACTGGTCGTTTTCCCCGATGAAGGTCACTGGGTACTGAAGCCCGTAAACAGCCAGTTTTGGTACAAAACATTTATCGAATGGGTGGACAAATATACGAAGTGATTCTACAAACTTCTGAATGCAGTTCGGACAAATCGAAATAAGTGGTACAGCAGAAACGCACATAAAATCAGCAGTCCCGCGACTATGACAATCGCAGCGACGGGATGAACCGTCGTAAACCACGTAAGCCAGACAGCTAGCAGGTCTTCGCCAATGCTTAAAGCCCAGTTGCTGAACGGTTCGGGGACGGCGTTGACTGCCGCGCGCGTCGAGGCTTTCGTGCTGTGTGAAGTAAGAGCGACACCGCCCGCTAGCAGCGCCGCAGCCCATCGCCATTCCGACGGGGCTCCCGCGGACGCGCCAAAAGCGATCATAGCCGCGGCGGGCGGCCGGATGAAGGTGTGAATCGCATCCCAAACCGTATCCAAGAACGGAACCTTATCCGCCAGAAATTCAATAATGTAGAGAGCGATTGCAGCGCCTAGAACGATGGGGTGCGCAATGACCGCAAGATGCGGCGGCAAGTGAATCACGCCAAATCGTTGCAGCACGCCTAAGGTCGCCACAGTGGCGTAAAGATTCAGGCCCGATGAAAAACCTGCGCCCAAGGCCAAGCCGAGCGTCTGCAGGGGGTTCACAATTCTTGATGATATCAGGAGCGCAGCGGCCAAACGAAGAAAACCAGACGGACACATCGCAGACGTGCCAGTGAGCAGAAGCACCCTGAAGGGTTGTCGCTGCTATCGAGCCAAAACGGATTTAGTAGACAACAGGCGCATTCGCGCCGCTAGCGGACAACAAAAGCTGATTTCAGAGTCCCGCAGCTTATGATTGCTTTCCGGCAGACACACCCGCCTTTACGCGCGCGGCCAAATACTGATCGAGTATGTGATCCAACTCTTGTGTTCGTATCGGCTTCGTGAGGTAACCGTCCATTCCCGCCGCCAGGCACTTCTCTTGATCGCCTTTCATCGCGTGCGCTGTCAGAGCAATCACCGGCTGGCGTCTTCCGGTCCCCCTCTCCCGCTCGCGAATGGCCATTGTGGCTTCAAGCCCATCCATTTCCGGCATCTGGACATCCATTAGCACCAGATCGAATTCCTCTTTCGCGAGAGCTTCCAGCGCCTGCAGACCATTGCCCGCCAGCATCACACGGTGCCCACGCTTCTCAAGAAGTCGCGTTGCGAGCCGCTGGTTTACCAGATTATCCTCGGCCAACAGCACTCGCAGCACGTCGTTAGGATCGCGCGCATCACCCAGGGAATAACGCGTCACCAGAGGAATCGCTCCCTGCTGGCTGTGCGCTCCCAATACGCGGGCTATGGCTTCGCGAAGTTCCGATTGACGGATGGGCTTGAGCAAATATGCCGCCACCCCCAATTGCTTGCAGCGGTCAGCATCGCCGCGATGTCCTGCCGACGTGAGCATCATGATTGTCGCCGCGGCAAGCCCTGGTTGCTGGCGAATCTTTTCCACCAGAGTAAATCCGTCCATCCCCGGCATATGCATGTCAGTTAAGACCAAGACGTAAGGGGTACCGTTTTCGTGTGCGGAAACCAATTCGCACAGGGCAATTTCTCCGCCATCCACCAGTTGCGTAAGCATCTGCCAGCGCTTCAGCATGCCATCCAGAATCCGCCGGTTGGTCTTGTTGTCGTCGACCACCAGCACCTTCACACCGCGCAAAAGTTCCGCGGGCGCAATGGTTCCGACTTCAATCTTGGCCTGAGAACTTTTGAGAAGGACCGTAAAATGAAAATGGCTTCCTTTTCCTGGTTCGCTCTCCACCCAGATATTTCCACCCATGATTTTCACCAGACGCGCCGAGATGGTCAGCCCCAGGCCGGTTCCCCCATACTTCCGCGTGGTCGAACTATCCGCTTGCGAAAATGGATCAAAAATTAATTTGCGCTTTTCTGCCGGAATTCCAATCCCGGTATCCGAGACAGTGAACCGCACCAGGCGCTTTTCTCCATCCTCCGATACCATCGACACCTTCAGAGAAATTTCCCCTTCGTGCGTGAATTTGATGGAGTTGCCCGCGAGATTAACCAGGATCTGGCGAAGACGGTTGGCGTCCCCGGAAACCACGTCCGGCACTTCTGGAGCAATTTCACAAAGCAGTTCCAATCCCTTTTCATCGGCGCGCAGAGCCAGGGTCTTGAGAGTCGCTTCCACACACTCACGCAGGTTGAAATCGTCCTCTTCCAAATCGATCTTTCCGGCTTCGATTTTTGAGAAGTCCAGGATGTCGTTGATGACCGTAAGCAGGGAGTCTGCGGATAACTTTACGGTCTCCAGGTATTCCCGCTGTTCGCTGTCCAGTTCGGTTTCCAGTGCCAGATCGGTCATGCCGATTACGCCGTTCAAAGGAGTACGGATTTCGTGGCTCATGTTGGCCAGAAATTCGCTCTTGGCGTGGCTGGCCTGTTCTGCCGCGTCCTTTGCCTTGTGCAGTTCGTCGGTGCGTTCGTTGACCCGCAGCTCCAGGCCGTCATTCATCACCTTCAACTCGCGGTCGCGCTGCTGGATGTGCGAGAGCATCTTATTGAACGACTGCACCAGCGTCCCCACTTCATCGTTGCTCCCAGGCACCGCGCGCAAGGAATAGTCTTCAACCGCTGCCACGCGACCGGCAATCTCCGCAAGTTGCAAGATTGGATGGGTAACGGTTCGCAAAATGCGAACGGTCGAGAAATAAGTGACCAGGACAGAAAAAGCCAAAACCAGGAAAGCAATCTTGCCATACTCCTGCATATTGTTTTCCAATTCGCGGAGGTCGGAGAGAATGACCATGGTGCCGGTTCTTTCACCGTGCAGGGTTACGTCGCGGAAAAGGGCGACCGACGTGCCGCGGAATTCCACGCCTTTGGCTCGCCAGCCCGGCAACTGGTAATCACCGGAAAGATCGCTGCGGCGATATCGGGCGAACAGATTCCTTTGACTGTCGTACAGTCCGGCGGCAAGAATATGCGGGTTAGTATCGAGAGCGCGCAGCATCTCCTCCGCGCTCTTCGGGTCATTAAAAGCCAATGAGGCAGCCGTGTTTGCCCCTAGGGTCTCCGCTAGAGTCTCCAGCTGGCGGACGATCGCTGATCGGAAACTGGCACGTTCGTAAAGTGCGAAACCAATCGTGGCCAGACCCAACGCGAAAAGGCTCGCACTCACTACTAATACGGTCAGCTTGCGCTGTATCGACTTACTCCCAAACGGCATAGCTCTACCCCTGCTTTCCCTTGCCAATCACCCGTTTAGCCAGCAGCAATAGTCGGGAACTGATCTTCAGCCTGGCTCGTTGCGCGGTGTCCAGATCGACTTCGAAGCGCACTTTGTTTTCCTCAATAAACAACCGGATGACGCCCCCTTGTTCGAGGAATCCTTCGCTTTCGCCTATGGTTAAGACAGGATCATTTTTCAGGAGTGCCAGCAGCGCGCCTGTATCTTTTCCTTCGGCCGAACCGATGAAAATCAGCTGACAGCCCTTCAACTCTTGCGACTGTTTCGCATGCCGGACGCGCACCGCGCGCGAGCTGACCGTTCTTCCCTCGGTTGTGGATTCGAGTGCTCCATGAAACGGGTCTTCTCCCAGTGTGCACATCGTCAAAGGATTCCCGGCGCCGCCCAGCGCGTCCTCTGGCCAATCCACAAGCTGCACAAAGTGAAAGAGAAACGCGGACTTCACCCGATATTCGTCGGCTGTAGACTGGCCCACCGTGGGGACTGTGATCGCCGCCAGCGCCACGACGGCGCCGAGCAGCGCCCGTGCAAGATTTTTCGTGCTCATTCGCTGAGGAAGTTTGGCCTGCGAGCGCAAGGCTAATGAGTCTCCGTTCGAAAATGCCACGTCAGTTTCATGTACCAGTCCCGCTTCACAAGACTTGAAAGCCCCGACCCGGCTGTGTTCAGGAATTCGAGATGGCGGTCATGCACCAGATTCTGGCCAACAAAGTCGAGTGAAATTCCGTCTCCGATCTGCCAACCAAGCTGCGTATCGACTCTGGTGTAGGAAGGAACTCCCTGCGCGGCCAACCTCCCCACAAAATTCGCCGATCCGCCCCAGGTCAAGTTCTTCAGCAGCCGAATCTGCGAATCAACGCGTGCCCAATGCCGTGGGCTCCCGCCTTCAGTCGAACCGACGGTCTGCGTATCCAGGCTTCCGGGAGCGAGGTGCAAATGAATTTCTTCGAAGGCGTAACTTGGCGAGAGCGTCCAGCGGGGGTTCACTTTCCAGTCTCCCGACATTTCGAATCCATGTGTTTCTCCATCCATCAAATTTGCGAAGTTTAGAGGTAGAACTAGGTGTGGCGGAAAGGGGATCGGTTCAAAAAATGGCGAACCTGGTTCCGTTGTGCCCAGATCGTGGTACGAGTTGTAGTAAGTGGTCAGGTCCAAGCTGAGGCAGCTTGACAGTTCGGTTCGATAGCCGGCTTCATAGGCAAAGAGTTTCTCGTCCTGATAATTGGTGTCCCCTCTTAGACGCACGACCACAGGAGTGCCGCCAGTTCCAATAAACCCTCCGGAGTTCAACTGGATTGCGGTGTCAATCTCTGAAGGAGTACGAAGAGCGTGCGAAATTGCCGCCCATAAGGTTTGCTTGTCGCTAACAGCCCATGCCATGCGCGCGCTTGGCATCAGCCCGACGCCTGTGTAGTAGTTGTGCTCCAGTTTGGCGCCTACCGTCAGCCACACGTGATCGGGCCTTAGGACGAGTTCGTCCTGGATGAAGGAACTGAACAAGTGAGTGTCCAGATTCGCGGGCAGCAGGGTGAGGCTTTTGCTCCCTGCCGTTTTTGAAGACGAATAGCGATAGCCGAGACCCCACACAACGTCCTGACGCTGGCCTAGGGCAAAGTGATGTTCGAAGTCGAGGCCCGCTGTATTTCGTTCTTCTCCGAGAAGGTCATTCCGTTCATAGTTCTGAAAATAAAGTTGTACGGTCGTGTTCGAACGGCCGGAAAAGCGGTGATCCCAATTCGATTGCAAATAACCGCCGCCCACGTTTGTTTCACTGGGTACTTCCTGAATGCCTGGTGAGGCAAAGGACGTAAACATCCCAACGATGGATCCGACTCTGCCGCTATACAGATCTCCCTGAAGGCTCAGGTCATCTTTCAAAGAAAGCTTGCTGTCACTGCGAAAACCGGCACGCAGCACGTGCCATTCATCCTGACCATCGCCGCCAGAGAGGCCCGGAAAATGAGTCTGATTAGAGTACTTGGTAAAGATCCGGTAGTCAGTGGCATCGCCTATGTGCGTTCCGTACTGAGTGGTGCCCAATCCCTGAGCTTCATTCCCGCTCGCCGCCACTACCATTCCGCCGCGGGTCTCGGAAGCTTTTTTGGTGATGATGTCGATGACCCCGTTAACTGCATTCGCTCCCCAAGTGGTCCCTCCTGGGCCGCGGATGACTTCAATTCGGCTGATATCTTCGAGTGGGAGATCCAGTACGTCCCAGAAAACCCCGGAAAACGTCGGCTGGTAGACGCTTCGGCCGTCGATCATCACCAGTAGCTTGTTGCTGAATTCTCCATTGAATCCCCTAACGCTTATGGCCCACATATTCGCATTGATCTGCGCGACATTTACACCTGGCACCCGACGAAGTATGTCAGGCAGGCTCAGCGCTCCCGACCGTCGTATATCCTCTTCGGTAACCACCGTAATTGCTGCCGCCGTCTGCGAAATCCTTTGCGATTTCTTCGCGACCGAGGTGACCTCAATGTTCATCAGGTCTTCCAGGCTTTGGTCGGCGAGTTCCTTCGTTTTAGCCTGCGCTCGAGCCTCGGGTGCCGTGGAGATAAGTAGGCATCCGAAACATAGTGCCCGCAGGAGCATCGCCAGTGAGGGCCACCTTCTTCTTTGTGCGGGCATACAGCTTTCCCTCCATCTAGAGCGTTGATCAACGCCCGCAGAAGAGAGGGACTCACGGGATCCTAACTTAGCGAACTCAGGGGTGAGCGTTCATGCGGTTAAGGATTGTCGCTGCCGGGGAGTGGGGAGACAGCTAGTCTTACCAAAGCGATTTTACATCGGTAAATTCCTCCGCATATTGGAATTCAACCGCGTGCGCCCGATGAGGCAACATTCGTTTTTTCGCCAACCCGTCGCTTAGCCAAGAGAGTTCGTCGGGGCGACAGCTTGACGGTTTTGTTTGCCCACTTGTAGACGCCCTACGGAGAGCGGAAACCTAAAAAGGATGGTCGCGCGGCGACTAAATCTCTTAGAATTAGCCTATGCGCCCGTAGCTCAGTTGGATAGAGCATCTGCCTTCTAAGCAGAGGGTCGCGTGTTCGAATCACGCCGGGCGCGCCATTTCCTTCACGTTTTTCTTGCAATAAGTCTAGAATCTTCCCCGTTGTTTCGAACCTTCGCAAATTTTCATTCCTGGTGCTGAATTTTGCCTCCCCGATATTCATAACGATCCGACTGCGTTCTAGAAATCTCTCTTTCGGTTGCCGGAATTTCTTGAACGGAGCCGCGATGACATCCTCGAGGACTTGCTTGCCCTGGAAAATCCGTTGCATGTCTGCGCTTTCCCGGACTAGAATCCACCCCACTATCTGGTCCCCACGGTAAATCTATGAATTCCTCGGCATTTCAAACCTTGGCAACCCTTTTTGGATTCCAGCGTAGAGGAGCCTGCCCATGTATCACAACTTCCGTGCCTTGTGCATTTGCTCTCCTGTAATTGTCTGCTTGCTTACCGTAAGCGCACCGTCTTCGACCGCTCAGATCCCCGCTTCTTCGCGGCCACGAATCACCCAAAATATTGATGAATCCAAACTCGTTCGCCTCGCTGGAAACACGCGCCCCGAGGCGAACGCCGCAAACGATCGCGGCGTAGTGGCCGGCGATCTCGCTCTCGAACACATGCTTCTGTTGCTGCGCCGCACTCCGGAGCAGGAACGTGAGCTGCAAACCCTCATCGCGCAGCTGCATGATCCCCAATCCCAAAATTTCCACCAGTGGCTCACCGCCGCCCAATTCGGCGAGCGCTTTGGCGCGGCCCAGCAGGACGTGGACGTTCTGGCCTCCTGGCTCGAAGGGCATGGCTTCCGTGTTAACGTCGTCTATCCAAACCGAATGCTCATCGATTTTTCCGGAACAGCTGAGCAGGTTCGCCAGGCGTTTCACACTGAGCTCCACCAATTGCAGGTCAATGACGCTGGCCACATCGCGAATATCCGCGACCCGCATATTCCCGAAGCTCTCGCTCCTGTAGTGTCAGGCGTTGTCTCCCTGCACGATTTTAAGCCGCGCCCCATGGTCCGATTGCGCCATGAATACACCTTTGGCAATCCGCTCAGCGGCAACGTCTACGCTGTGGTTCCTGGCGACCTCGCAAAAATCTATAATTTCAATCCGGTCTTCAGTTCGGGCGTTACCGGTCAGGGCCAAACCATCGTACTGGTCGAAGACACCAACCTCTATTCCACCGCCGACTGGGACACTTTTCGTTCAACGTTTGGCCTCGCAACCTATACCTCGGGCTCTCTGTCGCAAAGCCATCCTGCGCCACCAAGTGGCCCCAACAACTGCACCGATCCTGGTATCAATGGCGACGACGTCGAAGCAATTCTTGACGCGGAGTACGCCAGTGCCGCCGCGCCGAGCGCCGCTATTCAAATGGCCGCATGTGCGGACACTGCCACAACCTTCGGGGGCTTGATCGCCATCCAGAACCTCATCAATCAGGCCTCTACGCCTCCGGCCATCGTCAGCGTAAGCTATGGCGAATGTGAAGCCGCCAACGGCGCCACCGCCAACGCCGCCTACAACACTACGTACCAACAAGCGGTTGCCGAAGGTGTCTCCGTCTACGTCGCCTCGGGCGATTCCGGAGGCGCCACGTGCGATCAAAATCAGTCGGCGGCGACCCACGGCATCGGGGTTAGTGCCTTCGCTTCGACTCCCTATAACGTAGCCGTCGGCGGCACCGATTATGGCGACACCTACGCGTCCACCAACGGCACATATTGGGGCTCTTCCAATTCAACCAACTTTGCTTCTGCTCTTTCGTACGTGCCGGAAATTCCGTGGAACGACTCTTGCGCTGGCGCACTACTCACCAGCTACGAAGGCTATCCGGTATATGGCGCGAACAGTCTTTGCAACTATGCTGGAGGAATCGTTGCCGCGATCCTCGGCGTCGCGACCACGGCCGCGGGCGGCGGCGGTCCAAGTGGATGCGCCACCGGTACACCTTCCACCAGTGGCATCGTAGGCGGCTCGTGTGCCGGCTACGCAAAACCCACCTGGCAGTCCGTTGCCGGCAATCCCAACGATTCCGTGCGCGACCTGCCTGACCTTTCATTGTTTGCCGCTAATGGCCTGTGGTCGCATTACTACATTTTCTGTTATTCCGATGTCGCCAATGGTGGCACGGCTTGTACCGGAGCTCCCAGCGGATGGACCGGCGCCGGAGGAACTTCGTTTGGCTCGCCAATCATGGCTGGCGTACAGGCGCTCATCAATCAAAAGACCGGCTCTCGGCAGGGCAATCCCAATCCAATTCTCTACAGTCTTGCCGCCACCGAATACGGGCCAGGCGGAAACGCCTCCTGCAACTCCACGCTTGGAAATGCCGCCTCGCCTTCCTGCATTTTCTACGACGTGACTCAAGGCGACATGGCCGTGGGCTGTACCACCGCGCAAAATTGTTTTGATTCCGCCGATGGAACTGGCGTTCTTTCCACTTCCAATAGCGCTTATCAGCCGGCCTTTGCCGCCACTACGGGATGGGATTTCGCCACCGGCATCGGTACCCTGAATGTCGCTAATCTCGTTTCCAACTGGCCGGGTTCGTCCGCGAGTCCGGATTTCAGTCTCTCTGCTTCTCCTGCCTCGGTCGCCGTAACGCAGGGAACATCCGGTGGCAGCACCATCGCGATCTCGGCCCTCAATGGATTCAGCAGCAGCGTCAGCTTGTCTGCCTCCGGCCTCCCTACCGGCGTAACCGCATCCTTCAGCCCCAATCCTGCTTCAACTACCACCACCCTGACGCTGACCGCTTCAGCCACTGCAACCGCTGGCACCGTCACGATAACCATTACTGGTACTGCCGGCAACTTGACTCACAACACCTCTCTCACGCTTACCGTTAACTCAAAACCCGACTTCAGCCTGTCGGCCTCGCCCACCACTGTTACGATCACGCAGGGCACCGCCAGCGGTAGCACCATCACTGTCTCGCCCCTCAATGGATTCAACGGCGCAGTCGCTTTGTCCGCTTCCGGCCTGCCTAGCGGCGTGACCGCATCCTTCAATCCAGCTTCCACTGCCACCACCAGCGCGCTTACGCTAGCCGCCTCTTCTACAGCTGCCACAGGCACCGTCACCGTCACAATTACCGGTACTTCCGGCAGCTTGACTCACAACACCTCTGTCACATTGACCGTCAACGCCGTCGCTAACAAGCCCGATTTCGGCTTGTCTGCTTCGCCCACCAGCTTGGCCATCGCTCGCAACAAGCAAGGTACCGTCACCGTCACAGTCGCGCCACTCAACGGATTCTCCGGCTCCGTAACGATGTCGGCCTCTGGTTTGCCCAAGGGTGTCACCGCCTCCTTCAGTCCCAATCCGACCAACACCGCCAACACGCTCACTTTAACGGTCGGCAAGACGGCAGCGTTTGCCACATCAACCATCACCATCAAGGGAACTTCCGGCTCACTTAGCCACACCACGACCATCAGCGTCACCGTCACCCACTGATGTACTTAATTCACGAATTGCGACGGATCGTAAACGCTTCAAGACGATAAAGTGTTGCAACCGAATCAGACAGAACGCTAAACACAAGTCGCGCGTCCGCGTGCGTTTCCGCGAACCAGATTCCGTTCGCGTTATAATTGCGACAGGCGAATGAATATAGACATCTCGCACACCGTTTCGACCGAACTGGAATGGGCGCATCCACTCGTCCGCGACTGGTTTGTATCGCGCTTCGGCTCTCCTACCGAGCCGCAACAATACGGTTGGCCACACATCGCGGCCGGAAAAACTACGCTGATTTCCGCCCCGACGGGTTCCGGCAAAACGCTTGCTGCCTTTCTGATTTGCGTTGATCGCCTGGTGCGCAAGGCCCTGACCGGCGCGTTGCGCGACGTAACCGAAGTCCTTTACGTGTCTCCGCTGAAAGCCCTGAGCAACGATATTCAGAAAAATCTCGAGACTCCGCTGGGTGAAATCCTGCAACTTGCCGAACAGCGTGGCCTGCTGATGCCGGAGATCCGCACCGCCGTGCGTACCGGCGACACCCTGGCGCACGAACGCCGCGCCATGCTCGCACGTCCGCCGCATATTTTGGTCACCACGCCGGAATCCCTCTACATTCTGTTGACGGCGGCGAAAAGCCGCGAAGTGCTCCGAAACATCGAAACGGTCATCGTGGACGAAATCCATGCCGTAGCGGACGACAAACGCGGCGCACACCTTGCTCTTTCGCTCGAGCGTCTCGATCACCTCACAGGAACGCACGTAACTCGCATAGGCCTGTCCGCCACGCAAAAACCAATCGAACTCATCGCTCATTTTCTGGCCGGCAGCGATCGCCCCGATCCGGTGATTGTACAGATCGGGCACCGCCGGGAACTGGATCTCTCCGTCGAAGTTCCCGGCAGCGAGCTGGGCGCAGTAGCTTCCAACGAAATGTGGGGAGAAATCTACGATCGACTTTCGGTATTGGCCTCTCAGCATCGCTCCACGCTGATTTTCGTAAATACCCGGCGTCTGGCCGAACGGGTTGCGCATCATCTTGGCGAACGTCTGGACAAGGATGCGGTTGCAGCCCACCACGGCAGCTTGTCACGCAAGCTGCGGCTCGCCGCCGAAAAGAAATTGAAGAATGGGGAAATCCGCGCGCTGGTGGCCACCGCTTCGCTCGAGCTAGGGATCGATATCGGCAATATCGATCTCGTTTGCCAGATCGGCTCGCCACGATCCATTTCCGTCGGCTTGCAGCGCATCGGCCGCGCAGGACATTGGCGCGGAGCAGTTCCCAAGGGTCGCATTTTTGCGACCACGCGCGATGAATTGCTGGAATGTGCCGCCTTGGTCCGTGCAATTCGCCAGGGTGACCTGGATCGCATCGCCATTCCCGAATCCCCGATGGACATTCTTGCCCAACAAATCGTGGCCATATGCGCAGCCGAAGACTGGAACGAAGATCAATTGTTCGAGTGCGTCCGCCACGCTTACCCCTATCGGGATTTAACGCGCGCTGATTTTGAAGAAATTGTGCAGATGTTGTCCGAAGGCATCGCCAGCACTCGCGGCCGTTACGGAGCTTATCTGCATCGCGACTCAGTCAACGGAGTCTTGCGGGCTCGCCGCGGCAGCCGTTTGGCGGCAATTACCAGCGGTGGAGCGATCCCGGAAAACTCGTTGTATACCGTGGTCGTTCAGCCTGAAGGCGCGACTGTCGGCACCGTGGACGAAGACTTTGCCGTGGAGAGCCTTGCCGGTGACATCATCCTGCTCGGCAACACTTCCTGGCGCATTCGGCGAGTGCAGTCCGGAAGTGTGCTGGTGGAAGATGCGCAAGGCGCAGCTCCCAACGTCCCGTTCTGGCGCGGTGAAGCGCCTGGCCGCACCGATGAACTCTCGACTTATCTCTCCGCCGTACGCGAGAAAATCAGTGCGCTTCTTCCGCGCTCGGAGTTGAACGGTGATCAGGGATCAGCCCCGGCATCAAAACCGGCCGCGGTGAACTGGCTCAAATTGGAATGCGGCCTCGACGACATGGGAGCCGAGCAAGCCGTTGAATACGTCGCGGCGGGCCGCGCTGAGCTTGGAACCGTTCCCACACAAACAACCGTAATTGCCGAACGCTTCTTCGACGAAAGCGGCGGAATGCAGCTTGTCATCCACGCCCCTTTCGGCGCGCGCATCAACAAGGCGTGGGGACTCGCACTTCGAAAACGTTTCTGCCGTTCTTTCAATTTCGAATTGCAAGCGGCCGCTACTGACAACGGCCTGAATATTTCTCTGAGCGAGCAACACAGTTTTCCGCTGGCTGACGTCTTTCGTTTCCTTCATCCGGATTCCGTGAAATCCGTCCTTGAGCAAGCTCTGCTGGCTTCCCCGCTCTTCATCACTCGTTGGCGCTGGGATGCCGGCCGTGCTCTGGCCTTGCTTCGTTTTCGCGGTGGCAAAAAAGTGCCTCCGCAAATCCAACGCATGCGCGCCGATGATTTGTTGGCTGCTGTTTTCCCTGAAGCGCAGGCGTGCCCGGAAAATCTTGCCGCGGGCGATATCAATATTCCGAATCACCCGTTGATTCGGGAAGTCATGAAGGACGTGCTGACTGAAGCGCTGGATCTCGAAGGGCTCGATCGAGTGCTGCGTAATATTGCGAGCGGCCAAATTACGTGCCTGGCTGTAGACGCTCCCGCGCCTTCTCGCTTTTCCCACGAAATTCTGAACGCCAATCCTTATGCGTATCTTGATGACGCACCACTCGAAGAACGCCGCGCTCGCGCCGTCGAAATGCGTCGCATGCTGCCGGCTGCGGTGCTGGGAGAAATCGGCCGCCTCGATCCTGCCGCCATCGCCGCTGTTTGCGACGACGCGTGGCCGGACGTACGTGACGCCGAGGAGTTACACGACGCGATGCTCACTCTGATCGCCTTGCCGATTTCACAAAACATTTCTAGCTCGGGAAACGATCGCTTGCACGCTAAGTTGAGTGCGGTTTTGCCCTACTGGTCGCCGTGGTTCGAACAGCTCGCTGAATCTGGTCGCTCACGCCGCGCGCAGATCGCCGATGAGTTGTATTGGGTACCTACGGAGCGGGCCGAAACGTTTCTACAAATTTTTCCGTCCGCGCGCTTCCTATCGCCACTTCCAAAACCTCTGCAAAAACCGGAAACGCCGCCAGCCTCACGCGAAGACGCCCTGCTCGCTCTCCTCCGCGGCTGGATTTCCCATGCCGGCCCCGTCACCGGCAAACAGCTGGCGAATCTCCTGAATCTGCCTGAATCGGAAATCGATAAAACGATTTTGCGTCTTGAGTCCGGCGGCGCGATCTTGCGCGGCAAATTTACCGATCCACATTCCGATGAAACCGAATGGTGCGAACGTCGCCTGCTCGCTCGCATTCATCGTTTGACGCTGGGAGAGCTTCGCAAGGAGATCCAGTCCGTCACACCTGCTCAATTCATGAACTGGCTGCTTCGCTGGCAACATGCGGCTCCCGGCACGCAGCTCCTTGGCGAACGAGGGACACTCGAAGCCGTGCAGCAGTTGCAGGGCTTTGAAGCGCCCGCAAATTCTTGGGAACCGCAGATTCTCAAACGGCGAGTCGCCGACTACGATCCTAAAGTTTTGGATCAGCTCTGCCTAACCGGCGCTATAGGCTGGGGAAGGCTCTCGCCACATCCCGCGACGCTCGAGCCCTTCACTGACGGCAAACGCCGCGTCATCCCCACCAGAATCGCGCCGGTTACTTTTTTCGTGCGCGACGACGCCGATTGGATGATGCCGCGCCACGAAGACAGCGATTCCGGAACGCCCGGCCTTAGTGCAGCCGCCACCAAGCTTCTTCAGTTCTTCGTCCAACGCGGGGCATCCTTCTTCGCCGACATCGTCCGCGGCACCGGCATGCTGAAAGCGGAAGTGGAAATGGCGCTTTGGGAGCTCGTCGCCGCTGGCTTGCTGACCGCCGATGGCTTTGATAGTTTGCGCGCTCTTATTGATCCGAAACGCCGTGCCGGCCAGGGCAGCGGCCGCAATGCGCGCCCTCGTCACGGCTCTGGCCGCTGGTCTTTGCTCCACTCCGGCGAAGTTCAGGACCGTAACCGCGCGTTGGAGGCGATTTGTTGGATGCTGCTGCGCCGTTATGGCATCGTCTTCCGCGAGCTTCTCACTCGCGAAAGTGTTCTTCCAAGGTGGCGCGAGGTTCTCGTCACCTTACGAAGGTTGGAAGATCGCGGTGAAGTTCGCGGTGGCCGCTTTGTCAACGGTTTTTTGGGCGAACAATTTGCTCTGCCTGTAGCTGTGGAATCTCTGCGCGCCATGCGCCATCAGCAGCCTTCCGGCGAAACGCTCGCCGTCTCCGCCGCCGATCCCCTAAACCTCGTCGGTATCATCGTTCCCGGTGAACGCGTTTCTGCCAACTCCGGCAAAGCTGTCGCGTTTCGCGATGGCGTGGCCGTTCCTATACAGGAGCAGGC
Source organism: Candidatus Acidiferrum sp. (assembly GCA_036522855.1). Taxonomy (GTDB): domain Bacteria; phylum Acidobacteriota; class Terriglobia; order Acidiferrales; family UBA7541; genus Acidiferrum. The sequence continues at coordinate 76,492 of DATDFA010000065.1, read as the reverse complement.
AAATGTTTTGGCAATGACTGGAGATTGAGATTATTTCCCTGAAGGAAGTGGCATAAGACGGTAACTAGATTATCACTGCTCCCCGGCCGGAATTTTTCGCGCTTCGAATCATAAACTCCCGCCGTTTTCCACAAACCGGTAGTGCCAGACCCGCGCAGCTCCAATCAGGTTCGCGTCATCTCCCAACGAAGCCAGGATCAACTCCGTTTTTTCTGCCGGCACGAACCGGCACCCCCGTCGAATCACTTTGCGAATGCCGTCCAAAAAAAGGTCCGCGCTTTTCATCATGCTGCCGCCAAACACAATTACGTCCGGAACAAAAAGGTTGATCAGATTCGCCACGCCTAATCCTAGGTAAAGGATCTCCCTTTCCACCGCTCGTTTCGCCAGTTCATCGCCGCATCGCGCAAGTTCGGAAATCTGAGCCGCGCTCAATTCTTTATTGTTGCGTTTGCTATCCGGCGCATTCGTGTTGAACCACGCTGCCATCGCCGGACCGGTCGCCAGCGCTTCCCAACATCCGCGATAACCGCAGCAGCATTCCGGCCCGGACGCTTCGATTACATGATGGCCGATTTCCGGATGCGCCATATCCGCGCCACGATACAGTTGCTTATTGAGAATGATTCCGCCGCCGATCCCGGTGCCGACGGTCACGTATATCAACCTGGCCTTGGTTTTTCCGGCGCCCCACGCCGCTTCGCCCAATGCCGACGCATCACCGTCATTTTCCAGCGCGACGGTAACTCTGAATTCGCGCGACAGATCGTCGACAAGATTGTTTCCTCGCCAGCCTGGCAGTAAACCAGCATCACCGAAAGCGCCGTTTCGTGGGTAAACAATGCCCGTGGAGCCGATGCCAATGCCCGTAATTTGCACCTCAGCTTTGCGCGACGCGGTTCGCAGCATGTCAATGGTTCGCGCCAGTGCGCTTGCGTACCCGGCCGCCGCGTTGGTTGGACATTCGAGTTTCGCCAGCACTTTTCCGGTATCATCCACCACGCCCGCGGCAATTTTTGTACCGCCAATGTCGACCCCAGCAATCACAGCTTTTCCTTCTGAGTTCCAGTGCATCGCATAAATTTGCTTGCAATCAACAAAAGACTATTTATTTTCGCCCGCCGATTCGTGTTCTTCCGGCAATAACCCGAATTCGTCTTCCACAATGAAAGAACAGTAGCGAAATGTGTCGCTGTCCGCTCCGCCCAGCCGCGCCAGCTTTTCCGCGGCAAGTTGCGCCGGAATAATATCGATTAGAAATTGCCAGTTGCGCGGCACAGCCGGTAACTGGAATAACAGATCGGCGGCACCTTGAGGCAGGTTTTCGCCAATCAGCATCACGCAAGCCCCGAGCTTTTTCAGGTCGCCAGCCACCGCCAAGTCCTGCTCCCGCATGCGCTCCGCGTCGATCCAGATTCCAAATCGCACGCCCGCGGTCACCATTTCCTGCGGCCCGTGACGAAAACTTCCTGTATTCATCGCCGTAGCCGGCGACTTCACTCCCTCTTCCCACAGCAGCCGCGCCTCCTGAGCGCTGCCAATGCTGCATCCACGCGCCAGAAAATAAGTGGTGGCTCCCGTTGCAAACCAGGTTGTGTCTGCGACCTGCGCTTGCCAACCCGATATCGCCGCGTCCGCATTCTTAAAAGCGGCTGACAGCGCGGCTTGCAGGCCGGCGTTCCACGTTCCGGCGGTTTCACTCGCCAAGATTGCTGTCGCCGTTACTAACGTCGAATACGTATTTACGGAAATCGCGTGATCCAGTTGGACGGGGATTACCAGTGGAATTTCCGCTTCCTTTGCGAGATGGCCTTCCGCCGAATTCGTGAGCGCAATCACCGTCGCACCGCGTTCGCGTAGTTTCGCCAGTAGCTTGACGATTTCCACGCTTCGTCCGCTGCGTGAAATGACGATCACCACTGACGAAAGCGGAAATTGCGCGAACTCCAGCAACTCCGCGGCGTCGTACAAATACACCGGAGTCGCGGCTAAGTTGAACAATGTCGCGGCTCCTAATGCGGCGTGCCAACTGCTCCCCATCCCGGTCAAATAGACATGCCGGGCGTTCCGGATCGCAGTCGCCGCGGCACGCAAACTGGATTGTCCTGCGCCTGTCAAGAAATCGATGGTGCGTTGCAATTCATTCGGCTGGCGAATAATGTCGCGCAAGAAATGAGTCATGGATTTTCCCGGATGTAATTGCGTTCTTTATTGCGCTCCGGGCGTGATGGCGATGCTACGAAATTCCACGCGCCCTTTTTCGCTGCCTTGCAGGTAGATTGGTCCGGGCAATCCTTCGTGGCTGTCCAGCGCGCCGCCGGTAATTCCCGGAATTTCTTTATTGTTGATGATGGTCTGCCCGTTTTGTACTACGCTCACGCGTCGTCCAACCAGGGTAATGTCGTAGGTTTGCCAGACGTCCGCCGTCCGTGGTTGTTCCGGCGAAGCGGCGATGAATCCGTAGATCCCGCCCATGCGGCGGTTCGGCGGGTCCTCGATGGAATCTGTTTCGATTTGTACTTCATAACGCCCGCGCAAATAAACTCCGCTGTTCGAAGCTTGCCCGCACTTGAATTCCACGTGCAACTTGAAGTCGTCGAATTTTGCATCGCTAATCAGCTCTGGGCCTCCTGCCGGCTTGACCAAGATGCCGTTTTCCACTTTCCACTCATTTTTTCCCGCTGCGCTCATTTTCCATCCGGTCAAATCTTTTCCGTTGAACAGCGCGATCGCCTTTCCCCATTTCGGCATCGTTTTTCTTTCCAGTAACGGCGCACGTGCTCCCGTCCATTCCCACGTCGTATTGTTCGGGCCATTCACTTTTCCCGATAGAGTTTTCCCCGCAAGCGTTCCTTCGAAGACCATATCCGTGGGCATCGCTTCTTCCTCTTTCGGGGAAACGAATGTCAGCTTGCCGTTCGCCACTTCAACTTTGGGGAGAGCCCGTGCGTTTCCCCAGCGCCCCACGTACTCCGCTTTCAACGTTCCTCCGTCTTCGCTTACTTCCAGCCATGACGGATATTCCCGATCGGGCGCTTTCAGCGTCAAATCCCAACGGCCCACAAAAGCAGCAGCGGAAGCGGCTGGCGAGGAGGCCGCAAAGGTCCTCTCGAGTTTTCCTACCCATGGATAGGCGCTTGAAAACGCGCATAAGACAACCATTACTGAAACAAAAGCGATTCTTTGATCCCTCATGGGGTGATGAACCTCTCTTTTTACGTCTCAAAAAAAACTGTTTCGCGCTCACCCTGCAAATGAATGTCCCATCGCAATTCGTTTTCACCGGAAGTCGAAGCCGCAACGCGCGTCGCAATCAAAGTTGCTCGCCGGTCGGACGGCACTAGATTTAAGACGCGATCTTCGGAATTCTCCGCCACATCGGGAAAATAGATCCTGGTCACCAGATGTCGCAACAACCCGCGCATCAGCACCAGTACGACCAGATGCGGAGCGTGCAGGAAGCCCTCGGCATCGCGCCTGCTCCCGGGCTTCTTGGTGCTGAAGCGAAATTCACCCGAATCGTCGGTCGCAATCCTGCCAAATCCGACAGGAATTTTTCCGGACCGGTGTTCCACTGGTCCATTTTTCGTTTCCCTCAATTCCGCGTCTTCGGGCTGCCAGATTTCCAGAACCGCATCCGGAACCGGCTCCCCGTCTCCATCCAAAATTCGCCCACGAATCGTAACTCGCCTTCCTTCCACATCGCACTCAATATTTTCCCGGCACAACTCCCTAAGACCAATTGAGAAGAAAGGCCCGACCGTTTGCGATGGTGTTGGTACGTGGCTCATTTACGTTCCACCGGCGTCGCCTCGCGCCCCCGCAATACAATATCGAACCGGTAGCCCAGCGCAAATTCCTGCGTAGTATTCTCCAGATCAAATTTGGAAATGAGCCGCTGCTTCGCTTCTTCATTCGCGATGCAGTTGTAAATCGGATCGTAGGCCAGCAGTGGATCGCCAGGAAAATACATTTGCGTCACCAGGCGGCTCAGCAATCCGGCTCCGAAAATTGAAAAATGGATGTGCGCTGGCCGCCAGGCATTGCTGTGATTTCCCCACGGGTAAGCCCCCGGTTTAATCGAAAGAAACCGGTAACGGCCTTCTGAGTCGGTTAGCGTCCTTCCGCACCCGCTGAAGTTCGGATCAAGCGGAGCATTGTGCTGATCCAATTTGTGGAGGTAACGGCCCGCCGCATTCGCTTGCCATATTTCGATCAGGGCACCGCGTACCGGCCTTCCTCCTTCGTCCAACAGTCGCCCGGTCACGGCGATTCGCTCGCCCAGCGGCGAACCCGCATGTTGCGCCGTCAAATCGCAATCGCTGGCCTTAACACAATCCTGCCCAAAAACCGGGCCCGATCTTTCCGAAAGCGTGTACGGCAGCACAATCATTGGCCGCTTCGGCGCCCGCTTTACGGAAGATCGATAGTCAGGGTGCAGATATTCTGGCTGCGTCCCTGCTCTCACTTTTTCGAAAACCGGAAACTTCGTCATTCCTCGCGTCTCCGCCTTTGTGGCAACTCCGCGCTCTTCAGTAGCACGGCCGCTCTTGGCTGCGCATTGGTTCTAAACACAACGAGATCAAACCTTGCGTTATTTTCGTCACCCGGCAGCTTGATCTCAGCCGCAACGTTTGTCCTTGGCCTTCGCAAGAATTGCTATTCTCGGCTTATCTGGCAAGGATAAGCGAAGAAGCTCAGCCGCTACTTAACTACAAAACTTCCTCCGTCGCCTCAACTCGGCCGCTCAATTCCCGCCGCCTGTGCCGTCACATCCGTATACTTCAATCCCGCGCCGGTATTGAACAGCACCACGCGGTCTTCCGCTTTCAAAAATCCCGTTTTCAACAAGTGATCGTACGCCGCCGTGGCTGCCGCCCCCTCTGGCGAAAGGAAAATTCCTTCGCTCCTCGCCCAGTCCTTCAGCGACTCCAAAATCTCTTCATCCGAAAACGCCAGCGCCACTCCGCCCGACTCTTGTAAAATTTCCAGCATAATGTAATCCCCATACGGCTTTGGCACGCGCAATCCAGACGCAAACGTCGCCGCGTTTTCCCAAGCCTTGCTCACTTTTTCATGCTGTTCGAACGCTCGCGCCATCGGAGCGCATCCTGCCGATTGCACCGCAATCATTTTCGGCCGCTTTCCCGGCGCGACCCACCCCAATTCTTCCAGTTCCGCGAACGCTTTCCACATCCCGATTAATCCCACTCCGCCGCCCGTCGGATAAAAGACCGCCGCCGGGTATTCCCATCCTAGTTGTTCCACCAGCTCGTACCCCATGGTCTTTTTTCCTTCGATTCGAAACGGCTCCTTCAACGTCGAAATGTCGAACCAGCCTTCTTTCTCTTTTCGCTCAGCCACCATTCGCCCGCAATCTGAAATCAATCCATTCACCAGAGTGACATTCGCGCCGTACATTTTCGCTTCTACATAGTTTGCGAACGGCACATCCTTCGGCATGAAAATATTTGCTTCGATTCCCGCCGCCGCAGCGTACGCCGCCAGTGCTCCGGCCGCATTCCCTGCTGAAGGCACCGCTAATTTCTTCAGCCCATAATGTTTCGCCATCGTCACCGCCAGCGCCAGCCCACGCGCTTTGAAGCTTCCCGTCGGATTTGCCCCCTCTTCCTTAATCACAACGTTCTTGTATCGCCGGCTGCGAACGACCGGCGTCCATCCCTCGCCCAGCGTCACGCGGTCCACATCCGGCAACACCGGCCGATACCTCCACATACCTGCCCAGCCGCTCGCGTTCCCTTCGCGCGCGACGAGCTCGCGATGCTGCAATCCACGCAACTCATTCAAGTCGTACCGCACATAGAGCGCTCCAGCGCATTTCGGGCAAACTGTCTGCGGCGCTTCGGCGGAAACTGTCGTCTTACACCGCGAACACTCAAAATATTTTATTTTTGGCATATTCTGACGATACCAGCGCACCAAACACTCAAGCAACCGCGCGCTTTCCAGATTCTCTCGCCGATTTGTAGGGCCAACTCTTGGGTCGCCCTTTCTGCTGTTCGTCGCTCACCCGTTCTCGGCTATGATGTCCGTTCTCGTTCCGCTCTTCGAGAGGACCACGTTTGCCACCAGACCGTTCACGCCAATTCAAAATTTTGCTGGGGGCAGGGCTCGTCCTTTTCGCCGCAGGCTGCCTGCTGATGGCTCTCTTCCCGGGTCACAGGTCGCTGATCTTGCTGCGTTGTTTTGCTCTTCTCGTGCTCGCCGCAGCTGGCCTCCGCACTCGTTCCCTCACTTTCTGGATCTTTTTCGCGATGCTCGCCGGCCTCGAACTTGGCCTCGATTCTCCCGCGTTCGCGACGCAACTCCGCTTCCTCAGCGACATCTTCCTGCGCCTCATCAAGGTCATCGTGGCGCCGCTCATCCTCGGCACGTTGATCACAGGTATCGCAGGGCACGGCGATTTACGCAAAGTCGGCCGCATCGGCTGGAAAAGTCTGGTCTATTTCGAAGCAGTCACTACCATCGCGCTGTTTCTCGGTGTAGCCGCGATCAACTTGACCAAAGCCGGCGAAGGTCTGGTGATCCCCCCGGGCGCTGCCGCGCAAGCCACGAAGGAAGTCGCGCCACTTCATTGGACCGAATTCATTCTCCACATTTTTCCGGAAAATATCGTTCAGTCCGTCGCCGACAACCAAATCCTTCAGGTCGCCGTTTTCGCCATTCTTTTCGCCATCGCTCTTACCCGCGTTCCGGAAACTCTGCAAAAACCAATCCTCAATTTCGCCGAATCTCTCACCCAAGTGATGTTCCGCTTCACCAATATCGTTATGTACTACGCACCCATCGGCGTCGGAGCCGCCATGGCTTACACGGTCGGCCACATGGGCATCGCCGTTCTTTTGCCTCTTGGCAAACTTCTCTCCACCGCCTACGGTGCGCTCATCGTATTTCTGCTCTGCGTGCTGCTGCCCATCGCAGTTCTCGCGCGCATCCCCTTGAAGCGGTTCCTTGCTGCCGTCGCCGAACCCGCCACCATCGCCTTCGCCACCAGTACTTCCGAAGCTGCTCTCCCTCGCGCCATGGAATGCATGGAGGCCTTCGGCGTCCCGCGCCGTATCGTGGCTTTCGTGATTCCCGCGGGTTACAGCTTCAATCTCGATGGCTCGACTCTCTACCTTTCGCTCGCTTCCATTTTTGTCGCGCAAGCTGCCGGCATTCACATGTCCTGGTCGCAACAGCTGCTCATGGTTCTCACCCTGATGCTCACCAGCAAAGGCGTCGCTGGCGTACCGCGCGCCTCCCTGATTGTCCTTCTCGCATCGGCGGCGTCCTTCCACCTTCCCACCGAACCGATCTTCGTCATCCTCGGCGTGGACGCTCTCATCGACATGGCTCGCACATCTCTCAACGTCACTGGCAATTGCCTTGCCAGCGCGGTGATCGCCCGCTGGGAAAATGAACTCTCCGTGCCAGATTCGCAGCCTTAGCCGTACGTGTTGTGCTTCTTGCTTTTTTTCTCTGTGTTCTCTGTGCTCCTTTCTCCGTGTTTTCTGTGTAACTCTTTCTTTTTCCGATTGCCTCGCGCGGCCTACAGTTCACGCGTACTTGCACTTTCACTCGAATACCGCGATGCTTATTCGTCGCTCCGAACCGCGCCGATGATTGCGAAAAACCTTCGCTCTGTCCTTCCAAGCCCGCGCTGCCTGCGCCTTTGCATCCTGTTACTCCTCTTTTTTGCGCCCTCTGCTCTCTGCGCTGACGACATCAACAAAATTTCTCCCGTCGGCTACGTCACCGATCTAGCCGGTGTGATCCCTCCCGCTACTCGCCAGCGTTTGGAAACACTGTGCACCGAGCTCGAACAAAAAACTGGCGCGCAAATGGCCATCGTCACCGTCAAATCGCTCGACGATCGCCCCGTCGACGATTACGCCGTCGATTTATTTAAGCACCTCGGCATCGGCGCAAAAAAAGCCGACACCGGCGTCTTGCTGCTCATTGCTCCCAACGATCGCAATTATCGCATCGAAGTGGGCTATGGCCTGGAACCCATCATCAATGACGCGCGCGCCGGCGATGCTGGTCGCGCGATGGTTCCGTTTCTCCGCCAAAATGATTACGGCTCTGCTGTCGAAATCGCCGCGTGGCAGCTCGCAAAATATGTTGCCGACGACCACGGAGTCACTCTCTCCGGCCAGCCGCCAATACGTCGGGTCGCAAACACTCCGCGCACCCGCAATTCGCCGATTGGGTTTTGGGCCATCGTGTTTATCGTTTTTATTCTCTTTCGAATCGTTGGCGCCGCCGTCTCGAATACCTCCGGTCGCCGCGGCGGCGGCATGAGCGGGTGCTGGTGGATTCTTCCTTTCCTCATGAGTGGAGGGGGCGGCAGGAGGGGTTGGGGAGGAGGAGGAAGCAGTTGGGGCGGTGGAGGATTCGGAGGAGGGGGCGGAGGATTTGGCGGATTTGGCGGAGGATCGAGCGGTGGCGGTGGAGCGTCCGGAAGTTGGTAAGATACGCCTGACCGCTTTCGCGTCAACCGCGATTCATGAACGGGACTGGACGGCCGAGGATAGATGCTGGCACGCGAAGAAAAACTAACGGAAATTGTTCGCCGGCTGCAGGAAGCGGCGGGAGATAATCTGCAGTCCATCGTGCTTTACGGTTCAGGTGCGCGCGGCGATTTTCACGCGCACAAATCAGATTTGAATCTTTTGTGTATCCTGAAATCCACGAAAGCCGCTGAGTTGTTGCGCATCGCTTCCGTTGTTCGTTGGTGGAGCGGGATACTTCACGAGCCGCCTCCGCGCATTTTCACTCAGGAAGAATTGGTTCATTCCGCCGACGTTTTCGCCGTCGAGTTGCTCGACATCGGAGAGGCTCACCGCGTCCTTTTTGGCAACGATCCCATCGCGGGAATCGACGTGCCCATGAATTTGCATCGGGCGCAAGTGGAGCATGAATTGCGCACCGCGTTGCAAAAACTTCGCGACCATTTTTTGCGCGCTTCGGAAAGCGAATCACAGCTGCGGGAAATTTATAGTAAATCCATCTCCAGTATCACCGTGCTTCTGCGCCACGTGTTGATTGCGCTCGGTGAAGATTCTCCTGCCGAGAAAAGCGAAGTCTATCGGCGCATCGAGGAATTGACCGGTGCGGAAGCTTCCGCATTTGAGCTTGGCCGCCAGCTTCGAGAAAATCATGCGCACGCCGAAATTACGCGCGCTTATGGCAAATACCTGGAAGCCGTGGAATCCGTAATCCTTGCGCTGGATGCGCTGGTTCCCAAACGCGAATGGCAGCGCGTGAAACGCCACGATCGTTGAACGAGATTGCGGGTCTTGACTGAGATTGCGGGCCTGAAATTTGCAAAGGAGAAAGCTTCATGAAAACCGGTTTGGTGATTGTCGTCATTCTGCTCATCCTGGCCCTCATTTTGGGCAGCTCGTATGTGGGACGGCGCAACCAGATGGCCACCAAGCGCGAAGCCGTTAACGCCGCGTGGTCGCAAGTGGATGTGGTGCTGCAACGGCGAGCCGATTTGATTCCCAATCTTGTTCAAACCGTAAAAGGTTTCGCCGTGCACGAAGAACAAGTCTTTGGCGAAATTGCCGCGGCGCGCTCCGCCTTGATCGGCGCAAAAACGCCGGCGGATAAAATTGCCGCGAATGGCGCGCTGGACTCCGCCCTCGGCCGATTGCTGGTAATCACGGAAAATTATCCGCAACTGAAATCCAACGAAAATTTTCTGCGCCTGCAGGACGAACTCGCCGGCACGGAAAACCGTATCGCCGTCGAACGCCGCCGGTACAACGAAGCCGTACAGGACTACAACACCTACATTTCGCTTTTTCCGAACAGCCTGGTAGCCAGCTTCGGCGGCTTCGCCCGCAACGACGCATATTTCAAAACCGACGAAGGGGCGCGCACTGCCCCCAAGGTCAATTTCGATTTCAACAAATCCGCTGCTCCGGTAACGCCGGCGCCCGCTCCGGCAAAACCCTGATCGCGTGCAGTCATAAGTTCTAAGCTGCAAGTAACAGTTTGCCTTAGTTCGGCGTGGTCATTCATTCCAGTTCCCTGCGCGCTCCATACCGCAGTGGCAATTCTTTTTTCGAGTTCTAACTTTCGACTGTTGACTTCTTCTCTCCCAGAAACTCGCTTAAGAGCATGTGGAAGTGATGGACGCCGTTTTCGCGTTTTACCGAGTAACGGCCGCGATCGTAGGTTACGGAGCGTAGGCCGCGTTGAACATTGCTGCAGAGCATGATGTCCTCCTGCTGCACTTCGTCACTGAAGGCGATTGCTTTTTCGATGCGTTCGCGCGTTTTGGGCTGGTCCACGTCGTGGAAAAACCATTCAAAAATGGTGAGCGTTTTGCCAACGGAGAGCGGAACGATCACGTTGGTGGAGATGTTGTCCGGATAAATATTCAACATTAAATTTGGAAAAATCCAGAAATAGAGGGCCTGCTGTAATCCTGAGCCGGGCGCGTAAAAACGTTCTCCGGTATCTTCGGTTTTCATCGCTCGGATGGGTGCAAACTGCTGCGAATAGTAGCGAAATGTATCGGTGCGATATTTGGAGTAATCGATTTCGCGCATCAGGCCAGGATGAGCGATGGGAATGTGGTAGCCCTCAAGATAATTATCGACGTAGACCTTCCAGTTGCAATCGATGACGTAGTCGCGGCGTTCCGCGAACTGCAATCCTTCAAATTGAAAACCCCGCGCCTGCTCCGGAATTTTTCCCAGGTATGTGGCAAGAGATTCCAACGGGACGTTGTCCGCGTTAACGGGAAAAGACACGAAGATGAATTTCTCCCACGTTTCGAGATGGAGCGGAACCATGCCCATGGTGCTGCGATCGAAGAATTCCACTCCTTCGACATCAGGCGTGCCGATCAGGCGGCCATCAAGTGTGTAGGTCCATCCATGATATTGGCAGCGCATGACATTCTTACAGCCGCTGCCGAGAGCGATTGGTCCGGCGCGGTGCCGGCAAACATTGCTGAAGGCGCGAAGCGTTCCTTGCTTGTCGCGGATAATTAGAATTGGTTCGCCGGCGACGTCGGCGGTGAAAAAAGTTTCGGGATCGGAGATGGTGCGCTTGGCGCCGTTGAGATCGCCGCAAGGGTGATCGAGCGTGCCAACCAGTTGCCAGGTGCGGCGAAAGATTTTGTCTCTCTCAATTTCGAGGATTGCGGGGTCGGTGTAGAAGCGCGAAGCGAGAGTATGCGCGCACTCGATTTGCTCGTTGACGTCGAGATGGAGAGGTTTTGTGGTCATAGGAGAGAGTTTCTCATGAACAGAGGTCGGGGAAGTACAGGAGGTCAGCAGGGATAGGAGGCTGGCAAGAAGCGAATAAGAAAGACAGTTCCAATTTTGCGAGGAGATCCCCTACCCCCGGGTGCTTTTCGTATGTGTAGGCAAACAGGCGAGTTATTTCTGCAAGAGTGAAAAAAAGTGTAGAAAGAACCGGTAAGTGATTGAAAAGAAAGGACGAAAATTTCACTTGTTTCAGAAGAATTTTGAAAAAGAATGAAAAGAGTGATGAGAGAGCGCGATTGTATAAGAAGGGGTGCCGGGAACGAGCCTGAAAGCCGGTTTGGACGGTCGTGCGTTCGAATTACTGTTTCATTACACTTACGAGTGTAGCATGGAAGTAAAGGGCTGTCCACCGGAATCTGACGAGGTGGGATGTGCTGGCTCAGCCTGAAATGGAGAGTAGGCGCTTTTCGTTACTGAGTAATGCGCCGCTCGAGACAAGGTCATCGTGGCCCCACCACGTCCATCCGTCTCGATTTCCGGTTTGCTCGTTAAACTCGTGTGCTGCTCGGCGAGCTTCGCCCAGAATCGCGGCCACGTTGACTGGCCGCGACCCCCGTCCTTAAGATGAATGCTCCGGCGACAATCGTTTCCCATGATCGGCCAAACCATCTTGCACTATCGCATCATTGAGAAGCTGGGCGTGGGCGGGATGGGCGTGGTATTCAAAGCCGAGGATACCAAACTCGATCGCTTTGTCGCGTTGAAGTTTTTGCCTGACGAAGTGGCTAAAGATGCTCAGGTCTTGAGCCGCTTTCGCCGTGAAGCAAAGGCCGCTTCTGCCCTAAACCATCCCAACATTTGCACAATTCATGAAATCAACGAGCAGGATGGAAAGACGTTCATCGTGATGGAGTTTCTGGATGGCGTCACACTCAGGCACCGCATCGCGGGACGACCACTCGAGACTGAGACGCTGCTGGAGATGGCCATCGAGGTGGCGGATGCGCTGGACGCAGCGCACACCGGAGGTATCGTTCATCGCGACATTAAGCCCGCTAATATCTTCATCACGAAACGGGGGCACGCCAAGATCCTGGACTTTGGGCTGGCCAAAGTTGCCCGGCTGCCGAAAGCGCAGTCGGTGGGGCCCACAGCGGTCACCATCGCCGACAGCCATGAGTTTCTGACAAGCCCCGGCGCGGCGGTTGGTACGATCGCTTACATGTCCCCGGAGCAGGCTAAGGGTAAGGATCTTGACGCCCGCACCGATTTATTTTCCTTCGGGACAGTGCTGTACGAGATGGCCACAGGAGCCTTGCCTTTCCCGGGAGAAACTTCAGCAACCATCTTCGACGGTATCCTCAATCGAACTCCGCTGCCTCCGATACGATTGAATCCGGCAGTACCACCCAGGCTGGAAGACATCATCAGCAAGCTGCTGGAGAAGGATCGCGACCTACGCTATCAATCGGCGGCGGAGCTAAGAAGCGATCTCAAGCGGCTGAAGCGCGACACCGAATCCGGAGGGCTGCAGATTCATCATTCGGCAGCCCACGGGGCATCGAGCGCAACCGCGCCCGCCACAGGACCCGAGCGCGGCTCCAGTGGTTCTACCCTCGTTGCAACTGCACGCCAGCATAAAGCCGGCGTTGGAGTCATGGTCGCCGTCGTACTACTACTGATCGCGGCGGCTGCATTCGGCATATACAGCTTGTTTTTCTCAGCTCGCAGCCAGCCTTTTCAGAGCGTCAAAATCACCAAGGTCAGCGGCACTCACAATGCGCGGATCGGGGCCATGTCTCCCGATGGAAACTACCTGGCCTATGTGGTGAATAGCGAGGGTAATGAATCACTGTGGCTCCGCCATCTGGCCAGCGAAAGCAACGTGCGGATCATTCCGCCGGAGCATGTGGAATACTCCGCCCTGCGCTTCTCTCCCGATGGCAGCCACATTTACTTTTCGCACACTCAATTGGTCAGCGGTCCTGCGTCTCAGGAGTACGATCTATACCGCATCCCGGTACTGGGCGGAACTCCACAAATTGTGGTCAAGGATATAGACACGAATCCAAGTTTTTCTTCCGACGGACGGCGCTTCGTTTTCGTGCGCGCCAACGATCCCGACCCTGGCAAGTACCACCTCCTGATCGCAAATGCCGACGGCAGCAACGAAAAGAGCATTTTCACCGGCCCAATGACCAATGTGATGTCAGATTCGGCGTGGTCGCCAGATGGAAAGGCGATCGTCGGTACGATCCTCGACCAGGCGGAAAACAGCATAGGCGCAGCGATTTCGATTGATCCGGATACCGGTACCCAGAGGACGATATCCAAGCCGCCCTACACGATGCTAACGAACCTGTCTTGGCTGCCCGATGGAAGAACCCTGGCAGTGATTTTCTCAAGCGCGGAAACAAACTTCAGCCGGCAGCAGGTTGGGCTGATCAGTTATCCGGATGGCAAGTTTCGTCCGATTACCGCCGACACAAATGACTATGCCAACTTGAGCGTCTCGACCGACGGCGCGACGATTGCCACTGTCATGCGGCAGTCGGTGCGCGACGTTTATGTGAGTTCAGGCCTAAAGGCCGATTACTCCGACGCTAAACAGGTCAGTTCGGGAGACCCCGTGCCGGTGGTCGCGTGGGCGAGAGATGGCAATCTGCTGACCGAGCAGGGGTCATCCATTCGGGAGATCAGCCTGAACGGCGAACTCAAGGAGGAGATCGGTTCCGAAAAGGAGTCTGCGGCGATGCAACCTAACGGCTGCAGCGACGGCCACCTTGTTTTCGCGCGCGGGATGTTGAAAACCCTCTCGGTGAACATCTGGCGCAGTGAAGCGGATGGCACCGGATTGCACCGTCTCACTGAGGGCAAGAGGGATATGTTTCCGATGTGCTCCCCGGATAGCAAAACCGTTTTTTATATGGACATGACCGTTCCTGCCTATATGAAAGTGTCCATAGACGGAGGTCAGCCGGAGCGAGTCACAAAGGATTTTGCGGCATTCAACGCCGGCTTTGACGTTGCCCGCGACGGAAAGACGATTGTGCTGGGCACCTACGATTTCAAATCCCAAAGGCCAACGATCTCCCTGGTTTCTGTTGATTCCGGCCAGGTCCTGAAAACGTTCGAGTACGACCCGCGGCATCAGGGGCAACCCCGCTTCAGCCCAGATGGCAAAGGTATCGTCTATCCGATCCGTGAAAAAGGAATGGACAATTTGTGGCTGCAACCGCTGGACGGCGGCCCAGGCCGACAGTTGACCAACTTCGGTTCCCTCAAAATCTACTCTTATCAATGGTCACCCGATGGCAAGAGCCTGGCCCTGGTGCGAGGAGATTCTCCTTCAGATCTGGTATTGATTCAGAATTCTCCCGGGAAGTAGTCAGAACCCGCTTCGGAGTCCGGACGAGCAATCGGCAAACCGGACGTAATCCGTTTCATTCGTCACGTGGCCCGCTGGCGGCGATTCTTCCGCGGTTCCTCGCCATCTCCAATTTCCGGTCCGGGCCGGCCTGATTCTCCTGCTGATGTCGACCCAGGTTCGGGAGCTTTGCGGAGAAGGCGGAGAAGCAAGAGCAGGGGCAGCAGTAGAAAAAAAGCTACCACAGCGTCGCAGAGACACTGAACGGGACGAGAGAAATTATGTCCCGTGGGCGGTAACACAATCGATTGAGCAAGCGAATGTACAGAAGACCGATGATCGTAACTTTAATCAAGCACTTACAGTGCTTATTCTTAATTTGAAAGCACTCACGACTCCATCAACGGCAGCGAGTCGTAAGACTGATGGTCTTGGTTTAAGTTTCCATATGAACAGGCGTCATCAACGCGGTCGGAGGCACGCTATATCGTGCCCCTACGCGGAGAATTTTCGTAGAAACGGCAAAGCTCAGGACTCAGCGTTGCGACGGAACGCGCGCAAGCTGAACCAGGCTACGGAGACGAGCATGCCAATCCAGCCGAGGGTGCGAGTGGCGTGACCGATTTGCTGGTCGTGGAGAAGGAGATTCCATTGCGTGAAGAGAATTTCCCAATCGTGATCGCCGGAACCAACCAGAGGAAGGGCAAGAGTGCGGGCATCGGCCATATAGGTGCCGATATAGAGAAAGTTTTCGAAGAACCAGAAAGCGCTGAAGGCTACGCCGGTGGATTCTCGGCGAAAGAAAAAATAGATCGCGCTGGCGAGAGGGACGAGGAGTTCGAGGAGTGTGCCGCCGAGGATCATTAGTGTGTAGCCGAATCCGCTTCCACCTCCGAATATGCCGAAGAGCGGATGACCGGCTTCATGGATGGCGAGATTAGCGAAATCCAGCAAGAGGAAGCCAGAGCGATCGAAGGCTGCGTAGAGCAGGAACAGGAAGTAGAAAGAGATGGCGACGATTGCGATCGGGCGCGAGACGGGTTTCCAGTCATCGAGGGTGACGGTGGGCCATCGCATGCGATGAGAGTAACAGCGAGAAAATCTTGCTTGAAGGAAATGAAAGTCTTGTTTCCAAGAAGGCGGATCGAAGATCGCCGAGGCCAGGGAGACGGAAAAAGAGCTCGTTACTTTGCTCGGGATGAACGCCCTTGTGGCTGGTCGGCGCAGGTTGGAAGACGCCTATTTTTGGAGGAGGCGGAGGGCTTCGTAGGCGGCGCCGAGTTGCGGAGCGTTTTCGTTGAGGATGACCGATACGGGAATATTTTTGAGCAAGTTTTCGAAATGCCATTTGTCCTTGAAGGAGTTGAAGAAGGCGCCATCCTTCATTTTTTGCAGGATTTTGATGGCGATGCCTCCGGCTACGTAGACGCCACCGAGCGCCAGAACTTTTAGGGCGAGATTGCCGGCTTCGGCGCCGTAAATATCCGTCCATAAGTCAATGGTTTCCACACAGACGGGACAAGTCTTGTTAAGGCCGTTTTGCGTGATCTCGGGAGCGGGGTCGGCGTCGGGATCAGCAAACGTGGGATGCTTCACCGAAGGATCCAGGAATTCGTGAAGGGTGCGGAAACCGCGGCCGGACAGAATCAGCTCCCAACTGATTTGCGGGTAGCGACGGCGCATGAAGCGAAGCAGTTCGATCTGCTGCTCGGTGTGCGGCGCAAAATCGGAGTGACCGCCCTCGGATGCGCCCACGCGATAACGATCGCCATCCCAAACGAGAAAAGCTTCACCCAGACCGGTCCCCGCGGCGAGAAGCGCGCGAGTACCGCCGGGTTCCCGGGTGCCGGGATTCAGTACGGCGAAATCATTCTGATCGAGATATTCGATGCTGTGCCCCCAGGCGCCGAGATCGTTGATCAAAACGATGTGCTCGATGGCAAGTTCCTGGGAAAGCACGGCGGCGTCCACGGTCCAGGGAAGATTGGTAGCGCGGACACGATTGTTGATGACGGGTCCCGCGATGCCGAAACCCGCGGCGCGAATTTTTTCGTCACCGAGATGGTTGGCGGCGATGCGCGCAAATTCCTTTGCGATGAGATCGAAGGTAGCGAAGTCCTTGCTGCGAAAACGCTGCTTGAAAACGGAGGTCAGCCGTCCGCCTTTTTCGGAAAAAAGTGCAAGGTTGCATTTCGTGCCGCCGACGTCACCGGCCAAGATCACAAGATCCCCCAAAGAGACAACAAAAAATCGCAATGCACCGGTAGCGGCAAACTATGGAGTATGCCACTTTCGTCCATCGCGTTCGAGCAAGGCATCGGATTCCTTGGGGCCCCAGCTGCCGGAGGCGTATTTTGGAACTGTCGCGGTTTTGGCGGCGCTCCAGACATCGAGAATCGGATCGACGAGCGCCCAAGCCGCTTCGACGCTGTCACCGCGATCGAAAAGTGTGGCATCGCCGCGCAGACAGTCATTGACGAGGGTAGCGTACGCGCTTCGCGAAGAATCGCCAAATCCTTCGCGGTAACTGAAATTCATAGTGACGTTGCCGATGCTCATTTCGGTGCCCGGCCGTTTGGCGCCGAAGGAAACGGAAATGCCTTCGTCAGGCTGGATATTGAGGATCAGGCGGTTGGCTTCGGCTTCACGGCCGCGGAAAACGACATGCGGAGCGCGCTTGAATTGAATGACGATTTCGGTGGTGCGCTTGGCGAGCCGCTTGCCGGTTCGGAGATAAAACGGAACATTGGCCCAGCGCCAGTTGTCGATGAGGAGTTTTGCGGCAACGAACGTTTCGGTGCGCGATTGCGCGCTGACGTTTTGTTCTTCCCGGTAGCCGACAACTGGTTTTTCGCCCACAGTGCCACCGGCATATTGGCCGCGAACGACGGACTGCGCAACCATTTCCAGATCGAACGGGCGAATCGACTGCAACACTTTCAGTTTTTCATTGCGAACGGCGGTAGCGTCGAAGGAAGCGGGCGGCTCGACTGCCACCAGCGATGTCAGTTGGAGAACGTGGCTCTGGATCATGTCACGGAGCGCGCCGGCAGTTTCGTAAAAGCCGCCGCGACGTTCGACACCAAGCGTTTCGGCGGCCGTGATTTGCACGTTGTCCACGTAATTGCGGTTCCAGAGCGGTTCGAAGATCCCGTTGCCGAAGCGGAAAACCAGGAGATTCTGCACTGTATCTTTGCCGAGATAGTGATCGATGCGGTAGACCTGCTGCTCTTCGAAAACGTTGTGAACGATCTGGTTGAGTTCGTTGGCGGAGGAGAGATCCCGGCCGAAAGGTTTTTCAATGATGATGCGCACCCAGGATTTCGAATTGGCGGGACGCGATAATCCGGCGCGGCCGAGCTGATCCACAATTTCGGGATAAACCTCCGGTGGAGTGGAAAGGTAGAAGAGGCGATTGCCTCCGAGAATCTTTTGCGCGTCGAGTTCGGAAAGCCGTTTGGCGAGGTGCGCATAGGCTTGTTGATCGGAATAATCGCCGGAACTGTAGAAGAGATTTGACGCGAAGTCATTCCACTTTGCGGAATCGACGGGACCGATGTCCGACATAGTCTTGGCCGCTTCGCCGGTGGCGGAGCGGAAACTATCGTCGTTCATAGGCGTGCGAGCAAAGCCGACGATGGCGTACCGCGAGCCGAGAGAATTGTGCATGGCTAAGTCAAACATCGCGGGAATGACCTTGCGTTTGGCGAGATCGCCGGACGCTCCGAAAAGCACGATGGCGCAGGGATCGCTGGCCCCGCCGTAAGTGGGATTGCTTGGGATGGACTCGGCAGCCATGAATTCTCCTCGAACGGGGCCAGGCAACCAGCTGGGAAATTACCTGCAAACTATACCTCAACCTGAAGATTTCGCAGTTCCGTTCGCAACTGGTCTGGAGACTGATAGTGAATAACCGAAAAGCCGAGGCGGCGTGGAC
The DNA here is from genome assembly GCA_036522855.1 of Candidatus Acidiferrum sp. Taxonomy (GTDB): domain Bacteria; phylum Acidobacteriota; class Terriglobia; order Acidiferrales; family UBA7541; genus Acidiferrum. The sequence continues at coordinate 57,954 of DATDFA010000065.1, read as the reverse complement.
TTTCCAGGTTGAGCGGGCGGTCGTCGATAAAAATGCATTCCTCGGGCTGGCGCTGCGTGACGGCAAGCGCGATGCGGTAGATACCTTCTTCGGGTTTGCGCGAATGCACGTAGCAGGAACTGAAGAAAACCTGGAAGCTTTTGCGGAGATTAAAAGCTTCGATGCGATATTGATTGAGTTCGAGAGGCTCGTTGTTGATGGCGCCGACGAAATATTTTTTGGTTTGAACGAGAGAGTCGAGAATGGCGCGGGAACCGGGATACTCCTTGGACTGCGCGAACATGAAGGCGGTGAATTCTTCCCGAGAAAATTTCCTGGGACGGTAGAAGAGAGTGCGGTCCAGATATTCGTTGATGGTGATCTGGCCTGCGTCGAATGCGGGAAAGCTCAACTCGTGGCGGTCCTGAAATTCTTCCCAGTCGAGACGGAAAGTATCAGCAGCTTCCTTGCGTGACGTGCGATCCCAGCCATTGCTGAGGATGACGCCGCCAATATCCCAGAAGAGGGTGGTGATGCGAGACATGGGAGAAGTTCCTTTCCGCCGAAAAAATGACGTAAGCCGCAGGGATTTTACTGCAACTACGGAATGGCTGGCGAATCGGGTGGTAGGTTAGCCGGCTGGGAATTTTGGCGCGGATGCAGTAAGGTTAAGGTTCGTGCTGAGCACTAGGAGGAATTTGTGGCGAACGATCCGTGTGGACCTGAAACGCCTGCGACGCACCCGGCAGCACCCGGAACGCGAATGGTGCACTGCGTGAAATTTGACAAGGACTTGCCGGGGCTGGATCGCGTGCCGTGGCGCGGCGAACTGGGTAAGCGGATCTATGAAAACGTTTCGAAAGACGCCTGGAAATTGTGGATCGAACATTCGAAGATGATCATGAATGAGTACCGGCTGAATCCGCTGGACCCGAATTCGCAGAAGATCATGGAAGAGCAGCTGGAACAGTTCTTTTTTGGCGAAGGCGCGAAATTGCCAGAGGGATACGTGCCGCCGAAAGCGAAGGGGTGAAGAAGACAGTTTTCCGTTGCAAGGAATAAGTTTTTAGAAAATTGTCCGCTATTTATCATCCTGCGGCGAACCGACGAGCGCGGCCGAAGGACCTCGACGCAAAATCCGAGTTATACGACTATCCGTAAATTCTTCCAGTCGCTGGATGCTCAACTAGCAAAGCTGGCTGGATTTGAAAGTGCAATTTGGAGTGCGCCTCGCGCAGGGCTTGCTCGGCGTCCGCCGGGTTTTCTGCTTTTGCAAAAATGAAACCTAAATAGGATGAGCCCTCTGGCCAGGCGACAATCGTGTCGTGGAGGCGCGCGGTGATTTGTACGTCCGTGACATGCGGCACGCGTCGCGCTTCGTCAATGCCATCTACACGTTCGAAGATACCATTGGATGGAACGGGAATCATCATAACGGCCGAGGCCATCGGTTCGCGCTGCCACATTGAAATACCTTCGCCGAGAGCATGGCGCAAAATCAATTCTTCCAGACTGATGGGTGCTCCTTCCTCCCGAGAAACAAAAGAGAGAGACGTCGCGCACATTCCGCCAATCGGGCGAGCGGCAACTTCAATAGGCCAAACGCCGCGTTCATTGATGCGAAATTCGGCATGCACAGGCCCGTGGGAAAGGCCGAGTGCGGCGATGGCTTGGCTCGCGCTACGTCGAATCGCTTCTTGTCGCTCCGCGGAAAGACGCGACGGCGTGACATAAATCGTTTCCTCGAAGAACGGACCTTCCAGAGGGTCGGCCTTGTCGAATACCGCGAGAGTTTTCAGTTCCCCATCGATAACAATTCCTTCGAGAGCGACTTCTATTCCGGGAATGTATTCTTCAACCAGCGCTTGGTGGGCGTGCGAACCGTTTTTCGGTTGCGGATCGTTTCTTAATTGTAAATCCGGGCGATCGAGCAGGCGCGCCAGGCGACGTCCGGCTTCACGAAATTCCTCGCGAGAATTGGCCCGCATGACGCCCTGGCTGGCGGAGAGCGACAAAGGTTTGATCACGCAGGGAAACTGGATGCCGAGAAGAGATGGCTCGGGCTCTGGCGAAAGCGGAATGCCGCGAAACCAGAGCGTGGTGGGTGCGTTGAAGAGTCCGGCGTCTCTGAACACTTCTCGCATGCGCAGTTTGTTGCGGCAAGCTTCGACGGCGGAGGGATGGTTGGCGCGGAGGCCCAAGCCCCGCGCGGCGTACGCTGCAGCGACCGCGGGAGCATCGCCGAGAGCGAGAATCGCGTCCAGCGGTTTGCCGCGAAACGCTTGCATGGCGGCTCCGGCGGCTTCTTCCGGATTCGCGAAGCGCGCGGCAATGGCGTGGTCGCCCCAGGGGTCGGCAAGTTCGTGGCAACGATCGGTCACGTAGGCGAGTTGCGTGTTAAGTTTTCGCGCGGCGGCTTCGAAGCTGCGCGTCTGATAGCCGAGTTTCGAAGCGAAAAGCGCAATCGTTTTGGTTTGTGATTTGGTCATGCGATACGACTAAACAAGGAGAGTTTCGTTCCGCGCGAAACGCAATCTTCGATCGCTCTCCCCGGAATGTCGGGGCCGACGGTTGCGCGTCCCCCGGTTCCGCGCCTCGCGGACGAGGATGGTGCTCATACAAATCCTTCGTTCGATCCGATGCCGGCGCCAAATTTCTGGATGGGAACCAACTGGTCCCCGGTTGGTTCCGCTCAACAATACCAGGGCTCGCTGAGATATGGGGCGGCTCCGAAGATCGCGGTTTGCCATATTCGTCGGGGGACCGTGTTCTGCAACTGAGCAGCAGCTTTCCAGATACGCTCGAAAGTCTCGAAACGCGATTCCTTGTGCCGCCCGGCTTCCGCGACGATGCGTGAAACTGTTTCGGCGAGAGCGTCTATCGAGGGATCAGAGTGACGCCAGGGATACACTAGTTTTTCAGGATCGAAATTGTCAACGAGCTTGGCCACCTCCGGAAGTTCCAGAAGCCGCGAGCGTGCGGGAATCAATAAGCGAATCGCAAGTTGAACGGAAGGGACGACGGCGATTAACTCGTGATCAGCAATCGTCTCGAGAAGATCGAAATAATTTTCGCGGGTGGTCCAGGGCGTGAAGGGGACAAAAGTAGGCTGCAGCGTAAGCCCGGCTTGAGTGCAAAGATTGAGCGCATCGAAGAAATCCGCGCGGTTATGGCCTTTTTCAAGTCTGGCGAGGACCTCATCATCCAGCGATTCGACGGCGCTAGTGACCAGGAGGCACCCGGTTCGTACAAGAGTACCAAGTGCGCTGGCATGCCGCAAAAGATGCTCGATTTTGATTGTGGCATCATAGCTGAGCTTCGGATGTTCCGCGTGAAGCGCTTCGACAATCCGAATCGCGTGGGTGACCCCGTTGAAAAAATCGGGGTCGCCGAAGGTGATGTGCCCGGCGCCGGCTGCAACCTGTTGACGAATGTCTGCGAGAACGATTTCCTGCGGGATAACGCGGAACCGGCCGGCATAGACGGGAACAACAGGACAGTGGCGACATAGATGTTTGCAGCCGCGTGAAGCCTCCGTATATCCGGCTGTGCGGTGCTTTCCGTCTGGCAAAACAACATGAGCGTATTTGCGAAGGGCAGGCAAGCCGGACCGATCCGGGCGCTGGAAGCTCAGGCGCGGAAGTTTCGCGGCCGACAGTTCGATTCGTTTACAAGGATGTCCCGACGCGAGGGCATCGGCAAGATCCGCGAGATCAGCTTCAAATTCGGGACCGAGAATCGTAGAGAATCCAGCCGCCCGCAAATGAGGTTCGTTGAGTTGCGCGTAGAGGCCGCAGGCACAAAGATGCGCAACGGGATTTGATGCATGGATTTGTGGAAGCCACTCCAACGTCAGGCGCGTAGCGGTGTGCATCGGCAGATAAAAAACGATCAGGTCCGCGTCGTGCAGCGCGGTCTCGTCCAGCGGCTGGCGTGAGAGGTCAAAACAGTGCACAGAATGCCGGCGGTTGCGCAACCAAGCGGCCGGGGAAGCGAGGCCGAAAGGCTGGCGGCCCAATTCGTACGTGGAGAGCAGCAGGATTTTCACGACAAAGACAGTATAGCGCGTGGCAGCAATGCGAAAAAAAGAAGGGAGACTCCAGCCCACCTGTGCGAGCTGGAGTGAGGGCGCTTAGGGATAGAGTTGCCGTCGCAAGAAGCCAGCGGGTGCGAACTCGGCTATCATAGAGAGTTCGGAGTCAGAAAGGACCGCGATATGGCGATCTCGGCGACAAACTCTTTCGGAACACGCGACAAACTGAATGTGGGCGCGCAATCATTTGAAATTCACCGGCTGGAACGGCTGGATACAGGTTTATCGGCAAATGTGGAGAAGCTTCCATTTTCCCTGCGCATTTTGCTGGAAAATTTGTTGCGCAATGAGGATGGCCGCTTCGTGCATCGGGAAGACATCAACGCCCTGGCCGGATGGAAGCCTGGCTGCCCGGAAAAAGAAATTGCATTTATGCCCGCGCGAGTGTTGCTGCAGGATTTTACAGGAGTGCCCGCGGTTGTCGATCTGGCGGCGATGCGGGAAGCCGTCAAGAAAATGGGCGGAAATCCGAAACGAATCAATCCGCTGTTCCCCGCCGAGCTAGTGATTGACCATTCGGTCCAGGTGGATGGTTTCGGAAATGTGGACGCATTCGGGTTGAATGCGCAAATGGAATTTCAGCGCAATGGAGAGCGCTATGCGTTTTTACGCTGGGGGCAGACCGCTTTTCAGAATTTTAAAGTGGTGCCGCCCGACACGGGAATCTGCCACCAGGTGAATCTGGAATACCTGGCGAGGGTCGTGTGCGCGGTGCCAACCGGCAGCCGGCTTGAAGCCTATCCGGACTCACTCGTGGGAACGGATTCGCACACCACGATGGTCAATTCGCTTGGCGTTTTTGGATGGGGCGTTGGCGGAATCGAAGCCGAAGCGGCCATGCTGGGGCAGCCGAGTTCGATGCTGGTTCCCGCGGTCGTGGGATTCAAACTTCATGGAAAATTACCGGAAGGCGCGACCGCGACGGACCTGGTGCTGACGGTAACCGAGATGTTGCGCAAGAAAGGCGTGGTCGGAAAGTTCGTGGAGTTTTATGGCAGGGGATTATCGTCGCTGAGCGTTCCGGATCGCGCGACGATTGCCAACATGGCGCCAGAGTACGGCGCGACCATGGGATTTTTTCCCGTGGATCAGGAAACATTGGCGTACCTGCAATTCACGGCGCGGCCACAGGAACAGATTGCGCTGGTGGAGGCTTACTGCAAGGAGCAGGGGCTCTTTCGAACCGATCAGACGCCAGACCCGGCTTTTTCGGACACGTTGCAGCTCGATTTGGGAACGATTGAGCCGACCCTGGCCGGACCGAAGCGCCCGCAAGATCGCGTGGCGTTGCATGCGGTGAAAAGTTCCTTCACTAAAATTCTAGAAGCATCGCCCGCCAAGCATGCGCATGTGCGGAACAACGGCGATTCGTTCGACTTGGCAAGCGGCGCGGTGGTGATTGCCGCGATCACCAGCTGCACGAATACGTCGAATCCTTCGCTGATGCTGGGCGCTGGATTGCTGGCTAAAAAAGCCGTTGAGCGCGGCCTGCAAGTGAAGCCCTGGGTAAAGACGAGTCTCGCGCCGGGATCGAAAGTGGTGACGGATTATTTGCTGAAAGCGGGACTGACCCAATATTTGGACAAATTAAAATTCAATTTGGTGGGCTATGGATGCACCACCTGTATCGGCAACAGCGGCCCGCTGCCGGAAGCGATTGGCGCGGCAATCAAGGAAAATGATATGGTCGCGGTGGCCGTGCTGAGTGGGAACCGCAATTTTGAGGGACGAATTCATCCCCTGGTACGGGCGAACTACCTGGCGTCTCCGCCGTTGGTGGTGGCCTACGCGCTCGCAGGAAGAATGGATTTGGATTTGACAACGGAGCCGCTGGGAAGCGATACGGCGGGAAAGCCGGTTTACTTGCGCGAGATTTGGCCGACTCCGCAGGAAGTGGAAGCTACCGTCCGCCAAGCAGTGACTCAGGCGCAATATCAAAAGCAGTATGCCGCGGTGTATGACGGCGACGAACATTGGAAAGGAATGAAGGTTCCTGGCGGCGATTTGTATGAGTGGGACGCAAAGTCCACCTACATCAAATTGCCGCCGTATTTTGAAAATATGTCGAAGACCGCGGCGCCGCTTGAGGACATTCACGGAGCGCGAGCCCTGGCGGTCCTCGGAGACAGCATCACCACAGACCACATTTCTCCGGCGGGTTCGATCGGAGCGGATTCTCCGGCCGGAAAATATCTGATTGCCAATGGCGTGAAAGTTCACGAATTCAATTCCTACGGCGCGAGACGCGGAAACCACGAAGTGATGGCGCGCGGCACGTTTGCGAATATCCGCCTCAAGAATCAGCTCGCTCCGGGGACGGAAGGCGGATGGACAACGTATCAGCCGGGCGGCGAACAGATGAGTATTTATGACGCGTCGGTGAAATATCGCGAAGCTGGCATCCCTTTGATCGTCGTCGCGGGAAAAGAATATGGTTCAGGGTCGTCACGAGATTGGGCAGCGAAAGGACCGAAGCTGCTTGGCATCCGCGCGGTGATCGCGGAAAGCTACGAGCGCATTCACCGCAGCAATCTGGTGGGAATGGGAATTCTGCCCCTGGAATTCAAACCGGGCGAGGATCGCGAGACCCTCGGGCTCACTGGAAAAGAAACATTTGAGATTACCGGAGTTACTTCTCTTTCGCCGCGAAGCGCGATTCAAGTAACGGCGAAGAGTGACGATGGAATCGAGAAGAAATTTACCGTCGTGGCCCGCGTGGATACCCCGGAAGAAGTTTCCTATTACCAGAACGGCGGGATTTTGACTTACGTGTTGCGGCAGATGATTTAATGGGACTCGGCAACTGATTGAAAAATGGCTCCGGACTTTGTTGGAGCCATTTTTCTTTTCAGAATTGAAGAAAATTGCTTAAACGATTAAGATTCGCGCGCGTCGCGGCTGGCTTACCTTCCGCAATTTGATCAACGATATGAGGATGACGTGAGACATCGTATTTGCTGCCTTTTTGGAACGGTTCTCGCTTTTTCATGTGCCGCATCGCCGGCGCCGCAGACTGCAGCGCCGGAAGCGGTCACGGCCATCAAGGCTGGCCGCCTGGTTGACGTCGAGAACGGGCGCGTATTGGACAAGCAGATCATTCTGTTGCGCGGCAACAAAATTGAAGCTATCGCGAATGACATCAAGATTCCCGCGGGCGCCAAAATCGTCGATCTTTCCGCCAAAACTGTGTTGCCGGGGCTGATCGATTGTCACACGCACCTTGCCGACGGTGCCCACGACGCCAACGGAGATCCTACCTCGCAATTGAAACGGACTGCGTCGGAAGTCGTGCTGGAATCGGTGCCCAACGCACGGATGACGCTGGAAGCAGGCTTCACTACCGTACGCGACGTAGGTGTTTATCGCGCTCTGAATGATATTGCCCTGCGTGATGCAATCAATAAGGGCTACATCATTGGGCCGCGGATGTTCGTTGCCGGCGCATACATCACGATTAGCGGTGGCGCGGGCGCAATGACCGGATTCGCACCCGACATCAAGCTGCCGTGGGATTTTAATTACGGAGAGGCGAACAGCCCGTGGGAGGTTCGGCAAAAAGTTCGTTTGCTGGCGCATGATGGCGCGGATCACATCAAGGTGCTCTCCACAGGTGCGGTGTTGACGCACGGAAGCAATCCAAACGCGCAAGAATTTACTTTGGAAGAACTTCAAGCGGCGGTTAGCGAAGCCCGGAACTTTGGATTGCGTGTGGCGGCCCACGCGCACGCGCCGGAGGGAATCAAGAATGCAATTCGCGCCGGTGTTGCGTCGATTGAGCATGCGACCTTGATTGACGATGAGGGCATCGCGCTCGCCAAAGAGCGCGGCACATATCTGGATATGGATATTTACGATGACGAGTGCATCCAGGCGGAGGGCAAGAGCAACAATATTCCTTCCGACTTTCTGGAGCACGATCGCGATCTGGGCGAAATTCAGCGCAAGAATTTTACAAAAGCGGTTCGTGCCGGCGTGAAGATGACCTTCGGGACGGATGCGGGAGTCTGTCCCTACAACGTCGCGGCACATCAGTTTGCGTTCATGGTGCGGTACGGAATGACGCCGATGCAGGCGATCCAGGCGGCGACCATCAATGCGGCGACATTGATTGGCAGGCCAGAAGAGTTCGGCTCCATTCATCCCGGAAAATCCGCGGATTTAATTGCGGTAGATGGCGATCCAATCGCCGATATCCGCCAGTTGGAACATGTAACTTTTGTGATGAAGGAAGGCGTGATTTACAAGCAGTAAGAGAAGTTAAGTGCGGGTGGGCTTGACGGCCGATGGCGCTGAGCTGCTATTTCCCTTTCGCACGAAGTACAAAAGCGCAATTCCAATAAGCACGGAAGCGACGCTGGCCGCTTGCGCGTTGGACATGCCAAGAAACGAATGTGGGTTGAGGCGAATTATTTCTACAAGAAAACGCGCTATGCCGGTGAGCACAAGATACGCGCAGAAAACCAGTCCCGCGGACTTTTTGTGTTGCAAGACGTATGCACCGATTCGCCAAAGAACGTACGCGATCAGCATCCAAATGAAAAATTCGTATAGCGGCGTAGGATGAACGCGGCAGTTCGCCGGCCACCCTTGCTGCACGCAAGTCTCCGTTGTGGGAACAACACCATCCGGAAAACTCATGCCCCAAGGAAGCTTGGTCGGAATACCGTAGTCGCCGTCGCCGCTGAGCAGGCAGCCGATGCGTCCGATAGCATAGCCGGCTGCCGCGGCCGGACTGCATGCATCCAGAAATGTAAGCGCCGGAATTTTTTCACGCCGGCTCAGCGTGAGCAGCGCGGCGAAGCCTCCCAGAAATCCGCCGAACCACGCAAACCCAAAACGGGTATAGAGAAAGGGCCACGGATGCGCCAGGAACTCGGAGGGCGTTTCCAGAACGTGGTATAGGCGCGCGCCAACAATTCCTGCGAGTCCGGCAATGCCGATGATCAGAAACGCATCACTATGAATTCCGCGTCGGCGAAAATCAGCCTGCAGCATGTACGACGCACAAAACAAACCGGTGGCGACCATCAATCCAAAGGTCGGAAGCAGGAAAGGACCAATGTGCAGATAAGGGATCATCTATGTGTTGGGGAATCGCAAATAAAAGTATACCTGAGCGATTCAGGAAATTTTGCCAGCCGCATCAGCGGCAGGGCGACCCCAATGCAATGCCGCGCCGATCAGAAGCCAAACAGCAAGTGCGGTCCATTCCGCTTGCGAGAAATGGCCGGGAAATTTCGCGATTAACTTCATTGCGACTAGCAGCAGCGCCACCAGAGCGCCCATCGCGGCAAGCATGCGGACTTTCAATCTCGACTCGACAAGAAACAGCGATAGACTCGCCGCCAGCCAGCCGCATGCCGAAGCCATCGATCCCACTTCCGTGACTGGAACCAGCAGCGCATCTCCAAGCAACAGCCCGGCGAGCGTCGCCACCATCACACCAATAATCGCCGCCGAAGGAGTTTGAAATGATGGATGAATTGCCGCGAAGCGCGCGGGGATTGTGCCGCGTCTGCCAAAGGAAAACAGCAGCCGGCTGGCGGCAACGAAATTTCCGTTGAAACACTGAAAGAGTCCGCACGTGGCCGCAAACAGGATCAGCCGAACGGGCCACTGCGTTCCCATGGCTTGGCCGAACGCCGTGGCCGTGGCGAATCTTTTTCCAAGCAAGCTTTGCCACGGTACCGCGAACGACACCGCGGCAATCGCCAGCACGTAGAACGCTGCGCCGACAAATAGCGCCAGCACAATTGCGCGAAAGAATCCCTGGGAACGAAAATCCTTGTGCGCTTCCTCCGCGGCTTTCGGAACCGACTCAAATCCGGTCATGAAGTATGGAACGATTTGCAGAACGAGCAGCACCGACGCCAACGGCGCAGCGGAAAATCCGGGCTGGAAATTTGCCAGCGATCCGTGCGCGCCGCTAGCGAAAGCGGCGACCCCGAACAGCACCAGAATCGCGGTGGTGGCCCAGCCCTGAAATATGGCGCTGCCGCGAATGCCGCGATAATTCAGAACGCCAAGAAAGAGAGTCATCACAATTCCCAGCAGCAGACGCGGCAAAAAGACGGGTTGTCCCGCAATGCGGTAAAGCTCCACTGAATCCAGCGAAGGAATCAGGTACGCCGCCAGTTTTCCCACCGCCACCGCTTCCCAGGGGCAAACGATGTAGTAGGCGAGCAACATGATCCATCCGGTGAAGTAGCTGACGATCGGCGGGAAAACTTGCGCGGTGTACGCGGCTTCTCCGGCGGCATCCGGCAATCGCTTCACCCATTCGCCATAAACGTAGCCGATGGGAAGCAGCACAATTCCGCCGATGGCAAACGCTAGCATTGCCCCAAACGGACCGCCACGTCCGAGCCAATCGTCCATCAAGACCAGCCAGCCGACGCCGATCATTGCGCCGAAGGCCAGCGAAAAATAATTGCGGAGGATGAGCTTGCGAGCGAGTTGGGTGCCCATTCGATCGGTGAAACGCAGCCACGATTCTATACGCGATCGGCGCTTCTACAACGTCCTTTGACGCACCATTCATCCGCCCCTAACAAACCTGCCTTACAACTTTGTGCGGGTGTGGCAATGTGCCTTCCGGTCCAGTCCCGGCTCGCAGGGTGTGACTCCACGCCACTTACAAACGTTCGAAGGAGAAGAAGCGATATGCGTCATTTTTTTGCGAAACCGTTGGCCCTGTTGGCCGCGTGCGCCACGGCCATCTTGCCTGTGTCGCCGGCATATGCGGGACCCGGCGCCAAGGAATTTGCCACAAAAACGCCGATCAAGCATGTCATCGTCATTTTTCAGGAAAACGTTTCTTTCGATCACTACTTCGGAACCTACCCTCATGCGGCGAACCTGCCCGGCGAGACTCCGTTTCACGCCAAAGCCGATACGCCACGTGCCAATACCCTGGAGGCTGCTGGCCTGCTAACCAACAATCCCAATGCGATCGACCCGTTCCGTATTCCGCCGAGCGTACCCGTGACCTGCGACGAAGATCACAACTACAACGACGAACAGGCCGCCTTTGACGGCGGATTGATGGACAAATTCACGATCGTTAGCTGTGTCGACTCCGTTCTCGGAAAAAACAGCACCATGGGCTACTACGATGGGAATACCGTAACTGCTCTTTGGAACTACGCCCAAAATTTTGCCATGAGCGACAACTCTTACGGCACGACCTTTGGCCCATCTACCCCTGGCGCATTGAATCTGGTGGCTGGTAACACTTTCCCCGCCACCCTGTTTCCGACCAGAGCCAACGGCAGTCCTGCCAGTCCCGCCGGCCAAATCGCAGGCGGCACCGCGGATTCTTCGGTTAAAGTTGGCGCCGTCGTGGGCGATCCCCGGCCACACTTCGATGACTGCGTGCAGACCACTCCGGGACTTGCCGGTTCCGCTCAAATTACTGTGTCCGGACAGAACGTCGGCAATTTGCTGAACGCAAAGGGCATCACTTGGGGCTGGTTCCAGGGCGGATTTGCGTCCACCGGCGTAAACGTGCACGGTCTCGCCGTGTGCGGACAACATCATTCAGGGTTGGCGGGTGATGACGCCGTGACTCAATCCAGCGATGGTGATTATATTCCCCACCACGAACCGTTTCAGTATTACGCCAGCACCGTAAACGCACATCACGTCCGTCCGAGTAGTCCAGCGCTGATCGGCACTTCCAGCGATGGAACCAATCACCAGTACGATCTCACCGACTTCTTCACTGCTTTTGACGAAGGCAAATTGCCCGCGGTAACTTTCCTGAAAGCTGCCGCATATCAGGACGGTCATGCTGGCTATTCCGATCCCATCGACGAACAGATTTTTCTGGTGAACACCATCAACAAGCTGATGCGATCGAATACCTGGAACGACACCGCGGTCATCATTGCTTACGATGACTCGGATGGTTGGTATGACCACCAGATGGGACCGATCGTGAATCAATCCAACGTTCCCGGTGACGACAAACTGCTGGGCGACGGTAATTGCGGAACGCCTAAGCCGAACGATGTGAGTGGCGGAACACAAAAAGGCCGTTGCGGCTATGGTCCCCGGCTTCCACTGCTGCTCATCTCACCCTGGGCAAGAACCAACTATATCGATCACGCCGTAACGGATCAGTCTTCCATCTTGCGGTTTATCGAAGACAATTGGGACCTCGGCAGGATTGGCGGAGGGTCAACCGATGCTATCGCTGGAACGTTAGACGGTTTGTTTGACTTCAGCCACGGGCCAAGAGCCGGTAAACTCCTGCTGGATCCGGCGACTGGCCAGAAGCTGGAGGACTAGCAAAACAAGCCGGAGTTGCCGTGCATCATTGAACGCTGTCCAAGGGGGCCCATTCCGCATTTTGCCAATGGGCCTCTTTCTTTGCCGCAAAGGCTGGTGGCCGGTTTGCATTTTCTCGATGGTGACAATACAGGTCAAAATTAAAACTGATCGACTGCCCGGCAAAGCACTGATTCCCCGCGACGCGCCTCCCGTATTACACTCGTTCCCTCATGAAGCTGAAGAAACTGATAAAAGAAGCGGCGGAAATCGCGGAACCATTTCGCGTCACCAAAGGCAAAAAGTTCCGCTTGAAGGATTACGATCCGGCCGATACCGGTGGATTAAAGGACAAGGAAAAGGCCCTGAAGACCTTGCAGCAGGGCGTCGAATTGCTCTCTCATTTCCAGGAAAAACTTTACGCGCAGGATCGCTGGGCGATGCTGATGATTTTTCAGGCCATGGATGCTGCTGGAAAAGATGGCGCCATCAAGCACGTCATGTCCGGAATCAATCCACAGGGTTGCAGCGTGACGCCGTTCAAGGCTCCTTCGTCGGAAGAACTGAACCACGATTACCTGTGGCGCGCTCACAAAGCCATTCCGGAACGCGGCAAAATCGGCCTTTTCAACAGGTCGTATTACGAAGAGGTCCTAGTCGTACGCGTGCATCAAAACATCCTGGCCGCGCAGCAACTGCCCAAGGAATTGGCCGGAAAAGATATTTGGAAGAAGCGCTTCGAAGACATCAACTATTTCGAGAAATATCTTTCGGACAACGGCGTGATCGTGCTGAAGTTCTTCCTTCATCTGTCGAAAGGCGAACAAAAGAAGCGCTTTTTGGAACGGCTGGAGATGCCGGAGAAGAACTGGAAATTTTCACTGGCGGATGTTAAGGAACGCGGCTGCTGGAAGGACTATCAAGACGCATACGAAGAGATGATTCAGCATACCGCGTCCAAGCATGCGCCATGGTACGTAATACCCGCCGACAATAAATGGTTCACGCGCCTGGCGGTCGCAAGCGTGGCCATCATAGCCCTGGATGAGCTGGATCTGCAGTTCCCGGAAGTGGATGAAGAAAAGAAAAAAGAGCTGGCAAAGGTGCGCCAAGCGCTCTTGAAGGGCAAGGAATGAGGATTAACACAGCCACTCTTGGACGTGCAGCCGCGATAGCGCTGGCACAATTACCACTCACGGGAGCCTCACCATCATGAAACAGGTCGCGGCAGTCATCGGCGCTGGTTTTGTCGGCAAAGCCCATATCGAAGCCTTGCGGCGCATCCCGATTCCGGTGCGCGGCACGCTGGTCAGTTCCAGCGAACGCAGCGCGGCAGCGGCTAAGGCTCTTGCTCTGGAGCGTGCTTATCAGAGCGTTGACGAAATCGCGGCCGACCCCGAGCTGACTGCCGTGCACATCTGCACCCCCAATTACGCGCATTTTGAACAGACGGCAAAGCTTTTGCGCGCCGGGAAACATGTGCTCTGCGAAAAACCTTTGGCGATGGATTCGCGCGAGTCCGCGATGCTGGTGGCGCTGGCGAAAGAGACTGGTCGCGTGGGCGCCGTGGCGCACAACTTGCGTTATTACCCGCTGTGCATGCAGGCGCGCGCGCTGGTCGAATCCGGCGCCATTGGAAAGGTAAATCTGGTTCACGGGGGATTTCTCCAGGACTGGCTTACATACCCGACCGACTGGAATTGGCGGCTGGAATCAAAACTTGGCGGCGAGCTGCGCGCTGTTTCCGATATCGGCACGCACTGGCTGGATCTAATTCAGTGGATTACCGGGCAAAGGGTTGCAGAGCTTTGCGCCGACCTGGCCACCATTGTACCCGTGCGGCACAAACCGCGCGGCCACGTCGAGTCGTTCTCGTCCGCGAAAAATGTCGCTACCGACGAGATGCCCATCACCACCGACGACTACGCTTCGGTATTAGTGCATCTCGAGCATGGCGCGAAAGGAGTTTTTACCGTTTCGCAGGTCAGCGCCGGCCGCAAATGCAAATTACATTTTGAAATTAACGGCAGCGAAGGCTCATTAAGCTGGAACGCCGAAGATCCCAACACACTCTGGATCGGCCGCCGCAACGAACCCAACGGTTCGTTGATCAAGGATCCGTCGCTCCTCAGTCCCGCGGCGCGCCCCTATGCCGCATATCCCGGTGGCCACGCCGAAGGCTATCCCGACACCTTCGTGCAACTCTTCCACGACTTTTACAATTATCTGGAAGCTGGCGACTTTGCGGCCCCGCGAAAATTTCCCACGTTCTCTACCGGCCACGAGGAATTAACCCTCTGTGAAGCCATCCAGAAATCCGCGCAAAGCCGCGCCTGGACCAAACTGAACTGGGACTAGCTTCATGCACGGGCCACACGGGTAATCATCTCCTTCTAATGTAGCGGCCCCTTCTGAAGCGGGCATTCTTGCTTTGCTAGTGCATCTTCTCTGTTGTAGCGGCCGCCTTCTGAGGCGGGCAATTCTTGCTTGTAACTGGATGACTTAGTCCGATAAGGCTCCCCGGAAATCTTAAAAAGGGCCGCTCCCACGACTGTACTTCAGTCCGGTTTATTTCACGTACCCAATGCGTTATCTTACCTTTCTCTGCGACGTCGGAGCTGCGCTCCCGGGACAGCGCGGGCCCGCTTTCACCCCCGAGCCCTCTAAGTGCCCTTTGCGCAGGTCGCAAGGAGTGCGTCCCTCTGAAATCGAGACAAAGCAGTTCGCTTCGTTGCGACCACGCAGCAATTTTCGGCAGAGGTTTCCTGGCTCGTTTGTGGGACCAGCTTCGAAGTCTAAGTGTTTTAGTTTCAGCGGCTTGTATCGTCGGTTCGACCGGAACGTCAGGATTGGTGACTGATCGACCGTAACCGCTTTATTTTCAATACTTACGGAAGGATTTCTAAGGGCAACAATATACTAGACGCACAAAGCTCCTCACGCTAGTCTTAGTTGCCGTGATAGGGTTTTTCTTAGCGAATTACGTTAAAAGCATCACAGATGTGCCAAATCTTGAAATCATTGTTTCCCCAGAATTGAGCACAAGTCTCGGTAGTGTAATCCCCGCCATAGGAATCGGTGTAGGAAACGAACGTAATTACCAACAATATTCTGTGAGGGGCTTGGCCCTCCGACATCACATCTTCCAGTTCTGCCGGAGACAACACAAGACCATTATGGGTGGTGAAAAAAAATGTACCATCTGGTGGCACGTCTTGGCCGCCAGCAAGAGTGCTCAATTGGGAGAGTTCTTTTCTGGCTCTTTGACTTCGCTGCTGTATTTCAACAAAAGCACTAGTGATGAACTTTCTATAGTAAGCCCCGCTTTGAGCAACTGGCACGTCTCTGGGGGGATACAGGAGCAGCTTGGTATCCAGCCATATCTTGACAGCCGGAGTCCTGCCGACATTTTTAAGAGTCTGGTTCACTTCGATTATCTTTCCCGGTGCAGGTCGCTCTGTAAAAACCGGCCCACCGCTTTTTTCTCCTTTTTCCGTAACCATGTATGGTCGCTGATTGATGATAAAAGATTTCTCGGTGGATTTGAGTGTGGCATCGGCGATATCAGCAGATTTTTTCGCAGCCAGGGTAGCTTTCTGCATTTCAGTCCATTGGCCACTAGCGTAATACGTATACAAGGCAATCACGATGAGGGTAGCGAAAGAGACGAGAGCACCAAAGACAGCGAGCGAGAGCATGCAACCATCACTGGCAGGATAAATGCGAAGAGCAGACTTCCAATCTTTGCCGCGTTGATCTGTGCTCCGGCGCTCTTGGGATTGAGTGCCTTTGGGCTTGTATATTCCGCTGTCAGTGTCGAAAACATAAAGCTCGTCAGCATTTTTCAATCTGGCGTTAAGCTGGGAGTTGCGTTCCTGCTGCTTCTTATGGTCGTCGTGGTAATTCATGCAGGGCTTGATTTGTTATATTTCAGGCAAATCTATTGGGAGCATTTGCTTTGAAGCGAGAGTATATCGAAGGTAAAGAGGCAATTGAAAGGTTTGAGAATGCCATGAAAACAATTTTCAAGGCATCTAAACCTTCCAAACATAAACCCAAGAAACGCAAGAAAAAAGGCAAGGATTAGGCCGCTTTACGATGGCCTCGGCCCTGCCTCTTGCTGGTGTATTGAATCGGTGCCTTTGCCTGTGAGTTCGCTGTATGTGATTCGACGGTTCGCTATATGACGCATCGCCATTTGAAAACGGTCGCCGTCGCCAACGAAGCGGTCTTTCGTGGCGCGATTGTTGTAACGGAATACTTGTTCGTCGAGATAGCGGAAAAGATGAAACGGTTCGACGTTTACGTAGGTGCCCTTCAAACCGCGCTTGAGCAGGCTCCAGAAGTTCTCCAGCCCACTTGCCCGTCCACGTAGCGTTCCGCATGGTCAATCGTCTTGTGGAGATAATCGCGGTTCAATCCTACGTAGGACATGAGCGCATCGGTATAGATTGCGCTCTTTGCCTTGACGTGAGCGCGGATTCTCGGTTGCAGTTCGTGTTTGCGACGCGTGGGAATCACGTTCGCGTGAATCTTTCCACCGCGCTCCAAAATACCCAAGATGGCCGCTTTGCTCCCCACACCCCGGTCGATAATCTTCTCTTTGCGCTTGTCAGCGTGCATGAAGCGAGCCGCGCCACCGATAAAAGTTTCGTCTACTTCGACTTCTTTGCCGTTCCAGCCGATTTTAACGAAGTCTTTGTTATGCAGAGCGAGGCGGACGCGGTGCATCATGAACCAAGCCGACTTTTGTGTAATTCCGAGTGCGCGGCCCACTTCGTAGGAGCTGATACCGTTCTTGGCGTTCACGATGAGCCAAACGGCAATCATCCACTTGTCCATGCCGAGCGCGGAATCCTCGAAGATCGTTCCCACCTTGACGGTGAATTGCTTCTTGCAGCCCTTGCAGAACCATATCCGGCGAGTAGAGATGAACGAGTGCTCCATAGAATCGCAGCGTGGGCACGTCACCTTGCCATCGGGCCAGCGCAGCTTTACAGCGTAATCGAAGGTGCGCTGAGGGTCAGAGAAAAAGCTAACTGCTTCCTGCAACGTCTTGGGAAGCTGGAGTGTGTTGCTCATGCATAAAAGGTCTCATAAATCGTCTTGTGTGTCAAGTATATTGTTGCCTTTGTAAGTATTCATTCTAAACGACTTTAACCGGGATTAGAATCAATACCTACGGGATTGTCCTGAATAAGCCTTTTAGAATGAATACTTGCGCCAAAAGTGGGGGGTGGGGGTAGGCAAACGCCAACGCACGCACAAAGTAGGCGAACAAGAGTTCCTGGTTCTGATCACCTCTTCTCGGAATAGTGATACTGCAAATCAGCTGGCAGTTTGCCTGAGCGCTGGTGCGTGTTGTAGTCCAGTTCATACTCCGTGTGTTGCAGGTCTTCCGGATATCCCTGGCCTTGCGCATAGGGATACGGCTTCACGCCATGCTTGGGCAACGGTTCGACGGTAAATGCATGCGCCGCGTAAAAGTCCATGTCTTTTTCGAAGCCGTCGGCGAAAAAGAAATAGTCTCGCACCCAGCCCGCTGGTAACGAGGGCAGTGACTTCGCGTCGAAGTCCAGCTTCACGCCTTCGCCGGAACTGAAAATGACGAACCGGTCATCGGCCGCGCGCAGTAGCGGCTTTACGTCGCCGTAGCGCGTGTAGTTCCCCGCCGCCCGCGCGTACGGCCCGGTCCTGCTGCGGTTCGCATACGAATACACCGTGTCGCTCGTGGGCGTGAGCCGAATTTCCTTCGGAAAGCCGAGGAAATCGAGCGAAGCGGCGGCAAGCGGAACTTCCGCCACTCGCGTGCTTTTTTGTTCCGGCGTCTGATCAATGCGGATCGCGTCCCAATAAATTTTCAAATTGTTGACGATGCGAATGCGCCGCGCGCCAACGGGAATTCTTCCTGTGAGGTCCGCGATCATGGTTCGCTCAAGGCCGGCGGGAAAACCCATGTCTTCCACGACGCGAACCCATTTCCCGCTTGCGTCTTGCGCTTCGACATAAGGAGGAATGACTTTGATTCCCGCCTGGTCCGCGGCATACATGGAAGTCGCAGTGAAGTAATCCGTGTAGCCGTCGGCAATCAAACGCAACGGCAAACGCGGATTCCATTCCCCGATGTCCAGTTCGATCCAGTGGAGCTTGGCGAATCCGGCGAACGGCAGCGTATCGAAGTCGGTGACGTATTTGCGGTCGCGCTTCGCCAGGAGAGGCAGCACGTCGTCGCCGCGATCGTTCCAAGCGCCGAGGGGAGCATGTGCGTTGCGAGTCGGCACCACCCCAAATTCTGGGAACGGAGGATTCGCGGCAAAACGCTCGTTCGGAAAGACGTCATAGCTCGCCGGGTGGTCGATCGCCAGCAGCTTTACTTGATCGAGATAGACGGTCTCTTCCATTGGCTCGAGGAAACGGAAGCTGAGCAAGCCGTCGCTGCGCGCTTGCGCGGATTTGCCGGAAACTTTCAAGTACTCGGTCGGATCGGGCACGTCGCGTTCTCCGGGAGCGACCCAGTGACCGA
Source organism: Candidatus Acidiferrum sp. (assembly GCA_036522855.1). Classification (GTDB taxonomy): domain Bacteria; phylum Acidobacteriota; class Terriglobia; order Acidiferrales; family UBA7541; genus Acidiferrum. The sequence continues at coordinate 39,088 of DATDFA010000065.1, read as the reverse complement.
CAACGCCGGGACCGATCATGTCCGCGATGAATTCATATTCCGAGCCGTTCCAGGAAAACAGTACTGGACAGGAGCTGCCGCGGCGATCGAGTTCGGCAACCACTTGAGTCTTGTGGCCGTCTAGTTTGATTTCGTCCTGCGGGACGCCGGTGGGCCAGAGCAGCCGCACTACGTCGGCGCCTTTTTCGCCACCCAGGCCAACATGAACGGGCAGCGCGCTCTGGCCAAGATAACCGCTAGCCCCTGGCACTTCCCACTTTTGATAAAGTGCGCCGGCAAAAACTTCGACTTTGGTTCCAATGGCGGATTTGTTGTCATTCAGCGCTTTCAAGTCAATTTCCATCCAGCCATTTTTTTCGGCGCCACGATTTGTGAGCAGTAGCGGAGCGCCTTCTGCTTGCGTGACGACCAAATCCATGCCGCCGGTTCCGGAAATATCAGCAGCCGCGATCGCGATGGGCTTGGTAAGTTTCACCGCGGCGAGCTTGGTTTCTTTTGTGACGTCGGCGAATTTGCCTTCGCCCAAATTTCGGAGCAAGCGAATCTCGCCTTCTTCGGAATGGTCGTAGTTCGTTACGGTCTCGTTCGTCGATGCGGAGGACTCGTGGCGCTCACCGACTGCCACGAGATCGATCCAGCCGTCATTGTCGTAATCGACGGCGGCGATCCCCGCGCCGGAAGTCCAGCCGAAGTCGGGAAGCGCAACACGCTCCAGGCCTTTCCCTTCTTTGTTGCGCCAGAGAGAAATTCCTGGCGCGCCTGCGTGGGTGAACGCCAAATCCATCCAACCATCTTTGTCAAAGTCGAACGCGACTACTCCAACCGCGGGAGGCAAATGTTCCCTGGCGAAATCAATTCCGTCGAGCGGCTTGAAATTTCCTTCACGGGGATTCAACAGAATCGCCGCGCCTTTTGCTCCGCCCGCGAGAACGAAGTCAATCGCACGATCGTTATTGAAGTCAGTAGTAAACACGCCACCGCGCGTGCCTTCGACGCCGAGCGCAGTCTCTTTCGACACGTCCGTGAACGTGCTGTTGCCATTGTTTCGCCACATTACGTTCACGTTCCTAACGCTCTGCACTCCCGCAGTGGGACCAACCAGGAGTTGGTCATAGCGAGTCTTTTCTCCGATTGGTTTCGTGCTGGTCGTGGCAGTGACATAAAGATCGAGATCGCCGTCGTGATCGTAGTCAACGAAAGTAAGCCCGGAGCAGCCGGGTTCGGATTTGATGCCAACGGTTGTACTGACGTCGGTGAATTTTCCGCCGCCGTCGTTGTGAAAAAGGTGAACGCCATTCTGCTGTGACGGCCCGCCGGAGATGCAAACGGCGAAATCGGTTTTGCCGTCATTGTCGTAGTCGCCGGCCGCGCAGCCAAGTCCAGCGCCGCTGAGCTTGATTCCGGATGCATCGGTAACGTCGGCAAACTTTCCGGCGCCGGCGTTGTGCAGCAAACGGACCGAAGCGTTTTCCACCGCGCCGACAAGAAGCAGATCGGGTCGGCCGTCACCATCGTAGTCGAAGAAACAAGCGCCGGAACTGGGGCCGGCCGCCAGGGATTGCGGCACATAGGTCACGGGAATCGCAGCGGGAGCTTTCAGCAGACCACTTTTCGGATACTCGGCGAGAGAGAATTTTCCCTGGTCGCCATAGCCGGCTCCGAACGGAGCGCCCAGATGTTGCGAGGTAATTTTCTGGAATTTTTGCAAATGCTCACGCGCGTTGTCCGCGTCGCCTTTGCGCTGGTAAGCTCTCGCCAATGCAAATTCCGCAGAAGCGTGAAACGGAAAAACCGCAAGCGCCGACTGGAGCGCGGCGATCGCGGCGTCATAGTGTTGCAATTGCGTATTCAGAGAGCCGATAAAATAGAAAGCGTCGGGCTCGGAGGGAACAATTTCAGTAACATGTTGAAACGCTTCGATCGCTTTTTCGTGATCGCCGATATCTTTGTAAACCAATCCGAGGTTGTACCAGAGATAGGGATCGCGCGGCAGACTCTCCGAGGCTTCCAATAACGCCTTTTTGGCATCCTCGGATTTTTGCTGGCTCAACAGGGAAATTCCCAGGTTCAGTTTCGCCAACGGGTAATCCGGCTGCGCTTTCAGCGCGGCCTCAAACTGTTTTTGTGCGTCGGCAAAACGCTGTTGATTCATGTAAGCGACGCCGATGCTGTTGAAACGCGGGGCCGCGGAATTATCACCGTCGGGCGGAAAACGAAGCGGTGGAAAAAAACTCGGGCGCGATTTCCTGGCAGCCACAACACCGCTCTGTGGAAGCACAATTCCGAGCAGCAAGACGGAAATCAGGGCGACAAACGGATAGGCGCGACGAATGCGCATTCGCATAGCGATAAAGGTTTCCCTGTCCCGAGCGGAATGAGGCAGCGCCATCTGCCGCGCCGTAGGCTTCATTCTCGCGACCTTCGGAGTGCGCGTCAACGCCTTTCGAATCGCATCGCGAGCGCTTGACGGTGCCGCAATGCGCTCTTAGTCTCGAAGAGACCCGATGGCCAACGTTCACTATTTATCTATTTCTGAAATCGCGGAAAAAATCCGGTCAAAGGAAATTTCGCCGCGGGAAGTTGTGCAAGCGCACTTGCATCGCGCAACTGAGTTACATCCGAGACTCAACGCTTTCGTGCACATCGATGAAGTTGGGGCACTTGCGCAGGCGGAGGCCGCGGAAGGAGCAATCCTTCGAGGTGATCGGTTGGGACCGCTGCACGGCGTTCCGCTGACGGTGAAAAGTTGCATTAATGTGGCGAGCTGGCAATGCGCGGCTGGTTCCCTGTTGCGCAAGGAAAATCGCCCGAACGAAGACGCGGCTCTGGTCCAGAGGCTTCGCACTGCTGGAGCAATTTTGCTGGGCAACACCAACACGCCGGAATTCTTGATGGCGTACGAGACTGATAATTTGCTTTCGGGAAAGACAAGCAATCCATGGAACACCGGATTTTCTTCGGGGGGTTCGAGCGGCGGAGAAGCTGCAGTGATCGCGGCGGGCTGTTCAGCCGGCGGAGTGGGCAGCGATGGCGGCGGATCGATTCGCGTTCCCGCCCACTTCTGCGGCATTTGCGGATTGAAGCCGACTCCTGGGCGGATTCCATCGAGCGGCCATTACCCTGCCGCAAACAGTTCGTTCGGGTGGTTGGGGGTAGTGGGGCCGATGGCGCGCAGCGTCGGCGATTTGAAAATTTTGTTCGAAGCGTTGAGCGGGCCGGATGCAAACGATGCGCTGACTGTACCGGCTGGGATCGATTGGAAGAAAAAAAACGGAGGAGAGAAATTTTCCGGTCTAAAGACTGCGGCTGCAGCGACGCTATCGCGAGGGGAGAAAGTACGGATGGGGATTCTGGAGTGCGACGAACTGGGACGAGTCACGCCGGAAACGCAACTTGCGGTGAGGCAAGCGGCGCAACTGCTGGCATATCAAGGATTCATCCTTGAACCGTTTCGTCTGGGCAATCTCGGACGGGTACTCGAATTGTGGTGGTTTTTCTTCGGCACGGTGATCGGCGAACTTTTTCAGAGTGAAATTCGTGGCCAAGAAGCATTGCTCAGCGCGATTTTTCGCGATTATCTGGAGGCTGCGCGAGCGGCTGCGCCTGCATCTCCGATGACAATGGAAAAGTTCGTTGGGATGTGCGCAGCCCGCGATCGAGAACGCGCGCGAATCCTGGAGGCCATGCGGGACGTGCCAATTCTGCTGTCAGCGGTTTCCAGCGGCCCGGCGTTTCGTCATGGTGACGGCGGCTACAAACAGCCGGGCGGATACCGAGAAACGATGCGTCATTCGCAATGGCTGAACTTGGCTGGATTTCCGGGCGTAAGCGTGCCAATGGGCAAATCAGCGGAGGGCCTGCCTGTCGGAGTTCAGCTTATTGGGCGGCCCTACGAAGATGAATTGCTGCTTTCCGTGGCAGAGAAGCTTGAAGAGGCGCGCGGGCCGTGGGACTTTCCCCCGGTTTCCTAACGCACGGCTGAATCTGGGGCCATACTCGCCGGCAGGCTCTTTTACGGTTCCTGGGTCAATTCTGGAGCGGGTATTACGAGATGCTCTTTCATTTCCTGCTGTTCGTGCGCGAGCCCCGATGCGAAAAGTTTCTTCGCTTCGGCTAGTTCCGCGGCACCTTCGGCTTTGCGTCCCATGCGAATGAGCAGTTGTCCGCGAACACTACGGATGCTGTGATTTTTCGGCGCATATTTTTCCGCTTCATCAAGTTCCTTCAAAGCTTGCTCTTCGTTTCCCGCGCCCTGCCTTAGAAGAATGCGCGCGACCTCGAGATGGGATTGCGGCTGCCGATGGTCGCGAGCCAGAGCCGCTTGGAACTCTTGCAAGGCTTGTTGCTCTTTGCCATCGCGCAAAAGCAAGCGGGCCAGCTGCTCATGGCTATAGGCGAGATCAGGTTCGAGCGCGATGTCTTTGCGATATTCCTCCTCGGCTTTCTGGTGATCCTGAAGGTGTTCATAGGCGAGGCCAAGATTGAAATGCAGGAAAGGGAATTTCGGGTCCGCCGTTTCTACTTTCTTCAATTCGTCCAGCGCGCGCTGGTCATCACTGTGGTTCAGCATGGCTTTGGCCATCAACAAATGGAATTGAGGGGTGTCGCCACCAACTTCAATCAACCGCTTGTTCGCCTTCTCGTCCAGCGCCTGGTTGCCGGATTGAAACGCCGAAACTCCCAAAACATATAAATAAACGAACTGGCCGGACATGCTGGGCCACAGTGGTTCCAACGTCCGAACCGCATCAGCTGGCTGATCGACGAACGAGTAGCACAATCCCAGAAGATATCGAGCTTGCACGGAATCAGGTTCTTCTCGAAGTACGGAAGCCAGAGGAGGGATGGCTGCCGGATAATTCGAACGTTTGTATTCGACCAAACCAATATTCAAGCGGATGCCAGACATGCGTGGATCCAGTTTTTCCGCGCGGTGGAAGTCCGAGAGCGCCTGGTCCCATTTCTTCTGCCGCATGGCCACAACGCCAAGATTCGCGTAAGCGGCAGCCGAGTGGGGATCGAGGAGCAGGACTTGGTGGAACAGGGACGCCGCGTGGTCAAGGTCGTTCTTTTCCAAAGCCCTTTGCCCCTGTTGGAATAGAACAGCCGGATCATGAGTTTCGGCGGAGTTTGACTGCGAATGCAAAACCGCAGCGGTCGCAGAAGGCCCTAAAGGCAAACCGATTAGCAAGGCCAGGAGCGCCGAAGGCACAGCTAATTTAGCAGCGTGCGAAACAGGCAAGGTGCTCTCCGAGTCAGATTGATAGTACTGGATTTTGGGAAAAGGCGCGCTGCCGAGGCAGCGTTTGAGGCTCATTGCGAGTTTGCAATTCCAGCGCTACCCGTAATTGCCACTTGACAGCCGCAAGAAAATGCAATATTAACTCGTTTTAATAGCGTTCGACGGGTGCGCGACAGTCGGGTGGCAGGGGTGGCGTGTGATGGGGTGGTGTCCAGTCCGGCGGAAAGCGTTTCCGCCAACTCCCACGGCGTGATCTCCTTCCGATGTTTGACATTTGAAACCTGAGGGGAGGTATCACTGTGAAAAATATTGGAGGCTGGTCCCAATTTGACCATGCAAATCGAAATGTGCTGGTAAGAATTTCCGCGGTTCTTTTGCTTGCCTTGGCACTGCCGTTGCTGGCGCTGGCGCAGGACACCGGATATATCAGCGGGACGGTGACAGACAAATCCGGGGCGGCGGTAGCCGGCGCGGACGTGGAGATCAAGAACACCGCCGGAAGTATTACGAGAACTACCGTCACGAATGGAGACGGCATATACGTCATTCCGGGACTACCGGGCGCTACCTACGACCTGACGGTGACGGCGAAAGGCTTTCAGAAATTCATAGCGCAAAAAATAGTGCTGGAAGTTGCTCAAAAGGCGCGTGTCGATGTGCAACTGACCGTGGGTACAGTAACCGAGGAAGTGGTGGTCACCGGCGAAAATGTGGCCCAAGTGGAAACGACATCGTCAGAACTCGGCGGCACGATCACTGGCAAGCAAATCGATCAGCTGATGCTAAATGGGCGGAATTTCACGCAGCTGGCGGCATTGACTCCTGGCGTCATGAATCAGGGTCCGGATGAGGCCGAGGTTGGCGTGACAAATATCTTTTTCAGCGTTAACGGCGGCCGCGAAGAGTACAACAACTGGGAGCTCGATGGCGGCGACAACATGGACAACGGGTCAAACGCTACGCTAAACGTGTATCCGAGTTTGGAAGCGATCCAGGAATTTAAAGTGCTTACTTCGAACTATGGCGCGCAATACGGCCGCAACGGCTCCGGCACGATCGAGGTGGAAACAAAATCGGGTGCTAGCGCTTTTCACGGCAGCGCGTATTACTATGGGCGCAACGAGGCATTCAACGCGCGTTCGTGGGAACAGGGCCAGAACCCGTCCGATCCAAAAGCGCTCTATAGAAAACACGATTACGGTTATACATTTAGCGGCCCAGTTTTCATACCAAACCATTACAACTCAGACAAGAAGAAGACGTTCTTCTTTTGGTCGGAAGAATGGCGCAAAGAAGCGAATCCGACTACGATCACACAAAACGTTCCCTCCGATGCAGAGCGCGGGCTGGTGGGCGGAAGTCAAACCGGTTTCGGAAACTTCAGCGATCTTTGCCCGAGCCCGAATAATGGAATGGATGATTGTCCCAACGTGGCAGATCCTACGGCCATTCCGATCAGCCCTGCAGGGCAGGCGCTGATGTCGCTGATCCCGGTTGCGAATACCACGAACGGCGGTTTCCCGGCGGTTACGCAAACGGTTTCTCCAAGCACCACCTGGCGCGAGGAGTTGGTTCGCGTGGATCATAATCTCACGGACAACTATCGTCTGACGTTCCGTTATATCCATGATTCATGGCATACCGTGGTACCCAATCCGCTGTGGGGCAACGGGAATTCCAACTTCCAGAGCATCAACACGGATTTCGTTGGGCCAGGCACCAGTTTCGTGGCCAAGATGACGGCAAATATTACACCGACGCTGCTCAATGAATTCGTGGCAAGCTACACGGGCGACCATATTTTTCTGACGGCGTTGAACAATCCGCCGCTGCCCTCGCCGTTCCCCATGGGCTTTCTGTTTGATAACGGTTTCGGCGGAAAACTTCCGTCGATTCAGTTGCAGGATAACTTGGCCTATGGAGGCAGTTTCGGCCAGGACACCGGTTACTTCCCATGGGCCAATGCCAATCCCACTTATACGTACCGGGACAACGTGAGCAAGATTGTCGGCGCACATACCCTGCAGTTCGGGGCTTATGCCGTCTTCGCGCAAAAGAACGAAGCGAATACCCCGGACGTCCAGGGTATTCTTACCTTCGACACCACTTCAACCTTTACCACAGGCAATGCATTTGCCGACTTGTTGTTAGGCCGCATCGGAAACTACAAACAATGGAGCGCGCAAACAAAGTATTACAATCGCTACAGAATCCTCGAACCGTATTTCCAAGATGACTGGCGAGTAACCAAACGCTTGACTCTGAATCTTGGCTTGCGAGTAAGTTTGTTCGGGACCTACCGCGAACGATACAGACAGGCCTTTAACTTCGAGCCGAGCACATTTGTCGCAGGGAACTCACCAGCAATCGACGACAGCACGGGCGCGTTAATTGCCGGTACGGGGAACCCATTCAATGGCGTCATTCAGTGCGGTGGTAAAGGGGGAACATCCGCGGTACCGACGGCTATTTTGGCAACATATCCAGCCGCGAGTGTAGGTGCGTCGTCCAATGATGGTTGTCTGAAAGGTCATCTGTTCAATCCCGCGCCGCGAATAGGCTTCGCGTTCGATCCCAAAGGCGACGGCAAGATGGCCATTCGAGGTGGGTACGGAATCTTCTTCGAGCACACGAATGGAAATGAGGGCAATACCGAATCGCTGGAAGGTTCGGCTCCTCTAGTAATAACTTCCTCACAAAACAACATCGCGGACTACGCCAGCATCGGCGCGGGCGGCACCTTGCTCTTCCCACAGACTCTCAATTCCATCCCCAACAAGGCTGTTTGGCCATACATGCAACAGTGGAACCTGAGCGTTCAGAAAGAATTGCCGAGCCACATTATCGTCTCCGCGGCTTATGTGGGGAGCAAAGGCACACATCTAACGCTCCTGAACGATGGAAACCAGATCGTGCCGACACCGGCATCGGCGAATCCTTTCATGCCGGGCCAGCCAATCACGAGCGATGATTGCACGAGCCTCGGCGGTTTTCCAAGCGGGACGCTGGCCAACGGAACACCTATCTCGGGCCAAGCGGCAGTCAATCTGAATGTTGCCTGCTCGAACGTCAACGTCGATTCGTTTCGCACCAATTTCCCTGGCTACAGCGACATCAATTCGCTCAGGGATGTGGCGAATTCGACTTACAATGCGTTTCAGGCCTCTGCGAGGCGGACTGTCGGAGCACTGACGGTTAGCCTTGCCTACACGTATAGCCACTCCATTGACGATTCCTCCGATCGCTCCGACACCGCTTTCGTAAATGCCTATGACATCGCCGCGAATCGCGGGAGTTCCGTTTTCGACTTGCGCCACAATTTTTCGATCAGTTACGTCTATGGCCTGCCGTTTTTCAAAGGCTCCGGCTTGACACATACACTGCTAGGTGGCTGGCAAGTTTCTGGAATCACGGTCGCTCAGAGCGGCCTTCCGTTCACTGTGACCAACGGCACCGACTTTGGCGACAATGCCGGTGTGGGCAACGGCGTTGGGACCGGGTCACGACCAGATCTCGTGGGAGATCCCTATGCTGTCACGTCGGCGCAAAAAACTGCCGCAAGTTCGGTGTTTGGTCCGCTTGCCTATAACCCGGCGGCTTTTGCATTGCCCACGGGTCTCACTTTCGGAAACGTAGGGCGCAACACGCTTTATCTACCGGGCCGGATCAACTTCGATTTCGGCTTGTTCAAGGAGTTCCCGATCAGAGAGAAAATGGGTTTCCAATTCCGTTGGGAACTGTTTAACGCTTTCAACCATACGCAATTCAGTGGTGTCAGCGGGAACGACACGATCGGCTCAAATGCGGGAACCAACGCAGACATGGATACGGGAGACCCAGGTTCCGCGGCGAGCCTGGCCAGTTCCAGTTTCCTGCATCTGACGAATGCTCACAAACCACGCATCATGCAATTTGGTTTGCGCTTCCAGTTCTAACTGACTTTTCCACCCCAAGGGGCGGCGCGTTTCTGTTGATGCGCCGCCCCTAATTTTTTAATGCAGAGTTGCCTGCGAGAGTAGCGAAGACTCGTTGTATACTCCGTGCGGCACTTCGGCATTGGTGCGGGCCCGGGCTACGCAAAGGAGACTTTTGCATGATGAATCGCCGTGTGTTTCTGGGAACGTCGGCGGGAACGCTGGTGGGTTCGAAGCTAACTTGGGCCTTTCCGGCGGAGCACAAAATCAAAGCGGTCGGCTTGCAACTTTATACGGTGCGGAACGCGATGAAGTCAGATTTCGACGGCACGATCGCCAAAGTCGCGCAAGTTGGCTATAAGGAAGTGGAATTCGCGGGCTACTTTGATCATGCACCCAAGGATGTCAGCGATGTGCTTAGGAAAAATGGACTGACCGCGCCGTCCTGCCATGTGGATTATGCGGTTGTCGAGAAAAAGTGGGAACAACAGATTGAAGCTGCCCACACTATCGGTCATAAATTTATCGTCTGCCCGTGGATCGAACCGAGCCAGCGCAAGGAACCAGACGGCTGGAAACGCGCCGCCGATCTCTTTCAAAAAGCCGGCGAACAATCGCTCAAGGCTGGCGTGCAGTTTGCGTATCACAATCACACGTTTGAATTTCAACCGTCTGAAGCGCTGGGCGGGAAGCTGCCGTATGACGTTCTGCTGTCCACTGATGCGAAGTACGTGAAGATGGAGCTCGATCTGTGCTGGATCAGCGTAGCGGGCAAGGATCCCGTAGAATATTTCAACAAATATCCCGGACGCTTCCCGCTGGTACACGTAAAAGATATGAAGCAACTGCCGAAGGGCGCGGAAGGCCCGACCACAGATCCGGACAAGGAAATGCCGAATATGACGGAAGTGGGCAGCGGCGTGATTGATTGGAAGCGCATTTTTTCGCATGCGGGGAAAGCCGGCATCCAACATTATTTTGTGGAGCACGATTATCCGAAAGATGCATTCGCCAGCATCGCGAAGAGTTACGCATACCTGAGCACGCTGACATTTTAAGACACGACTGAAATCTTTAGGCGCGATTCGAATGGTTAAGAAGCGCGTTATCGCGGAGGCCATCATGAAAACAACTCGCCGTGAATTTCTACAGAAGAGCGCAGGCACCGCTGGAGCGCTCGCCGTTTCTCGCAAGATGGTGATTGAAGGGGAACACATTCCCTCAGCGCTGGAATCTGTCGTCCCTGCAAGTGACCGCCTGCGATTCGGCATGATCGGCGTAGGCATGCAAGGCTCAGGGCTGCTGACAAATGCGGTGCAGCTCGCCGGCGTGGAATGTGTGGCGGCCGCGGACCTCTACGACGGCCGGCACACGCTGGCGAAGGAGATTGCCGGTCCCAAGGTAAGAACCACGCGCAAGTATCAGGAACTGCTGGATGACAAAGAGATTGATTGCATCATCGCAGCGGTGCCCGATCACTGGCACAAGCAGGTGGTGGTAGACGCGGTGAACGCGGGAAAAGACATTTACTGCGAAAAGCCCATGTCGCACTCGCCCGCCGATGGCATCGCGATGGTCGAGGCTTACAAGAAAACCGGGCGAATCGTGCAAATCGGGTCGCAGCGCGTGAGTTCGGTTTTGTGCGCCAAGGCAAAAGAATTGCTGGCGAGCGGAATTATTGGCGATTTGAATCTGGTCGAAGGTACCTATGGGCGCAATGATCCGTGCGGAGCGTGGGAGTATCCTCCGCCGACCGACGCCAGTCCGCAGACGATTGACTGGGACACCTGGCAGGGTACCGTGCCGAAACGGCCGTTCGACGCGAAAATTTTTGCGCGGTGGCGTTGCTGGAAAGAATACGGGACCGGGCTGGCCGGCGACCTATTGGTCCATCTCGTGAGCGGCATGAATTTCATGCTTGGCTGGAACGAGCCGCCGACGCGGGTGATGTCAGTGGGTGGAATTTTGCGCTGGCCTGACGGCCGCAACATGCCGGACGTCCACGCGGCACTTTTCGAATACGGAAAATATCCAGTGTACTTGCGGCTGAACGGGGGATGCGAATCGCCGGAAACTTACCGGTTTCAGGGTTCGAAGGGCGCGCTGGAAGTCACCGAATTCGGCATGACCTTCAGTCCCCAATCTGGTAAGGACGAATCGCCGTGTTACTACACCTTCAGCTATCCTGGCGCGATGCGCGAAGCGTACGTGAAGCAATGGCACGCAGAGCACGATCCGAAGGTCGGCAAAGAGCCGCTAGTGGAAGCGTATAGCTATAAAGGTAACGACTGGGACGATGTGAAGCCGCATCTCTGGGCATTTTTCCAAGGGGTGCGAACGCGCAAACCGGTGGTGGAGGATGCAGTCTTTGGCCACAATGCGGCTCTAGCCTGCCACATGGCCAATGAATCGTATTTCCGCCACGCCGCAGTCACTTGGGAAGCGGCTTCGGGGACCATCAAGTCATGACTGCTTCTATGCTGCAAATATTAAAACTCCGCGGGCCTGGTTTGGGATGAGCCGTGGTGCTATTCGCAAGACGGAAAAGATGCAAGCCAACTTACTGATAATGATAGGCTTAAATAGGATTGTATTCCTGCCGACATCAGGCTAGGCTGCAAATCACCCACCCTCCAGAAACCCAGCCCGCCCGGGCTGCATCGTTGCTGCCCTAATTCGCTTTTCCAGAGGTGCAACCATGGCAGACAAATCGAAGACACCCAAAGTGCTTTTCTTGTGCACAGGGCACCCAGAAAGAAGCGAAATGGCTGAAGGTTTCTTGCGCAAGATCGCAGGTGGGAGCGTAATCCCGGTCAGCGCCGCAGTAGACCCCGCCCCGGTCAACCCGCTGGCCGTGGACGCCATGAAGGAAGTCGGAATCGATATTTCGGGACAAGAAGTGAAGGATATTCCGACAATTTTTAGGGAACGTTTTGCTTACGCGATTGGAGTGGGCGACGAATCAAAAGAGCGTTGCCCGGTGTTCCCATTTGCATTCCGGCTGTTTCGATGGAACCTGGAAGATCCTGCGGCGGTAGACGGTTCGAACGAGGAGCGGCTCGCAGCTTTTCGCCGGGTACGAACGCAGATCGATCACAACGTTCGCGAATTCCTGGGCCGGCTCTCCGATGACCAAGCGCGAATTGTACCCGCGGGGTAATTCCTTAAAATATCTGTAGAATTTCGCGGGCGGCTTTCCAGCGAAGGCCGCCCGTAGTTTTTTGCTCGGGCCGGCCGTGCGCTAGTTACGAAAAGCGTTACGGCTTTTCCGGCTCGGAGGCATACAATGACGCGTCGAAGAAGCGCAGAGCACGTCTGACGCCGGGCAAATGCAGGAATTTGCTTTTTGGGCAAGGAGTGATGGATGGGTGGACAAGGCATCGAAAGGCGCGAGGCGCTGCGGTTGATTGGAATTGCGTCGGCGGCCGCCGCGTTTCCGGGATTTAGCCGGTGGTCATTTGCTTGTTCTCACGACTCAGCCGAAGCGTCACTGACCGTCACCGGGAGCGGACCGTACAAGCCGCTCTTTTTTTGCTCAGAGCAGTTTCGCGTTGTTGAACACATCGCTGAGATGATTATTCCCGCGGACGACACGCCGGGCGCCAAGGAAGCGGGGGTGGCTGAATTTATTGACTTTATGGTAGCCAACCGCGTTCCGATTAACGCACGCTATGAAATTCGCTCCACTGAGGATGGCATTCGGCAAGGTCAAGCGGCGCAGGTGCGATTCGTGAGCGGAATCGATTGGATGAATTCGCGAAGCAAGTCGGAATTCGGACATTTGTTCATGGACTGCGACGCCGACCAGCAAAAAGCTCTGCTTGAAGAGCTGGCGTATAAGGCGAAGTTCAAACCGACAACCGAGAGAGGACGCGAATTTTTCCAGATGATGCGCGACTATACGGTAGTCGGTTACTACACAACAAAAATCGGGCTGGAAAGCCTGGGCTATCCCGGGCTGCGCACTGTGTGGCCCAAAATGCCTGGCTGTACTCACCTCGATGATCCGGAACATACGCATCTACCGACACCAAGCGACGCAAACCCGGCAGCACTTAAGGTCGCGAGCTAGAGGAACGCCAGTGCCGACAAAAATTTATGACGTGATAGTAGTAGGCACGGGAGCGGGTGGCGGGATGGCCATGAAGATCCTGTGCGAAGGCGGCCTGAGCGTACTCGCCATTAATTCAGGTCCGCGCACGGAGCCTGCCAAACACTATAGGCTTCATCGGCAACCCTATGATTTGAAATTTCGCGGACTTGGCAACCCAATGGTACTGGCCGGCAGAGCGCATCAAGAACTCTATTCGGTGGAAGAGTCCGAGTACAACGAAGGCCCGGAGCTTTTCGAGCACGATGTCGCATACTCGAATGCACCCGGCACCGACTGGTATTGGAAGCGCTGCAAAGCGACCGGGGGCAAAGCGAATTTCTGGGGACGATCGTCGGCACGCTTTGGAGACATTGATTTCAAGGCCGCCGACCTGGATGGATTTGGCGAGAACTGGCCAGTCGATTACGAAGAGATTGCTCCGTGGTTTTCCAAAGCGGAGCGATATATGGGTGTTGCCAGCACCATCCAAAATCGTCCCAGCAACCCGGACGGCGAGTACCTTCCACAAATGCCGTTCCGTTGCATTGATTATATTTTTCAGAAAGCGGGCGAGAAGATAGGAGTTCCCTATTTGCCCGACCGCTGCGCGCAACTGACTGTGGCGCACAATGGACATCCGGCTTGCCACTATTGCGGAAATTGCACGCGCGGTTGCGACGTGGGGGCATTTTTTTCTCCCACATGGTTCTCCATTCCGGACGCGGAACATACCAAAAACCTCACGCTGCTGACGGATGCGCTGGTTCGCGCGGTGCTGGTTGATGAGAAGGGGCATGCAAAGGGCGTTGCCTACGTCGATCGGCAGAGCAAACGGGAAGTCGAGGTGTTTGGCAAAGTGGTGGTGCTGGCTGCATCGTGCGTCGAAACTGCACACATCATGCTTAACTCAAAATCCAGCCATTGGCCCTCAGGCATCGCGAATTCCAGCGGCCAACTTGGCCGAAATCTGTGCGACCACCTTTACGGCAGTCCAGGCTATGGATATCTGCCCCGGCTGGTCGGTCAGCCGGCCACGCCGGACAATATCGCGGATTCTACGGTCGGATGGATGCCACGCTGGCAAAATCTGAAAAATCCGCGCGAGGAAAAATTCATCCGTGGATACGCGGTATATGTGGGCGGGGGTTGCGGCGAGTTCCCCGGCCACTATTCGCAAATTGAAGGATTTGGCGCCGCGTACAAGCGGGATATCAAGCGCTACTACCCTTCCGCGATTGGCTCGTACATCCAGGCGCCCACTCTGCCGAGCCCCAGCAATTACGTGGACATCGACCCCGATAAAAAAGACATGTTCGGAATACCGCAACTGCGGTTTCATTTCGAATGGGGAGAGAACGAGCTTTTAATGTGGGAACATGCGAAACAAATGATGATCGATTTTTTCAAAGCAGCAGGCGGGGAAATGTGGGGAGCCGACTCGGAGCCGAATCGTCCAGGGACCAGCCTGCACGAAACCGGTGTGTGCCGCATGGGCAAGGATCCGAAAACCTCAGTCACCAACAAATGGGGGCAAACGCACGACGTTCCGAATCTTTACATTCGCGACGCCAGCATTTTTCCGACTCAGACCGACAAGACTACAACCATGCCCATCGTGGCCTTTACCATGCGCAACTGCGAACATCTGCTAGAGAATTTCCGCAAAGGCGTTCATCAACGCGCGTAGCTGCAGTTGACAGTCCGATGACACCTTAGATGTGGCCGGCTTCGTTATCTGCTCAGGTCCACGACAGCGACTTTGTTCACGCCGCTGCATGCCAGGTACAGACGTCGATCTGCCGTGGCAACCATGTTGCGCACCACACCTCCACCAGATGGGATTTTCTCAGTGCTAAAGCTTTCTGATTTGCGATCGAACTTGACGAGCGTATTCGGCTTTACTCCCGATTCGCTGTACCAGACTTCGCCATCAGCGGTGATTGCAATGCCATACGGCTCCGAGGAAGATCCGCCGGGTGACGGCCATTCTTTCAGAAGCTTTCCGCTGACGGGATCGAAGTGGCCCAAATACCCGCGCGCGTAATCGGTGTAGAAAATCGTCCCATCGGGAGCGAGCGCGAGACGGCGCGGACGCGCGTTCGCGTCCGGCAATGTAAATTCGTGGATGGTCATCGTTTTAGGGTCTATGGTGGCCAGCTTATTGGTGCCGAATTCACAGAAGAGGGGCGTATTGTCCTTCAGAATCACAATGCCGTACGGTACCGCGTGCGGCGTAGGGGACTTTGCCAGGGTCATCTTGCCGGTTTTCGGATCGAGCCGACCGATGTAGTTGGTTTCTTCGTTGGTGAACCACAAGATGCCGTTGTGGTCGAATACAGGCGTGTGCGGGTCGATCTCCGTGCCGCCGGGTGCGCGATATTCCGTGACTTCACCCGTTTTTGGATCGAGTTTGCCTACATAGCCTCCAGAAATCGCGGTGAACCATACATTGCCGATCTTGTCGGCGACCAGGCCGTGAGGTCCGGAATTAGGCGTCTTCAATGGATATTCTTTGAATTTGCCCGTTAGTGGATCGAGCCGGCCGAGCTTATTGGCTCCCTGCCCGGTATACCAGAGCGAGCCATCAGGCGCGAGCGCCGGATCATGTGGCCGGGAGTTCGCGGTCGGCACGTCATACTCCTTGATTTGAACATTCAGGGTATCTGCCGCGGCGAAGGCAAGGAACGCCGCAGTTGCGAGTAGGAATGTAAACAGGCCCAGTTTGCGCAAAACCATGACCAGCCTCCTTCTACAAAAAGTCTAGTCCTACGTTTTGCAGCTTTCCACAAGCAGCGCATGATTTAGTGAAGGAGCCTAATCACTCGGAATTTGGGCCGGGGTGCGCTTCGGGATAAGACTCCAAGCGACAGCGGCGCTACCGAGGGAGAGGCCCGCGCAAGACAATAGAACCAAACGAAAACCGGCGAGGAACGCTTCGGACACGGCGTGCCGGAGTGCGGCGGTGGCGTTCGGATCCAAGTTTTGTGGCAGCTCCATGCCGGCAAGCTCAATTTCTTTCGATCGAATCTCAGCGACCGTACCAGGTGCGAGCGAAAGAGTTGCAAGATTTCGATCCAATTGAACGGCGAACGTCTTCACCATGATGATGCCAAATATGGCGATTGCGAGTACTCCAGCGAGTCTCGCAACCGCGTTATTGATTCCCGATGCCGCGCCACTGTTGTCCTTATTCACCGAACTCATAACGACAGTGGTCAACGGAGCGACGGTGATGGCCATTCCCAGGCCGAGCGCGACCGACGCGGGAAAGAAGCTTTTCCAGTAGCTGCCGCCTGACGAGAACATCGCAAATAGAACAAAACCGGCCGCAGCCACGAGTGGACCAGTAATGAGAGGAATCTTTCCGCCGTATCGGGTTACCAGTCCGCCAGACCAGCGTGACAACAAGAACATCAATAAGATTACGGGCAGGCTGGCCGCGCCTGCAGCGGTAGCCGAATATCGATGCACCTGCATGAGGGTGAGAGGAAAAAGGAAAAAGAAAATGCCAATCGCGGCATAGAGCAGGAGAGTCAAGAGGTTGGCACCAAGAAAAGAACGAGACCTAAAAAGCGACAGCGAAACCATCGGTGAGGATCGGTGGATCTCGGCCCACAAAAAGAGAACCAATAGAGCCAGGCCGCCGAGTAGGCTTCCGATTACAACGGAGTTTCTCCAGCCGAGCTTTGAGGACTCGAGCAGGCCCGTGACGACGACGCCGAGACTCAGTGTGGCAAGCAATGCGCCGATCCAATCAAGATGGTCCGCCCGCGAGCTGCGGCTCTCTGGGACGTGACCGAGAGAAAGCGCAATTACCGCGGCGGCCAACGGAACATTCAGGAAAAACGCCCACCGCCAAGACGCATATTCGATGAGCCATCCACCAAGAACTGGACCGAGAGCCGTGGTGATCGCGGTAAATCCGGACCAAGTACCAATCGCCCGGCCGCGCGAGTTTTCGTCAAAAGATGCACTGATAATGGCGAGGCTGCCGGGAACGAGCAGAGCCGCACCGATCCCTTGTAGGGAGCGCGCGATCACCAGTACGTGAACCGTTGGCGCCAAACCGCAAGCCGCAGACGCGGCGGCGAAAATGGCTACACCAAGAAGAAATACCCTACGGCGACCGAGCCAGTCTCCGAGCGCGCCACCGGCAAGAATCAGGGACGCGAGAAAAAGTCCATAGGATTCGATGACCCATTGCACATCAACGACGCTGGCGCGAAATGCGCTTTGAAATTTTGGAGCAGCGACATTGACGATAGTACTGTCGATAAACGCCATGCTCGAGCCGAGAATGGTCGCGGCGAGAATCCACGGACCTGATTTCGCAGCGCACGGAACGCCTGAAGCTTCCGAGCGGATCGACATTTCATCGCATGGCGCTCTCACGTAGTTCTCCGCGCTCCAAAAATGATTCGATGATTTTCGAGCACTACGAGTTCCCGGATAGTACAGGGAAGGGCGATGTGTATGTTATGGGAAGCACTAGAGCAGCTTGGTTCAAAGGCCCCGATGGAAACATTCACAGTATCGTTAATCAGGGATCGCTAAGACGGAGCCGGATCAAGATTGCTTTGGCGAGGTGCGGACCGACCGGTCATTCCGGCAGTGGCGGGCAGCCTGGCCATTCGCTGCGTGTGACATTGCCCATATATTGCAAATCTTCGATGCCAATTTTGCTGGTGTAATAGCCGTCGCAAGTCATTTTTCTCAGGAAAGCGAAGAACGCGACACCTTGACTGAGGACAGGGTCCTTTTTTGCGTTCCTTCGAAACGCGATCAGGTCCAAAAGTTCTTTGCGCTGTTCGGGCGCAGATTCCATAAAAACCTTCCCGTACCGGTCGATGCAGTGGTTGTCCAGCCACATCAGCCCGCCGCCCAGAGCCAACTGGAACTCTTCATTTTCACTGGTCAGCAAATCAATAAATTCCGGAGCGCCGGCTTGCAGTGCGCCGCCGGATCTTTCATCTTTCGGAATGATGGCATCGCAGAGCGATAGAATCGTTTCGTACTGCTTGGCGCTAAAATATTTCGGCGTATAGTTCCCCGCCGGTGCCGACGCCCGTTCTTTGCGCACGGCCTGATGCGCCAGCTCGGCGGCCTCCAACGGAATCACTTGGAGTACCGAACCTCCAGCAATGCCCAATGCGAGGGACCTAAGCGCATCCCTTCGCGAAATTCCCAGTGTGCTCATTTATAGGCTTCCCTTCTTTGCTTCTTCCAGCAAGTATTCCGAAGCGCGCCAGGAAAGGGCCATGATGGTCAGCGTAGGATTCTTGTCGGGATTTGTGACGAGCGGCGCTCCATCGGTGACAAAAACGTTTTTTACATCGTGAACCTGGCAAAAGCCGTTGAGAACGCTGGTTTTCGGATCGGCACCCATACGGGCGGTGCCAACTTCGTGAATAATCTTGCCGCCTGCCAAAATTCCGAAAGGATAGGGGCCGTCAATTCGCGTTTTTGTTTTGTACGTGCCACCCATCATTTCGATTATAGACTTGAAAGTTTCCTGCATGTCTTTGGCCTGACGCATTTCGTATTCGCTCCATTTGAAATGAAAGCGCAACACGGGAATTCCCCACTGATCTACTTTGGCGGGGTCAAGTTCGCAATATGTGTCGGCATTCGGAATCATTTCGCCGCGTCCGGAAAAGCCCACAGTGGTGCCGTAGACTTGACGTGCCCGGCGTTTCAGTTGGGCTCCGTATCCTTCCTCGTCGTGGCATAATCCGTCAAACATGCCGACGCCAGGCATGTCGCGCCCGCCCCACAATTCGATATGGTAGCCGCGAGGGAAATCATTCTGGCGATCGAACTTCCACCAGGGGACGTAGTAGTGCATTCCGCCAACGCCGTCATGATTGTGAGGCGGCATTTTTTCGAGCGCCGGAATTTCGCCCCAGCCGTCGCTGCCCACAGAGTCGGTGAGGTACTTGCCGACGTTGCCGGTGGAATTGCCAAGTCCATCCGGGAAGAGAGTTGATTTGGAATTCAGCAGTAGCCGTGAGGACTCGCACGCACTTGCGGCAATCACTACGGTTTTCGCGTAAACGCGCTGTTCTGTGCGGGTCGCTTTATCGATGTAAGAAACGGCTTCTGCTTTTCCATCCTTGCCGACTATAACTTCGCGAGCCATCGCTCCGGTAATGAGTGTAAGTTTTCCGGTGGCCATTGCGGGCGGCAGCAGCACCTGGCTGGAACTGAAATTGGACGCGGTGGTGCAACCGCGTCCACACTGGCCGCAGTAATGGCAAGGAAGGCGGCCATTGTGAGCTTTCGTTAAAATGGCCAGTCGAGCGGGAATGCAGGTGACGTTGAGCTTGTCACATGCTTTCTTGATGAGGATTTCCGTGCAGCGCGGCTTGGGGGGAGGAAGGAAGACTCCATCGGGCGCGCTCGATACGTTTTCTTTTGTGCCGAACACGCCGATGTATGACTCGACTTTGTCGTAGTAGGGAGCGAGATCGTCATAGGTGATGGGCCAATCGTCTCCAAGGCCATCACGGGTCTTCGACTGAAAATCGACCGGCGCAAACCGAAGAGCGATTCGGCCCCAATGATTGGTTCGCCCGCCGACAATGCGTGAACGAAACCACTGAAAATTTGCACCTTCGGCGGAAGTGTATGGTTCGCCCTCGATCTGCCATGCACCGTTTGGAGCGAGAAATTCACTAAAATTCTGGCTCGCCCGCCCGCCAACTCCGGCACCGCGATGTGGCAGCTCATAGGGCCACATCAGCATCTTGAAATCTTTTTCCGGGTGAATCTGTGGTCCGGCTTCGAGCATCACAACGTTCAAGCCGCCTTCGGTCAAAACTTTCGCCGCCATTCCCCCGCCAGCGCCCGAGCCGATGATGCAGACATCGAAGGTCTTCGGCGAACGAATAATTTGTGACATGCTCCGTCCTTCCACGAATGGTTAAGAAAAACTGAGTGTATATCGTCGCCGCTAGCACGCGTGGCGAAAGCTTGGCAATACCGCACGCTCAAAAAGAATACGCGACATTCGCGTCAGAGCCTGACTGCATACAGATCGGATGTATCAAGACGACATTTTGAAAATTCAAAACACGTTACAGCTCATTTTTTTTCATCTGTGACACCGCATAATCGCACGCGCGGGCCGTTAAGGCCATGTAAGTGAGGGACGGATTCACGCAGGAATTGGAAGCCATACACGAGCCGTCAGGTAGAAAAAGATTTTTCACATCATGGGTCTGATTGTGCTCGTTCAGAACGCTCGTCTTTGGATCCCGGCCCATTCGAGCGGTTCCCATTTCGTGAATTCCGAGGCCCGGTCGAGTCATTTCCGAAAAGACGGCGATGTTTGTAGCGCCCGCCGCAGCAAGCATTTCGGCGGCTTGCACGGCGATGTCTCTGGACATGACGCGTTCGTTCTCGCCCCAGTCGCAATGAATTTTAAGGGTAGGAATGCCCCAAGCATCCAGTTTCTCTTTATCGATCTCGACGTAGTTATCGTGATTTGGCAGGCATTCGCCAAAGCCACCCAGCCCGAGGCGCCATTGACCCGGGGTGCGTAGGGAATTCTTAAAATCGATGCCGATCCCAGGTGAAGTCATGCCGCGTTGCCAGCCATCGCGGCTTCCACCGCCCTGATAGCCGTACCCGCGGAGGAAATCTTTGTGTTTGGTTTTCACGTTGCGAAAACGGGGAACGTAAATGCCGTTGGGACGATTACCAAACGGCATTTTGTCTTCGTGGCCGGGCATAGTGCCCGAAGCGCCACTGCCCATGTGATGATCCATCAGATTGTGACCAAGTTCACCGCTGCTGTTGGCTAGACCGTTGGGAAATTCCGGTGTAGAGGAATTGAGTAAGATTCGCGTGGATTCGAGCGTAGCGGCACAAACAAAAATAATTCGCCCGTGGAATTCGAGCGCTTTCTTGGTCTGACCATCGATCACACGCACACCGGTGACGCGGCGTGATGAGGGGTCAAAAATTAGACTGTGCACGACGCTATACGGGCGAACTGTGAGCCTGCCGGTTTTCATGGCAGCGGGCAGGGTGGAATTCAGGCTGCTGAAATACGATGAGGTGATGCAGCCCCGGTGACAGACTCCGCAGTAATGGCATGCCGCGCGGCCTTTGTGGACGCGTGTAAGGACGGCTGAGCGCCCGATGGTCATGATGCGGTCATCGAAATTTTTTCTCAAGGCGTCGCGGAAATCCTGTTCGACACAGGTCATTTCCATCGGCGGGAGGAATTTGCCGTCGGGAAGCTGCGGCAGTCCCTCGGCCTGTCCGCTGATTCCGGCGAACTCTTCGACATAGTCGTACCACGGAGCGATATCCGCATAGCGAATCGGCCAATCGACTGCAATACCTTCTTTGGCGTTGGCTTCGAAATCGAGATCGCTCCAACGATAGGACTGGCGGCCCCAAGTAATCGATTTCCCACCAACCTGGCGCCCCCGAATCCAGGAAAAGTGTTTTCCAGGATCGCTGGTGTAGGGATTTTCAGAATCCTTGACAAAAAATTTATTCGAATATTCGTCACAAGCGTAATAACACTCGCGCTGAACCGGCTGGGTATTTTCGCGATCCGCGCGGTTGTCCCAATAGCGATATTTTAATTCCCAAACGGGAACGTGCTCGACGTAGTCTTTTTCCGGAACGACGGGCCGGCCAGCTTCGAGAATCAGCGTGTTCAATCCCTTCTCGGTGAGCTCTTTCGCGGCCCAGCCTCCCGTAATTCCAGAACCGATGATCAGCGCGTCATAGCTTGGTGTAGGCATTTTGTCTCCGAAAATCAGGCTTCCCCGAGGCCCGGGCCAACGGGAGTACAGCCATGCTGGGCGCCCGGAATGATTTGCAGCTTAAGTTCCTGTGAAAAGCCGATTTCAGAGGTGTAGTAGCCGTGAACAGTGATGCGCTTGAATATCTCCCAGAAATCACCTTTCAACTGAGTGTCCGGTTCTTCCACATGGTTTCCGTGATGAGCTTGGGCGCTCCGTCCGGCGAGAGTTGCATCGTCAATTGCCCGCAGCTGCGCGAGTTGCTGTTCGGAAGAAGCTTCGGCAAACTCTTTACCGAAAAGTTGCCGGCTCTGCCTGTCGATCTCTGCCAGGCCATCCAGAAAATGAGCACGCTCGTCAGGCGTGGCCCACTCGGTGAGTATGACGTCAATGAATTCATTGACGCGAGCGCCTTTGGCGCCGGGCGTGTCGGTGGCCGGGATAATCTGTTCGGCCATTGCAACTACAGTGTCGTTGAGATGTCGCGTCAGCGTGCGCAAGGAGTAGCCGGGCGGGGGCTGCGCCTGACGAAACAGCGCGAACAACTCCGGTGAAAACACTGGGAGAACGGCACCCGCGGCAAATATGCGTAAAGCATCACGCCGTTGCATGAATCCTCCTGGAAGAAATCGAATCCGATGTGTGAGCGCGGCCCTCGCGGCCAAATTTCGCTGCGTCGGCGGCGGCGTTACGCAATGTGGCAACGGGGTCGCCCGTTGGCTTGAATTCCATCGCGACGTAACGCTGGTAATTCAACTCGCCAAGCTTGCGGTAAATGTTAGCGAAATTGATTTCGCCGGTGCCGGGCTCGTGGCGTCCGGGAACATCCGCAATGTGGACAAGTCCAAGGCGGCTCATATTTTTAGCGAGCTTGGCGATAAGATTTCCGCCGGCAATCTGTTCGTGGAAAAAGTCATAGAGGAACTTAACATGCGGATTATCAACAGTTCGAACTATGTCAAAACCCTCCGCCGCAGACGTAAGAAAGTATTTTGGATTTTCCTCAGGGTCGATATTTTCGACCAAGAGTTCGACATTGTGTTTAGCCGCAAGGTCACCGGCGTGTTTCAACGTCTCCACGCAGTTTGAGTGCATCTGCTCGCGAGAAAGACCTTGTACGACATTGCCGGTCTGCAGAATCAGCTTGGAACATTCGAGGCCGTCGAGGACCGGCACGAAATCGGTGACGGCTTTCAGAAAGGGTTCGCGATCCGCGGGATCAGCAAGGGTGTGCCAGACGCCTGCCGTGGCATCGCAGGTGATCTTGAGCTCTTCTTTTTTTCGGCGGGCCGCCGCGAAGTCCTGTGGGGACCATTTCTTGAATTCATCCACCAACTCGACCGCATGGATACCTGCTTCGGCAACTTTTTCCAGACGTTGTTCGAAAATAAGATCAGGATAAACAGTCCACAACATCAGAGAAATCGGAAAGGGTGAATCCTCAAATAGTGCGGGCACAACAGCGGCGGCAGAAGAAACGGATGTGGCTATTGCATCGCGAGCCGAAAATCCACCAGAGACAAGGAGCCCAACACCGCACGTTGCGACGAAATCGCGGCGGCGCATTCTAGGCTCCCAAAATTTCTGCGCGAACGTTTTTGAGAACGTAAGCGGCGCGTTCGACTCCGACTTCACCGGCAAGAATGGGATCTTCGTTCTCAATGGAGAGGATGCCCTCGTAGTCCACGTCCATGTAAGCCTGCATGATGGACTTCCACAACGAAGCGCTGTGGCCGTAGCCGACGGCTCGAAAAGTATCGGAGGCAGTGGCGAGATCATTTTTATCGAACGCGAAGTTAAGCACGCCGTACTTGGCACAGTTTTCAGGGAAGATCACCGTATCTTTCATATGAGCGTGAAAAAGCGCGCCCTGCTTGCCAAGAAAATGGATGACTTCGACAGGATCGCAGCCCTGCCAGAAGAGATGGCTTAAGTCGCAATTGGCTCCGATTTCTTCTCCAACGGCTTCGCGGAGTTTCATTAGGGTGAAAGGATTGTAAACCACGAAATTAGGATGCATTTCGAACGCCAGCCGCTTGATGCCATGAGATCGCGCATATTTCGCCGCGTCCCGCCAGTAAGGAACTACTTTTTCTTTCCACTGCCATTGCAGCATCTGGTTGTACTCCGGCGGCCAGCGGTAGGTAATCCAGTTCGGTTGCGTATCGTTGGGAGTGCCACCGGGACACCCGGAAAATCCGACGATGACTTTGATGTCGAGCATTTCAGCAAGGAGCACCGTCTTCCGAAAAGTGTCAGCGTCCTTTTGCGCATGCTGCGCGTTGGGATGCACGGGATTTCCGTGGCAGCTTAAAGTGCCGACCCGCAGGGCTTTGTCTTCAAATTTTTTCCGCCAAGCTCTGGCTTTTGCTTGGTCCTGGACTAATTCATCCAGGGGGCAGTGACGATTGTTTGGGTAGCCGCCAGTGCCAATTTCCATAGCCTCGAGGCCGAGAGAGCTCACTTTATCGAGCATCTCGTCCAGGGACAGGTGTTCGTAAACCGGATCGAACACACCAATAGGAATTTTCTTTTTAGCGCCGGTGGAGGGAGAGGAAGGAAGCTGGGCGTTTGCCTGATCAGATACGATTAAAGGATCGGATTTCGATGCCCAAGCGGCGACGGCGGGAAGCGCAGCGCCGGCCGCAAGTCCACTGCCGGTTTTTGCGAGAAATTCACGGCGATTTATCGCGTTCCTGCGCGAACGAGCATCCATCCAGGTATCCCTCGACGAGAAACATTGGTGTGACGAGCGTGGAAATTATACGCCTAGGGCGTCTGAGAGCAAGCGAGTAAATGCAGGTAGTTAAACGTTTTAGTATGGCGCATCCGCGGAAAAACAGGATACCACGTCAATTTGGCTTCAATTCCGAAAGAGGAGGAATGGAGGAAGCAGGAGTCAGGGCGCGTTCTGGCAATTGCTCGCCCCTGTTGATCGCCTGGAAGACCATTTCGATAGCCTGACCGGCATTCGGTGGCGCAAATACGGTCGCCGTGAGCAGGCCACTCGCAACCCAAGCCGCTCCCGTTTTTGGCAAACCGTCGCAGCCAGTAAAGGGCAGTTTCAGCCAACGGTCGCGTTCCGATTCGTTCGCCATTTCCTGGAAGGCCTTGCGCGCTCCCATTGCCATCGCGTCATCCTGGGCGCCAACCAAATCGATAATGGCCTTCTGGGAAGTGGAAAGCTTGAGCCATGAACGGACCGTACGAATAGAGCTTTCCTCGGTCCACTGAGCTTTCAAAGTTGTGATTTGAATATTTGCCGGCTTGGCGCTCAACATTCCCTGCGTGCGGTCCTTGGCCGCGGAATTCTCTGAGGGGCCCTGGATGTAGAGAATGTTGCCGCCTTTGGGGAGCAATGCGGCGAATTGCCGTCCCTGGATGCGTCCGATTTCAACATGATCATTGCTTACGCAAAAGACCGGGACCTTTGCGGCGCGACGAATCTCAGCGATGTAGGTAGCTTCGCGGTTGAGCACGGCCCAACCAATGTTCGCGGTGACGGCGGCTTTGGCAACTTGCGGCAAGGCGGTCCCACCAACCGGTTCGAAGACAATCGCATCCGGCCGGTCCTGCGGGGCAACCTGAATGGCGCGAAGAAGTTGAGTGCTCTGATTGATCGCATCGTTTTCCGCGTAAACTATCTGTAGCTCGACATTAAGACGGCGAGAGGCTTCCTCGGCAGATTTCGCTTGCTCAATCTGGTAGTCGTTATCGTTGGTCGTAAGAGAGACGAGAATCCGGAGTTTTTTCATGGCGTTGGCGGTTCTGTAGAAGACCTGTGTCTACGATAAACTGCTCGCGAGACTTTAGGGCCGAGAATTAAAAGGTTGGTTGTCGGAAGAGAAAGCCTCGATCAAGAAGCGAAAACGTCGACCAAGCGAATGGGAGAGACTGAACACTGGATGATTTCAGGATATAACGCGGAAGGCGAAGCCAGGCGCAAGTTGAAGGGAGCGCGGCGAATCGTCATCAAGCTTGGAACCAGCACAGTGACCGACCCGACGGGCGGAGTCTGCACCGAACGAGTAGAACCGATCGCCCGCGCAATCGCGCAACTGATTCAAGAAGACCGGCAAGTGATGCTGGTGTCATCGGGCGCCGTGGGATTGGGAAGAAGTTTGCTGGGGCTGCATTCCTCGCGGTTGAAAGACATGGCGGTTAAGCAAGCTTGCGCAGCAGCTGGACAGAGCTTGCTTATGGAATCGTACAAGAAAATCTTTGATGGGCTAGGACGAAAAATTGCCCAGGTATTGCTTACCGAAGAAGACTTCAGTAATTGGGGACGCTATTCGAATCTGCGGCGGACCATGGAAAAACTGTTGGGCTTCGGTGTGCTACCGATTGTGAATGAGAACGATACGATATCCACGACAGAATTGGAAAGTGTGGATGGCGGACGACAGGCGGCGTTCAGCGACAATGATCGGCTGGCCGCCCTGGTGATGAGCGGGATGGAAGCCGACGCCTTGGTGCTGCTCACCAACGTGGAAGGATTTTTGTGGAAAAGCGCTGGAGAGAAACAAAACGAGCTTGAGCCGTTCATAGAGCGCGTAACACCTGAAATTTGGGCAGAGGCCGCGGGGCCATCAAAAACAAGCGCGCAAGGCGGACGTGGCGGAATGACAACCAAGATCGAAGCGGCGGAGATCGCTATGAATTGCGGCGGAGTCGCGCTGATCGCAAACGGAGCGAACGCGAACGCACTAGAGCGGATATTCGCGGGAGAACGTGTGGGAACTGTATTTGCTCCGGCAACAAGGATGCGAGGCAAACGGCGTTGGTTGGCATATGCAGCGGGAGTACGCGGACGAGTGGTAGTGGACGCGGGAGCCCGGCGCGCGATTACTACTGGCAAAGCAAGCTTGCTCAATTCGGGGGTGGTGCGGGTGGAGCGCGAATTTGGGCCGATGGATGTGGTCAGCATTCGAGACACCGAGGGGTGCGAGTTTGCACGCGGCGTAGCGGCGTTCGCCAGCGAAGAAAGAAATGCGGGCGGGAAAATGCAGGGGCGGGTTTTGTTCACGCGAGAAAACATTGTGGTAATTGAACCGACTGGGTGCAAGCCAAAATGAGCGGCGGGACACGGGCAGAAAAGATAATGAAGAGTGTGGCGGCACCGGGTGCAGAGGAAGCAGCGAAGCTCGCTCGGGCCGCGTCGCGGCAGCTTGCGATGTTGAGCGAACGAGCAAGAAACAGGGCGGTGGAAATTGCGGCGATGCGGATGCAAGAACGCGCCGCAGAGATTTTGGCTGCGAACATAGAGGATGTTAGAGACGCAGAAGAATTGGTTCGCGAAAATAAAATGTCCACAGCGATGCTGGCGCGGCTTCGCCTGACGGAAACAAGTATCGACGAGATGGCCGAGAAGGTACGCGGCGTGGTCGCTTTGCCCGATCCGTTGGGCCGGCGATTAGCTGTGACGGAGCTGGACGCGGGGCTGGTCCTTACCAAGGAGACCTGCCCGCTGGGAGTCGTGGCCGTGGTGTTCGAATCGCGCCCGGACGTGGTACCGCAGGTGGCCTCGCTGGCACTGAAAACCGGCAATGCGATATTGCTGAAGGGAGGCAAAGAAGCGGAACGAACGAATAAGGCGCTCATGACCATTTGGCGGGACGCGCTGGCGGAGGCGGGCGGGCTGCCAGAGGGAACGGCGCAGATGCTGTACACGCGGGCGGACGTGACAGAATTGCTGAATCTTGAGCGAGATGTTGATTTACTGATTCCGCGGGGAGGAAAGGAGTTTGTCGAACACATTTCGAGGCAAAGTCGAATTCCCGTACTGGGACATGGTGAAGGGATCTGCCACGTGTATGTGCACGCAGCGGCGGATTTGCAGAAAGCAGAGCGAATTGTGATGGACGCAAAGGTGGATTATCCGGCGGCTTGCAACTCTGTGGAAACATTACTGGTCGATACAAGCATAGCGGCTGAATTTCTGAAGAGGATGGTTGAAACGCTAGCTGCGGCAGGGGTGCAAGTGCGCGGGTGCGACCGGACACTGGCTCTGGTGAAATCACCTAAGTTGAAAGTTGCTTTGAAACACGACTGGGCCACGGAGTATGGAGATTTGACTTTGGCGTTGAGAGTGGTGGACGGATTGGAGCAGGCTATAGCGCACATTCACGAATTTGGCAGCGGTCATACCGAGGCGATCATCACAGAGGACCGGACCGCTGCGGAACAGTTTCTGAGCGAAGTGGATGCAGCGGGAGTATTCCACAACGCTTCGACGCGTTTTGCAGATGGCTATAGGTACGGTCTGGGGGCGGAAGTAGGAATCAGCAACGGGAAATTGCACGCGCGTGGCCCGATGGGAATGGAAGGGCTGACCACTTACAAATACAAGCTGCGTGGCAGCGGACAAACCGTGGGTGAATATAAGAGCGGAAAGAAATTCACGCACCGAGCTCTCTAAGCATGCTTCCCGGCAGCGGTTGATTCCCGCTTTCGTATGTTTCGAGAGCGGAAATATCAGAATTGTGCGTTCTAACTAGACGTACCGGCGCACCCGATGACCTACCTCCTGTGGCGAGCCTGCGCGGAAAATCAGAATTCGCAGGCGGCAGGATTCCGGTATATACTTTGCCAACCTAGGAAGGCGAGAGGGGCGCATGAGCCCAGAACATTCAGAAAAAGTTTGGATACCGGTCTGCTGCGGAAGGGTGATGCGCTTCAACCGGTTTTTGAAACAGGACGGCGATGCTTACGGGTCGATGGTGTGCACGGTGTGCAACAAGAACGTGGTACTCGAGCAGGAAGATATACCGGCGCAGGATGCCTACGGCGAGGGAACCCGGATGTTAACGGTAGTAGGCACGCCGAAGCCGCCCAAGACTGACAGGCGGAAGGCCAGCGACGCGTTGAGCGGATTCAGCTCGGACGATCAAACGCTTTAGATGCGGATTTTGAAAGCGATCTCCGTAGATGATTGGCCAAACTTTCTCCCACTATCGCGTACTTGAAAAGCTGGGCACCGGCGGCATGGGAGTGGTCTATAAGGCGCAGGATTTGCGCCTTGAGCGTTACGTCGCACTGAAATTCCTTCCAGATAATTTGTCTAATGATGCGCAGGCGCTGGAACGTTTTCGGCGCGAGGCTCTTGCCGCGTCAGCGTTAAACCACGCCAATATCTGCACGGTACACGACATAGGCGAGCAGGACGGCCGCCCGTTCCTGGCGATGGAATTTATCGACGGCGAGACTCTACGCCGGCACGTAAACGGAAAACCTCTGCCGATTGAAGAGACCCTGAATCTGGGGATTCAGATTGCCGATGCGCTGGACGCTGCGCACGCCGAAGGCATTATTCATCGTGATATCAAGCCGGCAAATATTTTCGTGACAAAACGCGGCCAGGCTAAGGTGCTGGATTTTGGCCTGGCGAAGCTCATCAGCAAGCGCGAAGGCGACACCGCAGTCTCTGATTCCTCGCACCCAGGGCTGGAAAATCCCATCTCGATTGTCGGGGTGATCAGCGGGACGCCATCTTATATGTCGCCCGAACAAATTCGCGGCGACGATCTGGACGTGCGAGCGGATATTTTTTCGATGGGATTGTTGCTCTACGAAATGGCGACCGGGGAAAAGGCGTTTCCGGGAAACACCGGTGGGATCATCATTGAAGCCATTCTCAGCCGACAGCCGCCACCCGTTCGCACGGTGAATCCGAGCATTCCGGTCGAGTTAGAAGCCATCATCAATAAGGCCATAGAAAAGGACAAGGAACAGCGCTACCAGAACGCAGAGGAATTGCGATCTGATTTGCAGGTATTGAAACGCGGATTTGAGTCCGGCCATACACAGAGTTCGCTGTTGCTCGCAACCGCGGGGGCGAAGCAGAGATCATGGACCAAGCGCAACAAATGGGCAGTACCAGCAGTCACTGCCGGCATCATCGCGGCTATGGCCTTGGGTGGCTGGTTATACGACACCCGCAGAGCGCATGCGTTGAACGAAACCGACACCGTGGTACTCGCTGATTTCACGAATAAGACCGGTGACGCCGTTTTTGACGAAGCCCTTCGGCAAGGTCTTGCAGTACAACTCGAGCAGTCGCCCTTCCTGAGCTTAGTTTCCGACCAGCAATCGCGCCAAACACTTCAGCTTATGGGAAAACCCTCTGACACAAGGCTGACGCCGGAGATTGCACGCGAGCTTTGCGAGCGAATGGCCAGCAAGGCTTACATTGGCGGAACGATTTCCAGCCTCGGCTCTCAGTACGTGCTGGGAATTAATGCCGTCAATTGCCAGACAGGCGATATGTTGGCGCAAGAGCAGACAACCGCAGACAGTAAAGAGCACGTTTTGTCGGCCTTAGGGGACGCTGCGACAAAGTTGCGGGGGAAGCTCGGCGAATCGCTGAAGACGGTACACAAGCTTGCGACACCGATCGAACAAGCAACGACGCCCTCGCTCGACGCCTTGCAGGCATATTCGATGGGGCGCCATACCATGCTGGTCCAGGGAAACTATGCGGCGGCCGTACCGCTGTTTCAGCGCGCAATCCAGTTGGACCCGAATCTGGCGATGGCATATGCGTCGCTGGGAACGACCTATCATAACTTGGGTGAGAAGGAACTCGCCGCCGAGAATACGCGGAGAGCCTTTGAGCTACGCTCCAAAGTGAGCGAGCGGGAAAAGTTTTATATTGAATCGCATTATCACCATTTTGTAACCGGCGACCTGGAAAAAGCGAAGCAGGTTTACGAGCTCTGGATGCAAACTTATCCACGAGATGAGGTGCCGCCCAACAACCTGGGAGAGGTGTATCGGGCGCTGGGCCAGTATGAGAAATCATTTGAGAGTTTTCGTGTTTCGCAAAAGCTCTCTCCCAACGATGCCATCGGATACTCGAACCTGTTGTCAGTGCTCGTAAACTTGAACCGCGTGAAAGAAGCGCGCGCCATGGCCGCGGAAACGTCGGCGAAAAAACTGGATTCCGCAGGTATTCGATTTACTCTCTATCAATTGGCGTTCCTACAAAGCGAAGATGCAGGGATGGCGGAGCAAGCCAACTGGGCCGCCGACCGCCCGGGTGACGATGCCGTGCTGCTTTATTATCAGGCGGACACGGCGGCGTATTTTGGCCAACTGAATAAAGCGCGCGACCTTTCCAGACAGGCGGTGGCAGCCGCGGAACGCGCCGGGCGCAAAGAACGAAGTGCCGGATGTGAGGCCGCCGCGGCACTGCGCGAAGCGCTCTTCGGCAATGGAGCCGAGGCCAAACGGTACGCGGCCAGCGCCTTAAAAGATTCGAACGGCAGAGATGTGCTATTCGTGGCAGGACTCGCATTGGCCATGGTAGGAGACAAGGAGAAAGCCACGGAGTTTGCGGATTCACTCAAGAGCCGCTTTCCAGACGACACAGTGGTGAAATTCAATTACCTGCCGACTATTTACGCTCAGATCGCCCTGAGTGATGGTGACGCACCACGTGCAATGGAGTTCTTGCGTGCTGCTTCATCCTACGAGCTTGGGCTGGCAGGGAGCAGCAACTATTCCACGTCCCTCTATCCGGTGTATTTGCGCGGCGAGACGCTGCTGGCGCAACATCAAGGCGCAGCGGCGGCTGCGGAATTTCAGAAAATATTGAACTGGCCCGGAGTTGTGTCCAACGAACCGATTGGTGCGTTGGCTCTGTTACAACTAGGCCGAGCGCACGCCATGAACGGCGATGTCGCGGAGGCGCGAACGTTCTATTACAACTTTCTATCGCTCTGGAAAAATGCCGATAGCAGTTTCCCTTTTCTATCCGCGGTTCGGGCGGAGGCACCAAAATAGGTTCCTTGCTTCTGCTGTGAACCTAACTCTGACACAAGACGTCGTCGAAGCTGTTTCGACCCAAATAGTTCTTGCCTGCAAATTGCGCGAACTTGAGAGCCGGAGCCGACACCTAGTAGTGGATATTAAAATTCATTAGGTTCCACGAAAAAGCAAACCAAACCAATCCAAGACAGGCGACAGCGAGAAAAACGTCGTGGAGCTTAGTCCAAACCCAACGGCCCGGCTCGCGAATGCTCCGGAACGCGTTGACGCATACAAGAATGGTTCCGATGGTGCAGAGCACACCGAGAATGCCAAATGCAATGATCCACGGAGGAAGGCCGTTGATGCCATTCGGATCGTCGGACATGGCGAGGACGGAAAACCATCCGACATAAAAAATCACCAGTAGAATAGAGACGAGCCGAACGAGCAGACGAAACCTGTTCTGAGATGGTCCATAGTTCAGCGGTTTTCCGTAGTGTTTACGAACAATGGCCGCGACCGGCCACAATAGAACGGTCAATCCAAGAACTCCGAGGCCAAAGGCAAGAACCACGATGTTGAAAGTCTTGTTTTGAAGGGGACCAACCCTTTGAAACACGAAAAACGGGTAGTCAAGCTGGAATTGCCAATTCCCTGCTGCATCTTTCTTGAAGCCGACTTTGTCTTGTCCGTGGACTTCACGGTAAAGGTAGGGACTGATCTCTTCATACTTTTTTAGCGCGCCATTGGCGCCCTTGAGCGGATCGATGCTGATGGTCCCGTTCGAGTTGGCAATGACCTTGGGTTCGCCAAGGAACGTGGTGATGGAGAGAAAAGATGTATCAAACCTGCGGCTGGATTTGTAGAAACCGGCAAGTTCCTTGGCGTGATTGGCCGCATCTTCAACTTTCATCCCTGGCGGCGCATTAAAGGGAAAATATCGGTCGAGAAAAGCTTCAAAGAGAATACTGCGCGGACTGGTCTCTCCTTTACCGGCGCTGTTGTAGGAAACAAAGAAGCCCACATTCTCATCGAGAATCAGATGCAAATCACTGTGGAAATAAATCGTGTCACCGCCGTGACCAATAATGCGTTTACCGTTACGCGATTCTTCGTAGAAGCCGTAGGCCATGGCATTCATTCGGTCATCGGTTCCGAAAAGCCGCGAGTGCATGAGCTTTGCGGTTTCTGGTTTCAGAATTTGCTTGTCGCCGAACTGGCCATTCTGGAGGTGCGCGATCATGAAATTACACATATCGCGCGCGGTGGTGGAGACGCTGCCGGCGGGAAAAGCCTCGACAAATTCAAAGGGCTGGGCTTTTTCCGAAGCCTTCTTGTAGCCGTTGGACATCATTGGTTTCAGATTTTCTGGCAACGGCTGGACAAAAGTGGTGCGCTGCATATTCAGAGGCGTGTAGATGTGATCTTGAACATACTGCGCGAATGGCTCGCCAGAAACGCGCTGGACGATGTATCCGGCCAGAGCGGTTGCGTAGTTCGAATAGGCCGGCGTAACCCCCGGCGGGAAAATGCGGTCGGGCACGTGGTGCTTGAGAAATTGTTCGAGTGTGTGCATGTGCTGAGCATCGGAAACGAAGAGATCGCGGCCTAATTCCTCGAATCCCGCCGTGTGGGTCATGATATTTTTCAGCGTGATTGGTTTTCCGAAGGCTGCCGGAATCTTGAAGTCGAGGTATTCGTTCACGTCCTTGTCGAGATCAAGCTTGCCTTGCTCCGACAGTTGCATCACCGACGTCCAAGTAAACAGTTTGGAGATCGAACCCGGGCGGAAGAGCGTGCTATCCGCCGTTACGGGAGTTCGTTTCTCCACATCGGAAAAACCATAACCCTTGGCAAAAATTACTTTGCCATCCTTGACCACGGCAATGGTCGCTCCAGCAATATCTTCGCGTTCGAGTTGCGACGGCATCATGCCATCGAGAAATGCTTCAAGGTCAGTGCCAGTGAGTTCGTGGCGACCTTCGGGCGCCGGCATCTCCTTTGCCGGTTCGCCTTGCTTGACGCTCGGGGTCGGCGGCTTAGCCGGACCTTGCGCCCAAGCAACGTTGTAGAAAAGCAGTCCAAACGCGAAAAGCGCAAGCCGCGTTGCATAAGCTGATCGATCAAAGCGCGTCCAGATCGAACTGATGACACTGTTCCTCATTCATCGCCTCCAAAGAGTATTGATTCGAAGAAGCTCAATCAAACGCGGTCCGCAGAACTAACTATTTTCGCTTCGCATGAAAGGCTCCGTTGGGCTGATTGAACACGGCTTCCGTGACCTTCCCAGACGAATCTTTCTGGAATTCGACGCTGAAATTCGGCAGGCTCTTGACATCAAAAGCGAGACCGCGCGTGGGCACCAGTTCATATCGAAGCTGGCCAGGCACTGTAAGGTACAGCTTTCCGCTCACTAGGGACACGTTGACCGTCTTGTCGTTCAATTGGTAATCGCCGGCCAGGGACTCCAAAACGTCGGATGGAATTCTTTCCGCAACTCTCGTGAAGACGATATCTTCAGTAAGCGCGGGCTCCAGTGCCGCTCCAACGCGGTCGATTTCACCCTTCTTGTTCATATCGAACTGAAACTTTTCACCCGCGGCAACACTGTCCGATTCCTCAGGAACTTGAAACAGGTCGTAATGATAATGTTCTAGCGGGAATGGCCCCAATTTGTTGACGCTCAATTCAAGAGCACCGCCTTTTTCCGTCACCGTCACTTTGCCGTAACCGGGATTTTCGTATTCACCCGCATACTCCGCGAGCGCATGAGAAGGATGTGTTCCCGTTTTGCGATCCGTGGGCTTATTCTTCTTAGCTTCTTCCTCTTGTTTCTTGTCTTTGGCGTCGAGGTCCTTGTAGCGTTCGAACCAGGGCAAGGAATCCAGTCCAAGAAGCCGGTCGTAAACGTTGTACGCCAGAACTTCGGGGGTATGGCCATGCGGCATATTTGTCAGAATGACAACTCCCATGTGATCGTCGGGGAGCATCGACAATAAAGCGTAGAAGCCATCGATTCCACCGTTATGCCACACGAGAGAGTGCCCACGGTAGGACGTCGCGACCCAGGCGAGTCCATAACTGAAGTGTCCCAGTCCCGGAAAGCTAACTTGAGGCGGCGGGTCAGGAATTGCCGTCTGCGGGCTATGCATTTCGCGAAGACTGCTCTCGGAAACGATTTGCTTGCCGGCATACTTTCCATCCCCGAGCTGAAATGTGAGGTAGTGCGACATTTCATCTACGCTCGAATTAATGGAGCCGGCCGGCCCAATGCCATTGATATTGTGAAAAGGCACCTTAACAACGGCGTCCTTCTTGAATTCATACGGGAATGCATGATTCGGCGAGTTTTCAATACTCTGGATGTCTAAATTCGAATGCGTCATTCCGAGCGGATCGAAAATTTTCTGCCGGATACAACCTTCCCAACCTAAGCCAGAAATTTTTCCCTCTGCGTAACCCATGGTCATGACGGTCAGATTGTTGTACTGATAGGCGCTGCGAAAACCCTTGCTCAGCTTCAGAAAACGCACGCGGTTGACCAGATCCTCGCGGCTAAATTCTCCGGAGTACCAAACAAGATCGTGCCTTGGCAGGCCGGTGCGATGCGAGAAGAGATCGCGCGCCGTAGCCCGCTCACTTGCCACCGGATCGTTCATCTGAAATTCCGGCAGATATTCGCGGACCGGCTGATCCCAGTCCACCTTGCCCTCATCCTTCAAGATCGCAAATGCTAAGGCGGTGAAAGATTTCGTGATCGAGCCGATAGCAAACTGCGTCTCCGTGGTGACGGGAAGTTTATTCTCCAGATCGCGATACCCATAGCCCTTGGCATAAACGACCTTGCCGTCCTGAACGACCGCGATGGCCACGCCTGGCACTTTCCATTCCTTCATCGCGCGATCGGCCAGGTCGTCCAGACCTTGGAGCTTGGGAGGAGCGGATGCCGGCTGTTGTGCGGAAGCAGAAAGCGCTATAGCCAGGATCAGGACTGGGAGCCAGAGTTTTGCAAGATTGCGATTCAGCATTTAGCAAGTCTCCGAAAGTGGTACGGCTAGAATTCGATCTTGAGACCGACTTGGCCTTCACGGCCGGGCAGCCACTGCGAAGTCGTGCCGAAAAGCGGACCTGTACTTTGCTGAAGCTGGATTGCGGCCGGATTCGCATTGTTAAAGAGGTTGAAGAATTCAAAAAGACCTTGGATCTTCACACGCTCGCGGACGACCCAGATTTTCGAGACGCGAAGATCCATGTTGACGAAAGGAGGGGCTGTGAAGGCGTTTCGGCCGGTCTGGAGGTCGCGGCCGTTGAATTGAACATTGCCGTCCTGGTCAATAGGATTCTTTCCGGCGGCTGTATAGCGAAAGCCGCTCTGAGCGCGAAACAGGCTGCTGAACTGAATCTTCCAGGGCAATTGGACAAGGCCGTGCAGTTCGAAGGTATGGCGCAATGCGAAATCGGAAGGCCCATTGTCCAGTTTGGCGCCGTCGTAGAAGACGCCGGCTTTAGGAACAAAGTTCCCGTTACAAGCAATGAAGGAGCCATTCGCATTGGTTTGGCTTGGGCAGACAACCTGATGTGTGACCGGATCGGTGAGACCGGGGTCCGTGACAATTTGAGGAATCCCGCGGAAGCTGTCGGTCGGGAAGCCGTTGCCAGTAGCCAGGGCGCCCGTGCTCAGGTTGGAATTGAGAGCGTCATCATTCTCAGAAACGTAGGAGTAGCTGCCGCCCAGCGCAAAGCGTTTGCTGAGACGCTTCTCGAACGAAAGGATACCGCCATCATAGGTTCCGCCGTACCACGGGCCGAACCCGTTCACCTGGGTCAGACCACCACCGCTGTTGGCGATGCGCG
The DNA here is from genome assembly GCA_036522855.1 of Candidatus Acidiferrum sp. Taxonomy (GTDB): domain Bacteria; phylum Acidobacteriota; class Terriglobia; order Acidiferrales; family UBA7541; genus Acidiferrum. Next base: position 2,473 of record DATDFA010000065.1, on the reverse strand, counting down.
CGTCAAAAGGAAGGTTCGTTTCGCGAACGCCAAGGATGTTGATGATATCTTTATGGTAATAGTCCAAGCTCACGACCCAATCGGTGGTGATCTGGCGCTGAATGCCAAGATTGTAGCTTCGGGTGTAAGGTGTCGCGAAGCTTGGATCAACTGTGACCGGGAAACTGCCAGGCTGGAAGACGTTGAACGAGAGAGCGCCAAAAGGACCCCAAAGAAAGAAAGGGCTCGGCACGCCGATGGCGGCGTCAGCTGCCGTCAGGAAGGCGTCGGGAGTTAAACCCGAAAGCTGCTGAACATTCGCAATGTTCACCGGCGTATTTGCGGGAATGCTCGTCGGACCCAGATGGTTCAGGTGGTCGACACCGAATTGAGCAGGAATCGGGACCGGAGGTACACCAGGGGCAAACGCATTTGCTGGCACGCAAATGTCGGGTTGCGTGAGTAATTGCGCGTCGGTCTCAGTCTGCGACAGACACAAACCGAAGAGGAAGGGAGCAGTCGTCGGGACGCCATAGAAAAGACGAGGGAAAGAAACTGGCTGACTTTCGCGAATATCGGCGCCGCCGAAGCCCGGAATGTCGCGCACGAGGCCAAGGCGAAAGTGGTCGTAGAAGAGGCCAAAACTGCCGCGAACAACCGTTTTGGGAGTGACCGACCAGGCAAAACCGACTCGTGGTGAGACATTGTCTTTCTTATCGAATGCTGAGTCGTAGTCCCATCGGAGACCAGCGTTTACAGTAAAGTTGTGTCGGATTTTCCAATCGTCCTGGATCCAGAAGCCATCGTAGGTGTTGCGCAACCTGATTTGATTCGCCTGAGGAGTGAGGCCACCCACTGTAGCCAACAAAAAGAAACCGCCATTGACTGGGCCGAATTGCTCGAAATCGCTCTCGGTCGCAAAGGATTGGTTGAATTGCAGGTTGGCTTCGTTTCCATCGACGTGTGTCCGCTCAAAATCCCAGCCAAATTTCACCGTGTGACGGTTAATGGTCTTTGTAAGACTTGTGGCGAAAGTGCCGTACTTTTGCTCCAGAGCGGAAGGTGTCAAAGCAGCACCGAAACTGAACTGGCCCTGATCGCCGAAGAGGGAGAAAGTTGTGTCTGGACCGGCGGCACTGCTGAACCCACTAAAGAGATTAAAAAGGGTGTTAGGACCGGCGTCGGGATGAGCAGGGCTGGTCAGCGTAGATTCGTCGCGATACTGTCCGCGCATGTTCAGAATGAAAGGGCTGGTGGTTCCGCCGAAGGTGACAGTGTCGGCGAAACCAAGAAGCAAATTGCGATCGCCGAGATTGTTGCGAGTAGAGGGAAGATTTGTAGAGGCTGACAGAGGATTCGTGCTGTTCTGGTGGACGTTCGTGTAATTCATCTGCTCCGTCAGGTGGTGGGCACCAAGGATCTGATCGAATTTGCCGAAAATGCGGGCTTCGCGGTCGGTTGTGGGCTCGTTAAAAGATTGTTCGGAACTCAGCAGAAACTGTGGTGTATTTGGAGGAGGCACGAAGTTGAGTTGGCGATTTTCGTGGATGTTTTCGGCGGAAGCGAACCAAAAGGCTCTGTCGCGCACGATGGCGCCTCCAGCGGCAACATCGTAGTCCCAGCGAAGGAGGTACGGCGGAGAGGTCTGGCCCGGTATCGTCAGAGCGGAACTCGAACTCGGGATGTCGGAGCTGTCCAAGGCGTTGTTGCGGTGATAGACGGATGCGAGGCCGTGGACGTTATTGGCACCGGATTTGGTGATGACATTGACAATGCCGCCGGACGAGTGACCGAACTCGGCCTTATAGCCGGTGGTGACAACCTGGAATTCAGCGATGGTGTCCTGATTGAATTGTGCGGCGGCGCCGCCGGAGAGCTCGTTAACGTTGGGGAGACCGTCGATCAGGAAGCCGGTGTTGTTACCGCGCTCGCCGAGTACGTTAGTGGCGTTGTCGCTGCCGAGATCGGCCTGCCGATTGATCGCTACGCCTGGCACAAGTTGCAAAAGATCGAGGTAGTTGCGCCCGTTAATGGGCATATTCTCAATTTGCTGAGGAACGATGGTAGCCCCTGAGGACGAAGCAGTCGTGTCCAAGAGTGGAAGTTCCGCCGAGACTTCCACGCGCTCAGAGACCTTGCCTACGTCCAGCTTTACGTCGAAATCGAGCGTTCGATTGAGAGTGAGTTCCAATCCTTCGAAGACGCGCGTATTGAAACCATCGTGCGTGACGGTCACCTTATAAACTCCGGCAGGCAAGCCGGGGAGCCGGTATGTGCCGTTGGCGTCGGTTACAACGCTGCGGCTAACTGCGATGGTTGAACCTTCCGCGCGCACCTCTACTCCAGAAATGGCGAGACCTTGCTTGTCCGTTACGGTGCCTTCAATGGTTGAGGTCGTTTGTGCGCGAAGAAACTGCGGCAGGGCGAATAGACCCAAGAACAGCGCAATCACCGGCAACGAGAAAAACTTACTAAACTTGTCCAAGCGGAAGTA
>DATDFA010000064.1:0-219217 GCA_036522855.1 Candidatus Acidiferrum sp. | reverse complement strand
CTTGTTCCGGGTAACCAGTGCGGCGCGGGAATTTCTGCTAACGGAAGGAACGGATCAACGCTATGGAGCGCGGCATCTGAAACGGGCCATTGAACGCAACATCGTGTATCCACTGGCCAATCTCCTGGCTACGGAACAGGTGCACATCGGCGACTTGATCTGCATTGATTTCAATAAAAAAGACTCCTGCCTGACATTTACGCGCGAAGGCGAAAATCTGACTATGCCAATTCGAAGGCAGGAACCGGTGACTTTGCTGCGCGCGGCACAGGCCAAGAGCGGTAAGACGGTCGAGACGCCCGCCACAGGCGGCGCGCCGGAGCCAGCGCCTCGCATGGCACGCTAGATTTTCCCCCGAGCACTACCCCTGAGACGGCCCGGACAGGCAACTGTTCGGGTCGTTTTTTCGTTAACGGATCGCCGCCACGTGTGGCGCGCCGGAAAGACGGCTCAATGCGGCGAGCCTCCAAAATGGGGCGGCTGCAAGTTTTGATTGGAGAGGACAGCAAACGGCTGGCTAAGGCGGTCTATGGATTCTTTACAGAGTCAGCTGACCAGACTCTGCGCCGGCTCGATTTGAGCATCGTGCAGGTCCGCCGCTCTTACCAGAGCCGCAGTAATGCTCGGACAAATATTTTCCGCGCCGACGTGCCGCGCGAATTCGGCTTGCTTCATCAATTGGGCGGGTTGTTCGCGCGCGCCACAGAGCAGCAATTGCCGTCCGGAGGCGTGCAGGCGGTCGGCAAGTTCGCGAATGGCGCCGAGGCCGGTAGCGTCGATGGCAGTCATGTTTCGTAGACGCAGAATTACGATAGGGGGAAGGGTGTCAAGATCTTCGAGAATGTCGGCAAATTTGTCCGTTGCGCCGAATAAAAATGGGCCGTGGACCCGGTAGACCACAGCGTAGTCGGGAATATCTTTGCCCTGTAGAACGTGAACGCGGCTGTCCGCGACGTAATCGCGGGTAACGCGGGTAACCGTCGTGGTGCGCGAGACTTTGCGAATAAAGGTTAGGGCGGCGAGAATCATGCCAAACTCCACCGCAAACGACAGATCGGTGATCACCGTCAGCGTCAACGTCACCAGCCAGATGGCTATATCCGCGGCGGAAAGTTTAAGGATTTCAGGGATTTCTTCCCAGTCGCCCATGTTATAGGCGACCATCATCAGAATTGCAGCCAGCGCGGCCAGCGGCACATTTTTTACCAGCGAGGCGGCAAACAGGATGATGGCCAGCAGCGTGAGCGCATGGGTCATTCCCGCGACTGGAGTCTTCGCGCCCGCGCGCACGTTCGTTGCGGTGCGCGCGATTGCGCCAGTGGCAGGTAATCCGCCCACTAGCGGCGAAAGAATATTGGCAACGCCCTGGGCCATCAGCTCCACATTTGGATTGTGCTTATCATTGCTCATCTTGTCTGAAACCACCGCAGACATCAGCGATTCAATCGCACCGAGCATTGCCACGGTCAACGCAGGCGAAAACAGCTGGCGCGCGGTGTCGTAATGGAACTGGGGCACAATCAAATGCGGCAAACCCGTGGGAATGCCACCGAATCGTGTACCGATCGTTTCGACTCCCAAATGAATCAATGCCACGGCGGCGGTTGCGCCGAAACAAACGAGAATCGCGCCGGGTACGCGTCTGGCAAATTTTTGACAGAGGATCATCACCGCCAGGGAAATCACCGCGAGGAGTGTCGCTTCCAGGTTCAGAGTTCCGAAGGCGCCGCCGAGCGCTTTCATGCGGTGAAAGAAATCGCCGGGAACCTGGTCCAGCCGTAAACCGAAAAAATCTTTAATCTGCGTGCTGGCGATGAGAATTGCGATTCCGTTCGTGAATCCGACGATCACCGGACGCGGAAAATATTTCACCGCGGTGCCCATTCCGGTTGCGCCAAGCAGCAGGAGCAAGACACCTGCCATCATGGTGCAAATAAACAAACCGTCGATACCATGCTTGGCGATGATTCCCGCCACCACCACCACGAAGGCGCCGGTAGGGCCCCCAATCTGAGTTTTCGATCCGCCGAGCGCGGAAATGACAAATCCGGTGACAATCGCGCAATACAGTCCGGCTTGCGGCGCTACGCCCGAGGAAATGGCAAAGGCCATGGCCAGCGGCAAAGCCACCAGGCCAACGGTTATGCCGGCCGCCAAATCCGAAAGAAATTTATGACGATCATAATTTCTCAGGAGAATTATGGACTTCGGTAACCACGCATCAATTGCGGACATCGGCTTTCAAATCCTGCACGAAGGGGAGTGACTGCGTAAATCATAGCAAGCGCGTTTAGCGAGGCGTGCGTTTCCTGGCCGCAATGTGCTTGTTTGTAAATGCCGACCGAGGCGGGGCGCACTTAGTCAGCGGCGTTACCACGGGCAGTCGGCTTCCAGCGAAGCACCGGCTTGCGCGCCGCGCCGACTTCATCAAGCCGTTTGACGCGCGTGGTGTGCGGCGCGGTCTTTACGATTTCCGGCGTGGTCGCGGCTTCTTCCGCGATGCTTTTCATCGCATCGATGAACAAGTCGCATTCTTCCTTCGATTCCGATTCTGTCGGCTCAATCATCAAGGCGCCGGGTACGATCAATGGAAATGCCGTGGTGTATGGATGAAAGCCATAGTCGATCAGGCGCTTAGCGATGTCGGTCGTATTCACTCCATTGCGTTTTTGTATCGCGTCGCTGAATACAACTTCATGCATCGAGGGCAGGGAATAAGGCAAATCGTAAATGCCCTCGAGATGCTTGCGAATATAATTCGCGTTGAGTACCGCATCTTCCGTCGCCTGCCGAACGCCGGGTCCGTAGGCCAGAATGTAGGCGAGCGCGCGAACCAGCACGCCGAAGTTCCCACCGAATGCGCGAACTTTTCCGATCGAATCCGGCCTTACTTGTTCGAGCGCCAGCTTTCCGCCATCGCGTTCGACCAAAATCGGCGTCGGACGGAAGGGCTCCAGAATTTTCTTCATGGCCACCGGACCTGCGCCTGGACCGCCGCCTCCATGCGGAGTACTGAAGGTTTTGTGCAGGTTCAAATGCATCACGTCCACGCCCAAATCGCCGGGCCGAGTGACGCCGGCCAGCGCGTTCATATTCGCGCCGTCCATGTAGAGCAGCGCGCCTTTGCCGTGCAAAATGGCGGCAATTTCCGGCATGCGGTGTTCGAAGATTCCCAGCGTGGAGGGGTTAGTGATCATCAGCGCAGCGACATCTTCGGTTACCAGTTCGCGCAGTTTGTCGACATCAATCTGGCCATGGGATTCGGATTTGATGTTTTGAACTTCGTAGCCGGCAATCACCGCGGTGGCGGGATTCGTGCCGTGCGCGGAGTCTGGTATCAAAACTTTTTTGCGCGGATTGCCTTGTTTTTCGAGGTAAGCCCGAATCAGCAACAAGCCGGTCAATTCGCCCTGTGCGCCCGCAGCCGGTTGCAGAGTGATCGAGTCCATTCCGGTAATTTCCAGAAGGCAGTTCTCCAAGAGTTGCAAAATCTTCAAGCAGCCCTGAGAGAGTTCCTGTGGCTGGTAGGGATGCTCAGTTGCAATTCCGTCGAGCCGCGCGACAAATTCATTTACGCGCGGATTGTATTTCATGGTGCAGGAGCCCAGTGGATACATTCCCAGGTCGATGGCGTAATTCCAGGTGGAAAGCCGCGTGAAATGGCGAATCACTTCGATTTCGCTGACTTCCGGAAAGCTTTCCACGCCATCGCGACGATGCTGTGCGCCAAGTGTTTTTGCCACGTCCACTCTGGGGACATCGAGAGGAGGCAGCTCAAATGAACGCTTTCCGGGTGATGATTTTTCGAAGATCAAACCTTCGTTTTGATTGGTGTGGCGGGCCGCTTTTTTAATCTTCTCGTTCATCTTTTTCCGCAAATCCATTTCCGATTCGGCGTTGCCGGCCGTCACGTCACAACGGCTTTGAAAGAATGGTTTTCACCGCTTGGACGAAGCGCTCAATCTCGGCGCGAGAGGTTGTCTCTGTCACGCATACCAGGCCGTGCTTGGTCAATTCCGGATATGCCGTTCCCAAAGCGAGCGGTCCGGCAATTTTTTCCTTCAGCAGTTCGGAGTTGATGACGCGCACGGATCTAGGAAACTGAAGCGTGAACTCATTGAAGAAGGGTCCGTCGAACGCGCGCTTCACTCCGGGCAGTTTCTCGAACTCATTTAAGGCAAATTGCGCCTTGGCGAGGTTCTGTTCCGCCATTTCACGCAGGCCTTCCTTGCCGAGCAAGGTGAGATGCACGGTCGCTGCAAGAGCGCACAGAGCCTGATTGGTACAGATATTCGATGTGGCTTTTTCGCGGCGGATATGTTGTTCGCGGGTTGCGAGCGTCAGCACAAATCCGCGCCGGCCGTCGGCGTCGGTGGTCTGTCCCGCAAGGCGTCCCGGCATTTGCCGCACAAATTTGTCACGAGAAGCGATCACCCCGGCGAACGGTCCGCCATAACTTGGCGGCAGACCGAAGCTCTGCGCTTCCATGGCCACGATGTCTGCTTCCACGGGCGGTTTCACAGCGCCTAGCGAAACGCCTTCGGCGATTGCTACGACCAGTAACGCGCCAACATCGTGCGCCGCGTCAGCAATTCCCGGCAATGCTTCCAGAACGCCAAAAAAATTCGGCGATTGCAACACCACCGCCGCAACGTCAGTATTCAACGCTGCTTTGACCGCAACGGCGTCCGCGGCGCCGCTTTTGGTGTAGCCAATTTCTTCGACGTGCAGCCCGGAATGTTTTCCATAGGTTCGCAGGACCTCGCGATATTCTGGATGGACCGAGCGCGCGACCAGTACTCGCGTGCGTCCGGTCAACCGCTCCGCCATCAACACCGCTTCAGTCGTTGCCGTGGCTCCGTCATACATCGAAGCGTTGGCGACTTCTTGGCCGGTCAACTGACACATCAAGGTCTGGAATTCGAAGATTGCCTGCAGCGTGCCTTGTGTAATTTCCGCCTGATACGGAGTGTAGGAGGTCAGAAATTCGCCGCGCAGCAATATCGTGTCGGTGACCACCGAACGCAGATGCTGGTAAACGCCTGCACCGAGAAAACTGGTGTAGCCGAGGGAGTTTTCCTTGGCACGTTGCTTGAAATAATCGATCACCTCGGCTTCAGAGAAAGGCCCAGGCAATTTCAGCGCGCCGCCCAGCCGGTATTTTTCTGGAATCGATTCGAACAGTTGGTCTATTGATTTTGCGCCGATGGCGGCCAGCATCTCCGTCCGCTCGGCGGGGCTTTTCGGAAGATAGCGCATCAGGCCGAGGCTTCCTTGCCTTTCGCCGCGATGTACGCTTCGTAACCCGCAGCATCCATCAATTTCTCGAGTTCCGCGGGGTTGGTCAACTTGATTTTTACCAACCACGCTGCGCCGTGCGGATCGGAATTGATGGTTTCCGGCTTGCTCTGCAGCTCGGCATTCGCTTCCACGACTTCGCCGGATGCCGGCGCATAGATTTCGCTGACCGCTTTCACGGATTCCACGGTGCCAAAGGTTTTTCCTTTTTCCAGTTTTTTGCCCGGCTCCGGCAATTCCACGAACACCACATCGCCCAATTCATGTTGCGCGTAGTCGGTAATGCCGATCGTGGCCATGCCGTCTTTCGCATTGACCCACTCGTGCTCGTTGGTGTAGCGATAGTTTGCCGGATATGCCATGAGTTCACCTCTCGCTGAATTTTTTTGTCAATTCGAACTGGCCGCGTGTGGCGTCGATTTCTTTGCACGTTTATAAAAAGGCGTAGACGCCACTTGCGCTTTCACCCGCTGTGCCCGCACTTCGACGAAAAGGTTCGTGCCCAGGGCCGCCAAGGACGGCGGCACATAAGCGAGCGCAATATTCTTGCACAGAGTCGGCGAAGGCGAGCCGCTGGTGATTACCCCCACTTCTTCACCCGCCGCGTCGAAAACCTTGTAGTCGTCGCGGGCAATCCCGCGGTCGATCATTTCCAATCCCACCAACTCACGCTTCAATCCCGTCGCGGACGCTTTCGCTAATGCCGTGCGCCCGATGAAGTCCTTTTTCTCCATTTTGCAATAGCGGCCAAGTCCCGCTTCCCATACATTGATTTTTTCACCGATTTCGTGGCCGTAGAGAGCCATCTTTGCTTCGAGGCGCAGCGTGTTCCGCGCACCCAATCCACAGGGCAAAATTGCAAACTCTCTGCCTGCGTCCATCACCGCATTCCAAACTTTTTCACTTGTCGCGACGTCGCCAGGAACATAAATCTCAAATCCATCCTCGCCCGTGTAACCGGTTCGCGCAATCAATCTATCCGGCAGTCCACAAACCGATCCATGCGTGAACCAATAGTTCTTGATGACGTCCAGATTGGCGTCCGTCAATTTTCTCAAAACATCCACGGCACGCGGCCCCTGGATCGCCAGTTGCGTATAGGCGTCACTCAGATCCTCGACAATACAGTCCGTTCCTTTGGTATTATCCCGGACCCATGAAATGTCTTTTTCGCGTGTGCCGGCATTGATCACGAACAAAAAATCATCTTCGCCGAGACGGTGCACGATTACGTCGTCCACGAAGGTGCCGGAAGGATAAAGCATCGCCGAATACTGGGCCTGTCCAATGGCCAATTTCGAAGCGTCGTTCATGCTCAGATTCTGTACCGCAGCAAGCGCGCCGCCTGGGGTTTTTCCGGTGTGAATCCGGATGTCGCCCATATGGCTGACATCGAAAACGCCGACTCCTGTGCGCACCGATTTGTGCTCTGCCATCAAGCCGCCGTTGGCCGGATACTCCACTGGCATATCCCAGCCGCCAAAATTTACCATCCGTGCGCCCAGTTTGCGATGCAGCGCATTTAACGAAGTTCTCCGGAGTTCCGTTGCTGCGGGGGTTTTAGCGGATTCCATTCCTTTTTTCTCGGGCGGAGGTCGATATTAACATGCGCACACAAGCCGGTCAAAAAAGCGATAAATCGTTGCTAGCCGGGTGCCGCCGACCGATATAATCCGCAGCCATGTGCTGCGCTTCGTGACATCGCTTGTAATGAAACTGCAAAGCAAAACCCGCCTTGCTGCAAACCAATACCCTCAGGTAAAGTCTTTTTGAGGAGACAGCGATGCCCGCCGGCCCGGTGCTCTGCAGTCAGTGCGACAAGCCCGAATATCAGTGCGCTTGCGACAAATATTGCACGATCTGCAAGAGCATGGAAAACGTCCGTCTCTGCATGGACGGCCTTTACTATTGCCCGGACTGCCGGGAAGCTTGTGATGTTACCCTCGCGGACACCCGTGGCCACTGAACCCAAGCACATCAGGCTGCAATTGGATGCCGATCCTTGTTTTGCTGCCGCCGCGGGGGGCGCCGTTCGCTGTCTCGCCGAATTTGCGGGAATGCCTGAAGAAGTCTGCCGGGAATTTCAGGAAGCCACGGTTCGCGCCTGCCTAGAAGCGTTCGAATCAAACTCCAACTCTTCGCACGTTGTAGAACTGTTGCGCTTCGATGATCGCGTCGAAGTGATTATCGACTCGAACGCCGGTTCCGCGGGCATCCGCCTGGCCCGTCCGTTCGCCGGCCACAGTTGAACCCCACTCTCCGGAGGTCGTCGCATTCATGTAGCAGCGCGTTTAATCCGCTGCTCTTGCTTTTAGTTGTGGGAGTAAGAGAGCACCAAGAGCGAACCCGCCTCATATCTATTTTCGCCGTTAGCTACATCTTCAGTGCGAACGTATTTTTCTTGATCAACGATGTCATCTGATCGTCCGACAGCGCCAGCCGCAGCACCACACGGTCACCTGTCGGATTCACCTGCGCCTGGCCCAGCAGGTCCGCCAGTTCCGGGTTTTGCTGTTTGGCCTGATACTGCTGATACGCAAACGCTAATTGCATCAGCTGTGCCAGCGTGTTCGCGTCGTCTACCGAGCCGCAAACCGCCTGAAACTTTCCATCAATTCCGCCGCTAGCCTGAATTCCGATAATCAGATTTTGCATGCGCGTTACCAGTTTTGCGGCTTCCGGGAACTGCTGGATCTGGGGAGCCAGTTGCTTCATCGCCAGGCGCGTGTACGCCGGATTCAGTACCGCCCACACCACACCGGTTCCGTTGGCGTCGTTGATCAGCGAATACATCTTATCATTGCGCAGCAACCCTTCCGCTCCGCCGTAGCGCACATCCAGCATTTGTTCCAGTTCGCTGCGATGCCCAAACGCCGCGGTGTTCGAATCCAAGAATAAAAAGAACAAGTCGTTCGAACCCGAGCCGCTTCCAAACGCGTACATTGTGAATCCATGCGATTTGAAGGTAGGCAATTTCTGTGCCTTAAAATATGCCGTCGTCGATTCCGGGTTATAGCTGCCCAGGGCTATGCCAACTACTTCTTCGCCGGTCGGCACCGCCGTCGATCCCGTCCCCGACGTTTTCTCCGTTACCCCTTCGGCAATCAGACCCCAGGCAAGCTCTTCGACCTGCGAATTCGGATCCACGCCCGCCGATGCCAGAAACTTTTCGAATTGCTTGAAGCGCTCCGGCAACATCTGCTCCTGCAATTGCGGAAACCATTTTTGCGAACGAGCTTGCTTCAAATTGGCGTACGCGAATTCTCCAATATTTTTTGGGAACAACCCAATGGTGTCCGGACCCAAACGCTGCGCGTTGGAAGCGTCTGCAGCACAGAACATCATCGCAGCGACCGCCAATCCGCCCGCGAGCCGCAAAACAGTCGTTCTCATCTCTTGCTCCTTGAGGATCATATGAAGATCCCCGTGTAGAACTGCAAAATTTATGCTATCGCTGTGACGCTCAGCTTATCGCGCAGTGTGGCGATGGCCTGACGCTTCGCGGTCACGTATTGCGTATCGGTGATTCCATCCAAATTGATATCCACATTCGCGATCGCCCCGCGCGCTCCCGCTTCCGCCATCAATCTCGCAACAATTAAGTCTGACTTCATGGATGCCGCGGCGATAGGTTCCAGTTGTCCCAAACGTTCGAAGAGAGCAACTGCCCGTTCGGCCACTCTTAATGGAACTGCCGCCGCGCCTTTCATTGTTTTCTGGATTGCTTGTTCGCGTTGTGCGGTTTCGCTGGCATCGCCATGTGGCATTTTAAACGCTGCGATCACCGCATCGTACGATGCCGCATCGTCATCAATGGCTTCGGTCAGGGCGTCCGCCTCTTTCCGCAGCGCGTCCAGATGTTCCGAAAGCTTGTCGATTTGGGCCGGCTGCAATTTCTTCTTGCGAGAGAGCCCGGCCACCATTTGGCCCAGAGACGCCGCCAGCGACGCGGCAAACGCGGAAACGCTTCCTCCACCAGGAGTAGCGCTCGGCGCGGCGACCGCTTCCACAAACGGCCTGGCCAGCGCTGCCAGCTTTCCCTCTTTCTGTTCCATCACCGCGCCAGAAAGCGCGTCCGCCAATTTATTCTCAAATACCTGCGAAGGCGAAAAGTTTTCCAATTGCAAAAAGTAATCCGCAGCCATTTCCAGAGCTTTTTTCGGCACCAGCCCGACAATTTCGCTGCCCAGGGGGGCCACGCCGTAACGCTGGGCCTCCCGCTTAACCATTTCGTACACGCGATGCATCGGCGTCTGCTCGTAGTCCGTTAGATTAATCGATACCTGCGCCAGGTTCCTCGCTTTCAACTCCACGCCCATCGATTTCACATACCGCAGGCCGCCGCTGGAAAATCGTATGGCCTTGGCAATCTTATTGGCGATGCTGACATCCGGTGTATTGAGATTCACGTTGTAGGCAATCAGAAACTTTCGCGCTCCCACCACCGTTACACCCGCCGTCGGATGTATCTTCGGCTCTCCTACGTCCGGCTGCCGCTCGTGATCTTTTTTTAAAGCTTCTTTCAGCCCTTCGAATTGTCCGCGTCGGATATTTTCCAGGTTGACGCGATCTGGCTTGGCGGCCGCGGCCTCGTAAAAGAAAATCGGTATGCGATAACGCTTCCAAATTTCATTTCCCACGTTTCGCGCCAGTGCCACGCAATCTTCCAGTGTCACGCCTGCTACCGGGATAAACGGAACGACATCGGTCGCTCCGACTCGCGGATGCGCTCCCTGGTGATGGTTCATGTCAATCAATTCCAGCGCCTTGCCGGCTCCCAGAATCGCCGCTTCCGCGACTGGTTCGGGCGCTCCAGCAAGAGTAATCACGCAGCGATTGTGGTCCGCGTCCATTTCGCGATCCAGCACCCAGACTCCGGGTACGCTGCTCATTACGTGGACCAGCGCATCCACTTTGACTCTATCGCGCCCCTCGCTAAAATTCGGCACACACTCAATCAGTCGTCTCATATTCTCCGTGGCACCCGCTTAAAATCTAATTCCTGCCCTTGCCTGACGCGCTTCTTGCCCTGGTTCGAAATCCTTTTTTAATTTTTTCGCTATGTAGAGACTGGCTTTAGCCCGGCTCTGTCTTTTTCTGAGCGAACGGCACCTAAAAGTGGCCATCCAAATATTCTCGCATTTTATATCTTTAGACTTCTTATTCTTTTCGTCATCTCAATCCCGCAAATGCACAATTTCCCCGCGCTTCATCGTCATCCAACACGTATTCACTCCAAAATAGTAGGGAATTTCCCGATAGTCCGCCACTTCGAACACCGCAAAATCCGCTTGTTTGCCAACTTCAATCGACCCAATCTTCTTATCGAGCCGCAACGAATACGCCGCGTTGATGGTTGCCGCCGCGATCGCTTCCGCCGGGCTCAACCGTAACTGCGAACACGCCAGTGACAAAATCATCGGCATGCTCAGCGTCGGACTGGTCCCCGGGTTAAAATCCGTAGCCACCGCGACAATTGCGCCCGCATCGATCAGCTCTCGCGCAGGCGCATATCTATCCAACCCTAAGTGAAAATCGCAGCCGGGCAGCAAAGTCGCCACGGTCCGCGATTTTGCCAATGCTCGAATGTCCGCGGGTTTCAGGTACTCCAGATGATCACAACTCGCTGCGCCGAGTTCGATTCCCATCCGCGTCGCGCCGGTATTCGAAAGTTGCTCCGCGTGCACGCGCGGCGTCAGTCCGTAGGCACTCCCGGCCTCCAGCACACGCCGCGAATCCACAACGGAAAATGCGCCGCGCTCGCAAAAAACGTCGCAAAATTCTGCCAGTCCATTCTCTGCAACTTCCGGCATCATTTCTTCTGTCAGCAAATCAACATATTCCCGTGTTCTTCCAGCTTGGCCGCGAAACTCCGCCGGCACCACGTGCGCTCCCAAAAACGTCGAAACAATTTCCAGTGGCTGCTCCGCATCCAATTCCTTGTGTAGAGACAAAATCCGCAGTTCGCTCGTTACATCCAATCCGTAGCCGCTCTTCGCTTCAATCGTCGTGGTGCCATATTCCGCAAACTGTCCCAAAACTCCGCGGGCTCGATTCTTCAGCTCCTCCGCGGTTGCCGCACGCAGTTTACCCACTGAATTCAGGATCCCGCCGCCTTTGCGAGCAATCTCTTCATAACTCGCGCCGCGAATTTTCAATTCGTATTCTTCCGCGCGGCTCGCCGCATGAATCAGGTGCGTGTGCGAGTCCACAAATCCGGGCAGAACAACACGCCCGCCAACACTCACTTTCTCGGCTGTCTTGCTCTCCTTGAGTTTTTCGACCTTTGCGGAGGAACCAACCGCCGCAACCAACCCGTCGCGAATTAGAATCGCCCCGTCGCGAATGACGCCAATATTCGAGAGGGCATTGCCGCGCCGCGGCCCGCGTCCCCGCACCGTAATAATTTGCGCAGCGCCGCTAATCAGAAGGGAATCATTCACCGCGTCGTATTATGCCCAATCACGCTTCAGTTTGCACAACGCTGCCCAATCGCGCGCCTTGCATCGCATGACTCAGAGTAGGGATGAGACGATTCTATCAACGCCGCAAAGCCGTCATTCCGCACGAAGCCAGGCTCGCTGCCTCTCCGAGCCGTTTTTTGCGAGGAGAACCCCTTCGACGTAAGGCGTGCGAATTGCCGATCCGCCCGCCGGATCTCAATCCCCAGCCGTCGCCTTCGCGTTATACGCCGCCGCAAATACTTCGCGCGCCCAATCCTCAATCGAAGTCGCGGTCGTATTCTTCTCCGTCCTCTCCTCCAACGGCTTCAGCCGCCCATCATTCACCGCTTCATTCAGCTCACTCATCAACGAAGCCGTTTTTCCCGGGATCCCCATTTGCTTCATCCCCTGCTCAAGCAAAAACGCGGGAAAATGTTTGTACGACAATTTCGGCTTTCCAATCACCGCGCCAATCGCTTTCGCCGCCTCGTTGTGCGACAAATTTCTCCGTCCATGCAGTTCGCGCGTCGTAATTCCAGAAAAGTCGCGCTTCTGCAACGCCTCCGCAGCCGCTTCCCCGATATCCCGCGTGGCAATCTGCGGTATTTTTAGGTCGCCGTCAATTCCGCCCGCCAGAAATCCCATGGAGCGCACCAGGGGGATCAGCATCAGAAAATTCTCGAAGAATATCGCCGGCCGCAAAAACAGTGCGTTCAGGTTCGGCACCCGCTTCAGCTTTTCTTCAAATGCATGCAATGCCAGAATCGGCCCGGTCTTTTTCTCGTGCTGCGCTCCAAGACTGCTCAGCAGCACCACATGCGAAATTCCCGAAGCCCGAATGGCCTCCGTAATCGCGGTGCTCATTTTGTCGCCTGATGCCAGCAACTCTGGATCTTTCGCCCGTGGCGGCAACAAGACGTACGCCGCCGTAGCTCCTTCAAATGTTCTCGTCAGCGCAGCCGCATCGCTCGCATCCGCCACCGCCGTTTCCATTTGCGATCCGGCATCGGCCCCGGTTCCCGGTTCGGCTCCAGATTTAACTACAGACGATCCGCCCACTGGAAAGAACTGCGCCAGTTTCCCTGCGTCCCGACCCACCGCACGCACCTTCTCGCCACGCTCCAACAATTTCCGCGCTGCCACCGATCCCGTATTCCCCGTAGCTCCCAGCACCACGTACATATCGTCTCTCCCCGCCTCTGCCTTATTCTTCCTCGGCGCTCTCTATGTCTCTGAGGCAAACTTTCTTCGTCTTCCTTTTCTTCTCTTCCTTCCTCTCTGTCTCTGTGGCAGATCTTTCCTTTTTTGCTTTCCGCTAACTCATGGGCACCTTTACATCCTTCTTTTTCGCAAACGCAATCGCCTCGGGATACCCGGCATCGACATGACGAATCACGCCCATCCCCGGATCATTCGTTAACACCCGCTCAATCCGCGCCGCCATCTCCTTCGTTCCATCCGCGACCGTCACCTGCCCAGAATGTTGCGAATATCCGATTCCCACTCCGCCGCCGTTGTGGATAGAAACCCACGACGCTCCGCTGGCCGTGTTCAACAGCGCGTTCAGCAGTGGCCAGTCCGCAATGGCATCCGAGCCATCCAGCATGGCTTCCGTTTCGCGATAGGGCGAAGCCACGCTGCCGCAATCCAGGTGGTCGCGCCCAATCACAATCGGCGCTTTCAATTCGCCACGAGCCACTAAATCATTCAACGCCAATCCAAATTTGTCGCGTTCACCATATCCCAGCCAGCAGATGCGCGATGGCAAGCCCTGAAACTTCACGCGTTTCTGCGCCGTCATGATCCAGCGTTTCAAATGTTCGTTCTGAGGGAACATTTCCAGCACTAGTTTGTCTGTTCGCGCGATATCCGAAGCTTCTCCCGAAAGTGCCGCCCAACGGAACGGCCCTTTGCCTTCGCAAAACAGGGGCCGAATATACGCCGGGACAAATCCCGGAAAGTTGTACGCGTCCTTAACGCCCTGCTGAAACGCAAACGTCCGAATATTATTTCCGTAGTCGAAAGTCACGGCACCCAGCTTCTGCAAATCCAGCATACCTTGAACGTGCTCGGCTATCGCCTGCATCGAATGTTTTTTGTACTCTTCAGGATCGCGTTTGCGCAGCTCCAGCGCAGCCTCCAGCGTCATCCCGTTCGGCACGTAGCCGCCAAGGGGATCGTGCGCGCTCGTCTGGTCCGTCAAGAGATCCGGCACCACGCCGCGCTTTGCCAGCTCAGGAATTAAGTCCGCGCAATTTCCCACTAGCCCGACGGAAGTCGCTTCGCCCTTACGCACCGCATTCTTCAAAATCCGCAGCGCTTCGTCGAGGCTATTCACCATCACATCGATGTAGCCGGTCTTCAAACGCTTTTTGATTCGTTCCGGGTCAACATCGATTCCCAAAAACGCCGCGCCATTCATCGTGGCGGCCAGGGGTTGCGCCCCGCCCATACCGCCGATTCCGCCAGTTACCACCAGCTTGCCTTTCAGATCGCCGCCAAAATGTTTTTGCGCTGCGGCCGCGAAAGTCTCGTATGTTCCCTGCAAAATTCCCTGTGTGCCGATATAAATCCAGCTGCCGGCCGTCATTTGGCCGTAGATCATCAATCCCGCGCGATCAAATTCATGGAACTTGTCCCAATTGTTCCAGTGGCCCACCAGATTCGAATTGCAAAGCAGGACCCGTGGCGCATACTCATGCGTACGAAAAATTCCCACCGGTTTTCCCGATTGCACCAAAAGTGTTTCATCGTTCGCCAAGCCGCACAGCGATTTCACAATCGCGTGAAAACATTCCCAGTTCCGCGCCGCTTTTCCCGTTCCTCCGTACACCACCAACTCTTCGGGCTTCTCCGCGACCTCCGGATCGAGATTATTCATCAACATTCGTAGCGCCGCTTCCTGCTGCCACCCCTTGCAGGAAATCTCGGGCCCCCGCGCAGCGCGAAACGGCCCCTTGGATAGTCCTGTTTGCGTCATGGTCTTCGCCGCATTCATCGCAATCTCTCCATCGCCATCTTAACAGTAGGCAGGCTCTCTGCGACATTTCGCGGTTTCTCGAAATGAAACCTGCCTGCCTTCGTTCCCCTCCTCTTGTGTCAGCAACCTTACGCCGCTGCCGCTTTTCTGGATTTCGCGTCTCCGATTGTGCTGTGGCATAGGCGATTGCGGGCGACGCGACCATGCCGCCAATTCCTCCACAAAGGCGTCTGGGACAAAGGCCCCGAACTTATGTCTGCCATTGGTTCCAGTCTTTCAATCCCTGCATTCAGCCCGCGCGATGTCACTGCAATGAGGGCGTATCGGCCTCCCCGAATAATTTTGGCCTTGCTTAGCTGCAAATCCCGGTTAGCAGATTGCGGCGGCGATTCGAATAGGCTAGAGTCGGTTTCAGAATCCATGAACTACGGGACGCTTCCCACCAAATTGCTGCACGCGCTGGAAACGTGGCCCAACGCACGCGCGCAGATGTTTCGTACTCCTGCTGGGTGGCAGAATATCTCCAGTGATGAGTTTCTTCGGCGCACAGCCGGATTGTCGCAAGCGCTTTTTGAACTGGGCGTAAAACCCGGGGACCGTGTCGGCTTGTTTGCGGCCAATCGGCCGGAATGGCACACTGCGGATTTCGCGATCAATGGCCATGGCGGTGTAACCGTTCCAGTTTATTTCAAGGAATCGCCCGAGCGCGCAGCCTACATTTTGAAACATTCCGAAGCACGAGTCATATTTGTCGCGGGAAGCGACCAACTGATTTCTTTGCTGGCGATCCGCAACGAACTTCCGCAACTCGAACATATTATCGTTGCCGATGCGGGGCACGACCTGCCCTCCGATTGTCTGCGCTACGAAACTTTGGTCGCTTCGGCTGGCGGCGCGGAGGTTGCTTCCTACCGGATGCGCGCCGCGCAAGTTTTGCCTGGGCAACTTGCTTCCATCATTTATACATCGGGAACCACTGGCGAACCGAAAGGTGTGATGCTCACGCATACCAACTTCTGTTCCAACGTTACCGACGTTGGGTGCGACTTTGCGTTACATTCCAACGAAGATGTCGCGATTTCATTCCTTCCCCTGGCGCATGTGTATGGACGGACGCTCGACTACATTTATTTATTTCAGGGAGTACCGGTTGCGTATGTGGACGCTGTTGAAAATGTGGCACAGGCATTGACGGAAATCAGGCCGACGGTGATGGCCGCGGTTCCGCGCGTGTTTGAAAAAATCTATGCGAAGCTGATGGAGCAGGGAAGCGCAAGCTCGGGAATAAAGAAAAGGATTTTTGCGTGGTCCATGCGCGTTGCGGAGCGCGCGGCGCGGTGGCGTTGCGGCGATGCTTCCGCGGGCCCGCTGTTGAAAATACAGTGGTCGCTGGCCGACAAACTTGTATACGAAAAAATTCGCGAGGGCACAGGCGGCCGATTGCGAATTGTTTCTTCCGGCGGCGCTCCGCTGTCGAAATCGCTCGCGGAATTTTTCTGGAGCGTAGGCATCCCGATTTATCAGGGATACGGGCTAACAGAAACTTCGCCCATCGTGTCCAGTAATTTTCCGCGCAACCGTCCGGGCAGTTCCGGCTTGCCGATTCCGCACTGCGAAGTGAAAGCCGCCGACGATGGCGAAATTCTGGTGCGCGGCCCGATGATCATGCAGGGCTACTACAAACGGCCTGAAGCCACGCGTGAAGCAATCGACGAAGAAGGTTGGTTTCATACCGGCGACATCGGTTATTTGGACGAAGACAACTACTTATTTATTACTGACCGCATGAAAGATTTGCTGAAGACCTCGGGTGGGAAATTCGTGGCTCCGCAGCCGATTGAGAATTCTCTGAAGACCAGCCCGTATATATTGAACGCCATGGTGCTTGGCGATCGGCGAAAATTCATCGTGGCGCTAGTAGTGCCAAATTGCAAAACGATTTCCGCGAAAGCCGCGGAACATGGGGTCACGATTTCTACCGGTGAAGAAGTTGCGGCGCATCCTTTCACGCGAACTCTGATTCACGCTGAAATTCAGCGGTTGACGGCGCATCTGGCGCAGTATGAAACCATCAAACGCTTTGCATTGCTGTCCGCGGATTTTACATTCGACAGCGGCGCTCTTACCTTCACGATGAAACTGAAACGGCGCGTGGTGGAAGAGCAGTATCACGAGGTAATCGAAGGGCTGTTTGCAGATATCGCGGAGCCGCGCCCGGTGATTCAAAACTGAAGAGCGAACGTGGCCAGTAGGCGATGCTCTCCGCCGGTTCCGCGCTCTTAAATTGTTTGCGAATGCTTAGCACCTGCATGGTGATTTGTCCTTCTCGTTGCGGCGTTCTACAATTTTGCCAGCACTTCTTTCGTCGCTTCGATCGAGGTCGAAATGTCTGACCAGTTGGTAATTGCGGGTCGCGCGTTTGCTTCGCGGTTGATCGTCGGTACCGGAAAATACCGCAGCTTTCCGGAAATGGCGCGCGCACACGCAGCGTCCGGTGCGGACATGGTGACGGTAGCAGTTCGCCGCGTGAACCTTACGGACAAGTCGAAAGAATCGCTGCTCGATTTTATTCCGCGCGACAAAATGTTTATTTTGCCGAACACCGCCGCCTGCTACACGGCGGACGAAGCGATTCGCACCGCGCGCTTGGCTCGGGAATGCGGGTTTTCCAACTGGGTGAAGCTCGAGGTGATCGGTGACCAGCAGACACTTTACCCGGACACAGAACAATTGATTGAAGCGACTCGCATTCTGGTGAAGGAAGGATTTGTGGTGCTTCCTTATACCAACGACGATTTGATCGCGGCGCGGAAACTGATTGACGCGGGCGCCGCCGCGGTAATGCCGCTGGCTGCTCCAATCGGTTCCGGCCTGGGAATTCAGAATCCAGCGGCCCTACGAATTTTGCGCGAGCGCATCACCGAAGTTCCACTGATTGTGGATGCCGGAGTCGGAACCGCTTCCGATGCGGCGGAAGCGATGGAGCTGGGCGCCGACGGGATTTTGATGAATACGGCAATCGCGGAAGCGGAAGATTCCGTATTGATGGCGGAAGCGATGCGCGACGCAACGATGGCGGGGCGCAAAGCGTTTCTCGCCGGCCGCATGCCGAAAAAACTTTATGCTTCGGCTTCTTCTCCTCTCACCGGCGTGGTGCGGTAATTTTTCAAGAGGAGCAGGCTCCTCCCAGGACCGCGCTCTGGTCGATCCATAGTCCGAAAAGCAAAAAGGGACTCACGCTTGGGCGGCTTTTTTGGCCGCGGCGGAGTCGTAGCTTTCGCCGTAGATGGCCGGGATTTTGCCGCCCATTGGACGAAGGTAAGTAGAGAGCTGGCCGCGGTGGTGAATGGTGTGGACGAGGCCGAGCTGTAGATAAAGGACGGCGGGCTGCTGGACTAGTCCGCGGAAGTCCACGATCTTGGAAAGTTCTTCGCCGGTAAGTTTCGTCAGAGCTTCGAACCTTTTGGCGTAACCCTGTTCATACCAAGCGGCAACTTCCGCGGGCGTGTTGACGTCTTCAGGAATTGCGACGGCGCTGGGATTGAAGACGCCATTGAGGACAGTTTCCAAGAACATGAGATCGGAGACGGCGATATGGCGGAGAAGTTCGTTGGCTGACTTGGCGCAAGGATCGGGCTGATAGCTGATGTTGTCGGCAGGTACGGCCTCGAGAACTTTTTTGGTGGTGCGTGATTCGTTCTTCATTGAGCCGAGAAAAAAGTTGTGGAGCAGGTAGTGAGCTTGTTCCGGCGTCATGTCAGCCACGTGAATCTCCTTTGTAATATGGGTAGCGACCGAAGATCGGGCGAGTCGCATTCTACCTGAAAGAATATCTCAAGTTTTTGACCACATCGCTTACAGCCCCGATCAGCGCCGACCGTCGATTCCTGATTGCACTGGCAGAGAGAGTTGTTTCGTCGATCGGGTGCTATGGGGTAGTATCTACGGCCAAGCCGCGAATCTCAGCCCACGCAAGGAATCCGCACTACAAATCCACGCGACGAATGCACAAGCAAAGGAGCCAACCATGAGCACCAAGCCAGTCCGTGTTAACGAAGCGACAGTCGACCAGAATGTCGCAGGAGTCGATCCGAAGGTCGCCACGGTCGATATGAAGTTCGAGATTGTCGTCCTTCCTGTTTCGGATGTTGACCGTGCGAAGGAGTTCTATGGGAGGCTCGGATGGCGGCTCGATGCTGATTACGCTCACGAGGATGACTTCCGTGTGATCCAGTTCACGCCGCCTGGTTCGGGGTGCTCAGTTATCTTCGGCAAGAACGTCACGGCGGCGGCGCCGGGGTCTGCCCAGGGCTTATACCTGATCGTTTCTGACATCGAAGCGGCCCGGCGTGAGCTGCTGGATCGCCGCATCGACGTCAGCGAAGTCTTTCACAACGAGGGTGTCTATGCCGGCGCGGACGAACCTTATCTGTTTGGAAGCGTGCGGCTCAGCGGTCCGGATTCCGAGCATCGGAGTTACCGCTCGTTCGCCTCGTTCAAAGACCCCGACGGCAACGGTTGGCTGTTCCAAGAGCTTACGACGCGGCTGGCTGGCCGCGTTGACCCCGCGACGACGATCTTCGCGTCGGTGAACGACCTGGCGAACGCGCTTCGGCGGGCGGCAGCCGCGCACGGTGAGCACGAAAAGCGCACCGGCGGCCAGCGCGACGAGAACTGGCCGGACTGGTATGCGGAATATATGGTGCGCGAGCAGACAGGCGCAGAGTTGCCGCAGTGACAAACGCTGCGTTCAGGAGAACAGGACGACACGTAGCGAGGCGCTGGCAACGAAGAACGCGGACAGAGTAGTGTCATTTCTCAAGGTGTCCTTCTGATATCCCTGATAGCGCTGCCATTCATCGCCTATGCTTTCACCAAAGCGACGCATTCTGGGGCCACCTCGAGATACGTATTATCCGTTGCGTTAGGTGTGTCGGCCGGATTCGGCTACTCGTTGGCTCGAGCTTCAAGACAAACAGTATTTCTGTTTGCTGCATTCGTATTTTCAGTGGTCGGAGTAGCCGAACCGCATTTCTGGCGCGTTGCACGAGCGGATCGGCGAGAAATGGCAGGTCGCGGCAAAACGAATGCCCGCTTCATCGTCAATGCAGGATACGGGCATCATTAGAAGATTGCGCGAGGTCACAGTCGCAGACAACTACTGATTGTCGGGAGTGCGCGTTACTACCGGAGGAGTAGTGACTTGATGAGTCTCGCGCCGTGGTGGAGCCTGGATCACCTTCGGCGTTTGCTTCTTTGGTTTTTTCTTTTCGCGGCCGCGTCTGTCTCGGTTTCCCATGCGAGGAGGATGCCATAGGTGTGTAGGTTTTTGCGAGTGAAAATGTGACGGCGATGCGAGTTGGCGGGCGAGAGGCCCGTGTTTTCGCGAGAAAATGACGAGATTGCGCGCTGCGGCCACCTACAGGGGGAGGCTCGCATTGGCAGTCAGGTAGGAAGTTTGGCCTTCGGGACAAATCGCGCAGTTTGGGCTTAGCGCGCGAAACCGTTTAAGGAGTGAGGAAGAGGAAGTGCCAGAGGATGTCGACGCCGGCGTGGACCAGCGCGGACGCGAAGATTGAGTTGGTCTTGCGCCACGTCCAGCCGTAGAAGAGGCCCGCGATGGAGGCGAGGAGAACATAGCGCCAGTTGGGGAAATGCAGGTTAGTGACGTGGGAAAAGCCGAAGAGAACGGAGGCGGCGATCCAGGCGGCGGTGTCACTCTTGGTGACTCCGGAGAGAAAATTTTGCAGCAGACCGCGGAAGAGGAGTTCTTCGGGCCATGCGGTAAAAAAAAGAATGGCGATCGAGAGCGCGATGAAGGATTTCCATGCAGAGATGTGTGGGGAATAGACGAGGAAGTGGAGTCTCAGGCCGAGTGGTATGGCGATGCAAGCGAAGAGTGCCAGGGAGCCAAGAATGTAAACAGCCCAATTGGGGCCCCAGGCGATGTTATAGCCGACATCCTTGGCGCGGCGTAGCAGAAGAAATCCAGCAATGGCGATGCCGGCGGCGAGCAATACTGTGAAGGTGTAGCCGAGGCGTCCGCCGGGAAACGGCCAGAGCCAATGCGAAGGGCCGAATTTTACGGTGGCCCAGATGGCCACGAGAATGAACAAGTCTTGCCAGCAGCCAGTGGCGGCGGATTGCGCGGTGGAAAGAAGCAACAGCGGAAGGAAAATGAATGCAGCGACGGCCGCGAGTCTTGTTAAAGAAGCTGCGCCCGTGCCGAGGGCGTAGACCAGGAAAATAGAAAAGAGAATGACACCGAGAAACCAGGCAGAGCCAGGTCCTGCGAAGGTGGTAAGGCGGTCGGGGAAACCGCGCGCGGCGAACAGCAGCATCACCGCCAGAAGAAAAGCAAAGGCGAGTATGGTTGCTACGAACGAGCGCGTGGCGATGACGGCGTTGTGCGATGTGACGAGCGCAAAAAGAATGAAGATGACGACGAGAACGGCCCACAGGCCAAGCATGGGGAAAAAGCCGAGTTGGCGAGAAGTGGACAAGCGGATATTGTATCGCGGGCTCTTCGAGTAGCGCGCGGCATGCTGCCGGATCATTTTTGTTAAGGTAAATGCGATAGAAGAAGAAAGTTTCCGCGACGCAGGCTTGCAGCGGGCGATCTCGAAGTGACGGCTTGTCCAGTTGTTAGAGGCGGAGAGTCACACTACAAAGTAAGCAGTGACACCAGTAAGGCGGTTCGCGGACGGGGTGTGAGTGAAGAGGCTGGCCTACATTGACTGGATGCGCGGGTTGGCCTGCGTGCTGATGTTTCAGACGCATTGCTATGACTCGTGGCTGACTGCGGATGCCAAGAAAACGGAATTTTTCCGGTATTCGCAGATGGGTGGGACATTGCCAGCGCCTCTGTTTATTTTCTTGGCCGGAATTTCGGTGGCGCTGGTAACCGAAAGATTACGTGGGAAGGGAGCAGAGAGGGGAGCGATTGCCAAGCAGATAATGTGGCGCGGAGCGGAGGTATTCGGGCTGGGGATATTGTTTCGCGTGCAGGAATTTATTTTGGGGATACCGATTTCGCCGTGGACGGATTTGCTACGCGTGGATGTGCTGAACATTTTGGGCATATCGATGATCTTGATGGGAGCGTTGTGTTGGGCTGCGGGTTCCAGGACGGCCGGAGCGCTACGGTCGAGGAATTTAGCAACCGCGGTGACGGCAGCTGCGGCAGTGGCACTGGCGACACCGTTGTTATGGACAAGTTGGCGGCCACGATTTTTGCCGTGGGAGATGGAATCATACGTGAATGGCGTGCACATTTTTGACAAGCCGCAAGTGTGGCTGTTTCCGATTTTTCCGTGGGCGGCGTTCGCGTTTGTGGGATTGGCGGTGGGATTGTGGATGTTTACAGACTATGCAAAACGACGCGGGGACTGGAATTTCTTGCTGATTGGTGCGACCGGAATGGGAATGTTTGCGGCAGCGCTTTTGCTGGATCGGTGGGGCGTGAACGTTTATGCGGTGTACGATTATTGGCACACCAGCCCAAACTTTTTCCTGGCACGCAGCGGAGTGATGGTGACGATTTTGTCCGCGGCCTATGCGTGGTGCCGATGGGGATGGCAGCAGACCGGATTCAGTCCCGTGGAGCAACTTGGAAGGACGTCGTTGCTGGTGTACTGGGTGCATATTGAATTTGTGTATGGAAGATTGTCGATCTTGCCGAAAGGAAAGTGCGGGATTGCGGCAGCCACGGCGGGAATGGTGGCGATATTTTTGGCGATGCTTGGACTGAGCGTTGCGCGGACACGATGGAGTTCGCGGCGAGAATTACTGGGCTAGAAGGCGGCACGCTAACTACTTTTGTTTTTGTGGTTGTGATTGGAGCTGTTGTGATTGCGGAATCTTGATGATGACTTCGTTCGGCTTGGCCAGTCCGAGTTCGCCGCGGGCGATGCCTTCGATCGTGTGGGGGTCAGTTTTCAGCAATTTTACTTCGTCCGCGAGTTGGGAATTTTCTTTCCTGAGGCGGTCGATGTCTCCTTGAACCCGTTCGATTTCGAGTTTCGTGCGGTGCATGGCAAGAAACCCGTGCGCGCCAAAAATATTGTGCAGAAAAAGGGTCGATACGCAGAGAACGAGAACCGCGCGGCCGTACTGCGCCCAGAAAGATGCGAACTTAGTTTGTTCGGGCATATTTCATCAACCTTTGAGAATCCAGTCAGTTGCCTCGCGGACAAGTTTAGCGGAAGCCGACGGAGTTTCGGCTTCCACGTAAAGGCGGAGTAGCGGTTCAGTACCGGAGAGCCGGAGTAGCATCCAGGAGCCGTCTTCAAAAGCAAACTTTGCGCCGTCGGTACGGTCGATGGATTTTATTTTGCGACCGAGCAGCGTGGAAGCATCCGATTTTGATTTTTGGATTGCCAAGGATTTTTGTTCGTCAGAGAGATGAAGATTTTCTCGCACGGGAGCGAAGGAGCGTCCGACTTTTTTGAAGAGTTGCTGGGTCTGTTCGGCGATGGGGCTGCCGCCGCGAGCCGCAACCATTTCCGCGGCAAGCAGGCAGGCTAGGATGCCATCTTTTTCCGGGATGTGGCCGCGAATGGTCAATCCGGCACTCTCTTCGCCGCCGAGAGCGATTTTATCTTCACGAATCAGCTGGCCGATGTATTTAAAGCCGACCGGAGTTTGGTGGACAGTTTGGAGGTGGAATTTGGCGGCGGCATCAACAAGCTCTGACGTGGCCACGCTGCGAGCGGCAGGCATCTTCCAGTTGCGCGATTCGACGAGGTAATCGTAGATGAGCGCGAGAATCAAATTGGGCTGAATCCATCCGCCGTCTGAATCGACGATGCCGAAACGGTCGGCGTCGCCGTCAGTGGCGAGTCCCGCGGTGGATTTAGAGGAGAGCACGAAATTGCGGAGCGGTGCAAGATTTTCTTCGCTGACGTCAGGCCCCGTGCCGTCGAAGAGAACGTCGCGGTCGGCGCGAATGGTTTCTACGGGGACGCCGTGGTCGGCGAGAATTTTGTTGAGATAGCCGGCGCCGCATCCGTGCAGCGCGTCCACGACAAACTTGGTCTTTGATTTCGCAAGAATATCGAACTTCACCAGTTGATCGAGACGCTTAAGATAATTTTCGCGGAGATTGGTTTTTTCCACGGAGATTGCGGAGGATTTTAGCGGTGCAACTCCACCGGCGGTGAAGAGTTTTGCAGCGCGGGCTTCAATGTCCTTGGTGACTTCGGGGAGAGCGGGGCCCGCATCGGCCGAAGAAAATTTGAGGCCGTGGTATTGTGCAGGATTGTGGCTGGCGGTGAAATTGATAGCGCCATCGAGTTTGGCGCGCTGGATCTCGTACGCCACAGCGGGAGTAGGAGTGAAAGTGTCGCAGAGGAGCGCGCAGATGCCGTGTTGCTGGAGAACGGCTACAGCAAGAGCCGAAAATTCCTCCGAATAGAAGCGCGTGTCATAAGCGACGAGGATCGTGGGCTTGGCGGATTTTGCTTTGACATGTTCGGCGATGGCAGTAACGGCGAGCCGGACGGAGGCGAAGGTGAAATCGTCAGCGATGAGGCCGCGCCAGCCGGAGGTACCGAACTTGATGGGAGAAGCAGAGAGAGACGGAGAAGCGCTCATCGCTTGTGTAGTGTAGCCCTGCTCAGAGTGGTCTGGGAAGAGGGAATGGGTATCGACCAGGAATCAGGAAAATGCAGCCAGGATGGCTGTGCTACGGGAGAAAGTGGAATGGCTCGACGAACGGAAGCGCGAGTAGTACTGGTGACGTGCGGGAGTTCGGCAGAAGGAAGAAAAATTGCGAACGCTGTCGTGAAGAAGCGATTGGCGGCTTGTGTGAATATGATTTCTGCGCCAGTCCAGTCCGTTTACCGATGGAAAGGCAAAGTCGAGAGCGCGAAAGAATTCCTACTGATTATCAAGACGACGTCACAGCGTGTGAAGGAACTGCAGCGAGAGATTGCGTACTTGCACAGCTATGACACACCCGAGTTTTTAGCGCTCGTTGCCGAAGGATCGGAGAACTACTTGGCGTGGCTGATACATGAAACGCGAAGATAGCGTATTCAGCGTGCGTCAGCAGCTTGCCAAGCGTTTCCACGTTTCACCTGCGGTTCTTTTCTATAGAATCCGGATCCAGAATTAAACGTACAAGAGGGCTTGGTCGAGGTCGGCGATGATGTCTTCAAGGTCTTCGATGCCGACGGAGAGGCGGACCAGACCTTCGCTGATACCGATCCGCTCCTGAACTTCTTTTGGCATCGACGCGTGGGTCATCAGCGCGGGCAGGGAAATCAGAGACTCGACGCCGCCCAGACTTTCCGCCAGGGAGCAGATTTTAACCTGATTGAGGAAACGGCGAGCGGCTTCGAGGTTGCCGAGATCGAAGCTGAGCATCGCACCGGGGCCGCGTTGTTGTTTGCGCGCGATATCGTGCTGCGGATGGGAAGCCAAACCGGGGTAGTACACTTTACGGACTTTGGCGTGTGCGTCGAGATGGCGCGCGACGGCGATGCCATTCGCATTGTGCTGCAGCATACGAACGGCCAGTGTCTTGACGCCGCGCGAAACCAAAAAGCAATCCATGGGAGAAAGGCCAGCTCCTGCCGAGCGTTGAACAAAATAAATTTTTTCGGCGTCCTCCTGTCGCGTAACCACAACACAACCTCCCGTGCAGTCGCTATGGCCGTTCAGGTATTTGGTCATGGAATGGACAACGATGTGAGCGCCGAGCGCAATAGGGCTCTGCAAGTACGGCGTGAGGAAAGTGTTGTCGACAACGAGCATGGCGTTGCGTTCGGTGGCCAGTTTGGCTATGGCGGCAATGTCAGTGATGCGAAGCGTAGGATTGGTAGGCGTTTCGATGTACAGCATGCGAGTGTTGGCGCGCATGGCGGCAAGCACGAGATCGGGAGATGAGGTATCGACGAAGCTGAATTCGAGGCCGAAGTGAACCAGAAGCTGGGTCGCGATGCGATAGACGCCGCCATAAACGGCCTCCGAGAGAACAACATGGTCTCCGGGTCGCAACAGGCGAAACACGGAGTCAATTGCCGCCATGCCGGAAGTAAAAACATAAGCACCGTGGCCGCCTTCGAGTTTGGCGAGCGTTTTTTCCAGGGCTTTGCGATTGGGATGGTTGGTGCGCGCGTAGTCGAAGCCTTTGTCTTTGCCTAACTCATCCTGGACGTAGGTGGAAGTTTGATAAATTGGAAGAACGATCGCGCCAGTGGCGGAATCGGGTTCCTGACCGACGTGGATGGCATTTGTAGCGAAACCCATGACTGCGATCTCCTTTTACTGTAATGCGAAAGACAACTTACGCGCGGAACGGAAGCTGCAATAAAGCTGGCCGTTTGCTTCGAACCCCGGCTACGGCTTCATAAGTGTACTTGAGAATTGAACTCAATTGGCGACACCTCGGGAGCTAAGGGAGAGCCAAAGCGCTTGAAATCGGCGTGCGACGATCAATTGCGCAGTTATGTTGTCACAACAGCCGTGACGGGAGCGATTGACAGTGTTGAGTAGAGACAATACAGTCGAAGCAATGGGAAACGGTGTATCGAAAATACAGATTGGGCAATTGTGGAAGAAGGATGGAACGGGCGAAACGTTCCTGGTTACACGTGTCTACGCCGAGGCGTTGAGTACGATGGCTACGCTGCGGAAGTCGGGTTCGGAGACCGAGGCTCTGGTGCGGGTGAGAGTGGAGCGGACCGCAGACGGGCAGACCTTGGCCGGGTTTTCGCCAGCACAGGAAGACGAGAAGTTCTGACGCAAGAGTACAAAGGTAAAGCGATTGTCGGGTTTGCGGCGGCGTGAAATCGCCGTGTTTTTTGTGGTCGCGAGGAAAAAGCAGATCCTTCACTTCGTTACGGATAACCAGCGCTAATCCGGGTGAGAGTCGGGAAAGTTTTGATTGGCTTGTTTCTCGCTAGATGGAGCGGACGGGGAGATTGACTACGTCTTCGATTTGCAGGAGTTCCTTTTGCAAGAAAGGTTCGCCGTACTTCACGCCAATTAAATCACCATTACGCCGCGCGAGCAGGTCCATTTTGGCGTCGAGTTCGTCGATGGCTAGATAAACGCGTTGCTTGCGTTCGCTTTTGGCGGGGCGAAATTGGGAACGGTAAGCGAGGATGGCGCGGCGCCGGGTTTCATATTCCTTCGTAATGTCCACCACGAATGTAGCCGGCATGCCTTCAAAAGAAGTGCAGTAGAGAATCTTGAAAGGGCGGAACGCTGCGCCTTCGAGAGGGAGCTGCTTAAGTCCGGCGAGAAAGCAACCTTCGTATCCGAGCGTTGAAGCGTTGTAGTGGTCCGGGTGGCGCGCTTCCCAGTACGGAAGGATCACGGTGCGCGGGCGAAGCTCGCGAACGATACGCGCGACGGCCAGCTTGTATTCGCGCGAGGCCCGCACGTCGGAGTCGGGAAGGCCGAGTGTGCCGCGCCACGCCACGTTTAGAATTTTTGCAGCCAGCGCAGATTCTTTGGCGCGAAGTTCAGGAGTGCCTCGCGTACCCATTTCGCCTGCCGTGAGATCAAGAATTCCCGTTTTGTAGCCTTGTTTGTGGGCTTTGAGTAGCGTGCCACCACAAGTGAGTTCGACGTCGTCAGGATGCGCGGCAATGGCGAGAAGGTCCAGGTTCATGTGTGCCTCATCATTAAGGTGCACCGAGATTGTAAAGGTGACCCGTGACTGGTGACTAGTAACCTTTGTTCGTGAGGCGTGGGCCGTGGGAGAAAGACCTACGCTGCGAAAACGAACCGCCAAGATATGTTAACTTTGGCAAATGCAGAGAAGACTGACTGGCAAGGTCGCGCTGGTCACGGGCGCGGGGAAGCGGCTGGGGCGGGCGGTGGCGCTCCGGCTGGCGGAGGAGGGCGCCGACGTTGCCGTTCACTATCACCAATCGGCGAAAGACGCGGCAGAAGTTGTCGGCAAGATTGAAGAAATGGGGCAGAAGGCGGTCGCGATTTGCGCGGATTTGGTAAGCATCGACCAGATTCGCCAGATGTTCCTGGATGCAGGAAACGAATTAGGCAGGCTGGACTTGCTGGTAAACAGCGCGGCAAATTTTCTGCCAGGAAGCGTGATTTCTACCACAGAGGAAGTCTGGGACACATCGATGAATACGAATGTGAAGGCGCCATTTTTTTGCGCGCAGACGGCGGCACCAATGCTGCGGCGATCGAGGGGCTCGATTGTGAATTTTGCGGATACCGGAGGTTTGCTAGGCTGGCCGGGATACGTTTCACATTCGGTTTCAAAGGCTGGCGTGGTGATGCTGACGAGATGCCTGGCGAAGGCGCTCGCTCCTGATGTGCGTGTCAATGCCATTGCGCCCGGAACCATTACCATGCCAGGCGATCCACCAGAGTGGGAAAGCGAGTTTGTCAAGCTGGCACCGCTAAAGAAAACCGGGAAGCCCTCTGATATTGCGGACGCCGTAATTTATCTGGCGACTGCAGAGTTTTTGACAGGCCATACGCTGATAGCGGATGGCGGGCGGACAATGTAGTCACAATGCAAATTATGAATTAGTGCGTGGAAGTGCGCGGAGCGATTCGCAGGTGTATTCTAATTCTCGGATGCGCTAATAAGGAAGCTGAAGATGGCTGCGCAAGACAGAGCTTTTTCGACAAGGGATAACGACCAAATGAATAATGAGACGTACGCTCAGCCGCACCATATCGAAGACGTAGAGATTCAGGAGTGGCTGGAATCGCTGGATTCGGTGCTGGAATCGAGCGGACCGGAAGTGGCGACGGAGATTCTGGAACGGTTACGCGCGCATGCAACGGTCAGCGGCATTGATCTTCCATTCACGGCGAACACGCCATACGCAAATACCATTCCCGTGCGACTGGAGCCACTGTTTCCCGGCGATCAGGAACTGGAGCGCCGCATCAAATCGCTGATTCGCTGGAACGCGCTGGCGATGGTGGTGCGGGCAAATCGAGAAGAACACAATATCGGCGGGCATATTTCGACCTACGCTTCGGCGGCGACGCTGTACGAAGTGGGATTCAATCATTTTTTTCGCGCGCGTACCCCGGAATTCGAAGGCGACACGATTTATTTTCAGGGCCACGCATCGCCAGGGATTTATGCGCGGGCGTTCATGGAAGGAAGGCTTAGCACGCAACAACTGGAAAATTTTCGGCGCGAACTGAAGCCCGGCGGCGGACTTTCTTCCTATCCGCATCCGTGGCTAATGCCTGATTTTTGGGAATTTCCGACAGTATCGATGGGATTGAGCCCGCTGATGGCAATTTATCAGGCGCGATTCAATCGCTATCTGGAAAATCGCGGACTGAAGACGCCAACGGATGCGAAGGTGTGGGCGTTTCTGGGCGACGGGGAAACCGACGAGCCGGAATCGCTGGGCGCGATCACACTGGCTTCGCGCGAGCATCTGGACAATTTGATTTTTGTGGTGAATTGCAATTTACAACGACTGGACGGCCCGGTGCGCGGTAATGGGCAGATTATTCAGGAGCTGGAGTCATCCTTCCGCGGCGCCGGCTGGAACGTGATCAAAGTGCTGTGGGGCAGCGAGTGGGATCCGATTCTGGAGCGCGATACAGAAGGTTTGCTGGTCAAGCGCATGGGCGAACTGGTGGACGGCGAATACCAGAAGCTGGTGGTTTCGTCCGGCGCCTACGTGCGACAGCATTTTTTTGGAAATGATGAACGACTGATGAAATTGGTGGAGCCGCTGCCGGACGAGGCACTTCGGCGTTTGCGGCTGGGCGGGCACGATCCACGCAAGGTGTATGCGGCGTACAAGGCGGCCGTCGAACATAAGGGCGGTCCAACGGTAATTTTGGCGCGCACCATTAAAGGTTATGGGCTGGGCGAAGCGGGTGAAGGCAAGAACGTTACTCACCAACAGAAGAAATTGAATGAAGACGAGCTGCGAGAATTTCGTTCACGCTTTGGAATTCCGCTGAACGATGAGGACTGCTCGACTGTGCCATTTTATAGACCCGCTGAGGAAAGCGCGGAGATTCAATATCTGCGAGCGCGCAGAGAAGCGCTCGGAGGGTACACGCCCAAGCGCAGCATACGTTCGAAGCCCATTGCGGCGGTGCATGACGACTTGTTCAAGGAATTTACAGAAGGCAGCGACGAGCGCGAAGTGTCAACAACCATGGCATTCGTCGCCATGCTGCGCAAAATGCTGAAAGATCCCGAAATTGGCAAATTGATTGTGCCGATCGTGCCGGATGAGGCACGGACCTTTGGCATGGAGTCGCTCTTCCGCACCGCCGGAATTTACGCGAGTGGCGGGCAGAAGTATGAGCCGGTGGATATGAATACGCTGCTGCTCTACCGCGAAGTAAAAGACGGGCAGATCCTGGAAGAGGGGATCACCGAAGCGGGTTCGATGGCTTCGTTCATTGCAGCGGGCAGCGCCTATGCGACGCATGGAATCAATACCATTCCGTTTTTTATTTATTATTCGATGTTCGGATTCCAGCGCATCGGCGATTTCATCTGGGCCGCGGCGGATATGCGGACTCGCGGATTTTTGCTGGGTGGCACCGCGGGTCGCACGACGCTGTCGGGAGAAGGCTTGCAACATCAGGACGGCAATAGCCATATTCTGGCGCTGCCGGTGCCGAACCTGAAAGCATACGATCCGGCATTTGCGTATGAAATTGCAGTGATCGTTCAGGACGGGATTCGGCGGATGTACAAAGATGGCGAGAACTGGTTCTACTACATCACGGTCATGAATGAGCAGTACGCGATGCCGCCGATGCCTGCCGGGGCGCGCGAAGGAATTTTGAAAGGTATGTACAGGTACCGAGCTTCGTTGAACAAAAAGGCCAAGCTGAAGGCGCAACTGTTTGGTAGCGGCGCGATTTTGAATGAAGCGCTGAACGCGCAGGAGATTCTGGAGCAGAAATACAGTGTGGCCGCGGACGTATGGAGCGTGACCAGCTACAAGGAATTGTATGTGGATGCAATTGAAACGGAGCGCTGGAACCGCTTAAATCCCGGCGAGAAGCCGCGCGTACCGTATGTTTCGCAATGTCTGGCGGATGCACCGGGTGTGTTGGTAGCTGCTTCGGACTATTTGAAGACCTTGCCCAACATGGTTGCCAAATGGATGCCGCGCCGTCTGGCGGCGCTGGGCACGGATGGATTTGGCCGCAGCGAAGGGCGCGTTTCGTTGCGCGATTTCTTCGAGGTGGACGCAAAATTCATCGTTCTGGCAACCTTGCATGAACTGAGCGCGGACGGAAAAATCGATCCGAAGATCGTCGACAAAGCGATCGAGGACCTAGGGATCCAAAAGAGCAAACCAAATCCAGTGAGGTCATAAAGCGCACGTACGGCGATTAGGACAAGACTGGGAAGGTCCGTTCTGTAGCAACCGGGTTGAACAAGCTAATTGTCCGATTTGTCGAAGGGAATGGCGTGGCCGGATAGCAGCGCCTCCAACCGGTCTTTCGCTTTCTGCATATCAGGCTGAAGAGTTAATGCCTTGCGGTAGGCCTCGATTGCTCCACTGGTATTGCCTTGAGCTTCCCGAGCACGCCCAACCCAAAAATCGGCGGCAGGATCGGGCGAGATGTTGGCCCCTGCGATAAAATCCTCTTCAGCGGCGGCAAAATTATTCGTGCGATACTCGGCAAGGCCTCTAGCCAAGTAGCTTGATTGTTTGCCTGGAGAGAGTTGCAGGGCTGACGAAAACATTTTTATGGAGTCGGCAAGCTGGTTTTCTTGCAGCATCACGATGCCGAGATTGTGATATGACGACGCGATTTCCGATTTATCCTGGCCGTATTCGATCCCAGCTTGAAACTCCCTGCTTGCGTCGGCCTGGCGATTCTGGCCAGCAAGCACGATTCCTAAATTGTAATGCGCGAGACCGAAGCGCGGTTTTTGCTGCGTCGCACGAAGAAAATGATCGTAGGCCAGATCGGGCCGTCCCGTTTGCACGTACGCTTCGCCCAGATTATTCTCCGCAATGAAATTCTCAGGCGTCACTTCAAGCGCGTGATTGAACACGGTAAAGCTGTCTTTCCAGTAGCCGGTTTGCCGCCAGGTCAAGCCCGCGAAGAAAATCAAGACCATCGCGACAGTTCCACCAAGTATCTCGGCCCGCCGAGGCCAAGCAGCGGAATGATCTGCGACCCACCACACCAGCAGCACAAACATTCCAATCAGTGGAGTGTAAACGTATCGATCGGCCATCGCTTGGCGACCGACTTGGACAAATCCCATCACCGGCACGAGGCAGCCGAGATACCATAGCCATCCGGCGAT
This sequence comes from Candidatus Acidiferrum sp., assembly GCA_036522855.1. Lineage (GTDB taxonomy): Bacteria > Acidobacteriota > Terriglobia > Acidiferrales > UBA7541 > Acidiferrum. The sequence continues at coordinate 187,239 of DATDFA010000064.1, read as the reverse complement.
GAGGTGGCGCTCGCGCAAATTTCGCAGGCAGAAATAGGTGACAACGAGCATCGCCAGCACACCCAGAACCGGTTTCCAAAGTGGAAGAGTGTTTTCCGGATGCGGGTAAAAAATTGCGAGACTCAGAGGCCAAACAGCTTTGAGAAGGTACAGAAGATAAGACCAGAGTGCGTTGGCGACGCGCACGTACAGTGAAAAGTTTCCGGTTAACGCGACAGTATTCGCACGGGCCTGGGCGACTACCGTTATATACGCGCTGGCCGCCGACAATACCAGTAGCGGTAACTTTTCCAGGGCCAGCGGCCATAGCTTCTTGAAGAACTGTGAAATTCCTTCACGGCCAGCCGGAACAGGCAAACGATTGAGCGGCCAGTAATCGAGCAGCAGCAGAGCAAATGGCAGTGTGATGATCATCGGCTTGGATGCCAGTCCCAGCGCGAACAGGATTGTCACCAACACATATCGGGCGATGCCAGGCTTACGAACGTACCATCCATACGCGGACAGCGCGAGAAAGAGAAAAAGCGTGCACAACAAACTCTTGCGCTCGGAGATCCACGCTACGCATTCGACGTTCAGCGGATGCAACGCAAAGAGGGCAGCCACGAAAAAACTTCGCAAGAGGAAACCGGTCGCGGTACGCAGCAGGAAAAACAACAGGACCACGTTCAGCGCGTGAAGTAACAGGCTGGTCGCATGATGCCCGGCGGGATGCAGGCCAAATAACTGGATATCGGCCATGTGAGAAATCCAGGTCAGCGGGTGCCAGTTGGCCTCGATGGTCGCGCGAAACGCCCAGGAAATATTTGCGACGGTAAGGCCCGGCTGAAGATGGCTATTCTGAGTGACATATCCGTTGTCGTCGTAATTCAAAAAGCCATTCGAAAGAGTGGGCCAGTACGCCAAGAGGGTAATCGCAACCAGCAGCAGCGCAAGTAACCACGGTGATGCTGTTCCGCCGACTTGCGCGGTGGATAACTCTGTAGGCGGGTCGGCGGAGGCAGTCTCGAGGTCGAGAGCCGAAGAACTCACTCTTTCACCATGACGTAATAATCGGGCAGGAGTTTGTGGCCTTCATCGCTGAAGATACGGAAGTTGCCCAGTCCCCATTTTTGCATGCGGAATTGCAGCGAAGTGGCCAATACTCCAAATCCGTATTTCACGCTACGCCAGAAACTGATGCTCGAAGCTTCCGGGAAATAACGCGTTGGACAGGAGACTTCTCCCATGCGATAGCCGAAGAAAATAATTTGCGCCAACATCTGATTGTCAAATGCAAAATCGTCAGTGTTGGCCTCAAGAGGCAACGAATCGAGGACTGTTCGCGAGAAAGCGCGGTAACCGGTGTGATATTCGGAGAGTTTGTACTTCATGAGCAGATTCTGAATGAAAGTTAAGGCGCGATTTGAAATGTACTTGTAAAGGGGCATTCCACCCTTGAGAGCTCCAACTCCGAGAATGCGCGAACCGAGGGCGACATCGTATTCACCGAACGCAATCATTGCGGCCAGCGACACGATCAGGTTAGGCGAATATTGATAATCAGGGTGCAGCATGATGACGATATCCGCACCACGCCGCAGCGCTTCGCGATAGCAAGTTTTCTGGTTGCGCCCGTAGCCAAGGTTCTGGCGATGTACAAAAGTGGTGAGGCCCAGTTCAGCGGCGACTTTTGCGGTCGAATCACGGCTACCGTCGTCGACCAGAATGATCTCGTCGACAAAGTCCTTGGGGACTTCGCGATAAGTCTGTTCGAGCGTTTTTGCGGCGTTATAGGCCGGCATTACGACAAGAATGCGTTTTCCATTCAGCATAAGAGAGCGACTTAAAAGAGAACCGGCAAATAGCAACTGATCACAAGCGATGTTGGTGCCAGCGTCGGAAGCAATCGCCCGAAGTTTAAAATTAGTACGGCAAAGAGATTGCCGCAAGCGTCATGAAGTGGGACGTTGCCAGTCCGCTAATGGCTGCCTGAAGGCGCGTCTGCCGGGCTTGCCGCGAGCAACTCGGCAGCCCGAATGCGGCCGGTCGCCAATTCAGCTACCAGACGCTGATTGGCGGCGAGAAAGTCGTAGTTCGCAAGCTCGCGGGGCAAAACCCATATGACCTGTTCGAACGCCATTGGGTTCAAATCCGATTCGAAAATAGATACCGCGAAAAACTTGATGGACAACAATCCCGCGCCGCCTCCGTACTCATGCTCGACGTAGGAGATCGGCACGCAACGCTGCATGGTCACGTCCAGTTCTTCGCGCAATTCCCGCGCCAGGCCCTCTTCCGGCGATTCGCCCGGCTTCACTTTGCCGCCGGGAAATTCCCATTTATAAGGTGAAGAATCTCCGCGGCGGCGTTGGCCGATCAGGATCCGTCGATCTTGTCGTTCAATCACGGCTGCCACCACTTGAATGTTCACGCCGAGACTCCGAAAGAACTTGTCAAAAAACGAAGAATTTCGCAAGCGCCCGCAACGAGAGGAGGTCCAGGCGTGTTCAGAAGTTCATCTCGAATAACAAAGACTCTTTTGTTTTGGATCGCAGGAATCGCCTGCCAAAGAGAGTGGGAAATTGTCTTACGCGGATTGGACCGATCTCCGGTGGCGGCCCAAGCGAGAAAAATAATATCCGGACAGGCAGCCGCGACGTCTTGGTCGGAAATACGCGCGCCAGGCTTGACCGCCATCTTTCCACCGCAGAGTTCAATTAGTTCCGCGACCCAGGGCGGAGAACTGATTCGAGGATTGGGCCACGCTTCGGAATAAACGCGAGGCGCGAGAGAAAACTTTGCAGCGCGCCGCCGAATCTGTGTGAGTTCGCGCTGCATGCGAGCGATCAATCGCGCTCCGTTGGCTGGGCGATTTGTGAGCAGGGCAAGAGCATCGATATCCGAATAAATATCCGCTAGAGAACGGGGATTGAGCGCCAGAAATTTAGCGGGAAGTTCCAGAAGGTGGCGTACCGCATCGGGATGGAAGGGAACCGACCCGACAATGAGCGAAGGGCGCAATTTTGCGATTGCATCGATGGACTCAACTCTCCAACAATCACCGAGTTGGGGTAGGCCGCTCACGTTCGCTACTTTCCCGCACCAGCGAGTCACACCCACAAGGCGGCGTCGCATCCCTATTGCGCAAAGAATAGAAGTGCAGGACGGCGCAAGAGAGACAATGCGCATCTCCGTATTTTTACCTCGTAACATGATCTGGCAGGCAGTCTAAATTTATTTCTGGGACCTCGCAACCGACTGCTTTCTTGCGTTGGGCATTTATCATGCTGTAATGCTGGCCCCAGTAGTCTCGCAGGTCGTGTCAGGGCCTATCGGGCAGATCAAATGGATTGTTCATGAAAATTGTAATGGCGATCTTTCTCGGTTCGTTGGGAATGTTTTGCTCCATGGAAATCGTGCAGGCGCAAGACTCCCCGATCGCGAGAACTCAGTCGTCACAGCAATCCGGCGAAGAGCCCGCGGAGGATCCTGCGACGACCGTGTTCCCACATTCAGAATTGAACCGTTTCTGGGTGTCCGGGCAACTAAACTTTATCGAACAGTGGCACCCCGCGTTTCACTCTCCCTATCAGGGCCCACTCAGCCTTACACCGCAAGCGGAGAGCGCGCTGTCTCGTGTAATGACTCTTTCCACCGGAGTGGAGCTGACAAGCTACGCAGAAGTACTTTTCCAAGTGGAGAGCGCCGGAGGGAAGGGGATAGGGAACGGATTTGGCCTAGCCGGCTTTACTAATCTGGACGTAGTCCACAATCCTTCGCTGGGTTCGACACCCTATGTAGGGCGAACGATGTTGCATTTTGTGATTCCGCTGACCCGCGAACGAGAACCTGCAGAGCGCAATACACTTTCGGTATTCCGCAACTTGCCAGAGCGACGACTGGAGATTCGGCTGGGCAAATTCCAGCTGGTAGATTTTTTTGATTTAAGCTCGGCGGGAAGCGACAGCCACCTGCAGTTCTTGAATCTGACCATCGACAACAATGGAGCGTATGACTACGCGGCCGACACGCGGGGGTACACCATCGGGGCAATGCTCGATTTCGAAGACCGCAACTGGGGCATTCGCTTTGCAGAAGCGCTGATGCCCCGGCAAGCAAATTTTATTGATTTGCAATGGAATCTCTGCCGGGCTCGCTCCGAAAATATCGAGTTCGAACTGCGCAAAAACATCTTGCCGCACAGGAAAGGGGCGGTGCGGTTGCTGAGTTACATTAATCACGCCAATATGGGGGACTATCGCGTAGCGATCGAGCAATTTCAAAATGGTCAAACTCCGCTGCCAGACATAACCAATCATCCGCTCGAAACCACCGTCAAGTATGGCTTCGGAGCGAACTTGGAGCAGGGTGTGAACAGCTGGATCACCGCGTTTGGGCGTTTTGGATGGAACGACGGCAGGCGCGAATCGTTCGCTTACACCGAAGTCAATCAGGCCGTGACATTTGGGTTGGCCACAGGGGGCAAGCGATGGCATCGAGGATCAGATCGAGCTGGTGTCGCGTTCTCTTCGAATGCACTATCGGGCGATCATCGTCTTTATCTGACCTTGGGAGGAAAGGGTTTTCTATTAGGCGACGGCAAGCTGAATTATGGCCGCGAAAAAATCTTCGAAACGTTTTATACAATCCATCTTTGGCGGGGCATTTTCGGCGCCTTCGATTTGCAACATGTCAATGATCCCGGGTACAACCGCGATCGTGGTCCGGTGTTAGTGCCGGCTGTGCGGTTGCATTTCGACTTGTAGACCAATTCATCGTTGCTCATAGCGGCTGACTTTCTCCAACTTGTTATTTTTCGCGAAAACCGCCGGTTATAATCCTCAGGACTTCGTCTCGGAGGAATTTCCCATGCATCGTGTCTCATTGCTTCTTGTGCTTATCTCCGTGCTTGCGCCGGAACTGCCCGCGCAAGAACCACGCTCCAGCGCTGGCGATGACCAGGTAGTGCGGTACCACGCCACAATCGATAACGTGAAGTATGTCTATGGTGTCGCGCCTCCGGTGGCGAACTTGAAGCCTGGAAATATTCTGGAAGCGAATTCGCTCGATTGCTTCGGCAACGCACTGCAGAAGCCGGGTGATTCGTTCTCGCTGGTCAAAGGCGATAACCCGTTGACCGGGCCTTTCATTATCGACGGCGCCGAGCCCGGAGACACGCTCGTCGTGCATATTTTAGACTTGCAAGTGGACGGCAAGCAGGGCGTCGGCACTTTTGGGCCCGGCTTTGGCGCGGCTAACGCGACACACTACACTCCGATGATCGAAACCAAGGCATTGCCAGAGAAGATGTGGTTCTATCCGATTGACGCCGAAACAAATAGCGCTACCTTCCAGGCCCTCGACTCCAACTTCAAAGTAAGTTTTCCGTTACATCCGTTTTTGGGTTGCATCGGAGTCGCACCCGCCAATGGCGAAGCCCGCAGTTCGATCGTGCCGGCGGAGTTTGGCGGCAATATGGACGCGCCCGAAGTCAGCAAGGGCAACACGTTGTATCTGCCGGTGAATGTTGCCGGCGCGCTATTCTATTTTGGCGATGGCCATGCAGCCATGGGCGATGGGGAGGTGGCCGGCAGCGCCGTGGAAGTGCCGATGCGCGTACGACTGAAACTAGACCTGCTCAAGAAAAAACGGATTGAGTGGCCACGACTGGAAAATGAAAACGAAATCATGACCACAGGAATCTACCGCCCGGTGGACGACGCGGTCCGCATTGCCGTGACTGAGCTTGTCCAGTGGATCCATTCTGACTATGGCCTGTCCGAACTCGACGCCTACGAACTCTGCTCCAAAGTGTGCAAGCTGCACCTCACCGAAATGGTGGATCCCAACTACGTTGTTGTAGCTTCGATGCAAAAACGATTTCTTCCCGCGCACAACTCGACAAAATAAGTGTACAAGCGGTTCGCTTGCTTGAACAAGCGAACCGCACTCATACTCAATTCATGTTTTCTGCTCAGCTGCTCGACCATTTTCAGAACCCGCGCAATGCGGGAGAACTTCGAGACGCCACGGCTACCGTGGAAGTGAGCAATCCGGTTTGTGGCGATGTTCTTCGCATTGCTGCGCGAATCGAGAGCGGGAAAATCGTGACGGCGAAATTTCTGTGCCGCGGCTGCACCACTGCGATTGCGTGCGCGTCGCGCCTGACCGAGCTACTGACCGGAAAAAATGTTAGTGAAGTTCGAGAAATTACTCCGGATCTTGTGGCTTCTTCGTTTGGACAATTGCCGCCGGAAGCATTTCACGGAGCGCATTTGGCCGCCGATGCGGCACACGCGCTTGCGGTGAAGCTTCGGGGAAAGTAATCATCATTTAGCCGAGTCGCCCTGACTTCCGACTTGTCTTTCTCGTAATTTTTCCAATGCCTTGGGATCGTTCAGATTCAAGACGCAGCCCTCTTCGTCGGTAGGGACTTCGCACACTCTACCTTGCTGCGCCCAGACGACGGCCCGAGCGCCTTGGTCCATCGGCGCGTTCAGCAATTCGTCAAAGATTGTGGCGGAAAAAATGACCGGATGTCCGCGGTGATCACGATAAGTTGGAACCACAACTGGGGCGTGAGAGGCGGCGAAGGTTTCGATCAATGCGCTCACAAGTGAGGCGCTCACCAGTGGGTGGTCGACTGGGCAAAGCAGCATGCCGTCGGTATCCGGCGGCAGGCTTCGCAGTGCGGCATGGACGGAACTCAGCTGGCCTTTTTCCCAATCGTGATTAATGACGATTTCCTCTGGCGCCAGAGCGACTTTGTTTTTGATCATCTCGGCGTCCGAGCCAAGCACCACGCGGCGGACGCCGATCGCGGGATGTGTCATCACGGAGAGAAGGTGCTCGAGAAATGGCCTGCCCTGATAGGAGGCCAGAGCTTTTGGCGATCCCATGCGACGTGAAGCGCCTGCGGATAAAATTACAGCCGCTAACATTTGGTACGCTTGTCAGGCACAGAGTAAAAAACGGATTCCTCGCTTCGCTCGGAATGACAACTCTTTACCAGTATACAGATCGGCGAAACCGTGTCGCTCAGGTTGGTGCCGCGCCCGGATCAGCGCGAGGTCTTTGCTGAGCTTACTGCCTCGTGCAGGTCGCGGCGCAATTTTTTGTGTCGGGCGGATTGTGCGTTGCGGCGGACAGCGACCAGTTCGGCGGTGATGCTAACAGCGATTTCTTCTGGCGAGAGAGCGCCAATTTCCAGTCCCATGGGCGCGAAAACTTTTGAAAAGTCTTCCGGAGCGTGGCCTTCTTTCTCGAGCGCCTGATAAACTGACAAAACTTTCCGTTTGCTGCCAATCATGCCGACGTAGCGCGCATCGGTGCGCACCGCCCATGCCAGTACGCGCATGTCGTCGCGATGTCCGCGCGTAACGATGATCAGATAGGAAGAAGCGTTGGGCTGAATTTTTGCGAAGGCCTCCTCGTAGCTGGTGTAGAGTTCCTGCGCTAGCGGGAAACGTTCTTTGTTGGCGAATTGCTCGCGGTCGTCGATCACTACAATGCCGAATCCGGCCGCACCTGCGGATTTTGCAAGCGCCATAGAGATGTGTCCGCCACCGAAAATGTAGGCGACCGGCTGAGGAAGAATGGGCTCGACGAAAACTTCCAGCGTTCCGCCGCAGATCAGACCGTTGTCGTAACTGGCTTCATTGTTTAATTGAAAAACCATCTTGCGGGGCGTTTCCTTGGCCAGAACTTCCTTGGCCGCCGCCCAAACGTCTGCTTCGACGCAGCCGCCCCCGATGGTTCCGACGATGGAGCCATCGTCGCGAACGAGCATGCGGGAGCTTTCGTAACTGGGAATCGAGCCGTTGGTGTGGACGATGGTGGCGAGCGCGCCGCGCAAGCCGGCCTTTCGCATGCGCACAATTTCTTCAAACAGGTCCATGGTGGAGCTCAAGTTGAGCGTAAAGCGAGCGGTGAGCCCTGTCAATTGAGGGTACCGCATGGGCAAGAGCGTCGGCAGCAGGCGTCCGAGGGATCGGTGGAAAGCCTTTTCCTAGTGGAAAACACGGTCGAGCCCGAGTGACACTAGGAATTCAGCTACGATGTTGGTGATTGTTACGAGGTGGATGATGAAGGCCGTGGTTTTTGATCAGCATGGCGGGCCCGAAGTGCTGCGGTATACGGACGTAGCGGAGCCAGAGGTGCGGTCGAGCGAAGTGCTGGTGCGCGTGCATGCTTGCGCGCTGAATCATTTGGACCTGTGGGTACGCAAGGGAATTCTTGGAGTGATGATTCCGCTGCCGCATATTCCGGGGAGCGATGTGGCGGGAGTGGTGGCGAAGATCGGGTCGAACGTGACGCGCGTTCAGGTGGGGCAGAAGGTTTTGCTCGCTCCCGGAGTGAGCTGCGGAAAATGTGTCGCGTGCCAGGCGGGCGAGGACAATCAGTGCTCGCGATTCACGAATCTTGGCTATTTGATTGACGGAGGATGCGCGGAATTTGTGCGGTGCCCGGAAGTGAACTGCTTTCCGTATCCGGAAAACCTTTCGTTCGAAGAGGCGGCGGCTGTGCCGCTAGTTTTTCAGACCGCGTGGCATATGCTGCTTACCCGAGCACAGTTGCAGGCTGCCGAAGAAGTATTGGTACTTGGCGCGGGAAGCGGTGTAGGTTCGGCCGCGATTCAAATTGCAAAAATGTTTGGATGCCGGGTGATTGCTACTGCAGGAAGCGAGGCGAAGGTAGCCAAGGCACGTGAACTTGGCGCCGATGAAGTGATTAATCACAAGACGCAACGAATCAAGGAGGAAGTCCGGCGCTTGACGGGAAAGCGAGGAGTGGACGTGGTGTTCGAGCATGTCGGGATGGCTACATGGGATGACAGTGTGGCAAGCCTTGCATGCGGCGGGCGCCTGGTTACCTGCGGGGCGACTACTGGATACGATACGAAGATTGATTTGCGATTCTTGTTCAGTCGGCAGCTGTCGATTCTTGGTTCGTATATGGGGACGAAGTCGGAATTCGCGACAGTATTGAAATTGGTTGCGGCGGGACGGTTGAAGCCAGTGGTCGATCGGGCCGTTCCGCTAGCTGAATGCGGGGCGGCGCACGCTTACCTCGAGAACGGCGAGCAGTTTGGCAAGGTTGTGTTGATTGCAGCCTAACTCCGGCCGCCCTGTGCTAAACTGCGAGAAATTCTAATCTATTAGGGCATCGAAAATGGCTACCAGTCCAGCACTCTCAACGCGCCTTCGCGATCGGCGGTTTTATTTGTTGGTTACACTGCTCACCGCTGCAATTGTTTTCGCCGGATTCGCGCGCACGTTTTTTCTTAACGATTTTTTCGCGAAGCTGCATTTGCCGCCGCTGTTTGTCATCCACGGTGTGGTTTTTTCCAGCTGGCTGGTGGTGCTGGTGCTCCAATCAACGCTGATCTCTGCGAAGCAAGTCGCCATTCACCGAAAACTCGGTTACATCAGCATCGCTATCGTAGTGCTGATGTTTTATCTCGGATGGACGATGTCGGTTCAGGCAGCGCAGCGCGGATTCACCCCGCCTGGAGGACCGCCACCCTTGGCCTTTTTGGCCTTCCAGCTTCTCGGACTCATTCTGTTCACGGGGATAGTCGCCTTGGGATATCTGCTCCGCAACCGGCCGGAAATTCATAAGCGGCTGATGATTGTGGCGACGATCACTATTCTGACACCCGCCCTTGCCCGAGTCTTTTTGTTGTTTAGTACGAACGCGATCATATTCAAGGCTTTCGGAGTACAACTGGGGATCTTGCTGCTCTGCATGGGCTACGATTTGTTCGCGCGCAAACGTGTCCATGCCGCGTATGTCTGGGGGACGGTGGCTTTCCTCATTTTTATTCCCGTTTCGATGCTGCTTGGAGGGACCGGGCCGTGGCTCTGGCTGGCGCACCGGATCACCGGCGTTTGAGCGGGTAAGTATCGCGAACGCGTGGCGAGATTGAGGTACGGTTTACGCCGTGTACGCCAAGAGTTGAGGTGCAACTACAGAGCAGGTTGGCCGATATTGTCACGCGCATATCGTTCGGAAAATGACAATTAGAGCGGGTAGCCTGCTGAGTCGAGCCGATTTGTTTCGGTAACAGCGTTTGTGAGAAAATATGGTTGAGGACATGATGAGTGTATCGCTCGGCAAACACGTTACGCTGACCAAGCCGGATGACTTCGGCAAGTTGCTGGAAGACGAAGGCATTATCTTCACCACGCTCGACAAGGCGGTGAACTGGGCGCGCAAGAGCTCGATCTGGCCGCTCGGATTCGGCCTGGCGTGCTGCGCCATCGAAATGATGTCCATGGCGGCGGCGCGATTTGACGTGGCGCGATTTGGCGCGGAAGTGTTTCGCCCTTCACCGAGGCAAGCGGATTTGATGATTGTGGCCGGGCGGTTGTCGCAGAAAATGGCTCCAGTGGTGCGGCAACTCTACGATCAGATGCCCGAGCCAAAGTGGGTAATTTCGATGGGTGCGTGCGCGACTTCTGGCGGCGTATTCAATAATTACGCCATTGTCCAGGGCTGCAATCAGGTGATTCCGGTGGACGTGTACGTGCCCGGCTGCCCGCCGCGTCCTGAAGCGCTACTGTATTCGATTCTGCAGTTGCAGAAGAAAATCGACAGTGAAAAAGGTTCGTTCAAGCGCGCTTTGAATATTGCATGAGGTCGCGTGACTTGTGACTGGTGACCCGTGCGAAGTTCAGATCGCCAGCCAATCTGCGAATTCCTCCTTCTCTCCACGTTTCTGCTTCTTACCACCCTTGCCGTTGTAGCCGCGCCGCAGTCTGGCACGCCGTCTAGGTCCGGATGGAAACTGGTTTGGTCGGATGAATTCTCGGCATCCGATGGTTCGGCGCCCGACGCGGCGAAATGGGCTTACGATTTGGGTGGAAACGGCTGGGGCAATCGAGAAGTGGAAACTTACACGTCACGCCTGGAAAACGCGCAAATCCAAAACGGAAATCTGGTGATTACGTCGCGCAAAGAACGATTCACGGGTGCGGATGGCATCGTACGCGATTACACTTCCGCAAGACTCAAGACGCAAAACATATTTTCACAGGCTTATGGGCGATTCGAAGCGCGCATTAAGATTCCCAAAGGTGCGGGAATGTGGCCGGCGTTCTGGACTCTGGGGAATGACATCACGCAAAAAGGCTGGCCGAAGTGCGGGGAAATCGACATCATGGAAAATATTGGCCGCGAGCCAGGCATCAACCATGGCTCGTTGCACGGACCGAGCTCAGTGGCTCTCACATCGGATTTGACAGGCACTCTGGTGTTGCCAGTGGGACAGAGCCTCGGCGATGGTTTTCACGTTTATGCGATGGAATGGGAGCCGGGGACGGTACGGTTCTATTTGGATTCGAACAATTACGCTGCATTTACTCGGTCGCAATGGCCTACCGGGGGAGAGTGGGTATTCGATCACCCCTTTTTTATGATTTTGAATTTAGCGGTTGGCGGAGCCTGGCCAGGCAATCCGGATGAGACGACGCAGTTTCCACAGCAAATGCTGGTCGATTATGTGCGGGTTTATTCGAAAACCTAGGCTAGCTCGTGACTGCAAGTGGCGGTTGAATTGCCGTTGCAGTGGTATTGCCGCATTCCAGTTGTGATCCCGATGTACCTTTTTCGCGGCGGACGTAGGCCATGGCGATTGCTGTTTGCAGGGCAGGGGAATATGCAGCTCGTGTGACGTGGCCGACTTCTTTGCGGTCGGCGGTAAGCACGGTTCCGGCTGGCGGCGGCTGAGGTTCGTTAAATTTCACTAAGACGCGCACGCGATTGACTTGTCCGCGGGAATGCACGCGCTCAACAATTTCCTGACCGGTGTAGCAGCCTTTTGTATAGCTGATGTGCGAGTGTTCGAGTCCCGCTTCGTGGGGAATTTGTTTATCGCCAAAATCGTAACCGAACCAGGGAATGCCTTGGTCGAGCCGCAAAGCGTTGAGCGCCTGATATCCGATTGCGCGCCCACCGGCCTCTTCGACGGCTTCGCGCAATGTCTGCCAAAGCCCAGGCAAATTCTCTCGCGTCACGAGAAATTCCGCGCCCGCGATTCCGCCCGGCGACCGCTTCGTGAGTCCGCAGGAAACTCCGACGATGGAAGTCTCCTGAAACGACAGCTCGCCAAGACTCGCGAGATCGATGGCCGTTAAATTCTTGACGATGCCTGCTGCTTGCGGCCCTTCGAGCGCAACGGTGCCAAACGTTTGCGTTTCGTCGGTAAGCGTGACGTCGTCCATGATGATGAATTTATCGAGCGCAGGGACCAGCGTTTCGCGAATCATCGCGTAGGAGATACAAAAAAGGTTGTCGGGCATCGCGTAAGTCTCGATTTCGGCTTGGATTCGGCCTTGTGGATTCAAGAACAGCGAGACGATGCCATTTCCTGGTGCAAGATCCTTGACGTTGTTGGTGAGGATTGCATTGAGATATCGGACCCGGTCCGGCCCCGTGAATCGAAAATAGGCGCGATAATTTTTATCGATCAGCGCCACACTCTCCCGAGCGGCACGGTATTCCGGAAGCCAAGCCGGGATGTCGCCGCGGTCAGTGGGGCCGGAGAAATGGTTCGGAAGAGCGCAACCGAACCAAGTTCCGATCATCGCACCGGCACTTCGGTGAAAATCCAGCAGTGGAGTATCTATCGGCGTTTTTGTGGGTGCGTCATTCATTGCGAGCTGGCTCAAGTGTAGCAAACGCGTGAGTGAATGTTTCTGGCGAGACAAGCGGATTGAAGGCGAATGCTATACTCAGAATGTATGTCGAGCACCGTTCCTTCGCAAAACCCTCAACCCTTTCTGCACCTGACGATTCCGGTCGGGTTGCTGCAGTGCAATTGCTCAATTATTGGCGATCCGATCACGCGTGAAGCGCTGGTGCTCGATCCTGGCGATGAAATTCATCGCATCATGGATCTGCTGGGCCGCCACAAACTTACGGTGAAAGCGATCGTCAGCACGCATGCGCACATCGATCACGTCGGCGGCTTGAAAAAATTGCACGATTACACCGGCGCTCCTGTTTTGATGCATCGCGAGGACGTTCCGCTCTATCAAGCGCTGGATGTGCAGGCGGCATTTCTGGGAGTTGAGCCGCCGCCACTGGTTGGGATCGACCAGTTTTTGTGCGAAGGCGATAAATTACAGTGGGGCCATTTACAGGCGCAGGTGATTCATACGCCTGGGCACTCACCGGGCAGTTCTTGTCTTTTTGTGCCGGCCAGCGCCGGAGAAATCACAATTACGGCACCGCAATTGTTTGCAGGCGACACGCTGTTCGCCGGAAGTATTGGACGCACCGATCTTTGGGGCGGCTCAATGAAAAAAATGATGGACTCGCTGGTCAACAAAGTTCTCGCGCTGCCGGATGAGACGGTGGTCTATCCGGGCCATGGGTCCAGGACGACGATAGGCGATGAACGCCAGAGCAATCCATTCCTGGTGGAAAAATAATCGTTTGATGCGGCATATTCAGGACGAAGCTTCCTTGGCCTGACGAATTTCTTCCATCACGGATTGCACGAGTTCTTTGGCGTGCACCAGCTCCTGGGTAATCATTCGGATGTCCATTGCCGGCACGGTCGGGTTTCTCTGGCTGGCGCAATAAACGCTGTGCTGCCCGACAAGAACCAATGCGTTGGTCAGGCGATCCAGTCCCACGGCAAGCCTGCCGCGTTGTTTTCCAAACATTTGTTCGTAGTGTTGCAGCTCGTCTTTATGTTCGGTAAATACGGACATTGCGGAATCCTCTTTTGCCATTTTGCCGCTGCAGGCACGCGGCTGCCACCATAGTCACATGGTGCCGCATCGGGCACAGCGCCGCTCCTGCAAACTTTACCCTGCCGTTTTCGCGGAACATAATCACTCTTGCCCGAAGAAATTTCTCAGCGAACGGAGGTTTCGCACTTTTCGTGCGGGACTTGCCCGTTCAGCGATTGCAGGAGAAACGGGCTGGAGCAGTGTTACTATGCGACGTTCGGACTTGGTTCAACACAAGGAAAAAGAGAAACCCACCAACACGCGCACTTCGCAGATTGTTTTTGGCGAACGCCAACACCTGTTGCGGGTGCTCGACTCGCTGGAAGGCACCGATTTGCCGCTGTCACGCGCGCAACAGGAGCGCCGCTCGCTGGAAGAACTGATTCACGCGCGTACCCGCGAGCTCAACCAGATTAATACCGCGTGGGACGAAAAAATCGGGCTGGTTCTGAGCGCTGATGCGAAGCCGGAGATGCTGGAGAAACTGGTCAAGCAAGCCCCTGAAACCGATTATTACTTGTTGCGGCTGATCAGCGAACATCCGCGTTCGAACGCGAAAACATTGCAAAAACTGGGACGGCATCCGTACGGAGCGATCCGCGAGAACGTAGCGCGGCATCCCAATGCGGACGCCAACACGCTGACTTACCTGAGCAAGGATCGCAGTCAGCCCTTGTGGTATCTGGTGGCGTTCAATCCCAACACGCCTTCGCCGCTGCAGCGGCGCTTGCGCGAAAGACTCAAGCGTTTGGGCGAAAATCACGCGTTGCGCTAGTCCTGAACGATTCGAACAGCGTTGTGTGCGGCGTTCCGTGTAAAATGCTCGCGGAGCCGCCACCTGAATGTCTCGCAAGCTCTCCTTCCAGCGTTCCCCAACGTTCGCTCTTCGCAGCGCCGCCAGCTTCCTTAGAGCAAATGTTTTCACGATGTTGCTGTTTTCCGTGTGCCTCGTAGTTCCGTGCATTTGGCACTCGCACATTCAGGCAGGCGATCTCGGCAGCCATGTTTATAACGCGTGGCTCGCGCAGTTGATCGAGCATCATCAAATTTCAGGGTTAACGATCGGGGTGCAATGGAGCAATGTTCTATTCGACTGGCTTTTGTTGCAAGCAGGAAATCTTATTGGCTTTGCGGCAGCCGAGAAGGTCGTCGTCTTTCTGGCGGCGTTGGTTTTTTTCTGGGGATCTTTTTCGTTTATTGCGGAAGCTTCGGGCGAGCCACCCTGGAAACTCGTGCCATTTTTATTCGTACTGACCTATGGTTACGTCTTTCATATGGGTTTCATGAACTATTATCTTTCGCTTGGACTTACTTTTTTCGCTTTAGCGCTGGTGTGGCGGGGTGGAACGGGGAACTGGATTGTAGCGGGAGCACTCTCCGCGCCGAGCCTCCTCGCGCATCCCATCGGGTTTCTTTTTTTTTGGACGCTCGCCGCCTACGTTTTCCTGTGGCGCAAGCTGGCGCGATGGTCCCGGTTCGTTCTCCCTGCGGCAGCAATATTTTCGGCCGTACTAAGTAAATTCTATTTTGCCGCGCACGGAGCCCTCGAGGCCGATTGGCGTGACTCAGGATTTGTTCAGCTTCTTGGGCAGGACCAACTTAGTCTTTTCGGCTACCGTTATGTGACGCTTTCATGGGTCGCACTGACTTGGGTGATCTTCTGTGCATTGGCCGCCGTTTACGATTGGATCTTTCGCGCCAGGAGACCAAGTGCGAGTCTCCGGCTTGCCTCGGAGCTTTATGTTGTTGCGGTAGTCGTGACGTTTTGCCTGCCAGAAAATTTCCGCGTGAACCTTTACTCGGGTTGGGTTGGCTTGCTGGTTTCCCGTCTGACCCTGGTGACCGCGATTTTTGGCTTGCTGGTTCTTTCCTCGCTGCGATTGCCGCGAATTTGCGTTCATGGAAATTGGCTTTTGACACTGATTTTCTTTGCTTTTCTCTACGGGGATACGGGCAGACTCGATCACATGGAAAATACCGCTCGAGAAGCCATACAGACGCTGGCTCCAGGTACACGCGTTGTGGCGGTGGCCAATCCGCCAAGCGATTGGCGAGTCCAATTCATCTATCATTCGATTGACCGCGCCTGCGTAGGTCACTGTTTCAGCTTTGCGAATTATGAGCCATCCTCGGGACAGTTCCGTGTACGAGCGCAGCCGGGAAATTACTTTGCGACCGCGTCAGCCGATCAGGCGGATAACATGTCCAGTGGCGATTACGTAGTGCAGCCCGGCGACCTGCCGCTGACTTCGATCTATCAATGCGATTTGCAGGATTTTACTCAGCTTTGTGCGCTTCCTCTGAGGGCAGGGCAGAGAACTGAGGACCCAGAAGCCGAGCCGGCACCTCTGCGGTAAGCGACCTGTCCCGCAGCACCAAAACTGCAAATTTGCGAAAAACGTGGACCCTGCAACGGGAGGACTCTTCGTTTCGCGGCTCCTCCGTTATGAGCGGTGTGTAATGCCGATTTTCGAGCGTTGGACGCTCCAACGCTCGAAAAAAGAGAAAAGACAAATTGGCTCTTGTGGCAGTCCAATATCTGGTACAATTGGCTTATTGGGAGAGACAATGCTGCCTGTACACCTTCAACCCGAAAGCCACGTTCCCCTCTATATCCAGTTGCGCGATCAGCTTCGCGCGTTAGTTCATGCGGGCGACCTTCGCCCTGGAGATCGCATCCCAGCAAGCCGCGAACTTGCGAATATCCTAGGCGTCCACCGGACCACCGTGGCCAATGCGTATGCTGAGCTGGAGTCCGAAGGGTTGATCCAGGGACACGTCGGCAGGGGAACTTTCATTCAAGGCAATGGCCATGGACTTAAGCTAACTCCGCCACCTCCACCGGTGCTTGGAAACGGCAATGGCAACGGTTTGCGTTGGGAGCTGCTGTTTGCCGATGAACGCGGCGAGGAAATACTGAGCCGTTTAACGGCGAGCGCTCCGGATGACGCGCTTTCGTTCGTGATGGCGCGGCCCGCTGTCGACTATTTTCCAATTGAAGAGTTACAAATCTGCGTCAACACAGTGTTGCGCCGAGAGGCCACCGATGTGCTGAACCTCGGGTCATCCGATGGCTATGCGCCGCTCAAGGAAGCGCTTTTGGAGCTTTTGAGCCACGATGGCATCGCGGCGAAGGACGAAAACCTGCTGATTACTGATGGCTGCCAACAGGCGCTCGATCTCATCAGCAAGGCCTTCGTGCGCCCTGGCGATTGCGTAGTCATGGAAAATCCGACGTATCCTGGCGCGGGAGCGATCTTCAATGGTGCGCGTGCACGGTGCCTTGGTGTCCCGATCAATACTCATGCTGAACCGGGCAAAGCGCTAGGCATCGATCTTGAAGCTCTGGAAGCGGCCCTGGCCGCTAATCGGGTGAAGCTCATTGTATTGACTCCCGATTTTCAGAATCCTACTGGCACTTCGATGCCGCTGGCTTCGCGCCGCAAACTTCTTGAATTGGCGTCCCGTCATCAAGTCCCGGTGGTGGAAGATCATATTTACGCGCGGCTCCACTCGCGCGATGAGCGTGTTCCATCGCTCAAGCAGATGGATCGCTCGAATCTGGTGATCCATATCGATAGCTTTTCCAAAGTCGCTTTTCCTGGATTGCGCGTTGGCTGGATCGTCGCTCCGGCCACGGCGATCGAGCGCCTTCGCCTAGTGAAACAAACCACCGATTTGCACACGGACCAGCTAGCACAAGCCACCCTGGCCGAATTTCTGCGTCGAGGATATTTTTCAAAGCACCTAGCGAAGATGCGCAAGCTCTACACAACGCGGCTAGCGGCGCTTGATGAGGCGCTTCACAAGTATATGCCCGAAGAAGTGCGCTGGACGCGGCCCGAGGGCGGCATGTGCTTGTGGCTCGAACTTCCTGCCGGATTCGACGCCAGCGAGCTATTGATTCATGCCAAGGAACGCGGCCTGCTATTCGCGCCTGGACGGTATTTTTATGTGCAGTCGCATCTGCCCAACACGCTGCGCCTCGGCTTCGCGAACATGAATGAAAAAGAATTGGCGCGTGGCGCGGCGACACTGGCCGATCTACTTCGCGTGGAGATGCGCAAACGCCAGCGCGGTGTGCGCAGGGCAGAGCGAAGCCGCGTCGCTTTGGTCTGAGAAAAATTGGAATACCATGTGCGCCAAACTCATCCTCGATCCCAATCCCGGCAACCACTGTTTCGGTTGTGGCGGAGCGAATGATTTCGGCATGAAGCTAACATTTGAATTGGATGAGGACGCCAGGCGAGTGACTAGCAAGTTTATCCTCGGCAAACGCTATGCGGGAGGCGCGGGATTTGCGCATGGCGGCGTCATCGCGATTTTGCTCGATGAAGCAATGGGCAAAATCTCCAAGCTTGCGGAAGAGCGTGCAGTCACAGCCGAACTTACCATCGAATATCGGAAACCGGTTCCTGTGGATACTGAAATTGTGGTCGCGGGCTGGCAAGAATCGGAAAGAGGACGCAACCGCTTTCGCATCGGCGAAATACATGATACCGAAGGCAACCTGCTGGCACGCGGCAGAGGACGTTTCGTGGTAGTGGGCCAGCCAGTCGCAACGGAGGTCTTGTGACGGCCGCCGTTGGCGGGACTGGAGTCCTTGAATAGGCAAATCGTTGGGCGGCGCAAAGCAGCTGAGACGACGTTCGAAAGAGACTTTGGTTCGAGGAGAGCAATATGGACAAGAAAAAAGTAAACGGCAGCGATAACCCGGCTTCCAATGAATGGCGTGTAAAAGTCGGCCTTGCTGAAATGCTCAAAGGTGGCGTGATCATGGACGTCACGAACGCGGAGCAAGCCAAAATTGCGGAGAAAGCGGGGGCCTGTGCGGTGATGGCACTGGAACGAGTGCCGTCGGACATCCGCAAAGAGGGCGGTGTCGCGCGGATGGCCAGCATTAGAGTCATTCGTGAAATCATGCGGACGGTCACGATTCCAGTAATGGCCAAAGTCCGCATCGGGCACTTTGCAGAAGCCGAGGTGCTGCAAGCTCTGGAGGTCGACTTCATCGATGAAAGCGAAGTGCTGACACCCGCCGATGAAGAAAATCACATCTGGAAGTACGACTATCGCATTCCGTTTGTTTGCGGCGCTCGTAATCTCGGTGAAGCTCTGCGCCGTATCGGTGAAGGCGCGGCCATGATCCGAACCAAGGGAGAAGCCGGTTCTGGAAACGTGGTCGAAGCCGTTCGCCACATGCGCACCATCATGAGCCAGATGAAAAAGCTCGCTACGTTACGCGAGGACGAACTGATGCGCGAGGCGAAAGAACTTGGCGCGCCGCTGGAGTTGATTCGCCAGGTTGCAAAGACCGGCAAGCTCCCGGTGCCTAATTTTTCCGCGGGCGGAATTGCAACTCCCGCTGACGCCGCACTGGTACGTAAGCTCGGCGCAGAAGCGGTCTTCGTCGGCTCTGGCATTTTCAAGTCAAGCGACCCGGAAGCGCGCGCAAAAGCTGTAGTCAAGGCCACTACGCACTTCGAAGACGCGAAAGCAGTTCTGGAAGCGAGCGAGGAGCTGGGTGAAGCCATGCCTGGACTTGATGTTCGCCAGATGCAGGAGAGGGAACTGCTCTCGACGCGCGGCTGGTAATTTGTAGCGGGGCCTTGTCCCGCTGATGTCCTGAATCGATGAACGACAGCGGGATAAATCAGCTTCGGATTGATGAACATAAATGAGTTCAACGTAAATGAGTTCGACATCCGTGGCTCCCAAAATCGGAATCCTAGCGATACAAGGGGACTTTGCCGCCCACTCGGCGATGCTACATTCGCTGGGCGCAGAAACCGTGGAAGTCCGCACTGTGGGCGACCTTCAACAGTGCGACGCACTGATTCTTCCGGGAGGCGAATCGACGACGCAGCTGCATTTCCTTCAGGAAGAAGGTCTCTTCGAAGCCATAAAAAAGTTTGCCGCGAAGAATCAGCCGATTTTTGGCACCTGCGCAGGAGCCATTCTTCTTGCCACGCGGGTCACCAATCCCGCCCAGGATTCGCTTGGCCTTCTAGACATGGCAGTTTTGAGAAATGCTTACGGGCGTCAGATGGCTAGCGATGTTGGCTTCGGCCATTCGAAACTCCAGTCTGCACCCATGGAAATGGTTTTCATCCGCGCGCCTGTCATCGAAAACGTGGGCCCTGACGTGAAAGTCCTTGCCGAATTTGCCGGCACGCCGGTGCTAGTGCAAAAGGAAAACCTTCTCGCAGCCACTTTTCATCCTGAATTGACCGCCGATACTTCGGTGCACGAGCTTTTCCTGCAAATGGTTCGTGCCCGAGCCTCAAGGCTTGGGGCACTGTGCTAGGGGCTTAGCTCACTTTCAATGTCCTTGCCATAACGTTACCAGTCCAAGAAATCCCAGAATCGCCAGATTCGGCAACGATAGTCATATTTGCCTGCGCGTCGGCATAATTTGGCCGCGGCTTGCTGACCGCGACAACATGGACTCAAATGCGGCTGCACTCAGCACAGTGCGAAGTAATGATCACATCGCGAGACTGTCGGCAATACGGCGGCCTATTTGCGATACGATCGAACGTCACATGAGTTTGCCGAAGCCGCAATTACAAAAAGCCCGCGTGCTGTTCATCTGCATCGGCAATTCTTGCAGAAGCCCGATGGCGGAATCCATCGCGCTGCGCGACTCTTCCGAAGTATTCGATTGCACAAGCGCAGGACTCTCACCGTTGGGCATCGTCCAACTGCGAACTATCGACACATTAAAGCAGAATGGATACCCGGTGGAGAGTCTCTCCTCCGACCCAATCGTCTCTGAAGATTGGGATGCCGCCGATCTGGTGATCAACATGACCGGCTACGCTAAGCAGCGTGTGTTCCCGCGCGACGAGTGGCACAAAATTGAGGATTGGGACATCGCAGATCCCTACGGCCGCGAACCCGATGCGTATCAAAGAACTTTTGAGGACATCCGAGCTAGAATAGAACTATTAACTGCGCGTCTTGGCGACCGCCAACGGTAAAAATGTAACTTGTCGCCAGGTCTGCGCGTGGTTTCTGGGTTCGCATCGGCAGTTTTTCTCGCGCCACGGGATTTCCTCACTTTCATGCGCACAAAAACCAGCGTCTCCCAAGAAGACTACCTGAAAGCTATCTGGGAACTCGTCGAGGAGGGTCAGCTACCAATCAGTGCGCGGCTCGCGGAGGAACTTGGCGTTACTCCTCCTGCCGTGACCGCAGCGCTAAAACGAATGCGCCGCGACGATCTTGTATCGGTGGCGCGCGACGGGCGCATTGACCTTAGCCGCAAAGGCCGGGCAGTCGCCGAACGAATGGCACTACGCCATCAACTCGCTGAGATGCTGCTCACCGATGTAATTGGTCTGCCGTGGTCCAAGGCGCACGACGAAGCGGAGCGTCTGGAACATGCCATTTCCCCAGAAGTCGAAGCGCTTTTGCTTAAACGTTTCGCTGGCAAAAAATCCTGCCCGCATGGCGTTCCCCTGCGCGGCGGATTCGCGCAGCTCCGCAAACAAGGCGCGGTCCTGCTTTCCGATTTGCAGGCCAACGAGCGCGCCGAGATCGTCTGCGTCTACGAAAAAGACGGAAAGTTTCTGGAATTTCTGGATGGACTGCACCTTCATCCGGGAACGAAACTTGCTGTCAAAGGCCGGGAGTACGATGAAACTCTTACGATCCGCGCGGCAAACCGCACTCTGCATCTAGGCAAACCCGCGACGTCGCGTGTCTGGGTGCGGCGCATGTCCGCTTAACTGGCAGAAACCAGAAAAGATTTCGCGCAAGCCAAAGGGCGCTCGTTCGGTCTTATAATGGCCTTATAATTTGGTTCATGTCGACGGAACAAACTCCCGTCAGCCCATTCCTCAGCATTCATGCGATACGTGTGTTCGTGCACGACGTGGATCGCAGTCTTGCTTTCTACCTTGACCAGCTTGGTTTCCTGCTGGTGATTGATACGCGCCTGCAGTCTGGCGAACGTTGGGTAGCTGTTTCGCCTCCGGACGGCACCGCAATCCTTACCCTCGTCGCGCCGAAATCCGATACGGCCGAATACAAGCTGATCGGCCGTTCCACACAGGTAGTCCTAGTTACCTCGGATGTCGCGGTGAAATTCCAACAATGGTCTAAAAATGGCGTGCGATTCATCGGGACACCGCGTTTACGGCGCATCAAGTACACTCCGTCTGCTCCGACTGGCGCTTCTTCGGCAAATTCGGCGGGCCAAAAGCTTCTCGGAGAAGAAGCCCCCATCTGGGGCAGCGTCTCGGTGCGCTTTCGCGATATTGACGGTAACGTCTTTTCGCTGGTCAGTTTCGACGAACTTACTCGCGCAATCGAGAGTCAGCGCCGGATTGCCGCTGAAAAGCTTGAAGCGGAACGCCGTGTCGCCCAGGAACTGGCCATCGCCACGCAAGTGCAATCCAGGCTTTTTCCGCAATCGCTGCCGGTTCTGAAATCTCTGGAGTATGCCGGTTCCTGCATCCCGGCCCGTGCCGTCGGCGGCGATTATTACGATTTTCTGAGCCTCGGCCCCGACAGACTCGGGTTCGTGATCGCCGATGTGGCGGGGAAGGGTATCGCCGCCGCCTTACTTATGGCAAATCTTCAAGCGAATCTGCGCAGCCAATTTGCCCTGGCTCTCGAACAACCGCAGCGCATGCTACAAAAGGTCAACCGACTTTTTTGCGACAACACGCCCGACGGCACATTTGCCACACTTTTTTTTGCTGATTACGATGACTCCTCCGGATACTTGCGCTACGTGAACTGCGGCCACTTGTGTGGTTTACTGATTCGCCGGGACGGTTCCGTCGATCGCCTCGAATCCACCTCCACGGTGCTTGGCATCTTCAAAAAGTGGGACTGCTCCGTGGGCGAGTCGCTCTTGAACTCGAGCGATCTGCTGGCGCTATATACCGACGGCGTGACGGAATCCGTGAATCACGACTTCGAGGAATTTGGCGAAGAGCGTCTGATCGAATCGCTGCGTCGGAATCGCCACGGTGCTCCACGGTCTGTGCTTACTTCGATTGTCGAAGATGTTCGAGCGTTCTGCCCGCACGAACAACATGATGACATCACGTTAATCATCGCGAAGAGGGCACCGCAGAGATCCTGACTGCGAAGGTGAGTCATGGATTTGCAATACCGATTGAGTTTTTTCTGGGAGGCGGAGGTACGGTTATGTTTTTGACGCGAAACGCAGGCCGTGCGTCAGCGATAATCCTGATTGCCGCGGTGACGGTTCTCACTCGCGCGGCCGTGGCTGAGACCGACGTTCAACTTCTTCGAGCGCACGCGGCCTTTCATAAAGCGTTGCGAGAGTCTGATGCTTCCGAACTCCAGCGTCTTCTAGACAGTCATTTTACGTGGACGCATTCCGACGGTCTCGTCCAGAGTAAGTCCACTGTCCTCGATGAAATCCGAACCGGTAAGATCCGTTATTCCGAGTTGAGCACCGATGGCGAAACCTTTAACCAATATGGAAAAGCGGCGGTCGTAACAGGGCATTCTGCGCGCCGTTCCGCCAACGCAGCAAAGCCGTTCGAACTCAGATATACGCTGACTTTTGTAAAAGAGGGACATGACTGGAAGGTTGCGGCCTGCCACACCACGACCCTCGTACCGGGCGCCGGACAACCGCTGCAGGTTCGCTTGGGCTTTGAATCAAATGCCAAGCTGCTCATCCTCAATGCCGATGATCTGGCAGTGACTCATTCGGAAGATGTTGCCAGTTTTGCCGCGCTCGAACAGAGGTTTGTCACGTCGGCCACTGTGATGGTGCCATGCCCGTGGTTTACAGAAGTCGCTGCCTATGCCAGAGCCCATCCCGAGGCGGACCTTGGCCTTCATCTCACTCTGACTGCGGAATGGGATACATTCCGTTGGGGACCGCTTGCTCCTCGCGCTCTCGTACCCAGCCTCGTCGGGTCGGATGGTTATTTTTATGCGACTCCGGAGGAAGTCGCGCAACATGCAAAGCTCGACGAAGTCGAAACCGAGCTTCGCGCTCAGATTGAGCGCGCTAAATCCATGGGTCTTGAGCCATCGCACCTCGATTCCCACATGCACGCCCTCTACACCACGCCAGAACTGTTCGGAGTTTTCCTGAAGGTGGCTCGAGAATACAAGCTCCCGATTCGTATGGCCCGCAATGACTCTCCGTTTAAGTCCAAGGTTCCGCTGATGGCTCCCGGAGACCCGATCCCAGATGCCATTTTTTCACCCGGAGAAGACGTTCCCGCTTCCGGGTGGCACAACTACTACGTCAACTTGATCGGGAACTTAAAGCCCGGCGTCACCGAAGTCTTCGTGCATCTCTCCCACGATGACGCCGAGACGCAAGCCGTAATGGTCAATCATGCGGATTGGGGCGCCGCCTGGCGCGAACGTGAATTCGCTGAAGTTTCCAGCCCGGAGTTCCGCAAAGCCCTGGAGGACAACCACGTCATCCTTATCGGGTGGAAGGAAATCAAGAAACTCTTGTGATGGTTACCGATTGTCGTGTGTCTACGACCCTTGCGGCGGAAAGGAAAGATCATGCGAAGAAGTCAATTCCTGGCTTGCCCGGTTTCTCTGGTTTTCCTGCTTTCCCTGGCGATCTTCGCGTCAGTATCGGCTTTGGCGCAAGAATCCCACTCCACAAAGAAAATTACCGTCTATGGCAGGCTCACCCGCGTCGTGGCTATCGGAGCAGAAACCACCGGTTGGTCATTGGAATTTAGGCGCCGAGTCATTCTCGAAGGGAAAAAGATGAGATCGATCGAGGTCTCCGGCCATGCCGAAGAATTCGAAAAGCTAAACGATCAGGAGGTTAAGGTCAGCGGGATATTGACCCATCACACTGGAGTCGAGCGTCCCGATCATCTGGTGCTCGAGGTTTCTTCCATCAGCGCGATGAAGTGACTCTCCGCCTGGTCCACGTTATGCCCGTTCATCCAACAGCATCTGCAGTCTCGCATACCCCGCGCGGCTCACGGGCAATTTCGTGCCGCTCGACAAAATTGCTACCCTGCTCTCTCTGCCGTAGGGTTCAATACGCACAACCCGTTCCAGGTTCACGATGTAAGACCGATGAATTCGCACAAATAATTTCGGATCGAGAGAAGCCTCCAGGCTGGCAATGGTCTGCTGCTTCAGATGTTTTTTCCCTTCACTGGCTAGGGCGACGTAATCATCTTGCGCTTCCGCGTAGTCCAATTTGGCCACGGGGATCAGCGTTACGCGAGTTCCGTCCTTCACCACCAATCGTTGCGCAAACTGTCCCGCGGGACGCGCAGACGCCGCCAGCTCCGCCGGCATAGGCGTTTTTTCCTGCTGATGCGATTTCAAGCGTTGCAACGCAGTGGCGAGTCGATCTTTTCCGACCGGCTTCAGCAAATAATCCATCGCATGCACTTCAAACGCCTTCATCGCATATTCGTCGTACGCGGTAACAAAAATCACCGGCACGCCGGGGCCGACCAGTTCCAGGACATCGAAGCCCGTTAGCTTGGGCATCTGCACATCCAAAAAAAGCAGGTCCGGCTTATGCTCCGCAACGGCTTTCACGGCTTCCAAACCGTTCTTGCATTCCGCGACAACTTCAACCTCCTCGTGTGCCTGCAGCAGTTCGCACAACACCTGTCGCGCGAGCTCTTCGTCATCCACGACGATGGTTCGCAATTTTGTCGGATCGATTTTGTTCACTTCGCTTCTCCAAATTCAGCAGGTAACGACATGCTCACCCGAAACTTATCCTCTTCCGCATCCGCGCGAAACGTCGCTTCCTTTCCGTAGCGTGCTTCCAGCCGGCTGCGAACATTTTTCAGTCCTACGCCATTGCGCTTTCGCGAAGGAGCTTCTTCGTCCCGGTCATTTTCGACCACAATCCCCAATCTTCCGTCTTCCACCCACGCGTTCAACCGAATCCAACCGCCTTCCGCCATGGACGCAATCCCGTGGCTCACTGCGTTCTCGAGGAGCGGCTGCAGCAGCAGAGCGGGAATCATGCAGGTCTTCGCTGCTTCATCAATCTTTTCTTCCATGCGCAGCCGCTCGCCGAATCGCACTTTTTCAATGGCCATAAATTTCTCCAGCAAATCGAGCTCGTCGGAGAAGGGGATTACCGCCCTTTCTCCCATCCCCAGCGTCAGCCGCAGAAAATCCGCCAGCAGCAAGCACATTTCCCTGGCGCGGGCGCCGTCAATGCTGGTCAGCGCGCTGATGGAATTCAAGCTGTTGAACAGGAAATGCGGATTGATTTGCGCCCGCAAAGCGCGCAGCTCAGCATCGCGCGCCATCACGTTCGTCTGCATGGCCTGCATCTCGACCGCTCGCGCGGCCTCCTGTGCCATGGCCACGTAATGGAACTCCATCGCAAATACGTAAAGCAAACAGCCCGTCCCGTAAACAATCCAACGCTCGGGAGCGAACTCTTTCGCGATTCCATGCAACTGCGGAATAAAGTCCAGCGCCCGAGAGTATGGGCCGGCAACCAGCGTCCAAGCATAGCTGAGGACTTGCGCCGCCATGAAGTGAGTCACGCCGACCCGCCACATCTCTGCTTTGCCGAGCGGCGCAAATCGGCAAATGTATCCCGCACCCACGGGAATAAACAACGAGATCATGGCCAGCGGTATGCCGAGCAAAAGGCTCGCAGTCCAAGAAAGCTTTCCAAGGGTTGCCAGGGCGGGAACCAGGACTGCAGCGGACGGAATCCAAAAGAACTTGTTCACCCTTCCGAAGCTTGCGTTCCTAAGAGGCGTGGAGTGCATCATCGCCGCCTCAATTGCGAATCTCCACGCCTCCAAATATTGCTGTGCCCACTATGATCAAAGTCTTTTTAGGCTTATCACCGTCGCCCGGTCCGGAATAGCGAGTCGAGTCCTTGAAGCCCCCGAATATTCCCTGTCCCCGGGCCACGACGTACCAGGTTTCCGGAACCCGCAATTCGATTCCGCCAAACATCGCGTTGGTGTGCAACACAGCTTCCGCGCCATCGATGTCTGCGTCACGCAAGTCAATTTCGATTCCGCCAAACAAAGATTGCAGCTGACCGCCGCGAAATTCCTTGGCGTTCAGACGCTTCTCAATTCCGCCGAAGATTGCACTTTCATTTAGTGTTGTGCGAGGGTCGGCGTTATTGGCATTCAGGCCCTCCGCCATTTTCCTCGCTTGCAGGGCGCTCCACATGGCGAACGCGCCAGCCGCGATCAGCGCCAGCGGCCACATTTCGCCCCACGAAAAATGTCCGTATCCCAGTTGATTGAGTTGCAACAGTACACCAGATACGAGCAATATCGCGCCCCATATCCGTCTGCAAGGATTAGCAAGGTTCACTAGTCCAGCGAAGATCAAAATCAACGGCCAGAACTGAAAAAAATGTCCGGCATTGACGATGCCCATGTTGTTCAGCAGGAAAATTGCGCCAATCGCGAGAATGACGGCACCGGGGACCAAGCCGCTGTAACGGTCGCGGCTCCCCATTCGATTGGGGACACGCGACTTGATACGATCTTCCAAATCGCGTCTGAATTGGTTGCCGTTAAAATCCATCAGTTCCTCGATCCGATCAACGCGGACATCCTCGATCCATGCGTAACGAATTCGTTTAATTTGCGGTCCGCGAAATCGTAACGCCGGCGATCATCAGCGCCATCGGGCAGCATAATAGCAGCACTCTGACCAGACTCAGCAAGATCCCGTGTGGGTTCCACGCGATAAAGTCGACCATCTGCAATGCGGTGATGCCAAGAGCCCCTATCCAGCCCAGGGATTCCGCCGCTTCTTGGCTCCACGTCGTGCCGGCTTCCAACCACAATGCCCACAACTGCAGGAACAGCGCGGCACCGCCAATCGCTAGCAGAGTTCGTCCTGCTTTCTGCTTCCACGCCACTTTTCCCGTCCGGGCTTGCATTGCCGCTACCATTGTCTCCTCCCCTCAGTTCCTTCGGGCAACCACAGACTACTGGCGTTGGATTTTGTGGGCATGGGTGATTCGGCAGACGCCCGTAGCCTACCGGCGAATGGCGGTTTGGCGCGGCTTATGGCGTAGCAGGCGGACGCGAAGGCCGAATACGTGAAGGGCACATCGGGGCAATTTTTCCCAGGGCTCCTTTACGCTTGCAAAATTGCGGCTTTGCCACTACGGTATGGCACACGGTTCTAAATTTCGCTGGCTATATCGTTGGGCCAAAGTCGTTCTGGGGGAAACAGGAGATGAATATTCCCGCTCTGCGAACGTTCTCTGTTCGCCTTCGCCGCTCGCGCTGGGTTTTGTACGTCGCGTTGGCCTTATTCGGCGGCTCTCTTACGTTCGTCGGCGCGCACGCCCAACAGAAAGCTAGCGAAGAAGCGACCTTTCGCAAATTGATCGACAACTATTGCGCGGCGTGGAGCACTCTGAACGCGGACAACGCGGCAAAGTTTTACGCCAAGGATGACGGACTTGTTTTTTACGATCTCGCACCGTTTTCCTACCATAACTGGAACCAGTATCACGCCGGCGCCCAGAAACAATTTCTCGACACCGCCGCCTCTGGCAAGCTGACTGCGGGCAAAGATCTAAAAGTCACACGGCGCGGAAACGTTGCATGGTTGACCGTGCCCATGCATATCACGATTACTGGGAAGGATGGAAAAACCACCGATGCCGACGTCCGTTATACTGGTATTTGGGAACGCCGCGGCTCCGCGTGGCTGTTGGTGCACGAACATTTGTCGGTGCCGATGAGCTAAGCGGGCCATGGTGCCATCGCGAATTCCATTGGCCATCATACTGGACCTGCCTGCCGCAGGCGCGCGAAGCGAGGAATCTCTCCTCCATTTCGCAGCGTCACGAATGTGCGCAACGGCATAAATTAGGACGGCCCAACTCAAACGATGTGGAATTTGCTGACTTACTACTGGATTTCGGCTCGCGGTTACAGACTACATCCGTGGGACAGCCCGTTCCTTCGTTGGAGGCTGGAAACCTTTCTGGGCAAGGAGGCAGAAAATCCAAGCGCTTCCCAGTTCCTAAAAATGCTCTGGATGTATCGGCATCAAATGCAAAATTTTGTCGATTGGGCCGCGGAACGCCGCCGCGCGCAAGCTCAGTCTCGTACCTGAGAGCACGGCTCGGCGATTCCACGGCCGGACAGCCGATATCAACAGTGCTTTCACTGGTTCGTTGGAATTGCGGCTTCTGCATTCGTGCTCATGCAGGGTTATAATTGCTTCTGGACGCGTTTGAACTAAACTTCCCTGGCGAAAACTGCATGACCTCACTGCCAATTCTCGACGAAACCGCAGCGCTGCACGAAGCTCACTGGTGGGAGCGCGAGCCGGACGGACGCATCCATTGTTACCTTTGTCCTCGGCACTGCAAAATTCGCGATGGCCAAGCGGGTTTCTGTTTCATTCGCGTCAACCACGGAGGCAAACTCTACAGCCTCGGATACGGCGCACCGGCCGCGCTGCAAATTGACCCCATCGAAAAAAAACCGCTGAATCATTTTCTTCCTGGAACGCGCGTGTTCAGCATGGGAACTGCCGGCTGCAACATGGGCTGTTTTTTCTGCCAGAACTGGGACATTTCCAAGTCGCATCAGGATCAGGTGAACGCGAAGAATGTGCCGCCTGAAGCGGTACCGGAGCTGGCGTTGCGTCACGGTTGCGACTCGATTGCCTTCACTTACAACGAGCCGACCATTTGGGGCGAGTACATCATTGATATTTGCCGTGCAGCAAAATCGTATGGCCTAAAGAGGGTGATGGTGAGCAATGGCTACATCACTCGGGAAGCGTTTCACGATATTTACGATTACATTGACGCCGCGAATATAGACCTGAAAGCGTTTACTGAAAGTTTCTATGGCAAAATCACGCTGACGCATATGCAACCAGTCTTGGACACTCTTTTGCTCCTCAAAAAAGAAACGCCGGTATGGTTTGAAATTACGAACCTGATGATTCCCACGTTGAACGACGATCCGGATGAAACACGGAAACTTGCTGACTGGATTCTCAACCATCTTGGATCGAACGTTCCGTTGCACTTCACGGCATTTCATCCCGATTTCAAATTGCGCGACAAACCACCGACACCGCCGGAAACCCTGCACCGAGCGCGCGAGATTGCACTGCAGTCAGGACTTCACTACGTATATGAAGGCAATATCGTCACCGATGCGGGATCAACGTTTTGTCCGAAATGCAATCTGCGCGTAATTCGCCGTTCGTGGCACAGGGTCGAAGAGAACCTTTTGCAGGGTGGAAAGTGTCCACGTTGCGCATCTGTCATTCCCGGCGTGTGGAGCGCTCACTTCGCGACATAGGTGTAGTAGCCGGGGCCGACCCGCATCGAGTGATGCCATGCCAGAGGAAATGCCCACCACACAAGACCGCCAAGGATTGCTTGGCCAAGCACGAGCGGAAGAATGTTTCGGTCGCGCGCGAAAAGCCAGCACATTGCGGTCCCTCCGGTAAGGGTGAGCGGAACCAGCACCGGATTGGGCCAGTGCAAGGCTGCAAAGAGCAAGCCGCCCGTGAAAGCAGCGACTTCCGGGCGATGGAAGCCTTGGAGTAAACGATTCATGGTTAGGGATTGCAGGCCGATCTGCTGCAGCAGGCAAAAGGCGAAATATCCGACGAAGCGCCGCGGCGCAATGAAATGGGCCGGCACGCGATGGAGTGCCCCGAGCGCAACACCGATGATTCCAAGTACCAGGGAAAACAATAGGAAGATCGGAGCGGCCCGCCGCGTCGCTTGTTTCAAATTGTCGGCGCGCCATCCGATTGTTTTTGGAGTGTCACGGTGAACCGCAAAACTCAGTAGCAGCCAGGCTGGGAACAGCAACCAGATTCCTGGGTTGGCGGATTGCCAGCGCCAGATATACAAGGCCACAAATGCGGAAAACGCGAGCGCTTCCAGCAAGTTGATCATCGAGGCGATCATATTATTAATGATAACCGGGAACGGATAGCCTGAACGTTCGCATCGATTCTGCGCTTTTTAAGCTTGCGATTTTGTTGCCACTGCACTCTCGCAAGAACGCTATTATCTTAGATTCATAACCTGACTATTGCGAGGTTCCGGTGGCTGACAATTCTCATCGTGTTGTGATTTTAGGAGGTGGGTTTGGCGGCTTATCTGCCGCCCAGGCTCTGAAACGCGCACCGGTGCAAGTCACGCTAATTGACCGGCGCAATTTCCATCTATTCCAACCTTTGCTCTATCAAGTCGCAACGGGTTCGCTTTCGCCGGGAGAAATCGCGGCACCGTTGCGCAGCGTCCTTCGCAAACAGACGAACGCGGAAGTGCTGCTAGGCGAAGCCGCTGATATTGATCCGCTAAACAATAGCCTCAGTCTGCGCGACGGTGGACGGTTCGAATACGACTCGCTGATAGTCTCTACCGGTTCACAGGCTTCTTATTACGGCAACGACTCTTGGCGGACGGTAGCGCCCAGCTTGAAAACGGTCGAGGAAGCCACCGCCATCCGGCAACGGATTTTGCTGGCGTTTGAATGTGCCGAGCGCGCGGCTACCGAGCAAGAAGCTCGCGCCTGGCTTACGTTTGTGATCGTCGGCGCCGGCGCGACCGGCATGGAACTTGCCGGCGCCCTTGCAGAAATCGCCAATGAAACACTGAAGCACGACTTCCGTCGTATCAATCCCACCGAAGCGCAAATTCTGTTGATGGAGTACGGGCCGCGCGTGCTGACAGCGTTTCCCGAGGATTTATCCGCCAAGGGCGAGCAGTTGGTTTCTCGCCTGGGCGTAAAGGTCCTGAAAGGTGTGAAGGTCACCGACGTGGACGCGGAAGGAGTTACGTTCGAACGCGGCTCGGCAACCGAAAAGCTGAAAGCGAAAACGGTGTTATGGGCTGGCGGAGTAACCGCGAACGAATTCGGCCGCACTCTGGCCACGCGGACTCGCTCCCAAGCGGATCGCCTCGGCCGAATTCCGGTAACACCGCAACTTACGATTCCAAATTTTCCGAATATATTTGTGGTCGGCGATCTGGCTCTTGCGAACGATGAATACGGCAAGCCGCTGCCCGGCGTTGCACAGGTGGCCATGCAGGGCGGCGCCTACACGGCAAAAATGATTCGTGCGCGGGTTGAGAAAAAGCCTGAGCCGGCGGCCTTTCATTACTTCAACAAAGGCGACCTGGCCGTCATCGGCCGCGCGGCAGCCGTAGCAAACATCTTCGGAATGCATCTCTCCGGACTACTGGCGTGGCTGGTCTGGCTGTTCGTTCATCTGATGTACATCGTGCAATTTCAAAGCCGCGTTCTTGTTTTTGTCCAGTGGGGATTTCAGTACCTGACATTCAGCCGAGGCGCGCGTCTGATTACAGGTGAGCATCCGACTCCGCCGTCCGGCCCGTAGTACACTCTTACGTTTTGGAGAGACCTGTGACCCCGTCCTGCCCAGCTTCATCGTTGTTTCTTCCGCTGTGTCGAAGTCGAACGCGTGCCATAGTCCTTGCAATATTTTCATCGTGGGCGCTCGCCTGCACCGCCCAGAATGTGAGTCCGGATGCCTACTCCGGCTTGCGCTGGCGTTTTCTGGGAACTCATCGAGGTGGTCGGGTAACGGCTGTCGCTGGAATTTCGGCGCAACCGAATATCTATTACATTGGAACGCCGAACGGCGGAGTGTGGAAAACGATAGACGCTGGCCGCACGTGGAAGCCGATCTTCGATTCGGTGCCGGTACCATCCATTGGCTCGCTGGCCGTAGCCGCTTCGAATCCGAATATCATTTACGTTGGCACTGGCGAGCAGGGAAGAGGCCGCGGCGTATTCAAGTCCACCGACGCTGGCACAACGTGGACGAGTGCTGGCCTCACCGAAGAACATTTTATTAGCTCGATTCTGGTCGACCCCAAGAATCCAGAAATCGTGATCGCTGGCGCTTTTGGCAGTGCGGTTCGTTCGGAACCGCGCGGGCTGTTCAAGACCACCGACGGCGGCAAATCGTGGACCAAAACGCTTTCGGATTCCGCCGGTGCCGCAGGCGTCGCCGATATCGCCGCAACTCCGGAGAACGCACAAATTCTTTATGCCGCGATGAATCCTCCTCCCGGTGAGCCCGGCGACCGCAACCAGCCTGGCGATTCCACGATCTTCACGTCGGCGGATGAAGGATCTAACTGGAAACTGACGGGAACCGAAGGTCTTCCTGCGAAGGGCCGTGGACGCATTGGTTTGGCCGTGATCCCCGGAACCGCCGGACGCGGAGTCCTCGCAATCATGGAGCAGGGCCTTTACCGTTCGGATGATGGCGGTTCAACCTGGCTACGGGCCACTACAGACCCGCGCATTTTGGGCAGTTGGTATTTCAGCCGCGTTTTTGTGGACCCCAATCAACCACAGGTCGTGTATGTCGAGCAGACTTGTACTTACCGTTCGAATGATGGCGGAAAAACCTTTTTTGCATGGCGTGGTGCGCCAAGCGGAGAAGACCATCACGTTATGTGGATTGCGCCCGACGGTTCAAACCGCATGATTCTTGGCACCGACCAGGGCGCGATCATCAGCGTAAACGGGGGAGACACGTGGACCAGTTGGTTCAACCAACCTACCGGCCAGCTCTACCACGTAACCACCGACAAGACATTTCCTTATCACGCATACGCCGCGCAACAGGACAGCGGCACGGTCGTTGTCCCCAACCGCAGCGACTACGGGGAAATTACGTATCGGGACTGGTTTTCCAGCGGTGGATTCGAAAGCGGCTACATCGCGCCCGATCCGCTGAATCCAAATTTCGTGTATTCGATTGGCTGGTTTGGCACGGTGGTGCGGCTAGATCGGGTCACGGGCCAGTTAGCCACGGTTTTCGTACCGCCAGCGAATTATCACACCGTTTGGGAAACGCCAATTATCTACGCTCCCCGCGACGCGCACACGCTGTACTACGGTTCGCAGTATTTGTTGAAAACCTCCAACGATGCTCTTACATGGGATGTGATCAGTCCGGACCTAACCGCCTCGGCTCAGCATCCTGCGGAAACAAAAAAGCCGGCCGCTGGGGGCCATGAGCCCGATCGAGACGATGAACGATTCACGGACTCAGATGACGGAGACGCCGCCCAATCCGGCCGCAACGCCGCCATCCACAGCATTGCGCCTTCTCCCGTCGAAGAGGGAATGATCTGGGTCGGTACTTCGAACGGACTGATTCAACTTTTTCGCAACGGAACTTGGCAAGATATGACGCCAGCTGAACTGCCGAAGGGCAGCGACGTGCGGCTGGTAGAGGCTTCTCCGCATGACGCCAACTCAGCGTACGCAGTGGTCCTGGTGCGCCGAGATGAGCACCCTTATTTGTTCAGAACGCGCGATGCCGGAAAATCCTGGACAAAAGTCGTGAATGGTCTGCCCAATGATTCGCCCGCGGAGGCAATGCGCGAAGACCCAAAGCGCCGCGGATTGCTTTTTGCTGGAACAGAAACCGGCGCTTACGTCTCATTCAACGACGGCGACGATTGGCAAACGTTGCAGCTCAACTTGCCGCCCTCCGATGTGACCGATTTTGCCGTGCACGGAGACGATCTGGTCGCTGCAACCTTTGGGCGCGGGCTTTGGATACTGGACGATATTTCGCCCCTGCGCGAACTCGACGCGAAGACCGCCGCTTCCTCCGTACATTTTTTCAAGCCGCAAGCTGCGCTGCGCGTTCGCTGGGACACTAACAACGAGACACCACTTTCGCCGGAATTTCCCGGGTCAGAAAATCCTCCCGACGGCGCAATTCTTTATTATTCCCTTAAGAACGCCGCGAAGGCCGAATTGACGCTCGACATCCTCGACGCGAAAGGGGATCGCGTTCGCCACTATTCCAGTAGGCCGCCGGTCACAGACAGTCTGGTTGGCAATGCTCCGGATTATTGGTTTGCGCCGCATCCGATTCTTGCGTCTACGCCTGGCCTGCATCGCTTTGTTTGGGATCTGCGCACGGAACATCCGCTCACACTGACCTACGGATACTTTGGCGGAAAGCTCGACTACATCGAATACACCCTGCCCGATCATGCGATTCCCGGGCAAACTCCGCGCCAGCAGCCGCCCGGCGCATTGCTTACCCCTGGGGTCTACGAAGCGGTGCTCACGGTTGACGCGAAACAGTATCGGCAAAAACTCAATGTCGAACTCGATCCGCGCGTGCATGCCTCCGTTTCTGACTTAACCGCGCAGTGGAATCTTGCGCACGCGATCAGCGCCGCCATGGAAGCCAGCTACATTGCTTACAACGGGTACTCCACGCTACAGACTGCGCTTGCGTTACGGCAAACGGCGCTGAAGGACAGTTCTCAAGCAAAAGATTTGCTCGATAGGCTGGCGAAATTGCAAAAAGCCGCCAGCGACGCGGTAGAAGGTAACCGGGAAGCACCCGGAATAGGTCCGCTGAATCGTGACCTTTCGCGTTATTTCGTGATGGTTGAATCGGCAGATATTCTTCCAGCCGCTTCGGCGAGAAACGCTTTTCACGAAGCTTGCGCTGCGTTGCAAAAGAAACTCGCAGCCTTGCGACAGGTGAACGAGGAGACTGTTCCGGTGGTAAACAAAGAATTACAGAGTATTCATCTGGCAGCGCTCCCCGTGACTGTGGCTACTCATTCTCTTTCGTGCGAATAAAACGCGAAGCGCAACTAAGCCTGCAGACATACGGTCAATACGCAGTACTATGCACTCATAGTACAGACGTTCCTGTAGTACTTTTTTTGGCGCAACCAATATCTTCCGATTGCCCCCCGTCTTGCTGTCGCCTACAATTTGCTTGCCCAAGCTTCATCCCTTCAGGTGTCCAGTGACCGCTACAGCTACACTCACAATCTACGAGCACATGTTTCGATCCTTTGGGCTAAAGGAAAATCCATTTTCCGTTTCGCCAGACCTGCGTTTTCTCTTTGCTGGCCCGTCCTATGAAACCGCGATTGCCGAACTGATGTTCGGCATTGAATCGCATCGCGGGCTCCTGGTTCTGACGGGCGAAGCAGGAACCGGCAAAACCACCTTGATGCGGCATTTCTTGCAATGGCTGAATACGCGGCAGTTTTCCAGCTCTTACATTTTTCACACGCACCTGGACTCCTCCGATCTGTTCGAATTTATTCTGCGCGATTTTGGCGTGCCGGTTGACTCCACCAAAAAGAGTGACCTGCTGGCAACCCTTCATCGCTGGCTGCACGCGCGCCAGGCAGAAGGCGATTCGCCGGTGATTATAATCGACGAAGCGCAAGCCTTGTCGTTGCGCACTCTCAGTGAATTGAATTTGCTTCTTAATTTGGAAAACATTCGCGGTAAGCTTGTGCAGATCGTATTGGCCGGACAGCCTGAACTGGAAGAAAAGATACGTCGCCCGGAGTTGCGTGCGTTGCGCCAGCGCATTATGGTGCGCTGCAGACTTCCCCTTCTCTCGCTGGAAGAAACAGCGGATTATATCGCCTCGAGGCTGCGCGGCGCCGGAGGTTCAGGCGCCTCAACATTTCCGCCTGAAACCATTGAGACCATTTATTCCTATGCGCGAGGGGTTCCCCGGATCGTCAATCTTTTGTGCGAACATGCGCTGATCGGCGCTTACGCCGATCGTCGTACTGTCGTTTCTTCGAACAATGTTCGCAGAGTTGCCGCGGAATTTGATTTGGTCGGGGCACCTTTCCAAGCCACCACCATGGACTCTCCTTTCCCCTACAAATTCAATGTGCCTCCCGCGGTGCCGCATCAAATAGGGGCTGACGCAGTCGCGATGTCGCGACCGGCCGAAACTCCGGCAACGGTCGAGGCCTCTGCAATTGGCAAAACTCCTGGAAACATCGAAGCCTCCGTGGTTGCCGATCCCCCAGTTGTGCCCGCAGTCGTGGAAGAGACAGCGAGCACGCAACCCGAGTGCGCCGCGCCCGAATTGGCCGAACCGATCTTCGCTGTGAGTGGGTCGGCGGCACCAGCGGCCAAACCGCAGCCCCCTGAAACTAGGGAAGATGCGGCAGCACTCGAAACAGCCATTCCCTCCGAAGTGAAATCATCCGTTCCGGCTGTGCCCGACACACTCGCAACGGACCTTTCCGCTGTAGACGGGAATTCGCCTGCTATAGCGAAGGACTCCATCCTGCATGAAGCAGTGAGTGTCAAACCTAGCGAAAAGCGAAGGCTGCGAGTCGTCGGGGGGTCAAAAGCACAAGCGTCCTCGGAACACTACGCTTGGCACAAGCGCCGCGTCCCAAGCAGTTTTGAACTCTATTGGCGCGACGTCGCCGAATCATTTGTCCGCGATTGGCGCCAATTTTTTGCGTCGCTGGTTCCCCAGGTCAGCGCGTTTACCGGAAGCGTTCCGCAGCATGCAAGCTCACTACGCCGAAAAGTCATCGCACCATTGCAGACCTGGCTGCGTACTCCGATCCATGCCGATCGGTCGCATGACGATGAGTCAGGCCCGTCGCGCCCGAAGAGCCATAAGTCCTGACAGGACGGGCCCGAGAAACGCGACGTTGCCGGGAATGTCCTGCGCGAAGGGATCGCGACGATCCCTCTGCTAGAATCCTTTGGGCCGCTCCTGCGCCACATCAAAGCTTTTCTCCAGTGCCAGGCCTACCTGTGCCAATGTTCCTTCCTCGAGTAATTTTCCGATCAGCGTAATCCCGTGCGGAACTCGCCTCGCCGGCGAAAATTTGGGCAACGGATGCTCCGGGTCCGGTGCCCAATCGCTCCGCGCCTCACTTACTTCAACGAAGCCCGCTCGCAATGTCAGAGATGGATGCCCCGTAAAATTGCTGATGGTCAGCATCTCGTCGCGCAACGATGGCACCAACAGCAAATCCACTTCCGCAAAAATTCGCGCCATTTCTTGCGCCACTTTTCTCCGCAGGCGATCGGCCTGGACGAAATCCACCGCCGAGAGAAAACGCGCCTGCCGGAACAAGTTTGGCCAGGAGTCGGACGTCTGCATCTTGAGCTGGTCAACGCTATGGCTGAGGGTCAATTCCTCAAACGCCGCAGCTCCTTCCGAGAACAAAATCAATTGCAGCGAATCGTATGACCAATCCGGCAGCGTCACCTCCACCGGAGCCATTTTCAGCTTCTTCACGGTTTCTAGTGCCGCGCGGTCCACGTCGGTCGCGGGAGTTTCTTTTATCCACGCAGGGAAGTACCCTATCCGCAATCCTTTTATGCTGGCGTCGGCGTCAAAGTCCAGATTGCTCGGCACGCTGTTCACGTCGCCCGGGTCAGCTCCGGAAATAGTTTGCAGCACCAGCAGCGCGTCTTCCACGCAGCGCGTCATCGGCCCCAATTTGTCCAGAGACCAGCACAACGTCATCGCGCCGGTACGCGCCACGCGTCCGTAC
Organism: Candidatus Acidiferrum sp.; assembly: GCA_036522855.1. Taxonomy (GTDB): domain Bacteria; phylum Acidobacteriota; class Terriglobia; order Acidiferrales; family UBA7541; genus Acidiferrum. The sequence goes on along the minus strand of DATDFA010000064.1, from coordinate 149,217 downwards.
GTCGGCCGCAGCCCGGTGACTCCGCAACGCATGCTTGGCGAAACGATGCTTCCTCCGGTTTCACTTCCAATCGAAAAGCCAACCAATCCAGCCGCGGTCGCCGCCCCTGGCCCCGCGCTCGATCCCGACGCGCCCTCCTCGAGCAGCCATGGGTTCATGGTTTGTCCGCCGAACCAAATATCGTTCAGCGCCAAAGCTCCCAAGCTCAATTTCGCGACCAGTACCGCGCCTGCCTCATTCAACTTCCTCACCACTACGGCATCTTCCTTCGGCACGCGGTCGCGGAATGGCTCGGCTCCATAAGTCGTAGCGATTCCCGCGGTGTCCAGCAAATCTTTTGCACCCCACGGGATTCCATGCAGCGGTCCCCGATATTTTCCGGCGGCAATTTCGGCGTCGGCTTGCTTTGCCTGAGCTAGCGCATGCTCGCGCGTCAAAGTGATCACGCATCGCAGTCTTGGATTGAACTCTTCCAACCGCTTTAAATAAATAGCCGTCAGCCGTTCCGAAGTGATCTTTTTCGCTTCGATCCAGCGGGAGAGATGGGTCACCGGTGCAAAGGCAATGTCCGCGTCGTTCGAAGGCAGCGGTCCTATCTCGACCTTGCTTCTAACGACCCGGTTTCGCTCGGGTCCCGCTTTCGTTCCTGGTAAAATTGGATCCCAGCGCGACCAAGGCGCTAGCCCAGTTTGCAATTCCACCTTACGTGGTCCCACGCGCCGCTCGTAGAGCGGTGCCATGTTCACACGCCAGGATCTCGCGGCTTGTGCGATGTCGCTGTTGCTCAACTTTACTTGCACAAGTTTTTCCGCCTCCGAGAATGTCTCCACTGAGACTTCGGGACCTGCAGGCTTCGCCGTCCCAAACGCTGGGGGCATTCCTGCTGGCTCTTGCTCCGGCACGTGGGGATACATCGTAGCGTCAGCCTCCGCAACCCTTGCCAGCAATGCCATTCCAGTAGCCGCCAAAAATTCCCGCCTCGTTTTCATCGTTCACCTCCACCTCGTCGCATTCGCTAACAAGCATATTCGCTGGCTTATGTTACGGCCAAAAAACTGGCGTTTTGCTCGATTCGACCGTAACGCTACCAGGAATTGTGACATCTTGTTATATAGGCTGACTTTTCGGTCCGTCGTAAGATACCTAGGAAGCTAATTTGCGAGGTTTTCTTTATCTATGGGCACTCAAGGGTGGCAAAAAGGCATCCCCTTGCAAAGGGATGGCATCGGACTTGGGTAATGTTCCAATCCGAATCCCACTTTCTGATCGCGCAGCGACGGCTTCCGACACTCCTAAATTGGCGATAATCGTGTCGACAACTCGCAGTGAATCAACCGCTTCGATGTCGGCTTTCAAAGCCGACACTCGATGTTGTTGAATCGGTCCCGAAAATCCTCTGGCGTTTTACATAGCAACGCTCGGCACGATAAGTCGAGCCGTAAATATTCAAGGCCTTCGCCTTCGAGAAATCAGAACACAGAACCGGCTGCAGAAACGCGCCAGCTCTTGCTGCCGCGAAAGGATAGGGAATGGCTAGCTTACGGGAGACCGATGTATTCGTTATTGGCGGGGGGCCAGCCGGCCTGGCCGCTGCAATCGCTGCTCGAAAAACAGGCCTTAATGTAACCGTTGCCGACGGTTCCGCCCCTCCGATTGAGAAACCTTGCGGAGAAGGTATGATGCCCGAAGCGCTAACCGCCTTACACTCGCTGGGAGTCCAGTTCGAACCGCAGGAAGGAAAACCTTTCCGGGGCATCTCCTTTATCCAAGAAGACGGGCATGTCTCCGCCGATTTCCCGAATGGGCAAGGACTCGGCGTGCGCCGCCCGCTGCTCCATGAGCGCCTCATCATCGAAGCTGAAAAATGTGGAGTTTGCTTTCTGTGGAGAACGCCGGTGATCGGGTTAGAAAGTACGACTATTCAACTGTCATATGGCACAATTCGCTCCCGCTGGATCGTCGGGGCGGACGGACAGGGTTCGCGCGTTCGCCAATGGACCGGCCTGGGCCGCAGGTCCTCCTTCAAACCCCATGCCAAACAGCGATATGCCAGCCGACGGCACTTTCGCCTTAAGCCATGGTCTAACTACATGGAGATCCATTGGGGCAGCCGGTCGCAGGCTTATGTCACTCCGGTTGGGTCCGAAGAAATCTGTGTCGCTGTGACGGCGGAAACCACGCAGGATGCCGCCTTCGACGTAGCGTTAACAGCCATGCCTTCGTTGCAAGAAAAACTGGCCGGTGCGCAACTCAGCAGCCGCGAGCGGGGAGCGGTCACTGTCATGCGCTCGCTCCGACGCGTTTACAAAAATAATGTTGCTCTCCTCGGCGATGCTTCCGGCGGAGTAGACGCCATTACTGGCGAAGGACTTCGCCTCGCGTTCCGTCAGGCATTTGCGCTCGCCGAAGCCCTGGTTGCTAATGATTTAGCGCAATACCAACAAGCTCACCAGACGCTCTTGCGGGGTCCGATGCTCATGGGACATCTGATGCTCTGGCTCGGGCGAAATCCCCTGGTGCGCGAGCGCACGCTTCGTGTCATGCAGAGCCATCCCCATCTCTTCGCCCGCATCCTGGCAGCACACGCAGGCCCGGGAACGCCTGCGGAATTGCTATCGACTAGCGCGCAGCTTGGCTTGCGGGTCCTGGCGGTTTCAGCGAGAATGGCGACCTAATGAAGAATCTAGGCGTTTGGCCTTTCGGCCGTGGACTGCTGGCGATTTTTGCTTTGGCTATTTTGCTTTCTGCTGCCGCCGCTCCTCCTCGCCAGCAATTAACGGTCACTCCCGCCTCCGAAATCATGCTCAATCTGGATCCCGCTCAATCCAAAGTACATTTCGAAGTGGACAGCACGGTTCACACCGTACACGGCACTTTCAACTTTAAGAGCGGCGCCGTTCGTTTCAATTCGGAAACCGGAAAAGCTAGCGGAGAAATCGTGGTTTCGCCAACAGCGGCGACAGCGGAAATGATTCGCGCGATGCTATGTTGGAGTCGCTCGAATATCCCGAGGTAATCTTTCGGCCCACGCAAGTCGAGGGAAAGGTGGCTCCTCCGGGCCGTCAGACGTCAAGCTGCACCGCATGTTCTCGATCCATGGTGCCAACCACGAGCTTACGGCGCGGGTTCATGCCGAGCTCGAAAAGGATCATTGGACGGGAACCGCCAAATTTGAAATTCCCTATGTAACGTGGGGATCAAGAACCCAAGCAATTTCTTTCTCAAGGTCAAACACGTGGTTAACGTGGACATGGAAACGTCCGGTGCGGCCAAGATCGCCCAGACGCATCCCTAGCATCGAAGATGGTGGCTCTTTAGGTTAGCTAGGCTAGGGCCACCCGCCTTCCTTCACAACTTTTTACAATCCTTTGCTTGTGCTTGACATATTCCCTTCTGCAAGCCCTTATAGTCAAATTACTGGGCCGGAGCTTTACATGGAGTGAATGCCTTGGCGGAACCAAAAAAGTCCAAAAAATGGCGTTTAACCGACCGCACTCGCATGCTTCTTACCCTGGAGCTGGCGATTATCCTTCCAGCGGCTTCGTTAATGGCCTTCAGCATCTGGAACCTGTACCACATCCAGCGCGACAAGGCGATTGAGGCTGCCATCCAGCGGGACTTTTCTTACGTGCTGAAGATCGCAGAGAAGAAAACTTGGATGAAGGCAGGCGAAATGCTTGCTCCCGTCCGCAAAGAATTCCCGCCTTGTCCCGATGATCGATCCCAAGTCAAGCCACAGCTTGACCGCTTGCTTGCTGCACATCCGGAGTTTCTCTACGCCATCGTCTATGACAAGGACAGCGATGTCTGGGTTTGGCGTCAGCAAGCGGGCCACGATGACGACGAGGCTTTCCACAAACGTGTCGCCGACGATGTCGCCATGACCAACAAGTGGCTTCCCTTCGAAGCTCCCGACTTGATTCACAAACTCCAAAAGGCCGCCGCGAATGACGAAGCGCCATTCGGCTACTATGGTTGGTGGTCGGATCACAACGACGAGCATTTTTATTCCAGCATTGCGTATTTTATTCCTCCGGATACTCCGAAGGACCGCGTCACGTTGGGTGTTGTCGGCTTCGATCCGGAATATCTGCGCAATACTTTTTTTCCTGCGATCATCACGGCTGTTTTGACCAGCAAGAACAGTGCGCTCAAAGCGGACGCCAATCCGCCCGCGATCATGGTTCATGGCGCCAGGAATTCGGCTCCCTGGGTCTCTTCGCCGGGTTGGGACGGCGGAAAGCCTGAAATGGACCGTCCTCTGAGCGAGGTGTTTCAAGGCTTGGTTTTTTCCATTAAGTATCCCGGCACCACGATTGACGAAATTGGGGCGAAATTCCTGAAGTACAACTATTTCATTCTTGCCGCACTCTCCTTAGTCATGGCCGGCGGAATCTTCCTGACCTATCGCAATATTTCTCGCGAAATGAAGCTCGCCAGGCTGAAGTCCGACTTTGTCGCCAATGTTTCTCACGAGTTGCGTACTCCGCTCGCACTGATCCGGCTTTACGCAGAAACGCTCGAGCTCGGACGCCTCACTGCCCAGGAAAAGTACCAGGAGTATTTCCGCATCATTCGCGAAGAGAGCGAGCGCTTGACTGCTCTCATCAACAACATCCTCGATTTCTCTCGCATCGAGGCTGGCCGCAAGGAATACGAGTTCAAGGAGACCAATCTGGCGGAGCTCATTCGAACCACATTGGATTCTTATCGCTTCCAAATCGAACAGAACGGTTTTGCCTTCGAGGAAAATATCTCCAGTGACATTCCGCCTGTAAACGTGGATCGCGAAGCCATTGCCCGCTCTTTGCTCAACCTGGTCAACAACGCCCTGAAATATTCGAAAGATCAGAAGTACATTGGCGTCAGCCTTTACCGCGCCAACGGAAGCGTCAAGCTGGAAGTGCAGGATCGCGGCATTGGAATTCAAGCCGCCGACCAGGAGAAAATTTTCGACAAATTCTATCGGTGTGGCGATCCCTTGGTGCACAACACTAAGGGGTCGGGCCTCGGTCTGTCTCTGGTGCGCCACATCGTACTGGCCCACGGAGGCAACGTTTCCGTGGAAAGCATTCCGGAGCATGGCAGCAAGTTCATCATTGCGTTGCCGATTGATCCGTCAGCAGGGCAGGGAATGGCTGCCGCGTGAATCTTCTCGCGGCCCGCACAGCCTACGATTTTTGGACTTTCACGAAGGAGAGTTCATGGCAGCAACGAAAATCCTGATCGTCGAGGACGAACCAAACATGGTTGTCGGCCTTCGCGATAATTTCGAGTACGAAGGTTTTCAAGTCGCTACCGCTGGCGATGGCGTCGAAGGCCTCGAACGCGCACTCAAGGACTCTCCAGACCTGGTCATTCTTGACGTGATGATGCCGCGCATGAGCGGCCTCGACGTCTGCAAGCAACTCAAGGCCAAGCGTCCATCCATACCGATCATCATGCTCACCGCGCGCGGCCAGGAAGTGGATAAAGTTGTTGGCCTCGAGCTTGGCGCCGACGACTACGTCACCAAGCCTTTTTCCATTCGCGAACTCCTCGCGCGCGTGAAAGCTGTTTTGCGGCGCACGCAAACTCTCCCCAAAGAGATGGAACGGTATGCATTCGGCGACGTTGTAGTTGACCTACGCAGCTATCAGGTTATCCGCGACGGCAAGCCCGTCGAATTCTCCGGCAAAGAATTTGAGCTGCTCAAACATTTTCTATGTCATTCCGGTCAGACGCTGAGCCGTGACCGCTTGTTGGACGAAGTCTGGGGCTACGAAAATTATCCAACCACCCGCACCGTGGACGCTCATATCGTACGGATTCGCCAAAAGCTGGAGCCAGTCCCGGAAGAACCTCGTTTTTTCTTGACTGTCCATGGTATCGGCTATCGGTTTGTCGGTTGATTTCTGCTGGCGGAGGAACTTGAGTCATGTGCACGTCGCAAAGGATGGTCCGAGAAGAAATTGCTCCAAGCCCGCCGTTCACTGGCGAACAGGCCGCACCGAAACCATCCCTTTCTGAAAATGAGGATGGACACTCGGAAGAGATTCGCGCGCTCAAAGAAGAACTGACCGCGATTCGTCACGAACAATCCAAGCTCTATCGCGGAATTCTTGAGGCCGCCCAGATCCAGCGACGCCTCTGTGCTCCTCGTCAATTCAGGTCCGGCCAATTTGAAGTTGCCGGCGAAATTTTCCCGGTACGTCATCTCTCCGGTGATTTTTTCAAGGTAATGGAACTTGGCTCCGCGCTCGGCATTGTGGTTGGCGACATCGCTGGCAAAGGCCTGTCTGCGGGAATCTGGCTGCCCCATCTGGTCTCCCTGATTCACCGTTGTGCTCGCGCGCATTCGGATCCGGCAGACGCGATCGCCCAGGCCAATCGCGAGCTTTGTGCGGGATTCGGCGAGCCGCCACTTGCGGCGGTGCTGTTCACGCGAATCGATCTTGAGAGCGGCGAAATTGCGTATTGCAATGCCGGTTTGCCGTCGCCGTTGATCCTGGGACACGAACACGACGTCATTTACCTTGAGAAGGGTGGCCCCATGCTCGGCGCCATGTCCGAAGCCACATACCGCACGGGAAATGTCACTCTGAACCCGGGTGAGACGCTGATCGCCTGCTCCGATGGCGTAACCGAGTGCCAAAATTCGCGCGACGAAGAATTCGATTTGACGCGGCTTTCCACAGCAGCCCGCGCTGCTGGTGCCGGCAATGGTGCAAGCGCCAGTCAGACTCTCTTTTCTACGCTCGGCGCTGTACTCGACTTCGCCGACGGCTACTCCCTTAGCGACGATTTGACGCTTCTGGTGGTTCGGCGCGACGCGGTCCGACGACAGGATATGAAAGCTCGACGCTCAGACTCGGGCGTCCAACACTCGCGCGCAGGAAGCGCTTCGACACTCACGTATGGCCAGATTTCTGTTGTGTCGGATCGCTTCGCGACTCGGCGAAAGTCGACCCAGCAGAGGCCGACCCAGCGAGGGATGACCGGCAAGAATTTCGTTTCCTAGCGGTTGATGTAGAACAGAACGCGTGCTTCGCGTCCACAAAATCGTGAGCGCTAAGACAAAACTGGGGGTGTGTCCGGCTGTTTGCCCTGACTCACTCCAGGAGAACTGATATGGCGACGAACTCAATTCTATTTCCGGAGTCCGGGTTTAACATCTCCATGCGTGGCGAATCTTTTTGCGGCTACCCGGAGCTGCTCGGCTCGCTCTACTCGTCCCACTATCGCTATGTCCTGAAAGTTTGCAAACACTTTTTCTGGAGGCAGGAGGACGCGGAAGATGCAGCCGCCGAAGTCTTCCTGAAATTACATTCCGTATTGGACACCGAAGATAGCGCCCTAAGCTCCCGTCCGTGGCTCTCAAAGGTCACCGGCCGTCATTGCATCGATAAGCTGCGCCAGGCCAAGGCCGAGCGGCGGAGGCGGGTCGAGGAACTGGAGTTCGATAGCTTGCAGGATAATGTGACGCTTTCACCGCTTTCTCGCGTACTCCTTCGCGAAAAGCAGAGCTTGATTCGGCAGGAGCTGCGCAGCTTGCCACGCGACTATCGCATCCTACTGGTGCTGCACTACTACCGCCACATGAGCTACGCGGACATCGCCCGCACTCTGAACAAGCAGCTACCCGCAATCAAGACGGCGATCTTCAGAGCCAAAAAAATGCTTCGCGAAAAAATATCCAGCCTGGGTAACTTCAGCGAAGCCGGAACATGCTGAAGTTTTGTTCGAAAGAACAGTCGGTGGTGCCGGGGGCCAGAATCGAACTGGCTACGCCCGCCTTTTCAGGGCGGCGCTCTACCACTGAGCTACCCCGGCAGTAGACTAAACGTAACCATTTTAGAGAGCGACCTTCGTCCCGTCAAATACCGGCCTGAATATATCCACGCGGCGCAGCTGCGGCGTTACGGCACAACAGCCTTAACCTGCCCTGAATATCCGCTCTCGCTCCCATTCGAGTTTACTGCTGTGACCGCGTAGTAGTAGGTTCCGCCGGCGACAACGCTCCCATCAGCGTATTTGGTAGCGCTCGTCGCGGAAGGCACGATCCTTGAATAGGGCCCTCCAGAAACAGTGGATCGGTAAACGTAGTAACCGGTCACCCCGGAGGACGTACTGGCAGCCCAGCTGAGCGCCACCGAATGACCGGTGTTGGTGACTCCTGTACCTGAAGTGGCGATGGAACTTGGAGAATTGGTCGCATTACTCGCGAGAGTCACTTTCCCGGTCACGCTACCGGTTGTCGTCGGAGCGAACACCACGCCTAAGTTTGCGGATTGGCCCGCGGCGATGGTAGCACCGGACACTCCGCTGGTGACGCTGAAACCGCTGCCGCTCACCGTAATTCCTGAAACTGTGACGCTCGAGTTGCCCGTGTTCTTAACGGCCACTTCAAGAATATTGGATACTCCCACGATTTCATTGCCAAAACTCAGACTGGAAGTGGACAACGAAATCGTTCGCGTTGACAGACTGCCGTTGCCGCTCAAGGCGATCGTTTGTGTTGGATTTGTGGCGTTACTTTTAATGGTGATAACTCCTGTTACGCTCGCCGTTGTGGCCGGTGAGAATGTTACTGTCAAGTTCATCGTTATGCCGGGTGCCATCCAAAGCGGGATGTAAAGGTTGCTCATACTGAATCCGGTGCCGCTTATCGTGGCGCTGGAAAGAACCAAGTTCGAACCACCCGTGTTTTTCAGCTGTATGACTTGTGTATTTTTCGTGCCGACCGCGACTGCTCCGAAGCTGGCGCTCGTTGCCGATACCGAAAGCGTTGGCGGCGTAGTCGCCGATAATGCTCCCGGCGCCAATGCCAACGTCAGTGTAAACGCGGCGAAGGCAGCAAGGGTTCGACAATGACGGCGGGACAATCGTCGTCGTTGCGCATTAGCAGAAAGGGTTTCCTGGAAAATCCGGAAAAAATGATATTGCTGTGAGAATAATGGCCGTTGCCCATAAGAGTGCATGTCTCAAGCAGGCTACGGGTCCTGGCTTGGCGATTCTACTGAACGCGAGAAGCGAAAGTGACCTAAGCCCTGCAATGGCCGAAGGGGAAGTAATTACCTGTCCCGAGGTACAGGCTGCTGAGGTGGGTAATGAATCCCTGATGTATGAACTAACTCGTTTGCGCGTCAGAGACCTTCTACTGCATCGATTCGTCGTACTCTTTCATCCAGCTTTTGCCCTTCAAGACTTCGCGAGGCCTGGTGCCATCCGGCGGGCCAACAATGCCATCTTTTTCCATAATGTCAATCAAGTGCGCCGCCCGGCCATAGCCAATCCTAAGCCTACGTTGCAGGGTGGAGGTTGACGCGCGGCCCATCTCGCAAACCACGCGCACCGCATCCTGATACAGTTCATCGTCAGCATCGCTGCTGCCCGCTTCACCGCTGCCTGTGTTGCCTTCCGTTTTCCCATCTTCATCTTTCGGCGCTTCCAGCAACTGTTCGTTGTATTTTGCCTGTGCCTGCTGCCGCCAGAAATCACACACACTCACAATTTCATCTTCGCTCACTAGCGGCCCGTGGATGCGATGCAGCCTGGCAGAACCGGCTGGCAAATACAGCATGTCGCCCCGTCCTAACAACGATTCCGATCCGTTCGAATCTAAAATCGTGCGTGAATCCACCTTGCTTGCCACTCGGAAAGAAATACGGGCAGGGAAGTTGGCCTTGATCAACCCCGTAATCACGTCTACGCTCGGCCGTTGCGTGGCCAAAATCAGGTGAATGCCCACAGCGCGCGCCATCTGCGCGAGCCGCGTAATCGATTCTTCGACGTTGTTCGTGTCCACCATCATCAAGTCCGCCAACTCATCAATGATGATTACCAAATACGGCAGCGGCTTGTGCTCGTTTTCTTCCACATTTTCAAACAGCGAAAGCGATTGAGTTTTTTGGAACGTCCGGTTGTATTGGTCGATGTTTCGAACGCCTTTTTGCGCCAGCAGCTTAAGCCGATTTTCCATTTCGCGCGTGGCATTGCGCAGCACGTTCGAAGCAATTTTCGGGTCCGTCACCACCGGAGCGATCAAGTGCGGGATCCCTTCGTACAAATTCAACTCCAGCCGTTTCGGGTCTACCAGCACGATTTTCACGTCGTCGGGCGTCGCCTTATACAAAATGGACATCAGTAGGGAATTGATAAAAACGCTCTTGCCCGTGCCCGTTGAACCCGCGATTAGCAGGTGCGGCATACTCGCCAGGTCGGTCACGCGAATTCGTCCGTGCAAATCGCGCCCCATCGCCAGCGTCAGCTTGCTCGCCGAGCCCACAAATTCCTGCGCTTCGATGATTTCCCGCAGCGCAATGGTCTGCCGGTTCAGGTTCGGCACTTCGATGCCGATGGTGGATTTTCCGGGTATGCGTTCGATCAAAATCGATTCGGCCTGCAGCGCCAGGCACAAATCTTCCGTCAATCCAATAATCCGGCTGTACTTGATCCCTGCTTCCGGCTTGAACTCGAATGTCGTCACCACTGGCCCGGGATTAATCTGCGTTACGCGGCCTTGTACATCGAACTCTAGGCACTTTTCTTCGATCGCCCGCGCACGATCCTTCAACTCTTCTTCATCCAACTTTTGCGACCGCTCGCCTTCGCGCAGCAAATTGATCGGAGGCAATTTGTAATTGGTATTGTTTTTGGCAATCTTCGCGTCGGAAGATTTCTTCGCTGGCTTTTCTGCTTTTTCCTGATTCAGAAACAGAATTGGCGCTTTATGCGTCGCGCTCTTGTCGATGTCTTCCTCTTCGCCTTCATCTTGGGCTTGTTTGCGCTTAATAATATCGCTCTGATCGGCCAGTTGAATTGTTTTGGACGGTTCATTTGCTCCCGCTGCTACCCCTACTGGCCTCCTCCCTTCCAGACGATTCGCCTCCACGCGGCGGCGCATGCGCTCCTGTTCGCGGCCTGCCCGCCAATCGTGCCATTTAGCTTGCGCCTTTTGCAGAATTCCCAGTTTTCCAACCGCGCCGATAGGCCCGTGCGGGCCGCTGGCCCACGCGTGTGTTCCGCTAAATGAAAAACTAGTGGTTAGGAACATCGCGGTGATCAGCACCGCGCCAGCTACAAGATATGCTCCTTTGTTAAATCCCGCTGAAAGCGCATTTGCAAGCAGCGTTCCGACGAATCCGCCTGCGGGTATCGCTCCGCGAACATCGTAGAAGCCGATAAGAGACAGCAGCGCAGGCAGCGAGAGCAACATCAGCCCATAGCCGGTTAACGTGGCTGCGGGTGATTGCAGGGGACTGCTGCGAAACCATTTCCAGCCCAGCACACCAATCGCAATCGGGATCAGAAAAGCTGCAAAGCCTAGCAGTGCAAACATCGCGTCCGCGCAATATGCCCCAACGGGTCCAATCCAGTTCCCTGTAGCTCCGTTTTCCGCGGCAGGCGCGGAAACATTCCACGAAGCATCGCGCGGTGAATAGGAAAATAGGGCAGCCGCAATCAAGACCGCCAAGGTCAGGCACAAAAATCCGATCAGCTCGTTGAGCCGCCTATTGCCGGTAGGTGTTAGAAAACGCACGAGATCTCCTCAGCTTTTTGGGGAAGGCTGAGTGCGACAAACGGTCTGGCGCTAACGGCCGCTTGCCTGGAGGAACTACAAAAGCACACAAATCATACCAAACACCGTGGCGAAAATCTTCCTCGGTTGTGCCCTGTTTCCACCGCCGTGCATAACCGGCTCGAGGCTTCGGGTTTCCCTGTGGCGCTACCAAACGTTTCCGGGAGGACAATTATCGAGTCTAGTGCTCCGTGTCAGCGCAACCGCGTTACTTAAATGTCGCGCGTGTCCTCGCTATTTCAAATAGCCCAGCGACCAGATCAATACGGCACTGCCGATGATAATCCGGTAGAGTGCGAAGGGCGCGAATCCGTGCTTGCGCACCCACGCCAGAAACCACGCTACCGCCGCATACGCCACAATAAACGAAACTACAAATCCAATTGCCAGCACCACCCAACCGTGCGCATCAATGTGTGAAACTCCGATCGCGTTCTCGCCTTTTCCCCGCAGCGATTTCAGCAAGTCGTAGCAAGTCGCCACTACCATCGTCGGTATCGACAGAAAAAATGAGAACTCCAGCGCCGATGCCCGCGACATTCCGGCAAGTTGTCCCGCGGCAATGGTCGACATCGATCGCGACGTCCCAGGGAAAACTGCTGAAAGAATCTGGCAAGCTCCGATCCAGACTGCCTGCGCCAAGCTCATCGCCTCCATGCGCCACGTGTGAATCACTGAATTTCCAGCGCCTTCTCCAGCGGCTTCAGATTTCGCATTGCGGGCATCCACCAGCCACATCAAAATTCCACCAATCACTAGAGAAGTTCCCATGATTGTCAGGCTTTCCAGATGTTTGCCTATAATTTTCGTGAAAAGAAAAGCGGGAATCGCGGTCACCACAAACGCAACGAGCGTCAGGCTAAGTGGATGCGTTAGAATCGTGCGATCTCCTCTCTCGCCTTGCGGAAATGTCGGAAATAACTTCGCAATTCGCTCGCGAAAATACACCGGCAAGCAAAGGATCGCGCCCAATTGAATTACAATTGTGTACATCTTCCAGTAGCCGCTGGCCAGATCTATGTGCAACAGGGCTTCCACGATTCGCAAGTGAGCAGTGGAGCTGACAGGTAGAAATTCGGTTAGGCCTTCGATGATGCCGAGAATCAGGGACAGTAAGTAGTCGCTCAAGTGTCATCTCCGGAAGTTGGCGTCTTTTAAGTTTCGATCGCGCTATCAATGCGTTGCGCTGGGTTGCGCCGGAAGTTTCTTGCGCATTTCGAATGCGTCCAGCCGTCCCGGATAGTAATTTTTTAGAACCGCTTCCTTACGGTATCCGTGCCGCTCCCAGAACGCAATCCCGGCTTCGTTGCTGATTGCAGTTTCGAGCAGCACCGTGCGCACTCCGCGAAATCTTAGATTCGCTTCGCTCTCACGCAACAGCTCCGTTCCCACTCCGTGTCGCCGATGCGATTCCGCGACATCCAGAGTAACAATGTGCGCCAACGGCGGATTCTCCTCGCTCACGATGAATCCCGCGATTTTTCCGTCATCCACCGCCACCAGGCACTCTGCTCCGGCCTGGAACATAAAATAGCGCAGCATGGTTTTTGAGTATGCAATTCCCGGCGGAAAACACGCTTGATCCAACTTGTGCAGCACTCCGAAATCGCGCGGCTCGTATTGCCGAATGGTGATACTCACGCCGGAAATTGTAAGAATACCGGAGGTCGCCTGTCGAATTATTTTCCGGTTATTAACCGCTATTTGTGATACTCTGCCCCCTGCGGATTTGCAGTTACACAAAATCCTCTCAGGAGGCGCCTGTGCGAACCATATCCCGCTCACGGGAAGAGTGCGTCTCCGTGTTTCTCCCATAAGACCTCTCTGCCCATCTGAGCCAGTCATTCCGAACGAAGTGAGGAATCTGTTTTTCGCTTCCGCCTTGCTGCATTCAGGGCGTGCTTCGAATACTGTTTCGCGCAGATCAAAGGAGATTCGCAGTGTATTCATGGCAAGAACTAGGCTGGTCGGATTTTTTTGCGGCGCAGATGGCTGAGCTGGAAACGAATCCGGAAATTGCCGCTGCGCGGGTGGCCGAGGAAAATCGCGAAATGTATCGTCTGCTTTCTCCGCAAGGTGAATTCATGGCGGAAGTCAGCGGCAAATTTCGCCACGAGGTTGCCGGGCGCGCGGATTTCCCCGCGGTCGGTGATTGGGTTTTGGCAAGCACGCGCAAGGAAGAAAGCCGTGCCACCATTCACCGCGTACTGAATCGCAGAAGCAAATTCTCACGCAAAATCGCCGGTAAGAAAACCGAAGAACAAATCGTCGCCGCAAACGTGGATGTGGTTTTTATCGTCAGCTCGCTCAACAGCGAATTCAATTTGCGCCGCTTGGAACGCTACGTAACTCTTGCCTGGGAAAGCGGCGCGACGCCCGTAATCGTTTTGAATAAATGCGATCTCTGTGAAAACGCGGAAGAATTTCGCGCTGATGGGGAAGCCGCTGCGACCGGAGTCCGCGTGATATTGACCAGCGCTTTTCGGGGCGATGGCGTTAGGGAGTTGCGCGAAATTATGGAGCGCGAATCGCAAGAAACTGCAAGCGGATCGGCGCGATCTGCCGTGACCGCAGCCTTGCTCGGTTCTTCCGGTGTTGGAAAATCTTCACTCATTAATTCCATCCTCGGCTGGGAACTGCTGGACACCGGCGCGGTTCGCGAGGCTGACGACAAAGGACGGCACACCACCACGACGCGGCATCTGATTGTTGTACCGAGTGGCGGAATACTGATCGATACGCCGGGAATGCGCGAATTGCAATTGTGGGACGCGAGCGAAGGGATCGACCAGGCGTTCGGCGAAATTGCAGAAGTCGCCGCCCAATGCAAATTTCGCGACTGCAAGCATGTGAACGAACCTGGCTGCGCGGTGCGTGCGGCGGTGGAATCGGGTGCACTCGATGCGGAACGGCTGGAAAGTTTCCACAAATTGGGGCGAGAAGAAAAATTCCTTGCGGCGAAACAGAATGCAGCGCTACGCGCGGCACAGACGAAATCGCTGAAGACTATGATGAAACAGGTGAATCGTTTTTATCGCGATCGCAGGCGATAGGCATCGTTTTGGCCGCGCCTGGACGAATTGCGCTGGTTCATTTGGTCAATGTTTTATGCTGAGATCCTTCGTCCGCCGAAGGCGGACGAAGGATGACAACTGGCCTTGGTATCGTGCGAGGTCATAGTTTGACGGTGACGGTTTTAACCTCGGTGTAGTTGGCGAGGCCGTATTCGCCTAGTTCGCGGCCGATGCCGGACTGCTTGAAGCCGCCGAACGGAGCCGCGGCATCGAAGACGTCATAGCAATTGACCCAGACGGTGCCAGCTCGAACACCATCGGCGATGGCGTGCGCCTTGGTGATGTCCTGAGTCCAGACGGCAGCGGCGAGGCCATAGATATTCTTGTTGGCCCGGTTGACGACTTCATCGATGTCCTTGAATTTCAGAATGGACATGACCGGGCCGAAAATTTCTTCCTGCGCGATCTTCATGTTGTCCTGCACATCGGCAAAAACGGTGGGTTCAATGAAGTAGCCTTTTTCTCCCACGCGGTTGCCGCCGGCGAGCAGCTTTGCTTTTTCGGATTTACCCGATTCGATGTACCCCATCACTTTGTTGAACTGGTCCTGATCGACTTGCGGGCCTTGCTCAGTATTCTTGTCGAAGGGATTGCCAACAGTGCGCTTTTTGGCGCGGGCAACAGATTTCTCCACGAATTCGTCATAGCACTTCTCTTCGACGAAAGTGCGCGAACCGGCGCAGCAGCACTGGCCTTGATTGAAAAAGAGCGCGAAATGGGAACCTTCGATAGCTTGGTCGAGATTCGAATCGGCGAAAACGATGTTGGGGCTCTTGCCGCCGAGCTCGAGCGTGACGCGCTTGAGATTGGTTTCCGCGGCGTTCTTCATGATGAGGTGGCCGACTTCGGTGGACCCGGTGAATGCCACCTTGTCGATGTCAAAGTGGCGAGCGATCGCCGCGCCTGCGGTAGGACCGTAGCCTGGAAGAAGATTGACGACACCTTCGGGGAACCCGGCTTCGAGAATCAGTTCGCCAACACGCAGTGCGGAGAGCGGAGTTTGCTCCGCCGGCTTCATCACCACGGTGCAACCGGTGGCGAGCGCGGGCCCTAGTTTCCAGGCCTGCATCAAAAGCGGAAAATTCCACGGAATAATTTGGCCGACTACACCGACAGGCTCGTGCTTGGTGTAGCAAAAATAGCGACCTTGCACGGGAATGGTTTTACCCTGAACTTTGTCGGCCCATCCCGCGAAGTAGCGATAGCAGGCGATGGTGAGCGGAAGATCGGCGGCGCGCGCGACGGAGTATGGTTTGCCGTTGTCGAGTGATTCCAACTGCGCCAGTTCGTCAGCGTGCTTTTCGACCAGGTCGGCGAGTTTGTTCAGCAGAACGCCGCGACCGGCGGCATGGATTTTCTTGCGCCACGGGCCATTGTCAAAAGCGGTGCGAGCGGCGGCGACGGCTTTGTCGACATCGGCGGCATCGGCTTCGGCGACCTTGGTGATGACTTCTCCGGTAGCTGGATTGAGGGTTGGAAAAGTTTTGCCGGAGGCGGAATCCACCCATTTGTTGTTGATGAGTAGTTTGGTTGCGGAAACTTTTACGGTTGGTTCAAAAACTGTGGTGGCAGTAGCCATTGTTAAATCCTCCCTTGTGGAAACTTTCTGGAAGCGTACTCCGCTGGCGGAAGGGAAGCAACCGAGAGAAACGCGTGACCGTGACCTCTGTTAACTCGTCACACCTTCTGATTTTTTGTAAACACGAGCTGTTGCGCAACGTCCGCTGGGGCGGAGGACGTGCTCAAGCAGTTCGCGGTCAGGCGGTGGCGGCACGCGCAAAGGACTTGACGGCTGCCGCTTCGTTATCGCTGACGTCGAAAACCGTGTAGAGCTTGGTGATCTGCAGAACGTCGTGGACTTTATTGTTTAGGGCGAAGAGCTTCAGTTCACCTTGTTCCCTGCGGACGGTAGTAAAGGCGCTGACCAGCTGGCCGATGCCGGAACTGTCGATGTAACTGACATCGGCAAGGTTGAAGAGAATCTTTTTGTGTTCTTTTTTCAAAAGGTCGGCAACGAGGTTACGCAGAGCGGCGCTTTCTTCGCCGAGGACAATGCGGCCAGTGATGTCTACGATAGCGACGTCGCCTATTTGCCGGGTGGTGGTGGTTAGGTTCATGGGGCCTCCATTTCAGAGGCCTATGGTGACACAGAAAGGCGCCGGCGTATTGCTAAACCTGTAGGCGTGCTAAGAGAACGCGGGAAAATATCGGCTAACCCTAAACTTTGAAGAAGATATGTCGCGCGGCGCCTTGCCTTAGGGCAAGTAGGAATGAGGTCACGGTCGCAAACTGTGTCCCTCACTGCGTTATTTACGCTCTTCCCAGACGTTTCAATTTTATCCTCATTCTTCCACAGGCCTAGACACCCAATTCCGTTGCGCAGCTCTTCGCGTTCATTCATAGTCACCCGGCTCAATCTGTTCGGAGGAATTCGATGCTGTTTGCCATTGTCAATCGCGGCAAGAACGCCGGACTTCGTTTGGTTCCACATCGATTCAAGGACGATGACCGATATCGCGTCTGTTTGGGCAGTCGGAGCGCTTATATTCCTCTCGCGGATGAACGGGATATTCCGGATTACCTCGCAAACGGATACTCGCTCAGTATGAGCCGGGAGTCGGATTCCGAGAGCCACAGCCCGACTTTGATTCGACCTGAGTCGATCTTCGGCTGGAAATAGCTGGGTGCGCTTCCATTCAACGACACATCCCCGACGAACAGTGAAAGCAGGCTGATACTCCGAAATCCAGCCTCGGTCGCCGACTTAGATGGAGCATTGGGCACATTGGGGGGCTCGGACAACCGAAATGCTGCTATGTTCAGGTCATCGGACCTGTAAGGGAGCGGACATGAATAAAACTATGAACCTCGTTCTCATGATCCTGATGGCGGCGCTGGCGGTGGTTGAGGGCTTCAACATTGCGCAAAACGGGGCGACCGCCAGAAACGTGCTTTTCTGTTTGGTGTTCGCGGCGTTTGCGGTGCGCCGGTTCCTGATTCACCAGAAACTCGCCAGCTAACGCGCGGGCCAATAGCAATTATTTTGGTCTTGCCAGATTTAAATGAAGCAAACCTTTACGATAAACGTGCGCGCGTTCTTGACATTTTGGCGATCTCTGGAGCAACGGCTGTCAGGTAGGATATTTAGCCGAAATGTAATTTTGCAGGTGTTCGATGGTCTCTTCCTGCTCCGAGATAACCCACTTCACTAAGTCACCGATCGAGACGACTCCAAGCACGATGTCGTTTTCCATAACGGGAAGATGGCGTATGCGGTTTGTCGTCATGATGCCCATGCAGTCCTCCACGCTTCGTTCGGGAGCCACGAAAATTACCGGGCTGGTCATGATTTCATCGACCAGAGTTGCCTTCGACGATTTTCCTCTTAGGATGACTTTTCGAGCGTAATCGCGCTCGGAGATAATGCCCGCAAGCTTGCCCGCTGAAATGACGAGAAGTGCCCCCACTCGCTTTTCGGCCATTCTTTCAATGGCCTCGTAGACCGTCTGATTTGGCGCGATAAACCAGACTTCGGTCCCCTTCCGCTTCAGAACCGAGCCAACTGTACCGCTGACGGTGGTCATCGTTCGACCTCGTTCTAGGCAGGGACTGTGAAACGAATCATATCGCAGAGCAAGGTGTTTGTGTATCTAACCGTGTCACCTATCCGGGCCAAGCAAAGCGCGTAGGCACCCAAATCGGCATGTCCAGTAATCCGACTATCGGAGTGGATGCGGAACACCGATTCTTTCGGTGCACTGGTGGTCGATCCACCAATGCCGTGATTGAATTCGTGGCAAGTTGAAATTATGATGGACGTACACGGGAAAGGAGGTTGATCCAACAAAATGAAAAATTCTGATTGTAGCTACACACGTGAGGTGGCTGAGGCTTAAGGCGTGAGCTATTAAGTCCTAGCGAAGTTCGGATTCGCAAAAGGCCTTCGCGCCTTCAGCCAATCCCAGACAGACTACCGGCGGCCCCGCAGAGGTTTTGCGGGGCCGTTGACTTTTGATGGACGATTTCCGAGGCGGAGAGAAGCTTGGATTGAGGATGGCAAGGTTTCCTGTAATATCTTGCGGTAATATGAGCGAGAACTCTGGCGAGACGCGATGCCAAGGGTTGTTCGGGCTAGGTGCAGCGTGATGTTCACGAAAATTTTATTTGAAGCTGCAGTGTTCTCAATGGCCTTTTGCTCAATCGGCTTCGCCGCTTTCGGGCAGGGTACAACTCCGGAAAATCGTCCGCGGGCTGCGGATCTAGGGCTGAAAGTGGGTATTCTTCCGGCGGGACCGCTGGACGCGATCACGGATGTCGCTGGAGTAGCGGTAGGGCAAAAAACGATCCTTCGGGGAGAGGATGTGCGAACCGGAGTAACGGCAGTGATTCCGCATACGGGCAATCTCTACCGCGAGAAAGTGCCGGGCGCGATTTTTGTGGGCAATGGCTACGGGAAGCTGAGCGGCTCCACGCAGGTGGAGGAAATGGGCAATATTGAGGCGCCGATTCTCCTGACGAACACGGAAAGCGTGCCGCAAGTCGCCGATGCGCTCATCAGCTACATGCTGAAGTTGCCCGGGAACGAGGATGTATTGTCGGTCAATCCGGTGGTGGGCGAAACCAACGACGGGACTTTGAACGATATTCGTGGTCGTCGCGTTGCGCCGGAGGATGTTTTTGCGGCGATTAAGAGTGCAAAGGGCGGACTGGTTGAAGAGGGGGCTGTCGGCGCGGGAACTGGAACAGTGGCGTTTGGCTGGAAGGGAGGCATTGGAACAGCATCGCGCCGATTGCCCAGTAGTCTCGGCGGGTACACAGTCGGCGTTCTGGTACAGACGAATTTTGGTGGAGTGCTTACGATTGCAGGGGCTCCTGTGGGGCAGGAATTGGGGCAATACTACTTGCGCCAGGAACTGCAACAACCCGGGAGTGGGCGAGACCGCGGAGATGGCTCGTGCATGATTATCGTGGCGACCGATGCGCCGCTCGATGCGCGCAACTTGAAACGGCTGGCAGCCAGGACGATGTTTGGATTGGCGCGTACGGGAAGCGCGGGTTCGAACGGCAGCGGAGACTATGCGATCGCGTTCTCGACGGCTGAGCAAGTTCGTATTCGTGCTGGGGCGAATAACAAGGCGTTGACACAGCAGATGGAGGTGCTGAGCAATGATGCGATGTCGCCGTTGTTTCTTGCCGCCATCGAAGCCACCGAAGAGGCGGTATATAACTCCATGTTTCGCGCGAAGACCGTGACAGGCCATGGTCACAGGGTCGAGGCGCTGCCGATTGAGAAAACCACTGAAATACTCAAGAAGTATGGCGCCATAAAGTGAAAAGGCAGCACTTCTGAAACTCACACCAACGCCATTACCATCGTTAGGTGCGTTTCAGTACGAGGCGGTAGACAATTCCGGTGGCGCGCGAGGGCAATTGGCATAGAATCGGGCGAACAGGACTTCCCGATGGAAGAAACGCGACGCGATTTGCGGCGGACTCCGCGATATCCATTTATTGCTGTTGCTGAACTGACTGACCCCGATTCGGGCGCCCGGCTGAATTCCCAAGTAGCCGAGCTTAGCCTGAACGGCTGTTACGTGGACATACTCAACCCTCTGCATGTAAACAGCGTTGTAATTGTCAAGATTTTTGCCGAGTCGGAATGTTTTGAAGCTACCGCTAAGGTGATCTATGCGCACGAGAATTTGGGGATGGGACTGGCTTTTCAGGATATGTCAATAAAAAGTGGCGCGCTGTTGCGGCGATGGTTGGCTAAGGCGAGCGAAGTTCAAAAATGAAGCGAGCGCACAGGAGACTTTTGGCATGAAAAATCTTTTTGAAGCGGGAAGGGCGGCAGAGGTCAAGGAGCGGATCGCGCGGCTAGGGCCGGACAGCGAGCGGCAGTGGGGCAAGATGAGCGCGGCGCAGGCGGTGGCTCATTGTGCGAGCGGGCTGGAGTTGGCGCTCGGCGACAAGCTTCTTCCGCGGATGTTGGTAGGGCGGATCATCGGAGGCATGGTGAAGCGGAAAGTGCTTGGGAACGACGAACCCTTGCGCCGGAATTCACCGACGGCGAAAAGCTTGATGGTGCAAGACCAACGCGACCTGGGGAAAGAACGGGAGCGGCTGTGCGGATTGATCGACCGATTCGCAACAGGCGGTGCGGCGGTATGCACAAGCCATCCGCATACGTTCTTCGGAAGACTCACGCCGGATGAGTGGGCGACGCTGATGTACAAGCATCTGGATCATCATCTGCGGCAATTTGGCGTGTAAGCCAGAACCCGCCTCGGAAAGCGGCCGCTACAAGATCGCGGATAAGCCTGGCTGCACTTTGCCGCAAATCAGAACCGAACCCTAAAATTAATCGATCAGTGCCCGCCATGCATGGCTGCTGTTACTTGGTTTTGTAGGTGAAGGTCACTTTCGTTTCTTCGTCCAGAACCAGAGGACGGACGAAGCGATAGGAGTTGCCGGCGCGAGGCACGTCCACTGCGACAGGGAGAACCCCGGCGACTCGGCGCTGCAAATTGGTCACATTGGCAGAGGCAGCTCGCTCCTCATCGAGAGCGCGCTTGCGGGCTTGTTTTTCAACGCCTGGGGACAGAGTTTGCAGCGAACTCATCGATGATTCGACGACAACTGTTTGGGCGACGGTTCCGACGTTCAGAGTAAAGCTGAATGGCAGCGGCCTGCTGGCGTCATAGTCCGTTTGCTGAACCCAATTATTGAAACCAGTGGATGAGGCCGTGATTCTTATCCGGC
This sequence comes from Candidatus Acidiferrum sp., assembly GCA_036522855.1. GTDB lineage: Bacteria > Acidobacteriota > Terriglobia > Acidiferrales > UBA7541 > Acidiferrum. The sequence continues at coordinate 127,821 of DATDFA010000064.1, read as the reverse complement.
CGGACGGAACGTTAGAGAGCAACCAGCGCCCCTCAGAGTCGGTCACCGCGGTCATGATGGTACCGGTGTCCGGATATAGCAGGGTTATGCGGGCGCCATGTACTACCGCGCCGTTCGGGTCGAAAACCTCACCGCCGACCTGACCGGGTTGCAGCGGAGCCAAACGGAAGTCCCGCGCGCTGACGGGGCTGGCGTAGGCCACGACGTCGTCCTTCGTAAGCCCGAGGGACGACATGGTCGCCGAAGGGATCAGGCTGGTGGCCAGCGCGTCACCCGCAAAGTCCTTCACTTTGTATTGTTCGGGCAAAAAAACCTCCCACTGCAACAGATTGATCGGCACATCCATTTTTGGGAGGGAAAGATCGGAGCCCCCTTTTTTGGCAAAGGGCGCGCCGGAGTGCAGAAAGACAAAGGAGACGACGTAAGTTCCCGCGGGATGGAAGCCGGGACGCAGCAGTGGAACGCGAGCGCCGTCGGGACCCTGCGCGGGCTTCACTTTTTCACCGGCTACGTCGGCGGAAACGATGCTGGCGTCGGCAGGAAGGTCCACTTTGAGAAACGGCTGGGCCTGATTCTTGAGGTAGAGTTTTACTTCAGTGAGCGATTTGCCCTCCACCGTGACCAGCGTGGTAACAATGGCGCGTTCGGCGACCGCTGCGAGCACACTACTGTCCGGAAAACGCCTCCACTCAAGCGCGAGCGTGGGCGCTTCACTCGGTTGGCGGTGATAACGAAAGGCCGCCTGGAGCGGAAAGCGCGCGAGCGAACGCAGAAATGGATTTACTTCCTTGACGTCCATGCGCTTCAGGCTGCCGGATTCTTTTGCGGTGAGTTCCATGGTGCCGGCGCCTTCAATAAGCGCTTCGCCGGTTTCGCGTTGAGTCTCGTTGAAGGTTATGAATGGCGCATCGGCTCTGGAGTCGGTGATAGATTTTTCCAGTGAAATCAGGAATTCGTGACTGCGCTGAGCCGCATTGCTGACGCTTAGGATGAGCTTGTTCTTGTTGCCGTCCGTTCCGCTGGATTCGAGCGTTGGGCCGGTAACGCTGGTCACTTCGTATCCGGCAGGGATGCTTAGCACAAACTGTGAGGGATCGCCCTGTACCACGGTGATATCAGCAAGCGCCGCGATGCGCAAGTCAGATTCGCTGACAGAGAAAAGTGTTTTCACGTCAGACAAGAACCGTACTTCGCGAGGGACCGTTGGCGTGGCGACTTCACGCGTCGTCCACCAGACGTTCGCGATCTGGCCGGGAACCAGCGTGGCTTCGATCGACGTGTTTCCGTTCGAAGAAGAACGATTGGTAATCAGACCGGGAGAGATGCGCACATTGGTGTGATCGCCGGGAACCACGAGAGAGAGGCGAGCGCTGCCTGCGGAAGGAACTGGGATGAGGAAGGAAGCGCGGCCGGCCTCGATGCCAAGCGGAATTCCGGCGTCGAGCGACACAGCAAAGTTGGAAGCGCCAGGCAGAACCGCGGTGTGCATGCCACCTTCGAGTTCCAGAGGGAGCAACTTACCGTCCTGGCGGGCATCGAGAATGGTCATGCCGTTAGTGAGAGCAACCTTGACGGCGTTCTTCGTGTAGGTTTCGCCTTCCAGTTGCACCGAGCCGAGAACCGAGTCTGTGGTGACGTGCAATTTCAAGTCCGCACGTTGAATGGCGTAGTTGAGCGGAAAACCGTCGGGTTTTTTGCCGGGCTTCGCGGCTAGGGTGATCAGACGATTATATTCTTCGAGCGAGAGCGTGACGTTGCCGGAAGAGGGCAGCGGCAGGACCTCGCGCTGTTGCGCGAGAGCGGTAAGCGGTGCGAGAAGCAAAGAACCAAGGCACAACATTTTTATGGAGTTGCTTGCTTTAAGCGTGGTGTTCATCGCACTGCTCCTTTTTTGTCTGGCTGGTAGTTCAATTCAGCGGAAGGCACCTCGTTTTCACCGGTGAGTTCCGAGACGAGGAAAACGGACGGGCCAAAAGCAGGGAAATTCACGCTGAGAGGAAGAATGCCGGTAGCCCGGCCGACGGCAACGCTGGAGTGATACTTGTCGACGAGCGTGCGTGTCGTGTCAGGAGAAACAGCTTGCGGAGTCCGTCCTATTATTGAGAGTTCGGCGATATTCGGCGGAGGCGGAGCAGGTGGGACGCCAGCTCGCCCTTGGAACGAACCACCGACCGTACCGCCCCCGCTGCCGGCTCCAACACCCTTGGCATCTTCGCTGTTGGCGGTCCCCATCGAAGCAAACTGGTTAAGTCTGACGATTTCATTGGTGCCAGAAGCATTGAGTACAGAAGAAGTTGGATTGATATAGTTTTCCATGCGGAAGGTGCCAGGCTCGGAGCTAACGCGAAACAGCGGTGGATAGTAAATCCGAAGACCGGTGCGCGAGACTGGCAAGTCGAGCGTAGGAAGTGCGATACGCGCTTTACCCTTGTCTTTCCAGGTTGTTCCGTGAGCGAGATAGACGACTTCGACGGCGAATTCCGGAGCATCTTCGCTGGCTTTGGATTTTTCCAAGGGCAGCAGCAGGCTGCCGTCGGGAGCTTGTCCGGGACGCACGGGCATGCCCGAAAGGGAAGCGCTCCATAAAGTTGCGCCCGCCGGGAGAGCGATCTTCACAAAGTTGCGCTGGTTGTTCCGGACGGCATAGCGCGCTTCGACAAGCATCCTGCCTTCCTTACTGAGCAAAACACGATAGCGGGCCTCTTCCACGTTGGCGAGAAGCACGGCTTGCTGGTCGTAGCGGGCGACGTTCACACTGAGAGTTCGTGGCTGGTTGGCATCGCCTGCGCGCAGCTTGAATGCGACCAGGGAAGGAGTCTGGCGATTGGCTACCAATTCACCGAGATCACTGGCGTCGGCGTTCTCCAGGCCCTGCGTCTTGACGTCCTTGATTTCCCCCGCGCCGAGTACCTCTACCGCAGCGCCGCCCGAAATGCGTTCGACGTTCAACAATTTGAGCAAGGGAATCTCGATCTGGCCATCGCGAGGCAGACGCGTTTCACCGGTGATGACGAAACGGCCAGATTGATCAAGAGGTTCGAGGAAGGTGACGGTGAGCTCACCCGTTTTGAATTCCCAATCGGCAACGCTGGCGCCAAGAACCTGATTGATGGTCACTTGCGGCGGGACCTGTAGCTTCACTTCACGAGCCAGACCCTGGGCGATGTCGAGTGTGACTTCCGCGGAAAGAGACGCCGATTCTTCGCCGAGTCCTAGAATTTGCGTGAGATTGCCACGAAGACGCAAAGGCTGCTCGACCCGGCGGTCTTCGGTTTTTCGCTTCCAGCAAAAGATAAGAGGCGCATTTCCTGTGGCGTAAACGATCCAGCGGTTGGCGTTCTGCGATTGGGACCGATCCGAGAGTAGGCCACCAGTCAGGCGAATATCCACGCCCTGGCGCGGAAGGTCGACCGTTGCGCGGGTGACACCAGAAACTGAGGGAGGGAGTGAAATACTCTCTTCGCCCGCGGAAGCAGCAATGGGAAGAGCGATTTCCAGTACCAGAGTAGAGCGGCCAGGATGGGAAAGCACGGCGGAAAGTTGCGCGTTGCTTTTGCCGCCGGGTCCAGCGACAAGAGAGACCAGCTTACCGTCGAGCCGAGCCTCGCGCACGAGGAGTCCCGCTGGAATAGGCACTTTAACCCAGCCGTCTTTGAGGACGTCAATCGTGAGGTTGGCGTGACCGGAAGCGAATTCTCCGTTGACGTGAAGGTCGTAATCCACACGGGAGAGAGTGGCTTCAACGGGAGGCGGCTCGGGTTCGCGCTCCGGCGGATATGCCTTGGCGCGAAGCATCTTATATTCGTCGAGGCCGATAACTACCCAACCCGGATTGGGTGTGCGCGGAGATTCCTGCGCCAAACAAATTGGCGCGAGGAAGAGGAGTAAGGTGAGAGTCGCAATCGTGAGACACTGCGAGAGCGATCTTCCTGGAGCATGAAGAACCCGTGTGTTAGTCATGTTGTTGTCCTTGGTCGCTTCGGTTTGTAAGTGCAAGCTCGAAGACCGCCGGAGGTTAGAACGTGAACGATAGGATTTCCTTGCAAGAAAGAATGGTTGCTTGGCGAAAATAACGGAATGAAGGATCGGCCCGAGCGAATACAGGTCAGGCAAATAAGTGAACGGTAATAGTGGTAAGGGCTCGGAAACTCACGGGCGAATTGTGAAAGGAGAACAGAAAAGTGAGGTGGGCGGCGCGAGGATTTTTATCAGTATGCATTTTCGCTCTTGCTGCGGCGGGCACCCGAGCGCAATCGAGGACAGAGGCTGGCTGGCCTACCTACGGCGGCGATGCCGGAGGAACGCGGTATTCGCCGGCAGCCCGGATAAATCGCACGAATGTCGCGAAGCTGAAAGTGGCCTGGACGTATCGAACGGGCGCGCTGGAGCAATCGAAGCGGCTGATCAAGAAAGCAGCGTTTGAGGCCACGCCAATTCTGGTAGGCGGCAAGCTGTTTCTGAGCACACCTTACAACCATGTTATTGCGCTGGATCCCGCGACCGGCGCGAAGTTGTGGGAATACGATCCGGGTGTAAATCTGGAGAAAAATTATTCGGAGGCTACATCGCGTGGAGTTTCGGCGTGGCTTGATGAAAAAGCCGAGGCGGCGGACAAGTGCAAACTGCGAATCTTTATGGGAACGCTCGACGCGCGGCTGATCGCGTTGGACGGAGAGACCGGAAAACTCTGCACAGACTTCGGCGCAGGCGGGCAGATTGATCTGAACAAAGATGCCGCCACTCAGACGGAATGGACGGGCGGATATGAAGTTACGTCCCCTCCGGCGATTTACAAAGACTTGGTGATCGTAGGTTCGTCGATCGCGGATAACTGGCGAGTGGATACAGGACGCGGAATTGTGCGCGCGTTTGATACGCGAACCGGAAAGCTGCGCTGGACGTGGGACCCGATTCCCTGGGCGAAAAAAACCAAGCCACATACCGGAGCGGGAAATGCGTGGGCAGCGACGTCGGTCGATCACGAGCACGATTTGGTGTTTGTGCCGACAGGAAGCGCCGCGCCGGATTATTTTGGTGGCATTCGCGGCGGCGATAACAAGTGGGCGAACTCCGTGGTGGCGCTGCGAGCTTCCACAGGTGACTTCGTGTGGGGGTTTCAGGTAGTGCACCACGATTTGTGGGACTACGACGTGGCAGCTCAGCCGACACTGTTTACTTGGAAGGATGGAACGCCGGCGGTCGTCATCAATTCGAAAATGGGCCACGTGTTTATACTGAACCGGCTCACCGGTGCGCCGTTGTTCCCAGTGGAAGAGCGCATCGTGCCAAAATCTGACATCGTAGGAGAGCACAGTTCGCCAACACAGCCATTCTCTACGATTTCGTTGGTTCCGGAGAAATTTGACGTGGGCGATGCGTGGGGACCAAAACCCGAAGATGTAAAGTGGTGTCAGCATAAAATTACCGCTTCTCGTTCAGAAGGAATCTTTACACCCCCAAGTTTGCGGGGCACAGTGCAGATGCCGGGCAATGTCGGCGGAGTGAATTGGGGAAGCGCGGCCTATGACGAGCAACGCCATCTGATGGTGGTGAACACGAATCGCCTGGTCGCTTGGATGAAGCTGATTCCGCGCGCCGAATACGACGCAGAGACCAAAAAGGATCAGGATAATCGGATTTACGGTGAGTTCGGGGACCAGCAGCCTTCGCCTTATGGGATGTACCGGACATTTTTGTTTTCGCCGAGCGGAACACCGTGCAACGCGCCACCCTGGGGGACGACGGAGGCGGTGGATTTATTTACCGGGAAGATCGTTTGGGACGTTCCGCTGGGCTCAATGGCCGGTGCGAAGGGCGCTCCCGGAAAAGATACCGGTTCGCTGAATCTTGGCGGGCCGATGGTCACTGCGGGCGGCGTGGTCTTTACTTCAGCGACGATTGATCCGTACTTGCACGGGTTTGACGTCGAGTCCGGCAAGGAGCTCTGGAAATTTCAATTGCCAGCAGCCGCTCAGGCTACGCCGATGACTTACACTCTGAATGGCAAGCAGTATTTGGTGATTGCCGCCGGCGGTCACGGAAAACTCGGCTCGAAGATGGGCGATTATGTCCTCGCATTCACGCTGCCATGACCGCCCCTGAAAAGTTTGCTTAGCGAGCTGCTGCGGATTTGGATTTGGGCGATGATTCTTTTTCCGCTGGTGGCGCATCGGCCTGAACCAAGGGGACGTTTACCAGGTGCTCGGAAATGAACCAGACCTGGAGTTCGTTGGTGCGGATGATGTCGCTGACAAGCAAGTCGTTGGTACCATCGTCGCCGCATTCGGCTGCCTGTTTGGCCATGGTGCGAGCTTCCTTGAGCACAATTTCGTGAGCTTCAAGCAAGCGTGAAATCTGGACCGGCACTTCTTCTCGGCCACGGGGCGGGCGAGGAATAATGGTAGTCTCGGCGACATCCGCGGCCATGGCGAGGCTGATGGCACCGAGACTCTGGATGCGCTCGGCGATAGAGTCTACAAGTTCGTTCTGCTCTTCATAGTGCTTATCAAAAAGAAGATGAAGCTGATAGAAAGTGTGACCCACGACTTGCCAGTGGTGTTTTTTGTAAAGGTCGCGCAGGGTGATGGTGTCGGCGAGCATCTGATTTAAATTTTCGGCGCTTTCCGAGCAAACAGATTCGTCCAGGGCGATGGAAAGCTTGGCGATTTTGCCGTACGGCTGAATCTCGCGAGCATGTTGGTGAAGGATTGGGCGGGCACGGTCGGTTCCCGCGTGGTGATTGATCTTGGAATCTTTTGGCATGGCAAGCTCCTTGGATTATGAGTAAGAGGCGTGAGAGTTGGATGCGGCGGGGCATAGCGAGGATAGGCGAAGAAATTGGCAGGCGTCAATCGGAACCGCAAATGAGTAGTGGGCCCCACCGAAAGAGGGAAAAACCTGAAAATGGTTAAGCCTCACCCGAGGAAACCGCGTCAGCCGGGGTTGAGACCGCGTGGTTGCGGGTAACGTAGAGCGCGAGGAGAAGCGAAGTCAGAAGGAAAAAGGCAGCCATGAAGTAAGGAGCACCGGGAAGATGCACGCCATACTTTGGCGAGATGGCGAAAGTGAAAATTTGTGTAAAGAGGATTGGTCCACCCATGCCGGTGACGGCGCGAAGCGAATTGATGGCTCCCTGAAGTTTTCCTTGTGAGGAAGGATCGACGCGGCGGGACATCAAGGATTGAATAGCCGGAGCTGAGATTCCCCACAGTGCTATGAAAGGAATTACGGAAAGCAGAGTCCAGCCACGGGTGGCGAGCGCGAAGCCGGCAAATCCGAGAAAACCGAATGAGAGGCCCGCAAGGACGCTGCGGCGTTCGCCAAAGCGTTTTACGATTGGCCCCACGAGGGCGCCCGAAACCAGAGCGGCACAGACTCCAACCAGTGCGAGCGATAAGCCGACATCGCGGCGGCTCCATACGTAGCGATACTCGGTGTACAAAGCCCACATGGAGGGAAGCGAGTTCTGGGCCAGGTAATAGAGAGTCACCACGACGGAGAGCCCCGCAAGTTCGGGGTGAGAGCGGAGCAGGCTAAGCGCTCCCAGCGGATTGGCCATGTGCCACGCGGATTTGGCGCGGCGTTCGGGCGGAAGTGATTCCGGGAGGATGAAATATCCATAAATGGCATTGGCGAGACTGAGCCCGGCGGCGGCCCAGAAAGGGAAACGTAAATTCATATTGCCAAGGTACCCGCCGATCGCGGGACCGACTATGAAGCCTAGGCCGAAGGCTGCGCTGATCAGGCCGAAGGGTTTGGCGCGTTTTTCGGGTGGGGTCACATCGGTGATATAAGCGAAGGCAGTGGCCACGTTGGAAGTGGTGATGCCGGAGATCAGGCGGCCAACGAAGAGCCAGCGAAGTGTGGGAGCTATAGCCATAAAAACGTAATCGATTGCGAGGCCGAAACAGGAAATGAGGATAACCGGGCGCCGACCGAAGCGGTCCGACCAGGCTCCCAGCAGCGGCGAAAAAATGAACTGCATGGTGGCCCAGGCGAGTCCAAAATAGCCGATGATGCTTGAGGCGCGGGCGAAATCGCCGCCCTGAAACTGGCGGATCAGATCGGGAAGAACCGGCGCGATGATGCCGAAAGCGACCATATCAAAGACGACGGTGACAAGAATGAAGTAAAAAGTTGACTTGGACGGAGCCGGCAAAATGGGGGCTGTGGGCGACGATGACAACGCTGTCTCCGAGTGAAACCGCCATTGTAACGTTGATTTGGAACCAGTGCCAACGTGCGCCGAGGTGCTGAAAAAACGAGTTTTTCTTATTTCCAAAAAGAATCGACGTGAACGTTTGAGGCGAGCGGCTTATTTCGGAATGAACTTCTGAACGCGCATGCCGTGGTAAACGTCGCCAACATAAACGGCGCCGTCTTTGCCGACAGCTAGATCGTGGCCCCAATAGATTTGGCCATCGTAATTGCCGAAGCGGCTCCACTTGGTGAGGATTCTTCCTGAAAGATCGAGTTTGAGAAGCCGGCCGCGATCGGGAGGCGCTGGCTTAAGATCGCCGCCGTCCACTACGTAGAGCAGATTGTCGGGGCCGATAGTCAGAGACCAGGGACGGCCAAGTTCTGCTGATTTCCATTGCTGCAAGAATTTTCCATTCGAATCGAAGACCTGAATACGCGAGTTGCTGCGATCGGCGACATAGACGAGGCCTTGGGCGTCCACGGCAACGCTATGAGGAAGATCGAATTCACCAGCGCCGGCGCCTTTGCGTCCCCAATCGAGAAGAAATTTTCCATCAGCCGAAAATTTGGCGATGCGATTGTTGCCGTAGCCGTCGGCGACATAAATGCTGCCGTCCTGAGCAAAGGCGATGTCGGCGGGGAGATTGAAGTGGGTGGCGTCGACGCCGGAAATGCGCTCGGTGCCGATGGTCAGCAGGAGCTTGCCGTCGTGGGAGAACTTGAAGACTTGCTGCAGGGCACGGTCGGTGACCCACACGTTGTCGTGAGAGTCGACGCGAAGGCCGTGAGGCTCCACGAATCTGTGGTCCCCCCAGGAAGCCAATAAGCTTCCTGTCGGTCCATCAAAGCACAAGATCGTTCGCGACGCGATTGGATGAGTCTTGTCAGTGGCCCAGGAATTCTCCGCACGATGGAAAATGAAGACATGATTGTGAGAGTCAACGGCAACACCGGAAACCTGCCCAAGAACCATCCCTTCGGGGAGAATCGGCCAGCCGTGAACGACGATATAAGGATCGCTAGAATTTTGTTGAGCCGCTGTACTACCAGTCCAAAGAGATGAAATCAGAACGAGCGCAGCAAGACTTCGGCAAGGAATCTGCATGGCGCACCTCGACGGCTGAGATTATAAGCGCGAACTGCATGGAACGGTCGAATGGGTCGGAAGGCGAGGAACGCGACGCCAAGCGGCAAAAGCAAAGTGTGAGCAAAACAGAACGTCCCCGCACATGAAAACATGCGAGGACGTTCTAGGAATGATTCGCGGGAAGAGTGGCCGCGGATCGTTTACAGCAAATTTGTGAATCGTCATCTGCGATTACTGGTTGCCAGAAGAAGCTCCTGTGGCGGGAGCTGCGGCTGCTTGCTGGTTGAGGTCGATCGTGTACTTCTTTCCAGCGAAGAAAACACTGGTCAACGACTTCGAACCGTCGTCTTGCTGCTTAGTACCGTAGCCAGTGTTGGCCGGCGCAGTCTCGGTGGGTTCGATTCGCCCGGGAAGAGTGGCTATGGTTTCCTTGCCCTGGCGGATGCTCACCTGAACATTGGAGCCAGTACCATCCCACTCGACTTTATACTTGCCAGGAGCGAGAGTCTTACCATTTACCTTCACGTCCTCGAACAGGTTGACGGAAGCCTTGTCGCCCGCGAAGGCAGACGAAGCAAGCAGAAGTGAAACGCCGAGCAAGAGGCTCTTTGCGAAAGGTTTGCTATTCATGTAGTCCTCCTTGGAAATGCTTGGGGTTTATCCACACTCTTGTGACGGGAATGAGCGGCTGGAAGTTGCAGCAGATAGGCAGGAATCTAAGTTATCGTTACAGTACAATGGCGATACAGGGATAAGGAATTCAAATCGAATCGGCATGGGGGATTTATGTTAAGCAATGCCACACGGTGCGGGTCGCGAACGGTGCGACGAGAGATTCCTTCCGCGACGCCGGAATCGTCGACCGCTTCGTCTGCGTACGGCAGGCAGCGCTTGGAATGATCGTCTGGCAATGGCGTCTTGGACCTGTAAGTGACGGCGGGCCACTTCGGAATGACTGTGTAAATGGGCTCGGAATGGCGGCGTGATGAATATTTAGCGAATTGAAACGGCCTCACACTTCGAGAATTACCGGCAGAATTAGCGGGCGCTTGGAGGTTTGTTTGCTGATGTAGCGTTTGAGATCCACGCGAATTTTCTCTTTAATGACCGACCAGTCGGCGCGCTCTTCTGGGTTGGAATCGTTGATCGTGCGCAGAACGATGTCGCGAGCACCGATGACCAGGTCGTTGCCGTTGTCGCTCATGAAGCCGCGCGATACGATTTCCGGCTGCGATTCGAGTTTTCCAGTGTGCTTGTCGATGGCGATGATCGGAACGACTACGCCGTCTTCGGAAAGATGTTTGCGTTCGCGAACCACTACTTCTTCGATTTCTTCGAGCGAACCGGAATCCACGAGTACTCGACCCGCGGTTACCGGGTCGCGGCGATGAACACTGTCCTCCGTAAATTCGATATTCTGACCGTTTTCAACAAGAAGAATTTCGCCGCTGACCACGCCAAGCTGATGCGCTAGAGCGGCATGGCGGAACAGATGACGATATTCGCCGTGAACCGGAATGAAATATTTCGGCTTGATGAGCTGCAGGACGAGCTTTTGTTCTTCCTGGCTGGCGTGGCCGGAAACGTGGATCACGCCGGCGGAATTATCGTAATAAACGAGAGCGCGGCGGCGAAACATGTGGTCCAGCATGCGAAAGATGGCCTTTTCGTTTCCGGGAATGATGCGGGAAGAGAGGATGACGGTATCGTTTTCGTCGACGCTGACGAAGCGATGATTGTCGACCGCGATACGCGAAAGCGAGGACATGGGTTCGGCTTGAGAACCCGACGCCAAAATAATAATCTTGCGGGGATCAAACGAGCGAATGTCCTGCGAGCGGACCACCATGCCGTCAGGAATGCGGAGGTATTCGAGTTCGTGCGCAATTTCGACGTTATCCACCATGCTGCGGCCTACGAAAGCGACTTTGCGGCCCACGCGCGCGGCTATATCAATTACTTGCTGGATGCGATGGATGGAAGATGCGAAGCAGGAAAGAATGACGCGGCGTGGAGCAGAACGCGCGAGTTCTTCGATGCGTGGAACAATGGCGCGTTCGGACGGCGTGATGCCGGGGCGCTCGACATTGGTGGAGTCGGAAAAAAGCGCCAGCACGCCTTCATTGCCATAACGCGCAAAGGTGTGAATGTCGAAACCCGCCCCACCCACTGGCGTGTGATCGATCTTGAAATCGCCCGTGTGGATTATGACGCCGATGGGAGTGCGCACGGCTAGCGCGACGCAGTCCACTGTGCTGTGCGTCACAGGAATAAATTCGATTTCGTAAGGGCCGATTTCGACACGACGTCCTGGAATGACTTCGCGAAGCGTTGTGGAGTCGAGGAGACTCGCTTCGGTAAGCCGCTTTTTGACCAGGGCGAGGGTGAAGCGCGTGCCGTATACCGGAACATTCAAATCTCGCAGGATATACTGCAGCGCTCCGATGTGATCTTCGTGGCCGTGCGTGAGGACAATGGCGCGAACATGCTGGCGATTTTGTTTGAGGTAAGTGATATCCGGAATAACCAGATCGACGCCCAGCAGTTCCGATTCCGGGAACATCATGCCGGCATCGATAACGATGATGTCGTCGCCGTAGCGAAGCGCCATCATGTTCATGCCGAACTCACCGAGACCACCGAGGGGAATTGCGAAAAGCGATTGCAGAGGCTTGCTCAACGAGATGTCAGCTCCATTGGGTTCACAGGAAGAGTATCACAATGGAGAGCAGCGGCCAGCGATTGGTGCCAGATGAAGAAGGCTATTGAGAAAATATCGTGTGACGAAAACAGCTTAGCTTCTTGAGCCGCCGGCAAAAATGTGCGCGATAGCTACGAGGATGACCGCACCGACTGTCGCGGCAGCCAGTGAAAAAAGAAAACTATTTGTCGGAGAGACGATACCGAGTTTGGTGAAGACCCAGCCGCCGACGACCGAGCCGATCAACCCAAGAATAATGTCAGTGATACAGCCGAAGCCGCGACCGCGCGCGATTTTTCCGGCAAGCCACCCGGCGATCAGGCCGAGAACCAGCCAGGCGATGATTCCGCGGGGCCACCATTGCACGACAACAACTCTTTCTTGAAACAGAGCAAGTGGAGTGAGCATGCGGTCTCCAGAGTTTAATTCGCTGGCTTGGGAAAGTGTAGCAAAAACGAAGAGAGATTCCTCGCTCCGAAGACTCCGCTCGGAATGAGGGGTATGAACGGCCTTGCCGCGCTTCGAAATGATTGTATCGAGGGATATCCGCCGGGTCGGAATACAACTTGAGCGGGCTACTTGGTGGCTGGCAATTGCTGGGTCATGCAGTGGATAGTTCCGAGGCCGAGGACAAGGTCGCGGCAATAGATGGGAACAATCTCGCGGTCCGGGAATAGTTTGGCCAGAGTGTTCAGCGCTATGCGGTCGTTGGAATCGTTGAAGACCGGAAGCAAAACTAATTTGTTCGCGATATAAAAGTTGGCGTAGCTGGCAGGAAGGCGCTGTTGGTTGAAGAAAACTGGCGCCGGCATCGGCAGCGTTTCGATTCGTAATGGCTTGCCGTCTTGGTCTTTCATCGATTTGAGTAGCGCAAGATTTTCCTTTAGCGCGGAGTAATTTGCTTCTGACTGACCTTCTTCCAGGATGGTGACGACGGTCGTAGGATTGACAAAGCGTGACAGGTCGTCCACATGGCCGTGCGTGTCGTCGCCAGCGATACCGTTCTTCAGCCATAGAACATTCGTCACGCCGAGATACTCGCGGAAAGTTTCTTCGTAATCGCGTTTCGTGAAACCTGGATTGCGCTCTTGGGTTTTGCTTTGCAAACATTCTTCAGTGGTTAGGAGCGTACCAAGACCGTTGACATCTATGGAACCGCCTTCCAGCACGATGCGACGGCCGTTGCGCTCAGGAAGAAATAGTTTTCGCCGAAAAAACCGATTGCCGCGGGTCACGGCTTGCGCATCTTTTTTGTGATTGGGATATTTTGCCCATCCATTGAAGACAAAATGATTGAAATCGACTTCGCCAGAATTGCTTCGAACGCAGATGGGGCCGGAATCGCGCGTCCAGCCGCGATCCGTTGGAACACGCAGGAACCGCACGTTGTTCAGGTTCACGTGCGACTTTTTCAGGATCGACTTCACGCGGGATTCTGTTACGGCGTTTTCCACCAAGAGAAAAACACGCTCGACGCGAGCCAGGTGGCGAACGATTTCCGCGAACGCCCACGGAATGGGCGCGAATTTCCCCGGCCAGTCAGTGAGTTCGTGTGGCCAGCCGAGAAACGTGCCTTCGTGCGGTTCCCATTCGGCAGGCATGCGGTAGCCAAGCGCGCGCGGAGTGAAATTTATCTGTGTTTTGGACATGGGTTTCGCAAAAATCAAACCGAATTTAACACAAGGGGTATAGAGAATGGAGCGCAGAGAAGTGAGAAAGAATCATTCGCCCAGCCAACGATTGAGGATCGGTTGGTAAGCGTCAATGCGGCGGTCGCGTAGAAAAGGCCAGTTGCGGCGGGTGTCTTCACTTTTTGTGGAATCACACTCCACCACGAGAATTTCTTCTTTTTCGCTCCCGGCTTGCGAGAGGACTTGTCCGAATGGATCGGCGACGAAAGAATTCCCCCAGAATTCGATGCCAGCATCGCCAGCCGCGGGATTGCCCTCGTAACCGACGCGATTCACCACGGCAACAAAAATTCCATTGGCGATGGCGTGAGAACGCTGAATAGTGCGCCAGGCGTCGAGTTGAGCCGCGCCGAATTCAGTCTTCTCTTTCGGATGCCACCCGATGCTTGTCGGATAGAAAATTACTTGCGCGCCCTTCATCGCAGTGAGGCGCGAGCCCTCCGGATACCACTGGTCCCAGCAGATCTGAATGCCGATGCGGCCAAATTTCGTGTCGAAATTTGAAAAGCCCAGGTCACCTGGAGTGAAATAAAATTTCTCGTAATAGAGCGGGTCGTCCGGAATATGCATCTTGCGGTATTTGCCGAGCAACGACCCGTCGGCGTCCAGAACAGCGCATGCGTTGTGATAGATTCCGGCCGCCCGGCGTTCGAAGAGAGAAACAACCAGCGCTACGTTATTTTCTTTGGCGATTTTGGAAAGAGCTTCGGTAGCAGGTCCGGGAATAGCTTCAGCCAGGTCGAAAAGCGCAGCGTCCTCCGTGCGGCAGAAATATTCGCCGCGAAAAAGTTCGTGCATGCAGACGATTTGCGCACCGCGCTTCGCGGCTTCGCGAATTTTTTCGATAGCTCGCGCGAGATTGTCAGCCGCATCTTTCGTACAGCGCATCTGGATCAAGCCAATCGTAAACTTATCCGCCATGTGGAATATCGTAGCACGCTAAGTCAGGAAGTCTAATCGCACTCGCGCAAAGGGCGCAGTGAAACTTCTTTGACGGCGGTCGCGCGAAAAAAGTAAGATGCGTGCCAAGAATTCCGTTAGCGCGTTCATCGACAAGAAATATTTTGCGGGTGTGAAATTCATTTCGAGCATCCCAGGAGCGAAATGCCCGAGAAAAAAAAGAAGGCGGCAGCCGCGAAGACCGTTACTGGACGAGTCCTGCACGATCCGGTGAAAGATAAGCTACGGCCGATTTTTCCATTGGATTTGTCAAAGTGCCGCACGATCGATCAACTGGTGCGCGCAATGGGCGATACCGCATACACCGCGCGGCAAGTCGGCGATGCCGCAGATGTGCTGGAGTTCATGGCGCGAGATAAGGACTGTTTTGTCGTGATGACGCTGGCTGGAGCGTTGACGGTCGGGAAAATGGGGCTGGTGTTTTGCGATTTGATCGAAAGCGGAATCGTGAAAGCGGTGGTCTCCACTGGCGCGTTGATGGCGCATGGTTTGGTCGAGGCCACAGGTTTATCGCACTTTCGCTACGATCCATCGAAAATGGACGATAAAGAATTATTTCATGCGGGGTACAACCGTGTGTATGACTCGCTGGAACCGGAAACCAACCTCGACCACGTGGAGGAAGTGGTGGACTCCATTTTGGAAGATTGGGACGATGAGGAAACTGTGTGCAGTTGGAAGTTGCACCGGCGGATTGGCGAATATCTCGTCAAAAATTCCAAGGGCCGCGGAATCTTGAAATCTGCGTACGAGCACAACATCCCGGTTTTTGTGCCGGCATTTTCGGATTCGGAACTGGGAATCGATTTTGCGCTGCACAAGTATGCTCGGCAACGTGATAAACGTCCGCTTTTGCGATTTGACCCTTTCGAAGATTTTGAAAAGTTTGCAGAAACCATGATGGCGACGAAGCGCATGGGAATTTTTACGATTGGCGGTGGTGTGCCACGCAATTGGTCGCAACAGTTTGGGGTTTACGCGGAATTGATGGCCAGGCGGGGGTACAAAAAGCTTCCGTTGAAAAGATACAACTATGGATTGCGAATCTGCCCGGAGCCGGTGCACTGGGGCGGGTTGAGCGGAAGCACCTACACCGAAGCGGTATCGTGGGGAAAATTTGTGCCGCCGGAAGAAGGCGGAAAATTTGCGGAAGTATTTGAGGATGCGACCGTGGCGCTGCCGTTGGTAGTGGGCGCCGTCCTGGACCGGATCGGATACTTCGACAAATAGAATTTGTTTCGGGTAGGTGCGTAATGGCTGCTCAATCGAAGCAAGCGCGTGGATCCATTTACGGAGTGCATCCGGGAGTGGAAATGGTGCAGAAGTGGATCGCAGGTTTGAAGGAGAAGACCGGCCGATCCCTGGAAGAATGGATGGCGTTCGTCAAGAAGGATGGACCGAAAGATGAGAAGAGCCAGCGCGAATGGTTGAAGGTCCAGCGGAAGCTGGGGACGAACGCGGCCTGGTGGATTGCGGCGCGTGTAGCCGGGAAAGAATCAGACGAAGATTCGCCAGAGAAGTATCTGGCAGCGGCTCCAGAGTACGTCGCGAAGCAATATTCGGGAAAGAAGCAAGCGCTGCGACCGATTTTTGAAGAGCTTTTGCGATTGGGGAAATCGATGGGTGGCGATGTGAAGGCGTGCCCTTGTTTGACGATGGTGCCGCTTTATCGCAATCACGTTTTTGCGCAGATCAAGCCGACAACGAATACGCGCGTCGATTTTGGGCTCTGCCTAACGCATTACAAAGGAAAATTGCCGAAACAATTGGTGGATACCGGCGGGACGGCGAAGAAAGACCGGATTACGCATCGCATCGAAATTGCAGATGTGAAGCAGATTGACGCTGATGTGAGAAAGTGGGCGAAGAGGGCGTACGAGTTGGATGGAAAAGAGAAGTAAGGAAGACCATTTACGCGGGGCGACAAAGACGAAACACGGCAGCTCGCCGTTTGGCAAGTTCAGTCGTCTTCGCCGATCAGGATAGCGGCGCCAAGCACGGTCGTCCACAATCCTCGCTTATCGCCGACGGCGGATTGCGTAACGTTTAGCGTGCGAACAATTTTGTTCGAGATGCGGTAGACTTCTTTTTTCTCGTCCCACGAGAGATCCGGATCAAACTCCACGTTCAATGTGGTCGCAAGCATTTCCGCAGCGAGCTCCTCCGCATATTCACCGGCAATTTCTTCGCTCTCGCCGAAGGAATGATGCTCGGAGAGGTAGCCGTACATGGTTTTGTCGCTAGGCAAGGCCAGGCCGATGCTGGCAGCGATCAAGCGATGCGGTTCTTTGGTGGAGTTTTCACTAATCACCGTGAACGCCACTTGCCCGGGCTTGATGTGCTTCAAGCCTTCGCTGCGCGAAATCAACTTACAGCTCGGAGGAAAAATCGAGGACACTCGTACGATGTTACATGCCGCGATGCCCGCATTACGAAGGGCAAGCTCAAAACTGGACAGCCGCTCACGATGTTTACCGACGCCTTTGGTCAAGAAAATTTTCTTAGCGACAAACGCCATAGTGCCGGTGCGCGGCCTCCGTGGATATGAAGTGGTAACAAAAAACTTTCAGTGCTGTGGAAAAGTAACAAGAAGGATATCGAGTGTCAATCGCAAACGTGGCTGAAACAGAATTTTAACACGCGAAGCGGGAATCGATGATTAGTCTTGGCGCGCGCTCGATTCACTTTTCTGTCCCGGAAAGCTGCAAATGTTTTCGTAGATTCGAAGATGCCGTTGCTTTTCGCGATAAACGAATTCGATTGAAATGCAGCCTATGAATTTTGCGTCGCGCAAAGCAACTGCTATACTGAAAATGCTGCGAGTGGAATTTCCCCTGGCAATTTCCAGAAAAATCAGCGCGGGACACCAGCAGCGGAGAGGGCATGTCCGCAACGACAACCCGGCCTGACGCGAGCTACCTCCTCAGAAAACTCCATTCGCTCAGTGGTTTAATTCCCGTTGGCGCATTTTTGGCGGAACATTTTTGGTCCAACAGCGCCATTCTGGTTAGTCCCGATAAATACAATATGGTTTCACAGGAACTGCAGACGATTCCGTTTCGACCTTTCGTGGAATTATTCGCGATCGTTTTGCCGATCCTGTTTCACGGCGGATACGGCGTATACATCTGGCTGGAGGGAAAATCAAACGTCTCGCAATACCCGTGGGCGAAAAATTGGCTTTATACATTCCAGCGCTACACGGGACTGATCGCCTTCGTATATATAGGATGGCATTTCTACACCGAGCGCTGGCTGACGCATGGGCGTTCCACATATGCGACCGTTTACGCAGATTTGCTCGATCCGTGGTACCTGACCTTTTTTGTGGTGGGAATCGTGGCATCTTCATTTCACTTGGGCGTGGGCATCTGGAATTTTCTGTGCAAGTGGGGATTGGCGGCAACCGTGCGAGCGCAAAGGGCGGCAGGGCAGCTCGGCGTGCTGGTGGGGTTCGCCTTCAGCCTGGTGGGAATTTTGATTCTGATCAGCTTCCGATTTAATTGGCACCCATTTTCGTCGTACGTAACGCAATGAGACAGCCGAAAATAATTATCGTGGGCGGAGGGCTGGCGGGACTGATGGCGACGATCCGCGTTGCAGAATCCGGCGTGCCAGTTGAACTGTTTTCCATCGTTCCGGTGAAGCGCTCGCACTCGGTTTGCGCGCAGGGGGGAATTAACGCCGCGAAAAATCAAAAGGGTGAAGGCGACACCACCGCGAAACATTTTGACGACACAATTTACGGCGGAGATTTCCTGGCCAACCAGCCGCTTGTGAAACGGATGTGTGAAGCGGCGCCTGGAATTATCGATCTGCTGGATCGCATGGGCGTGATGTTCAATCGTACCTCTGAAGGTTTACTGGATTACCGCCGTTTTGGTGGGACTCTGTATCACCGCACGGCGTTTGCAGGTGCAACCACAGGGCAGCAGCTACTTTACGCGCTCGATGAGCAGGTACGGCGCCACGAATCCGAAGGAAAGGTGAGAAAGTACGAGGGTTTCACATTTCTGTCGGCGGTGATCGACGAAGGCGGCGTGTGCCGAGGAATCTGCGCGATGGATTTGCGCTCCATGGAAGTGAAGACGTTTGCAGCGGACGCGGTAATTTTCTGCACCGGTGGAATCGGCGCAGTTTTTGGACGGTCGACGAATTCCGTCGTGTGCACTGGCTCGGCCCAGTCCGCTCTGTTTCAGCAGGGAGTGGATTACGCCAACGGCGAATTTATTCAGGTGCACCCTACTGCGATTCCCGGCGAAGACAAACTTCGCCTGATGAGCGAATCAGCGCGCGGCGAAGGCGGTCGCGTGTGGGTCCCTAAAAAGCCGGGCGATACGCGGCCAGCAAAAACAATTCCTGAGGATGAACGATTCTATTTTCTGGAAGAGTGGTACCCGAAGTACGGAAACCTGGTTCCACGCGACATTGCTACGCGCGCGATTCATCGCATCGTGTATTACGAAAAACTCGGTTTGGCTAGCCAAGCAGCGGTTTATCTCGATGTCAGCCACATTTCGCGCGAAACGCTGAACCGCAAACTCGAAGGCATTCTGGAAATTTACGAAAAGTTCTTAGGTGTGGATCCGCGCGAAGAGCCGATGAAAGTTTTTCCAGCGATGCATTACACCATGGGCGGGATATGGGTGAATGACACTGACCAGGCCACTAGCGTTCCGGGAATCTACGCTGCCGGCGAATGTGAATATCAATATCACGGAGCGAATCGGCTGGGCGCGAATTCGCTGGTGTCCTGTATTTTTGGCGGAGGACTGGCCGGTCCGGCGGCGGCTAAGTACGCCAAGAATCTAGAGAAAAGCGCTGCCGCCGCGAGTTCCGACATTTTCGATCGTGAGCGTCAGCGCCAGGAAGCGATGAACCAGGCGCTCATCTCGCAGGACGGCAGCGAAAATATCATGGCCATCTGGCGCGAACTCGGCGAAACCATGACCGAACACGTCACGGTCACGCGAATCAACAAGAATCTGGAAATCGCTTATAACAAATTGTTGGAACTCGACCAGCGTGTTCGCAAGGTGAACTTGAGCGATCGCAGCAAATGGTCCAACCAGACACTGAACTTCGCGCGAGAGCTTCGAAACATGTTGATTCTGGCGCGAGTGATTACCGTCGGCGCCCACGCGAGAAATGAATCGCGCGGCGCTCACTACAAACCAGAGTTTCCGGAGCGCGACGATGCCAACTGGCTGAAGACGACGCGTGCAAAATGGGTGAATGGTGAAATCCAGTTGAATTACGAATCTGTGGACATTTCGCAGATTACTCCGCGCCCGCGTCGGTATGACGCCGCAAAGTGATGAGCGACAAGCGTCGTCATCTTGAAAGAACCGGAGCGGCGAAGGATCTTAACTGAGCGAGCGGGCTGGACACGGAAATATGGCAGAAAAACAAGTCATCGTAAAAATAAAACGGCAAGTGAGTCCTCAAGGCGCTCCTTATTGGGAGGAGTTCGCGCTTATGTGGCGCCCCGCGATGAACATTATTATCTGCCTGCGCGACATCGCTGAAAATCCCGTGACCCGCGACGGAAAAAAGACCACGCCAATTTCTTATGATTCCAACTGCCTCGAAGAGGTTTGTGGATCTTGCGCCATGCTCATCAACGGAAAGGCGCGAATGGCATGCTCGGCGCTGGTAGATAAACTAGTTCAGCCCATCAAGATCGAACCTTTTTCAAAATTTCCCGTCATTCGGGATCTTTCGGTTGATCGGCAATTTATGTTCGAAAGCTTGAAGCGGGTCAAAGCTTGGATTCCCATCGATGGCACTTACGATCTCGGCGAAGGTCCGCGCATGTCTCCGGAAGCGCAGGGAAAAGCCTACAAGCTTTCCACCTGTATTTCCTGCGGCAGTTGCCTGGAAGTTTGTCCACAAATCACCGGCACTGCACCGGGAGACTTCGTCGGCGCGGCGATCATCAGCCAGGTGCGACTCTTTAATATGCATCCTACGGGCGCGATGAACTCGCACGAAAGAATTGGCGAGTTGATGCAACCGGGCGGCGTGCAGGACTGCGCGAATGCGCAAAACTGTGTGCGAGCCTGCCCCAAGGATATTCCGTTGACCGAATCCATCGCCGAAGTGAATCGTGAAGCTTGGAAACAAGCGATGCTCGGTTGGCTGATAGGATAGAATCCTTTTTACGTTTCCGTCTCGAATCTGAAGCCGAGCCGCGTTTTGGCTCAAGGAGCCATCTGATGCGCTGTTTCCGCGCCTGTTTATCTTTTTATTTCTTTCTGCTGCTTTGTTCGCCGCTGATTGCGCCTGCCATCGCAGACGACATCGCCGAGCGTGCGCACAAACTTCACTTCTCGTCGATCGTGCTCGATACCCACGACGACACAACACAAAGGTTTTTCTCCAAGGATTTCGATCTCGCCAAACGCAACCCTGACGGCAGCATTGACATCCCTCGCATGCGCGAAGGCGGTATGAACGCGATTTTCTTTTCCATCTGGATTGACGGGCGCACCATGGGACCGACGGCCATTCAGAAAGCGCTCGATCAGATTGACGCGGTGCACGAAAACGTCCGCAGAAACTCCAAGGACATGATGTTTTGCAGAACGGCCGACGATGTACGCCGCGCTCACACGCAAGGAAAAATCGCCGCGCTGATTGGCGTCGAAGGCGGCCATATGATCGGAAACGACATCCGGATGGTACGGATTTTTGGCGACCTCGGTGTCCGTTACATGACTCTTTCGCATTTTTATAACGATGAGTGGGCGGATTCTTCCACCGACAAACCCGCCCACAATGGACTGACGGACTACGGAAAGGACATTGTGCGCGAAATGAATCGCCAGGGAATCATGGTCGATATTTCGCATGTCAGCGACAAAAGTTTCTACGACGCACTGGAAGTCAGCAAAGCGCCGCTGATTGCCTCGCACTCCTCGTGTCGCGCGCTGTGCAATCATGTGCGCGACATGTCCGATGACATGATCAAGGCGCTGGCCGCAAAAGGTGGCGTCATTCAAATCAATTACGAAATGAGCTTTATCGATCAGGCATACAAAGACGCGTCGGACAAGCTGTCGGGCGGCGTGGTGGCAGAATTCGATCGGGTCAAAAAAGAGTGTGGCGATGATGAAGCCTGCATCGGAAAAAAGATGACTGAAGTGCAGCGGCAGGCCGTCGCGGAAGGAAAGCTGCCTCACGTCAGTTGGGAACGGATTATCGACCACATCGATCATGCGGTAAAACTTGTCGGTGCGGACCATGTTGGACTCGGCTCGGATTTTGATGGAGCGAGCATGCCTGAGGGAATGGAAGACGCGTCCAAACTGCCGAAGATCACGGAAGCCTTGCTGCGCAAAGGCTATTCCGACGGTGAGATTCGCAAAATTCTCGGCGGCAATCTACTTCGGGTGATGGAGCAAAATGAAAAAGTCAGCCGCGAGTTAAAGGCACAGTAGACAAGCTGTGGACCCTGTAAAGATCTGTTCGTCATCCGAACGAGCGTCTGCCGCTAAAAGAGACGCGGTGCGATCCACATGATCACAGCACGAAAAAACAAGCCGTCGTTCCGAGCGAAGCGCAGCGCGCTGATGAATCTCTGTTCGTTTGCGGCATTAATCCTGGGAGGAACAGTGGTGGCAACAGTGGCTGCGGACGACAGTATTTCCGAGCGAGCAAAGAAGCTGCATTTTTCTTCCATCGTGGTGGATACTCACGACGACACTACCCAACTCATGCTTGATCCGAAATTCGATCTTGGCGAGCGTCATACGCTTGGCAGCATTGATATTCCCCGCATGCGGGAAGGCGGCTTAAGCGCGATTTTCTTTTCTATTTGGCTGCCGAGCAAAATAACTGGCCCAACCGCAGTGGAAAGAGCCTTGCAACAAATTGACGCCGTGCGCGAGCAAGTTCGAAAACATCCGAAAGATCTGGTTCTCGCCACAACCGCTGAGCGGATCCGCGAGGCCCACAAAGGCGGACAAATCGCCGCGCTAATGGGCGTGGAAGGCGGCCATATGATCGCCGGCGATCTTGATGTGCTTCGTAAGTACGCGGGCCTCGGGGTGCGATACATGACGCTCACACACAGCGGAAATGATGAGTGGGCGGATTCTTCGACCGACAAAGCAGTGCACAATGGGCTTACCGATTTTGGCAAGGACGTCGTCCGCGAAATGAATCGGCTCGGCGTAATCGTGGACATATCTCATGTCAGCGACAAGACATTTTATGATGCGCTGAGCGTAAGCAGGGCGCCGCTGCTCGCTTCGCACTCTTCCTGCCGCGCGATTTGCGACGCGCCGCGCAATATGACAGATCAGATGATCAAGGACCTAGCAGAAAAAGGTGGGGTGATTCAGATCAACTACCACGTTGGATTTCTGAGCCGGGAATTTCGCGACGCCGAAAAGAGCAATGCAAAAATCAACGACGCCATCGCGCAGGAAGTCACCAAGCGCTGCGGCGGCGATACCAACGAAGGCTGCATGCTGATCGAAGGTGATCGCGTTACGCGCGAATACGTGGCGAAGGGCGTTTTGCCGCGTGTGGATTACACCAAAATCATCGAACACATCGACCACGCCGTAAAAGTTGCGGGCATCGCTCACGTTGGCCTGGGGTCCGATTTTGACGGTGCGAATATGCCGTATGGCATGGAAGATGCCACGATGCTGCCGAAAATTACCGAAGCACTCTTGCAAAAAGGTTATTCCGAAGGTGACGTGAGAAAAATTCTAGGCGAGAATACGTTGCGCCTGATGGCGGACGTGGAACGAGTCAGTAGAGAATCGAATATACAAAAACGGTCGCCAAAATAATCGATGGATTTAGATAATGAACGGAGAATGCCGTATGAATCTAAAGAGTTGTAAAATCACCGGGCTGGCGGCGGTCATTATCGCAGCAGGAATGATCCTGGTAGGTTGCAAGAAGCAGGAACAAACGCCGGCGCCCGAGCCTACAGCGACGCAGCCGCCAAAGGCCGAACCTGCTCCCGCTCAACCGTCCACTCCACCTCCCGTCGAGGCCAATCCGTCCTCAAGCGCGGCTAGCAAAGCGGGTGAAGCTGCGCACAACTACACTAAAGAGCTGCTTTCCCCCGCGAAGCTAAAAGAAAGGGCCCCGGACACTTACAAAGTTAAATTCGACACGACGCGCGGAGAATTTGCTATCACCATTATACGAGCGTGGGCTCCGCTTGGCGCCGACCGTTTTTACAATCTCGTGAAACATCATTTTTACGACAACGCTGCATTCTTCCGCGTGGTCCCGCAATTTGTCGTGCAATTCGGGATCAACGCCAATCCTGCCGTTTCCGCCGCATGGAAGCACACAGAAATAAAGGACGATCCGGTTACGCAAAGCAACAAGCGCGGAGCGATCGTATTTGCCACGGCCGGACCGAACACCCGCACCACACAGGTGTTCATCAATTTGAAAGACAACAGCCGGCTCGACAGCATGGGCTTTGCACCTTTCGGCGCTGTGGACGGCAACGGAATGAATGTGGTTGAAATGATGTATGAAGGTTACGGAGATAACGCCGGTCCGGATCAAGATCAACTCGAAAAGCAGGGCGATCCATATTTGAAGAAAGGCTGGCCGAAATTGGATTACATCAAGTCGGCAACGTTGGTCTCCGCCAACTGAACTATGGTTGTTACTTCATTTGTGCCAAGAAAATAGAGGACTTCCGGAGCGGCTAACCCGTAGAATTCCGTCCATGACTGCGAACAATGAAGCCCTCATTGCCTGTTAGAATCTCCGTTCAAAAGCCGCAAAAAGTGAAGCTCATCGTTCCGAGCGAGGCGGGGAATTTCTCTTCGCTACATGCATCGCTGGCCACTTCCGTGTACGCGATCGCCGCGCTCGCGGTATTTGTACATTTTTTATTTAACTCACAATACGGATATTTTCGCGACGAGTTATATTACGCCGCGTGCGGTGAGCATCTTGCGTGGGGCTACGTAGACCACGCTCCACTCGTGGCATTCGCCTCCTGGAGCAGCCGTACGCTATTCGGCGATTCTCTGTTCGCGCTGCGCTCATTGCCTGCTCTTTCCGCCGCGCCAAAAGTTTGGCTCGCTGGTTGGATGGCCAGGGAAATGGGAGGCGGTCGCTTCGCGCAATTCTTCGCCGCGCTTCTGGTGTGTCTCGCGCCGATTTATTTGACCTTCGATAATTTTCTTTCCATGAACGCATTCGAGCCGGTGTTCTGGATGGGTTGCGCGGCGATCGTGTTGCGGATTTTAAATGGTGGCAGCCCGCGTCTGTGGCTGTTGTTTGGCGTTATTGCTGGAATCGGAATCCTCAACAAGCACTCGATGCTATTTTTTGGCTCGGGCATCGCGGTCGGTCTGCTTTTGACTCCCGGGCGCAAGCAATTTACACGCCTCGAAATCTGGCTAGCTCTGGCAATTGCTTTCGTGATTTTTTTGCCGAATCTGCTCTGGGAAATTCACAACGGCTATCCGACCATCGCGCTTCTCCGAACGGTCATTGGAACAAAATATGCCACCGTTTCGCCGCTAGCGTACGTTCTGGAACAATTTCTTTTGGTGAATCCGCTGGCCGCGCCTTTCTGGCTGGCGGGACTTTATTTCTTTCTGTTCGACAAAGCTGGACGAAAATATGCGGTTCTCGGATACGCATACCTCGCCGTGTTATTCGAAATGATTCTGCTGCACGGGAAAATTTATTATCTCGCTCCCGCGTATATCATGTTGCTGGCGGCCGGTGCGGCATGCTGGGAACAGCAAGTATTTTCCCGCGTGGGTGCGTGGTTGAAACCGGCGATTGTCACACCGCTAATCGTTTCAGGAATTGTTGCAGCGCCGCTGGCTATGCCCATCCTCCCTGTGACCGCCGCAGTGAAATACTGCGGCTTCTTTGGAGTGCAGGATGTGAAAGTGGAAAACGTGCCGCTGGATTCGCTGCCGCAACTGTTCGGAGACATGTTCGGCTGGCAAGACCAGGTGCAGGCGATGGCTCGCGCGTTGCGTTCTCTGCCGCCCGAGGAGCAATCCCGCGCCACATTGTTTGCCTATAACTACGGCGAAGCAAGTGCCATCGATTATTTTGGAAAGAAATATCAGTTGCCGAGGGCGATCAGCGGGCACAATCAGTACGGCGCGTGGGGACCACATGGTGCTTCAGGAGAAATTGTGATCGCAATAGGGTTTGCTAAGGAACGTCTTCAGCAGTCGTTTGGTGATGTGAAACCCGTTGAAACCATCAGTCCGATGTATGCTTTGCCGGAAGAATCGCGCCTCACTCTCTATCTCTGTCGGCAGCCAAGGAAGAACCTTTCCCGCTCGTGGGCTGAATGGACATATTTGGACTGAGTGGCGTAACCCTCCTGCTCCCGCTGGCATCGTAAATGTTGTTAGGGTGAATCTAATTTTGCGCGAGATATGAATCGTTGACACGAAGAATCAGGCCGGGTACCCTTTAGAGGTAATGAAAATGTCTCGCCAGACTGTGTGTTGTTGCGGCTGCTGCTGTAGCTGTCGCGAAACTCACATTTCTGGCTTGAGGCTGCTGCGGACCTAACCGCCGTAAACAAGGAAATTCCAAAGCCCACGTGCCAGAAAGTCTGGTTACGTGGGCTTTTTTATTTTTGTGTGAACGATTTGGCATGAAGGTTCGAGCGAAAAGGAAAAAAGCCACATGGCTGAAGTGAAAGAAACCAAGGCGCAGAAAGTCGAGCGCCTGAAACGCGAAAAGTTAGCTTGGGATCACTTGGACGAAATTCGTGAATTTGCGCGCAAGGGGCGCGACTCAATTCCGCCGGAATGGCTTGGGACATATTTCCGCTCCTGGGGAATTTATACGCAAGGCGACGGAGCGGGCGTGGTCGGCGGTGCAAACGGCGAGGGAAAAGCCACGGAATTTTTCATGGTGCGCATTCGCATCCCCAACGGAATTTTGACCAGCGATCAGGCGCGCGTGATTGCCGGTCTTTCGGAAGACTATGGCCGCGGCCTTGCCGATATCACCGTGCGGCAAAACGTACAGTTGCACTGGGTGGCGATCGAAGCGATTCCGGACTTGATTGAGAAATTGCGAGCCGCCGGTTTGACCACCACTGGGGCATGCGGCGATGTGCTTCGCAACGTTACGGGTTGTTCTGTGGCTGGCCTGGCGGCGGATGAGCATTTCGACGCAGCGCCATTTGCGTTGGCGGCGGATCGCGCGCTCGGCGGCAATCGCGAATTCTACAATCTACCCCGCAAATTCAAAATGACCGTGACCGGTTGCAGTTCCTGGTGCAGCTATCCGGAAATTAACGATGTGGCATTCACCGCGGCACGGCGCACTCACGGCGGAATTGTCGAGAATGGTTTTTCAGTGCGCATCGGCGGCGGGCTTTCCACCGAGCCGCACATTGCGCTGAAACTCAATGCGTTCGTAAGACAGGATCAGGTGGTCGATGTCGCACGCGGAGTCGCGGAAATCTTTCGCGCCAGTGAAGTTCTGCGCCAGAGTCGCGAACAGGCGAGACTCAAGTACCTATTTTTGAGGCATGGCTGGACCGCGGAAAGTTTTCTGTCCGAACTGAACCGAACCATCGGCTACACGCTCGATCCAGCACAGCAAGAAGAAATTCCTTCCGAAATTCATCGCGATCACACGGGAATTCATCGCCAAAAACAGGCGGGACTGGTCTTCGTCGGCGCGAACGTCCTGCGCGGACGCATGACTCCCGCGCAATTGCGCCGCGTGGCGCAACTGGTGGACGAATACGGCGACGGAAATTTACGTGCCACGGTGCAGCAGAATCTGCTGTTGGCGAATATTCGAGAAGAACGCGCGGAGACTGTCGCCGCTGAACTTCAACGCGCGGGGTTGCCAGTGGAAGTTTCCGCGTTTGCGCGCGGGACCGTGGCCTGCACCGGATCGGAATTTTGCAAGTTGGCATTGACGGAAACAAAAGGATTTGCGCGGTGGCTGGCGATGGAACTCGACGACCGCCTTCCCGGTTTTGCCGAACAAATCAAATTACACATCACCGGATGCCCCAACAGTTGCGGCCAGCACTGGATCGCCGACATCGGCATCGAGGGGAAAAAAATCAAGTCCAACGGAAAAATGGTGGACGCCTACTATTTTTGCGTTGGCGGTAGCGTCGGACATTTCGCCTCGATTGCGCGGCCGGTTGGATATCGCTGCGCGGCAACTGATGTTCCCGACGCCATTGAGCGGCTGCTCGTGGATTTTCAGGAAGAGCGGAGGCGCAACGAACCTCTTCACGCGTTTCTTTCGCGAAAAACTAATGAGGAGATTCGCACGGTCCTTGCGGGCGAAGCATTTTTGCCGGTGGAGCGCGACGTACCGGCTGGAAGAACACCGGCCGGAGTAGAAGGCTAAGCGATGAGTTTATTTCCCATATTTGTGAAGTTACAAGGGCGTCTGGTGGTAGTGGTTGGCGGAGGTGAAATTGCCTCTGGAAAAATCGACGGATTGCTGCGTGCGGAAGCCAGGGTGCGCGTGGTCGCGCCGGAAGTCCACATGTCCTTTGCAGAGCCGATTCGCACCAGGAGAATTGAATGGGTTCCACGGAAATTCGAGCCGGGCGATTTGGCCAATGCGACGTTAGCAATTGCGGCGACATCGGCGCCCGGTGTGAATTCGGCGGTTTTTCTCGAAGCGGAATCGCGCGGGATTTTGTGCAATGCGGTAGACGACATCGAGAACTGCCATTTTTATTACGGGTCGATTGTGCAGCGCGGCGATTTGCAGATCGCTATATCAACGAATGGAAAAAGCCCTGCGCTGGCGCACCGCCTGCGGCTGGAACTCGAACAAGAGTTCGGCCCGGAATACGAAACGTGGCTGGAGTGGCTAGGCGCAGCGCGCGAGCTACTGCGCGCGGCGGATGGGGGATCCGAAAGCAACAAGCGAATGTTGCACCAATTGGCCAGCAAGCTGATGTTCGACCGGTTCGTGAAAGACTCGCAGAAAGATCCCTCGCACCAAGGTGTGGCATGAGCGGCAAAGTTTATTTAGTCGGAGCGGGCCCGGGCGATCCGGAATTGCTGACGATAAGGGCTGCGAGGGTGCTGGCGAGCGCCGATGTGGTGCTATACGACGCGTTGGTGAGCAGGGAAGTTCTGGCACTGATTTCGCGCAGCGCGCAACTGGTAGATGTCGGCAAACGCGCTGGGAAAAAACTGCTGACTCAGGATGAACTCAACAGCCTGCTCGTACACTACGCGGCAAAAAACAAAATCGTGGTGCGGCTGAAAGGCGGCGATCCACTGCTGTTCGGGCGAGCGGGAGAAGAAATCGAAGCGCTACGCCGGGCTAGAATTGATTTTGAGTTGGTTCCGGGAATCACCGCGGCGATTGGCGCCGCAGCGAGCGCGCAGATTTCGTTGACCGACCGGCGAGTGGCTTCGCAAGTGCTGTTCACGACGTTTTCACGTGGCGAGACCGGTGGTCGGTTGAACTGGGCCGCGGTCACTCCTGAAACAACGATTGCGATTTATATGCCGGGAACAGAGTACGGCGAAGTCGCGGAGCGACTGATCGAAAATGGATTGTTGCCGGAAACGCCGTGCATTGTAGTGTCGCAAGCGACGCGCGCGGAGCAGCAATTGCGCTGGTCGAATGTCGCGGCTCTTCCGAGCGAAGACCCATTACCGGCGCCTTCGTTGCTGATCGTAGGGCGTGTGGCGGCCCAAACATGCGCGCGGCCCGAAAAGTATTGGCCCGCGCGATTTACTACAGAAGCTTTTAAAGGTGAAGAACGGCAGCTCCCTACGAAGTCCGGAAACTAAAACCATTTTTACCTTTTGTGAGTACAGAGGCCTGAGAGGAGAAGCGAAATGAGTCAACAAGAACAAGCGGTTGCGACGCCCGTGAAACCGCGGGGCTTTTCAATTGACGCGTGGGCAGTGTTACTGGCGTTTGTGCTGGCGGCGCTGGTTCGTGCCGGCGTGTTTAAGCACATTCCCTGGTGAAGTAAATCAGAAAATGGAAATTGCAAAAAGAGAATTGACCTTTTGAACGCAGAGGTCAAGGAACCAAGCAAGAGCGTCACTAATCGACGGAGATGAGGTGAGTATGGCAAGTTCGGTTGCAATTCCGCAGGCAAGGCCGGTCAATCCCGGCCTGCAATTCTTGAAAATTGTGCCAGGAGTTTTGTTGCTCGCGGCGGTCGGCTACGCCGGAAAGCTGCTGGAAGCAAACGTCGGGAAATATGCCAAGGCGCATCACTGGACATTTCCAAATATCGAGTACGTTTTGTGGGCGATTTTGATCGGACTGGCAATTTCCAATACCGTGGGCGTGCCGGAATTTTTCCGCGCGGGCGTGGCGACGTACGAATTCTGGCTGAAAGCCGGAATCGTCCTGCTGGGCGCGCGTTTTTTGTTGGGAGACGTGCTGAAGCTGGGGGGAACCAGCCTGGCGCTGGTGGGCATTGAAATTACTCTGGCGATCGCGTTCATGACGTTTCTCGGGCACGTGTTTGGACTGAAACCGAAATTGACTTCGCTGCTGGCGGTTGGTTCGGCAGTGTGCGGTGTCAGTGCGATTATCGCCACACAGGGCGCGATTGAAGCCGATGAAGAAGATTCTTCGTTTGCGATCGCGGCTATTCTTGCGCTCGGCGCGCTTTCGCTTTTTACATTCCCATTGATCGGGCACGCGTTGCATTTGACCGATCACGCCTACGGAGTGTGGTCCGGTCTTGCCGTCGATAACACGGCGGAAGCAGCCGCTGCGGGCGCATTATATTCGGATGCTGCGGGAAAACTGGCGGTGCTGACCAAGACTACGCGCAATGCACTGATTGGCTTTGTCGTGCTTGCCTACGCCTTCTATTGGGCAAGCCGCGGACAGGCGCAGGCGGTGGGAAATAAAGCCAAATTTCTTTGGCAGAAATTCCCTAAGTTTGTTCTAGGCTTTCTGCTGATTTCCACACTTGCCACGGCGGCATTTTTCTCAAAAGAACAGATCGGTGCATTGGCAAATCTTTCTCGCTGGGCATTTTTGCTGACCTTTGCGGGCGTTGGGTTGCGCACGAATTTCAAGACGCTGTCAAAACAGGGGCTGAAGCCGTTTGCCGTCGGGGCCATCGGGGAAGTAGTGATCGCGGCCTTCACACTGGGTTTGGTGCTGGCAGCGCAACGCGTCTTTGGCTGGTAAAAACGGGGCTCGATCGCAGAAACGCTCTTGGGCGAAAGCACAATTCAAAATTGCCTGATACCGCGAATACAAGAAAATTCTCGCTTCAAAGAGCTGTAACACCGCTACAACAGGTTGATCACGTGGACCGTTTGCCCCGTCGACGCTTGCTAGGATAGACTCCACACGAGATGGCCGAACTTTCTTCAATGGCGGGAAAGACGGTTTCCGACTGCGCCGCAATATCGGCATGAAAAGACGAACATTCATCGGTGCCGCCGGGAGAGCCGCGTCTGCGCTGGCATTAGAGCCCCTTGATTTGGCTGGGGAGCAACTGGCATGGCAAGAGCACAAACCGGCCCCATATCCGGACGCGTCAGTGGAAGTGGTTGATTCGCGCTTTAACAAATATCGCATAATGAACGCTGCGGTGGAGCGGCTCTACACGGGAACGCGTTGGGCGGAAGGGCCAGTATGGTTTGCTGACGGGCGATACCTCCTTTTCAGCGACATCCCCAACAATCGCTTGTTGCGCTGGCTCGAAGATACCGGCGAGGTCAGCGTTTTTCGAAGCCCTTCGAACTACACCAACGGAAACACGCGCGATCGCGAGGGTCGCTTAATAAGCTGCGAGCACGACGCGCGCCGCGTCACGCGCACCGAACATGACGGCACCATCACCGTGTTGATCGATCGTTTTCAAGCCAAGAAGCTGAACGCGCCGAATGATCTGGCTGTACATTCAGACGGAGCGATCTGGTTCACCGATCCAGGCTACGGAATCATGTCCAATTACGAAGGGCACAAAACGGATCTGGAGCTGCCGTGTAACGTGTACCGGCTAGATCCGCGGACGCGTGAAGTTACGGTCGTGGCGAGCGACATGGACAAGCCCAATGGTATTTGTTTTTCACCGGACGAGAAGAAGCTGTACATCGTCGACACCGGCGTGCCGAAGAATGCGAATGACCCACACCCGATTCGGGTGTACGACGTGGAAGAGAAGAAGCGGCTGAAAAATGGAAGACTATTTGTGAACATGGCGCCGGGTTCTTCAGACGGCATCCGCTGCGACATAGATGGAAATGTGTGGTCTGCGGCGGGATGGGGCGGGGAGAGTTTTAACGGAATACACGTTTTCGGCCCGGACGGCATTCTGATCGGCAAAATTCATCTTCCCGAGACTTGCGCCAATCTGTGCTTCGGAGGCGCCAAAAAGAACCGCTTGTTCATGACGGCCAGCCAATCGCTATATTCTGTCTACGTGGAAACCCAAGGCGCACAAACACCTTGAGGAAGCACGAAAGCGTCAGATGAGACGGCTCGGTCGTCGGATTAGTCGAGTACTTCCTTGCCCGAGAATCCAATAAGGCCACTGTTCCAAAACTGGTCGCTCGGCCAGTTGTAGCTGGCAGTCCCTAGGAACATTATCCCCGCACCAAGCCCTCCATGAAGTGGTTGATTTTGGGTGACCACCTCGGCAGCGAAGTTCGGTAACAAACTCGGACGAATCCGGAGGAAAAATGAAAAAAGCATTGCTCCTTTTGGGGGCTGCAGTCGGGTTAAGTGCGGTAGTGGTGTCGATTCCGGGGCTTGCCCAGAACGGAAACGGCGCGCCGAGCGGCGCTCATTACAATCTGAACCTAATTGGAGTGACCAACGGCAAAAATCCACCGTTAACAAATTCAGATCGTCACACAATTTTCGTGCCCCTTTACACCAACGGCAAAGACGGTCCCGACACCGATCCCGTTCCTGGCACAGACATCTGGCTGACGCAAGGACCGTTTGCGGTCTGTGACGGAAACGCTTTCGACGCGGCTACCGACTGTAATGGAACGCAGATTGCCAAGCAAGGCGCCGTATTCCAACTCCCCTGCAATACGAATATCACGACGGCCACGGGCACCACTCTGGTTCCATGCACGACCGGCACAACGGCGTCTTACGACGTGTGGGCGCGGACTCTCGGCACGCCCGGTGGAAGCTCAACGCTGACCACGTGCGCGACCGATCCTACAGGTAATCTGGTTTGCTCCACGAACAAACAGCTCTTCGTTCGAATGAAGCCAAACAAATTCACGAATGTCACCGATGCGCTGACATCGCTCGTAGACGCCAACACGCTGCAGACGGTGGCGCTTTTTCAAGGCGGGTTTCAGAATTTCTTCTGGGACTACGACAACAACGGAAACAAGCTGGTGCAGCTTCGCTTCTATCTGAACTAACGGCGTGCGGCTTTGCGCCGACAAAATCACCGGAGCCAAGCGCTATGTTGGCTCCGGTGAAACATGTTTGGAGACTCTTGTGATTTCCAGGGCCACACGACAAATTGGTTTCCTCGTTTTGTGCACGATGTGCGCTTCCTGCGGCTCGCAGCAGCCAACCTTGCCCGCCAAAGCTGCAAATCTCGAAATGGCCAATCGAAACTCTGCGTTACCGGTTGTGGAGCCCAACCTGACGCTTAACACTGAGTCCAACAGCTCTAACGCGCCGTTTCCCGAGACGCATTTTGATTTTGGTGAGACGTTGTCCGGCGCTCTGGTGGAGCACGATTTCGCAATTCGCAACCACCGTACCACACCGATGGTGATCGAGAAGGTCAGCATGACTACGCCTTTGCTGGTGACGGGGATGCCGCATGAAGTCGCGCCAGGCACGGAAGCCAAGATTCATTTCAAATTGAACACCGAGAACCTGGAGGGAAACTTCGAAGGAGCAATACTGGTATCGCTCAATGATCCTGCTCAGCCCGAGGCTCGACTGACATTCTCTGGACGCATCGTGCCACCGGTCCAGTTGTCTCCACGGCCGGCGTTTTTTGTGGCGGGACAAAGACACCACGGCAACCACGCGGATATCGAAATTGTAAACCACGAACCGACACCGTTGCACATTGAGAACATCCAGCATGGGCTCGATCGGTTTACCACTCATCTGGAAACTGTGACGCCTGGCCAGCGGTACCGGCTGACATTAGCGTTGAAGCCCGATGGACCTGTAGGGAGAGCCACCAGTGCCATCGTCCTTAGGACTTCGAGTAAGAAGATGCCGCTGATCAAGGTCGGCGCCAACACTTACCTCTACGAAAAAGTGCACGCGTTTCCGGACGCCGTGGAATTCGGAAGATTACGGACCAGCGATGTTGCGAGCACCGCGATGACGATGATGATCCATCAAGAGGGCGGCACGGACTTCCAGGCGCGGTTGAGCAGCGACATTCCGGGCCTAAGCTTTAAGCTGGTGCGGGGCGCGAATGGGAACAGCTATCAGGTGGAAATCATTCTGGTTCCTGAGAGACTGCAGATCGGTGCGATGAAAGGATCCATCTTCATTGACAGCAACGACCGGGAATTTCCCAGGGTCACTGTGCCGGTCAGCGGGCAGATTGTGGAGTGAGTTTTGAACGCGATAAATTGGGCGTCTCAAGCCTGTGCCGCTAGCAATTTGGTGAGCGGTTGCCAGTAATTGATTTGCCAGCCGGTGGCAAGATGCTCGGCATCGCCAGCGGGGAAGCCAGCGTGATCGAAAATTAATTTAGTGTTATCGCCCTGCGCGGCAAGTTCGAACCGCACGATGGAAAAGATGCCGGCGGGCCAGCTTCCTACGCGCCAGGCTTGCACGATGCGTTGATTGAGCACGAGTTCAAGCTGCCTGCCGATGATGTAGCCTCCGAAGAGAGAGAAGGCTCCGCCCAATTCGCGGCTGATTTCGGCCGGTTTGGATTTCAGATCCATGATCTTCATGGCTTCGCTCCCCAGAGTCATTTTCTGAAATTGCGCGGCATCGGTGAGCGCTTCGTAGATTTGTTTGGGCGATGCTCTGAACGTTGGCTCCTGATGGATTGCCTCTGCGTTGCGGGAAACGCCGTCGTCGGATAGGGACCACGCGCCGGGCGCTGTCAGAGCGAGGGCGCCGCCTATCGCAGCGGCGGAACCGATAAGTAGTTGCCGCCGAGAGTAACCGTTTGAGAGTCGCGCTGGACGGGCCGGGTAATTGGTAGTGTTCATAGTCTCTCCGATGAGGGTGCCGATTTGCGGAACTTTCCGAGCGATGTCCGCAGTGGGCGCATCACACCACGGCTGCTAAATATGTTCAACATAATATTTTGCTTTGGGCGATAACATGGTTCCGCCCTGGTTTGTGAGCTTGGGGGTTTGTGAGCTTGCTCGAGGAGGAAGTTGATGCCTTATCCTGCCGGTCGTCGTGTGGAGGTGAAGAAGCGGATTGTGGACAGCGCACGCAGGCTGTTCAATCGCCATGGATTTGAAAGCGTCTCCATCGCCCAGGTGATGGCGAACGCCGGTCTTACCCACGGCGGCTTTTATGCGTATTTTAAGAGCAAAAGCGAGCTATATGCCGAAGTGCTGGGATGTTTCTTTACCGATCCAGAATGGAAAAATTGCTGGGAAGGCGTGCACGTTGACCTTTCGTCCACCGATGTGGGGCCGCAGGTCGTAAAGGCGTATCTGTCGCGCCAGCATTTTGAAGACGTGGAAAATTCGTGTCCCATGGTGGCGTTGCCGACCGATGTGGCGCGCAGCGGCATCGAGGCGCGGCGGGCTTTCGAAACAGTGTTTCGCGCCATGGTGAGTATGCTGGAGCGAAGCCTTGTGGACAAAAAACGGCCGCGCCGCAACAGAGCGCAAATGATTGCCGCGCTGAGCATCGGAGGAATGATCGTGGCGCGAACACTGGTCGATCGTGCGCATGCGGATGAATTGCGAAGGGCTTGCTTAGCAGGCGCTATGCGGCTGGGCGGCTGGGAGAAGCGGAAGCGTTCACGCAACGGCGGCCGGAGGGTGTGAGCTTCGCGGTAATGGCGGTGAGAGTTCGCAGACGAAGGCTGCTAGGAACCGTGCCCTTTTGGAACGCTTGCTCTAAATGCACGAACATAAGCGGGCACCCGGTTTTATCCTGACTATGAACTCAGCCTGTTTTCTGATTCCTGTCAAATGGAATTTTCTAAACGCGCTGACTCCGAGCGGCGTTGTCTTAGTTCCGTATGAATACTCATTTTGGAAATTTCTTGAAGTCGTATTGGTCTGGCCCTGACCCGGTACTGGCGGAAGCGGGCGTGGCGGGCGAACTGCTGGTCGCCAAAGTGCGATTGTCGTTGGCTACTTTGCTGCTGCTAATTCCTGTGATTAACTCGCTGTTCTTTCCCGTGGAGCGGAAAGAGGGACTGGTCGGCATCAGCCTGGCTACGGGGACGTTCCTGCTTTCGGTCATCGTGTATCTGCTAATCTCCCGGAATTACAACCCGTCGTGGCTGGGATTTGTCAGCAGCAGCTTTGACGTTACGCTGATCAGCAGCGCGCTGGCACTGTTCCTTCTGCTGAATAGGCCACATACTGCCGTGAATAGCAGGGTGGTTTTCGAAGGCTATTTTCTGGTGATCGGCAGCACCAGCCTGCGCTACGACAAGAGGATTTGCATTACGGCGGGGCTGCTGGCGTTTGCGCAATACCTGGCGATCAGTTACTACGCGGCGAGCCATTGGGACCTGAACAGCGCGGCCTACGCGCCTTATCCTTATGGATTTTTCAGCTGGTCTTCGCAAATTTCGCGCCTGATCATGATGCTGACGGCTTCCGGACTGAGCCTGGCCCTGGTTTCGCGCAGCCAGAGGCTGCTGCAATTGGCCACCAGCGATCATCTGACGTCTTTGTTTAATCGAGGCTATGTGGAAGACCGGCTTTCTATGGAGCTGAGCCGCGCCAGCCGGTACGGCAAAATGCTGACGCTGGCGGTAGTTGATGCGGACCGTTTCAAGTCATTGAACGACACGCATGGCCACGCGGCCGGCGATATCGTGTTGAAGAAAATCAGTAGATTGCTTCGCGAGTCCTTCCGGCAGAGCGACACCGTGGGGCGTTATGGCGGGGAAGAGTTTGTGGTGCTGTTGCCGGAGACGGACATTGAAACCGCCCTGCGGAAAATCGAGTCCCTGCGAGAGTTGGTGGCGAATACACCGATGGAGATTGGTCCGCACGGGCAAGCTGTGCAGGTAACGATCAGCGCCGGGCTGGCGAGCTTTCCGCAGGATGGCGAAGATGCGGCGGAGCTCTTCGCTGCGGCGGACCAACGGATGTTTGAGGCGAAGAGAGAAGGGCGGAATCGCGTGGTGGCGGACCGTGAGGTCGTAACTTCAGAAGTCGTGCAAGCTATTGAATTCGATTTGGACTAGAGGAAACCGGACCAAGCAGCCTAATTTCTGGCGCAGCGTATGCAGCTACATCGACTAAATGGTTTAGGCACGTCAATTTAAAGTGCTGAATTGGCTCCCAGTGAGCGCCAGTGTCGCGCGCAAGATGATCGAGAAAGTGCGATTTCGAATAGATTCGGAACAACTTGCCGGTAAATTTCTCATCTTCGTAGCTGCCGCACGACCCGACCATTTCTTCGGTGACTAAATAAGCCACATAGCGATTCCAGGTGAGTTCAAAAGTTCGACAGGCGTCATTGGATTCAATCAACGACGCACCCTTCGCCAACTTTCTTAGTTCCGGCAGTTTGGAATGCATCTCGCGAACAGGCGCGGCGGGGTTGGTAACTGCCTCTTGCACAGTGACGCTCAAGGAATTTTCTCGCGGCTCGAAGAGCTGTCGTAAGTACAAGTACTTCACCGAATCCAAGAAATCAAAAGCTAAGTCGGCGCCCATTAGTAAATCTTACAAGCCGAGAACGGTGACCAGTTCGCGGACGGAGGCTGAGGATTTTTGCAGGGCGGCTTTTTCGTCGGAGGTGAGTTTGATTTCGACGATTTGCTCTACACCTTTCGCACCGAGTTTTACGGGAACGCCTACGAAGAGGCCTTTGATGCCGTATTCGCCTTCGAGATAGACGGCGCAGGGGAGGATTTTCTTTTTGTCTTTGAGGATGGCTTCGACCATTTCCACCGCGGCTGCGGAGGGGGCGTAGTAGGCCGAGCCGGTCTTAAGCAGATTGACGATTTCCGCTCCGCCCTTGCGTGTGCGTTCGACAATGGCGTCGATGCGATCTTTCGGCAGGAGATCGGGGAGTGGAATTCCAGCAACGTTCGAATAGCGCGGGAGAGGAACCATGTCGTCGCCGTGGCCGCCGAGCACGAATGAGTGCACATTTTCGACGCTGACTTTGCATTCCATGGCGACGAAAGCACTCATGCGGGCGGAATCGAGTACACCGGCCATGCCAAGAACGCGCTCCTTCGGGAACCCGCTGACTTTGAATGCGGCTTGCGCCATGGCGTCGAGGGGATTGGTGACCACGATGATGATGCAGTTGGGTGAGTGCTTGACGATTTGCTCGACGACGGCTTTGACCACGTCATAATTGGCTTTGAGGAGGTCGTCGCGGCTCATGCCCGGTTTGCGTGGGAAACCTGCGGTGATAACGACAATGTCGCTGTTGGTGGTACCGGAATAATCGCCTGTCGCGGTCGAGAGGCCGATGGCGTGCGCGTCGGTCTTGGTGATCGGCCCGGATTCGAGCATGTCCAATGCTTTGCCTGCGGGCGGGCCGTCGAGGATGTCGGTGAGAACCACGTCCGCCAGTCCCAGATCAACAATGCGTTGCGCGGTGGTCGACCCGACGAAGCCGCTGCCGACTACAGTTACTTTTTTTCTGCTCATGGTGCTGTGTTCTCCACGGCTCGTTTCGGTGAGCCTGAAATACGCCCGCCTCGGAAGGCGGCCGCTACAACTGATTCGGAAAATGCACCGGTCTAAACACCGGCCACTAAAACCGCAAAGCCGCCGAGCCGGGCCAAGACGCAGACAAGATTGTCTGCGCTACAAGAAAATCAACCGGCGACTGCGGCACCTTTCATGTTTTCGATGATGGCGGTGGCGAAGGCGGACGTGCCAACTTTGGTGGCGCCCGGCATCATGCGTTCCAGATCGTAGGTCACTTTTTTCTGCCGGATTGTGCGCGCGATGCCATCTTCGATCAGTTTTGCTGCTTCATTCCAGCCGAGAAATTCAAACATCATCGCGCCCGAAAGCATCACCGAACCGGGATTGATCACGTCCTTGTCCGCATATTTTGGCGCCGTACCGTGCGTCGCTTCGAAGATGCCGAAGCCGTCGCCTATGTTGGACCCGGGCGCCATGCCGAGACCGCCAACCTGTGCGGCGCAAGCGTCGGAAAGATAGTCACCATTCAGATTGGAGGTCGCGAGAACGCTGTACTCATCCGGGCGCATGAGCACTTGCTGAAAAACTGAATCGGCAATGCGATCGTTGACCATTAGTTTTTGTTTCCACTGGCCTCCGCCGTGAGTTTTGAAGATCGATCCGAGCGTTTGATTCACTTCGTCGTAGATTGTCCTTTTGAAACTGTCGGTGGCTCGCTCGAGTCCCGGTTCGATCATAGCGGCGTTTTGTTCGATGGAGAGCTGCGGATTCTTGTCGAGATTATCGACGATCCAGCTTTCGCGCTCAGTGACGGTTTCCGAGCGAAATTCTTCCTGCGCGAGTTCGTAGCCCCAATCGCGGAAGCCGCCCTCCGTAAATTTTTGAATATTGCCTTTGTGAACTAACGTCACGCTCTTGCGTTTGTGCGCGAGCGCGTACTTGATGGCGCGACGGACCAAGCGCTTGGTTCCGGTGGGAGAAATCGGCTTGATGCCAACGCCAGAATCCCAGCGGATTCGTTTCTTCCCGTCCTTCAGCATTTCGTTATTCAGAAACTCGAGAAGCTTCTTTGCTTCCGGCGACCCCGACTTCCACTCGATGCCGATGTACACGTCTTCCGTATTTTCGCGAAAAATAAAGACATTTAGTTTTTCGGGATGCTTGACGGGCGAAGGAACTCCTTCGAAATAGCGCACCGGCCGCTCGCAGGAATAAA
The DNA here is from genome assembly GCA_036522855.1 of Candidatus Acidiferrum sp. Lineage (GTDB taxonomy): Bacteria > Acidobacteriota > Terriglobia > Acidiferrales > UBA7541 > Acidiferrum. The sequence goes on along the minus strand of DATDFA010000064.1, from coordinate 88,226 downwards.
GATCGAGAATCTGGCGCAGCGCGACGTTGAGCGAGCGGATGCCGCCGCCAACCGGAGTGGTGAGCGGCCCCTTGATGGCCACACGAAAATCGCGGATGGCTTCGACGGTGTCGCTGGGCAACCATTCTTTGTATGCGTTGAAAGCTTTTTCGCCGGCGAAAACTTCGTACCAGGCAACCTTGCGTTTGCCGCCGTAAGCATGCTCAACGGCAGCGTCGAACACCCGGCGCGAGGCTTTCCAGATGTCGCGTCCCGTGCCGTCCCCTTCGATGAAAGGGATGATCGGGTTACAAGGGACTTGCAGTTCGCCGCCGCTGTAGTCGATGGGCGTCCCGTCGTTCGGAACTGCTTGGCCGTTGTAAGTGCTCTTCATGTTGTGCCCGACTCCCTGGAATGATTCGAATGATGTGCACATCGCGGGGCGACGATGGCCCGCTTCGGCGCGCAGGACCGAATCTGAAAAGATAGCACAAGCCAGCTTGCCTCTGAAACGCGCGGAGAGCCAGAGAGGTGCTCTTGGGGTTCTTCGGCCCTGCTTCGAATCGCGTCTTTAGCGCTGACCACGCCTTTTACCAGTGGACTTGAAGGGCGACAATTAATCGTAGTATTCCTGGCCGAGGTGGGTTATCAGGTCTTCACCCATCATCCAGCGCAGAGTATTTTTCAGCTTCATCGATTGAATGAAAAGATCGTGTTCCGGGTACAGGTCTGGGCTGGTCATCGGCGACTTGAAATAGAAGCTGAGCCACTCCTGAATGCCGCGGAAACCCGCGCGCTGCGCGAGGTCGAGAAACAGTACCAAGTCGAGAACGATCGGCGCCGCTAGAATCGAATCGCGGCATAGAAAGTCCACTTTGATCTGCATCTTGTAATTAAGCCAGCCGAAGATATCGATGTTGTCCCAGCCTTCTTTGTTGTCTCCACGCGGCGGGTAATAGTTGATACGCACTTTATGGTGAATCTTCCCGTAAAGCTGCGGATAGAGTTTGGGCTGCAAAATGTATTCCAGAACGCCCAGCTTGGATTCTTCTTTGGTCTTGAATGACCCTGGATCGTCGAGCACTTCACCGTCGCGATTCCCGAGAATGTTTGTCGAATACCAGCCGTCGAGACCCAGCATGCGCGCTTTGAAGCCCGGCGCTAAAATTGTCTTCATCAGGGTCTGGCCGGTCTTGAAATCCTTGCCGCATATTGACACATTGTGGTCCATCGCCAATCTTTGAATCGCGGGAATGTCGACGGTAAGGTTAGGCGCGCCGTTCGCGAAGGGAATTCCGCTCGTTACCGAAGCCCACGCATAGAGCATCGAAGGCGCAATGGCTGGATGATTGTTCTTCATGCCGTCGACAAACTTTTCTGGCGTCGAATGTACGTCTTCCGGCTGGATGAAGACTTCGGTTGAGCCGCACCACGCGGTCACCAGCCGGGCGAGCTTGTTGATCTTCTTGAAATTCGCAATGTCTTCCTTGATCTGCAGGGCCAATTCGTACTTGTTCTTGGCTTTCTTAACGTGCGTACCGTCGAGCCGTTTGACGTATTCCTTATCGAACGCGGCTTTCATCGGTTTTATCTTGGAAAGCAACGGCTTTACTCTGGCTAGATCTTCATTGCTCAGCACACCAGCGTTCGAAGCGGCCTGGTATGCGTTGTCCCTGAAAATATCCCAGCCGCCAAAGACGATATCGTCCAGTTTCGCCAGGGGAACGAAGTCCTTGATGAGCGGCGAGTTGTTGTCCGTGCGCTTGCCCAACCGAATGGTACCTAGCTGCGTAAGCGAGCCGATCGGCTGCGCCGCGCCTTTTCGCACCAGCTCTACCCCTGCCATAAAAGTGGTACTTACGGCGCCCATGCCAGGTGTCAGGACTCCCAATTTTCCCTTTGGCGGCGCAATCTTCGCTGGCTTTTCCATTCAACTCCCCTGATTTCAAGTAATTTTGCTGCGGATCAAGCCTACGGATTCAGAAAAGTGCGTGCAAACAAACCAGTAGTATCGCGCACCGTGCGCCAAGGTTGCAAATCCCCAGGCCACATTTGCTGATCGAAATTTATCGATTCTTAACGGATTCGCCAGATGCTAACGGAATCTGTTTGTCCGCCCAAGAAGATCAAATGGTTATCACTAGTCCAGGCCAGGTCGCTCGATCCGGCTGGCGGAGTCCACGCAGACAATTTTTCGCCGGTTGCCACGTCCCAGACTACCACCGTCCGCGGCTTGGTCAGATCTTCCGCGACCATCAGCACCGCGGCAAACGACTTACCATCAGGCGAAACGCTCAGTGAGGACCAGGAAACGGGCTCGTCAAGTTTTGGGAGTTTGCGAACCAGTTTTCCTGTCGCCGCATCGAGAAACACAATCACTTTGTCGGCGCCAGACGCGATCACCTGCGTGCCATCGGACGTAAATTCGACGGCCAACGGCTCCAATAAAAAATCACTGTTTTTCGCGACGAGGTGCCCACTACGGACATCATAAATGCGAATCACGGTGTCCGAATCGGCGGTGGCCAGCAATTTACCGTCTCGCGAGAATGCGATTGCTTGGACTCCGCCGGTGACTGCCGTCGTCTCGCAGACTTTTCGGCCGGTTGCCGACTCGAAAATCTGAACCGGTTCGGATGCCGGCGCAATCGCTAACAATTTTCCGTCGGCGGAAAATATCGCGGCGCCCGGATAATGCCCGAGATGCAGCTTGATCTGGGCCTTGCCGGTATCGGCATTCCAGACGAAATAGTCTCCAACGTGATCGCCGATAAAAATCCAGTTTCCGCCCGGGGAGACAACCATTCGTTCAATATCGCCGGTGGAGATCTGAACTGCGCCCCGCGAAATGCCGTCCGCTAGGTTTAGCACATAGAGCTTCTTGTCTTTTCCGACGTAGGCGGCGCGATCTCCCGTTGGCGCCAGTGATCCGGCAATCGGCTCCGTGGCAAGTTTGATTACCCTCGGCGTGCTGAGCGATGTTTGCGCATTCGCTCCCGCCACAAATCCTGCCGTTAGGACGAAAGCGCAAATTGGGTGCGTCATAGGCGTTCCACCACAAGCTCAAAATTGACCACGGCGTGAACGTCTTTCGGATCGCCAGCCAGTAAAACTGGACGCACCAACTCACTGTCCAAAATCAACGGATCGCGGGCGAAATTCCGTTTCGGATCGCCTTCGAACACCGGGTCGGTCGCGAAATAGAGTTGCGTAATCAGTGGCTTATGTCCCGGCGCGCTGACCAGGTAGTGGATGTGCTGGCAAACGCGCCCAGGGTAATGGCCCGGCATCACTGAACTGAACTCGTACTTACCACCCTTGCTTGCAGCTAACGTCGCCCGATAACTATATCCGTCCAGGTCATACATCCCTACGTGATTTGCCTGCCAGATCTCGATTTTTGCCCCTTCGAGCACATCGCCTCGAGTGTCAAATACCTGGCCGGAGACCTGAACAGGAAGTCCCGGATCTCCAGGGAGCTGGAGTTGCGCAATCTGTGGAGCATCGCGCTTGTAGAACGGGCCGATCTCGTTCCATGGCGTCGGCTTCTTGGAAGCTTTCTCACTTTGCCGCCAAGCCCACAGTGCTTCGTCAAGGCCAAGAGTCGGAACGAGTGTCAGCGAACCTATCGTAGCCGAACGTAGCAACAGCTCTCGCCGCGTCAAAAATTTGGATTTCATAGATTTGCAAGCCTTTCGCAGGTGCCCGGAAGTATACGCCAAATCGAGCATGCAAGATGGACCAAATCTGGGTTTGCTGGTTTGTGTTTACTGGCGGCAACCTAAGGGCAAGAAAATCAGCACGGAAACTCAGGATCGGCGATGTTGCTGCGATTCAAAAATCGAGCTGACGAGAGAAACGACTCCGAGAGCGACAATACCTAACAGAAGGGCATAGACGATCACAGCGGGCCTCCGAGTGCGCTACAACTCATTCGAATGCAAGTCTCACTCCACTGAGCACCCTTTTGTTTCAATTAGTTAGCAGTTCACCCTGCAAGCCGGCGCGGAAAAAACCGGACGACTGTGGGATTTAAGCGACTCTATTTCGGAGTCCTAGGCTATAAGTCCTAGTATTCGCTTCGAACACAAAAAGCGGAGCAGCTGAAGTCTGCTCCGCTTTTTTCCTCGACTGTTGAATCAACTTAGAAAACACCGACTACGTCTTGCTGAGATGAATCGAGCCGTCCCCCGTGTGAATCGTCAATGACTGACCACCGCCATTCATCTTGCCGTGAATCTGAGAAGTACTGAATGTACCTTCAACAGTCACCGGAATGCCCAGGCTGATGCGTCCGTCGTTGGTGCTCGCCTCGATGTTGGCCTGAAGGTCGCCCGGTAGGGACATATCCACGCTGCCATCACCCGTGTGTATGGTCCACCCATTCGCGAGCTTCGAACCCGGATTCGCGCGCGCAGTTATGCTGCCGTCGCCGGTCTTGATGTTAAGCGCGTCGAAGCGTCCCTCAACGGTGATATGGCCGTCGCCGCTGTTGGCCGTAAGCTTGCCGTCCAGGTCGCGCCCCTCAATGCTGCCATCGCCGGTGCGCAGCCGAATGTCGCCCTTGGCACCTTCCACGCGGATGTGTCCATCGCCAGTGTGGATGTCCAGGCTGCCAGAAATGGATTCGGATTCGACCGACCCGTCGCCGGTGTCCACACCGAGGTCGGCATTGCGGGGCATCCGAACCTCAATGCGCAGGTTCTTGTGCAGACCGCCCCAGCCAAAACTGATGCCGTTGCGTACCCGCGCGCTAACCTCGACCTGATCGCCGCTCTGGTTCGATGTGATAGTCAGGTTCTTATCGATGGTGTAGCCGTTATAGATAACCCGAAATTCGACCTGTTGCGAGTCGCTGGTGGTTACGCGGACCGAGCCGTCGTTCGAATCCACGTGAACGCGAGCTCTGCCGCTGACCGTGTAACTTTTGGTCCATTCCTCGGCGTGGGCCGAGCTTGCGGCCAGCGATCCTGCCAGAAGGCCGAACGTCACCAGGGTTGCCAGCCTCACCAGCATCATTTTCTGAGTCCTCATAGACGTTCTCATAGAGAGGGAGAGAATTGTCATCGTTGTGTATGCCTCTATTTGCGTTCCGAGTGCCTGCTATTGCCTGCTATTGAAGGTACGAAGGTTCCAGGAAAAAGGTTCCGCACCCTTGCTACTTGGTCCTGCCGGCGTGCTTGGCCTTTACGGCACCCGGTTTGGGTCGCAGAGCCTTTAGGAACTGCTCCGGCGCCAGCGTATTAAGAACGTCGGCCTTGGTTAACCAACCTCGCCGCGCCGTCGTTACGCCATAGCGGATGAAAGCCAGGTTCCCGGTGCTGTGCGAGTCCGTCGAAATAACCACCTGTACCCCGCGATCCTTGCACATACGCAAATGCAAGTCTTTCAGGTCGAGTCGGTCGGGGTAGGAGTTGCACTCCATTGCTACGCCGTGCTTCGCGCAGGCTTCTAGCACCTTTTCCATGTCGTACGAGAAAGCATCCCGACGCAATAATAACCGGCCCGTCGGATGCCCAATGATTTGCGTGTACGGATTTTCGATGGCGGCAAGCATCCGCTCGGTCATCGCGGCATGGTCCAGGTTCATGTAGGAATGGACGGAACAGACGACCACATCGAGTTGTGCCAGCATCTCGTCGGAGTAGTCCAGCGATCCGGTCTTCAAGATATCCACTTCCGCGCCGGAAAATATCCGGATGCCCAGCCCTTGCGCGTCCGCGGCACGTAATTTTTTGATGTGCTCGGCCATACGCACTTCGTCCAGACCGTTGGCCACCGTGACGGCCTTCGAATGGTCGGTGATGGCTATGTAAGCGTGACCAAGAGCTTTTGCAGCCAGCGCCATTTCCTCGATGGAGTTCTTCCCATCGCTGGCTGTGGTGTGCATCTGCAAATCGCCCTGCACGTCTGCGCGTTTGATGAGCTGCGGAAGCTTGTGCGCTTCGGCGGCTTCGATTTCGCCGCTGTTCTCGCGAAGTTCTGGCTCGATATAGTCGAGCTTGAGCTTATTGTAGATTTCTGCTTCGGTGCTTCCGACCACGCGCTTTTCACCCTTGAGTGTGGCCAGCTGATACTCGTTCAGCGTATAGCCCATTTCGTTGGCGCGCCCGCGCAGCCTGACGTTGTGTTCCCGCGAGCCCGTGAAATAGAGAAGAGCGGCGCCAAAATTTTCCTTCTTGAGCAGGCGCACGTCTACTTGCAGCCCGTTCTTAAGCGTAAAACTAACCTTGTTCTCGCCGTGCGCCAGCGTCTGATCGATGCCGGGGAATCTCAGGATATGCTCGGCAAGCGCGTCAACATGCTTTTGCGCGGTATAGCCATCAGCCAGCGTCACCAGCAGGTCCAGATCGCCGACCGTTTCTTTGCCGCGGCGCAGGGAACCCGCGGACGTGATTCTTTCCGCGGCTTTGCCGCCCTTCTTGATGTGCTCCTGCAAAGCTTCCGCGGCCGCTTCCACGCTTTGCAGCAGAAAGCGCCCGATCAGGCGCTTGAACGATTCAATGGCCTTTAAAATGTTTTGTTCGCTTTTTTCACCAAAGCCCGGCAGGTCCCGCAGCTTGCCTTCCAACGCAATCTTTTCCACTTCTGGCACCGAGCCGGCCTTGAATTTTTTCCAAAGCAGCGCCGCTTTCTTCGGTCCCAGGGATTGCAGCTGCAACACGTCCAGAATCGTCGCGGGATATTTTTTTAAAAGTTTTTTTCGCAGCGTGTAATCGCCGGTGTCCAGGATCTCGTTTAGGTGCTCCACCATGCGGTCGCCAATGCCCGGAAGTTCCTTCAGTTTTTCGGGATCCTTGGCCAGTTGTGCGACCGAGTCATGCAGCCCGGCGATGAGCTCCGCCGCCTTTTCGTAGCTGCGGTAGCGGCCGATTATGGCGCCGTCGATTTCCAGCAATTGCGCGGTTTCGCGCAGGATACGGGCGATCTGTTGATTTTCCATCGGCTGATTATAATGCGAACGGGAAATGGAGCGAATCTCGAAAAAAGAGTGGCAGCAACAAAAAGCCGGCAGGGCTGAAACATCCCCTGCCGGCCACAGAATTATTGCACGGCGTTCATGTTGTTTTTTGTACTTCCGATGCTTGCGGCCCTTTCGGGCCTTGCACAATTTCGAATTCCACTGCATCGCCTTCCTGCAGTGAGCGATAGCCGTCACCGGTAATCGCGGAATAGTGGACAAAAACGTCCGGACCATCCGTTCGTCCGATGAAGCCATAGCCCTTCGAATTGTTGAACCACTTTACCGTTCCTTGCACCGCGTTCGTCCTCCCTGAATTAAAACGAATAGGTACAAATGAATCCGAGCGCGCAGGTTTGGTACGGTAGGAAACCAAAGGCTCTGCGATCGGAACGGGCGGAGTGTACCAGAATGAAACTCAGAATCAAATAGGACTCAACCGCGACTCTATAAAGTTTTTGTAAGGTTTTTTGCAGGCAAAAATCGTTTCAATAGCTAACTTCGCCGGCTAGAGTTGCGCTTTACGAGAAAGGAAAAATAAAACAGCAAACCCGCGATGGACTTGGCATCTTTCAATTTTCTGGCGCGCATCATCTGTTCCAGTTCCTTGCGCGTGTAGGCTGCAACGATGATTTTTTCGTCTTCTTCGGGATCGGCTTGGCCCGCCGTAACGCCCTCTGCCAGCAAAATATACATTCGTTCTTCCAGAAAACCTGGCGTGGGGAAAACATCCAGGAATACGGTAAATTTTTGCGCGCGATAACCCGTCTCTTCGATGAGTTCGCGTTGTGCGGCCTTTTTCGGATTTTCCCCGCCTTCCATGCGTCCTGCCACTAGTTCCCACAAGTACTGCCGCGTGGCATGGCGGTACTGCCGAACCATCACGATGCGGCCATCGGGAAGCACCGGCAAGATCACCACTGACCCTGGATGGGTCACGACTTCACGGGTCGTTCGAACGCCGGTAGGCTCGATTAATTCGTCGCGCCGCACGCCAAAAGCTTTGCCTTCGTAAAGAATTTCGCTTTTCAGAATCTTGGCTTTCTTGTTCGGCTGTGTAACGGCTTCTTTTCCCATTGGCCACCCCAGCGCTGCACGTCGCACCTTCGATGATAGTTCATTCCCGCAAAAACCTTGGAATCCCCGGCTAACGGGCCTGTCTTGGGCCGTCCGAATAACCCTACCCCCGCCATCCTGAGCATCCCGATTCTCCTGCCGGCGCGAAGAGCCTCACCGCAAACGTGCTGGGTCCGCACGTTTCCGTTCGGGGAGTTTCGATTGTCGCAGTCAATTGCGAGCATCTGCTGCCCGCGCCTATACTGGAAACGCACCATCTTCCATGACCATCAATACCCTCATCGTCGATGACGAAAAGCCGGCTCGCGAGGAGCTGGCCTATCTGCTGAAAGCGTTCCCGGACATTCATCTCGTGGCGCAAGGAAAGAACGGGCTGGAAGCCGTCAACCTGATCAAAGAGCACGCGCCCGACCTGGTTTTTCTGGACGTGCAGATGCCTGGCCTCGATGGCTTTGCCGTACTACGGCGGTTGGTCGAACGCAAAATTGAGCTTCCACACGTGGTATTCGCCACGGCCTTTGATCATTACGCAGTGCAAGCGTTTGACGTGAATGCCGTCGACTACGTGCTGAAACCGTTTGACAAGTCCCGTATCGCCAAAGCTATCCAGCGCGCTCGTCGCGAAATCGAAGCGGAAGTTTCCCCAACCGATCGTCTGGAGCAGCTCGTCAAGCGTCTCGGCGCTGCGCAAAACGGTGCGGCCAAGGCGCCTGCGGCTGCGCCTTCAAAAATTCTCGTCAACGCACAGCAAAAACTATTGTTGATCGATGCGGACGATATGATTTTCGCGACCATCGGCGATGGCTTAATTTCCATCGTTGCGCGCGATCTGGAAGGTACTTCCAATTACCGCACTCTGGACGAATTAGAAGACGCGCTGGCGTCGGATTCCTTCTGGCGCGCCCACCGCTCTTACCTCGTCAACCTTCATCACATCAAGGAAGTGGTGCCGTGGTTCAAGTCCACTTTCATGCTGAAAATGAACGACAAAAACAAAACCGAAGTCCCCGTGAGCCGCACACAAACCAAACGCCTCCGCGAACTGTTTAAACTGTGATTCGCGAGCGAATCCATATCACCGACATGGTTCACTTGCCGTGCGTACACGCCTGCGCCGAAAGTCGCGGATCGATCCAACTTCTGGCGCTCACTTTTCTGATAGCTCCTAAAATGCTTGTTGCACCTACGCAGTGCAGCCGAGAAACCTCTCTGTTCTTCTTCATTGGCTGCAATCGCTCGCGGCTTGGAGCGGTCACGACGTGGCGTGTACACTAAAGCGGATGGACTTTTCCCTCACCGATCACCAAGAACTGATTCGCGACACCGTCCGCCAATTCATGGAGATGGAAGTTCGCCCCCTGGTGAAAGACCTCGAGCGCGAAGAGAAATTTCCTCTCGACCTCCTGAAGAAAATCGCTGCCCTCGGCTGTTGCGGCATGTTGACTCCCGAGGACTGGGGCGGGCCGGGCCTCGATACGGTTTCTTACGTGCTCATGATCGAAGAAGTCGCGCGCGTTTACACAGCCATGTCCACAGCCCTGGGAGTGACCAATTCCGCTGTACAAATGCCGCTGTTGCAATTTGGCACCGATGCGCAAAAGCAGAAATATCTGAAACGCCTCGCCTCCGGCGAAATCCTCGGCTCCTTTTGCCTTACCGAAGCCGCCGCAGGCTCCGATGCCGCCGGCATCCAAACCACCGCGGTTCGCTGTGATTGTCGTCCCGGGCTCGCTGCGGCGGGCGAGGGATCTACTTTTTCTTATCGCCTCAACGGCGCCAAAACCTGGGTGACGAACGGCAGCGTCGCCAGCCTCTACATCATCTTCGCGAAAACTGATCCGCAGGCTGGAGGGAAGGGAATTACTGCTTTTCTCGTCGAACCCACTTTCCCCGGCTTCAAAGTCGGCCGCCACGAAGACAAAATGGGCCAGCGCTCCTCTCCCTCCGTGGAAATTTTATTGAACGATTGCGAAGTCCCCGCCGCCAACCGCCTCGGCGAAGAAGGCCAGGGACTCAAGATCGCGCTCAGCGCGCTCGATGGTGGCCGCATCGGCATCGCCGCGCAAGCCGTTGGCCTAGCGCAAGGCGCCCTCGACGAATCCATCAAGTACGCCAAGCAGCGCCGCGCCTTCGGCAAGTCCATCAGCGAATTCCAGGCTATCCAGTGGATGATCGCCGACATGCAGACCGAAGTCGAAGCCGCCCGCAACCTTACTTACTACGCTGCATGGCTGAAAGACTCAGGGAAGGCCATGGGCAGCGCCGCCTCCAAAGCAAAACTTTATGCCAGCGAAATGGCCAACCGCGTCTGCTACAAGGCCGTACAGATTCACGGCAGCGTCGGCTATTCCCGCGAAACCAGTGTCGAACGCATGTACCGCGACGCCCGCGTCATCCCCATCTACGAAGGCACCAGCGAAGTCCAGCGCATGATTATCGCCCGCGATCTCCTTAAGTAGCGTCGGTTTCTGAGGCGGATGGGGTTTTCTCGTTTAGCGCCGGGCTTCGGCCCAGCGTTTTGCGACTTTTCTGCCGCCTCTCGCGATTTTTGCGAGATGAATCTTGTCTGCGCGGCCGCGGTAAGCCCGACCCCAAAACTCTGCGGCGAACGCCACGCGATTGTCATCCCGAGCGAAGCGGGGAATCTGCTTTGCCCGCCGCCAACTGGCGCGAATGCCCAAAAACTTATAACTTATTACTTACAATTCGACCACACGGACAAAACTTGGCGACGACTCCGAACACTTCAAAGAAAAAGCGCGTCCTCAGCGGTATGCGCCCCACTGGCAAACTCCACATCGGCCACTACTTCGGCGCGCTCGAAAACTGGGTCCGCCTCCAGAATGATCCAACTTACGATTGCTTCTACTTCATCGCCGACTGGCACGCCCTCACCTCCGACTACGCTGACACCTCCGCCGTCGCCCAAAATACCATCGAAATTGTCACCGACTATCTTGCCGCCGGCCTCGACCCGCAAAAATCCGTCATCTTTCAGCAGTCCCTCGTACCCGAACACGCCGAACTCCATCTCCTCCTCGGCATGGTCACTCCTCTCGGCTGGCTCGAACGTGTCCCCACCTATAAAGAACAAATTGAAAACGTCAAGGACAAGGATCTCCACACCTACGGCTTCTTAGGCTACCCCGCGCTGCAAACCGCCGATATCGTCATGTATAGCGAGCCCGGCACTCCGCTCTTCGTCCCCGTTGGCGAAGACCAAGTCTCCCACGTGGAACTAAGCCGCGAAATCGTCCGAAAGTTCAACGGTCATCTGCTAACGTTTCGTCCAGAGCTTGTGAAGCACTTGCTTGATTTGGGCCGCCGTGGCGAGGAATATCACGTCATCATTCGAACGATCTTGTCGGAAGCGAAGATAGCTCGCGAGTTGGGCGCTGGAGTTTTCGATAAGCTTGTAACGGAACATGCGATTCCTGGAATCCGAAAGTACGTCATCGGGGTTGGGTTACAGAATTTCCTCGAAGAAATACCAAGTGCTGAGGACTACATCGAGAATCGCGACATTTTGGTCGAGCCCGAAGTAATGCTTACCAAAACCCCCCGCATCCCCGGCTTGGACGGTAGGAAGATGTCGAAGTCCTACGGCAATGCCATCACCCTCTCCGAATCCGACGACGACATTCGCAAAAAGACCAAAGTCATGGTCACCGACCCCGCCCGCAAACGTCGCACCGATCCCGGCAATCCTGAAAAGTGTCCCGTCTGGGATTGGCACAAGCTATTTTCCACGCCGGAACGCGACCCGGGCCGCCTCGATTGGGTTTGGCAAGGCTGCACAACCGCCGGCATAGGCTGCATCGAGTGCAAAGCCGCCATGGCCGAAAATCTCATCAAGTGGATCACTCCCGTCCGCGAACGCCGCGTCGAATACGAACAGCACCCCGCCCGCGTCCTCGAAATCATTGACAACGGTTCGAATCGCGCTCGCACCGTCGCTCAAGGTACAATGCACCGCGTGCGCGAAGCCGTCTTCGGCTGGCAAAAAAAGCGTGCCGAAATTAAATCCATTTCTGTCGAAGTGCACGACACCCATGATTAAGGTTTTGTAGGGGCGGCCTTCCGAGGCCGGCCGCCTTTTGAAGACACAAGAAAGACTGCGCTTCAGAAAGCGGGAGCTACAAAGGCTTTAACTGAAAATTGAAAACTGTATTTACAACCGACAGCTGAAAAATGGCCACTCCCTACAAAATCAACATCCCGATGTACGAAGGTCCTCTCGACCTGCTCCTCGACCTCATCAAGAAGCAGGAGATGTCCATCCACGACATCCAAATCTCCAAAATCACTTCGCAATATCTCGATTACCTTCACAAACTCGAGGAACTGAACGTCGACGTTTCCTCGGAATTCATTTACATGGCGGCCTCGCTCATTTACATCAAATCAAAAATGCTGCTGCCGCCCGATCCGCTCACATCGTCTGAAGAGCAATCGGCCGATCCCCGCGAAGAACTCGTCCAGCGCCTGATCGAACACGAAAAATTCAAAAACGCCGCGCAGCTCCTCTATCAAAAACAGCAAATCGAAGAAAATGTTTGGTCCAAGCCCGATAAATCGCTCTACAACGATGAAGGCACGGAAGGCGAACTCGTCGTCTCGCTAGTCGATCTGGTAAAAGTTTTTCAGCAAGTCCTCGAACGCCGCAAAGAAGTCTCCCGCATCGAGCTGCAGCACGAGCAGTTCACTGTCGCGCAAATGATTGCCCAGCTTCGTGGACAAGTCCTTGCCAGTGATGATTCCAGCGTGAATCTGGTAAAGTTTTTCGAAGCCTGCCCTTCACGCCATGCCATGATCGTCGCGTTTCTCGCGGTCCTTGAAATGGTCAAACTGCAAGCTGTCGCCATCGTTCAAGAAAAGCAGTTCGGCGAAATTTTTCTCCGCAAGGGCAAATCCTTCGATACGGTTTTCGACGAAAAGGGCGAAATACGCCTTATCGACGAAGAATATAAGTGACGCATAGCAGTCTGTACGGCCGCGGATTATTTAATGCCCGTGCCGGTCATCCTAAGTCCGCCGCAGGCGGACGAAGGGTCTCAACTGACACCGCCCTGGCCATAAGAGATGCGCGCCAGCTTCTGCTTGGCCTCTTTTACCTCCTCTCCCTGTACGTCCTTTACCTCACGGCCTCTAGGTTTAAAAACCCGCCCCTTCGCAGTAGACTGTAATCGTAAATTGTCGACTGTAAACTTTCCTTATGACCAACGAAGAACGCAAAGCCGCACTCGAAGCCATCATCTACGCCGCCGACGAGCCGGCCACCATTGAGCAACTCGCTTCGGCCCTCGGCGAAGAAAAAATCGTGGTGCAAACTTCGCTCGATGAGCTGGTCGCCAGCTACGCAGCGGAAGAACGCGGCATCGAAATTCGCGGCGTTGCCGGCGGCTACAAAATGTATACCAAAGCGCAGCATCACGACGTTGTCCGCCGCTTTATTAAGAGCCTGCGTCCGCCGTTGCGCCTTTCCATGCCCGCGCTGGAAACGCTCGCGGTGATCGCTTACAAGCAGCCGGTCACTGGCCCGGAAATTTCTGAAATTCGCGGAGTGAATTCTTCCGGCGTGCTCGCGACGTTGCTTGATAAACGTTTGATTACCACCGCCGGCCGTAAAGAGGTGATGGGCCGCCCGATACTGTACAAGACCTCGAAAGAATTCCTGATGCGTTTCGGCCTAAGCGACCTGCAGGAACTTCCTTCGCTCAAAGAATTCGAAGCCCTCGCTCGAGAGGCCCTCGGTTCCGACATGGGTGTCGCTCCGACCACTGAGGAAGAAATGCTGGCGGCGCCCACCGCCGACACGCTCGACAATCTCACCGCGGGCGGCGCGCACGCCACTGAAGCGATACCCAATCCGCTCACCGAAGACTTGCCGCAAAACGATCAGCTCGTCCCCACCGAATTCGCCGTCTCTTCGCACCCCGTGCACGAGTCTCCTTCTGCCGCGCAGGGCTCCCCACCTTCAAGTTTGAAGGGCGTATCTTCTCTTTCGTCCGCCGCTTCCGCTGATTCTTCGCGTGGTTCTTCATCGAGTTCTCCATCTGGTCCTTCCGGTCCTTCTTCGCCCGATTCTTCGGGTGCCCCAGGCGCTGGTGTTGCACTTGGGTCTTCATCCGTTCCATCCGACGACGAATTCCTCCGTGAACGCGAAGTCGAATCCACCGCCGAAGGTATGCCCAGCGGCGAACTCGATGAAGAACCGCCCAAAGCTGATTCGGCCAAGGCCGGCGAATAACTTAACCGTCCTTATGATCCGCCGCCCTAGAGGCAGCTGCCTTTGAAGCTGCGGGTTCTTTAGACCCGTTCTTTTCAACTTCCTATCCTTCCCGTAGCTCCTCCGCTAACATAGAACGCCATGCAAGAACGGTTACAAAAAATTATCGCGCGCGCAGGCATTGCCTCCCGCCGCCACGCTGAACAACTCATCCTCTCCGGCCAAGTCTGCGTCAACGGAAAAACCGTTCGTGAACTAGGCAGCAAAGCCGACACCAGCGCGGACCAAATCGAAGTCTCCGGCAAAAAGATCACCGCCGAAGAGCGCAAAGTCTATCTCCTCTTAAACAAGCCGCCCGAAATTGTTTCCACTCTCGCCGATCCCGAAGGCCGCAAAACGCTCCGCAACCTGTTGCGCGGAATGTCCGAGCGCGTGTATCCCGTCGGCAATCTCGAATATTCCGATTCCGGCGTGGTCTTCCTCACCAACGACGGGGACTTCGCGGCCGAAATGCTGAAGCACTGGGACAATATCGAGCAGGTCTATCATGTCAAAGTAAAAGGCATGCTCACGCGTCTAGATCTCGCGCGCCTCAGCAAAGAGATTGGCGCGAAGTTGCAAACCCTTCGCCAGCCCGACGCCACCCGCGGCCACACCGCGAACTATTGGTACGAAGTCCGTATGCGCAGCGGCAAAAAAGAAGAAATGCGCACGGTCTTGATGAAAGAACGTCACCCAGTAGAAAAAGTCAAACGCGTAGCACTAGGCACACTCACCGTGGAAGGTATCCCGCGCGGCCGGTACCGTCTGCTCTCACAAAAAGAAGCAGACGCCTTTAGAAAATTATTCTCCACAAAACCTTCTCGCCCGGCCTCATAACTCCCGCCTTTGCTGTCCGTTTAGCTTCTTTGACCTGCGGGAGCTCTGCTCCCGCTTTGTACGCCGTAGCCGTTCACCGCCCTGCGCCGCACGAACCGTGCCCATTCATCCACAGAAGGAGCCACCGTCCAGTCATCGCCAGTGCAGCTGGCTCTCGCGCCTTTGTTAACGCCAAACGGTAAGCGGTAGACGACAAACGGCCTGTTTACCTCGCGAACTTACAACTTAAAACTCCCCCGCCACTCCTGCTATCTTTTCTCCATGCCCACCGAACGCCTGCAAAAAATTATGGCCGCCGCCGGCATCGCCTCCCGCCGCAAAGCCGAAGAATACATCGCCGCCGGCCGCGTCACGCTCAACGGAAAAATCGTCACGGAACAGGGCGCCAAAGCCGATCCGCAAGTCGATCAAATCTGCCTGGATGGCAAACCCCTGAAACCCGCCGAACAACTCCTTTATTTCATGCTGAACAAGCCGAAAGGTTATGTAACTACCGTCAGCGATCCAGAAGGTCGCCCCACCGTGATGGAATTCGTCTCCTATCGCAAAGAACGTTTGTACCCGGTCGGACGCCTCGACTACGCCAGTGAAGGACTTCTCCTCATGACCAACGATGGCGAACTCGCGCAAAAATTAACCAAAGCCGGTTCGCATATCCCAAAAACTTATCATGTGAAAATCAGCGGCCGCCCCGACGAAAAAGGGATTGAACGCCTCCGCTGCGGCATCATGATTACGCTGGAAGACGGCCGGCGCGTCAAAACTTCTCCCGCCAAAATCCGCCTCCTTGAAGACGCCGCCAATCCCTGGTTTGAAGTAATCTTGATCGAAGGCCGAAACCGTCAAATCCGCCGCATGTTTCAAAACGTCGGCTTTCTCGTGGAAAAAATTAAACGCGTGCAACTGGGCCCCCTTAAACTGGATGTTCCTCCCGGAAAAGTTCGCCCTCTGACGCTACGCGAAGTGGCACAATTAAAAGCCCTGACCCATACAGCCTCGCCCTAGCGGTCGTAAGTTTTTTGCAGCGGCGGTTTTGTCGTGTCCAGTCTCTGGTCCGGGTTGTACTTACAGCCCGCTGCAACCAAAAACCGCTGTTTTGCCTTTTCCGTTTCGTAGGGGCCGCCTTCCGAGGCGGGCCGGTTCTGCATAGGAGACCACATTGAAACTCACCACTCGCGTACTCATCGCTCTGACTTTTTGCTCCTGCATCGCCCAGGCCGCACAAGCTCCAGACTGGCCCGCCCTCGGCAAAACCTGGTGGGCGCACGTCCAATATTTGGCTGACGATAAACTGGAAGGCCGTGGCACTGGCACGGAAGGCTTCGCCAAAGCCGCCGACTACGTCACCAACCAATTCCAGAAAGCCGGGCTTCAGCCTGCGGGCGAAGACGGATATGTCCAGACTGTCGAATTCAATGTGTTGCAGCTCGATGAAACGCAATCCTCGCTCGAATTCATTCGCGACGGGAAATCGCAACCTGTGCAATTCGGTGAAGACGGATTTTTGTCGCCTACTCCAACCGCGGCGCCCGTGGATGCTCCCGCAGTTTTCATCGGTTACGGCCTCAAAATCCCGGAAGAAAAAATCGACGACTTCACGGGGCAGGATCTGAAAGGCAAAATCGCCGTCTACGTGACCGGTGGGCCGGCATCGGTCTCCGCTTCAGTCAAAGCGCACTATCAATCGGGCGAAGAGCGGCGGAAAAATATCGCGGCGGCCGGCGCGCTCGGCATGGTAGTAATCCCCAATCCGCAATCTCAGGAGGTTCCGTGGTCGCGTATTGCCGGTGCGCGTTTCGCCGAACGTATGGAACTAAGAGATGCGGAGAACCGCGCACCGTGGCCGCCCTTCACCATGATCCTGAATCCCTCGCATGCGGACAAATTGTTTGCTGGCAGCAATCACGCTTTTCAGGAGATCGCCGCTCTCTTGGGAACCGACAAGCAGCTGCCCCATTTTCCGCTGGCTGTAAATATTCGCGCAAAAACGGGCGAGAAACGCTCCACAGCGCGCTCGGAAAACCTTGCCGGAGTTTTGCCGGGAAGCGACTCCAATTTGAAGGACGAATACGTGGCGATTAGCGCGCATCTCGATCACCTGGGAATCGGCGAGCCGGTGAACGGAGACAAAATTTACAACGGCGCGATGGATGATGCCTCCGGAATCGCGTCGCTAATTGAAATCGCGCGGACCATGCACGAATCGGCTGCCAAACCGAAACGCTCTATTTTATTTTTGGCCGTCACCGCCGAAGAAAAAGGATTGCTGGGTTCGGAATATTTCGCAGCGCATCCCACAGTGAAAGGAAACATCATCGCCGACTTGAATATGGATATGTATCTTCCGCTCTTTCCGCTGAAATATTTGGAAGTGCAGGGACTTGGTGAGTCCACGCTTGGCGACGATGTCACGGCAGTCGCGAAAGAATCCGGCGTCGCCGTGCAAGCCGACAAACAACCCGATCACGTACGCTTCATTCGAAGCGATCAATACAGCTTCATCAAAAAAGGCGTGCCCTCGCTGGCGTTTAAATTTGGCTGGCTGCCCGGCACGAGGGAAGAGAAGCTTTTCAACGACTGGTACAAAGAGCGCTATCACGGCGTGAAAGACGATGCCACTCAGCCGGTCGATTCAGCGGCTGCCGCGCAATTCAACGCTATCCTCGAAAAACTTGCGGTGCGCCTCGCCAATGCCGGCGCTCGGCCATCCTGGAAGCCGGACAGCTTTTTCCGCCGCTTCGCTTCCGGCAATCTCCACTGACACAGCCGCTCTTGCCAGCTCAGAACGTCGGACGGGGCCTGCGCGGGGAGCAATCCGCGACTCGTTAACAACGAGCCGGCCCGAGTCTCTCGAGTAACGCTCGAGCAAACCTCTCCAAATGCTTCTCCCGTTGACTTGCGGCTGCCGGTGGCCTACTATCCCGCACATTCCACGAACGAGGGCCCTGGGAATGAGCGAGTGGGTGTACCTGCAAGGTGATCCTTCCGAACAGCTGACGCAATACCATCATTTTTCCATGATCAAGCGGCAAGGATCGCAAGACGTAATCTTCACCATTACCGTGAAAGAGTTCGCGGTGCCTCCTGCCGGACAGCGCATGCGGTTTTATGCCGAAGCCGACAGGGCACTGAACCAAAAGACCGCGCCGTTCACGCCCTGCGGCTGGGGCAGTTCAGTTTTTGCGGCGCTGGGAGATTGTGTTCGCCTGATCCGCCAATTTCCGTTTGAAGGAGAAGATGGAGCTGCTTCATGATCCTACAATTTGCAAAACAGCAGATTGAACCCGGGCTGACCGCTTTGATCATCAAAGGCAGCATCCATTGCGGGCCCGAATGTGCGCGCCTGGAAAAGCAGGTCGACGAGCTGATCGGCGCCAGCGAAAATCGCGTGATTTTCGATATGGCCGGTGTTACGCATATGGATAGCGCGGCGATCGGCGCTCTGGTGCGCTGCCTGACTAAGCTCAAAAAATCCGGCGGCGGATTGCGCATGGCCTGCGCCCAACCAATGGTCGATTACAGCTTGAAGTTGACCAAACTGGACAAACTCATCCCCAACTATAAGAGCGTCGGTGAGGCGGCATCCGGATTTGTTCCTGCCAGCGCTAACTAAAAACACTTTCTGCGAGAAATTCATGATCTTCGGAATGTCGGCTTTTATCTCCGTGCACGTTTTGATCAGCCTGATCGGTATTCTCTCTGGCGCAGCGGTATTGCTAGGGATACTCGGCGGCAAGCGGCTTGACGGCTGGACCGTGGTTTTTCTGTCGTCCACCGTGCTGACTAGCGCCACCGGCTATTTGCTGCCTGCTCACAAAATCATGCCGTCGCACGTTATTGGAGCCATTTCATTGGTGATTCTGGCGATTGCGATTGTGGCACGGTCTTCGAAGCACCTGGCCGGAGCCTGGCGGCGAATTTATGTGGTTACCGCGATGATCGCGTTTTACTTGAATGTTTTCGTACTGGTTTTCCAGTTGTTCACGAAAGTTCCCGCGCTGAAAGCCGCAGCGCCAACGCAATCGGAGCCGCCCTTTCTGATTGCTCAGCTGACGCTATTGATTGCCTTTATCGTGCTTACCGTTCTTGCCGCGAAGCGATTCCGCGCCGAACCCGCTGGCGCTTAATCGCGGGTTATTGGCGTATCATCGTACGGTTGTGTATCGTGGTTGGTGTTCAGTTAGAGGAGCACCTTCGGAGCGAGCCGCATGCTGACACTGCAATTCGCAAGACATGAAATCGGCGCCGGAGTCACCGCATTGGCTATTAAAGGCAGCGTGCATTGCGGCACGGAATGTACGCAACTGGAAAGCGAAGTCAACGGGCTCCTTGCGGAAAAGCAGACGCGTCTGATCCTGGATTTGTCCGCGGTTACCACCATGGACAGCGCGGCGATTGGAGCCATCGTACGTTGTTTCAGGAAACTGAAAAGCGTTGGCGGAGATTTGGGCTTGGCCGCGGCGCCTCCGGTCATTGCGCGAATCCTGGATCAAACCAAAGTCAATAAAATCGTTCCGACCTTTGCCAGCGTCGCGGATGCTGCAGCCAATTTTGCCGCCAGCGCGCAATCCTAGTTTCCTGCGTTCTATTTCATCCTGAGAAATTTTCCGTCGAATTCAGTGAGGCGCCGGCAACGGAAAAATCAACAAATTGCGTTTTCCGGGAGGCACCACCGCCAGCATGTGGCCATCCGGTGAAATCGCGAAATCTCGGAACGTCAATCCGTGCAGAATGGGAATCGGGTCCGGTTGAACCACGGGAATCTGCTCTGAACTGACGCCCTTTACGTTCGCAAGCGGCGGCAACGCAATCCACACCAGTTCGCCGGACTTCCGTTCCGGTGAGCGCTTGATGAGCAAATACGTTTCGTCGGCGGACCATTGCAGCGCCCCCAATCCAATGCGAACGCGCACCAGGCGATTGGGATTTTCCAAATCGCGAACTTCCAGAACTTCCTTGTCGATAAAGTAGGCGACTTTTTTTCCGGAAGGTGAAACGGATAAACCCGTTTCGTAGCCATCAAGCGTGGCGAGTTCTTTGTCGTCTTGCGCCAGCAATTCCAATCGCTGCAGGCGAGGCGGCCCGGACAAATTTTTGTCCCGCTCGATGGCAATCGCGGAATTAGTATGCGGAATCGGGACGGAAGCCACGAACGTGCGGCCTTCAAACGCCGGACCGGCAGGTCCCGTTTTGACGTTTGCGTAGCGAAACGAAAAAAGCACGTTGGGTTTTATGACTTCGTTCAGATACAAAATTGTGGCGTTGTCATTCAGCCAGGTGGCGTCGGCGGCGGCGTGAATTACGGCGTTGTCGCCGCTCAACTTGATTTCGCGGCCGGATTCATCCAGCACCAGGGTCATGCGCTCGTCCTGCTGGCGATCGGATTCCGTCATGATCGTGCTGGTTAACAGCTGCACGAGGACCATGCGGCCATTAGGCGAAAAATCAAATCCTTGGACAAGATAAGTAAACGGTGGTGCGGTTGGCTTGTCTTTTTCTTCCCTGGTTTTTTTGCGTTTCTTGCCTTTGTCGTCCTGGTCGTCGGAGGAGCGGTCATTGTCGACGGGAACGACGGGAGCCGCCACGGTAAAGTGTTCACCCTGGAAAATGCGTTTACGCCGACCCCCGTTGCTGTCGGCAATCCAGATGTCGTCGCGCTGCATGTCGTATTTTTTGTTTCGGTACATGCGGCGGACGGAATAGACGATTCGTCCGTCAGGGGCGAAAGCGAAGGAAGTGATGTCTTCGTCGATGGTGGTTGTGGGTTTGTCGAGAGACTGCGCGCGCACGGGCGCGGGAAAAAGAAGCAGGGATATGCCACAGAGCCACAGAGTCACGAAGTAGCGCAGAGACCCTCGCTTGATTGTCATTCCGAGCGGCGCGAGGAATCTGCTTTTCGTTTCCGCCACCGCGAAAAGCAGGTCCCTCGGGCGAACACCGCCCTCGGGATGACATACCTTGCTCTTGTGCGAGCCGAAATTTAGATTTTGCAATTTCCAATGTCCGTTCCGTGTCATGGTTTGGGGTGCGGACCAGTGTATTCGGAGCAGCAGGGTTTTTGCGTGGGACTAAACTCCATCAGCTCGACACGAGTGTCATCGGGATCGTAAAGATTGAGCTGCCATTTGCCATCGCGGCCAATTTGCGGTTCTTCGCTGAGCTTCATGCCGTTGGTTAGAAGCTGTTTCTGGGCCGCATGGATGTCTGGAACGCAGAGCGCGATGTGATTCATCACGCCGAGTAGCTTCTTGTCGGCGTTGGCCGGGACATTCAGCATGAACTCGATCCAGTCGGTCCCGTCAGGAACTTGCAGGTCCAACCAGTCGGTTTCGCCGTCTTTCATTCCGCCATGCCAATAAGGCTTGAATCCCAGAATATCTTTATAGAAATGCTCCATCGCCGCACGATCGTGCACCACAAATCCCGCGTGGATAATGCGAGACGCACCTGTGGGGATGGTCCCCGATGAGTTGTTGGGACGCTGCCTGAAGCCAATCCTGTGGCCGTCAGGATCAAGTACGGACAAGGCCGAATATGCCGGTCTGATTACGTCCCAAGTTCGGACCGTTGTCAGTCTCGGAGTGAACTGGATCTTCTGGGCCGTGAGATACGCAGAAAGATCCCGTAGGCTGTCGGTTTCAAAGACGATCTCCGCCACAAGGCTCGAAGGAACAGGAGAAGGCGCATCGAATAACGCCACGCTCTGTAGCGGATTCAGGTAGAAAACATTGGGCGAAAGTTTGTTAGCGCCCACAAGGTGCGTGTAAAAATCACGGGCGGAGCTCAAATCAGTCGACAGAAGGCGAACTTCTGTTATCCCAAGAATTCGGGGCCGGTTGGAAGGAGTCTGGGCACGCGCAATGGGCGATAAAACAACGAGCGCAAGGAGAAGAGCAAAGCAGGTCCCTCGCTTCACTCGGGATGACAACGTGTGGGGGTTTGCTCCGGATGACGGAGCGGAGAAGGACCGCTTCAGAAAGCTGCCCCTACAGGAAGAGGCGAAGATACGAGAACACGAGGAGAATGGATTAGGCATGGGAGGCTCCGCGCGATTTTATCTTGCGAATTTCGTCCAGGCGTTGGCGGAGGCGTTGCTCGAAGCCCTGGTCGGTAGGTTTGTACCACGAGCGGCCGACTAAATTGTCGGGGAGGCATTGCATGTCGGTGACTTTTTCTTCGTAGTTGTGGGCGTATTGATAGTCTTTGCCGTAGCCAAGATTTTTCATGAGGCCGGTGGGAGCATTGCGCAAGTGGAGAGGAACGGGATCGGCTTCAGTTTGCTGGACATCTTCCTGGACATCGCCGTAAGCGGTGTAGAGAGCATTGGATTTTGGGGCTAGCGATAGGTAGACGGCGGCCTGCGCCAGCGCGAGATGCCCTTCGGGCGCGCCGAGAAAATCGAAAGCATCTTTTGCCGCGAGCGTGATGGCGAGAGCGCCTGGTTCGGCAAGGCCGATATCTTCGCTGGCCATGCGCACCATGCGACGCGCGAGGTAAAGAGGGTCTTCGCCGGACTCAAGCATGCGCGCGAGCCAGTAGAGTGCGGCGTCGGGATCGGAGTTGCGGACGGATTTGTGCAGCGCGGAGATGAGGTTGTAGTGTTCCTCGCCGGATTTGTCGTAGCGCAGAAGTTTGCGCTGTAGAACGTCTTCCAATAATTCCGGTGTGATTTGCAGCGCGCCATCTGCAGCCTTGGCGCTGCGCACGCAGAGTTCAAGCGTGTTGTAGGCGGTCCGCGCATCGCCGTTCGCGAACGAGGCAATGCGGAAGAGGACTTGTTCGGACGCGGCAATTTTTTGTTCGCCCAGCCCGTGATCTTTGTCTTGCAACGCGCGATGGAGAAGATCGGCAATTTGCGGCGTGGTAAGCGCTTCGAGGACATAGACCTTAGTGCGCGAGAGCAGCGGCGCGATGACTTCAAACGAAGGGTTTTCCGTGGTGGCGCCGATGAAAATGATATGACCCGCTTCTACATAAGGAAGAAAAGCGTCCTGCTGAGCCTTGTTGAATCGATGCACTTCGTCCACGAAGACGATGGTGCGGCTGCCCGACTTGGACTTGTATTCGGAGGCCGCCATGACTTCCTTGATTTCCTTGATGCCAGAAAGCACCGCGCTGAACGAAATGAAATCGGATTTGGTGAGACGCGCGATAAGGCGAGCGAGCGTGGTCTTGCCGCACCCAGGCGGACCCCAGAAAAGCATGGAGCCAATATTGTCCGACTCGATCTGGACGCGGAGCGGTTTGCCGGGGCCGAGCAGTTTTTCCTGCCCGATGAATTCGTCGAGGGTGCGGGGACGCATGCGCTCGGCGAGGGGCTGGAGAGCGGACGGGGTTTCCGACTCCATGGGTGAAGGGAGAGTGGGGAAGAGGCTCATGGCAAAATATAAGTGTAGAGCTTTTTGCGAGTGAGATGTAGGGATGAGGGGATGGGTGCGAAGCGCTGGGGAGATCGGAGGAAACTGTGGTGCGGATTAAGTAGGTCTGAGTACCCCCACCCCCTTTTTTCGTAACTGCAGATGCTAAAGGAGTTAGCGAGCAGAGCGGGAGCGGCTATTTAGAACTCACAGGCCTAGAGCCCCCACCCCCCGTTTTGCGCAAGTATGAGAAAGAAACGAGTTACGGACGTGCTTCCTCGTAAGTATGAGATCTAAAGGGCTTAGGAAAGACGCGACACTCTCGGGTGCGGAGTGGGATTCGGTTTTCAAAGAGCTAAAAAGGGGGCCAGGCCAGCTGGCTCGAACAACAAAAAACCCATTATCTCATTCAATTTTAAAAATAGCAACAAAAATAGTTAATTGATATGTAGCGTTCGAACGGGTCGTTATGATGTGCTCGATCAAGCACTTAGAAGGCTCACTGGCAAGCGCAACGGGACCATGCCTTCTCAGAGGGCTAAGGATTGATGGGCTCCGGGTGTTCCTTCTGCCATGTTCCTAACTCCGTGCGGTAGGACCGGGCGGATCCGTCCTGCATGTAAACGCGGACGCGAAGCTCCTTGTAATGAGGGAAAGCTTTTTCCTTCCACAGGAATTCCCAAAAGAGAGAACCCGCTTTCGGCCTCTCCCGGTCGCCTTTTAGCGCCCTGGGATGGACCGAGTAAAGAATGTAGTTCTGGACGTCGGGAAAATCAGCCTTGGCTTTGTTGATGGCGACGGGCAAGGCTTGGTCCAAGGGTATTACCACGTCGGAAGCATCGAGGTCTTGAGCGGACGGGAGAGGCACAAACAACAGCAAAGCTAAGCAGAGAAGGGTGTAGTTAAACATTTTGCGCTCCTGAGCTGGTTCACTATTTCTCGCAGGCTGGCGCCCTCTAGGGCACGGCGTCGGGCCGTTTTTCCGCTTGTTGAGAACCGGACCTCAACGGCAGTCGCGACCTCAGATCGAGCGCCGAAGCTGCTCCGAGCAGAAGCTCTGCTTTCACATAGGAGGGCGGAAGAGCTTCGATAAAAGCGGTCGTCAATTCTGGGTCATTTTGCATGCCGATCTGGGTCAGAGGCCCCAATCCAGCAGCGAAAGGCGAGCCACTGCTTCCTTGGCGATACAAAATTACCCGGTTTGCCAAGTCAAATCCTCGCTGCAAGAGGTCGTGCAGTTCATCCTTCTTGTCTTGTGCGACTGCGACGAAGGCCTGGGCGGAAATCAGGTTAAGAGCGGATTCATCGTCGCCAGATTTTATTCCGTCTTGCACTTCGGCTATTAAGTCCGCCGCACGCGCGGGGTAATCTCCCGCGATGCCGCGAGCGACCTCGAGCATAGTGGAGGCGCGCTTATCGCCATCCGGCAACTGTTTCGCCTTAGTGATAGCGGCGTCAGGGTCGATACGTGAGAGCCGCAGCGCATCCAGGAGCTTTTCGTTGGCTGGGTCGGCATGATAATTGGCGTGCCGTCGCTCTGTAGGTCCTTCAACGGAGCGTTGGCGACCAAGCTGAGCGTATTCCAAGGCCAGTTGCAATTGCGGTCTGCTTGATTCCAATTCTTTAACCAGTTCCGGGTCGCGGTTTATTAGCGATCCAAGGACCAAGATGGTTGCGTCGATCGCGTTATCCGCTTTAGCGGTTTTGCCGTCCACTGTATACACTTTCGCTTCGAACTGATATTTGCGGATGTCCGTTGCGAGCAAGTTTTTTACCAGCACGCGTAGAGCAGGCTGCACAGTTTCAAATGGCAGACCCCCGGCAAGCACGTCAAGCATCCGCCCAAACTCGAAGTCATCGAGGTAAGTGTGCGCAGTTTGACTGTATCTGGTGAATGCCGGATCGAAAACTGACTGGAGTACGCGAATTGCATGTTGATTGTCGGTGCCCCAGTCTTTCGAAGTAGTCTGCATCGCGGCGAACCCCAGCGCAGCGTAAGGGTAGTGGCCCTGGGCACCCAGACGCTCGGCTTCGCGCTGCAGGAACGGCAGCACGCTGATTCCATCCCGGGAAGACAAAACCCCGAATATCGCCTGTACCAACTGCAGCTCCGGCACAGATGCGGCCTCCGGGGGCGGCTCCGCTATCTTCATGCTATCTAGTAGTTCTAAGGCTCGGTCGGGATCCAGTCTAATCAACATACCCATCGCGTGGTTCTGCATAAACGAACGTTGGTCCATTCGTTTCGTTTGAAACGACAAGGTGAATAGTTCATTCGCCCAGTTTCGGGCCAGATCGGGGCGCAATTGCGAAACCACTTCAGCTTGTCGAGAGAGCAGAGTTGAGCGATCCCATAGCGCTAACTGCTGGTCCAAATCATGACTCTCCTGCAGGAACTTCAGAATCGTGGCGTCGGCACGACTGGGGGAAATCATTCCAGATTCGGAGGATTGAGGTTTGCTCTCTTGGGCAACCAAGGGGTCTGTGGCCAGCGCGAATAAGGCAAGAATCGGCCAAAATGTCCGTGCCATTGAGACCTCGAGCTGGCCCGATTGCCTGCGGTCAGCCAGATAGTGCTCGTATGGTACATCTAACGGCAAATCTCTTGGCAGTTAGTTGAAAGTCCTAACAAAGGAATGCAAGTCACTTGAGCAGACCCTTGACGCGATCGCCGATTACAGCGCGGGCAGTTTTCTCCGAGACGAAGCGATTGAGGATGCCGAGATCGGCGTCCACCGTGACGTCATGATCGCTGACTTCCACGGTGCCTTTGATGGGCGTGCTGAGCAGTCCCCACTTGGCGGTTAGAGCGAAGACAAGAGTTGAGCCCTGCCAGGTTCGTTGCTGGACAGTGATCTTAACGGGGAGTTCGGCGGAGCTTTTGAAGAGGTCGTTGAATGAGCGGTCAACGTTTTCGACGATTTCTGATTTTGGCCGATCGTGGGGGATGGTGATGCGCATGTGTTCCGTCCGCGTGGTTTAAGGCAAAAGTCTTCTCAGAACTTAGGGCGGGAGTTCAGGGCTGATTCCAACATAGCAGGGGTGCGCAAAATCAGGAAAGCTCCGCTTAAGGCCCCGTGGCACCGCAGACCTAGACGGAGAGAACGTGCAGTATGAAACGTGATTAGCCTGAGCTGCGTTGGCGGGCGGCTTCATAGAAAAGGACAGCGGCGGCAGCGGCGGCGTTGAGCGACTCGACGGCACTGGACATGGGGATGCGGACGCAGGCATCGGAACTTCGTTCGATTTCTTCGGGGAGACCCGAGCCTTCGTTGCCGATGAGGAGCGCAACCGGTTGACGCCAATCAACCTGCCAGGGGGTGAGCAGTGGGTGAGCTTCGCCGGAATCTGGCGCGGCGGAATCACGGGAACTGGAGGCAAGGGACCGGATTCCTGAGGCCCGGAACTGCGCGAGGAGGATGGGCAAAGTTACGCCGGTGAGCAGCGGAAGATGCAGAGCCGCTCCGGCGGAAGCACGAAGAGACTTGGGAGAAAACGGATTTGCGCTGCCGGTATGGCCGGAAGGCGAAATTGCGCCAGCGGTGGCGCCAAAAGCGGCAGCGGTCCGAATGATGGTGCCGACATTGCCAGGATCCTGCACGCCAGCGAGAACCACGATGAATGGCGCGGCATTGTTTGCGGCGGCACGGGAAATGTCGTCGAACGTAAACGTGCGCGGAGTTACCAGGGCAGCGACGCCTTGGGGTTGCTCGGTGTCGGCGATGCCTTCGAAGAGGCGGTCGGTGGTTTGAAAGATGGGGATGGCGACCTCGGGCCGATCGAGATAGGGAGCCAGGCGCGTGCGATGGCGCTCGCCGGATTCGCTGAACAAGACAGCGCGAATAGGCGAGGTGGAGCGGAGCGCTTCTTCGACCAGGCGCGGGCCTTCGACGCCGACAGCACCGGATTCGGTGGTGAGGCCGCCGCGAAGGGCCATGCGAAATTCCTTGAGCCAGCGGTTATCGCGGCTAGTAAGAATACCGGGCGAGGGAGTAACGGTGCGGTTCGAACGCGGCGACTTAGAGGGAACGCTCATGTACGCGAGGGAGGTTAACAGAAATTAAGCGAATGCGGGAAGCGCGTGACCAGTCGCGCTTATTGGGGAATTCGATGAGGCGCAACACAAAATTAAACGCGCATTAATCAAATTCAGACCGCGGGGCCGAAGAATCGTTGCGCTTCAGGCGTCACGATTCAGGAAGAAAGACCAACAGGAGACTATTTCGTGAAAACCAGCATTTTATGCGGGGCAGCGGTGGCAGCGGCATTGAGTTTTTTCAGTGCGACACAGACCTACGGACAACTTCCCTTGATCGCGAGAGGCACGCTAACAGAGTCGGACGCCGGACTGTACGCAGACTTATCGGGGCTGGATTACAATCTCGAAAATGGGGCGCCGGCGAATTTGCTCGGCGGCCTGGGGTCGGGGCTCGCGTGGGCATACGGCGATACGTTTCTCGCATTGCCGGATCGCGGACCAAACGCGGTCAGCTTCGATCCGCTGGTGGATGACACGGTGAGCTACATTCCGCGTTTTCACACCATCAAAATGAATCTGCAACCAAGCCGCGGGCCGTTGCCGTTCACGTTGAGACCGACGATCGAGTCCACAACGCTGCTGTTCAGTCCCTCGCCGCTGGTTTATGGAGGCGGATCGGGGTTAGGAGTCGGACCGGGAGCGCCTGTAGTGAATACGCCTTCCAAGAATTATTTTTCGGGGCGGTCGGACAATTTCAGCGCGAGCCAGACATCCGGCGATCCGCTTGACGCGCGATTCGATGCGGAGGGAATTCGGATGTCGAGCGACGGGAAGCGAATCTACATATCGGATGAGTATGGCCCGTACATCCATGAGTTTGATCGTGAAAGCGGACAACGGATTCGCTCATTTAAATTGCCAGCGCAGCTATTTGTTTCGACGCTAAGTTCCATGGGTTCGGTGGAAATTGCGAACAACACCAGCGGGCGGGTGGCGAACAAGGGAATGGAAGGTCTGGCGATGACGCCGGACGGAAATACGCTGGTGGGAATCATGCAGACTGCGCTGATTCAAGACGCGGCGCAAGGCGGACGTGCGGCAAATCTGCTGCGGATTGTGACCGTGGACGTAAGCGTCGGAAAAACGACTCATGAATACGCATACTTGCTGACATCGGGATCAGGTGTGAGCGAAATCACTGCGTTGAACCAGCACGAATTTCTGGTGGACGAACGCGACGGCAAGGGTTTAGGCGATGGAAGCAAAGCCAAGATCAAGCAGATCTTCAAGATCGATTTGGCGGACGCGGTGGACGTGAGCGATATGGATGGCACGACCGCGGCCAGCCACGCGGTGAGCAAGACGTTGTTTCTGGACGTGGTAAAAGTGCTGACCACAGCCGGGATTACCGCCGATCAAATTCCCGCAAAACTGGAAGGGCTGGCGCTGGGAGCGGACGTGGATAACAATGGCGTGCCAATGCACACACTCTGGCTGGCCAACGATAACGATTTCCTGCAGGACCTGAACGGTCCCGGCACCAACCCGAATCAGTTTTTCGTGTTCGGATTTACGGACGAGAACCTGAACGGTTCTGTGTATGTACCACAGCAACCGCAAGGGTCAGCGAAGAAGTAATCTGTAAACTGAAGCAGATTTGAGAGGGCAAGGGAAGCCGTGCCAGTTTGGCCAGTTTCTCTTGCCGTTTTTTTTTCAACGAAGGTCTTCCGCCACGGGCAGCACGGATCAGGGGATTTGTTGCTGCGTTTGCGGTCGCCCCGGGGCGCTGGAAGGATGAGTTATTGCGCGGTCACTAAGGCTGTGGTAGCGTCGCGCGCAGAAAGGCAGTGAGCGCGGAGCGCTGCGGCGAAAGGAAGACTCCGCGAGAGGCCGCGAATTGCCGGCGGAAATCCTGCGGATAAGCGCGCAGTCGCCTTCAGCCGATGTATTGCGGTATGCAGCGGAACGGCTGCTTCATGGGGAAGTGGTAGCGATTCCGACGGATACCGTGTATGGGCTGGCGGCGGATCCGTTCAACTTATCGGCGGTGGAAGAAATTTACCGCGTGAAGGGGCGCCCGGATGAGCGAGCCCTGCCAATTCTGGTGAATTCGCTAGATCAGGCGATGCTGCTGGCGCGGGAAGTGCCGAGAAATTTTTTGCGGCTCGCGGAAGAGTTCTGGCCGGGCGCGTTAACGCTGGTGGTGGACGCGTCGCACCGGCTGCCGCTGAAGGTGACTGCGAACACCGGACGGATCGCACTGCGTTGGCCGCGCAGCGAAGTGGTAGCGCGATTGATTGAGGAGTTTGATGGTCCACTCACCGGGACTAGCGCAAATCTTTCCGGGGCGGAATCCTGTTCAGACGCGCAGCAGGTTTTTGGACAAATCGGCGACCGGCTGGGGTTAATTCTGGACGCGGGAGAAACGAAGTCCGCCACGCCATCGACGATTGTAGAGTTGCACAACGATCAATGGAAGGTGCTGCGCGAAGGGGCGATCAGCACGAAGCAGATTGAGGTGGCGCTTCAGTAGACAGCAAGAGATACAAAGTTAAAGCAGAAGGTTGAAAGTAAAAGAGCACTGAAATTTTGCCGGGGCGGTTGGGTTCATGACGGCTGCTTGCGTTTGAGATCCTTCAACAGTCCTTATCGGATCGCTTCAGGATGACAAAACTCTTTTCGCCGGATTTCTATTCGCCCGATTAATGATCTTTTTTCGCGGAAGTTTGCAAGCGCGAAGGATTCAGGGTGGTGAGAAAATCGTAATCACCTGTGGGGGAGAGTTGCAGTTCGCCGAGTTCGCGGCGATGGACTGAGACTACATCGGTGAACCACATGGGGATGTAGGGCAAGTCATCAGCCAAGATTTTTTGTACTTCGCTGCAAAGCACTTTCCTTTTTTCCCGATTCATTTCCACTCGAATTTGATCGGTTAGCGCGTCGACTCGCGGGTTGCGGTAGTGTCCGCGATTGGCGCCGTCAGGCGGGAAACGCCTGGAAGAAAACACAAATTCGAAAACATCGGGATCGTTGTTGGCGCCGACCCAGCGGAGGAAGGTGAGCTGGAAATTTCCCCGAATCGAGTCGGATAAAAGGGTGGCGAGTTCGAGCGGGCGAAGCTCAAGTTCGATGCCAGCTTTGCGCCATTGTTCTTGCAGCGCCGCTCCGATGACGCGGGCTTGCTCTTCGGTGGAAGTTTTCAGCGTGAGATGAAAGCGGACGCCGTTTGCCGAGCGTGGATAGCCCGCTTGATCGAGAATTTTTTCGGCGCGAGCGGTATCGGCCGGATATTGCGTGACGTTCGGTTCATAGGCCCAATGGTTCGGAGGAAGGATGCCGCCGGCCACGCGGGCCTGGCCGTGGAGAAGGTATTTTACCAGGGCGTCGCGATCGGTGGCGTAGGCCAAAGCTTCGCGGACTTCGAGTTTGGCAAGCAGAGAATCCTGAAGATTGATGCCAAGGTAAGCGAAGTTTGTGCCGGGGCGCTCGGTGAGCGCTAGCGTGGGTTGTTTGATGAGGACGGGAATCAGATCGGGCGAAAGAGAACTCATTTCGAGGTCGGCGGAGCCTTTGCGAAGTTCCAACGCCCGGACGACGGCATCGGGAACGATGCGGAAGTGGATGGATGTTGGGGCGGCGCTTAAGCCGAAATAATTTTCGTTGCGGGAGAGGATTACCTCGTCATCCTGGGATTGGCTGACGAACCGGAAAGGACCGGTGCCGTTGGGATGGCGGAAAAAATCGGCGGCGGCATTGGCGGGGACGATGCCCGCGGCGGAGGGGATCAGATTCCAGAGGAAGGATGCGTAGGACTCCTTGAGATGAAAGACAACGGTGAGTGCGTCGGGTGTCTCGATCTTGTCGATCATGCGGAAGCCGCCGCGCTTGGGTGATTTGTTGGCGGAATTGAGAATGAAGTCGAAAGTGGATTTCACGTCAGCGGAGGTGAGCGGCCGGCCATCGTGGAATTTTATGTTGGGCTTGAGGTGGAAAACGTAAGTGAGCGGGTCGGGAGTCTGCCAGGATTCGGCGAGGTCGCCGTGGAGATTCATTTGCGCGTCGCGGGCCAGAAGGCCGGAGAAGATGAGGCCGTCGAGGCGTTGAGACTGGCCATCGGTGGCGAAGCGGGGGTCAAGATTGACGGGATTGGTTTCGATGAGGAAGGTGAGCGAGGAGGGGTTGAATTTTGTGGGGCGAGAGCAAGAAGAGAGGAAGCAAAGAAGCAACGAAGCAATCAGAAGAAAAAGCAGATTTCTCGCTCCCCCACCCCAACGAGTCAAAACCTGGCTCGTCGGCGGCCCCGATTCGCTCGGAACGACGACGAGACGGCGGTGCGGCGATAAATTGTCAGCTCGGAGGGGCATAGGAGATTTTTCCCAGGATGGCTGGGCCGCGTGCGCCGGTAGCGGACGGCAGATTTGACGGGCGCCGATGGAAAGTTTCGTAAGCGAGGATAGCGAAGGCCAGGGCCTCTTTGGCATCGGTGGGGATGCCAAAGCCAGTGGATGGTAAGAAGGAGAGAAAGTTGTGTTCGGGCACTTGCATTTCTGGTCGGCGCGAAGTAGCAGCAGACCCGTTTCCTTCGTACATTTCCAGCGTGAAAACTTTTGGGAAATTTAGCGAATAGTATTCGCGCGGATCTATACCGAACAGCGTGAACCGAGCCAGCGCGTCCATGATCAGTGGGTTTTGTGCACCGCCGCCTGAGATGATGATTTCGTTGATCTTGTGTTTCGGGAAAACGAAACGGTGAAGAGCGTCGAACACGGATGCTGCGGTGAATTCTGTGACCGCATGGATGAGATCGCTTGGTTTAGAGTTGCACTGGCGGCCGAGGGTCAGCAGTTTTTTGACATAACTTGCGCCGAAATATTCGCGGCCGGTAGATTTCGGCGGCTTCAGCTTCAGGTATGGGTCTTGCAGAAGGCGCTTGATTAGGGCTCGATTGGTGCGTCCGCTTTTTGCGATCGTGGCATCTTTGTCGTATCTCTGACGGCCGTGGGTGAAGTGTTGGACCAAGGCGTCGATGAGCATGTTGCCGGGGCCGGTATCGAAGGCGAAGACGTCGGAGGGTTTGGCGTTGGCGGGAATAACGGTGATGTTGGCGATGCCACCGATATTGAGGGAGATGCGGCCCAGTTTTGGGTGGCGGTAGAGAACGTAGTCAGCGAACGGAACGAGCGGCGCTCCTTGTCCACCGAGCGCGATGTCAGCGGGGCGGAAGTCGGACACGGTCGTGATACCGGTGAGGTTGGCGATGATGGAGCCGTCGCCGAGCTGGAGAGTAGAGGCGGTCGGCTTGCCGAGAAAATTTGTTGGCTGGCCCTGATGGAAGATGGTTTGGCCGTGGTTGCCGATCAGGTCGATTTTTTGCGATGAGATGCGGAATTTTTTGCAGGCGGCTAGCGCGGCTTCGGCGTAGATGTGGCCGAGGCGGGCGTGGAGCTGGCTGAATTCGTGGGGAGTGAGGGGATTTTGCTCAGCTACGCGGAGAATTTCTTTGCGGAGGGCTGGCGAGAAATTGTGATTTGCGTGGCCGAGGAATTTTGTTTTTAGGTTCGGCGGCACGCCGGAGATTTTGACCAGCGCGGAGTCGATGCCGTCGGCGGAAGTGCCGGACATCATGCCTAGGACTAGCATGGACTTTTTGACCATGAAAGGGTGACAGGAATTTTTTAACACAGAGTGTACAGAGGACACAGAGTAGAAGAGGAAGGAACGCGCTAAGAGGTAACGCCCTGCGCCCGGAATGACGAGACAGGATGTGCGACGTAGCGGTTGGGTTTCGCCGTGTCATGAGAGACTCCCTCTCGGAAGCCGGCCGCTACGAGTGCGGAAAAGCTCAAGCTAGGAGATTTGTTTTTTCAGGGCGGCTAGGAGATTTAGGGCGTCGATCGGTTTTAAGTCGTCGAGATCGAGGGAGCGGAGTTTTTCGAGGACTTCGCGGTCGATGGGAGTGAAAAGGACTTCCTGCCCGTTGGGAGAGGCGCCTGGCGCGGAACCAGAAGCGCCGGGAGTGAGGCGTTCGCTGAGTTCGTGTTCACTTTGCTCGTGTTTCTTGAGGACTTCGCGCGCGCGTTCGATGACGGTACGAGGGAGGCCGGCCAAGCGGGCAACTTCTATGCCGTAGGATTTGCTGGCGCTGCCGGGTTCGACATGGCGCAGGAATACAATTTCGTTGGGAGTTTCTTTTACCGAGACATGGACGTTTTTAACGCTGGGCAAAAGATCAGCGAGTTCGGTTAATTCGTGGTAATGGGTGGCGAATAGAGTGCGGGCGCGAGTGTGCTTTTGCAGATGTTCGACGACAGCCCAAGCGATGGAGAGACCGTCAAAAGTGGCGGTGCCTCGACCGACTTCGTCGAGCAGGACGAGACTGGCCGGGGTGGCGTGGGTGAGAATGCTGGCGACTTCGCTCATTTCGACGAGGAAAGTGGAACGGCCGCGCGCGAGATTGTCGCTGGCGCCAATGCGAGTGAAGATACGGTCGGTGAGAGGAAGTTTCGCTTGGCGAGCGGGAACGAACGAACCGATTTGCGCCATCAAAATGATCAGAGCGGTTTGCCGCAGATAGGTGGATTTGCCGCCCATGTTGGGTCCGGTGATCAGGAGAAGTTGCTGGCGGCGCGGTTCGAAATATAAATCGTTGGGAACGAAGCGCTCGCCTTTTTCGCGAAGAAGTTCTTCGATGACCGGGTGGCGGCCAGCGACAATCAGAAGTTCCCCTGCGTCATTGAATTCCGGGCGGATGTAGCCGCGGTCGGCGGCCAGTTTTGCTAGCGATGTAAGAACATCGAGCAGCGCAACCGCACCAGCGGTGCGGCGAAGGCGAGCGGCCTTCGCAGCGATGCTGGAACGAATTTCGACGAAGAGCTGGCGTTCGATCTCCAGGATGCGTTCATCAGCAGCGAGAACTTTTCGTTCGTGGTCTTTCAGTTCGGGAGAAGTGAAGCGTTCGGCATTGACCAGCGTTTGCTTGCGTTCGTAATCATTCGGCGCGAGATGAAAATTGGCGCGAGAAATTTCGATGTAATAGCCGAATACCTGGTTGAAACGAATTTTCAGCGAGCCGATGCCGGTGCGTTTACGCTCGCGCTCCTCCATGGAAGCGATGATCTGCTTGCTGTGCTGGCTGAGGTTGCGGATTTCGTCGAGCTCTGCGTGGAAACCAGCGCGAATCATGCCTGGATCGGTGGCCAGAGCGGGGGGTTCGTCGGCGATGCCGCGCTCGAGGGTTTCGCGTACATCGGTGAGTTCGTCGATTTCGCAGTGCAGGCGGCGAAGCAGAACGCTGCCACCGGCGGGAGCTGGAGTAACGAAATTGCGCAGGACGGGAAGCTGCGCCAGCGACTTGCGCAAAGCTACCAGTTCACGGGGGCCTGCCTGCCCGAGAGTGATTCGGCTGGTGAGCCGTTCGAGATCCTGAATGCCGTGCAGCTCTTTGCGGATTTCGCTACGGACCACGGTTTGCTGCACGAAATGGCCGACGGCATCGAGCCGTTCTTCGATGGCGGTGCGGTTGATCAGCGGGCGGAGAATCCAGGAACGAAGAAGGCGCGCGCCCATTCCCGTGACGGTGACGTCGAGAGCCGCAACCAAGGTGGTGGGAGCGTTCTTGCCGGAGTCATCCGAAAAAATCGGGGCAAGCAGTTCAAGGTTGCGTACCGAGACCGGATCGAGAACCAGCGCGTCATGCTGTTCGTAATATCGGACCCGGTCGAGATGGCGGAGAGCGTCAACGGATGAAGTGGCGAGTGGCGAATGGCAAGCGGCGAGCGAAGACTCATCGTGGGCGACCGATGCGCCTGCGACCGAATGTTTGTTGCCATTTGTGCCATCGACTCCTTTGGCTGCATTTTCGCGCAGATAGTGAACGATAGCGCCCGCGGCCGCCAGGGCCTGCGGATGGCCGTCGAGGCCGAAACCCGTAAGCTCGGCGACACCAAATTGTTCTATTACGACGCGCCGTGAATAGTCGTACTGAAAAGCCCATTCGTCGATGCGGCTTTCGACTCCGCCTGTGCCGTCAAGGAGAGAAGTCTTGGCGGTTTCGAAAAGCTGCGAGGGACGCGGGAGAAGAGTTTCGCGCGGGTGGAGAAGCTGCAGTTCGTCGCGCAGAGCGTCTTCCGAAAGCGGACCGGAAAATTCCGTACACTGAAATTCGCCGGTAGAGAGATCTACAAAGGCCAGGCCAATGATGCCGACGGCCGTGTCTTGAAAGACCGATGCGAGAAAATTATTTTCCTTGGCGTCGAGAACCGAGCCATCGGTCGCGGTTCCGGGAGTGATGACGCGGACGACTTGGCGGCGGACAAGTTTTTTGCCAGGGCCGGGCTGCTCCATCTGGTCACAGATGGCCACTTTGAAGCCAGAGCGAATGAGGCGGGCGATGTAGCCGTCGGCGGAATGATAGGGCACTCCACACATGGGGATGGGCTGGCCCTTTTCGCGATTGCGCGAGGTCAGGGTGATTTGCAGTTCTCGCGAGGCGAGAAGTGCGTCTTCGTAGAAAAGTTCGTAGAAGTCGCCGAGGCGGAAAAGCAGCAGCGCGTGCGGGTAACGCGATTTGATCGACTGGTACTGCTGCATGAGAGGCGTAGTGGGGTCGGTCATGGGAGGAAGTTAACAGCCCAAACTTGCGAGTTGAAAGTAAACACGAGGCCGGCGCCGTTGGACGTTTGGCGTTTGGTGTGCGAGGTGAGCGGGTGGATCGATCGCTGCGCTCGGAATGACAGGATGGCAGCACTCATGATTGGATGCCTAGTTGGGAGAGGAGGAAAGCGTAGTCGAGAGCGATTTCGCGGAGATAGTCGTAACGGCCGGAAGCGCCGCCATGCCCTGCGCCCATATTTACTTTGAGTAGCAGCGGGTTCGAATCGGTTTTCAGCGCGCGGAGCTTGGCAACGTATTTTGCGGGTTCCCAATACATGACCTGGCTGTCGTTCAATCCGGTCTTGAGCAGCATTGCAGGGAAAGCTTTGCGTTGCAGGTTGGTGTAGGGGCAATAGGTTTTCATGCAGAAATAATCTTCAGCGATTTGTGGATTGCCCCATTCTTCGTATTCGCCAACAGTGAGCGGCAGAGAAGCATCGAGCATGGTATTTAGAACGTCGACGAAGGGAACATGGCTGATTACGGCGCGAAAAAGTTCAGGACGCATGTTGGTGACGGCGCCCATTAGCAGCCCACCTGCACTGCCGCCTTCAATGATCAACTTCTTGCCAGTGGTAAAGTGAGCGGCGATCAGATGTTCAGCCGACGCGATGAAATCGGTGAACGAGTTGAGCTTATTGTGCATGCGGCCGGCGTCATGCCAGGGTTTGCCGAGTTCGCCGCCGCCACGAATGTGCGCGATGGCGAAGATCACGCCGCGATCCAGCAGGCTCAGACGATTCGAATTGAAATTGACCGGCATGGAAATGCCGTAGCTGCCGTAACCATAGAGTAGAAGCGGGGCCGTGCCATCGCGGAGCGTATCTTTTCGATAGACGACTGAAATTGGAATGCGGGTGCCGTCGGAAGCTACGGCCTGCAGGCGCTCGCTGGTGTAGCGCTGTGGGTCGTAACCGCCGAGAACGGGCTGTTGTTTGCGCAGAGTTGACGTCCGCGAAGCGACGTCAAAGTCAAAAACGGACCGCGGAGTGACGAAGGATTCATAGTTGTAGCGGAAGTGGGATTGGTCGAATTCTGGATTGGCACTGGGAGCCGCATTGTAGGCGGATTCAGTGAAGGGGATACGGTAGGAGCTGCCAAGAAGATCGGATATCGGTCCATAGTTCGATTGGGCAAGGGGAAGAATCCGAAGAAATGGCAGGCCGTTTTCGCGTTCGAAGAGGACGAGGTGCGAGCGGAACGCGTCGACGGCTGAAACCATGAC
This sequence comes from Candidatus Acidiferrum sp., assembly GCA_036522855.1. Taxonomy (GTDB): domain Bacteria; phylum Acidobacteriota; class Terriglobia; order Acidiferrales; family UBA7541; genus Acidiferrum. The sequence goes on along the minus strand of DATDFA010000064.1, from coordinate 50,888 downwards.
GTCTAGGCGATTGGGGATGAGTTCGATCCAGTTCGAACGATCCGGGCTCGCTGCGAGGGTGATTGCGAGACGAAAGGTCCGACCGCCCGAGTTCGTTCGGACTAGAAACAATCCCGAAGTATGCAACAGAGCTGGGCCAAGGCCGAGATTGGGATGGTGGTCGACGTAGTATTCGTGGTTGTCTTCGCGCGCAGCGACGAGTTGGAATTCGCCAAGCGGGTCGGAAGCAGACAGGAAGCGGACTTCGCTGGTGGTGTGGCTGTTGATCACCAGGAGGAGGAAAGCTCCGCTGCGGGTGCGTTGAATGTCCATGCGGAAGCGCTCGTCGGATTCTTCATAGAGCAGCACATCAGTTTCAGGTGAAGGATCGGAGAGGGCGTGGCGATAGAGGCGGTGAGAGCGCTTGGTAACCGGATCCTCGACGACATAGAAGAGATGCCGGTTGTCGCTGGCCCATGCGGCGCTGGTGATACGTTCGGCGCGGAAGGGTAGAAGTTCACCCGTTCGCAGATCTCTGATTTGTAGAACATACTGGCGAAAGCCCGTGGTATCGGTGGAATAGGCGAGGAACCGATTGCTGTCGCTTACTTCGAACACTCCCAGGCCGAGAAAGCTGTGACCTTGCGCCAATGCGTTGAGATCGAGCAGGAGTTCCTCGGAAGCGGTGTCTTGGCCGGCCAAACGGCGGTAGTAAAGCGGGTACTGCTGGCCCTCGAATGTCTTCGTGAAATAGAGATAACCTCGGAGCTGGTAGGGAACGCTAAGGTCCGTCTGTTGAATACGCGAAAGCATTTCCTGATAGAGAGCTTCTTGAAATGGTTTGGTGGGCTTCAGGATTGCTTCGGTGTAGGCATTTTCGGCTTCGAGGTGATGGATCACGTCGGCATTCTCTTTGTCGCGAAGCCAAGCGTAGTCATCTACGCGGAGATCGCCGTGAAGGCGATGCTCGACCGGTTTACGACTGGCGATGGGCGGGTGCGGAGCAGCCTCGGCGGCCATGCCTTCAGCAAGGCTTGTCGTAACTATAGACTCTTGTTTGATTTCCGGTTCCATTTTTCAAAATTCGCCTGAAGCTGCGGCCGGTTCGCCGCCGGAAAATTTATGCGAAGTGGTTATACTAGCGGAAGTCGGGCACGCGCAAAAGCGGGAGACAGACAAGAATTGGAATTAGAAAGGAAATAATGCCGAAGGAAACCGAAATCAAGTTGCCAGTGCGCGACATTAAAAGATTCGAACGAAAGGTGAAAAAGCTTAACGGAAAGGTCGTGGGCGCGGGAACCGGCAGGACGCACGAGCTGAACGTGATTTTCGATACTCCGGATGGCGGGCTGGCAAAACACGGGCAGTTGCTGCGAATTCGAACGGAGACATCGCCAGGGAAGGGCAAGAAAGCCGGCGGGACACGGGTGGTACTCACGTTTAAGCAGCCTGCGCTACGCGGTGTAAGCGATGGCGGCGAAAGATTCAAGGTGCGGGAAGAAACCGAGGTCGAAGTCGCCGACTCCACCATGCTGAGCAAGATTTTTGAAGGATTAGGGTTGCGAGGCTGGTTTTCTTACGAGAAATACCGGACGACGTGGAAGCTAGGCGCGGCGGCCCGTTGGGCTAAGGACTTACTGCTAGAGTTGGATGAGACTCCTGTCGGAGCGTTTTTGGAGCTGGAAGGACCGCCAGATGCGATTGACAAGGCAGCCGAAGCGCTCGGCTATTCGCGAAAGGATTATCTGGTGAAGAACTATCTCGAGCTGTACGCAGAAGACTGCAGAAGGAAGGGCGTTTCGCCTGGGAACATGCTGTTCGAATCTGGCAAGAAGAGGTGACCTCTCTTCGTCGTTGACCTCCTTTGTTGTTAAAAACGCTGAAATAAACCTTTAAATGCGATTCTGTCCTTGACTTACATCGCTGGGCAGATTATCACTACGCTCGGAGTCAATTTTTTCGATGAATTCTCCCAAGGAACCCGAACCTGGCCCGGTGCGTCGAGGATTGCAGTTCGAATCGGGGTACGAAGCAGGGCAGATTTTGAGCGAGTCCTGCCGCGAAGGCGCGGGGTTCGCCCGAGAGACAGGCTTGGAGGAGTTCATCGGCGGCTAGGGCAGACTTTTTGGCGGTTATTGTGCCCGCAGCCGAACGATTCCGGCATGCGGGTTTTTTTTGCGCCCGCGGAACGGAGCTGGCGATGCTTTACGCGACGGAATTGATGGGAGCGAAGACTTTTGACGCTCAGGGAAATTATGTGGGTAAAATTCGCGAATTTTTTATCGAGCCGGCGGATCAGCCAAACCGCATTGCACATTATTTGTTGTCGCGCGGCAGCTTCCAACCACTGGTGGCGCGGCACGACCAGGTAGCGTCGGTGGCGCCGGGTACTGTGCGCCTCAATGTAAACGAGCGGTTGCTCGAGCCCTATGAACCGAATGAAGCGTGGCTGGCGGTACAGAAAGACCTATTGGACCAACAGATTATTGATACCAGCGGACGGAAAGTGGTGCGCGTCAACGACGTAGACTTGGCCGAGCAACGCACCAACGGTTCGATTGAGCTGCGAGTGACGCAAGTGGATGTGGGGCTTCCCGGAGCGGTGCGGCGCTTGTTCCAGGGAATCGCTCCGCAGAAATTCATTCGCAGAATGCAGGGGCAGTTTCCGCCGCGATCGATCCGGTGGGAGTTCGTCAATCTGGTGGAATCCGACCCGCTGCGCAGGGTGAAGCTGCGCATCACTCACGAAAAGCTGGAAGACCTGCATCCGGCGGACCTGGCCGACATCGTGGAGGATCTTTCTGCCGCCGAGAGGCAGGGAATTATCGCGTCGCTGGACGAAGAGACCGCGGCGGAAGTATTAGCCGAGCTCGATGCACGGCTCACTTCGCAAATTGTGGAAAAACTCGACCCGGAAAAAGCCGCGGACATTCTGGAGGAAATGGCTCCCGACGCAGCAGCGGACTTGCTGGCTGATTTGCCGAGGGAAACTTCGGAAGAGTTGCTGGAAGAGATGCCCGGGCATGAAGCGGCCGAGGTGCGTGAGTTGCTGGAATTCGATCCTTCGACGGCCGGCGGAATGATGAATTCGGAATTTGTGTTTGTAGGCGAAGGCTCAACGCGGGAAGAAGTTCTCAACTGGATGCGCGAGCAGGATTTGAATCTAGATCAGCTGGACACTATCGTGCTGCTCGATCGTGCCGCGCAATTTTCAGGCACGGTGCCGGTCGCCAGGCTGTTATTGGCCGAGCCGGAGCAGACGCTTGGCAGCCTGAAAATCGAACCGCTGCTTTCGCTTCCGCCGGACGCCAGCGAAAAGGAAGTCTTCGAGATTTTCGACAAGTACAACCTAAGGATGTTGACGGTGGTGGACGAGGACAAGCGTCCGGTTGGCGCCATCACGGTGGATGATGTGGTGTCGAGACTTCTGAAATAAGGCAAGAAAGAAACTGACCGACATGTGGAATCGGGAAACCATTGCAGCGCAGTGGGCCGGTTGGAGCGAACGCGCGGGCCGCGTAATGGCTGTAATACGTCCGTATCGTCACCGGATCGCACTATTTCTTGCTGTGGTGGGACCGGGATTGATCGTGTCCAATGTGGATAACGATGCTGGCGGGATTTACACCTACGCGCAGGCAGGAGCCAAGTACGGAAACATGGTGCTGTGGTCGCTGATCCCCATGACCATCGTGCTCTACGTTTCATTGGAAATGTGTTCGCGTATGGGTGCGGTGACGGGCAAAGGCCTTTCCGACCTGATCCGCGAGGAATTCGGCTTCCGTGTAACATTTTTTCTGATGGCCGTGGTGCTGATCGTAAATCTAGGCAACGTAATGGCCGAGTTCACCGGCGTTTTCTGGGCCAGCGAAACGTTTGGAGTCAGCCGGTTTATCGCGGTGCCGCTGGCGGCGATGTTGGTTTGGGCGATCGTCGTGGCTGGCACCGCCAAAGTGGTGGAAAGAATTTTTCTCAGTATTTGCGTGGTGTATCTGTCGTACGTGGTGTCCGCCTTTCTCGCCAAGCCCGAATGGCTGATCGCATTGCTGCATCTTCTGCCACCCCAATTGATGCATCTGGTCCCATCGGTCAGAACTTTCGTGGAAGTGCCACCGTTTAATGCCAGTTACGCGATCATCCTGGCGGCGTTGCTCGGCACCACGATCGCGCCTTGGCAACATTTTTATTTGCAGGCGGCGGTGGTGGAAAAGCGAGTCGGCCCGCGCCAATATGCCACCACGCGCAACGACGTACTGGTGGGCAGCATCAGTTGCATGGTCATCGTTTTTTTTATCATCGTGTGTACCGCTTCCACCCTCTACGTCCACGGAGTACACGATATTGATAGCGCTGGAACGGCGGCGCAGGCACTCCGGCCGCTGGCTGGAAGGTGGGCCAGCGCCCTTTTTGCGCTGGGACTGCTGAACGCTTCTCTGTTTGCCGCGTCGATTCTGCCACTGTCGACTTCCTACGTGATCTGCGAAGCGCTGGGATTCGAATCGGGAATCGATCGAAAATTTGGGGAAGCCAAGATATTTTATAGTCTCTATACCGCGTTAATTGTGCTGGGCGCGCTTTTTGTACTTTTCCTGGGCAGATTTGCCAATACGATCCTGCTGTGGTCACAGGTACTGAACGGATTCCTGTTACCGGTAGTCATGATTTTCGTCTTGATTCTGGTCAACCGCCGGGATTTGATGGGCGACCGGACTAATCCCAAAGGATTCAACTGGGTGGCATGGATTTCGACGGTCGCAGTGATCATCCTCACGCTGGTGGTCGCGTACTCGTCGGTACGCGAATTGATGGGACATCCCGTCTCCTGAGTACCATGGCCGGCGTTATCGTTTCGGAAACTCCGTCGATAACCGTTGCAGGCCCGGCGAAAGCCGTGTTAACTTTGTGCGGTAAAGGAGAGCGCGACTCTACGTCCGTGATCGACCCCACTTCCTCGAAGACATTGCATGTAGCGTCTTCTCACCCCCTTGGCGCAATAACCGCCGAAGAGGCTTTTCTGCTGGAGAAACTTCACCTGGCAGAGCTACCTCGACACGTGGCGGTGATCATGGATGGCAATGGCCGCTGGGCGCAGCGTCGCCATCTGCCGCGGATTGCCGGGCATCGTAAAGGCACTGAAACAGCGAGAGTCACCATCGAGACCTGCTCCAGGCTTAAGATTGAAGCGCTGACACTTTACGCATTTTCCGTGGAGAACTGGCGTCGTCCCAAAGCCGAAATCGATTTTCTGATGCAGTTGCTGCGCGAGTATCTTCGCCAGGAAATGCCGCTCATCCAAAAAAACAATATTCGCATGCGCTTCCTGGGCCGGGCCGATGAATTGCCATCCGCCGTACAACGCGATACGCGGGAGGCGGTCGAAGCGACCGCAGGAAATACCGGAATGGTGCTATGCATCGCGCTGAATTATGGCGGACGAGCGGAAATTGTGGATGCCGCTAACGTGCTTCTGGCGCAGCGTGCCGCATCGGGCGGTTCGCAAAAGTTAACGGAACAAGATTTGGAGCGCCAGCTTTATACAACCGGCCTGCCCGATCCGGACCTTTTGATTCGTACCAGCGGCGAAATGCGCGTCAGCAACTTCCTGTTGTGGCAGATTGCCTACGCGGAAATCTTCGTCACGGAAACGCTGTGGCCTGATTTCAACCGTGCGCGCTTGCTGGAATCCTTCGTCGAATTTCAGAAACGCGATCGCCGCTATGGCGGCATTGGCGAAAGTGAAGAGCACGAGCCTCGCGCCTCGCACACCAGCAGGTCCTCTCGATAACCGCGATTTCCTTTTCTTCTATTCCATCTTTCCCCGTATGATGATTCGTTCATCCGCTGTACTCATAGCCGAGGCATAACGCTCGATGACTTGGAAACGCGTTGCGACTGCCGCTGTTCTGATACCGCTGGTGGTCTTGCTGACGCTGAAAGCGCCGACCAGATGGATGGCCATAGCCGTCACGCTGGTCGTTTTACTGGCCCTCTTTGAATTTTTTGCTCTGGGCGATGCGATCGGTCATCGCGCTTACCGTTTCTGGACCGCCAGCTGTGCGGTACTGCTGGTCTTCGTGCAATTTCTGGCGTCGATGGATGAAGCGCATTCTTTAGGAAATGGTCTGACGCTGCACCGGGAGGTTGGCCGCTTTGGTGTGTCCACCCCCACTGCAGCGGACGTTTTCTTCATTTTTCTGATTGGGCTGGCGATTCTGACGCTGGCCACTCGACGGCCTCTAGTGGAAGCTTTGCCGGCGGCCGGGATAAGTTCGAGCGGCCTGTTGTTGGTCGCTCTTCCGCTGACGCTGGCAGTGCGGCTGCACGGAATTTCATTGGTAGGTCCGTATTTGCTACTGTTCGCGCTGGTCGTCACTTGGATTGGTGATACGGCTGCTTATTTTGTTGGCCGGACTGTCGGCAGGCATTCTTTCGCTCCGCATTTAAGTCCAAACAAAACTTGGGAGGGAGCAGTAGCGAGCTTTCTCGGGTCCGTTCTTGTTGCGCTTGTTTTTAAGCGACTCGCAACGTTCAACCTCTCGGTGTTGCAAGTAATGGGAATGGCAGCAGCCTGCAACATCGCTGGCCAGGTTGGCGATCTGCTCGAATCCGCCTACAAGCGCAGCGCCGGAGTGAAGGACTCCGGGGCGATGCTGCCGGGTCATGGAGGCATCCTTGACCGTATCGATGCCCTCATCCTGGCCATACCCGTTGTCTGGTATTATTGGATATGGATTTACTCGCCGGGTGCATCTTCATAGGGGTAACTCCGCTGGGTTTCCACCTCAGTGTTCTCGCAGAAGGAATTTCAGACTCGTGAAGCAGCTTGCCATTCTTGGTTCGACCGGCTCCATCGGCCGCCAGTGCCTTTCCGTGGTGGATGCCCTTGCGCCACGGTTTGGAGTCGTCGCCTTGGCTGCGGGGAATAATTTGGATGAGCTGGCGAGCCAGATCGAGCGCTACGGGCCGGAGCTTGTCTCTGTTGCGGACGCCGAGACAGCGGACCGACTCGCCGCGCGTCTGCGCGAAAAGGGAATTGCCAAGCTTCCAGAAATCCAGCACAGCGCGGAAGGCATGCTTGCCGTCGGCACGCACGGTGCCGCAGAGATTGTTGTTTCCGCTGCTGTTGGTGTTGTCGGGCTTTCGGCGACCTACGAAGCCGTAAAACTGGGCAAAACTATCGCGCTTTCCAACAAGGAAGTACTGGTTGCTGCGGGCGAATTGGTGATGGCTGCCGCGCGCAAAGCCGGGAAGGAACTCTTGCCGGTGGACAGCGAACACAACGCGGTTCACCAATGCCTGCGCGGTGGTACCCATTCCGAAGTTCGCCGACTGGTGCTTACCGCTTCGGGCGGGCCGTTCCGCAAGACACCGATCAAAGAGTTGGAAAATGTCAGCGTCGAGCAGGCGCTAGCGCATCCTAATTGGAAAATGGGAAACCGTATCACCGTTGATTCGGCGACCATGATGAACAAGGGCTTCGAAATTATCGAAGCGCGCTGGCTGTTTGATATGAAACCGGCGCAAGTGGATGTGGTGGTTCATCCGCAATCCACGATTCATTCCATGGTGGAATTTGTGGACGGCTCGATCCTTGCGCAACTTGGCGCAACAGATATGCGCATGCCCATCCAATATGCGTTAACCTATCCAGAACGAGTGGCATCTAATCAAGTAGACCTGGACTGGGCCAAACTGAAGCGACTGGAGTTCGACAAAGTTTCCGCGCGGCGTTATCCCTGCCTTCGACTGGCCCGAGAAGCGATGAAAAAGGGTGGCGCGTGGCCGTGCGCGTTAAATGCAGCCGATGAGGTTGCGGTGGCGGCGTTTCTCGAGCGCAAGATCCGGTTCCTGGGCATTCCGGAAATCGTGGAAGCCGTATTGTCCCGCACTCCGCGAATCCGCATTGAGAAGATGGACGATGTGCTTGCTGCGGATGGGGAAGCCCGTCGAATAGCCAAGGAAGAAGTAACACGACTGGCAGCGAAGGCGATGACGGTTTCGGTAAATTAAGAGCAGCATGGAACGCTCTCACAGTTGACGGAGTTTCGGGATTTATAAACGCGGAGTTGAAAGGCTGGTTGGCTGCACCATGGCATTAGACATTGCGATCGGCGTCGCGCTCGTTCTGGGCATCATCATTCTAGTTCACGAATGGGGACACTTTATCGTGGCGCGCATGTGCAAAGTGCGCGTTGACGTCTTCTCCATTGGTTTCGGGCCACGGCTGTTTGGATGGAAGCGCGGAGCCACCGACTGGCGCATCAGCGCGCTGCCCCTGGGCGGCTACGTGCGCATGGCTGGCCAGGACCTTTCTGACGTTGATTCCAACGATGTCGCCCCCACTGGTGCCGCCGATGAGTTGATGAGCAAGCCGCGCTGGCAGCGCGCATTGATCGCGTTTGGCGGTCCATTGGTCAATTTTATTTTTCCGTTGCTCTTATTAGGTGTTTTTTACGGCGCGGTGGGTTTGCCGCAATCCAGAATCCTCAAACAGCCTCTGCAGGTCAGCTATTTGTCGACAACACTGGCCAAACCGAGTCCTCTGCAAGTTGGCGATCGCGTAATTGAGCTGAATGGCTTGAAAAATCCCACTTGGGAAAGCGGGCTGGCGTACCTGGATCGTTTGCCGCCTGGCTCACCGCTTACTCTCACGGTCGAAAACAAAGGTGTCACGCGAACGGTGCAAACGTCCCTGAAGGATCCATCTTCGCTGGGCGCCGTTTTCGGCTTCGTACCGTTTCCACCGGTCATCGACAATGTGAGCCCGCGAACACCCGCGAAACATGCTGGATTACGATCCGACGATCGCATCCTGGAAGCGAATGGCAGGCCGATCAGCTATTGGGGCGAATTCGTGGACGTGGTTCACCAGTCTAAGGGCCAGCCGGTGGCTTTGAAGGTTGGCCGCGACGGCAAACAGTTGAATATCAGCGTGACTCCGAAAAAAGGACTCTCGGAGAGCAGCGAGAACAACTGGCAAATCGGTGTCGTAAATCAGGATGACATCTACTATCAGCGAACGTCGCTGCGGGAATCCACCGAGTACGCTTTTCGCCGGACTGGAGATTTTTTTACGCAGACCCTGGACGTCGTCGGGAGGCTCTTTAGCGGCCGCGCTTCCGTGAAGCAGCTGCAAAGCGTGGTTGGTATTGCCCAAGTATCCGGTGATGCCGTCCACCACGGGCCTTCCCAGGTGGTGGTGCTGATGGCCTTCATCAGCGTGAATCTTGGCATTCTGAACCTCCTGCCGATCCCGATTCTGGATGGCGGCCAGATTCTTTTGCTCAGTATCGAAGGTTTGATGCGCCGCGACTTCAGCATGGCCGTAAAAGAGCGCTTCGTTCAAGTCGGCTTTGTGTTCCTTTTGTTGCTGTTTGCCTACGTCATGTACAATGACGTTGTCGGGCTGCTTCCGATCCACTCGTAAACTTCGCCCGGCAAATTCTCGCCCGATGCTAGAGTTTCCCTTGGAGGAGTTTTATGTCCGCCACCCCAGCGCATCGCGCCTCTACAGGCGAGCGTATCAATACTCCGGACGCCACCGGCCACCTCACCAAGGCGCTCAGTGAACGCGGTATTCGCCTGACTCGTCAGCGCCGCGTGATTCTTCAAGTCATGGACGATGCCGAGCAGCACCTGGACGTGGATCAGATATTCGAACGCGCCAAAACCATCGACCCTGGCGTCCATCTGGTCACTGTTTACCGCACCATCGAACTCCTCAAAAAGGAGCGCTTGATTGACGAATTGGACTTGCTGCATCTTCGCGGCGATCGTCACTACTACGAAACGCACGGTCCCCGCGATCACATTCATGTGGCGTGTTTGAAGTGTGGCAAAGTGCGCGAGTTCGAAAGCCGCCTCTACGAACAACTCAAATCGCAGATCGAAAAAGACTTCGGAATGAAGGTCACCATTTCGCGCACCGAAGTCGGCGGCTATTGCGCGGAGTGCCTGGCCAATGGCGCTTCTTAAGTCGATAGCCTAGAACTCTTGAATTCGCGGAGCAGTGTAAAGAAGCGGTTGGCGGCGGAAATATCCTTCACGATTTGCGCGCGCAGCTCGTCTGGGCCTGAAAATTTCTTCTCCGAGCGCAACCTCTTCCAGAAGCGCAATTCGATTCGCTTCGCGGTAACGTTACCGCCGAAATCCAACAGATGAGTTTCGATGCTGAGCGTATGCCCGTTAAACGTTGGCCGTACTCCAATATTGGTTACGGAACGCCGGCTCTTGCTTTCGCCTTGCAGCAGCGTGCGCGTGATGTAAACGCCGCTAGCCGGTAGGAGTTCCTGGTCAGGGCGCAGGTTCAGAGTCGGAAACGTAAATTTGCTGCCGATTCCCGTGCCGCTGACAATCGATCCGGTTAACACGAATGGACGGCCCAGCAATCGCCCCGCTTGGGTAACGTCGCCCTCCGCAATTTCACGGCGGATCATCGTGCTGGACACGACTTCGCCGTGTGCTTTGATCGGCGGAATCGTAACCACGTCGAATCCGTTCGCTTTGCCTAGTTCGCGAAGCAAATGCGTATCGCCCGCCTGCTTGTGACCGAAACGAAAATTTTCTCCGACCAGCAGAGTCCGCACACGCAGCTCGCTCACGAGAATTTTCTGCACAAATTCCTGCGGGCTCAATTTCGATAGCTCCAGCGTGAATGGCATCACCACCGCTGCTTGGACTCCGACCGCCCGAAACCATTCCAGCCTTTGCTCGTTTGTGGATAGCCGTTTGGGCGCTGTCTCCGGACGCAAAACTTTTCGAGGCGCAGGCTCAAACGTCAGTGCCGTAGCCACCGCGCCCGTTTTCGCTGCGCGCTCGATCACTTCGCCCAAGATGGCCTGATGCCCCAGATGTATGCCATCGAAATTCCCGATTGCCAGCACGCTTCCGCGGCCACTCGCTGCATAGAATTCACGCCACTCTTCCGCGGCGGTAAATACGGCCAGGCCGTCGAGACGAGGAACGGCAAATTCGGAATCCTTGCCCGCCGTCGCGAACGTTTCCGTTGCTACCTCGAAGCTCAATCCGTCGTACGCTAGTTGAACATTCGCATGCCCTCGCTTGCGCAACCGTTCGTTGGTCGCGGCGTGCCCCAGGTCGTGCGCAATGTGTGTGAACCAGGCGCGTCGCGGCTTGATTTTCTCCAGCAGTGCCAAGGCTTGCCCCACGGTTTGATGCATCGGGTGGGGCGTATCGCGCAGGGCGTCCAGAATTAAGTCGTCAAGATCCTGCAGTAGCGGCAAGGAAGTTTCGGGCAGGGCATTGAAGTCAGTCAGGTACGCGCTGCCGCCAAAGCGGAATCCCAGCACCTGCATGTCGCCGTGTTCGAGCGGGATCGGTATGATTTTCACGCCCAGCAATTCGAAAGGACCGTCAATCTCCTTGAGCAGTACGCTGGGCACCGTGCTCAACTTCGGCTTTCCATCGAACGCATAAGCGAACGCGCGGCGCACAATCTCAAACGCTTGTCGATTTCCGTACACCGGCATGGGCCTGGTCAGATTCATGGTCAACGGCCGCAAATCGTCGAATCCCATCACATGGTCGGCATGAGCGTGCGTCAGCAGTACCGCTTCCACGTGTTCGATCCCCGCGCGCAGCGCCTGCATACGAAAATCCGGCGTGGTATCAATCACCACATTCTTGCCGTTTCGCGAAAGCAAAATGGAAGTCCGCATGCGGTTGTCGCGCGGATCCTTGGAAGCACAAACCGGGCAGTGGCAGCCGATGGTAGGCACGCCCATTGAAGTACCGGATCCAAGCACGGTCAGCAGTAATTTATCGGTTTGTTTCGAAGCAGGATGTAATGGAGACGCAGACATTTTCCGATATGCAAAATATAAGTCAGTTGTAAGGCGATCGCCCTAGCGCTTGGCTTTTGCTGCCTTGTTGACTTGCGAGGCCTGCGCGGCCAGCGCCTGATTCACTTCCACATAGGCCATCTTCAACTTGCCGAGCAGATCGAGTAGCAGCGTATCTTCCTCGGCTGCGAGATTGCCTTTGGTCTTTTCGTGTAGCGCGTCGAGCATATCGATCATTTCACGGGCAGCGTCAGGATCGATCACCGGCTGCCCGGTACGTGGGTCCGCATAACCGCCCAACACCATCGCCCCGTTGCTGCCTAGCATGCGAATCAAATTCTCAAATGGCGCGGACCGCTTGGGAGCCTCGGCTGGTGGCGTTTTTGGCTGATCTGCTGAGGCGGGCGAAGCGGCTGGTGCCATTGCTTCTTTCTTCGCTTCCTGCTGTGCTTCGCGCTCCTGCTCGGCCACGATTTCCTGGCGCAGCTCGCCGTCGGTTGTAAACGGACGCCGGTCAATCACTTTGAACGACGATTCTTCTGGTCTCTTCTCTGCCACGGTTTAGCCCTCTGTCTGATTCTCCCTGTCAGTCTAGCACGGGTGGCTTCCGTGGCGTTTTCCGCACCGGCTCAGGTTAGCGGGTCGGTTTGAATTTTCTTGGTCGTGACAATGGGATCAAAATTCAAGCAGGCCCATGGCCGTTCGAAGGGCTAGGTTCACTTGAAAATTCGTGTTGGCCGTCGTAGAGTTTGGAGTTTGCAGTTTGAGAAAACTTTCAACTGTCCGATGCCTCCTAAAAAAACGAAAAACCGCCGCCTGGCAAAACTCAACTCCACAAAAATCAGGAAAATTCAATCGGATGCAAAGTCTGCGGGCCACTGGTTCGAACGGCTGGTCAAGCTTCAAGCCCGCCTTCGCGCGCCAAATGGCTGCCCGTGGGACGTAGAGCAAACCCACTTAACGCTGCGCACTTACCTGATCGAGGAAGCTTACGAAGTGCTGGAAGCTCTCGAGAGTGCCGACGACACCAAGTTTGCCGAGGAATTGGGAGACTTGCTGTTGCAAGTCGTCTTTCACGCGCAAATTGCGGCAGAGCGAAAGCGATTTACTGCTGCCGATGTGGTTCGCGAAATCCACCAAAAAATGGTGCGCCGCCATCCCCACGTTTTCGGTGAGAAACGCGCCAAAGACGCCGGCGAAGTCCTCAAGAATTGGGAGCAAATCAAAGCCGAAGAGCGTCGCGCGAAAGAGCCCCAGCCGGGTGCCGCCTTGTCGGTCGAATCGCGAAAAGCGCCTGCTTCGCTGCTGGACGGAATCCCTCACACCCTGCCCGCCGTCATGCAGGGATTTCAGCTCACTCGCCGCGCCTCACGGATAGGTTTCGATTGGGACAACGTCGAAGGCGTGATCGAAAAACTCCAGGAAGAACTGGGAGAATTGCGAAAAGCGCGGTCCGAACGGTCCCCAAAACGAATCGAAGAAGAACTTGGCGACCTGCTCTTCGCTGCGGTGAACCTGGCGCGCTTCCTGAAAGTCGATCCGGAAATCGCGCTCAAGCGTACCAACAGCAAATTTACAGCGCGCTTTCGCGAGATGGAAAAACTCGCACACTCATCCGGCCGGACGCTGGCAGATGTACCTCGTCCGGAGATGGAATCTCTATGGAACCAGGCCAAGGCTGCCGAACAAATGAAGCCGACGCACGGTAGCGCTGACAAAGGAACAGAAAAGACGCGAGCAAAAAAGGCGGCCGCCCGCTCATGACTGGCGGAATCATCGTCCGCCAATGCGGTTCGCTCGACGAATTTCATGCCTGCGTGGCGCTGCAACGCGAAATCTGGGGCGAGCAGGATCTGGAGGTCGAGCCTGTCTCCTTGTTCATAGTCGCCGCGCATACCGGCGGACAAGTGCTCGGCGCATTCGATGACAACGTTCTGGTGGGTTGCACACTCGCGATCGCGGCGTTGCGGAATGGCGCAGCCTATCTGCATTCCCACATGACCGGAGTTCGCGCCGGCTATCGCGATCGCGGCGTCGGTCGCATGCTCAAACTTTTTCAACGTGAGGAAGCGCTTAGCCGGGATATCCGTCTGATTGAATGGACCTTTGATCCGCTTGAATTGCGCAACGCGCATTTCAATCTCAATCGGCTGGGCGCAATTTCCCGCCGCTACCTGGCTAATTTCTATGGCCTAACCACCAGCCCTCTCCATCACGGCATTGCCACCGACCGCCTGGTCGCTGAGTGGTATCTTGATTCGCCGCGCGTGATCGCGGCGTTGAACGGGGAACCGGTGCCGGACGTTTCCGCGCTTGCGATTGAAATCCCGGCGGAATTAGAAAATTGGCTAGCTAGGGGCGACCTGGCTCGGGTTCAAGCTGTGCAATCCAATGTGCGCGGCGAATTTTCAGAAGCCTTCGCCAAAAACTACGCGGCTTTGTCTGTTCGTAAGACTGCAAGTGGCAGTGCGTACCAACTCGCTCCTTGGAGTGACTACTAGACCCATGCGCCTCGAACAACTTACCCTCCGCGAACTGCACATGAACCTGGTCGCACCGTTCCAGACCAGCATGGAGACCACAACCGTTCGCCGCATCCTCTTGATCGAAGCGGTCGTCGATGGTGTAACCGGCTGGGGCGAATGTGTCGCGGGCGAAGCTCCATCTTACAGCCCGGAAACGACCGATACCGCCTGGCATATTCTTCGAGACCATCTTTGGCCATCGCTCAAGAGCAAACAGTTCGCGTCGGCCGCCGATGTCTGGCGAATACTCGCGTGGGTACGCGGACACAATATGGCCAAAGGCGGGATCGAAGCTGCCATCTGGGACGCGGAGGCAAAACAGAAAGCGGTACCGCTTTCCAGGTTGCTCGGCGGCGTGCGAACTGAGATCTCGAGCGGCGTTTCAATTGGCATTAAAGCGTCACTTGAAGAGCTTGTCCGCGCGGTTCAAGTGGAACTTGAGGCAGGCTACCAGCGCATCAAAATCAAAATCAAGCCCGGTTGCGACTTTGATCCTGTCCGCCGCCTGCGCCAGGAATTTCCTTCCATCAAATTAATGGTGGATGCCAATTCTGCCTACACGCTTTCGGATGCACCGCTTCTAAAACGGCTCGACGACTTCTACTTGATGATGATCGAGCAGCCTCTTGGATGGGATGACTTATACGCTCATGTCGAGTTACAGAGCCGGCTGATCACACCCATTTGCCTCGACGAATGTATTCACACCGAAGAGCAAGCCATAGCCGCCATTCGGCTTGGCGCCTGTCGCATCATCAACATCAAACTCGGCCGTGTAGGCGGCTTCACTCCGGCACGCCGCATCCACGACCTCTGCCAAACGAACAATATCCCCGTATGGTGCGGCGGTATGCTGGAATCCGGAATTGGCCGCGCTCACAATATTGCGCTGTCGACGCTTTCTAATTTTACGCTGCCCGGCGACGTTACCGCGAGCAAGCGCTACTGGCAGGAAGATATAATCGAGCCGGAAGTTACGATATCCAAACAGGGAACGATTCGCGTTCCAAGCGGTCCAGGAATCGGCTTCGAACCGCGTCTCGATCTGATAGAAAAATTGACCGTTCGCAAAGAGCGGCTGGCGTAGTTTCCCAAATCGCGTTTTCGGAGGAATCTCGTGCCGGTAAAATCAATGCGTCAAGGTGGCCCTTCCGCACGAGTCGCGGTCATTCCAGGCGATGGCATCGGCAAGGAGGTGACGCCTGAAGCGATCAAAGCAATTCGCGCCGCTGTCGGGTCGGCACGCCGACAAATTGAATTTGTGGAGTTTGATTGGGGCGCCGATAAGTTTCTTCGTGAAGGCATTACGCTCCCGCCTGGCGCGGTGGAAATGCTCTCGAATGAATTCGACGCCATTCTTTTTGGCGCGCTTGGCGATCCGCGCGTTCCTTCCAATCAACACGCCGCGGACATCCTGCTCGGTCTGCGTTTCAAGCTCGACCTCTTTGTCAACGCTCGCCCGGTCGAACTTTTTCATGATCGATTGACGCCACTGCGCGATCGTTCCGCCAAAGATGTTCGCTTCATCGTATTCCGCGAGAACACCGAAGGCCTATACGTGGGGGTCGGTGGCTTCTTCAAAAAGGACACTCCCGACGAAATCGCCGTACAGGAGGACGTCAATTCCTGCAAAGGCGTCGACCGCATCATACGCCACGCCTTCGAATACGCTCGAGCCCACAGACTCAAGCGGCTTTGCATGAGCGATAAATCGAATGCTATGACCTTCGCCCACGATCTATGGCAACGCGTATTCAAAAAAATGCGTCAGGAATACCCCGAGATTGAATCCCGGCACCTCTATATCGATACGTTGGCAATGGAGGTCGTTCGTGATCCTCGCCAGTTCGATGTCATCGTCACCTGCAACCTGTTCGGTGACATTATCAGCGACTTGGGCGCGCAACTCGCTGGCGGGCTGGGCCTCGCTCCTTCTGGCAACATCCATCCCGGCCGTACGTCACTGTTCGAACCAGTGCACGGCTCAGCTCCCAACATCGCGGGAAAGGGCATTGCCAATCCGCTCGGTTCCATTTTGACTGCTGGCATGATGTTCGATTTCCTCGGCTGGAATCCTGAGGGCGACGCGCTCCGCGAAGCGGTCCGTTCCTCATTGCGGGAAAATTTCCTGCCACCAGATTTGGGCGGAGATAAAGCAACCGTTGAAGTGGGCGATTGGATCGCCGAACGTATCAGCAACCGGTAATTTCAATTCTAAGGTAATACTTTATATACTCCGGTGCCAACGCGAAAGCGTCCCCTTATGCGAGCCCGCGCCAACCACTATCTCGCTATCGATCTAAGGTAATTGTGTTCAACCTCGCTTGGTAGCCAGAGTGATAAACACTCCCAGCAAGAATCCTCCAATGTGCGCCCAAACAGCCACCCCACCGTTCGCGCTCGTCCCAAGCGAGCCGATCCCACTCAGAAACTGAAGCGCAAACCAAACTCCAAGCACCACCACGGCCGGAACTCGCACGACAAAGATAAAAATCAGGGTCAAGATCCGGTTACGTGGTTCGAGAACGATGTAAGCGCCGAGCACGCCGGAGATCGCTCCGCTCGCCCCTAGAGCAGGGATGTGCGAGTTGAAGTTGAACGCGATGTGCATCAACCCAGCTCCCACGCCGCACGTCAAGTAAAAGAGGAGATACCATAGATGTCCGAACGCTGCTTCGACGTTATCACCGAAAATCCAAAGGAACAGCATGTTGCCAAGAATGTGTGCGATACCGGCATGCAGGAACAAGCTGGTCAGCAGCGGCAGAAACGCCGCCTCAAAGCTCCCGTGGCCCGCCAGCAAAGCGGAAACGCGCGCAGGCACCATGGCGTTCACTGCGACAAACATCTGGAACGTGTGAGGCGGAAGCGTAATCTCATGAAGGAATACCGCGACGTTAGCCAGAATCAGCGCCACATTCACGAACGCGAATTTACCGGAAGGATTTTCGTCGCGCAGTGGAATGAACATGGCTCGCCGTCTATCCCCTGCTGCCCATTCCCACGCCCGTTAGAACATGCTCCGCAGCTTGCGACAAAACGGTCATCGTGTACTGATTGGGGTGGCGCTTCTTTCCGCTGCGCAACCGTTCAATAGCGCGCGGCGAGGCAATTCCGCCTCTCGCACCGTGCGCCATGCAGTTCAGGCCGGCCGCTGCGCAGCCGAATTCCAACATATGTTGCGTATCCCAACCCCGTAGAAGGCCGTACGCAAATCCGGCGTGAAAGAGGTCGCCCGCGCCAGTCGTATCCACCACGGGAACCCGATAAGCGGCTGCGTACCAGAATCGCTGTCCGTCCCAGGCCAGTGCACCGCGTTCTCCCATCGTCGTACAGACTACCTTCGAGCCATTCTTTGCGCGGATATTGGGCAGTGCATGGAGAGGATCATTGGAACCGCCAAGAGGACCAAGGATCCCCAGCGACAGCACTGGGAAGTCCACCTGCGGCAAGAGGAAACGCAATTCTTCCCGAAAAACGTCGAGATCACACATGACCGGAACGCCAGCCTCACGTGCCCACGCCGCAGCCAGTCTTGACGCTTCGGGGTTCTCGCCGTCCACTTGCACCAGTCGTGACCGCTCAAACCACTGTCTCTTCAAGTAAGACTTTTCGATCTTTACGCGGCCGTCCCGGTGGCAAAGAACAGCCCTGCTGCCGGTCGCCTGTTCAACCAAGACATACGAGAGCCGACTCTCGGCGCCTTGTACCTGCAGGAGATGCGACTCCACTCCATGAGCGCGCAAGTCCGCTTGATGCAGCTTCGCATTATGGTCGGAACCTGCCGCTCCAACATACCGAGTCCGCAGTCCCCACTTCGCCGCCGCGAATACCGCGGTCGCCACCTGTCCGCCCAGCCGAATCTCTCGCGACACGGTGTCTGTTTTGCCGTCACGCGCAGGGAACTCCGCTAACCGCAAAACGATGTCGGTAGCATTTTCTCCGATACCTGTAAAATCAACCAAGGGAAGTGGCATGACGCGAAGCCTACCCGATATTGCGTCGAAAGCAAAAGGGAAGCTTACGCAGTGGCGCGTCCTATAATTTGTTTCGTGCCTGAGGCATGGTTAACAGATTAAATTTATTGTCTTAAGCCTCTAGAACTGCGCATGTTACGCGAGTGCTCAGTTCGAATCGCGACTCTCGCCGACTTGAGTGCGCCCGCGTGTTGTCCCGTTGCGCTAGCGAGTTCCGCTCCGAGTGGTCAATCAGCGGCAAGAAATTTTACGATTCTGCTCCAGAAAGTTGCGCAACCGTGAAGCGTGTGGTAAGAAATTTGGTTCGCGTTTGCATTTCTTTTTTCGGGAAGGAACGAAGGCAGCGAAACGAGTCGGCGCGCCGACAAATCATGCCCGCCAGGGAAACGGAAGCCATCATACTCAAAACTTTCCCCCTAGGCGAGGCGGACCGTTTGGTTAGTTTCCTGGGCAGATCTTCGGGGCGCGTGCGTGGCGTGGCATCGGGAGCTCGCCGCATCAAAAATCGCTACGGTTCGACGCTCGAGGTTTTGTCGCACGTTCGGCTGTGGTACACCGAACGAGAAACACGCGATCTGGTCCGCATACAGCAATGCGAGTTGCTCGAGTCGTTCCACAAGGCGCAAAGCAACTACGCGCTGAGCACCGGCTTTGCAATGATGAGCGAAATCGCGGAGCGCGTGCTGCCGGAACAGGAAGTGGCCGAGCCAATGTTTCGGCTCTTGCTGCTGGCAGCACGCGAAGTGGAACGGCGAAGCTGCTGGCAGGTACCATTAGCGTATTTCGCGTTCTGGACGGTAAAGCTGGGAGGTTGGTTGCCACCCCTCGACCTTTGCGAGGAATGTGGTGGCCGTTTTGGCGACCAGGTCGGTTTTTACTCTTCGCATTCCGCAGGCCTATTTTGTGAAAGGTGCCACAAGCCCGGCATGCGGCCGTTCGGGAGACAGGCCGGAGAATTGGCGCAGATGTTTTCAACCGCCAAGCTCGACCAACTAGAGCTAGCCGGGGATTGGGCGAAGGCGGTTACTGAAGTCAGAGAAGCGGCGTTCAGCTGGATCGAGTTTCACACCGAACGACGTTTGCAGACACGGGAATTTCTGGAGACGAATTGAAAGTTAAAGTAAAACTTGAACATAGAGTCGGGCTCAATTTTCAGGACTTGATTCTTACGCTCTCCCGCTTCTGGGTGAACCAAGGTTGCGTACTTCAGCAACCCTATGACGTTGAGGTTGGCGCGGGCACGATGCACCCCGAGACATTCCTTCGCGTCCTCGGCCCTGCCCCCTATCGAGTCGCATTCGTGCAGCCCAGTCGTCGGCCCGCCGACGGTCGCTACGGTGAAAACCCGAATCGCCTCTACAAACATTCCCAATTTCAAGTAATCCTTAAACCTTCTCCCACCAACATTCAAGACGTGTATTTGAAAAGTCTCGCCTCGATTGGTATTGACCTGCGCGAACACGATATACGGTTCGAAGAGGACAATTGGGAGTCGCCGACTCTGGGTGCCTGGGGCATTGGCTGGCAGGTGCTCCTTGACGGCCTTGAGATTACCCAGTTCACCTATTTTCAGCAGAGTGGCGGGCTCGACCTCGATCCTATCTCCGTGGAACTCACCTATGGTTTGGAACGGATCTGCGCGTTCCTTCAAGGTACGGATAGCGTGTACGACCTTCGTTGGTCGGACGACAAGACTTACGGCGACATACGCCTGGCCGAGGAACAGCAATTTTCGGATTACAGTTTCGACCGCAGCGACCCCAAGGCCATCCGCTCTGAATTCGATTTACACGAGAAGCAGGCTAAGGAGCTTCTGGATGGGTGGAGCAAGGCAGCAGGGAAGGAGCGTCTTTTCTACCCACTTCTGGCGACGTACGATCACTGCCTGAAGTGCTCACATCTCTTCAACCTCATGGATGCTCGTGGAGTGATTTCGACCACCGAACGTGCCGCACTCATGGCTCGCGTTCGCGGTCTCGCCTGCCGGACCGCCTCGGCCTACCTCGAACAAGTGAATCCTTCCGAGGCGAAAGCCGAGGTGCGCTTGTGAGCCCCACGAAGAAAGAATCGCGATTCAAATCTTCTGGCCAGCCGCTTGTCGAGAAGCGCGTGGAGTTGCTCTTTGAAGTCGGTTGTGAAGAAATTCCAGCCGGGATGCTTCCTCGAGCGGAAGCGGAGTTGAAAGCCGGATTGGAAAAGCAGCTCACCGCCGAGAACCTAGTGGCCGGAGTTACCGTGGAGTCCTTCAGCACACCGCGGCGCCTGACGCTCTGGGCGCGTGGACTTCCCCTGCGGCAAGCTGACATCGTCAGCGAAGTGACTGGTCCGCCGAAGTCCGTGGCTTACGACGCGGTCGGCGCGCCGACACGAGCAGCCGTCAGCTTTGCCGAAAAGCAGGGCATCGCGCTCCACGAGATCTACTTCTTGCAAACCCCCAAGGGTGAGTACCTGGCTGCCAAGAATATCAAACGCGGACGAGCCACCGAGCATATCCTCGCGGACATCCTTCCACGAATCCTCCACGATCTCTACTGGCCGAAAACCATGACTTGGACCAGCCTGAACGGTGCCCGGTTCATTCGTCCCATTCGGTGGATCGTCGGTCTTCTCGATGGCAAGACTCTCAACTTTTCATACGGAGGGACTACCTCCGCGGACATGACCCGCGGTCACCGTTTCGTTCGCTCTTCGGGAGATTCCCAGGCCATTCGAGTCCGCACGTTTGCCGACTACGAAAAACGCCTGCGCGCGAATGGCGTGATGGTCCGGCCTTCCGAGCGCTTGGAAAAAATCCGGCGCGAACTTGAGGCGCAGACCAAACGCGGGAGCTACCGCATTCACCAGGACGCCGAACTCCTGAAACTGGTCACCTACCTCAATGAATTCCCGTCGGTCATACAAGGTGACTTCGATCCTGCGTTCCTGAATTTGCCGGACGAGATATTGGTCACCGTCATGCGAGGGCACCAGAAATATTTTGCGGTCGAAAAGCGCAACGGGGAACTGGCGCCACACTTCCTGGCCGTGATCAACCTTGCCAAAGATGCCAACGGTCTAGTGCGCGCTGGCCACGAACGAGTGCTCAAGGCGCGCTTCGCCGACGCGCAGTTTTTTTGGGAGTCCGATCAAAAATGTCGGCTGGCCGACTATTTGCCCAAGCTCGAACGCGTCACATACGAATCGCGGCTTGGCAGCTACCGCGATAAAGTCGAACGAATCCGCTCCCTCTCCCGCTGGCTCAGCGAGCAGTGGTTCAATCTCGGCATGGTTCAGGCCCACGTCGCCGAAGCCGATCGCGCTGCCGAGCTCGCCAAGTGCGATCTCTCGACCGAAATGGTGCGAGAATTTCCGGAGCTCCAGGGTATTGTCGGCGGCCTATACGCCAAGGCTCAAGGCGAACCCGACGAGGTTTCTGATGCCGTCTACGATCACTACCGCCCGGTCGGCCTTGACGACCCCATCCCGCGCAACTTGATCGGCTGCGCCGTCGCCCTCGCCGATAAATTTGACTCCGTCGTGGGCTGCTTCGCTGTCGGCTTGGTTCCCACAGGGTCGAGCGATCCCTTTGCGCTCCGGCGTGCCGCTCTTGGCATCGTCAAAATCATCCTGGAAAAGAAGCTTTCTCTATCTCTTCAGTTGACCATTGCTGCGGCCGCGAAAGCTCTCCACGTCAATCCGCCGAAGCGTGCCGTCACGCCTGAACAAGAGAAACAAATTTTCGAGTTCTTGATCGACCGCGCGCGCTTTGTGTTTCGCGAAAAAGAAGGCTTCGGCTACGACGAAGTGAACGCGGTATTGCGCAGCGGTTCCGATGACCTCATGGATGCTCGCCGCCGGCTCGACGCGCTGCGCGCCATCCGCAAGTCCAAGAATTTCGAGCCGTTGACTGTATCCTTCAAGCGCATTCGCAAGATTATTGAGAAGGCTGCATCGGCGCCCGGCGAGGCGCAACGGGTGTCCACGGAATTGTTTGACAATGAAGCCGAGCGTCGTCTGCACGGAGCAATGCTTACGGCGGCTCCTCGTGTGAAGGAACAGAAACGAGCCGGTCACTTCAAGGACGCGCTGGAAGTGATTGCCGCAATGCGCCCCGATGTGGACAATTTTTTCGATCAAGTGATGGTCATGGCGGAAGACGAGGCTGTCCGCAAGAATCGTCTCGCCCTCTTGTCAGAGTTGCTTCGCGAATTCACTACGATTGCCGATTTTTCGGAAATAGGCGGAGAAGGGCGCACTTAAAGTAAAACTTTATATTGTTGTTTTTAGAAAGAAAGAAAGATGCAATTTTCATTTGCTGGCGGAATTGTCGGCGCCGATCTTTTAGTCTGCGCGCCGACAATTCCGCCACCATGAAAAAACTCCTTGGACGCCGTTGCATGCACTTCGTTTCTGACTTTCACTTTGTTTGGATGTAGCTTCATATACTAAAAATTGTCTGTGAGGATATCGTGACCAAATGGGTCTATTTTTTCGGAGCAGGGAAAGCCGAAGGCGATGGCACGTGGCGCGCTCTTCTGGGTGGCAAAGGCGCTGGCCTCGCGGAAATGAGCCGCATTGGCCTTCCTGTTCCTCCTGGTTTCACCATTACCACTGAAGTTTGCACCTACTATTATGGCAACAAAAAGACCTACCCCAAGGTCCTCGATTCTCAAGTAAAAGCCGCTGTCGCTGGCGTCGAAAAGATCATGGGCTCCAAATTCGGCGATAAAACGAAAATGCCCATGCTTGTTTCCGTTCGCTCCGGCGCTCGCGACTCCATGCCCGGCATGATGGACACCATTCTTAATCTCGGCCTTAATGACGAAACCGTCCGCACCTTTGCTCAAGCCACCAAGAACGAGCGTCTGGCGTGGGATTGTTATCGCCGATTCATCCAGATGTATGGCGACGTCGTCATGAACGTTCAAAAGCGCCCCAACGAGGACCATGAGCCCTTCGAGGTTGTCATCCATACCCTCAAACACGAGCGCTATCACTCGGACATTGACGATCCGAAACTTACCGTTTCCGATTTGCAGGAACTCGTCGCCCGCTTCAAGAAATTGATTAAGGAGCGCACCGGCTCCGAGTTTCCTCAGGATCCGTGGAAGCAACTCTGGGGCGCAGTCGGCGCCGTGTTCGGTTCCTGGATGAACGATCGTGCGATCGTGTACCGCCGCAAGTACAACATCCCCTCCGAATGGGGCACTGCCGTCAACGTCCAGGCAATGGTTTACGGCAACACCGGCGATAAGTCCGGCTCGGGCGTAGCATTTACGCGCGATCCAGCCACCGGTGAAAAGATCTTCTACGGCGAATTCCTGATTAATGCGCAGGGTGAAGATGTTGTCGCTGGCGTCCGCACCCCGGAACCCGTCGCCAATCTCAAGAACTACATGCCAAAGGCCTATCATGAGCTGGAGGCCATTCGCGCAAAACTCGAGAAACACTTTAAGGATGTGCAAGACTTTGAGTTCACCATCCAAGACAACAAGGTGTTCATGCTACAGACGCGCAATGGCAAACGCACCGGTCTCGCCGCCGTGCGCTTCGCGGTCGAAATGGAGAAGGAAAAGCTCATTGACTGGAAGACAGCAATTAAGCGCGTTCCCGCGGATCAACTCGATCAGGTCCTGGCGCCGATCTTCGACCGCAAAGCCCTGGCAAGTGCGAAGATCATCGCGAAAGGCCTTCCTGCCGGTCCGGGTGCCGCGACGGGTCGGATGTACCTCAATGCAGATCGCGCCGTACAAGGCGCGGAGAAGGGTGAAAAGGTTCTGCTGGTCCGCAATGAAACCTCGCCAGAAGATCTCCGCGGCATGATCGCCGCCGAAGGCATTCTCACCGCCAAGGGAGGTGTCAGCTCCCACGCCGCTCTTGTCGCTCGCCAGATGGGCAAAGTTTGCGTTTGTGGGGCCGCCGCTCTACAAATCGATTACGCGGCCAAGACCATGAGCGTGGATGGCACGACGTACAAAGAAGGCGACTTCCTCTCCATCAACGGTACTGCGGGTGAAGTTTACGCCGGCAAGATTCCCACGGCAGCCTCTGAAATCGTCCAGGTGCTCATTGAGAAATCTTTGGAGCCAAGCAAAAGCCGGACCTTTCAGAATTATAAGAAACTGATGGATTGGTGCTCCAAAGCCACGCGCATGAGCGTCCGCACCAACGCAGACACGCCCGAACAGGCGGCTCACGCCGTCGCATTCGGTGCCAGCGGCATTGGCCTCTGCCGCACCGAGCACATGTTCTTTGAAGGGAATCGCATCGACGCTATGCGCGAGATGATCCTGGCCGACACCAAGCAGCACCGGCAGACGGCGCTGGCGAAAATCCTCCCGTACCAGCGTGAAGATTTCATCGGTATCTTCAAAGCGCTTGCCGGGCGTCCGGCAACCATCCGCTTCCTTGATCCTCCGCTCCATGAATTCTTGCCCCATGAAGGCGCGGCGCAAGACGAACTGGCCAAGAAAATGGGTGTGCCAGTTGAAAAGATCAAACAGAGAGTTAAAGAATTACATGAATTCAATCCCATGCTCGGTTTCCGCGGCTGCCGTCTCGGCATCGTCTATCCGGAAATTTCCGAAATGCAATCGCGCGCCGTTTTTGAAGCTGCGGCCGAAGTGCAAAAGTCCGGCGTCAAAGTGGTTCCAGAAATCATGATCCCTCTCGTGGGTTTCAAAAGGGAGCTGGACCTTCAAGTCGAAGTCGTGCACCGCATAGCCCGCGAGGTGATGAAGGAAAAGAACGTCAAGCTCAACTACCTTGTCGGCACCATGATCGAAGTCCCGCGCGGCGCCCTTACCGCCGACCAAATCGCGCAGTCTGCCGAATTCTTCAGCTTTGGAACGAACGATCTCACTCAAACGACAATGGGCATGAGTCGCGACGATTCCGGCTCCTTCCTTGGTCCTTATCAGGAGCTCGAAATTGTCAAAAAAAATCCCTTTGCCACCATTGACCAATCCGGCGTCGGTGAACTGATGGAAGTCGCCGTAGCGAAAGGGCAGAAGACTCGCCCGGACATCAAGCTCGGCATCTGCGGAGAACACGGTGGCGACCCCGATAGCGTCAAATTCTGCCATCGCATCGGTCTTACTTACGTGAGTTGCTCGCCGTATCGCGTGCCCGTGGCGCGGCTTGCCGCAGCTCAAGCTATGGTCGAAGAGCAAGAAGCTAAGAAAAAGAAGAAGTAATCCGGCGCGAGCTGCGAAGTTCAGCTTTCAAGTGATACTTTACGATTGGAAAACGGATCAGCCGAACTGAGTTTGCTCCCACTTTGCTTCATGAATCAGCAGTTAAACCATTACTGGAGATTATTGTTTCGCCTTTTGGAGTCCGTGATGGTCGTAACTTAGCGCGCGCTTCAGCTTCCACGCTCCGTCGCTGTATTGCCACAAGTTGACAAAGCTGGCCTCGCCTGTTCCGTTCGTGGCTTCGGTCTTGGGATGAAGGAACCGGTGTACGCCCATCTCAATCGCGCCGTAGCCTTTCATGTAGTAAATCTTCAGGGTTCCCGGCACCAGGACGCGTTGGGTATCGCCGGTGCAGATGTTGTTCTTAATGCTCTCGGTGAGCTTTTCATGGCCTAGGGTCACGCCGCCCTGGTCATGGTAAAACTCGATATCATCGGCTAGCAGGCTGTCGAATTTCTTCAAGTCGCAGTGGTTGTAGGCATCGAAGAGCTTCGTGTCCAGGGCGATGATGGCCTTGTCCAAGTCGGTTTGATTCTTGATCTCATCCAGCGATGCCACTTTTTCTCCAGGCGCGTTTGCCACTGCCGGCGTTTGAGCGTTTGCTGCAGCTGCCGACAGCAGTAATAAGCCACAATATAGAGTGAGATGTTTTTTCATTTGGATTCTCCAGGGCGAACGGTCACTTTCTTGTTCGATGTAAACAGCAAAACAGTTGCGTAGAAGATACGGACTAACGCTGCGAATGTTCCCGCGAAGGAGACTTCGCGTACAATGGCCACGCTTTGCCAGTGTCAAACCACCTCAATAATCTGCGCGTCGTCCTCGTTCGCACGCGCAATCCTCTGAACATCGGCGCGGCCGCTCGCGCGATGAGCAATTTCGGCGTTTTCCACTTGCGGCTGGTCACGCCTTACGAAAAGGCCTTCCGTGAAGCTGTTTCGGCCGTCGGTGCCGCGCCGCTCCTCGCCAAAGCCGAAGAACACGACTCGGTCGCAGAGGCCACGCGCGATTGCGGACTGGTAGTCGGCACCACGGCCATCGGCCACCGCGAACTGCAGCACGAACTTTATTCGCTCGAAGAAGCGGCGAAAAGGATTCGCAAGACCTTGACGTCGGGCCGGGTGGCGATTCTGTTTGGTTCGGAAAAGACTGGCCTTTCAAACGATGACCTGAGCCATTGCCACTTTCTGCTGCGCATTCCTACACGCGAAGAACATCGTTCAATGAATCTGGCTCAAGCCGTGGCAATCGTTGTTTACGAAATCTTGCGCGGCGCATTCGCCACTAAGGCAAAAAGCAGATTGTCTTCGGCCGCTGCGGACATGGAATCCGTCAATCGTATTGCGGAGGCGCTACTCGAAGCACTGCATGTCAGCGGCTATATCCATCCTCGCTCCGCTGCGACTGCCGAAGAAAAACTCCGCCGCATGCTCCGTCGCTTCGAATTAAGTTCCGCCGACGCCGAAGTCCTCCTCGGCATGCTCCGCAAAATCCTCTGGAAAATGCACGACCAAGACTCGCCGTGGAAATCCTAGCCACTGTCGACTTACACATTCGCCTCATTTATTCTTGGGTCCGGAGCCAGAGTTCATAGTTGGACGGTGTACGGCACAACTTACGTCGGCATCTTGAAGAAGAAATACATTCCCGCAAAATAAAAAATCAAATCCGGCGCGAACGCGGCAAATGGCGGCGGCATCTGTCCGACCCCACCCATCGCTGCCAGCAGTCGCGCCAGCGAAAAGTAAGCGATCCCAACTGCCAGCCCGACCGCCACTCCGCCAATCGCGCCACGTGCGCCAACACGAAACGCATACGGAATTGCCAGCAGCATGCTGACCGGAGCAATCAGCGGAAAGGCTATCTTCACGTACCATTGCACCGTCAAGGCAGACACATCGAATCCCGCGCGGCGCAATTCGTCGATGTAATTGCCTAACTGGCGAAAACTTAATTGCGATGCCTGCAAAACTTCGCGATTAAAATAGGTTGGCGGTTCCGTCAATTCTGGCAGAGCGGCGACCGAAAATTTCTCGTACCGCTCGATTGAGCCATCGCGAAAGTCGCGCACCCACCCGGACTGCAGGATCCAGACGTTTTGGGTATCGCTCCATTGCGCCTGATTCGCAAATACGCGGCGCTTAATGTGAAAAGTTCCCGCCTCAAGTTCCAATACCGTGAGCCCCGCAAAAAAATTCCTGGTGGGATCAAACAAGTCGTAATTATAGATTTTCCCGTTTTCTCCGAAAATCCAGCGTTGCGGGCGCGTGTAAGTTTGCGGAGGTTTGCCTTTGATTTGATTTCGCAACGCATCCTGCCGCTGGTTGGTATGGGGCAGGTACGCATCGTCCACAATGATCATGGCGGCGGCAAGCGTAAGTCCGGCAAGGAGCAGCGGCATTGCCAATCGATACAAACTAATTCCGCTGGCCTTGCACGCAACGATTTCGTTGTTCTTGCTCATCAAGCCCAGCGTGACCAGCACTGCTACCAGCGCCGCCAATGGCGCAAGCTGATAGATAAGATACGGCGTCAGGTAACGAAAGTAATTAACCACCACCAGGAACGGCGCACGGTGCCGCGCAATGTCGTCCAATAGTTCGAAAAACGTGAACACGTTAAATAAAAAAATAAACGCCGCCATCAGCAGACCAAAATACCCGAGAAATCGCCGCAACAAATACAGGTCGATCAGTCGCGGAAAGCTGCCTTCTGAAGTTCTTGGCCGCGCCTGCTCGTGGTTTTGCGCTTTTGCCACCTCCGCCGCGCGGATTCGTGCCTGGGTCTGACGCCTTCGGATAAACCGCTTCCACGTTTCCAGCCTGCTGATTCGGTGCAGCCATCCGCGATCGCCTCGCAGTTGTTCCATGCGCGGCAATAAAATCACGGCTAGCACCGTCAGCGAGATATTCGCCAGCCATATACCCGTCCACGGACCGAGCTTGCCGTCACGCGCGAATCCCGCTCCCACGACCGAAATCGAGTAGTACAGGCCGATCAGCAGTACCGAAAGCAGCGTTCCCGCAGCGCGTCCGCCACGCCGCGGTTGTGCTCCCAGGGGTACCGCCACTAGAGCAAAAACCAGGCATGCACACGGAAACGCCAGCCTGCGTTGGAATTCGACTCGCGCCTCTCGCCAATCCTTGCCGCTTTCCGCCAGCAGCTCCCGAGTGCGGCGTTCCGGATTACTCAGCGCTCGCTGTTGATTGGAAACCAAGCCAGTCACTTCCAGCGGCCAATCGCTTTGTCCGAAATCGGTCAAGGAGTAGTGATCCGCATCGCGCCTGCTGACCTCATGCGTCGTTCCGCCTTGCAGATGCAGCTCCAGCTTGCCCTGTTTGGGTTCGGCAATTACAATCGCATTCTCCGCCAGCGTTAGTTGTGAGCCGCTTTCTTCGCCGGCTTCGGCCAGGAATACGCCATGCCACTGCGTACCGCTCGCGGAAACGTCGTTTATGTACAGCACTCGTTTGGGGAATCGCTCGTCGAATACCCGTGGCTGCACCTGAAATGACGCTTGCGACGCCAGCAGCTCCGCTTCAATTCCGTGTAATGCGCGGAAAGCGGCGGGTGCCAGCCACAAAGTCAGCGTTCCCGTGGCCATGGCTCCCGTCAGCGCGAGCACTCCGACCGGGATCAGCATGCGCTGCCGGCTGATGCCCAGAGCTGTCAGCGCGATGATTTCGCTGTCCGCGGACATGCGCCCCAGGCCCAGCAGCACTCCGACCAGTACCGCCATCGGAATGGTGAAGATCAATACGCCGGGGAAGATGTACAGAAAAAGTTTTGCGATCTGCGAACCGGACCCCGAATGACGGACCAGGAGCTCCATGAGCCGAACCAACTGCGGCACAAAAAGCACGAACGTGAAGACGACAAGTCCGAGGAATGCATGACGGAAAATTTCGCGGACGATATAGCGGTCAAGAATGCGCATGGCGCGAAACGTGAGTGTAGCACGGCCACTGGTGCATCGCCGGAGCAGCCTCGGCAATGAATAAGGTTCACCTCGTCCTGCTCTGGCACATGCACCAGCCGCAATATCGCGATCCGGAGACGGGCCGGTATGTCTTGCCATGGACTCGCCTGCATGCATTGAAAGACTACTGGGGCATGGTGAAAATCCTGGAGGAATTTCCTGATTTTCACGCAACATTCAACGTGGTGCCGGCGCTCGGTTTGCAACTCGAGGAATATGCCAGCGGCACGTTCAACGAGCCCTGGTTCGAACTGGCTTTTCGCGATGCGGAACAGCTTTCCCGTGAAGACAAGGCCGAAATCCTTCTACGCGCTTTTCAGGTGAATCACGAACGCCTGCTGTCTCGCTGGCCGCGTTTTCTGGAACTCTTCGAATGGTACCGGCACGCGGGCAGCTCTCAGGCGACGGTCACCTTCACGCCGCGCGACTGGCGCGACCTGCAATTGCTCTCGCAACTCGCCTGGATGGACGAGGAATGGATCGCACGCGATGTCGCAATCAACAAGTTGTCCGCTAAAGGAAAAGACTTCACCGAAAAAGACAAAGCCACGCTGAAACAGAAGCAGTTGGACTTTTTGAAACTCGTTTTGCCGATTTATCGGGAAGCTGCGGCGCGCGGTCAAATTGAAATCAGCACCACGCCTTTTTATCACCCGATCCTGCCCCTGGTCTGCGATTCTGACGTCGCGCGCGCTTCCAATCCTGCCACGCCATTGCCTCGCCGCGCCTATCGTCATCCCGAAGACGCGCGCGAACAATTGCGCCGTGCCCGCGAATATCACCAACGGGTCTTCGGTGTGCAGCCCGCCGGCCTGTGGCCTTCCGAGGGCTCCGTTTCCGATCAGGCGCTGGCGATTGCCGCCGAGGAAGGTTTCCAGTGGTTCGGTACGGATGAAGGTGTTCTCGGGCGTACTCTTAACCTTGGTTTTTCCCGCGACAGCGCGGGCCTTGCGGCAAACGCGGATCGTTTGTACCGCCCGCTGCGCGTGCAAACGGGTAAAAACGGAATCACTGGACTTTTCCGTGATCACCACATTTCGGACTTGATCGGTTTCGTCTACAGCCGCATGGACGCCAAGGCTGGTGCGGGCGATCTGCACGCCCGCTTGCGCGCGATTGGCGAACGCGTGCAGAGCAGGCAGCCGCTCACGGTCTCTCTTTTCCTCGACGGCGAAAACGCCTGGGAATACTATCCGGGGAATGGCCGCGAATTTTTGCGCGAATTTTACGGACGCATTCAGGCTGACCCGGATATTCGCGCGCTGACGGCGAGTGAGGCTATCGCGGCAGCCGGCGAAATTTCCGAAACGCAAACGATCTTCCCGGCCTCCTGGATTAACGCCAATTTCGACGTCTGGATCGGCCACTCCGAAGACCTGCAGGCTTGGGATCTTTTGTGGGACGCTCGCGAATCGTACAGCCGGGCGGAGGAAGCCAGGACCCAGGGCCGCCAAGACGCGCCGACCGAGTCCGCGCTGAAAAGCGCGAAGGAATCGCTGCTCGCTGCAGAGGGAAGCGATTGGTGCTGGTGGTTTGGTCCGGAACACAGCACCGCCAATGATGCGGAATTCGATGCTCTGTATCGCAAGCACTTGACCGGGATTTATCGC
Source organism: Candidatus Acidiferrum sp. (assembly GCA_036522855.1). Classification (GTDB taxonomy): domain Bacteria; phylum Acidobacteriota; class Terriglobia; order Acidiferrales; family UBA7541; genus Acidiferrum. The sequence continues at coordinate 19,842 of DATDFA010000064.1, read as the reverse complement.
GCCGTCGGTAAAATTGCTCCCGACGAACTCGCAAAACCGATCAAGAAGCAACCTGAGCGTGCCCTGCATTTGCCTCCCACCGAATATCTTAAAGTCGAAGTGAACGGCCGCGACTCGTCCTATTTCGAATGGCTGGGCGCCGGATTATATTCACCCGAGCGGCGGAGCGGGGCCATGCACGGACGCACCTTTTATTTGCGCGAATTGCGTTATGGCTTCGAACCGGAAAAGCTGTACATCCGGCTGGACGCATTTCCGGGCGCTCTGGTCGAACTGCAAGACGCGGAATTCCGCGTGACCATACAGGCCAATGCCGAGGTTACGGTGATGGCCAAATTGTCGCACGGAAATTTGGTGGAATATGCCGTGGAGCAGGATCGCATTTGCCTGCTGAATCCGGCGCGGTCGGCTGAAGCGGCGTTCGATCAGATTTTGGAATTGGCGATCAGCAAAGACCTTTTTGACGTGCGCGGACTGGACCGTCTGCGCCTGGGAGTTGCGCTCTGGCATGGCGGCTTGCCAGTGGACGTGCTGCCCGCCGAAGGCGTGTTAGAAATACAATTGGGAGAAGAAAATTTTGCCTGGCCTATCGAACCTCTAGCGAGTTGACCTTGCTTCGCTTTTCAGAACCGGATTTTTCCAGAATAGGTTCAGTTTGTTTTTTATTCTGCTAAAACAATTTTACGGCGAGTTCGCGCGGCTGGTCTCCGACGGGAATCATTGTCAGCAGCCCACTGGTGCGGTCGGACTTGATTCGAATGATAACCAAGTCGCCCGACGCCTGGCTGACGACCATCAACAAACGCGGTCTTTCTCCTGGATCAAATCGCAGAGCGCCCGGGGATTGTCCGGCCGGAATGGGCCGGCCTACGCGACGAAATTTAATATCCACTGGAGTGACGTTGCCGGAGGCCGCATCGGAAACGTATAGCTCGCCAGTATCCGCCAGCAGCGCGCCCCTGGTCGGAGCCGAACCAAGGACAAGGTAGTCGCCGACTTCATGGGTCCACGTATTAATGGCTTGCAGCCCGTGGGATTCCGGCGAGAGCACAAAGAGTTCGCCGCCATCGGGTTTCAAAATCATCTGCGAGGGGATTCCCGCAAGTTCGAGATTTGTCAGCAGCAGGCCTTTATTCAGATCAATTACCGAAAGCCGCTTTTGCGTGCGGCTCAGAATAAACGCAGCGGAGTTGTCGACCAGGATGGCCGCGTCCTCGGGATCGGGAATGACGCCGACGGTGCTGCGCAGTTGTAAGGTTGCCGCGTCGTAAATGCCGACTGTGGCGTCCTTCTTGTTCAACGCGAGCACGAGTTTGCCATCCGCAGACACACGAGCGGCTACAGGCTGAGCGCCCGTGGCCGCCTGCGCCACCACTTGCCGCGTGCCGCAGTCAATCGCGGCGATCGAGTTGCTGCCTGACGCCGGCACGTACGCCCGGCTCCCATCCGGCGAAAAATCCATCGAATAGGGAAGCGCGCCAACGGGAATACGCGCAGTGATTTGCGAAGTTCGCGAATCCAGCACCCACGCGAAACCTCCGCCGGAGCTCACACCCCACAACTCGGCACGCGTCGGATGTTCGCGCATGGCGGAAATCGCGCCGCCAACCGGCACATGCGCCACGGTGGCTAGCTTCACCAGATCCACAACGGAAATTGCATTATCCGAGGTGCTCACATACGCGTAAAGCCGCAAACCTGGCCGCAGGAACGACGGGCGGTGCTCTCGAGCGATGACGAATATCGCGGCGACCAGCAACAAGGATAACGAAAAGATCACGCGGAATTTGGAGGCGCGAATCATTTTCGCGGAGAGCGGCCTGTCATAAGTCCCTGTCGCGGCTCAATTCGTTAATTCCACTTCGCTAATTCACTTCGCGATGGACGACCGCAGCGATTTGGCGAACCTCCGCGGAAAGTTCCGCGAACTCTTCGGGAAGAATGGATTGCATCCCGTCGGACAGGGCCTTTTCTGGTTGGTGGTGCACTTCCACGAGCAGGCCGTCCGCGCCAACTGCTACAGCCGCGCGCGAAAGTGGCAATACCTTGTGGCGTTTTCCCGTACCGTGGCTGGGGTCAACCAGAATTGGAAGGTGGCTGCGTTTTTTGACGGCGGGCACCACCGCCAAATCCAAAGTATTGCGCGAAAAATCAGAGAACGTGCGCACGCCGCGTTCACAAAGCATTACGTTGTAGTTGCCCTCGGATAAAATGTATTCCGCGGCCATCAAAAATTCATCCAGCGTAGCGGACATCCCGCGCTTGAGCAGTACCGGCTTTTTCGCGCGGCCGGCGCGCTTCAGGAGCGAAAAATTCTGCATGTTGCGCGCGCCAATCTGAATCACGTCGGCGTATTCCTCCACCAGGTCCAGCGATTCGTGGTCGATGGCTTCGGTGATGATGCCGAAACCAAATTGGTCGCGAACTTTGGCCAGAATTTTTAAGCCCGGCTCGCCAAGTCCCTGAAAACTGTAGGGCGAAGTGCGGGGCTTGTAGGCGCCGCCGCGAAAGAGGCGTACCTGAGTGGCTTTGAGCCGTTCCGCTACGGCCATACATTGGGCTTCGGATTCCACCGCGCAAGGGCCGGCGACCAGCGCCAGATGCACTCCCCCGACCAGCACATCGCCGGCCGGCGTAGGGATTCTTATGACCGAGTCTTCTTCCTTGGCGTCGCGGCTTACAAGTTTGTAGGGTTTGCTGACCGGGATGCATTCAATCACGCCCGGCATGGATTCGAGGACGCCGAGGTCAATAGCACCGTCATTGCCAGTGATGCCGATGGCGGTGCGTGCCGCTCCGGGAATGGGATGAGCCTTCAGGCCGAGAGCTTCGATCCGATCGCAAACGGCGCGGACCTGCTGCTCGGAGGCGTGGGACTGCATGACGACTAACATGATTTCTCCATGAGCCGGTATGGAAACAAAGAGTCTAGCGGAAGGGAAAGGCCGGCGGCAAACGAGCCAGAGGCAGCAGTCGTATCTCGCGATATCTATTTCAAGAGAGATCCCTCTCCTGCTGCGGTCAGGCAATAGCGGAAGTGCTGCTGAATTAGATCGGTTTTTTTCAAGTCGCGTTTGAAGAGCAACTAGAAACGCGCCGCGGGACCAATGATGTTCCAGTGGATCGCGAACCAGCTCAGGAACAAACAGGCCAGGGCGACCAGAGAAAACTTTATTTTTGTGATTTTGCGAAGATCGGCTCTGGGCCAGGCCAACAAGCCGGAAAAAATTGCAAGAATGCTGAAGGAAATGGCGACGGCGGTGACCGCATTCACCAGATAAAAGTACTTAACCCACGCATCAGTGGGCGGTGGGAAGTCATCACCAGCAGAAGCAACAACCGCAAAGATGCTACAGAGGAGCACCAGCCAAATCCAAGCGGCCAGTTGAGTGCTAAAGGGCAGCCAGCGCGTTCCCGGCTGCGGTTCAGGCTTCGGCCTTTTAGGAAGCAACTTTCGCCGAATCACCCGGCTGATCGCGGCCGCAACTACGGAAAACAACGCGAGCAGGCTAAGCCCTCCAGCTAAAAAAACAAATTTGGCATTCTCATACCAACGAACCCGCTCGGCTTGCACTCCGGGAAAATCGTAAGCGAGGCGAACCACTTTGCCACGCGAGTCGCGAATGGCAAAGATTTTTCGTTGTCCTTCCACTTGCTGCAGCAGGCCGTCGCCAATCGGCTTCCATTTGATGAGGTGGCCGCGCGTATCGTTCACGTCCGCCACTTGGAGGACGCCGTCTTTATCGAACGTAATGGTGCGCTGGGACAGCAGATTGAGAATACGCAGCTTGGTGCTGTCGGCCCGGCGCGTGGTTTGATAGGTTCCTAGAATGGATTTGAGCTGCTCGCGCGGCACGGTGATGAAAGTCTGTTTCTGATTGAACGGGAAATAGCGGTCGGAAAACATTTGCACCAGTTCAGGACGAACTCGGCCACTGGACCCAACCGAATTGAATGACACAAAGAGAATTAATTTCCGCGAGGGTTCCACGAAGAAAAGACTGTGGAATGCGATCAGGTCGCCTTCGTGGCCGATCCAGCGCAAATCGTTGCGCCACGTTTCATAAAAGCCCATGCACAGAGGAGGCATCTGATCGCTGGCGCGAAATTGTGGCGTGAACATCGCCGCGAGCGTCTCCGCCTTCAGGATGCGTTTGCCGTCGAGTTCGCCGCCGTTCAGCAACGCTTGCCCAAAGCGGCCCATGTCAGCAGCCGTAGAAGAGAGGCCACCGGCACCCGCGGGATTAAAAACTTCAAAGCCCACCGGCGGCTTTTGCGTATTGCCTCGGTAGCCCTCTGAAGGCAGGCTCGCGAGTTCTTTGGGCGGCGGCTGAAAGAAAGTTGAGTGGTTCATGCCAAGCGGCGTAAAAATATGATCGGCAACATATTGTTCGAAGGGCTGCCCGCTCACGCGCTCGACAATGTAACTGCCGACACCCACGGCGTAGTTCGAATAGCCGGAAATGATGCCCGGAGGGAATAGCCTGCGCGGTTGGTTGGCGATGAGAAATTCGCGCAATGTGGGCTTTTTTTCGCCATGAATGAGCAGGATATTGCGAGTCTCCTCTTCGAAACCTGCGGTATGGGTCATCAGGTTGCGAATCGTAATAGGCTTGTCGAATGCCGGACGAATCTTGAAGTCCAGATATTTGTTTATATCCGTGTCGAGGTCCAGTTTGCCTTGTTCTTGCAACTGCATCACGGAAACCCAAGTGAAGAGCTTTGAAATCGATGCTAGCCGAAAGATCGTTGTGGCAGGGTCCACCGGCTTTTTTTCCTTCCAGTCAGCGAATCCGTAGCCTTTTTGCAGCAACAGCTTGCCATCGCGCATAACCAGAACGGAAGCTCCCGCGATGTCCGAACGTTCCAGTTGCAGCGGAATAATTCCATCGAAGAAAGCGCCCAGGTCCGCGGCATCGAGCGGATGTCCCGATGAGGGTGTCTCGGGAGGTGTTCGAGCGGGAGTTTGTTGCGGCGGGACTTTCGGGACGACGGGAACCGGCGCTTGTGGCACCTGTGCGTGCGCCGAAGCAAAAAACAGCAGCACCATGCCGGCGCTCAAAGAGAGAATTTTCTTGAAATCAGATTGAACAATAGCGAATCGTTGCTGCGACATTCTTAAGCGGTTCAAAATGTTTTTCCTCTGGATCGGGCTGCAACGATACGAAAGGGCGGAGGGCCAAGTCAAGGCGTCAGTCGACTTAGAAAACACGCGGTTGACGCGAAACGCCGAACTCGCGTAATTTCGCAGCCGCAGATCCGCAGAGTCCACGGAGTACGAAGGCGCGTACCTATGACTGAAGACGACAGCCGCCCGGAATGCGTTGATCAAGCAGCAATACCTTACGAACCGACTCGATTTCGGGATCGCAATCCGGCTGCGAAAACGGCTCTGCGCATGGTTTTCCTAGCCGGAGTGTTGGCGCTCATCGTTTGTTTGTCCTATCCATACCCACCGCTGGACCGTGGGGTCGCAACCATCGGATTGTTGGCTCTATGCGGATGCGCGGCCATCATTTTGTTTAACGTACCGCGCGAGGCACCCATAATCGTCAAGGACGTACTGGTGGCGATCTTTCCGTGTCTTCTCGCTGCGGCGCTCCTCGCGAACGGACTGTTTGATGCTTCGCAAGAAGTCTTACACCAGACGGTCGTTGTCCGGACCGTCTACGGGCGCCGCAGTAGCCTGATCGTTCAGTCCTGGCGTCCTGGAAAATCGACGGAGGCGCTGCCCCTGCGCTCCTCCTTCTTGGGCCAGCGAGGATTTTATTTCCACGGCCAGTCGGTTACGGTGGGCACGCGTTCAGGCGCGCTCCGAATGCCGTGGGTGACCAGAATCTCACGCTAGCGTCCTCACATCGTTTGGGAAATTGCGGCGTCACGCTCGTTGACGGTTGATCGTCAAATCTGCTGTTTTTTCCAATATCCGCGTCTGAAAAGGACGATGCTTATCGCTGCGATGGCCCCCTCGGCGGCGACGATGGAAAAATACGCGCCGCGCGCCTGCATGCGCATCGTTATCGCCAGGAAGTACGCTAAGGGTATCTCCAACAACCAGAAACCGAAAAAGTTGACGATGGTTGGCGTGACGGTATCGCCAGCTCCATTGAACGCCTGGAGCATCACCATCCCGTAGGCGTAACCGATATTTCCGTAGCTGATGATGCGCAGGCAACTGGCCGCCAGCGGAGCCACCAGCGGATCGTGCGTGAACAATCCTACGATGGGTTCAGCGAACGCCACGAACACCAAGCCGATAAGGCCGAGAAAGATCATATTGTAGAAGCCGGTGCGCCATACGGAGGTCGCCGCCCGCTCTGGCTGCTTTGCTCCAAGGTTCTGCCCGACCAGTGTCGCCGCGGCATTGCTGAGCCCCCACGACGGCAAAATTACAAAAATCACGATTCGAATCGCGATGGTATAGCCGGCAAGGGCTGCGGAGCCGAAGATACTGACAATTCGAACCAGCCCGATCCAACTGGTATGCGCGATAGCGAACTGCAAAATTCCCGTCAGCGAAACGCGCACCAAACGCAGCAGTACGCCCAGGTTGATGCGAATGTGCCGGCGCAGAATGCGGATCCGTTCAGAGCCTCGCAGCAAACGATAAAACTGGTAACCGACTCCGATGCTTCGCCCGGTAAAGGTCGCGAGCGCCGCGCCGGTAACGCCCAGTTTGGGAAATGGGCCCCAACCAAAAATCAGGCAGGGGTCGAGAATCAGATTAATAATGTTCGAAACCCACAGGAGACGCATCGCAATTGCGGCATCACCCGCACCGCGAAAAATCGCGTTATTCAGAAATAGCATCAGGATCGCGCCGCTGCCGCCCAATGCGATCCGCGCATAACCGCCGCCAACAGCCACCACCTGTGGCGATGCGCCCATCAGCTGCAGCAATCGAGGCGCAAGGAAGAAGCAGGGAAGCCCTATCGCGAGCGACACACCCAGACCGAGCACAATGGCCTGCACCCCCGCGACCGCGGCGCCTCCTGGATCTTTTTCTCCAATGCGCCTCGCTACCATCGCGGTAGTAGAAAGACTTAACCCCAGCCCAACGGCGAATACTAAGCTGAGCAGCGATTCGGTAAGGCCGACTGTCGCGATCGCATCAGCGCCCAGCCTGCCCACCCAGAAAACGTCGACGACTGCGAACAGCGATTCCAGCACCATTTCCAGGACCATGGGAATCGCCAGCAGCAAAATCGCGCGGTTCAGGCTGCCAGCCGTAAAGTCCTGATGGGTTCCTCGTAGCGCTTCGCGGATCGAACTCCACAGAGAAGGCGGCGCTGCTTCCATAACATTTTGCGTTTCCATATAAACCTATAGATTCCGCGCGAGCGCACCCTGACGAAAAAGTGGCTAGCGCCGTTCGAAAGCTATTGTGATAGAGATGAGGGAAGGACGCGTGCCGCGTTCAGGCGCGGCTCACGAAACGAAGATGACTTGAGGGACCAACATGTTCACGTCCTTAACCGCTTTCGGCAGACAAACCAAGAGTGTATTCGGATAATGTCTAAGAATCTTACAGCTAACACGATGCCGCCGCCAGCAAAAAATCGCCGGCGAAAATCCGCATATTCGAGCTATCGCGCATTCGAAGCTCTGGCATCTGAAGTACCTGATGATCTGTAATGCGCGAAGGTTGCGTTCCCGGTCCGGTTGTGGCGCATAATAGGGAAGAACCCAGCCGAACCTACACATCGCGCCCAGCCGGGAGGACAGAATGCTCTCGGACGCAGGCATCAGTCTCGCAGGACACACTATCACCACCATGCAACTTTTGGGCGTAGGGGCGTTGCTCCTGGGAGTGGCCGCATTCTTACTGGCCTTTGCGCGTGAAAGAAGCACCACACTGAAGAGGTCAGAGGTGACCGACGAACTTGCAATTCACATGGGCCGCATTGCGGATATGTTGGAACGGATCGCCAATCAGCCCTCGGAACGGCGCGCCTTCCGGCGCATCCCTCGCAACGATACAGCGAACGTGGCTCCGTTGGGCAGCGACAGCGCTACCGCCCCATCCGACCCGGAACGCCGCGAACCGTTCCACGTCGCATATTCGATGTTTGGCCGATGAGTCGAAGCCGGTAACTCAGTCCGCGGATAGGTTGCATCTATTCAGGGGGGCAATATCGTCCAGCGAGGAGAATTCGAGAAAGCCATTCGGCATGTGGCAGGCCTGAACCCAGGAGTTCCTTAGCCTCACTCTCGACGTCATACTCGACTCGCCGCACAGTCAGCTTTGCTCCTTCCAGCACTAGATAGGCCGCACGCCGATCTCCATCGTAGGATTGGCTGACGCTGCTCGTGTTCGCTATCGTTCTGGTTTTAAGTTGACGCACATAGGGAACGTGAATGTGCGCGTAAACGACGATTTGAGAGCCAAGAGACGCATACGTGTTCTCCAATTCCTCGTCGTTTGCGCTTACGGAAGGGGCTCGCCAGAGGTCGCCAGGGCTGGCATGAACCAAGTCAAAGCCTTCGCCAGCATAGTGAACAGGAAGGCCCTGGAGCCACCGTAAGCGCTCTTCACCTATGCTTGCGATAATCGGCGGAATCGTCTCCCGCACACGATCCAGGATCGGCACGAGCTTTGCGTTCGAAGCGGCAAATTCATCCAAGCTTTCCGGACGCCAGAGCATCTCATCGGTATTCCCGCAAACTCCAGCCCATCCGAGCGACCGGACTTGATCGATGATTTCCGCTGCATGCGCCCCGCCTGCCGCAAGATCGCCTCCATGCAGAACGAGGTCAGGCGCGATCTGCTTCAAGTCGGCCCGGACCGCATCAAAAGCCCTTCGATTGCCATGAATGTCCGATAGGATGGCGATTCGCACTGTCCTGTTGCGGCCACGCCTTGGCTTCCCAAGGCCAGCGCCCTCACGCTTCTAGAAATACGCTTGAATAGACTAGCCGAACAAGCCCTTTCGACCGAAATAAACCCTTCGTTTTGAGAATGCGCCAAGGTCGGATAAAATGGAGAGTTTACCGACCAGAGAGATTGCGAGCTGACCGAATGCCCGAGCCCAAGACCATTCCGAACCGAACCGCAGTCGATGTGGAAGAGCTGAGGCTTGATCCGCTCGATTTCCAGAACGATAAGTTCGATCCTGAAGACGAATATCGTCCCGAGCCCCCCGCAGAACCCCTGCCGCCAGCGTGGGTGGATGGAAGCTTGCGAATCGGGATCCACGCGTCGATCGGTGGTGGCTATGTGAACGCGCTGGAATCCGCCCGGAAACTGGGCTGCAATGCGCTGCAAATTTTTTCCGCGAGTCCCAGAATGTGGGCTGGCGGTCCCTCGCGAATTCCCGACGCCGACGCTGCAGCATTCCGCGCTCGCCGCGAAGAGTTAGCCCTTGGCCCGCTGGTGATCCACGCAAATTATCTGATCAACCTTGCCGCTCAGCAACCCATGCTGCGTACTCGTTCCATTCAGGCGTTCCATGACGAACTGGTGCGAGCAGTCGGGCTGGGCGCGGATTTTCTGGTGGTGCATCCGGGAACTCGAGGCGAGGCAAAAATCGAATCGGCCATTGCGACGATTGCGAACAGCGTAAAAGAAGCGGTTCGCCGGGTTCAACTCGGCAAACTGCGAATCCTGATTGAGAATACCGCAGGCATGGGAACCGCCGTGGGAGCGAACCTCGAAGAACTTGCGGCAATTGTGCGCGCCCTTTCGTCACTTGGCGTGGGAGCCTGTCTGGACACGGCGCATTTGTTCGCGGCGGGCTACGACATCAGCACGCCAAGCGGACTGGAATCGACGATTTTGCAAATCGAACAGACCATCGGCCTGGATAACGTTTATATCTGGCACGTCAACGATTCAAAGACCGCGCTTGGCGGAAGGGTCGATCGTCACGAAAATATCGGCCATGGAAAAATCAAAAGCTCCGCCTTTGCGCGAATCTTGCAGCACGCAAAACTGAGCGCGGATTTGACCACCGGAATGCCGGGCCGCGCATTCGTGTTGGAGACTCCGATCGAAGAACCAGGCGATGATCGCCGCAACGTGGCGAAATTGTGGGAACTTTCCGGCCAAGACGGCCCGCCCGCCGAAAAAGGATTTTCCATGTTGACGGCGGCGCTTAAGAAAAAGCGCGCAGCTCGCCGAAAAGAAGCGGCGAAAGTTGCTAAAAATATCGCCAGGAAAAACTTGCTCAAAAAGAAAAAGGGATGACGCGTGGCGGAGCCGACTCCACAAGCGGGTTACGATCCGCAGAAGATTGAAGCCAAGTGGCGGAAGCGCTGGGAAGAAGCGCGCGCGTTTGAAAGCGACGTCGACGTCGGCAAACCCAAATACTACGTTCTGGAAATGCTGCCTTATCCCAGCGGCACCCTGCACATGGGCCATATGCGCAATTACGCCATCGGCGACGTAGTGGCGCGGGTAAAGCGCATGCGCGGCTTCAACGTAATGCATCCGATGGGCTGGGATGCTTTCGGCCTGCCCGCGGAAAACGCGGCAATCAAGAACAGAACGCATCCGCGAACCTGGACCAATATCAACATCGCGGAATTTCAGAAGACGCTGCGGCGGTTCGGATTCAGTTATGACTGGCGCAGGGAAATTTCCACGTGTGAGCCGGAATATTACAAATGGAACCAATGGTTTTTCCTGCGCATGCTGGAAAAGGGGCTCGCGTACCGCAAAAAGAGCCGCGTCAACTGGTGTCCAAAATGTTGCACGGTGTTGGCCAACGAGCAGGTGGTCAACGGCTATTGCTGGCGTCACGAAGACACACTCGTCGAGACGCGCGAAATCGAGCAGTGGTTCCTGCGTACCACCGCTTACTCCGAACAACTGCTGGACGACTTGAAGCTACTGGAAGGCAGTTGGCCAGATCGGGTCATCGCCATGCAGCGCAATTGGATCGGCAAAAGCGAAGGCGCCCGCATCAAGTTCGACGTCGCGGATACTCGGCACACCGGCTCCATTGAAGTATTCACCACTCGCATTGACACGATCTATGGGGCCACGGCCTTGATTCTGGCTCCGACGCATCCGCTGCTGCCCGAGCTGCTGGAAAATTCCCCGGCACGCGAAGAAGCGGAAAAACAATTGGCGCGGATTCGGACTCTTTCTGTAAAGACCGAAGACCTTGCCAAAGCCGAGAAAGAAGGATTTTTCACCGGCAGATATGCGATGAACCCCTTCAGCGGGGAGAGGCTGCCGATTTGGGTTGGAAATTTTGTGTTGCTCGAATACGGAACAGGCGCGATCATGGCGGTACCCGCGCATGACGAGCGCGACTTTGAGTTCTGCAAGAAATACAAGCTCCCAATCCGCACCGTAGTTGCCGCATCGTCCGACGAAAGTCCCGCGTCCGCGGTTGGGACTGTCGCGCCGTTCATCGACTACGGCATCTCGATTAACTCGGGCGAATTCAGCGGCTTGCCAACGGAACAAGCCAAAGAAAAAATGGCGGCGTTCGCCGAATCGAAGGGCTTCGGAAAAAAAGAAATCATTTTTCGCCTGAAGGACTGGGGAATTTCTCGGCAAAGGTATTGGGGCACTCCCATTCCCGTGGTTTATTGCGCTAAAGACGGAATGGTTCCGGTGCCGGATAAAGATTTGCCAGTGGTGCTCCCGCCCAATCCAAATTTGACCGGACAAGGCGACTCGCCGCTGGCGACCACACCGGAATTCGCGAACACCACTTGCCCGAAATGCGGCGGCCCAGCACGGCGAGAAACCGACACCATGGACACGTTTGTCGACTCGTCCTGGTATTTCTACCGCTATTGCGACCCGCACAATTCGAATGCTCCATACGATTCGGCAAAAGTGAAATATTGGTTTCCGATCGATCAGTACATCGGGGGCATAACGCACGCCATCCTGCACCTGCTGTATTCGCGTTTCTGGTGCAAAGTGATGCGCGACCTCGGCTTGATCGATCATGACGAGCCGATCGCCAGGCTTTTTACGCAAGGTATGGTGCTTAAGGGCGGCACCGCTATGTCCAAGTCCAAAGGCAACGTGGTTGGCGCTCACGAAATGGCCGACAACTATGGCGCGGACACCGGGCGCCTCTATACGCTCTTTGCTGCTCCTCCAGAAAAAGATCTCGAATGGAGCGAAGAAAGCATCGACGGAACCTGGCGCTTTCTGAATCGTGTTTACCGCCTGGTGGAGCGCCATGCCGGCCCACTGGGCGGCGCCAAGGCCGCCGAACCTGTGGGTTCCGGCGCAACAGAAAAAGAAAAGCGCCTGCTACGCAAAGCGCATCAGACGCTGCACCGCGTCACAACGGATTTGGAGACGCGCTGGCACTTCAACTCCGCCATCGCGCGGATCATGGAACTGACGAATGAGATTTATGCGTGTGAGCCGCTCGAAGAAGGGGTCCGCCTGGCGGTGCAAAAAGAGGTTCTGGAGTTGCTGACCTTGATGCTTGCTCCGATGACTCCGCACATCGCCGAAGAGATGTGGGAGATGCTTGGCCATGCGGAAGGATTATCGGCGGCGGCGTGGCCCGACGCGAACGTCGAACTGGCCAAAGAGGACGAAATTGAATTACCGGTACAAGTCAATGGAAGATTGCGCGGAAAGTTGAAAGTTCCGGCAGGGATCGCGCAAGACGAGTTGGTGGCTCGGGCAAAAGCGGAGCCTGGAGTTGTACAACAAATCGATGGGAAAAGGATCTTAAGAGTCGTACATGTCCCGGACAAGTTATTGAACTTTGTAATCGGGTAGTTTGATTGTTGTTTACTGTGCAGGAAGAGGTGGGCGCCAATGGCCGATGTCCTTACGGGAACACAAGCTGGGGTAAAGATGCAAAAGGAAACCTCCAAGCCAAAATCAGAGCTGGGCGGAATCGTGGTGCTGGATTTTGGCGGACAATATACCCAGTTGATTGCGCGCCGCATTCGCGAGCAGCAAGTCTTTAGCGCCATTGTCCCGTGCACCGCCGGCGTGCCCGAAATTCTGGCATATCAGCCTGCTGGCATCGTACTCTCTGGCGGCCCCAGTTCGGTTTACGAGCAGGATGCGCCAAAGTGCGATCCCGCGGTACTGGCTACCGGAATTCCCGTTCTCGGTATCTGTTACGGAATGCACTGGATTGCGAATGTGCTTGGCGGCACAGTGGAACCTGCAGGGCGCCGTGAATATGGCCGCGCCGAATTTCACTCACGCGTAGAGGGCAATCGCGGCAAACTTTTCCAAGGTCTGCCTGAAATTTCAAAGATTTGGAACAGCCATGGTGACCACGTTCGTGTGTTGCCAGAAGGATTTCGCTCCACCGGAACGACAGAAAATGCGATTGCCGCGATGGAAAGTCCGGAAAAAAAGATTTACGCCGTGCAGTTCCACCCCGAGGTCAGGCATACCGAGCAAGGCATGGCAATCCTGCGAAATTTTCTTTTCGAAGTGTGTAAAGCGGAGCCCAAATGGAGTGGCGCGGCATTCATCGAGGACACCGTTGAAGCCATTCGCAAAAAGGTGGGTGGTAGAAAAGCGATTTGTGCTCTCAGCGGCGGAGTGGATTCCACCGTTGCAGCGGCCTTGGTACACCGCGCAGTAGGCGATCGGCTGACAAACATCTTTGTAAATACCGGTCTGCTTCGCAAAAACGAATTCGAAGACACACTAAAAATGTACCGCGAAAGGCTGGGACTGAACGTTATCGGCGTGGATGCTACCGCCAGGTTCCTTGGACAATTAAAAGGAATCACCGATCCCGAGCAAAAAAGGAAATGCATCGGCGGCGAATTCATCGCGGTTTTTGCGGAGGAGGCCTTGCGTCTCGCCAGCGAGTCCGGTCAGGATGCCATCGGTTTTCTGGTTCAAGGCACGCTGTACCCGGATGTCATTGAATCCGTCTCGGTCAAAGGACCCTCAGCTACCATCAAGACTCATCACAACGTTGGCGGCTTGCCGGAGAAAATGCCCTTTGTCTTGATCGAACCTCTTCGCGATCTTTTCAAGGATGAAGTCCGCCGCATCGGCAGGGAACTGGGCTTGCCCGACGAGATCCTGGTGAAACATCCTTTCCCGGGTCCGGGCTTGGCCGTGAGGGTACTGGGTGAAGTGACCGGTGACCATTTGGCCATTTTGCGTGAAGCGGATGCCGTGGTTCGCGGGGAAATTCGCAACGCGGGACTTTATGAAAAAATTTGGCAGGCCTTCGCGGTACTTCTTCCGGTGCGCAGCGTCGGAGTAATGGGGGACGGTCGGACCTACGGGCTGACCATTGCAGTCCGGGTGGTGAACAGTGACGACGCGATGACCGCGGACTGGACCAGGCTTCCAGCCGAAGTGTTGGAAAGAATTTCTACCCGCATCGTGAATGAGGTTTCCGGCGTCACGCGCGTGGTATATGACATTACTTCGAAGCCCCCCGGAACGATTGAATGGGAGTGAGGCAATACAAAAAGGCCGCAGGGGACGCGATGCGGCCTTGAATTAGAGCTAACTTGGATTATGCAAAAGAGAAAAGCGAAGAAAACTATCTGCCGGCAACTTTCTGTGCCATATACAGGATGAGTTTCCGATCGTCTTCGTCTGATTTGCTCAACAACCGGCGAAGCTTATTGAGGAACCGCGCATCCTTGCCGGCGCTGCCCCAAGCGATGTCATCACCTGACTTGCGCTTTGGCAGATTCGGCAATTGAGGTGGTTCTTCGCCGTCGTAGAAGAGTTGATAGAGAGGCACCTCGAGAGCACGAGCGAGTTTCTCAAGAGTTTCAATGGCCGGAACGGTGTGGCCATTTTCAACACGTGAGATATAACAACGAAGCAACCCGGTTCGCTTCTCGATGTCGCCCTGGGAGAGTTTCTTTTCTTCGCGCAGAGCGCGAAGGCGGTCACCTATAATCATGCAGGCATTATTCCATGTAGATAAGAACCAAAGCAAGCATAAACTGATAAGTGGACCAAAAAGCTCGCGCCCATGGCGGCCGCGGGCTTAGACACGGCTCACGAGAGCGAACGAAACCGGGAGACGATGGCACACGTCACAAAGATAGAAGCCCAACCACGCCCTAGCCAGCACAAGGGTCAACCTGGGGCGAAGCAGGCTTCGGCAGGAGCTGCGGACGAGCGGGCTATCGTCCGCTTGGCGCAGAAGGGCGATAAAGCCGCCTTCGAAACTCTAGTGCAACGGCATCAGCATCGAGTTTTTGCCGTGGCGCGAGGGATTTTGAAACGCCAGGAAGATGTGGAGGACGTGGCCCAGCAGGTGTTCGTCAAGGCATATTTCTCGCTGAAACGCTTCGATCAGCGAGCAGCCTTCAGCACCTGGCTGTATAAGATCACGGTGAACGAGTGCTGGGACCTGCTACGAAAGCGCAAGGCCAGGCCCCTGGTTTATGAGTCGGATTTTAGCGAAGAACAGTCGCGTCAGTATGCGGCGCCAGAACGAGAAATGGCCAACGGGCCGGATGCTAGCGACCGTATGGCGCTGCGCGAGAGATTGGAGACCATGCTGGCTCAACTGGGCAAGCGTGACCGGGCCATGCTGGTGCTGAAGGAAGTGGAAGGTTTTTCGGTTGAAGAGATTGGTGAGTCCATGGGTTTGAATCCAAATACCGTAAAAGTGCGGCTGTTTCGGGCGCGGAAACGAATTGTGGAGTACAGCCGGCGCGAAAAGAGCGAGTAGTCGTTTCAGGCGGCACGGATAAGGAGGACGCGACATGTGGTTGTCAATACGCGGTAACAAAAGAGAATGTGAAGCCGTGCGGGACGCGCTCGAGCGCAGCACCGGCGAAAGAGAAACTCATGAAGGGTGGTTCGACAATTTGCTGGCGCGGCTGCCGGAAAACGAGCGCAGACACGTCGGCCAATGTAACGACTGCAGGACGTTTGCCAGCGAGTTGGTGGAAGTAAGAGAAATGTTTGCAAGAGAAGACTCCGGCGCGGAGCCGGGAGCCCAACCGGGACCTTATTTTCTGGCTCGCGTGATGGCTACCATCGCGGAGCGCGAAACGACATTGGAGAAGAGTGCGCAAATTTGGGCCGCGGTGCCGCGGCTTGCGCACCGGTTAACCGTGCTGGCGTCGCTGACGCTGTTGATCGCGGGAAGCTGGCTTTATGAGCAACCAAAACACAATGTAAACGTTTCCGTAATGAGCGCGGAACAGAGTCCGGAGGGCTTGGTAGAAGGCAGCACCACTACTGTTCCGGACGATTTTTTATTGAACGTGGCGGACAGATAGCATGACGGAACCCAATATCAGACAACGGGCGACGCTGTGGCTGGCGATTGTATTTGTGTTGGGGGCGGCACTCGGCGGCGTTCTGGGTTATGCGTTTGCGCACCGCAGCTATGCGGCTGAACCTACCGTACTCAGCGCGGAGGCCAGGCGAGCGCAACGCAGGGAAAAACTGGCTCACGAGGTTGGGCTAACTCCCGACCAGCAAAAACAAGTTGGAGCAATTCTGGACCAGGCGCAAACCGAATACAAAGCGATGCACGCGGTGATGGATCCGCAGGTTGAAGCGGTGCGCCAGAAAACCAGGGATAAAATCCGCGGATTGCTCAGCGAAGATCAAAAGCCAAAATTTGAAGAATTTCTTCGCAAACTGGACAATGAACGCAAACGAGTCGGATCATAGCAGTTCACGCTGCAAATCAGCGCCAAAATACATTGCTGTGCGCGGTTCTATCTAAAAGGGGATATCTTCGTCTGAAATTTCCGGTCCGCTTGCACCGCCACCCGGGCCAAAGTCGTCTGCCGGGCCGGATGGTTCGTGCTCTTCCGAGCGCGAGCCGCCGCCCATCGAACCCCCCGAAGCGCCATCTCCGCGGCCGCCCAGCATACGAAAATTATTAGCGACGATTTCAAAACTGGTGCGCTTCTGGCCTTCCTTGTCCTGCCATTCTCGAGATTGGATTCGCCCTTCGATAAAAACCAGAGAGCCTTTTTTTAAATACTGCTGCGCGATTTCCGCCTGTTTGCCCCACACCACAATCTTGTGCCACTCGGTGCGCTTCTGGCGCTCGCCGGCCTTGTCTTTGTAACTTTCGTCAGTGGCGACGGAAAAATTGGCTACCGCTTGGCCGCCCCCGGTGTAGCGCGTCTCTGGATCGCGGCCGAGACGCCCGACGAGGATCACTTTATTTACGGACATGAGCACGCTCCTGAATCGGTGAAGATAACACGCAGAGAATAAAAAGTGAAATTACCGTTGTTGCCGGCGCCGAGAAATGCCGCGGACTATTCGAATTGTTTTCGGAAGGCGGCGAATTGGGATTGCAGTTCGGCAATTCGCGAACGGAGCTGCGCGACTTCATGTTCCAGCGCGCCAATGCGCGCGGTTGAGGATGACTGCATGCCGGGAGATTCCTCTTCACGGTGGGCCGGGGGTAGCTCCACGGATTTCGGCGGAGCAACAGGCGGCGAATCGCCGAACAGGTGAGCGTAGCGCGCCTCTTTGGTACCTGGCTGGCGCGGAAGGATGGTCACCAGCGGCGGCTCCCGTTTTTCCAGACGGTGCAAAGCGGAGTTTACGCTATCCAAATCCTCGAATGCGTGCATGCGCGAAGCGCGCGAGCGGAGCTCGCCGGGAGTCTGCGGACCGCGCAGAAGCAATTCACAGACGACGGCAATTTCCGGCCGATAGAAATTGAACGCGTCCTGAAGACGATGTTCGAATTTGGTGACGCGGCCATCGCCGACGGAGCGCACCAGCGACTGAGACTCGAGATGGTTGAGCGCTCTGCGTATTTCGCTTTCTTCGAGATGCAGGATGGGATCGCGATTCGATTTCTGATTGCAGGCGTTGGTCAGGGCGTTCAAAGACAGCGGATAATATTCCGGCGTGGTGATTTCTTTTTCGATCAGAGCGCCGACAACGCGAGCTTCGACTGGCGAGAGCGTGACTTGCATGGAGTCATTCTAGCAAGTAAGAGTCCCAGAAACCGAGCGAGGAACGCCGCTCTTACACGTGGTGGAAAGGTGAGAGATTCACGAACGAGTGGATGCAAGCTATTTATTTTCAATTACTTTAGGAAGCAACTAGAAGCTGGGACTTCAGGGAAAAAGGAGGGTGCCATCGAGAGCCTCTCTGCGGCGAAGTAGCGGGCGGGAGTTAAGAGGCGACTGCGGCTACTCCAAGTTCTTTCAGTCTGGCACGGGCCCGGCGTTCTTCTTCGGTTCCCGGATAGCGTTTTACGACTTCACGGAGCTCCTTGATTCCCGGAGTCTTTTGGCCCAACTCGATCAGCGCCATGCCTTTTTTGAGGCGAGCGGGAGCAAGTTTGAAGCTTTTTGGATAATTCGTGAGCACTTTTTCATATTCGCCGACAGCCTGAGAATATTGGCGTTGCGAGTAGGCGATTTCGCCGAGATAAAACTGGGCATTGGAAGCGAGATCGGTGTCGCTGTAATACTTCAGGTAATCCTGAAATTCCGAACGCGCCAGATCATATTTGCCGCTAGTGATGTCACGAAGCCCATTGGAATAAAGGGTGTCGGCGCTGGGCGCGGGACCCGCCGACGCCAAACCAGACGGGGCGGCACCCGTGGGCTGGACTGAGGCGCCGGGAGTCGAGGAAGGCGCAGAGGTGGTTGATGGAGCCGAGCCTCCGGAAACCTTGGAATCGAGACTTTGGATGGTGTTCTGCACATCCACCAATTGCTGATTGAGTTTGCCGAGCCTAGATTTGATCTCTTCCAGATTGTCGGAGAGCCCCTGGACTTGGGTGGACATGGTGTCAAGGCGGGCGCCAGAATTGGCTTGCACGTCTTGAACGGATTTCTGCAAGCCGCTCATGGTGCCATTGAGTTTGCCGACGGTGTCGTTGGACTGTTCGATCAAAGTGCGCATGACCGTGTGGTCCTGGGTGGCCTGGCTGGCAAGGTCCTTTTGACCCTGCAACAGAGTGGTAACGTCGCGCTGCAACTCTATGATTTCGCGGGCAACAGCTTGCGCGGGCCGTGGACCGATCAAGCTGCCGCAAAGCGCGCCGACCAGGAGAGCGGCTGCAAATCCAGCGAGATTGCGAAAACGCATGAAGAACTCCTCCTCAGAGACGAAAGCGGGCTATTTAGTTAGATGCCGCACAGCCGGACGCAGAATTAAAAACCAGAGGCTGTAACCCCAACTGTAGCGGGAGAGGCGTGCGGGGGCAAGAGGCTCGCGCAGAAGGAGCAGGGAAGCGCCTGTATTCGTTTGGATTCGGGCGTCTTATCGTCATTCGTTCTTTAAGCAGCGACTTTTCCTACCACTTGCTCCTGTTGACCCTACCCCCTCCCCGTCTTTTTGCGTAAGTATGAGGAATAAAGGAGTTAGCGGAGAGAGTTTTCGTAGGTATGGGATCTAAAGGACTTACGGGAGCGCTGGTCAGTAGTCCGGCCTGGCGTTCCTGTTTGGGCTGGCTGGGGCTGCCGTTTTACTTTAGAGTTATCCCTCCCCCGGTCCTTTTCTGTAACTGCAGATGATAAAGGACTTAGAAAAAACAGCTCGCTCTCAAGCGCGGAACGGGATTCGATTTTCAAAGAGCTACAAGGGTCCCTGAGGACTCAGGAAAGCCAGTCGATCTTTTGACCGGGCCCCGGGGAGAGCCTGCAACCCGTAGACCCGCGAAGCAAACAGGGATTATCGCACGGATTGACGGTAATGTCAATAAAAATAGTTAACGGGAGAGGTATAGGTTCGAACGGGACGCTCAGAACGAGCCGCATCCTTAAACTGACGAAAGGTGCGGCACCCTAGCCTGCTCACGAGTTTAAGGGTGCTCCACCCGCCCGACGCATGAGGGATCGACGCCGCTGACTTTCTCGACGTCTATCGTCACGAAAACACGCACCGAGATTTTGCATCTTGCGGATCGTGTGGCGCGGGAGCTGGGCAGCAACATCTACCAGATTGTCGTAGGGAATCCATCC
>DATDFA010000063.1:0-32007 GCA_036522855.1 Candidatus Acidiferrum sp. | reverse complement strand
GCCGTAGATGCTGCGCTGGCCGCCGTCGGTAGGAAATTGTTCCGAAACTCCGTGCACCGGATCGAATCCGGGAGCGCGAGCTTCTGCGGGTATGTTCTTCCAGGCAGGTGCGTCCCATTCGAAACGCGTCGGTGCTTCGCGCCTGGGCAATTCGAGCAGCCTGTCGACGACATAAACTCGATTGGTGCTGAAGAAAATGAGGGGACAGCGGCGCTGGCGGGCAAACTCCAGCACGCGGACGACCCCGAGCGAATTATTGGTGATGTCAAAAACCGGGTTGGTGTATCCAGAAACCACGGATGGCTGCGCGCTGGTGTCGCAAACAAATTCAATACCACTCGGCAAATTCTCAAAGTCTTCAGGACTGCGAACGTCTCCGTGAACAAACGCGACACCGTGGCGAGCCAGCTTTTCGAGATTGGATTCGCTTCCGCGGCGCACTAGATTGTCCATCACCACGACGCGATGATTTTTTTCTGTCAACCGGACGGCAAGTTCAGATCCGACGAATCCAGCACCACCAGTAATCAGAATATGCACGTTAACTCCCGCTACGCGAGCCGCCGGGCTGATTGTGATCGCAGAGGCAGTTAATATACATGGATGCCGACACTATTTTCGACAGCAAAGGGGGTCAGACGGCTTCGCTCGCTGAATGCAATCGGTCCGATGAGGTATCGGCCGGGTTTGCGCCGCGGAGCTGCCGAATGTTAGGGCGAGAGGGAGTGTTTCTGTTGTTCAGAATCGCGTTGTTCGATCTGGTGCAAGACTTCCTTCCTGCGGAACAGGTAGACTTCCATCTCCGAGAAGGTCTTCCTGGGCACAAGATGAAATTGATTGTGGACGACGGCGCTCCAGGAAACAGGGCCGCGCGATGGAATCAGCTGTGTTCCCCATTGGAAGATCAGGCCGAGATTCCAGACAACAAAAACGCCCAAAGCCGCCGCAAGCAAGGCAGACGCTACGCGCCTGCTACGTAGGTGCGACGCTATCGCTTCGAGCAGGACCGCGAGCCCGAGGACGAAAAAAACGGTGAGCGAAACAAAAAAGCGATTTCCGAATGAGGAAATTCCGTGCCAGTCCGGGTAGGACGCCATGAAATAATAAAACGCGAAAAGTGCGGAGAGGACGGAAAGCGCAATCGCCGGAAACTTGCGCGAAAACAGGAATAAGCCGACGGTAGCAAACAATAAAATCGGGGTCCACGAAAAAAGTCCATGATTTGCGGAAAAAAGCAGGGCAAGGAACCAAGGCGAAGTCCAAGCCCAATCCGAAACAGGAATATAGCCGGTTTGGAAAAACCCTCCGTAGACGAAGTAACGGGTCAGGAAGGTCGGAAGCAGAGAAACAATTAATAACGCGCAAAAGAACAGGTGAAAGGTCAGTAAGGAACCAACATTGCCGTGAGACGACTCGTTCATTCGGGTCGTCCAAGCCGCTCGATAATTTGCCAGTGCCTCAGGAACCAGGATCACCAGCACAAGAGCATTGGGATAATAAACATTCATCATCAACCCGCCAAGCAACGCGAGAACCAGCCATTGCGGGAGGGTTCGACTTCCACGTGTGCGCAGCCAATACCAAAAAAAAAGCGCGACAGCAAAAGCGGAGTGAGCGTGGGACCAGGACGGATTGAAGTACATGTAAACGGGCAACGAACTGGCCCACCAGATAGCGATGGTGGCGAAAAGCGCCCAACGGCCGGCCACGAACCGGCACGCAACGCGGTATGACAACAACAGCGCGGCAAAGCCGTAGAGCAAGGTGCCAAGCGCCATCGCTATAAGATAAGACAGAGAAAATCCGTCGGCCGAGGCGTGCGACCCAAAAGCACGCGTCAATAGCACGCAGGCATGTGCCACGATAAGGAATGGGGCCCAAAGAATCGCGGGGCCGACGCTGAAATGATTTTCAAGGTGTCCGGTTGCGGTCCGAAATAGGGATCTCGGTACACCCGAGGAGTCCAAACGCGCTTCGCGAAAGGTTTGGTTGGCATGAGCATAGTCCGGAGCAAAATCCAAATTATGTTGGATTAGCAGAGCGCGGGCGTAGGCGTAGTAACCGACACCATCGCCGCGCACCCAGGGATTCAGGAGGGGCAGAGAGAGAAGAAACAGGACCAGCAGGATCCTGGGCGGAAATTTCGGGACCGCTGCGCGGCCGTCATTTTTCTGGTTGTTACGTTGCACCACGGAGCTACCTATTCGCAAACGCGAGCTGTATTTTCGAGATCAGAGTGGCTATGCGCTGGATAAGACTATACTTAATGGGCACGAAATAAAGCAATTAATTGCCAAGAGAAGTAAGCGCCGGACGACCTTTACGCTGGAACACTGGAGACCGAGCGCGGACGGTCCGCAGCTTCTTTTTCGCGCAAATGGAAGAACACCTGATCAATGATCTCGGTGAGCTTTGTTTGTGGCCGAAAACCGGTCAGCGACTGAAGTTTCTCCACGCTGGGCACGCGGCGCATCATGTCTTCAAATCCCGGCTCGTAAGCCTGATCGTAGGGCACGTAAGTAATTTTTGAAGCGCTACTGGTCCTGATTTTTACCGCCTGCGCGAGGTCAGCGATGGATATTTCTTCGGTGTTGCCAATATTCACGACCTCGCCAATCGAACGGGGCGTATCCATAAGACGAATCAAGGCTTCTACAGTGTCGCGCACATAGCAAAAACAGCGCGACTGGGTTCCCGAGCCGTAAACCGTAATGGGCGCATTGTCGATGGCCTGCTTTACGAAGTTGGGAAGCACCATTCCATAACGTCCGGTCTGTCGTGGTCCGACGGTGTTGAACAAACGCACCACGATCACCGGGACTTTGCGTTCTCTCCAGTAGGACAACGCCAGGAATTCATCAAGTGCTTTCGAAGCGGCGTAACTCCAACGGCCTTTGGTCGTAGGGCCCAGGACCAGGTCGGCCTCCTCGCGGAAAGGAACCTGAGTGCTCTTGCCGTAGACTTCCGAGGTTGACGCGGTCAGCACGAGTTTTCGTTTCTTCTCCGCGGCCTCGAGAATGATTTGCGTGCCGTTCACATTGGTTTCAATGGTTCGAACGGGACTCTCGACGATCAGCCTTACGCCCACCGCAGCGGCAAGATGCACGACAATATCGGCCTCATCCACCAACTCGGCGACCAGGCGGCGATTTTCGATGGCATCGAGATGGTATTCCATCCGCTTATTCGATTTGAGGTGGCGAATATTTTCCATGCTGCCGGTGGAAAGATTGTCAAGCAGGACGACGTGATCGCCGCGATCGAGAAGGCGTT
The DNA here is from genome assembly GCA_036522855.1 of Candidatus Acidiferrum sp. GTDB lineage: Bacteria > Acidobacteriota > Terriglobia > Acidiferrales > UBA7541 > Acidiferrum. Next base: position 28,734 of record DATDFA010000063.1, on the reverse strand, counting down.
CAGCCAGATGCGAACCGATGAAGCCCGCACCTCCAGTGACCAGATAGCGCATTATGCCTCCCGAAAAAAATTAAAGCGATTGTGAATCGTCATTCGAATAACGCGACGACCGCTGCTCGACGGAATCCTGATCCTCGACTTCGTGGATCTCCGCGCTTTCCTGAGGTCCATAACCGTAGGAATAAGGATAGTATCGATACGAATAGTAATAGTCCGGCGCGCTAGCGTCGACAGCGTTCAAGACCACGCCCAGCAAACGACATTTGACGCTGGCCAGCAAATCGCGAGCGCGGGTGAACGCCTCTTTCGGAGTCTCACCACTGCGCACCACCAAGAGCACGCCATCCGCCAGCACCGAAAGAATTACGGCGTCGGTGGCGGCCATAATCGGCGGCGAATCAATGACAATAAATTTGAACTGGCTGCGCAACTCGCGCAAAGCGTCCGCCAATCTGTGCGAAGAGAGCAGGTCGGCGGGGTTTGGAGGCAGCGGACCGGTCGGAATGGCCACCAGGTTTGCGATGGAGGAATGAGGCACGATGACCGAGTCCAGGCTCGAAACGCCAGCCAGATATGAACTAAGTCCCGCGTACTTGCCTTCGGTCATATTCAGCAAACGACCGACGCCTGGCTTGCGGAGGTCGGCGTCGACCAACAATGTGCGGTCACCAAGCTGAGCGAGAGTCACCGCGAGATTAGCCGCGGCGGTAGTTTTACCTTCGCGTGGCAGGGCACTGGTGACCAGGATTACTTGCGGAGGATGATCGGCCTGGGAAAGAAGCAGGGCGGTTCGCAGCGCGCGGAAGGCTTCCGACATTTGAGATTTCGGCAAATGCTGCGCTACCAACTCGATGCGTTTTTCGTGGCCGTTGTTGTCAGAGCCATTGAGGAAGCGTCCGCGAAGCCCGGCGCCGTTTTCGCCGGTGAAGGCGGGAACCACTGCCAAGGCCGGGAGGCGCGCGAGCGATTCGATATCGTCGGGAGTTTTAACGGTGTTATCCATGTACTCCCGCAAAAGAGCTAATCCGATACCGCCAACGAGTCCGACCAGGAATGAAAGTGCGATGTTTTTTGTTTTCGCCGGACGGGAAGGAGTCGAAGGCACCATAGCCGGATCGACTACGCGGATGTTCGACGATTTCAATCCGGCCGCGATGTTTGCTTCCTTGAGTTTGGTGAGCAGACCGTCATACATGGTTTTGTTGGCATCCGCCTGTCGCTTGAGTATGTTGTACTCGACCATGCTTTCGGCCATAAGATTGACTTCGCCTTTTTGCTCGTTAAGAGCATCATTCAGGAGAGCTTCGCGCTGTTGCGCGGCGTTGTATTCGATTTCCAGAGTTTGCAGAATTTTTCGTTTTTGCTCGTCCAACAAATCATCGATGTCTTTCAGTTGGGCTTGCATGCGGCGAACTTTTGGAAAATTCGGGCCATACTGGTTCAGGGCGTCCAGATACGCCGTGTAGACGTCGGAACGCCTCTTGGTCAGTTCCTGCAGGGTCACATTTTCGCGCAGCTGGGGAACCACATCCAGATTTCCGGCCTTGGCAAATTCATACAGCGCTTCCTTACGCATCCGGTCGCTCTGGGCCTCCGTAACTTCCTTGTTCAAGTCTGATAGCCGTTGTGTGGTGATGTTTTGCCTATCGTCGAGGTTCCAGATCTGATGCTCTCGTTCGTAAGCAAGCCGTGCGTCTTCGGAATTTTGTACTTGCACTCGGATGTCGCTTAACTGATCCGCCAGCCATTGAGTCGCTTTCGCGGTAGTGTCATAACGGCTGCGGAAATTTTGCTCCATAAAATTGCCAATGTGGGCGTTTAGGATTTGAGCGGCAAGTTGCGGGTCCGTAGCCTCGAAACTTACGTCCAGGAGGCGACTATTCGGAACGCGTTTCACACTCAAGCTGCCGAGAAAGGCTCCCAATTCCGGTGGCCGTTTATGATTGGCCAGATTCCCGGAGGTGATGGCTTCGGAACCAGCGGGTGCGCCCTGCATTTCCGCGTGTGGAATCAGACCGCTGTTGCGGATGGTCTGCAAAGCCAGCGTCTCGCTGGTCAGAATCCGCGACTGGGTCTCAATATAATTATCCATGTCCATCATCAGGTCGTAGGAGTCAGCACCCTGAAATGGCAGGATATTCGAATTTTCGCGATCAATTTCGATGCGCGCAGAGGTGGTGTAAACAGGTTGCATGCGAAAGGTCGCAATGGAAACGATTGTTACGACAGCGAGCAGAAAGGAAAGAATGAGCCACTGATGCTTGCGCAAGATCAGCAGGTAGTCGTACAGATGAGGCTCGCGGGGAGATAAATCGAAACTCGGAACGCGAGGTGGCATGGATACCACTTCGACTGCGCCGTTCTCTTTCGGAACTAGCTTGTGTTCGTCCGCCATAGTCGTCTTATCTTGTCCCGATCCGGTAAATCAACAGACCTGTACTGACGCCCAAGCCAATTTCGCCGGCTCGGATCAGAGCGGCTTTGCGCGGGCTATCGGGGACGTACAAAATGTCGCTAGGCATCAGCCGCACATCCTCGGATTCCCGCTTGACAATCTTTTGAAGATCCACGGGTATGGCTTCCTGCTTACCTGTTGAGTCCTTGCGGATAATCACTGCCTGGGTTTTCTTAGCCACCCGGGTCATACCGCCAGAGAGCGCCAACAATTTAAGGGTGGTAAGTTGTGCGCGATCATTATTGGAGACAAATCCGCCGGGCCGTTGCACGGCTCCCAGGGCATACACGATGCCTGCATGTGGGACGGTGACTACGTCTCCCGCTTGCAGCTGAATATTGTTCTCGGTATTGGCTCGTTCGAGGAGTTCCGAAAGACTTACCGAAATGGTGTTCGGCAAAAGAGATGACACCTGGGCGTTTGAAATTGGCGGTGGTGTGGCAGTGGGCGGTGGGGCAGCGACCGGCGCATTCTGAGGAGATGTCTGCGGCGGAATTTCCTGGCTCGGAGGCACAGGTTGCACGCCAGCTACTGTAGGCTGTGCACCAACTGAATTGCCGTTCGACGCATTATTGGTCGCGGTAGCGTCCGGAGGCTGGATTGCTGCTGTCGCCGAAGTATCAGCGGTGGGACTGCTCGGGTTCGTTATGGGTACGGCATCTTCCGGCGCGATGTCGGGCGGTTCGTTCGAATCAAGATTGCTTAGTAGCGCGCCTCGCGTGATCAGCACCGTATCACTTGCGTCAGGAGCGATTCCACCAGCTTCGGCAAGAACTTCGACCAACGTGACGGGATGATCTGCCTGGTACACCATCGAATGAACAACGGCTCCGACGATCGTGATGGGCTTACTTCGTCTTTCCTTAACGGACACCATTACTTGTGGATTGGTAACCAAACCATTGGCCTGCAGGACTTCGGCGATCTTGCGCTGCACTTGAATTTCGGTCAGGCCGGCGACGAAGAGTCTGGTGGGCAGCAGCGGTATTCCGATCGTTCCGGTCTGGCTAACCCGAAGGTCTCGCGTAAGTTCCTGAACGTCGTAGACCTCCACGGAAATTACGTCGCCTCTGCCGATGATGTAATCGTGAAGAGGCGTTGCGGATTTCGCCGAAAGGTCGCGAATTTTGTCGTTGGTTTGCTGCTGCGTTTCGATCGACGTCTGCGCGGAGGCCGACGGGGCAAGCATCAATCCAAGGATTGTTCCTGCGAGCAGACACCAATAGGGAGCACCGAGTTTAGCCGGCTGCATTAGTAAGAATGACCCCACCTTGGATTATACAGTTCCAGCGTTATAGTCAATCAGGGTTTTTCGGCACCTCGGCGAGTCCGGACGCGTGCCTTCGCGGGAAGGGCTTCCCGAATGTCAGCGGTCGCCAGAAGGGCCATCAGCAAGAAAAATAAGAGGTTTGCCGGGATATGCAGGTTGAAATCCACGAGGCTGTGGACCAATAGCCCCCAGCAGGCTGTCCAGCCGCATAGCCTAAGTACATTTGCGAGAGAGTGACTTCCAGATTTCAAGAAACGCAATGCGCCAATAAACAGAGTTGCAAGGAACCAGGCGCAACACAATCCGCCCAAGAGCCCGGTATTCGCCAAGGCCTCCAAATAATCATTGTGCGTATGATTTACGACCTTTCCGTCATACAAGGTTTCGTACGGAGGATAAACCTGCTGCAAGGTTCCCAAACCTGTGCCGAGCAATGGATGGTCCAGGAAAATATTCCATGTTCCATGACGCATTGAAGCGCGTTTGTCCTGGCTTACTTCCAAAGTCTGCAAGCTTGAAAAGCGCGAAAGGATTTGAGTGACTCCCAGCCAGGAGACCGTTAGAAATGCCAGCAACAAGACCACTCCGCCTGCAACCAGGTGCCGTCCGGCGGTTCGTTGCAGAAGCAGCACCAAGACGAGGAATGCGAGCTCGGCCCCGAAGCTGATGATTCCGCCACGGGAAGCGGACAGCAAAAGAGCGCTCAGCGGGATGATTGCCAGCATGGCGACGATCGCCAGCCTTTCGCGCCGGACTTTTCCCAAGAGCAGTGGCACGAATGACATCGGCAAAACCAACTCAGCAAAACCCGCAAAGTGGTTGCGGTTCACGTAGGGGCCAAAGGGAATGCCGCCATAATGCATTTCTCGGAACCAGTAGAGTTTGCCGTTAAAGGTGAGGTGCTGCAGGATTCCCAGGCCGGCGACGAGGAAAGCAAAAATCATTACGAACCAAGCAAATTTACGCCAGTCTGCCAGTGTGCGGAACGCTTGCGCCGCCAGAAAGAAAACAATCAGCACTGCTAACAGCAGTTGCAGTTCGATGCGGGTGGTGAACGGCGACGCGGTAAGCCGAAAGATCAATTGGGCAGCCGCCAGAACCGCGAATGCAACCAGTGGAAATAATAGCGAGGGCAGAACGACTTGAGTTTCTTTTTTGGAAAAAAGAAAGAGCGCCGCCCAGAAAACCAAAAGAATTCCGGCAGCCGCTTCCAGGATTCCGAGCGCCCAAGGCTCGACTGCCCCGTGGCTGAGTACGGCAAACGCGATGATCGCAAAAATTCCTACGCGTACGACCCTCATGGTTTGGGCGAATCCTCGTTCGCCGGAACCAGGGAAACATCGTCGATCCAAGCTGCGCCTTGGATATTGCTACCCGGCATGCCACTCATGTAGCGTTTCACGCAGACCGAGCCGAACTCGGCGCCCGGCGGATCAACCCACGATAATTGAAGTTGTTTCCAGGGCTGAGTACCATGCACCTCTTCGGTAACCACAGGTTGTTGGTTGCTTCCCGCCGCGTAAACAAAGACCTGCAGACGGATACCTTCGCTGCTGGTCAGCTGCTGAGTTTTCACCCAGGCAGAAAGCAGGTAACGCTGGCCCGGCACGGGATTGATGTTGTGGCAAGCATCTTCGAAGCTTAGATTTCTGTGGCCGTTGAATAAAAGGCGAAGCGATTGCGTGCCGGAGTGTTTCTCCGACGGATCAAAAGCAATCTGGACGTCAGCGGTGACCGGAATAAAATGCCAGGCAAATCCTCCGCCTGAATAGCCGGATTCAAAGCTGCCATCCCAGATTAGCGAGTCCGCCGGATCAGGCGGCGGAGGGTTTTTCATCATTGAGACCGCTTCGCTCCAGGCATGGGCGCCTTCCGCTATGCGCCGCTGACGGAAAAACTCGTCGATGAAGGCGACCATGTCGGCCATGGAAACTTTTTGCTGAAGCGAGATCAATCGGTTCCAAACGATTTGCGCGTTTTCCAGATCACCGGCGGCAGAGAGCGAATGCAGGATGGGCAGGTAAATCGAAGTGGATGAAGGGATCGCTCGGTCCAGCAAAATGCGCGCGTCGGGTTGAACGCGCAATGCCACGGAAAAGGCTTCAGCGGCGCGTTTCGGATCAAGCTCAACAGCCTGGCGGATTTGGCGGAAAGCGGCGTCCTGTTCGCCCTGCCGCAACAGAAAATTTCCATACCTCCAGGCAGCATCGGCAGAAAGCGGGTATACGCGCTGGGCGGCAAGAAAAGCGGTGCGAGCGTTTGCGGTGTCGCCTTCGCCATCGTAGGCAATGGCGAGGTCGAGCAACGCTTCAGCCGAATAGGGATCGAGAGCGACGGCTTTGCGCAAGTTTTGGACAGCAAGCGCGGCGTCAGGCTCCTCGAAGTCGTAAAGATACGACCGTCCGAGAAAAAACCAGTTACGCGAGTTCGCGGGTTCGAAACGTACGGCGTGCTGATATCCGGAGCGGGTATCGAAATTCAAATAGTACGTGGCAAGGGCATTGCGAAGCCCGAAATAGCACAGGAAAAGAGCGAGGATACACGTGGAAAACAGGACCGCCAGACGAACGCGCGAATTTGGCAACGGGAAATTCATCCCGGATAACTGTGCCTAAGCCCGAGGCGGCGACGCAAGCGGAAATTCGGATGTCGCAGATGCAAATGTTTTTGGAAAAAAGGTAAGGCGCGCTCTCAATGCGCTATTAAAGGGAACCGGACGACGGCGTTTGGAGCATTGGGATAAACATCGACGGCACGTTGCGCGAGGTGACGCGCACGGAGATTGCGCTGGACGCGGCGGCCCCAAGTGCCGACAAACGAAAAGTTAAGCACGCCACCAATCACTGAACTCGCCAGCGGAATGAGGCGGCCCACCCATTTTTCCGCGGCTTCCTCGCCGAATTTTACCGCCAGGCGTTCCGCAATTCGCGGTGCAAGTTTTTCAAGCATCTGCTTTTCGGCAAGGTCCTTCCCGAAGTCGATCCCGGTGGCGGTCGCGGCGGCCAACCAAAGCTCGCGACGTTCATCAGGCCCGCTGGCTTCAAATCCATAGAGCAAGCACAGCCGCTGGATTAATCGTAAGGTGATGACGGTCAAGAAACCTGCATCGGGAACGAGGGTGACGATCCCGCCGAGTCCAAAGCCGGCGCCCTCCGCCAGGGCTAGGCGCTGCGCGTCGCGAATCATGATTTTCGCGATAGCGTCAAGACGCTCAGTCGGAACCCGATGCATATTGCGAAAATCGGAAACGTGCACGCGATGTTTTCGCACGAGATAGCTGCGAAAATCATCGGGATCAATTTCGATAGAACGCAAGCCACGGAAGAGGCCAAAGCGCACGAGACGCCCGAGGGGCGAAGCGCTGTCCGAATTTTGCGATCGAGACATGTTTCAAAACCGGCCGTATTTGTAACCCGGGCACCGCTCTCAGCATCGTATGCCGGTTGGCACCCGGTGGCAACCGTGGCGTTGTGTTCTACCGCCGAAGCAGCAGCATGGAGTCTGGAAGTGCCCGTAGTTCGTATCGATTAGCGGTTATAGCGACGCCAAGCTGTATTTATTTCTGGGAAGGGTTCTTTAGGGACCGGGAAAGGCGTTAACGAAATCGCGACGAGAAGATGAGCGTACTACTTGACGCGGAAGATGTTTTCGGTAAACTGCGTTTTCGCCATGGCAAGCTCAGTCCAATTCATTCCCGCAGAGACGCTGACGGAATTTGAATTTCCCCAACGGGAAGCGGCATTTTTCTACGGCTTGTTTCTGCGCGGACATTCGGCGGACAAACTGCGGCAGGATATTGAGGTTCCGCCGGCGGTGCTGGCGAAGTGGCATCGCGAAGCGGAACGTGAGCCGGAGTTGCGAGACATCCTGTCTCGTGTCGTGGAGTACCGGCGCCACGTCCTGGCGATTTTTGATACGCTGGTGGACTCGGAGAAGATAGTGCAGCGAGTTCAGTAGTGGGTGATTGGCGCGCGAACAGGCATTCTGCAAGCCAGAAGCGGCGAACCGCTTATCCAAATTGGAATATGAGCTTCACGGCCATTAAGCCGTAAACACATAGACCTGTACCGACGTACAGGTTCCGATGAAGTAAGCAACCCCACAGTGGTCCGGTGAATCTAAACCCAACCGGGGGCCAAGTGTCTCAAAATGCTGGAGATTCGGCATTTGACGGGATGCTTGTCCGGGCGTTAGAATCTTGAGGTTTCCGGCGGTTGAGGTGTCCATATGGGCAGGGTCGTTCGATCCCTTTTCGCATCAGCGTTTTCCATCTTGATTGCCATGTCGCCCATCGTGGCGCAACAAACACAGAATCCCGATCCGACGGCTCCTATCGGCCCACAGAAGCTCACCAAAGAACAAAAGAAAAAAATGGGCAGGGCTTTGAAGGAGCTGGATGCCCAATACAAGCAGTGGCTGAATGAAGACGTGGTTTACATCATCTCGCCTGAAGAGCGTACGGCTTTCCTGCAACTGAGCACGAGCGAGGAGCGCGAGCAATTTATCGAGCAATTCTGGCTGCGGCGCAGCAGCAATCCAGACCTGCCGGAAAATGATTTCAAGGAAGAGCACTACCGCCGGATCGCCTACGCAAACGAGCATTTTGCTTCGGGTATCCCAGGATGGAAGACCGACCGCGGCCGCACCTACATTATCTGGGGGCCAGCGGACGAAGTGGAGTCGCATCCGACGGGCGGAACCTACGACCGGCCGATGGAAGAAGGCGGCGGTTCGACGACAACGTACCCGTGGGAAACATGGCGCTATCGCTATCTAGAAGGAATCGGAGAAAACGTCATCATCGAATTTGTGGATCCTTCAGGCTCCGGGGAATATCACATGACGATGGATCCTTCGGAAAAAGATGCGCTGTTGCACGTGCCAGGCGCGGGATTGAGCCTGATGGAATCCATGGGGCTGGCTTCGAAGACAGACCGGTTTACAAGGTCGGATGGCACCAATCTACCAACGGCTATGGGCGGAACGCCAGCGAGCATGAATGAATTCAATCGCCTGGAACAGTTTGCAAAGGTACAGCAAGCACCGGCGGTAAAGTTCAAGGACCTGGAAGCCCTGGTAACTTCGCGAATTGTGCGGGACCAATTGCACTTCGCATGGCGCACGGATTATCTGAAAGTGACGAATGATACGGTTCTGGTGCCGGTGACGATCCAAGTGCCGAACAGCCAGTTGTCATTCCAGTCTAAGGATGGCGTACACTCCGCAACGATGAACGTGTTTGGACGCGTAAGTACACTGACCGGGCGGGTGGTGCAGACATTCGAAGATCCTGTCAGCCGAGATTTTCCGGACTCACTGTTCCAGCAGTCGGTGAAATTGCAATCCATTTATCAGAAGGCTATTCCACTGCGCCCTGGACTTTACCGGTTGGATCTGGTCATTAAGGACGTCCAGAGCGGCAACGTGGGCGTAGTGAACTCGCGGTTGCAAGTTCCTCGCTACGAAGACGAAAAGCTGGAAGCTAGTTCGCTGATCCTGGCGGACCAGATCGAGCATGTGCCTGCCAAGCAGATCGGTGCCGGACAATTCGTGCTGGGTTCGTCAAAAGTGCGGCCGCGATTGGAAGGCGATTTCACTACTGCGGACAAGCTGGGAATCTATTTGCAGGTGTATAACTTGAAGCCGGACGATAAGACTCATCGCTCCGATGCCACTTTCCAATACACGGTAAAGAAGGGCGATCAGCAGGTGATGCAGTTTAAAGAAAGCAGCGGCGATATGAAGCAGACCGGAGATCAGGTAACGATCGAACGATTGCTGCCATTGGCGACGCTGGCTCCGGGCAAATACACTTTGGAAGTAACCGCGACGGATTCGCTTGCAAACAAGACGGTTTCGCGAAGCGCGGATTTTACGGTCAAGCTGCCAACTGTGATTGGCACCAAGGCGGCAGCGAATACAGCGCCAGGGAGGTAGTGTCGTGCAGCAGGGACGACTCCGGCTCTTGGGGGCCCTGGTAGTAGTTATCGCGACGAGCACGTCCTTCGGGACGGGCGTGGCGAGCGCACAAGCGAAGCTTGTCTCCGGCAAGCTGGCCGGAGTGGTGCGTGACTTGACAGGCACTCCGCAAATGGGCGCGAGCGTCGAAGTCCTTCCGGAAGCCCCCGGCGCGGTTTCTTCTCTGGACTACCTCACAAATACACAAGGTGTTTTTCGCGGCGAAAAGTTGTCTCCGGGCCTTTATACGATACGAGTCACCCTCGCGGGATTTCTTCCCACCCTAGAACAGCACGTGCGCATCAATCCGAACCTGACGACGATGGTGCGGATTGAAATGGAATCCATATTCGCGTCGCTCGATCAATTGCGCCGCCAACCGAACTCGTCCAAAGCCGACGCCGACGATTGGAAATGGGTACTGAGGTCCGCAGCGGGGACTCGGTCCGTTTTGCAGTGGGACGAAAACGCAAATTTGACCGCGTATGAGAGCAATCGTGGACCAGCGCCAAGAGTCCTGCTTGAGTTTACGGAAGGCGCGCGAAGGCCAGGATCAGTTTCAAATGTGGCGTCGGCTCCCGGTACCGCCTTTGCCTACGACCAAAAATTGCCCGGCGCAGGGAGCCTGTTGGTTGCCGGTCAAATGAGCTATCAAGATTCGGCGGCGGGTGGAGTGGCCACTGTATGGTTGCCGACGGGAACGATTGGATCAGGTCCGCATACAGCGGTGGTCTTGCGCGAAGCGCAACTCGGCGACACCGGAATTACTTTTCGTGGAATGAGGATCGATCAAGGCGGCGCGCTCACGTTGGGTGATCGCGCTCTGGTGCGCTACGGTGGCGAATACGTGTTGGTCGGGTTGGGAAGGGCAGTGTCTTCTGTGCGCCCGCGTGTAAGTCTGGAAACGAAATTACCGGGCGCCTGGCGCGGTAACCTGGTTTTTGCTTCGCAGCCGAATGCTCCTAATGCAATAGAAATGAGCGGAGAAGACCTCGAATCCGCGCTAGCCAGCACGGTCGATGAACTCGACGCATTTCCAACGCTGATGTGGCGCGATGGGCGGCCAGTGATCCAAGGCGGGTGGCATGAAGAAGTCTCGGTCGAGAGACGAATAGGCGACAATGGCAAGCTCCAGATTGCCGGCTTCCATGAAGATGGCCATCATATCGCCGTTTTTGGACGCGGCAGTGATTTACCTCCGCAGGATTATTTTGAGGATGTTTTTTCGAACGCATTTGCGTATGACGGAGGATCCTCCAGCAGTTTTGGCGGCCGGGTTGCTTATCGTGAAAAACTGAACGACGACGTCGAAGTGACTGCATTGTACGCGATGGCCGGCGCCCTCGCTCCGGGAAACTCGGGTGAAGGCGGAGTGCTTCGCGATTCGTTGCGGATGGTTCCGCGTCACAGTGTCGGCGTCAACATTTCTTCAAAGTTTCCTCGCACCAAGGGACGGATCACCGCCGGATATAAATGGATCAGTGGTCCGGCAGTTTCAAGGGTGGATAGTTATGGCGAATCGCTTTATCAAATGGATCCGTACCTGCACGTTTCCGTGCGGCAGCAGTTGCCCAAGTTCGGCCCGGGCCGGTGGGAGGCGATTGCGGACTGCGAAAATCTGCTCGCGCAGGGTTATGTAACAGTGAATACCCGGGAGGGGCAAGTGGCGCTGGTACCGGCGTTTCGAACGTTCCGAGGTGGCCTGAGCTTGCAGTTTTAAGCGTTTCGAAAGCTGTATATCGTCCTTCCAAAAAATGGAATCCCTCGGCCAATTTCCTCGAAGGATGTTGTAAGTTATAGAAAACGATTCGGTTAAGCTGGAGCAAAATCTCCAAAGAGTGGAAGGACAGTTGCACCGTAAACTTTAGCGTGTTGGTGTACCCGGTCAGGGTGCTGGTGTCATGAAACAGAGTTTTCGCGTCAGCCTGGGGGCGGTTGTACTGGCGTTAGCAACGCTGGCGGCGGTGATCTTCGCCCTGCTGAACTTTGATCAGCGCGCCCGGTTTGAGTCACCAGACGATGCGGTAGCCTGGCGCGATACCAATCGCGGTGTTGAAGCCTGGATGGTTAACCCGACTGGCCCCGCGGGGCGCGCAGGGATTCGCCAGGGCGACCTACTGCTGGAAATCAGCGGCCAGCCAGTCACGAGCGCGCTGCAAGTGACAAAACGTATTTGGCGCGCGGGCCTTTGGAGCCAGCTCCGTTACAAAGTGGCGCGCGGCGGCGATTCTTTTGAGACTCCAGTAGTCATCGCGCCCGCTGAAAAACCGGTTACCGCGGAGAATTACCTCCGTGTGGTTGGCCTGATTTATCTTTTCATCGGAATCTTCATCTTTGTGCGGAGATGGAATGCTCCGCGGGCAATTCACTTTTACATTTTTTGCCTTGTTTCCTTCGTTCTTTATACGTTCCATTACAGCGGAAAGCTCGATACTTTCGATTATGAAGTGTACTGGTCGAGCGTGGTGGCGCGTCTGCTTGCTCCCGCGCTGTTGTTGCATTTCGCGCTGGTCTTTCCGGAACGGACCGAGGCTGCTCGAAAGCTGTTCGCTAGATTGCTGGTCGTTTACGGACCGCCTCTGTTTTTGTTCGTGGTTCATTTGGACGTTGCCACGAACACGCTGGGTTTTATTCCCTGGCTTGGCGCGCGAATTTATCTGGACAAAATTGAGCTGAGCTATTTAGCCGGATGTTTCATCATCGCCGGCCTGGTTTTCTACCACAGCTTCCGCAACTCACCTTCCGGAGTCCTCCGCCAACAGTTGAAGTGGCTTTCCGGCGGAACGTTGATTGGCAGCTTGCCGTTCGCTCTGTTTTACGCGTTTCCGTATCTGCTGAATCCGATGCAGAAGTCCTGGATGATGTTCGCATCGTTGAGTCTGGTCCTGATCCCGCTGTGTTTCGGATACGCGATCATCCGCTATCGCTTGATGGATGTAGACATCATCTTCAAGCGCGGGTTAGCGCATACCGCCGCAACCGCCGCGGTAGCCGCGGTATGCTTTGCGCTGGTGGGGTTGAGCGGAGGAATTTTTCACACGAATTCGGGCGATCGCTTCGTGGCGGTGCTTGCGATCACCATCGCATCTTTCCTGTTTCAGCCTATTCGAGTGTGGACTCAAGGACGCTTGGATCATTTCTTTTATCGGGACCGGCTGGACTATCGCCGTACTCTAATTGAGTTCGGCAAAACGCTGACAAATGAAGTACGGCTCGATCCGATGTTGAGTTCGGTGATGGACCGCGTATCGCAGACGTTGCTGGTGGACCGGTTGGCAATCTTTGTGGAAGACGTAGAGGCTTCCGGAAAATTGCGCCTGGCACGTTCGATGGGGGTACGCGTGGAAGATCCCTTGGATCTGAGCTTCCTGGAGCCGTCCCGTCCCGAGCTAGCGCGTGGAGCGCTTTTTTTTGAATCGCCGCGCGCGGTTCGCGATGTGAGCCGTACTGTGCAGAGCTCGCTCGAGCAGTTAGATCTGAATTATTACGTACCGTGCCGGATCCGCGAGCATTGTGTGGCGGTGCTTGGCCTCGGCAAGACCGTGGACGGCGATTTTCTGTCGAGCGACGACGTGGAATTGGTCGAGACGATCGCGGGCTACGTTGCCGTGGCGCTCGACAACGCGCAACTTTATAACTCGCTGGAACAGAAAGCCCTGGAGATCGTTCGCTTGAAAGATTTCAGCGAAAACATCGTCGAATCGCTGAACGTCGGCGTTTTGGCCGTGGACCTGAATGGCCTGGTGGAGAGCTGGAACACGCGAATGGAACAGCTATTCGGGGTTTCCCGGCAGGACGCGGTGGGCGCGCAACTCCGCGATCTATTGCCTCCCGAACTGGCGGCGGAAATTGCGGCGCGCGGCGACGGTGAACAGATCACCGGCATCTATAAACAGAGATTGCAGCATCAGGGAAAATCGCTGACGCTGAATGTTTCGATCACGCCGTTGGTAAGCAAATCCGGCGATCGCATCGGGCGGTTGCTGCTGTTTGACGACGTTACGCAGCGCGAACGCATGGAAGAACAGATGTCGCAGACGGAAAAATTGACATCGCTGGGATTGCTGGCGGCGGGTGTGGCGCACGAAGTGAACACCCCGTTGGCGGTGATTTCCAACTACATTCAGATGCTGGCCAAACAGATGCCGGAAAGCGATCCGCGCCATTCGATCATCGAGAAGATCGTCAAGCAGACGTTTCGCGCCAGCGAAATCGTAAACAATCTGTTGAATTTTTCACGCACCGGAGCGGCGGAAATTGCCAACGTGGATGTGAACCACGTGGTCGAAGAGACACTCTCCCTGGTGTCACATCCGTTAAAGACTTCACAAATTCAGGTCGTCAAGAATCTTGGACAAGATTTACCGGCGGTGCGCGGCTCGGCAAACAAGCTTCAGCAAGTGTTTTTGAATCTTTTCCTGAATGCGCGAGACGCGATGCCGTCTGGCGGCATCCTAGAGGTCAGAACCACGGCGCACAACGGTAGCGTGGAAATCGAAGTCGTTGATACCGGAGCGGGAATTCCGCGCGAGCACATTCACAGGATTTTTGATCCGTTCTTCACCACCAAGGCCAGTGGCCGCGGCACCGGCCTTGGCCTTTCGGTGAGCTATGGCATCATCAAGGAGCACGCAGGTAAAGTTGATGTTCGCTCGGCGCCTGGGAAAGGCACTTCCTTTCACGTCGAGTTCCCAGGAGTGAGGAAGCCCGTTCATGTCTAAAGGTGCGATTCTCGTCGTCGACGATGAATCTGAGATTCGTGAAGGGCTCGAGCTGTTATTGAGGAGCGAGGGCTACGGCGTGTCGAGCGCCGAAACCGGCGAATCCGGTCTCGGAAAATTGGGAGAGCGGCCCTTCGATCTCCTGCTGCTCGACGTAAGCCTGCCGGATCATAACGGATTGGATTTGTTGCGCGAAGTTCGGCGACGGGACCCGGACCTTCCAGTCGTTCTCATTACAGCGTACGGTTCGATAGATATGGCGCGAGCCGCGTTCAAGGGCGGCGCGCTGGATTTTATCACCAAGCCGTGGTCCAACGATGAATTGTTGGCGCAGGTAGCGCAGGCGGTTGAGTCGCGGAAGCTGCGCGAAGAGAACGTTCACTTGAAACGAGCGCTGAAACAGCGGTCGAGCTTTCCCAATATTATCGGTAAGAGCGAAAAAATGCTGACGCTGTTTGACCTGGTGGCGCAAGTGGCGCCGTCGAGGTCGACGGTCCTGATCAGCGGAGAAAGCGGCACGGGCAAGGAGCTGATCGCCAAGGCCATCCACTCCGCTTCACCGCGCGCGGACAAGGCTTTTGTTCCCGTAAACACGGGCTCCATACCGGTCGATTTGCTGGAATCGCAACTGTTCGGCCACGTGAAGGGCGCCTTCACCAGCGCCGTTTCTTCCAAGAAGGGGTTATTCGAAGTAGCAGATCAGGGCACGATTTTCTTCGACGAAATAGCGACGATAAGCCCAGAGACGCAGGCGAAATTGCTGCGTGTCATTCAAGAGCGGGAATTCATGCGGCTCGGCGGGACAGAACAGTTAAAAGTGGATGTACGTATCGTCGCGGCCTCGAACATCGAACTGCATACGCTGGTGCGTGAAGGGCGCTTTCGTGAAGACTTGTACCATCGCCTGAACGTAATCCATCTGACCTTGCCCCCATTGCGCGACCGCAGGGAAGATATTCCGATGCTGCTGGCGCATTTTCTTGTGCGTTATTGTGAAGAAAACACCAAGCCAATGCGGCAGTTCACGCCATCCGCGCTGAAGCTGATGATGGACTACGATTGGCCAGGCAACGTGCGCGAGCTTGAGAACGCCGTCGAGCGAGCAGTGGTGCTCTCGACTACCGAGCGGGTGGATCAGGACTTGCTCCCGGAGAGTATTCGAAGCAAGGAAATTGTTCGCGGAGTGCGATTGCAATTGTCGGAGTTCACTCCGCCCCTTACGGGCGAGCCGGGGGCCCGCACCGGAGCGGATCAATCGAGGCCCTCTTTATTCCAAATCATGGATGAGATCGAGCGGCGAATCATTGTGGACATGCTGGACCGCACAGGATGGAACCAAACGGAAGCTTCCGAGCGATTTCTGATTCCGCTTTCCACGCTCAACCAAAAGATTAAACGGTTGGGAATCGACGTGCGGCGTAGAGTGCGCGGCGAAGAATCGTTCATCGCGTCCTCGGGCAAATAAAGCACAAAACCGGAATCCGACCTCATGCATTTCAATGCAGAGGAGCGTGTTCGCAGGCGACGCAGGAGCGATGATGCAAACGAATCGAGAATGGATGACGGGCGCGGCTCTTTTTGCAGCCGCGCTATTGATTGTACTGCTGCCGTCGGGCCAGCGATTGAATGCGCAGCAGGCCGCCAGTGGACCCGCGGAGCCGGTTCCCGCCTACCACGCACAACCGCCGACCGGGACTCTGCCGGAAACGCTCGATCCGGCGCAGTTTGATAATCCTGTCGTGAAAAATTCATACGCGCTGGCCGCGAAAGTTAAAAAAGTATTGTACCAACAGCCGTGCTACTGCCATTGCGACCGGGCGCATGGTCATGGCAGTCTGCTTGATTGTTTTACGAGCACGCATGGTTCAATGTGCAACGTCTGCATGGGAGAAGCTTTGTATTCCTATGAACAGACGCGCAAAGGAAAGACACCCGCCCAAATCCGCGAAGGAATCGAGCACGGGGACTGGCAGCACGTGGACGCCGCAAAATACCAGAATTACCCTATGAAGCCTTGATTCGGTCCTACTGCAAAATAGCAAGCGCCCGCCAATAAATGGAGGATCAATGAACGTTCGCGATGGTATGCGCGTTTGCTCGATTGTGCTTACTGTAAGCTTGCTGTTCGCCGGCATAAGTCCGGTGCGTGCACAGGAAAAGGATCATGCCGTCTCCCCTGGCCAGCTGCGCAGTGATGTGCAGAAAGCCGCGTCTACCCGTCAGGCAAACGAAGCCGCAGTACGAGAAATGTTTGCCACGAAGCCTGGGCGCGACGCTCTGAAGTCCGCGGGCATTGACTATCAGAAGGTAGACCAGGCCATCAGCCAGGTGGATGACGCAGAGCTGGCCCGTCTTGCAGATCGTTCACGAGACGTCCAAAAGGACTTTGCCGCCGGAAGGATGACTGACCGGGACTTGATCTTGATTCTGTTGGTTGCAGTCGTGTTGATCCTCATTATTATCGCTGTCCGTTAAGATGATTCATCGCATGAGCGCAGCAGCTTGCCAGTCCTAAGACAATTCGTGTTGCGGGGAACGCTGTTCCTGGCATCTTTTGCCATCGTCGCGAACGGCGCTTCTGGCCTCTGGCTGGACGTCCCCTACATTCACCAGGAGAAGGACGGGTGCGGGTCAGCTTCGCTGGCAATGGTTTTGCGCTACTGGCGGGCGAAGAATGCGGCAATTGCGGAAGAGCGGTCCGATCCGGCGAGAATTCAGCGCGAGTTGTACGCTGCGAAGCCTCGCGGAATATACGCTTCTGATATGGAACGCTATCTGCGCGAATCCGGATTTGAGGTGTTTGCGTTTCGTGGTGATTGGAACGATTTGCGCTCGAATATCGCGAAAGGACGTCCATTGATTGCGGGCCTCAAGCCGAGCGGTGAACCCGCGCACTATGTTGTCGTCGTGGGGATCGATTCCGGAGAGGCTGTGCTGATAAATGATCCGGAGCGCGGAAGCATGCTGCGAATGGAGCGCGGCACCTTCGAAAATGCCTGGAAGGGCACCGGGAATTGGATTCTTCTTGGCGTGCCGCGCGCTTCGAAGTGAAAGTTCCTCGTCTTTTTTTCCTTGCTTTATTTCTGATATGTTTTCCCCGCGGGCTTGAAGCATGCGACGACGCGCAGCGGCTCCAATCTGTAAGGGATCTCTTCGAACAAAGAAAATGGGAAGAGGCGTTGCGGCTGGCGCAGGGTCCACCGGATCAATCCGCCGATTTTGATTATTACGCCGGTATGGCGCTCTCGCGCTTGGAGCGGTGGAAGGAAGCGCGTGATGCTTTTTCTGCCTGCGTCAGAAAATCTCCGCGCGATGCACGATTTCTGACCGAGCGCGCGGGAGCCGAATACGAGCTAAATAATTTCGCCGCAGCGAAATGTGACCTTCGTCAGTCACTGCGGTTAGACTCAGGCGACGCGTATGTACGGCAATTCCTCGGCACGATTTATCTGCTGGAAGGAAACGTTGAAGCAGCGTTGAAATATTGGAATACGCTTGATAAGCCTCGGCTCTCCGAAGTTGAGATTGCTCCTATACCGAAGATCCAGAAGCAGCTGCTCGATCGCGCAGTGACGTTTTCTCCGCCGGGAGTGCTTGCGCTGGAATCGTTTTTAAAAACTAACGCGTTGCTCGAAAACCTGCAGGTTTTTACTCGCTGGCGAATGGAGCTTTCCCCTGCTACAAAGCCGGCTGCGGCGAACGAAGACGAATACAAGGTGAGCCTGATCCTAAACGAACGAAACGGGTGGGGCTCGTCTCTGGTGGACGGCTCGATCGCACTGCTGAGCGGTTTGCCATATCAAACCATTTATCCCTCTTATTTCAACGCGCGCGGCGAAGCCGTCAGTGTCGATTCACTCGCGCGATGGGACTCGCAAAAACGGCGACTTGCCGTGAATTTGTCATTGCCGATTTTTCGTCAGCCGGCAAAGCAATTGCGAATTTTCTTCGATGCGCGCAATGAAAACTGGAATTTATCGCGGACTTTTTCGGGCGGTTCGGCGCCCATAACCGATCTGAATATCAAACGGTATGCGGGAGGGGCGGAACTGCGCCTGGTCGAAACCGGGCGATGGGACCTGATGGCAGGATTGGAAGGCGTATCACGGGAGTTTTATAACATTCCAATTGAACAGTCAGAAACGGCAAGCCCCTTTTTCACCGCTGGCAAGACCCTGGATGCGTGGCTCGGTGCGCACAGCTCGTTGCTTCGTGTGCCGGAACGGCGATTCACTCTCGATGGCCGGGCTGAGGTTCGGGCGGGAAGGAATTACGCGCCAAGCCTGGGAGCATTCAGCAGCGTAAAGAGTGAATTGAAATCGCGATGGCTGCCAAGAGCGCTCGGCGATGATTATGAATTCCTTTCTTCATTACGCGGCGGAGCTACTTTTGGAGATGTCCCACTGGATCAGCTATATCAATTGGGCGTCGAACGCGACAATGATCTTTGGCTGCGTGGGCACTCCGGCACAACAGATGGGCGCAAGGGCAGAGCACCGCTTGGGCGCCGTTACATTCTGCTGAATTCAGAACTCAACAAGACCGTTTATGACGGAGCTTTCTTTCGTGTTCAAGTGGGACCATTCTTCGATTCGGGCGCGATTTCCGATCGCAGTAATTTATTTGGCTCGCAAAAATGGCTGTTTGATACTGGCATCCAAGCAAGAGTGCGCGTCCTTGGCAGCGTCAGCGTCCTGTTATCCTATGGCCGCGATTTACGCGACGGCACGGGGGTTGTTTACGGAACATCGATTCATTGACGGTTCTCACTGGGTGTTTTGTGTGGGGTTCGAGGCTTTTGCTAAACTTAACAGGCGCAATCCAGCCCGCCGGCCTGCCGTTTCATGGGGAGACAGATGCTCAATTCATTTCCGTTTCGCCGGATTCTTGCTGTCCTGATTTTGTCAATGGCTTGCTTGGGTGTGCTGAGAGCACGTGGCCGCAGCGGCGATGCCTCCAGTTCATGGGGCTTCAATCCCGCAAATCTCGATAAAAGTTGTAAGCCTTGTGACGATTTCTATGAATTCGCGATGGGTGGCTGGATGAAGACGAATCCGATCCCGCCTGAGTTTCCCACTTGGGGATCGTTTACGGTGCTGGCGGACCGTAATCAGGCTTCGATGCGGGCGATTCTGGAAGAGGCGGCGAAAGCCAATGCCGCGGCAGGTTCCAATCAACGAAAGATCGGCGATTTTTATGCGAGCTGCATGGACACCAGCGTAATCGATGCAGCCGGAGTAAAGCCAATCGCTCCGGATTTGGCTGCAATCGATAAGCTGAAGGATGCCAGCGAACTGCAACCACTGATCGCGCGCTTGCAGCAGACCGGACGCGGCTACCTTTTTGGTTTCGATTCCACGCAAGATCTAGACGACAGCACGCAAGTGATCGCGGAGGTGGGCCAGGGTGGCCTTGGTTTGCCTGAGCGCGATTACTACACGCGAACCGATGAAAAATCCAAGCAATTGCGCGCGGATTACGTTGCGCATATTGCAAGGATGTTTGCGCTTGCCGGGGATTCCGCGGGAAAAGCAAATGCCGCAGCCCAGGGGGCCGTGGATTTCGAAACAACGCTGGCGAATGCTTCTCTCTCCCGTGCTCAAATGCGCGATCCTCACGCCGTTTGGCACAAGATGACTTTGCCGGAACTTGAAGCCCTGGCACCGGCGTGGCCCTGGGAGGCTTATTTCCGGCAACGCAACGCTCCGCAAATTTCCGCCATCAATGTTGAGCATCCGGACTTTTTTAAGGAAACAAACCGGCTGCTGACTGAGGCTCCTCTCGATCAATGGAAATCATATTTGCGTTGGCATGTGATACATGCCAGTGCAAACGAACTTTCCGATCCTTTCGTACACGAAAATTTCAATTTCTACGGAATGAAGCTATCCGGCTCGAAACAGCTTCAGCCGCGATGGAAGCGTTGCGTGCAGAGCGTAAACCGCAATCTCGGTGAAGCGCTAGGCCAGTTGTATGTCGACAGATATTTCCCGCCGGAAGCCAAGGCCCATGCGCGCGAAATGGTGGCTAATCTAATTGCGGCGCTGCAGAGTGACATTCCCGCCCTCACCTGGATGGGTCCGGACACCAAGAAAGACGCTTTGGAAAAACTGAACGCCTTTCAAATCAAAATCGGATATCCCGACAAATGGCGCGATTATTCCGCACTTTCGATTGAGCCAACCGGTTACCTGGCGAACGTCCGCCGAGCCGTAAACTTCGAAGACGCGCGCGAGCTGCACAAAATTGGCAAACCCGTCGACCGCACCGAATGGGGCATGACTCCTCCAACCGTCAACGCCTATTACAGATCGACGATGAACGAGATTGTTTTCCCCGCCGGGATTTTGCAGCCTCCTTTCTACGATCCTAAAGCGGATGACGCCATCAATTATGGCGGAATGGGTGCGGTGATCGGTCACGAGATCACTCACGGGTTCGATGATTCCGGTTCCCAATTCGACGGCAAGGGCAATCTTCGTGACTGGTGGACCAAGGACGATCGCAAGAATTTCGACGAGCGCGCCACATGTGTGCAAGAGCAGTTTGCGGGCTATGAAGTGGAACCGGGTCTTCACGAAAACGGTAAATTGGTGCTTGGCGAAAGCATTGCGGACCTCGGTGGCCTCACGATTTCTTACGCTGCTTACGAAAACTCAATCGCAGCGAAGCGCCCGCCAAGTCTTGGGGGATTTACGCCCGAGCAGCGGTTCTTTCTTGGCTGGGCGCAGGTCTGGGGAGCAAATTTGCGTCCGGAATACGCACGGTTGATGGCCAACAGCAATGAGCATCCCGTTCCGCAATTTCGCGTGAATGGCCCGCTCTCAAACATGGAGATCTTCGCCAAAGCATTTGGCTGCAAGAAAGGCGATCCGATGGTTCGCGAAAAGGAATGTAAAATCTGGTAACCGCAGCTGAGCTAGTCGAAGCCCAGCCAGCGCGCAGAAGTTGAGCAGACTTAGATTGCGGATTGATAAGACATGAAAACAATCCTCGTTACGGGTAGCAGCGGCCTGATCGGATCCGAAGCAGTCGAGCATTTTGATCGGCAGGGTTATCGCGTCGTAGGTCTGGACAATAACATGCGCCGGGTATTTTTTGGAACGCCAGGCGATACCACGTGGAATCTCGACCGGCTCAAGCGCGCGACCAAGAATTTTGAGCACGTCAATATTGACGTCCGCGACCGCGGTGGGCTGGATGAGCTTTTCAAAGCCAATCGCTTTGTCCTGGTCGTCCACTGCGCGGCGCAGCCTTCCCACGATAAAGCCCGTGATATCCCCATTCTCGATTTCGAAGTAAACGCTCTGGGAACCATCAATCTTTTGGAAGCCGTTCGCCAGCATTGTCGCGATGCGGTTTTCATCATGATGAGCACGAATAAGGTTTACGGCGATTCGCCGAACGAAATTCCTCTGAAGGAATTGGAAACACGTTACGACTATGCGCGACCAGAAGATTATGCTGGTGTGAATGAATCCTGCCGAATCGATCAGACTCTGCATTCACTATTTGGAGCGTCGAAAGCCGCCGCTGATCTGGTGGCGCAGGAATATGGCCGCTATTTCGGCATGAATACATGTATTTTCCGGGGTGGCTGCCTTACCGGGCCGTCTCACTCGGGTGTCGAACTTCACGGCTTTCTTTCGTACCTCGTGAAGGTCGCTCTCAGCGGAGGAACGTATTCGGTTTTTGGCTACAAAGCGAAACAAGTTCGCGACAATATTCACAGTCACGACGTGGTTCGCGCCATCGAAGAATTCGCGGCCAATCCGCGGCCCGGCGAAGTCTATAATCTTGGCGGCGGACGCGGTAACAGCATTTCAATGCTGGAAGCAATCGCGAAAATCGCGGAACTAACCGGCAAGAAGTTGAGCTGGAAATACATTGAAGAGGCGCGCAAGGGCGATCATATCTGCTACATCTCAGACCTGCGCAAATTTCAGTCGCACTATCCAAACTGGAAAATTACTCGAAATCTTGACACGATCTTTCGAGAAATCATCGCTGCGCAGCAAGCGGAGCATGCTTCCGGCATCGCTCGCTGACCGCCGGAAATTCACATGCAAAGTGTGATTCGAATCGTCGGCCAAGCATGACTATCCTTTGCCTTTGCCGTGAAGAACATCATTGGAAGCTGATACCGGGTTATGCCGAAGCGTTTCGAGCCCGTGGAATTGAGTTTTTCTGCGTCAGCGATTCGATTGCGTTCGACGCGCCGCTCACTGATGTGCTGCGAACCTGCCCGAATCCCCCATCTGCGATCTTCCATTTCGAATCCGCGCATCCTCTCTTTCCGATTGGCCTTGAACGCTCTGAAATTCCCACTGTGTGCTTCCATCCAGATACGTATGCGTTTACCGAGCGCCGCATCAGGTGGTCGGCTCTCTTCGATCAGGTTGCCGTTTTTCATCCAGGTTACGAACGACGGTTCGCGGCTGCAGGTCATCCAGGAGCTTTCCTGTTGCCACATGCCGTCCGCCGCTGCCTTTTCGAAGGGCCTGATGCTCCGCGCGAATTTGAAATTGGATGGGTCGGTCAAACCAGTGGTGAATTTTATAATGCTCGCTCCGAATGGCTCCCGAAGCTGGCGAGAGAATTCCGCGCCAACGATTGGTCGCGTTCGTACACGATCGAAGGAGTCGCTAGTGTCTACCGACGCTCACGGATTGTGGTTAATATCGGGCGCGACGATTTTCCTCAAGACGCTAATCTCCGCGTATTCGAAGTGCTGGCTTCCGGAGCGCTTCTGCTCACTTCGCTTCCCACCGAACTCGCCCAACTAGGATTTGTGGAAGGCGTTCACTTCGTTGGGTATCGGCGTCCTATCGAGATTCCTGGCCTGATTCGCAAATATCTTGACGACGAATCCGCGCGATCCCGAATTGCCGAAACAGCTCGCACATTGGTTCTTGCGGAACATACCTATGATCGGCGAGTGGAGCATCTGTTATCTCGCCTATCGCTCGCAGGCCAAAAGAAAATCGCTCCCGCCCGCTCTTGGCCTGATGCTCGCGCACGCCTTGTCGCGCTGGACTTTTACTCCGCCCACAGACTCAACGCTTGTGCCGCAAAGCAATTTCGCCATATTGCCGGCCACGGTTTTCGGGAGACAATACAAGCCGCATCTCTGTTATCTCGTTCCTGGCTCGGGTCGTTGCGAAACTCATGAATCGTAGATCGAATGCTCGACAAAATTCATGCTGACACTCGGAATTAACTACTCGCAGATGCACGATTCGTCCGCGTGCATTGTGCGCGACGGTGAACTGCTGTTCGCGGTTGCGGAAGAGCGCATTTCTCGAGTCAAGCACGACTCCGGGTTTCCGAAACTGGCTATTCAGGCTTGCCTGGATTTTGCAAAAATCACCGCCTCGCAACTCGACGAGGTGTGTTTCGGCTGGCAGACCGCTGGGCCGGTTTTCCGTCACGATTTGAAACTTTATTCAACTGGCCGCTGGCCGGTTTCTTACATGAACGTCCTGAACTCCTCCCGTCATTTTCTCAGCATGTGGCATCAGGAGTCTGGCGCCGCGCCATTCCGGAGAATTTTTGGCGCTGGCAAAACGCGATTCAGATATGTTGACCACCATTTGGCACATGCAATTAGCGCCTACGCGTACTCGGGCTTCGACGATTCCGCCGTCGTGGTAATGGATGGCCGCGGCGCGTGGGAAGCTACATCCATCTGGCGCGGTCACGCGGGAAAGCTCGAACACGTTCTTACCATCAATTGGCCCGATTCACTCGGACTGTTTTACGCGCAATTTACCCACTTTCTCGGTTTCGTCCCTAATAGCGACGAATGGAAAGTGATGGGCCTTGCCCCTTACGGCCAGCCAGGAATCGATCTCAGTGCTTTCATCGATCCACACGATGTCCCGTATCGAATCCACACCAAGACTCTAGTCGGAGATAGTTGTCAGTTTTCTCATTTCCCTTCCGCTCTCGGAACACCGCGCGACCCTGAATCGGATATTTCGGATCTTCACAAGAATGTCGCTTTCGCTGTCCAAGATTCGTGTGAAGAAGCCATGATGTCCGTTGTTAAGTTGGCCGTCACGAAAACAGGATCAAGAAACCTGTGCCTGGCTGGAGGTGTCGCGCTGAATTCGAAAGCCAATGGCAAAATTGCCGTTTCAGGCGCGGTCGACCAAATATTCGTGCAACCCGCCGCCGCCGACGATGGAGTTGCTCTTGGCGCAGCGCTGGCTCCTCATCTCGATGGAAACGGAAAACTTCCCAACAAGCCGATGCGCCATGGTTATTGGGGCCCTGCATTTGACGACGACGCGATTGAGAAATCGCTTCTCACCTACAAAATTCGCCACACCAAGTTAAGCGATCCCCCGGCCAGCGCGGCACAGCTGGTTAGTGAAGGAAAAATTCTTGGGTGGTTTCAGGGACGTATGGAATTCGGACCGCGCGCGCTTGGAAGCCGGTCCATTATTGCCGATCCTCGCGACCCGGAAATGAACGCCAAAGTAAACAATGCAGTAAAGTTCCGAGAGTGGTGGCGGCCTTTTGCTCCGTCATTCAAAAAAGAAGCGGCTCCGGAATATCTTGAGTCCGCGTATGACTCGCCGTTTATGATTCTCACGGCTCAAGTGCGGCAGGAAAAGCGCAGCGTTATACCTTCCGTCACTCATGTAGACGGTAGCGCGCGTCCGCAGACGGTCGAACGCGAAATCAATCCGCTTTATTACCGTTTGATCGACCGATTTGGCGCCATCACCGGCGTCCCTGTGATCATGAACACCTCATTCAATCTGCGGGGCGAGGCGATCGTCCATACTCCGACCGATGCGCTGCGCACCTTTTTCAGTTCCGGTATGGACGCGCTGGTCATCGGCAATTTTCTCGTCGAAAAATGAGCCCGACACGCGTCATCGCTTTGCTGGGACGCCGCGATGAGCCCACGGACGCCGTCGAGGAATATTGCCGCCACTTGGCTGAAGCGCTCGGCGCTCACCAGTTCCAGATGAAAATCCGAAGTGTTCCGTGGAACACGCACGGCTGGACAGCGTCGCTCGACGCTCTTCGATTGCAAGCGGAAGATTGGCGTGGTACTTGGGTTTTGGTTCAGTACACCGCACTGGCCTGGTCCGGGCGCGGTTTTCCAACCAAATTGATTCGAGTGCTTCGCGTCCTTCGAAACGCGGGCGCACGGATCGGTTTGGTCTTTCATGACGCCCAGCCCTTCAGCGGTACGCGCATCGTGGACCGCCTGCGCCGCTCGTTCCAATTACGAGTGATGCGCCGTGCTTTATCACTTGCGAATCATGCGGTGTTCACTGTTGAACCTAGCCAGCTTAGCTGGTTCGGCAGTACACATAGACATTTTTCGTTCATTCCTGTTGGCGCGAATCTTCCTTTTCCACTTCCAGCACAACCGCATGCAGAGATTCATTCACCACCGACTGTCGCCGTTTATAGCATCACTGGAGGAACTGCCGGCGACCGGGAAACGCGCGACATTGTCGCAGCGATCCGCCATGCAGCAAAGCGGCTGCAAAAGTTGCGGCTGCTCGTTTTTGGCCGCCACGCCGAAGTTCGCCAGCATGCGCTGCAGGAGGGTCTTCGCCATCTCGACGTCGAGTTGGAAGTGAAGGGCATTCTGGACGAAAAGGAATTAGTTCAGCGCTTTGCTGCTGCGGACGTACTCCTATTTGTCCGAGGCGCGATCTCTTCGCGGCGCGGCAGTGCCATTGCTGGAATTGCGTGTGGCCTGCCGGTCATAGCGCTACAGGGCAGCGAAACCGCTCCGCCGGTGACGGAAGCCGGCGTGATCCTTTTCCCGGAAAAAACAGAGGAAGCTATTCTGCAAACACAGATGGGAAATGCGCTAGTACAAGTTTTGTCTGAAAACGAACTTCGGCTTCAGCTTGCCCACCGAAATCGCGCGGCACACGAAAAATACTTCTCTTGGCCGGCAATCGCCGACCGTTATGTCCAATTTCTCCAAAAACAATATTAGGTTTCAGATCTGTCGTTCTTCCTTAGCACTTACCAACTCTTCGCGATAACTGCCACAATTCGACTTAGCGCGTCCAGATCACGTGTATCGATCACCTCCGCAGGTGAGTGTGAATATCGCAGCGGCCAGCCCATCGCCACGTCAACGCTTCCAAATCGCGTAAAGACCGCTCCGTCGTTCCCACCGCCGGTAACGCCATACTGAACAGGAATCTTGTTTGCATTGGCGATCTTTAGCACCCGCTCAACATATTGCAATGGAACGACATTCGAATTGTCCACCGCCCGCACCACAAATCCTTTTCCAACCTCAGCGTTGCCAAATCGCCTGTTTTCCAGTGGAGAGTCGTTGCTCACGAACGTATCGATCGCAAACACGAAATCAGGAGGCTTTTCGTCTTCGAACATACGCGCGGCAGCGGCAGCGGCGCCTTTCAGCCCGACTTCTTCTTCAGTACTCCAGATGAATGTCACATCGCGTCCAGGCAAATTCGGGCCCAGCTCTTTTATCGCAGCGATCAGCGCAGCGCATCCTACTCGATCATCGAAGCTTCGACCGTTCGCACGCGTCCCGATCAGCGGCCGGTATGCTTTTTGGATCGTCACCCAGTCTCCAGGCTTGATGCCGAGCTTTTCAGTTTCTTCGCGGGAACTGGTTCCAACGTAGGCGCGCACGGGATCATCCATCGTTCGCAGACTTTGCGGCCATTCAAAGCCGGGTTTCTCCCACCCGCTTGGTAATTCCATTACCGCTCCCGTCGAAGTGCCGTCGGACTTGTGCAACAGCGCAGTATGTCCAAGAAAATATTGTGTGTACCCGCCGCCAAGCACCTCCAGCGCGATTCGGCCGTCATCCTCTATTTTCTTTACCTCATATCCGAGTTCGTCCATGTGCGCAACGAACGCGATGCGCGGTGTTTTCGAGACCGTCCTCGTACTACCCAAATGCAAGATCAAATTGCCCGCATCATCCGTTGTAGCTTGCTTTCGTGCCCACTCGGGAAGAAGTGCTTTCACCTTTTCACGTACAGCCGCTTCATGGCCGCTTGCTCCGTATGCGGTCACCAGAGCCGCGATCGGGCTGGAAAAGGTTGCGTCCTTTGTTGCTTCGAAATTTATTCGGTCCACGTCTTCGCCGCCTGCGTAAGAAACCAATACCTGAAGCAGATTATTGGCATCCTGCTTGTCCACCGTTTCAGCGGGAGTTTCCGCCCACAGAGTTGGCATTCCTATCTCTACCGTCCGCTTTGGCAACTCTGCTCCCTTTACATAACCGGTCATTCTTGGTGGATTTGCCGCGACGATGCTGGTCTTAATTCGCTTTTCTTTTGCGATTTTTGTAAGTTCGTCGGCAAAATCGCTAGCTTCTCGTTCAGACTCATAAGACTTTCCTATCAATATTCCGTTCCCCGGTTTTTGCATCGCCAGTTTCGTTTCGTCTTTTTCGTTCGCTGACGAGTGCGGCTGCACGTGTCCGACATAAACCATTTCGTCTGGACGAATTTCCGTCAGCAAACGACTCAGTCCCCGGCCGCCTGTCCACTGTTGAGCAAGGAAAGCCACCGTTAACGTTCCTTTGGTTTCCCCCAAACGAGAATGTTCAAGTAAGGTCAACACAGCCAGCAGCGTTATGCGATCTCCGGCAGATCGCCCGCTGATCTGATCCGGCCCTACTTCCAGCAAATTTCTTTGTGCTGCTACCGCATCAAGAATGTTCACTCCCGCGCCATGGACTTCCACTGCATTTTTAGCTCCGATGTCTACATACAATTCATCGGGATGATTCATCTTCGGTCCGCCGATTCGCCCAGGCTGCAAATGAACGCTCAAGCCTGCGAAAACGCCATTCACTTGCTTTCCACTACGCGTAAACACCCACACCGGTTGCGCAAAATTCAACACGTCAAATATAGGAGTAACTGCACCCTGTGGAAGTCGCTGTACGCGCAAGTATCCGTCATCGGTAATTCCGCTGACCACATATCCCGGTTCGTCCATCGCTACGGCAATCAATTTGTGCGGTGAACCTGCTCCGATCGTGACGTAGACGTTACCCAAATTGTCGATCTTTGGGCGGAGCGCCTTCACTCTCTCCCGAATGGCCGCGGCCAGGCTGCCTTCGTATCCCGAAACGACTGTCGGCAGAGCTGTCCTCGCTGTAGCTTCCCGGGAATTCGCGGTCTGACCTGATCCGGGCCGCGCCATGCTCAACGTCACCACCACCACGACAACCAAACTCCGCATCCACAGTCTTCTCGCCATTCTTACCCCCGCAGTGAACCGCTTGACGCCGCTCATAAATTACACGAATTGCGGGCAAGGCGCTTGATCTTGAAGGGGCCAAAAGTTCGTGA
>DATDFA010000062.1:0-16887 GCA_036522855.1 Candidatus Acidiferrum sp. | reverse complement strand
TCGACCAGTAGAGGTACCGGTACGCAACCTCTTAGGATTGTAAGCCAGCCTGAGGGGGCATTTATGAAACTGAGTTTCAACGGGGCCCAGGGCGCACTAGAAGTATTGGCATTTCCTCTCCGACTTCTCGCCGCCATTTTTCTTTGCACTTCACTCCCGAGCGGAGCCTTCGCTCAGGGAAATTCGGCTTTGCACGAAAGCCAACGCGCAGCGCAGGTTCGCGCGCTCAACAATAGCGTTCTGCAGTTGCACGGGCAAATTCAGGAGAATGCGTCGGGAACCGCAGCTATTCGCGGCCAAGCGGCAACCGTACTCGCCAAACGAGCCGCTGCGCTGCAGGCGCTGATCCAGGAGAATCCGCACTCAGCCTTGAGCTTTGCTTTTTCGCCTGAATTGCTAGCTGACCTAGCGACAAAGTTTCCGGATTCCGCCGCATATCTAGAGTCGCACGTAACGGCCAGTGGTGCCATCGAGCACTGGGTCATGGACTCGCCCGATTTGAAAACATCGGCCGAATCATGGTTCATCGGTTCGGGCGGCACAAAGTTGAACTTGCACTTTTCGGGGACTGAGCGGCCTGATATGAAAACGAGCGCAGTGACGATCGAAGGCGTGCGTGTTGGCAGCGATGTCGCTGTTTCCAAGCTGACGCAGGCTGGCACGTCCTCCAGTACGCTTCTGCCTGTCATCGGTCTGGTACGCCAAAAGACGTTCCCGGTACGGATGCTCTTACTGGGTTCTCTGCTGTTTTTCCTACGGATACTCGTTTCGCTGGGACTTACTTCAATTCTGCGGGTTTGGGCAAAGCAAGTCACAGTCTGCGCAGTGGCGCTCTTCTTTTTGATATCGAACCCATTAGTGGCCTCGGCGCAAAATCTCTGCAGCACCACCGGAGCGCAAAACGTAGCAGTCCTGATTGTGAATTTTCAGGACGCGACAGTAGCGGTCACGCCGCAACAAGTCAGTGACATCTTCTTTGATACCAGCTCTGGCCACTCGCTGAACGGTTACTGGCAGGAAGCTTCCTACAATCAGACTCTTGCAACAGGAAATGTTTTCGGACCCTACACGATAGGAAACTCCAGTTCTTATAGCTGTCTAAACATGACGCAGATGTTTGATGACGCGGTTGCCGCCGCGACTTTGGCCGGCGCAAACCTTCAAAATTACACGCGTTTCAATATCGTATTCCCTGGCCTCTCGTGCGGCTGGGCTGGGGTGACATCAACCGGATCGGCAGGCGCAGGGTGCAACACCTGGAGCACACCCGCGGGAACGTTGACCGCTTCGGTTTCGTATTTGATTTCGAGCTATCTCGCCACTCGCGATAAAGGAGTTATTTTGGCGGCGCACGAAAATGGCCATCAATTGGGCCTTGATCACGCGGGCACTGTTACCGATGAGCCTTCGGCGGTCCTGGGCCCCTCCGCTAGCCCCGGGACTATCGGAGAATTCAATGATTTTTTCTCGGTGATGGGAGCCTGGACTCTTGCTACGTATTCCGCCCAGCACAAGTCTGAAATTCTAAATTGGATGACAAACGGGTCGAACTATCAGTTGGTTCAAACGAGTGGTACCTACACCTTGCAACCACTGGAGATGAATCCGCCCGGATTGCAGGGCCTGAAAGTACAGCGAGGCACCGGAAATACCGGCGAATATCTTTGGATTGAATACAGACAACCCGTTGGTAACTATGATTCAACCATAAGCTTCATGAATTTCTCTGGTGCGCTGATTCATTATGAGTACTCCGGCACCGGGAAACACACCAACGTGGTGGATTTCACGGCGAGCGATGTCGGTTCCTGGTACAACACGGTACTGGCTCCAGGACAGACCTGGACCGACCCCTATTCGAACGTGTCCATAGGAGTGCAGAGCGCCACTGCCAATGGATTGACGGTAAGCGTGAATTATGGAGGCACGTCGAGCTGTTCGCCATCAGCGCCGACGGTCAATGTCGCTCCGCTGAATCCCAGCATCTACCC
Source organism: Candidatus Acidiferrum sp. (assembly GCA_036522855.1). GTDB lineage: Bacteria > Acidobacteriota > Terriglobia > Acidiferrales > UBA7541 > Acidiferrum. The sequence continues at coordinate 14,896 of DATDFA010000062.1, read as the reverse complement.
CGGCCAGACAGCGGGCTACTCAGTTTCCGTAACCAACAACGATTCGTCGGGTTGTGCTTCGAGCACCATCAGCCTGGCTTCCACAGAGCCGTCTGGTTGGTCCACGTCGCTTTCTTCTTCCACCATAACACTGAATCCCGGGCAGTCGGCTTCCGTTTCGCTTGGCAAGGGTGCACCTGCAAATACGACCGCAGGCACTTACGCAGTCAACCTGACGGCGTCCAGTTCAGCAGCGAACATGACGGACACGGCCAACGCTACTGTAGTGGCAGCTCCGTCCTTGTCCGCGATCCTATCCGTTGCGGGTTCGAGTTTCTCACGTCCTGGAACAGTGGCGATCACGGCGGGGGTCACAAATGGCGGCTCAACCGTTTCCGGGGCCAACGTAGGATTTACCGTTGTCTCTCCCGGAGGCAACACGTTTACGCAATCGGCGACCACTAATTCCAGCGGAATCGCGACTTGGAATTTCAAGCTAAGTCAGAAATCTCAGATTGGCTCTTATTCCGTAAGTGCTCAAGCGAGCCTCATCTCCGGCTCAAGAAAGAATTCAACCACCCAGACTGTGTCCACTAACAAAGCAACGTTCACCGTGCAATAGACTCACTTGAGAGCGACCTGAGCGGCTTTATAGCACGAGATAATTTGACCCTTCGCTATACCAACGGTTCTGGCTGGCTGGTCAAACCGAATCGCCAGGATGACGTTTTCGGTTCTCTTATCAATTCGCGATTTCAGCCTATGCCGGACATAAAAGAGCGTTAAACGGCTACCCTTTCGGATTTGGGACAATTGAAGCGACGCTGCAGCCGCAGAATTGGAAGGAGCGGGGATCGTGCACGCCGATTGAACATTCCCGATAAACGTTCCAATTCCCGTGCTGGCCTTATATTCAAGTATGAGTTGGCTTGACCCGCTTGTGCCGATTAGCCGGCCTGAGATCTGGGGTGCGGGATGTGGGGTTGATGCTGTCGCCGTCTTGTTCGCCTGAGCAACCACGGATACCGGCGTCAAGCACAACCACAAGACGGAAACAACAAACCTGGATTGGGTGTGCAATTTGCGCCTCCAGTTCCAACGTGGGAAATTACTGGCCCAATTCTAGCCATCGTATGCTCGAAAAAATAGGGCGCCCCACTTGGAGCGCCCTATTTGGTTCTTGAAAGTGCAATGAGGACCGTGCCGATCAGGAATCCTCATCGCCGGTTTTTATGGCTGTCCGGAGGTGGTGCAGGTTCCGGAGAAACAGATCGGGCAGGTCACGGGTGCACATGCCAAATCAGTGGAGGCTGGACAGCCCGAAGCGGGAGTCGGGTTCGCACCCAAGCTGGCAGTTGCACCTGTGACACGAACGGTGTCGGTAAAGCCGAACCGGCCCACGCTGGAGTCGATGCTGTTCGGGAAGTAGCTGCCGGAAATGGCACCGACATCGGTACATGTATTTGGCGCCAGAGTCGCGATTGAACTTGGACTCGGCGTGTCGTGGGTTACCGGGCTGCCGTGGTCATCAGCTAGCGTGATGTTGGTCAGTTGAGCTGTGCCGGTGTTGCAAACTTTGGCTACGTAGAAGACTTCGACTTCGATGGCTCCGCCGACATCCACCAGTGTTGCGCCGCCCTTTGACGCGTCGCAATGCTTCTCGATTGTGACAGAGGAGCTGGGGGATACTTTACATTCGGCTGTGGCGGCTTTCTTGGCGTCGATCTCGAGACCTCCGCTGGAAGACGTAAAGGCCTTAGCAGAGACCGTATTCACGACGTCGATCGGAGTGGTGCAGTTTGTCACACCGCTGTGGCAATTGCTTGAGGTTGCCGTGAACGCGATACCGCTTACCGTAGCGGTATGTTTCGGGCCGAGACACGCATTCCCGCCGCATGTGTCGGGCAAAGTAACCGGGATGTCTGAAGTTGTGCCGTCAGGCAAGGTGTCGTGAAGCGAGACATTGTAGATTGGGCCAATACCATCATTGGAGACGGTTGCGCTAAAGGTGTAACTGGCCGACGCTCCGTCAGAGCTGATTTGGCTGCCGGTGCACGACTTCGTGACGCTCATGCCGCATAGCGGAAAGGAAACTGGCGGTGTGACGTCTTCCAGAGAGGCGGTTGCGGAGTTCGAGGAACGTGTTTCGGCGAAAAACGTTGAGAAACAAGGAATATTGCTGCCGAAGATCGTTTGCAAGTCGATGCCACCTTCGAGGAATTCCCCATGCGCATAGGTTGATTGACCCGACTTGTTGGAGAAGGCCCAAGGCACTGAGAGACCATCAGTATCGTTCACAATGGCGCAAAAGCTGCTGTTTCCCGTGATCGGATTACAGGTCCCGTTCGTATTGAGAGCAGTCGCCGACACGAGAGAGCCGCCACTATCGCAAGCTGCGCCTACTGCCGTCCCGCAGGACCATTTGAAAGCCTGGATACTGCCGATAGCGCCGCCCTGCGAAAAGTCGGAGACGATCAGCAGATCATTATTTGAATGATGGCCGGTCCAGAGCGTGCCGCCGCCCTTTTTCGCACCGTTGATTGAAATTGAGCCGTCTTGGACAAACCAAAAACCCGCAGTAGCATCACCGCTGTTGTCAAAACGGTCCATTCCGAAGTAAATGGCGACATGTTGATTGGAAGGCATGGTGTAGGCTGCAGCGAACGCGTCTTCGATGTCATCTTTAGCGTTTACGCTGGTGGTGGCAGTTTCCCACGGACCCGAGGAGATACCGAGGGTGTCCTTGGAACCACCTCCGAAGAATGTGGTATCGGCTAAAGAATTGAATTGTTCAGCGGGGTTGGTTTTTGGCCCAATGAAGGAGGTAGCCAATGCATGGCTGGCGCCACCGGCAAGACCGAGGCCGTTTTGCCAATCGTCGGTGGTACTACCAAAGGGAATGTACGTGTACCCGCCTGGGCATGTGGTGCCAGTGGGAGTGGCAACTGCTGCTCCGGAAGTATTGACCTTGAAGCAGATGGCGGAGTCAGTTGTAGCGTTCGATTCCAATTGGAAGGCGCCGGCCGAATCGTCAACGCCGCCGCCCGGACTGCTCTGAGCTAGAGTCGATTGCGGGCTCAGCCCAGCAATAAACAGGATCAACGCCATTGCTACGAGCGGCGCGAGAAACGCCCTCGCCGCTCTACATCGAATCAAATTTGCAATGCTAGTTCTCATGATGATCTTTCTCCTTAAGGAATCAGTTCGCAATTTAGGTAGTAGGGGCCTGGGACTACAGAAACTCGTAAGGAGACGCCGACGAAAACATACAGGGCGTCTACGAAAAAGGACGGAATGATCCTCCCGGCAGGGCACACCTTTCCCCACGCTTCGGCATCCCTGCACGCCGTGAACGTGCAGGGGCGATGACTGCGACCACACTTCCAAGGCGGAAATATTGAGCGAAGGGGGTCAGTTCGAGGGCTGGGCCTTTACGAGGAAACCGATTTTTTCCTGCGGTTGCAGAATCAGCGTTCCTGGCAAAAAATTCCTCGGAATGAAAGCTTCCGCGTCTTTTCCGTCTCCTGCCCGCGCAAATGGGGGACTTGCAAGTGTGGCGGATGGGGAAGGATACAGTGCGGCGCGCAAGAGTCAATGCCGCAGAAGTGGGGGCCTGTAAGGCACTAAAGTGGTGTTGAATCATATTTAAATATAAATAGTACTAAACAGTACTAATGCGAGAGCGCCCTCTTCGACTGCCCTTTGCGGTGGCTCCCATGCGGGTGCAGCGACTTGCCGGATACTGTAACTAATGCTAAGTAAGTACCCACTGAAGTCCTACAGTTAGCGGCTTACTAGGAAAATCGAAGAGGTTGGAATGTCGGTGCGTCTCACGATCCCTGGCAAAGGCTTTGGCCATCGGCTTTATGCCTCGTTAGGGGCGCAGGAAGCCTTTCGGTCCGAGAATTGGCTGTGCACGGTCCGGATCGTCCTTGCGGCGTGCTGCTTCGCGTGGGCGCGTTTGGCGATTGTTGGAGCGAGTCCACAGCCTTGGCGAGTTCAGGTGCTTCTGAACAGTTATCTCCTGGTGGGCCTGTTACTTCTGGTGCTGTTGCGCCTGCATGGCGCAGCGGACTCTGGTTACCGCCGAACAGCGCTGGCGATCGATTTGGTTTTTGCGGGCGCAGTGACGGCTTTCACCACGGGTTCGGAAAGTGCGTACGGAATGTTGTGGGTCTTCGTAGTGGTGTCGGCCGCCTATCGTTGGGGCCGGAGCGGAACGAATCTCACCGCTGTAGTTTGCGTATTGCTCTTGATTACTGGAGCGGTGGCTTTCCGGCTGGAGCCCGGGCATTTCAAAAATCCGGGCCAGGGCTATTTCACTGTCAGCCACCTACTGATTCGAGATTTTTTTCTGGTTGCCGCGAGCTTGTTGCTTGGCCATTTGGTATCGAGAGAGAGGCAGTTGCGCGCCGAGAGTGTTTGCGTGGCCCGAATGGTAGGGAAGGCGTCCGAAGAAACCGAAATGGATCGGGCTTTGCAATCACTATTCTCTGAAATTGTACCGCTGTACTTACCCCAAAGAGCCCTGGTGGCATTGCGAAAGGAGAATGCCGAAGAAGTCTTTTCCTGGGAAATCGAGGACACACACAGCAAAGAACACGGAGGAATCGTTAAGACGGTGCTGCAGTTTTCCAAGCTCGAGGCGGCCGCGCTTTCGTGCCCTGCGCACACGTGGTTTTTCGAGCGAGGTTTGCCTCCCCACGATTCGCCTTATGTGCTGGCGTATGACTCCTCGTGGCGTAACGTGGACTTCCTGGCTTCCGCGGATTTGCAGACCTGCTTTCCCGAGCCAGAGGTCCGCTCGCTGATGGTAAGCTCGTTTTTTTTCGGAAAAGCCTTGAGCGGACGATTAATCCTGGTAAATCCGGATGTCCGGAAAGGCAGAGAAGAAGCGTTGCGTTTCCTGCAGCGCCTGGTAAGGCCGATCAGCCCGCTGCTGCAAAACATTTACCTGTCGCGCGATATCCGCTCACAGATGGAAGACCAAGTACGCGCCCGGCTGGCTAGGGAATTACACGACGGCACACTGCCGTCATTGTTGAGTGCAGAGATGCAAGTTGAAGTTTTGAAGAAGCAAGGTCCCGACCATCCGGGTGAATTGGAATTTCGGCTGACGAATCTGCAATCGCTGATTCGCCAAGAGGCTCTGAATCTCCGCGACCTGATCGAGAGCACCAAGCCCTTGAATTTTGGGCCGGGCCAATTGCCGGATTTTCTGGCAGAGGTAGTTGCGAGATTCCGGCGCGAAACTGGTATTTCCGTTCGCCTGGAGACAGGGGACGACAGCCTGACTTTCGCCCAGACCACATGTCACGAAATTGTTCGAATCGTACAAGAAGGACTTTCGAACGTGAGGAAACATAGCGGCGCGAGGAACGTAGTCATCAAGCTTAGCAAGGGAAGCGAAGGAGAGCACAGGCTATTGATTGCGGACGATGGCCTGGGGTTTGGATTTCGCGGACGTGCAACGCAGACACAGCTTGATGCTTCGCATCGCGGTCCAGGCGTGATCAAAGAGCGCGTACGGCTGATCGGTGGCGAGCTGGCAATTGATTCCAGTCCCGGGCACGGCACACGCCTGGAAATCACCATTCCGAGTCACGCGCGTGGCTAGAAAGTCGCCCAGGATTCGAATCTTGATCGCGGATGACCACGCGGTTTTCCGCTACGGTCTGCGTACTTTACTTGCGTCCGAACCAGACTTTACGGTAGTGGGAGAAGCGGAGAACGGATCCGAAGTTGCCAAACTAGCGAGTACGCTCAGACCAACTGTACTGATGCTGGATCTTGCCATGCCGCAACTGACGGGAATCGAAGTGTTGCGCGAACTGGCAACGAGCTCGCAGCAAGTGCGAACCGTCGTTCTGACCGCGGCGATCGAGAAAGAACAGATCGTCGAAGCGTTGCAACTGGGAGCGCGGGGCATCCTGCTGAAGGATACGGCCCTGCAACTGGTTACGACATGTATCAAGCGAGTGGTAGCCGGGGAATACTGGGTAGGCCACGAAGCTGTGACCAGCCTGGTGGACTATCTGCATGGGCTCAAACGCAACATCGAGGGTGAAGCGGCGCCCCAATTGCCGCAATTCACATCGCGAGAGCGCGAAATTATTTCCGCAATCGCCGTAGGACTTGCAAATAAGGAGATCGCGGCAAGGCTTTCCTTGAGCGAGGACACGGTAAAGCATCACTTGTCGAGTATTTTCGACAAAGCGGGAGTTTCGAACCGATTGGAACTGGCGATCTGGTCATTGAACCAGGGGATTCGATAACGGTCGCTTCTATCGTGGGTCCTCGAAATCGCAATTCATGGCCAAGCGACAGCAGCCTCGTTAAGCGAAGCGACTCGCGAGAACTCCGAGCAGATAGTTTGCGCCTTCTTGGGACAGCTGAAGCGAGCGTGATGTTTAGTCATTAGCCGTTATGCCGAAGACGTGTCTGGCGGTGACTTCACACTCGCAGATATCCTTGGAGACACGACTCGATGATTCTGGAGGGTGCAAAGACCGGAATGCTGGAACTTGTTCGCACGATCGTCGGCTTTACGGCTCATTGGCAGCCATGAGAGCGTTCGACTATCTCCTCGAGCAGCCATTCTTGTTCAATTTTTCGCAAATTCCATTTACCAGACAGAAGTTCGCACGCATTCTCAAACATAACGACTTAGAAACGGCGCGTTCAGTTCTGGATGTGGGCTGCGGCCCTGGCACGAATGCTCCGCGCTTCGCGCATGCAAAATATTTGGGCATCGATATTAATGAGCGCTATATTCAGCTGGCGCGAAAACATTTTCGACGGGATTTTCTGGTCGCTGATGTTACAAGTTCTGACGCGATTCCTGCCGGATCGTTTGACTTCATCCTGGTGAACAGCTTTCTACATCACATCGACGACACGGATGTCCGGCGGGTCTTATCTCGTACCGGCGAATTGCTAATGTCAGATGGCTATCTCCACTCTGTGGAATTGGTCCTGCCTGAAAATATGGGTATTCCACGGTGGTTGGCACTGCGTGACCGCGGGAAATATCCAAGGTCTCTCGCAGAGTGGCGTCAGATTTTCGAAGGTTACTTTGAGACTATTATTTTCGAACCATTTTCCATTCGGCACTTCGGACTCAACATCATGAATCTTTTATATTTTAAGGGACGGAGAAGACCGTGAACCCCGTAACCATATCGGTCGTTGTTCCCCTCCATAACGAACAGTTGGTGCTGCCGGAGCTCTTGCGGCGAATAAGCGCCGTTCTCGATGCCGTGCCCGGTGGGCCCCATGAAATGATTTTCGTGGATGATGGCAGTGCGGACAGGACTTTTGAGATCGTGCAAGACGCCGTGAAGATGGATCCGCGAATCTCAGTGATTGCTTTGTCTCGAAATTTTGGTCATCAGGCGGCCCTTACCGCGGCTCTGGATCACGCTTCCGGGGATGCCACGGTGATTCTCGACGGCGATCTGCAAGATCCGCCCGAATCGATTCCCGCTCTGATAGCAAAATTTCAGGAAGGCTATGATGTGATCTATGCGCAGCGCAAGCGTCGCAAAGAGGGCCCGCTGCTCAAGTTGTCGTTCTACCTGTTCTACCGTCTGATGCACGGCCTGTCCGATACCCATCTGCCTTTGGATGCCGGGGATTTTGGCCTCATTTCTCGCCGGGTTGTAAATCAATTGCGCAAGATGCCCGAACACCACCGTTATCTTCGCGGCATGCGCAGCTGGGTGGGTTTTCGCCAGATCGGAATATCCATCGAACGCTCCGAGCGCTTCGCAGGCGAAAGCAAATATGGATTCTTGAAATATTTAAAGCTCGCTTCGGATGCGATCTTCTCTTTTTCGACCATTCCGATTCGCGCGGCCGCGTTGCTGGGCGCTGTATCAGTTTTTCTCTCGGGACTATTCGTCTTATATTCGATAATCGCAAAAATGGTGTTCCATCAATCCCCAAAAGGGTTTACAGCTTTGATCGTTGTTCTCACATTCCTTGCGGGAACCGTGCTTTTCTTTCTGGGAATCATCGGTGAATATGTCGGGAGGGTCTACGAGGAGGTGAAAGCCCGGCCGCTATACGTAATCGAAAAAATCGTGGGGAATATTGCATCCGATCGCTTGCATTCTCCCGCTGGCCGGCCTTCAGATAGCAATCTCCGGGGACAAGGTTAAGGCAGGCGGTACGTGGATCCGAACTATAGCTCGTATTATCGCCAGCTATATGAAAAACATTGGTGGTGGCGAATGCGAGAGCGCTGGATTCTACGGATATTGCGCCTCAATGCGCCGCACAGCGGCTGGAACCCAATATTGGATGTAGGCTGCGGTGATGGACTGTTTTTCGATCGGCTTTCGGAATTTGGCGAAGTTGAGGGTCTCGAGCCATCTCGCGAAATCGTCGATCCATCGAATCCGCATTTCTCCAAAATCCACATTGGCCGGTTCGACGAATCTTTTCAGCCTGACAAACAATACTCATTGATCTTGCTTCTCGATGTCTTGGAGCACATTTCCGATCCCGCGAACGCTCTTAACCGTTGCAAGTCATTGCTCAAGCCCGGAGGCGCCCTGATTCTGACCGTGCCAGCGTTTAATCTGGTCTGGACGAATCATGATATTTCAAACTACCACATGACGCGCTATCGAAAAGCCACCTTATTCCCACTTCTCAAGCGAGCTGGATTCAAGATCGAGGATTCCGCATATTGGTTCCATTGGACTTTCCCGGTGAAGTTGGCCGAACGCTGTATCGAAAAACTCTTCCGATTGCGGCCAAAGAATCCTCCGATCCCGCCTGCCTGGCTAAATCGTGCCTTATTTTGTTTATGCTCGATCGAACATTCAATTCTAGGGCCGTTGCGGCTTCCATTCGGCACCACACTGTTTGTCCGCTGCACAAAATGAAGAACGCGGTTTTAAGAAAACTGCGGAGCGAACTACATGACGCAACACATTCTAGTCACGGGGGGAGCGGGCTACATCGGTGGCGCTGCGGCGCGGCTGCTGCTTCAGAACAATTATCGCGTCACCGTGCTGGACAACCTTTGCCGCGGCCACCGTAACTCGGTGCCAGAGAGATCTCCCCTGGTGGTTGGTGATACCGGCGACGCAGCCTGTCTTTCAAAACTCTTCTCGGAAAACCATTTCGACGCCGTCATGCACTTTGCCGCGTTCGCCGAGGTTAGTGAGTCGATGCGCGAACCGCTGAAATATTTTCAAAACAACACCGGCTCGACGCTTACCCTGCTGGAAGCTTGCATAGCCCACGGCGTGTCTAAGTTTGTCTTTTCTTCCACGTGCGCCGTTTTCGGTGTTCCCGATCGAGTTCCAATTCCAGAATCGGCGGCGATGCACCCGGCAAATCCCTACGGGCAATCCAAGCTGCAGTCCGAAATCATGCTGGAGTGGTTTCACCGAGTTCATGGCTTGCGCTACGCCGTTCTGCGCTATTTCAACGCTGCCGGCGCGTGGGACGATCACGGGGAGCATCACGATCCGGAATCTCATCTGATTCCGAACGTTCTGCGCGCCGCTCTTGGAGTTGCTGGTCCCCTGGCGATTTTTGGAACCGACTACCCGACGCCTGACGGCACCTGCGTCCGAGATTTTATACACATCTATGATCTTGCCACCGCTCATCTGGCCGTTCTACAAGCGCTCGAACACTCTAGCCAGCAGATCTACAATCTCGGCAATGGTACCGGCTTCAGCGTTCGCGAAGTCATCTCCACAGCGGCCCGCATTGCCGGCCGAAGCGTTCCCAGCGTGGGGGCGCCGCGCCGACCAGGCGATCCTCCCATCCTGGTGGCCAGCTCGGAAAAAATCCGGCACGAATTGCATTGGACTGCGAAGTTCGCGACTCTGGAAGCCATCTTGCAGTCTGCCTGGGAATGGCATGTAGCTCATCCCAACGGCTACGCAAAATAAAATCAAAATCGTCCGCCGTGCACTATGGTTTGTCGGGCATCTGATGGAAACGCCTATAACTGAAATTTAGAAAGAATTGAAGGGCTATACCTGAGAACTGTAAGCGCTTACGGGCTCATTGTGGACGCTTTTTAGAGGAATGGTGACTTCCACGACCGTACCAGGGTTTGCACTTCGTAGCGTCAACTGTCCGCCGTGGTCTTCGACGCGCTGCTTGATCCCAATAATCCCAATACCATAGCTGCCTGCGCGCAGCGCTTGCAAATCTCCTGAAACACCTTTGCCGTCGTCGATGATGGAAACGGAAACTTTGCCGTCTCTTTCCTGCAACTTAATTATGGCTTTCTGCGCGGCTGCATGTCGAAACACGTTCGTCAAAGACTCTTGAGTGATTTTGAAGATCGCTGTCTCCACCTCGGGACTGAGCCGAGGAAATTCGCCGGGGACTTCGAGAGTGGTTTCGATTCCGCTGCGCTTTGTGAAACCGTCCGTGTACCAACGGAGAGCAGACAGCAAGCCCATTTCATCCAGCAGGGGCGGATGTAGCAGGTGGGATATGGTCCGCACCTGCTTGATGGCGTGATCCATCATCACGTTCGCTTCGCTCAATGCCTGGCCTTTCGCAAGATCCGATTGAAGAGGTTGCATCAGAGCGCCCAACATCATCTTCGCGGCCGTAAGGTCCTGCCCCAAACCATCATGGAGCTCGCGCGCGATTCGCTTGCGCTCCTCGTCCTGCGCATTCATCAGGCTCTGAGACAGGCGGCGAAGTTCATGGTTGAGAGCTTCCAATTGCCGGGTCTTGCGATGAAGTTCGGCGAAAACGCTGACTCTCGCCCGCAACAACTCTGGAATGATCGGAACAGAGATGTAATCGACAGCACCGCGTTCGTACCCCTTCAGGCGGTCCACGTCGGTGAGGTGCACGGCCGAAATAAAAATGATGGCGGTTTTTTGAAAGCGCGGATGTTGCCGGATCATTTCCGCCAGTTCGAATCCATCGAGTTCTGGCATGCTGACATCCATCAAGACAACGGCAAAATCCATCTTCAGCAATAGCTCCAGGGCTTCGCGGCCGGAACTAGCTTTGATCAAATTTTCGCCCAACTCAGCCAGCATCACTTCGTAGCTCAACAGCTTCGAAGGCTGGTCATCCACCATCAGAATGTTTACTGAGTCCGTAGTCTTTGTGGCGCTCATTACGGCGTGCCTCGATTCATGTCCATGATTAGCGGTGCAGCCACATGCGCAGTGCGGAAAGCAGTTGTTCGGTATTCACCGGTTTCGCCAAATATTCCGAGGCGCCCGCTTCTAAACATTTTTCGCGGTCCCCTTTCATGGCCTTCGCAGTCAGCGCGATGATGGGCAATCGCCTGAACGCGGGATTTCTCCGGATGACTTGCATGGTCTCATAGCCGTCCATTTCGGGCATCATGATGTCCATCAACACGATCGCCACATCGGCAGTGGATTCCAGCAAAGCGATGGCTTCGCGACCGGTGCTCGCAGACAGAACGATCATGCCACGGCGTTCCAAAACGCTGCTTAGCGCAAAAATGTTGCGGATGTCATCGTCCACGACCACCACTTTTTTGCCAACCAAGGCATCATCCGAGTGATGGAGACGATCCAGCATCTTTTGTTTTTCCGGGGGCAAATCGGTTACCACGCGATGCAAAAACAAGGATGTCTCGTCCAACAGGCGTTCAGGAGATTCAACGTCCTTCACCACGACGCTGCGCGCGAGATCGTGAAGGCGGATATCTTCTTCAAGAGAAAGCTCGCGACCGGTGAAAACAACAACGGGTAACTCTTGAGCGCCCTTTCGTTCGCTTAGGTGCTCGAGCACTTCGAAGCCAGACATGTCGGGTAACCTGAGATCCAACACAATACAATCGAACGATTTTACCTTCACAGCGTTGAGAGCGTCGGTACCCGACGAAGCAATCTCCAGATCGATGTCATCGTGGTCCAAAAGCTGGCGAATGCTGAATTGCTCCGCAGGGTCATCCTCCACAACTAATAGACGTTTGCGCCTGGGTAAGGCGAACTCCCTCATTTTCGCGAAGGCGGACTCGACAACCTCGCGGCTGATTGGCTTGGTCAAGAAAGCGAATGCGCCTCGCGAGAGGCCGTGCCGGCGATCTTCATCCAGAGTCAAAATCTGCACCGGGATGTGCCGCGTCGCAGGGTCGAGTTTCATGTGATTGAAAACCGTCCATCCGAGCATGTCCGGCAAGAAAACGTCCAGGGAAACAGCCGTCGGCCGGATTTCGCGAACCAGGGAAAGAGCTTCCGCGCCGGTTGAGGCCACGATTGACTTGAAGCCGGTATCGCGGGCGAGATCATACAAGATTCGGGCGTAGTGGGGATCGTCTTCGACGATGAGCATTACGCTATCGCCCGGCTGCACGATCTCGCGGTCATCGGCAACACGCTCGACTTTGCGTTCTTGCGAGGAGACGAACACGGGAGCGGCGGTCGCAGAATGGACTTGGGCGTGGGAGGGAACGGCAGAGGTCGGGCCAACGTACATCTGCGGCAGATAAAGAGTAAAGGTGCTGCCGGCACCGCTGGCGCTGCGCAATTGGATTTCTCCGCCAAGAAGACTTGCCAGTTCGCGACTGATGGCCAAGCCCAAACCGGTGCCACCGTATTTACGGCTGGTGCCCGCATCAGCTTGCTGGAACGCTTCAAAAATGATGCGCTGCTTTTCCGCGGGAATACCAATGCCGGTGTCCGTCACTTCGAAGGCCACCACGGTTTCGGCTCTGGTCAGAATCGGGTGCTCGGCGCTCCACCCGCTGCGTGCTTTCAGGACCGACAGACGCACTTGACCCTGCTCCGTGAACTTGAATGCGTTCGACAAGAGATTTTTCAGCACTTGATGCAGGCGCTTGGCGTCGGTCACCAGACTTTGGCTGAGCGCGGGATCGACGAATGTTTCGAAGGTGAGGCGGCGGTTTTCGGCCTCGTGCCGGAATGGCCGCGCGATCATTTCCAGCAAACTGGTGAAGAAGATTTCTTCAGCCTGGACCGACACCGTGCCTGATTCAATCTTTGACAAATCGAGAATATCACTGATCAAATTCAGGAGGTCAGTTCCCGCTCCGTGAATGGTGCGCGAAAACTCGACTTGCTTGGAAGTTAGATTGCCATCGGGATTTTCGCTGAGCTGCTGGCCAAGCACGAGGATACTGTTCAGCGGGGTGCGCAACTCATGCGACATATTCGCGAGGAATTCTGATTTGTATTTCGAAGTGAGCGCCAGCTCCTTGGCTTTCTCTTCGAGTGCGCGACGGGCTTGCTCAATTTCCTGGTTCTTTCGTTCTACTTCAGCGTTCTGCTCGGCAAGCTGCTGCGCCTTCAGCCCTAGTTGTTCGTTCGTTTGTTGGAGCTCTCTTTGCTGTGTTTGCAGCTCAGTCGCTAATTGCTGCGATTGTTCCAGCAACCCTTCCGTCTGCATGGTGGCTTCAATACTGTTCAACACGATGCCAATGCTGGAAGTCAGCTGGTCCAGGAAAGCCAGCTGCGATGCCGTGAAATCGCTGAGCGAAGCGAGCTCAATCACCGCTTTCACCTGATCTTCAAAAAGCACCGGCAGCACGATCACATTTTTGGGTACGGACTGGAAAAGACCGGAACGAATCGGCACAGCGTCTAGCGGCATTTCGGTAATCAACATTCGGCGCTTTTCCAGGGAGCATTGCCCAATGAGGCCTTCGCCAAGCTCGAGGCGTTTTTTGTGCCCATTTTCGCCGTTATCAGCAAACGAAGACAGGAGCGTCATGCTGGGCGGATTGTCCGCTCCCATTCGGTAAATGACGCCTTGCTGTGCGTTGACCAGGGGCGCCAGCTCGGAAAGTAGCAGACGACCTACAGTCGACAGGTCACGCTGCCCCTGCAACATTCCGGTGAATCGCGCCAAATTGGTTTTCAACCAGTCCTGTTCTTTGTTGCGATCGGTCGTCAGGCGCAGGTTATCGATCATGGTATTGATGTTGTCTTTGAGTTCGGCAACTTCGCCACGCGCTTCGACTTGAATCGAGCGCGTCAGGTCGCCTTTAGTCACAGCAGTTGCGACTTCCGCGATCGCGCGTACCTGGTTCGTCAAATTGTCGGCCAAGAGGTTTACGTTGCCTGTCAAATCTTTCCAGGTACCTGCCGCGCCAGGCACGTTGGCTTGGCCACTGAGGCGGCCTTCAACGCCGACTTCGCGAGCTACAGTGGTGACCTGATCCGCAAACGTCGCCAGGGTCCGAGTCATGTTATTGATGGTTTCGGCCAATGCTGCGACCTCGCCCTTGGCGTTTACAGTCAGCTTTTGGGTTAGATCGCCATTCGCGACGGCAGTCACCACCTTAACGATTCCGCGTACTTGTTCTGTGAGGTTTGCGGCCATTACGTTGACGTTGTCTGTTAAATCTTTCCAGGTACCCGCAACGCCCGGAACTTGGGCCTGGCCACCAAGTTTCCCTTCGGTGCCAACGTCGCGCGCGACCCGTGTGACTTCGCCGGCAAAGGCGTTCAATTGATCGACCATCGTGTTGATAGTGTTCTTCAGCTCGAGGATCTCGCCCTTCACGTCAACCGTGATCTTGCGCGACAAGTCGCCTTTCGCGACCGCCGTCGTCACCTCGGCAATGTTGCGAACCTGACCGGTCAAGTTACCGGCCATCGCGTTCACGGAGTCAGTGAGATCTTTCCAGGTTCCCGCCACTCCGGGCACGTTTGCCTGACCGCCCAGTCTGCCTTCGCTGCCTACTTCGCGGGCCACGCGCGTGACTTCCGCGGCGAAAGAGCGCAACTGCTCGACCATCGTGTTCAGAGTTTCTTTCAAACGCAAGATTTCGCCACGTACGTCCACAGTAATCTTGCGGGAAAGGTCACCACTGGCGATTGCGGTGGCCACTTCCGCGATGTTGCGCACCTGACCAGTCAAGTTGCTGGCCATGAAGTTCACGTTGTCGGTCAAATCTTTCCACGTTCCACCGACATCG
>DATDFA010000061.1:0-14561 GCA_036522855.1 Candidatus Acidiferrum sp. | reverse complement strand
GCCCGAAACTGCACTTTCGGGTTGTGCTTGCTCAATACTTTCGTGATCGCCGCCGTCAACGTGGTCTTGCCATGGTCAATATGACCAATCGTCCCTATATTTACGTGCGGCTTACTGCGCTCGAATTTCTCCTTGGCCATTTTCCTTCACCCTCATCGCCTGTTCGCCACAGACAATTATCTAGCTGCAACCCGGCCCGCGCATCAGCCCGCGCCGGCCGTAACTTTTTTGGAGCGGGGGACGGGATTTGAACCCGCAACCATCACCTTGGAAGAGTGAGACTCTACCGTTGAGTTACCCCCGCCCGGCTCTCCCAAAACTTTTCTAGATTCCGCCCAGCTCACTTCTGGAAAAAACTGGAGCCTGGGACCGGGATTGAACCGGTGACCTCGTCCTTACCAAGGACGCGCTCTACCAACTGAGCTACCCAGGCGAAGTCCGTTCTTTGCCCTGATTTGCCGCAACTCGTCGCTGCGGCGCACTACGCCCCCTCGGCTCTTGTGCCGAAATTCAGACCGCCTTTGAACAACGCATGTGGTTGCCCTGCGGTTTTTTCACTGCCTGCACTACTGGCTCTCTTCACCGTGTGAAATCACGAGAGCCTGGTGGACGGGGAAGGATTCGAACCTTCGTAGCCCGCAAGGAGCGGCAGATTTACAGTCTGCTGGTTTTAGCCACTCACCCACCCGTCCCAGTCTTGGCAATTCGGGAATTTACAAAATGCAATCCCCGAAACCCGGCGGGACGCAAATCGTGTCCCAAGATCGTTTTGCTTCGGCACTTATGGGAGGAATCAGCGAAAACACAAAACGGACTCGTGTCTAAAGACACCAGCCCGTTCAATTTTAACATCCAAAATCGCTCCGCCCATTCCCTGCCGCATCAGCCGTGGAGCTGGCGGAGGGAATTGAACCCCCGACCCTCTGATTACAAATCAGATGCTCTACCAGCTGAGCTACGCCAGCCTCGCTCAAACCGAGTAAGAATAACAGACGAGGCCAGAGGATTGCAAGGAACACCGAACAAACCAAGCACGAACAATGCCACGACTGTGGAAAATCCGATCGTAGTTTCTAAGTCAATCGACATTCCAACTTCTTTAGTTTGTTACGTTTACGCGCGTGCTCCCGGAAGGAACAGCCCCACCGGCTAATTCCTGTGCAAATTTTTGGTTTTCTTTTGAAACTGCTCTCGAGTTTTTTCACGAACTTACCTGGTTCCGGTAAGATGCCTAGAGATCAGACCCTGGTTGAAATGCTGCCAACTCGTTCAAAAAACATTTGGCTGATCGCTCTTGCGGCAATTCTGGTTGCTGCGGTACTCCTGTTGGCTCTGCACTACCTGCCAGGCTCTGACGTTTCTTCGCGCCAGGAACTCCTTCGTTTTATTCCCGCTGATTCCGCAGCGGTGTTTTTTTTCGATCTCGAGGAACTCCGGGCCTCTGCGTTCGTGGAAAAGCTTAATGCGTGGGCTCCAATCTCTCGCGAAGATTCTGAATACTTACAATTTGTGCGCGACACCGGATTTTCCTATGAACGGGATCTGCAGAGAGCCGTCGTCGCCATTTACCATCACCAGGCGACTACAAATTTGTTAGCCGTTGTTGACGGAAAATTTGACCGCAGAAAAATAGAAGCTTTTCTGACTCGCAGTGGTAAATCCACGCGGCAAGGCAAATGGAAGGTGTTCCATCTCAATGCATCGGCGAACGAAAAGCCGATTTCAGTTGTGTTCCTCTCGAATACGCGCGTCGCCGTTTCCGATTCAGAAAGTATTTCCGCCGCGCTTTCGTCGGCGGAAGGAGAAGCCGGGCGCGCCGAATGGAACCAGCATTTCGAGCGCCTCGCAGGGTCGCCGCTTTTCGCGATCGTCCGCCAGGATGCAGCGACGCAGGCGCTGTTGAACGAAACCATGCCGGGCAGCTTTCGCTCGCCGGAGCTTTCCGCGTTGCTCAATCAGCTTCAATGGATTTCAATCGCCGGCAAACCGGACGGCGATCAGTTGCAAGTTGTAGCAGAAGGGGAGTCTCTTTCGCCATCCGTACCCGCGCAACTGCATGATTTTTTCCAAGGCATTATTTTACTGGCACAGAACGGATTGAACGATCCCAAGCTTCGCCAAAAAATGAATCCCGAAGAGCGACACGCGTACCTGGAAATATTGAAAAACGCCGATATCCGGAACGTCGATCGTGGCGATTGGAAATCCGTAAGAGTGGTGCTTGAAATTACGCCTAACTTCCTGGAAGTGGCACGCGCCGCATCCATTGCCGCTCCGGCAAATGAGCCTTCAATTGTGCAGCAAACGCCGAAGCCCGAGCCCGTGTCCGGCAAAAGTAAAACTCATAGCAAAAAATAATTTCTGTGCAACATCCGGAAATTTTTAGACGGTAAAGAACCGCTTGGCTTAATCGCCCGCTGGCGTCGACTTCATGTAACGCCACGGGTTCACCGGCGCATTGTTCACGCGGACTTCATAATGAACGTGCGGACCTGTCGAGCGTCCACTGATACCGCAGTAACCGATCACCTGGCCGCGCTTGATGCGTGCACCGGTAATCGTTGAATACGAAGACAGGTGCGCGTACCAGGTGGTAATTCCAAACCCGTGATCCACTACGACCACGCGTCCATAGCCAGCATGATTTTCCGCGCTGATCACCACACCATCGGCCGTTGCGTGCACCGCCGCGCCGTAGTCAGACGCCACATCCACGCCAGTATGGAATGCGCCTTCGCCACTGAAAGGATCCAGGCGCTCGCCAAAACTGTCTGTAATATGACCTAGCACTGGCCAGACGGATGGCGTATAGCTCGAGTCCGCGAAGCTGAATGACGGCATCAGCCGCAATCCTCCGGACGAAATCGCAATGGCGGCGGCATTCTTCTTCAAAAATGTGTACTGCTCGACGGAGCGGTCAAACGCGTCTTCCGCGGTCACCGGATTGTCCGAAACGTCAAACGCAGCCGGGTGATAGCGCAAAACACCATACGTCATCGCCACTTCCGTAGCGAGTGACTGCAAAGAATCGAGTCGTTGGTTGGTGTCGTTTACCGTGCTCTGTAATTGATGGTATTGAACTTTCAGCGTTTCCTGCTCATGCCGCAATGCGTTGTAATTTCCAACTTTCCACAGCATTCGTGTGTACGAGCCGGCCGCGGCAACCACCGTGATCGTTCCAATCAGGGCCAGCACCGCCACACCGTGGAGCACGTAAGCTGGAACGATCAGCTTCCGGAGCTTTCCTGGCGTCGAGGCGATGAAGAATGTATAGCTCTTCCCTTTAATCACACGCGGGTCCCTCAGACCCTTGTAATCTTAAGCTTGCCGACAAATGCCGGACATACACGATTTCCAGCAATGAACCACGACGACGAACAACCGCAACGACTGAAACATCCAAATCTGAACCGTGAGTTTTGGTTCGCGACCGTCCCTATACTAATTTTCGAAGCGGTCTGCGGTCAACCCTGTATTTCGGGGTATTTGGGACAGGCGGTGAATTCCTGTTCACCTGACCGGGGGGACAGGCGCGGCCGTGCTCTGCGAACAAGGCTATACTGAGCGACTGGCTTGACGATAGCCGTCGTGAAACAAAAACCCAAACCTCGCGAAAGTGTAATCCTCAATCGTATTCGGGAAGGATCGCGAAGCGCTTCGGGTAAGACCCGAAATGCGTCGCTACGCCTGGCAATTGGTGACGATGCAGCTCTTTGGCAGCCACGCGCCGGCTACGAGACGATCTTGACCTGCGACTGGTTCCTCGAAGGGAGCCACTTTCTGGCCGACCGCCATCCGCCCGAGTCTGTCGGATGGAAGTGCTTGGCGCGTGCAGTGAGCGATATTGCCGCGATGGGCGGTGAACCACGATGTTTTTTGCTGAGTCTGGCTCTACCGCCTGCGAAAACCGGATACTGGTTGCGAAAATTCTTAAAGGGCTTGCGCATAGCTTCGCGGAAGTTGCGTTGTCCAATCGCAGGCGGCGATACCACGCGTCGCACCGACATTCTTATCAATATAACTATAGTTGGCGAGTGCAGGCGCGGCCGCGCCATCCTGCGCAGCGGCGCACGGCCAGGCGACGCAATCTTTGTGACCGGAAGCCTCGGCGAAGCGCAACGCGGCCTGCAACTGTTGCAGAAAGGCCGCAAGTCTCTGGACCTTCATGATTCCCGTCTGCATAAGCATTTTTACCCCGAGCCGCGGCTAGCGGTGGGAGCCTGGCTGGCGCGCCGTCAATTCGCTACGGCCATGATCGACTTGTCGGACGGCCTCTCGAGCGATCTGCCGAGGCTCTGCCGGGCGAGCGGAACCGGCGCCCGCGTTGAAGAAGCAAAATTGCCTCGCGTAGCAATTCGCGACGGAACTTTCCAAATAGAATCGAGCGCAACTCAGTTGGCCCTGCACGGCGGTGACGACTACGAACTGCTTTTCACGGTGGCCAAGCGCAACATTCGGCGGATTCCAGCGCGAATTGGGAACATTCCGATAACGCGAATTGGAGAGATCACTTGGGGAAAGCGAATCCTTCTGGTATGCGAAGATGACTCCGTTGAAGAACTGAAAAACTATGGTTGGGATCCGTTTCGATAACGGCTCCGCACCCCGTATCTCGATACGCCTTCGGCGCGAACCACTCTGGCTTTCCTGTACGAGGAGGCACCATACCAGTCTGGGACAGCACTGTGGACACCCGATTTGCGCACTTGGTTGCTGAACAAGAATGGTTCCTGCGAGCAGTTGTTTTGCGGCGCGCGAAAATTTAAAGTGGCCATGTTGTTGAAGCGTGCCTTTCTTCGCACTCCCCCTCTCCGCTTCGATCACAAACAAGTCGTATTCGTATGAAGCGACCTTTTGAGGAGGAAGTGTGAACAAGTTTTTTGGACTCATGGCGGGACTCTTTTTGGCATGCCTGCCGGCAGCCGCGCAAACCCAACAGCCTATCCGAGTGAACTGTGGGGGCGCGATTTACACCGACAGCAACGGTCAACTGTGGCAGGCAGATTCCGGTTACAACACGGGAATCGGGTCGACCAACACCGCAACAACCACCGGCACTTCGGACCCAATGCTCTACCGCAGCAATCGTTATAACGCGGGTGCCAAACCAATGATCTATTCATTCGCCATGGCCAATGGCAGCTATCGCGTGAACTTGCTCTTTGCGGAAAATGCAACCGGATTGCAGACGGTTGGCGCTCGCGTGTTCAATGTGAAGCTGAACGGGACCACCGTGTTGCAAAATTTTGACATTTTCGCAGCTGTAGGAGCGAACGCCGCCGTAGTCGAGGGTTTCAATGCCACCGTTACAAATGGCGCCTTGTCCATCGAATTCGATAACCTAATCCAAAACGCGAAAATCAACGCGATTGAAATTTTCCCTCTGGCAAACGCGCCACTGCTCACGCTGAAATTCTCCTATGCCGATGGCACTCCGGTGACCGGGGCGCTGCACTACGCGATGTCCACCTCGCTACTCTCTTTGGGCGGCAGCTTGCCGCTGGTAAACGGTCAAGCCACCTGCGTGCTGGTTTCCTCGCCAACCGTGCTCGGTTTGATTGGACAGACGCAAGTATTCCTCAATCTGACCGACGGAACCGGAAACATGGTCTG
The DNA here is from genome assembly GCA_036522855.1 of Candidatus Acidiferrum sp. Classification (GTDB taxonomy): domain Bacteria; phylum Acidobacteriota; class Terriglobia; order Acidiferrales; family UBA7541; genus Acidiferrum. Next base: position 8,948 of record DATDFA010000061.1, on the reverse strand, counting down.
GCAAGTATCCATGGGACTGAACCCGGCCAATGCAGATTTATCGTCAATGCAGAATTCCACGCTCAACGTGGTGCTGACAAAACCCTGATTTCTCTCGGAGCAGAAACAAGCCGCCGCATTGCCTCGCGCGTGCGGCTTTTTCTTTGCCCGCCGCCGGTTCGTTGAACTGATACTGCGCGGGGTTCGCGCCAGGAATAATTAATGGCGAATTAGCGAGGCAAAGGTTCTGAAGAAATCGCCGCTGAGGTCTTCGCTGGCGGGAGAGTTACAGCCGGGGGTTTCGCGCGGGGCCCTCCCGGTTCATCTTCCGTCGGGGCCGTATCGGGCGTATCCACATGGATCACGTGGTCGCCGGCTTGCTGCTCCAGCGGCACCACATTCTGGAAGTCCAGTGCAGGCATTCCCGCCAAACCGTTTTGCATGAACTCCAGCCAGATCGGGAGCGCAGCTCGTGCGCCCGTTTCTTTCTTACCCAGAGAAATTTGTTTGTCGTCAAACCCAACCCACACGCCAGCGGTGATTTGCGGCGTGAATCCGATGAACCATGCGTCCGTATAATCCTGCGTGGTTCCGGTTTTTCCTGCCGCGGGACGCTTCAACGCTTTCGCCGCGATGCCCGTTCCGAATTGCACTACTTCCTCGAGCATCGCCGTCATGGTATGCGCCACTTCCGGAGAAACCACTTCGTGGATTCCCGGATGCGCCTCTTCTAAAAGCGCGCCATCGTAGCTGGTTACGCGGCGAATCATGTGCGGATCAATGCGAATACCTTCGTCGGGAAAGACCGTGAACGCGGAGACGTGTTCGATCAGCTTCATGTCCGCCGCGCCCAGTGCTAGCGGCAAATACGGCGGCAACGGCGTGGTAATTCCGAACTTTCTCGCGGTTTCGACAACGCTGTTGATGCCAATTTTTTCCGCTAACTTTACCGCCGGAACGTTTCGCGAACCCGCCAGTGCCCGTCGCAACGTGATGTTCCCTTCGAATTTCTCGTCATAGTTGCGCGGCGAATAGGGTTGCCCGCCGCTCACTGTGGTAAACGGCGCGTCGAGAATGGTATCGAAGGGCGTCGAACCCTTGGCGATGGCGTCGGCATACACGTAAATCTTGAAGGAGCTGCCGACCTGTCGCACGGCTTGGGTGGCGCGATTAAACTTCGAATCTTCGAAACTGTATCCGCCGACAAGCGCCTTGATTTCCCCGGTGGGATTATCAATTGCCACCATGGCTGCCTGCGGGGCGGGCTGTTGCTCCAGCTGCACACGCGCGGTTGATTCGCGCAGCTCCTGGATCGAAAACTGCGCAAGATCGCCCACTTTCAGAAGTTCTGACGGTTTTTTGCGGCCGGTCCAGGCAAAGTCAGCCGAGGAAATGACGGCACGGTAAGTGCCGATTTTAATCGTCGCATATTTTTCGTCGACCGCCATCACTAAGCCGGTCACGTAACTTCCCTTTTCGATGGAATGCCGCCAGTCGTCATCTTCGTAGCTATCGAGCGTTCCGAGATTATCTTTCAAAATATTTGGCAACCCGCCGCGCCATCCGTGCCGCCGATCATAGGCGTGCAGCCCGTCGCGGGCGGCCAGATTCGCGGCCCGCTGCATTGCAATGTTCAGGGTGGTGTATACGCGAAGTCCGCGCTCGTGTACCGCTTCTGTGCCGTAAGTCGATTCCAAGTACTTGCGAATCTCTTCAAAGAAATAGGGCGCCAAATCGTTACGCGGATATTGAATATGCAAACCAAGAGGCGTCTTCTTGGCCGCCGTTTCCTCCGCCAGCGTAATTTTCCCTTCTTCCTGCATGCGGCGAAGCACCAGGTTGCGCCGCAGTAGTGCGCGCTGTGGATCGTTCAGCGGCGAATAGATTGGTCCGCGCACCATGCCGGCCAGCAGTGCCGCTTCCTGCAGCTTCAAATCGGTTACTGGTTTGCCAAAGTAAAATTGCGAAGCTGCGGCAAATCCATAATTGCCGTGCGCCAGATAAACCTGGTTCGAATACATGGTAAAAATTTGCGGTTTGGTGTACCGCCGCTCGATCTGCAGTGAAAGCAGCATCTCCTGCATCTTGCGGCGAAAACTGCGGTCGCTGCGGTCCAGAAACAGATTTCCGGCCAGCTGCATCGTAATGGTGCTAGCGCCTTCCGCTTTACGCCCCTTCAGCAAGTTGCGGTAAGCGGCGCCCGCTATGCGCGGAAAATCAATCCCCCAGTGATCTTCAAAGTGCTGGTCTTCGATGGAGGTAACGGCGTTATAGAGTAATTTCGGACACTGCTCGTAGGTCATCAGGATCCGCCGCTGCAGCGCAAAGCTGGCCACCATCTGCCCGTCGTCGGCATAAATTTCCGTGACCACATTAGGACGGTAAGTTTCTAGAGCGCGAATCTCAGGCAAGTCGCTGGCGTAAACGAATAGGAGCCCGCATCCGGCGCCCAACGCAATCGAGCAAAGGAGCAGGAACGCGAGCGCTACCCGGTCGATAAGTTTCCAACCGCGCAAGCGAAGAGTGATCGGGGGCAGACTTAGCATCAACAGAAAATTCTAACGCAACCGCAAGAATCGGACGGCTGAACGCGACCGAAAGTTTCCATGACAAAGGCGCCGGGCTCGTCTCGTCATCCCGAAAGAAGCATCCTGCCTCTTCTCAAGTTTCATTCATGAGCGTTGCGGCTGGGTCCAGGGATGCGGAGCGCGCGCTTCTTGATAGGCGAAGATCGTCATTAGTAGCGCCAGCAGCGCCAGTGCACTGTCGCGGATCACCGTCAGGATCGTCAGCGGTTCGGGCGTGCCGAAACAGCCGCAATTGATATCCATGTGCAGCAAATAAGCCCGCGTCACCACACACAGAAACCCAACCAGAATCGCGCTCGCGATGGTAGCCCAAATACGCAACCGCCAACCGATCAGCAGCAACAAACCCAGCACAATTTCTACAAACGGAAGCGTGCGCGCCACAAAGGCAGACGCCGCGCCCGAAATGACTTTGTAAGATTCCACTTGAAACGCAAATGTCGAGAGATTCGCTGAAACGGAAAATTTCAGCATGAACCAAGGCCACAGATTATGGTTGGGGTAAACCAGCTTGGCGTAGCCGGCGTAAAGCAAGATTCCGCCGACCACCAGCCGCCCGGCCCAAATAACAACGCGGCGAAAATTGAGCGGGCTAGATTGCATCATCGAAGGAAGTTGCCGCTAGCGCTGCGAAAGCAGTTGGTCTAGAAATGAGTGCAGCACGTCGTAGCTCACGATGCCGACCACCGGGTACGTTTGTCCCTTGTAATGAATGATAGTAGTCGGGGTCTGGTTCACATTGTCGGTCTTGCCGAGAGCAACATCTTTCTCGATCGCCGCGTCCAGCGCCGTGCCTTTGGCCAGCGTGCGAATTTTCGTCATGTCCGTCGAAGAGAACACCGCCGCCAGTGTGCCATCCACATCGCCCGTCTGTTCCCACTTTTCCTGATTCTGAAATAGCGCTTGCTCGGCTTGCTCCGCCTTGCCTAATTCGGCGGCCGCCCGCGCATATTTCGCTGCCACCCGCGAATACGCGTGCATTGGCAATGGAAAATCGCGATGAACCAGATACACCTTGTTGGTGTTGACGTAATTGTCCAACAATGGCTGATTCGTGGTTTTATAAAGTTGCTTGCAGGCGGGACACTGGAAATCGCTGAATACTTCCATCGCGATGGGCGCGTTTTTTGAACCAAACGCTTTGTGCGGGTCCACATCTTGTAATGCGGAGGCTTGACCGGCCGCCCCGGCGAAAGCTGCGATGGCAGCCAATCCAAGCACTATCGTACCGGCAAACAAGAACAAGTTCGCAACGAGACGCCTGCGATTCACGCGGTTCCTCCTGATAAAAGACCTGTAATGAAACACATTCTACCCGAAAATGGTGCTCAAATTCAGACGTTCCCTGGGCCTTACCGGAGAGCTTCATTCCGACGGTTACGGTTTGGCGGATGACCTTCCGATCCGTCCCACAGTCGCACAAACCGTTCTCAAAGGTGGCAGTGGGAAAGAGGTTTGCCAGGGTCTGGTTTCCTGCAATTAGGCACAGAAGAATGCCCGTAAATTATTGAAAACACGCACTATACTGAGAACATCAGAAACCTTGACATTAATGCACTCAACCTTTATACTCAGCCGAGCATCGAAGCAGAGAGTTTCTCCGCGCCGGCGTCGGCCGTTTGATTCCGCCAAGGGTCACGTTTGGTTCGGCAGACTTGCTTCTAAGATTTCGGCTATCCATAGAGGGAGATTTCAATGAGTAAGATTATCGGAATTGACTTGGGGACCACAAACTCGGTCGTATCCGTCATGCAAGGCGGCGAACCGGTGGTCATTCCCAACCAGGAAGGGGCGCGCACCACTCCATCTGTGGTGGCCATCACGAAGACAGGCGAGCGACTGGTCGGTCAGGTGGCAAAGCGCCAAGCCGTCACGAACCCCGAAAATACAGTGTATTCGATCAAGCGCTTCATGGGGCGCCGATTTGACGAAGTCGGTTCGGAGACAAAACGAGTTCCTTATAAGGTTGTGAAGGGCGATCACGACGACGCGCGGGTTGAGATTTCCGGTAAGGTGTATAGTCCGCCCGAAATTTCAGCGATGATCTTGACCAAGCTGAAGACTGCGGCAGAAGATTTCCTCGGAGAAAAAGTCAGCAAGGCTGTCATTACCGTGCCGGCATACTTCAACGATGCCCAGCGCCAGGCCACCAAGCAGGCTGGTGAAATTGCGGGCCTTGAAGTTGTGCGCATCATCAATGAACCGACAGCGGCGGCGCTTGCCTATGGCTTAGAAAAAAAGAGCGACGAAACGATCGCCGTCTATGACCTCGGTGGCGGTACCTTCGATATTTCAGTTCTGGAAGTGGGCGCTGGGGTCGTCGAAGTAAAATCCACCAACGGAGACACTCACCTCGGCGGTGACGACGTTGACCAACGTATCGTGGACTGGCTGATCGACGAATTCAAGAAGGCCAATAATATCGATTTGAGCAAAGACCGCATGGCTCTACAGCGCCTGAAAGAGGCTGCGGAAAAAGCCAAGATCGAACTCTCACAGATGATGGAGACGGAAATCAATCTTCCATTCATCACCGCGGGAGCCAGCGGGCCAATCCACTTACAGGAAAAACTGACCCGCACAAGGCTCGAGCAATTGATGTCCGATTTGCTCGATCGTTCGATGAAGCCGGTGCAACTGGCATTGGAAGACGCCAAACTTTCGCCAACCAACATTGAAGAAGTCGTTCTGGTCGGCGGATCGACGCGCATTCCCAAAGTTCAACAGTTGGTGCGCAATTTCTTCGGCGGCAAAGAACCTCACAAGGGCGTCAACCCCGACGAAGTAGTCGCGGTCGGCGCGGCTATTCAAGGCGCGGTGCTTGCCGGCGAAGTGAAAGACATCCTGCTGCTCGACGTTACGCCGCTTTCTCTGGGCGTTGAAACGCTGGGCGGCGTAATGACCGTACAAATTCCGCGCAACACCACGATTCCTACGCGCAAAGTGGAAACGTACTCAACCGCTTCCGACAATCAGTCCGGCGTGGAAATCCACGTGATGCAGGGCGAACGCAAATTCGCCAAGGACAATCGTTCCCTCGGCACCTTTAAACTCGACGGCATTCCGCCTGCTCCGCGTGGCGTGCCCCAGATTGAGGTTACGTTCGACATCGACGCCAACGGTATCCTGAATGTTTCCGCCAAGGATAAGGCCACCAATAAAGAACAGAAGATCACCATTCAGTCTTCTACCGGCCTGACCAAGGAAGAAGCGGAAAAGATGCGCGTGGAAGCCGAGTCGCACGCGGAGGACGATCGGCGGCGCATGGAAGAAGTCGAGGCCCGCAACCGGCTTGACGGCATCGTGTACCAGGCCGAAAAAACGATTAAAGAAAATCGCGAAAAGCTTCCCGAAGCAGACGTCAAAGCGGCAGAGGAAGCTCTCGAGGAAGCCAAAAAGGCGATGACTGACGGCGGTGAAGGCAACGTCGGCCGGATCCGAACCGCCACCGAAAACGTGGAACGCGCATTGCACAAGCTTGCGGAAACGCTTTACAAGAGCGCGCAACCGACCGAAGCGGCGAACGCGGCAGGTGCAGGTGCTGCCGGTTCCTCCGCGGGCGGTCAGCAGGCGCCAGGCGCCGGAAAACAGCCCGGCGATGTCATCGACGCCGAATATGTCGACGTCGACGAGAAAAAGCAGCCGAACTAAGTCGCTCGCCACGGAAAGTGCACTATATTGCCTGTGCTATGGTGCACTTTCGCTTTCTAGGGAAACGCGTCGCAGGATCAACTAGGAACTGATGCCAACCACGTCCAAGACGGACTATTACGAACTTCTGGGAGTTCCGCGCAAAGCCAGCGCGAAGGACATTCGCGCGGCTTTCCGCAAACTTGCGCGAAAGTACCACCCTGATCTGAACCCTGGCGATAAAGCGGCCGAGGAAAAATTCAAACAATTACAGGAAGCCTACGACGTCCTCTCTGATTCCAAAAAGCGCCAAATGTACGATCAATACGGCTTTTACAGCGAGAACGTGCCGGCTGGCGACTATGGCACGGGCAGAACGTCCGGCGAAAATGTCAATTTCGATTTCAATGGATTTGATTTCAGCGGCGGCAGCGGTGCCAGTGGCGGGAGCTCCAGCTTTCGCGATCTCTTCAGCCAATTTTTTGGCGGGCGCGGCGGAGCGGGAATCGAAGAAGAGGCAGAAACCGGTAGCGCGCTCGAATACAAACTCGAAATTGATTTTTGGGACGCGGTACGTGGTGGAGTAAAGAAATTGCAGATCACGCGTATGGACACTTGCGAAACCTGCCACGGGACCGGAGCGATCGGCTCGCCGCAGACCTGCCCGACGTGCCACGGCTCCGGGACAATCCAGCAGGCCGCCGGAAAAATGCGCTTCAATGTGCCATGCAGCCGTTGCGGCGGTACCGGAAAGCTTCGCACCGCTTGCAAAACCTGCGGCGGAGAGGGCCGCGTTCGCCGCACCGAAACCATCGATGTGCGCATTCCGGCCGGCGTCTCCTCTGGCGGACGCGTTCGTGTCGCGGGCAAGGGAAATGCCGGAACAATGGGCGCTCCCGCAGGCGATTTGTATCTGCTGATCGAAGTTCGTCCACATCCTTTTTTCGAACGCCGCGGCAATGACCTGTATACAAAAGTTCCCGTAACCGTCAGCGAAGCCACCCTGGGAGCAAAAGTCGAAGTGCCCACGATCGACGGCCGTTCGCTGGTGCGCATTCCACCGGCCACCAACAGCGGCAGCACCCTGCGGTTGCGTGAAAAAGGAGTTCCCAACGCCCGTAACGCAGCGCGCGGCGATCAGTACGTAGAAATTCAAGTCATCGTGCCAAAGCCAACCGACGAGCGCGTGCGTAACATCATGAAAGAATTGGAAACTGTGGCACCCGACGATCCACGCAAAGACTTGTTTGCGAAAGCCGGAGTTTAAGTAACGGAGGCAATCCTGCCTGCGTGCATCTTGGTGTTGAAAGGAGTTTTCAGTGATCGGCAAACGCGTCTCGATAAGAAGAACCAATCGCTTCAGCCTCTGTCATCTTCTAAAGAGCGGTTGCAATTTGTTCTTGACCACTAAGAACTGATCACTGTCCGCTTTCGTTCTATGTCACCACGTAGAAAAACCCGCGCTAAAGCCGGCTACATGATCAGCTCCGTAGCCGAGCTCTACAAATTGCATCCGCAGACACTCCGCCTCTACGAACGCGTGGGTCTGCTCAAACCATCGCGTTCCGACGGCAATACCCGGCTCTACACCGATCAAGATCTCGAGCGCTTGGATATGATCATTACGCTCGCTCGCGATATGGGCGTGAACCTTGCTGGCATCGAAATTATTCTGAATATGCGCGAAAAAATGGTGGAGATGGAAAAACAAATGACCGAATTCGCCACCGTCGTTCAGCAAGAGCTCTCGCGCGTCGCTAATTCCGTTTCCAGCGAGAAGCCTTCTCGTCACGCCATCGTTCCGACTCGCAACAATCGCTCCATTCGTTAAATTTCTATTCTCTGTGTCCTCTGTGTCTACGGGTCTTTTGCGTTAAGGTTTTTCCGCATTAAGACTTTTTTCTCCCACAGAATTCCACATCTGGCTCATCTTGCCGTTCCGTGCGCGCGCACTTATGCTTTATGCACGATGCCGCTGGAAAATTGCCAACTGTGCCAGGGAACCGGCTGGAAACTTATCGCTCGCCCCGATGGGCCGGGAAAATTCGCGGTGGCCTGCAATTGCGGCACCGGCGAACGCGCCGCCCTCACAATGGAGCGCGCGCGCATCCCCAAGCGCTACGAACATTGCGATTTTGAAAGTTATGTCACAGACCTTGCCGATGGAAAAGTGTGGACCGCGCAACATGCATCATCACTAAAGCAGGCCAAGCTGGTGGCGCAAGGATTTATCCGTGATTATCCCGGAACAAGTGAGAAGGGCTTGCTACTGATGGGACCATCAGGCGTTGGCAAAACGCATCTGGCGGTAGCCGCGCTGAAGGAATTGCTTCGCCGCGGGCACCAGGGAATTTTTTGCGATTATCGCGAACTGCTGAAAGAAATCCAGGCCAGCTACAATCCTCAAAGCGAATCAACAGAGATGAAAATCCTGGAGCCGATTCGCAATACTGAAATTCTGATCCTGGACGATCTCGGTGCGAGCAAACCCTCCGCATGGGTGCTCGATATCATCGGCCTGGTCCTAAACGCCCGCTACAACGAGCGGCGGGTCACCATTCTCACTACAAATTATTTTGACGAATCGCCCACCATCGAACCGCCTCCGCGTCTGCCCAACGGCCAGCGCCTTAACGTCGTCAAGGAAGACTCGCTCGCCGACCGCATCGGCGCTCGCATGCGTTCCCGTCTGTACGAAATGTGCCGCACCGTCGAAGTGTTCGCGCCGGACTTCCGCCGTGAAATCCGCCA
>DATDFA010000060.1:0-115344 GCA_036522855.1 Candidatus Acidiferrum sp. | reverse complement strand
GTTATATTATGTTAACTATAAAATGGGTTCGAATTCCGTTCCTGTGGATTTTTTGTGCGGATCCCTTATACGGGAGAAATCAACGGTTCCCTGTCTCTTGCCCTAAGTCGTCAGTTTTTCTTTGTGCTGGCGTGCTGAAGTTCGTACTGCAGAAGTTGTTCCAACTGATGTCGGTCTGCGCCGACCATTCTCCGACCATTCACGAAGACGGTCGGAGTGCTGCTGACCTCCAAAAGCTTGCCATTAGCAATGCTCGCGTCCACCGCAGACGCTGCCTCGGGGCTGGTCATACAGGCCTTGAAAGTATCTGTGTTTAACCCCGTCTGGCCCGCGAAGTCCACCGCCTTGTCCCAGACGTTGGCGGCTGAAATCAGGTCCTGTTTGTCGTACAAAAAGTCGTGCATCTTCCAGAACGCCTTGGGATCCTGCTGGTAGGCGCAACGACCGGCCAAAGCTCCGGTTCTGGCCCAGGGGTGAACCTGCTCGAGCGGAAAGTCTTTGAATACCAGCCGCGCCTGTGGGTAGCTCGGCAGCACTTCCTTAAGCGCCTCGTGGAGGTTGCGGCATACCGGACATTCAAAATCGGCAAACTCCGCTACGGTGATTGTGGCCTTGGAATTCCCGGTGACCGGTGCGTCTTTCACGTCCAACTTGGTCCGGGTGTCGGCCATGGGGTCCTTGCTCATATCGCTCAGCTCGCCACGCATCAGGAACTTGCCGTCCTTACTGACCCACATCTTGGCATCCTCTTTGTTCCCATCGACCGTTACGGTGATGTTCGTCTCCAGCAGTCCGGGCAATCCGGTTTCCTTGAACTCGCCGACAGTCAGTTTCACTTCGGGGCCAAACGCGAACAGGTTGCGGAGGTAGGAATCGACTTTGTGTTTCAACTCTTCGGGCGGAGGATCTTGTGCCCGGCTTGGCGTCGCGCAAAAAGCGATTGCGGCGGCACTAATCAGTAATACGCACAAAATTTGTAAGCAAAGTTTCTTCAAAGTTGCCTCACTTCTGTCTTTGTTTTGTGGCAGCGGCTTTTTGCCCTGACACAGAAAAGGCATACGCCTCTGTACTCTTGTTCATCACTTCATCGCAAGCTTTACAGCGGGATGAACTGCTGAGCAATCGGAAACGGCCGTCCAAATCCAAACGCCCGCGAAGTAATTTTCAGTCCTGGCGCTGCCTGCTTGCGTTTGTACTCGCTGCGATCCACGCGCAGCGCCACTTCGCGTACCATTTCCAGATCGAAGCCGTACTTGTCCGCAATCTCCTGAGGACTGCGCAAATCCTCGATATACGCCTTCAGAATTCGATCCAGGATATGGTACGGCGGCAAGCTGTCTTCATCTTTCTGATCCGGGCGCAACTCCGCCGAGGGCGGCTTGTCGATGGTCGCCTGCGGGATCATTTCCCGATGCTGATCGCCCGTTTCGCGAGCGCTTTTCAAATTGATGTATTTCGCCAGCTCATACACCATCAGTTTGGGCACATCGGAAATCACCGCCAGCCCTCCGGCCATATCGCCATACAAGGTGCAATACCCTACCGCCAGCTCTGATTTGTTGCCAGTACTCAACACCATCGAGCCAAATTTGTTGGAGAGCGCCATCAGATAATTTCCCCGAATACGCGCCTGAATGTTTTCCTCTGTCACGTCGCATTTGCGAGAACCAAACACGGATTTCAAGGCTGTCCGATACGAATCGAAGACCGGTGAAATCGGAATCGTCTTTAGTTCGATCCCCAGATTCTCCGCCACGGCCCTGGCATCCGCCACGCTGCCTTCCGAGGAAAAGGGCCCCGGCATGGAGACGCCCAGCACGTTTTCCGCTCCCAGCGCTTCCACGGCAATGGCCGCCACCACTGCGGAATCAATCCCGCCGCTTAGACCGACCAATGTTTTTTGGAATTGGCACTTATGGACATAGTCGCGCGTTCCCAGCACCAGCGCGGAATGCGCATAAGCAATCTCTTCCAGCGGTTGCTCGTGAATTTCACCCTGTCCGGTCGCGGTGTCGAACAGCACCAGGTCTTCTTGAAACGCGGAGCACTGCGCCGCCACTTTTCCGTCCGGCGTCAACGCAACGCTTGCGCCATCAAAAATCAGGCTATCATTGCCGCCCACTTGGTTCACGTACACGATCGGCAGCCGATGACTCAGCGCAATCGAACGCAACATGTCTACGCGCAGCGCTCTCTTGTCAATCGTGTAGGGAGAAGCCGAAATGTTAATAATCACACTGGTTCCCTGCCCAGCCAGCTCGGTTACCGGATCGCGGTCGTATCTCTGCACCGCCCAGAAATTTTTATCGTTCCACACGTCTTCGCAGATCGTGATACCCAGTTGCTCGCCGCCAAATCCGAAAACTTTCTGTTCCATCGCCGGCTGGAAGTAGCGCGACTCGTCGAACACGTCATACGTTGGCAGCAGCATTTTGCTTTGCTCAAATACCACTTTGCCGCCACTAAGCAGCGCAGCTTTATTGGCAATTCCGTTGCTCGCACCGTTTCTGTTTTTGCCGACAAATCCGACAATGGCGGGCAACGCCAGCTTTTTGGCCAACTGCTTCAATTCTTTCTGATTGCGCTCGATAAAGGCGGGGCGTTCCAGCAAATCTTGAGGAAGGTAACCGCAAATGCAAAGCTCGGAGAAGACGGCGAGGTCCGCTCCCCGCTCTTTGGCGCGTGCCGCCAAAGTCAGGATGCGTGCTGTGTTACCCGCGAAATCGCCGACGGTGGGATTGAACTGCGCCAGCGCGATCTTCATGCTTGGACCCTAGAATACGTTCGCCGCGACTCCTTTGCAAATTCCGAAAGGCCAATTAAATCGGCCTCGCCACGAAATAGGCACTCACTATAGTTCTTATGTTCCTCCGCAGTACAGCCACTCTTGGCTGCTAGCGGCATCGAGTTGGCCGGATCAAAGTAACCCGATCCCGCAAAACAAAAGGCTCCTGAGCGGAACGAATTCCCTTCTCAGGAGCCTTAGATTCCCGAACTGTCGACTTTCAACTGTCCACGATTCGACTGCCGTTACACGCTAAACGAACTGCCGCAGCCGCAGGTGCTCTTCACGTTCGGATTATTGAACTTGAACCCTGCGCCCTCGACCGTTTCGATGTAATCGATTTCGACGCCTTCCAGGTACATCGAACTCATCTGGTCCACGGCGACTTTCAAGCCGTTAAAATCAACGACCTCATCAGAGTCGTTTGTTTGGTTCTCAAATGCCATATGGTATTGGAAGCCGGAACATCCGCCACCAACCACGGCCACGCGCAGCGCTGTTGGCACAGGGTTCTGCATGCCCATGATTTCCTTGACCTTGCTGCTAGCAGTGGGAGTAAGACTAATCATTTTCTGGGCCTCCGCCGCGGCATATACCGCGGAATCTTTTGCATGATAATTATAACAGAAAGCGGGAACGTAGTGCTCCTTCGCGGCGTGGGTGTCCTTTCCGGTAAGCATCGTCGTTCCTGGCAGGAAACTCCTCCTCCGGACGCGCTTCGACAACTCCAAGCCCTTCCCCTACAATTAGATGCAGCTATGGCTCACGCGGTAACAACTCACAAAGTAACGCTTCTGCCGGGTGAAGGCATCGGCCCGGAAGTTTCCGGCGCAACGCGCCGCGTTCTGGAAGCCGCTGGCGTCCGTATCGACTGGGAAGAAATTGACGCACGCGCCGCAGCAGCCTTAGCCTCCGCCGACGCCGGTCAAGTTCTCAACGAAAAAGCTGTCGAATCGGTGCGCCGCAATGGAGTTGGGCTAAAAGGCCCGATGGCTACCGCAGTAGCTGGCGGAGCCCGCAGTGTCAATGTCGCCCTGCGCAAGACCCTCGATCTTTATGCGAATCTCCGCCCGGTTAAGAACCTTCCCGGTCTTAAATCGCGTTTCGAAAATATAGATATCGTGATCGTCCGTGAAAATACCGAAGACCTCTACTCAGGACTGGAACACGAAGTCGTTCCCGGCGTCGTCGAAAGCCTGAAAATTATCACCGAGAAAGCTTCGACGCGCATCGCCCGCTTTGCTTTCGAGTACGCCAAACGCGAAGGCCGCAAGCGCATTCACGCCATCCACAAAGCAAACATTATGAAACTTTCCGATGGCCTTTTCCTGAAATCCATTCGCACCGTGGCTGCCGAATTTCCGGAAATCGAATACAACGAAATGATCGTTGACAATGCCTGCATGCAGGCGGTGCTCAATCCGCAACAGTTCGACGTTCTGCTGCTGCCCAATCTGTATGGTGACGTGATGAGCGACCTCGCCGCCGGTTTAGTGGGAGGTCTCGGAGTCGTTCCTAGCGGCAACATCGGCGATTACGGCGCACTTTTTGAAGCGGTTCATGGCACCGCGCCCGATATCGCAGGCAAAGGCCTCGCAAATCCCACAGCCCTGCTCATGAGCAGCATCCTGATGCTCAATTACTTGGGCGAGCGTGCCGCAGCTAGTCGCATTCAAACCGCACTGGAAAAAGTTTACGGCGAAGCCAAGCATATCACCCGCGACGTTGGTGGCAAAGCCGGCACTGACGAATTCACCGAGGCAGTCATCGCGGCTCTGACATCACTGCACTAAAGCACTGCGATTTTGCGACGTTGCCGCGCATTTCAGCGCGAAAATCAGCCCACACGGGACCCGTAAATCTGATAGAGCAGCACGTAAACCACTACTCCGGTCACGCTTACGTAGAACCACAATGGCAGAGTCCACCGCGCGATCAATCGGTGTTTGTCGAAGCGTTCCGTCAAGGCGCGGCGCAAAGTAATCAGAATCATTGGCACGATCACGATAGCCAGAATGGTGTGCGAAGTCAGCAGCACGAAATATAGCGGCCGTATCCAGCCCTGCCCTTGAAACGCCACGTGGCCCACGCGATAGTGATAAATCAAATAGGAAATCAGAAACGCGCACGAAACCACGAAGGCGGAAATCATGAAGCGTTTGTGCACCGCGATTTTGCCTCGGCGTATCGCGGCGTAGCCGCCCGTCAGCAAGATTGCACTGGTTCCGTTGAGTGTGGCGTTTAACGCGGCGTGAGTAGAGAACATTTGTGGGTTGCGTGTGTAAGTTGAGCGAGACCCGAATTTACCGCGCGATTTTGTCGTACATCATTAGACAGAGCAACAGCGGAATGTGAATCACCGTAGCGTGCATCAACCATTTTGCGCGTACATTGCTCTTGTTGTGCGCGGCCCAAATGCACACCTGAACCAGCGCGGTGCTCAGCACCAGCGCCCCAAAAAAGTAGATCACGCCCGTCATGCGCAGCACTGAAGGCAGCATGCTGATGACCACCAGCATCGCCGCTGAGATCAAAATCTGCCGAAACGTTCGCGAACCATCGGTATCGCCAACCGACAACATGCGAATTCCTGCCCGCGAATAGTCTTCACGATACATCCAAGAAATTGCATGGAAGTGCGGAAACTGCCAAAAAAACAAAATCAAAAACAGCAGCCACGCGCCACCATCGAGGCGTCCTGTCGCCGCCGCCCAGCCGATCATCGGCGGAATCGCGCCGGGAAACGCGCCCACAAACGTCGCCCACACCGTGCGTTTCTTCAAAGGCGTATAGGCCAGCAGATAGCTCAGACAAGTGATCGCGCCCAACAGCGAAGCCATCCATCCGCCCACCACCCACAGGTCGGTAGCGCCAGCAAGGGCCAGCGCCAGGCCAAACCACAGCGCTTCTGCGGGCTGCAACAGTCCGCTGGGCAAAGGGCGCGAAGCCGTTCGCCGCATGTGACGGTCAGATTCGCGCTCGATGTAGTGATTTAGCGCCGCCGTACCACCTGCGATCAGCATGGTCCCAAAAACCGTGTGCACCAGCTTCAACCAATCCACTGGCCCGCGTACCCCCATATAAAAACCGGCGGCGGTGGTTACTAAAACCAGGAAAGATACATCCGGTTTAGTCAACGCCACGTAGGCGCCGGCGCGATTGGCCAAAGTCGACTCGGTATTGGGAAGAGTGCTCATCAAGCTCATCAAACTGCAGCGTGTTGCTCCGAAGAAACCGTTACGACTCCGCGGCGTGGCACCAAGCGATAGCACATCAGCACTACCAAAATCGCAGCTGCGAATACTAGCGCGCCAAATACCGTGTGAATTACGGTCATCCAGACCATCACGGGCGCTGGCTGCGACGCGCCCTGGGTCGCCAATCTCGACCAATAGGCTGCAAATCCCAGGAAGATCTGTATGCCAACCATCGAGTGCAAGAGCATTCTGCCAAACGTCAGTTCCTTGGAATCATCGAATCGTCTTCTCAGCGCCGCCGCTGTCCAGATCATGACTCCCAAAACGGCCACCGCTCCCGCGAGATGCGGCCAGATGGGCATCTCCTGGTGACGAAATCCCGCGCCCAGAAAAACTTGCAGAAATGTGACCACCGCATTCAGGACCGCCAGCGCATGAATCGATGGAGTGCCACGGTCTTCCAGTCTTGGCCGCTCTTCGAGCCACCACCGGCTGGTGAAAACCGCGATGCTGAGAACGGCGGCAAACATGATTTGCGCGAAGCATGCATGCAAAACGGGCAGCCAATAGTGCAGCAACTGCCGCACCACCTCGCCGCCGAGCAGAGCCTGCACTGCGACCCCGGCCACCGCGATCACGCCGAACCAGCGTATCCAGGCCCGCGAATCTTTTTTCCATAACGCGATCGCCAGGATCACCACCAGCACGCCCATGATTCCAGCAATCACGCGGTGCGAGTGCTCGAAGAAAGCTCCTCCCGCCAACTGCCTGAGTGACGGAAACCACGTTCCAAACGATTTGGGCCAGTCTGGAACCGAAAGTGCCGCGCCGTTGGAAGTAACCAACGCGCCGGCAATGAAGAGCAGAACCGTCCACAAGCAAACAAAAACCGCAAAACGATGTATGGACGAATGATAGATAGCTTTCATGAATGTATTTCCAGACGAAAATTATACCGCAAGCCACTGAGCCCGCGAAATTAGCTCACCGCCCGCAAATGTTCTTCTTCCTGGGGAATATTCAGCGCTTTCAGTACCACATCTTGGAGAGCGGCAATGAATGGAGCCGAATCTCCAACC
This sequence comes from Candidatus Acidiferrum sp., assembly GCA_036522855.1. Classification (GTDB taxonomy): domain Bacteria; phylum Acidobacteriota; class Terriglobia; order Acidiferrales; family UBA7541; genus Acidiferrum. Next base: position 108,283 of record DATDFA010000060.1, on the reverse strand, counting down.
GCCGGCATCATGCGAAAGCGCTCGATGCCCCACTTTTTTGCGTCCATTCGGCCGTCAATATTAATTTCGTGCAGAGTTTCAATATGTTCGGTCACAAACGAAATTGGCACCACCAGCATCTCCTTAACGCCTTCATGGCCGAGCCGCTCCATGGTGCCAAGAAATGACGGCTCGAGCCATTTGGAAGGACCGACTCGGCTCTGGTAACAAAGTACATGCCTCTTCGGCCATCCCGCGTATTTCCTCGCGCCAGTCTCGTTTACCAAGCGCACGGTTTCGGCAATTTGTGTCGGATACGGATCGCCTCTTTCTACCAGGCTCAGTGGCAGGCCGTGCGCGCTGAAAAGCAACTGAATCCGCGAACTATCCTGGCTTCCGGCGACCGCAGAGCGGCCGACAAACTGCCGCAAGCAAACACCAATTTTTTGGACGACGGCCTCAATATACAATGGGTGACCGTAAAAAGACTCGATAGCATGCTCCGGCGGCCCGCCTGGCGGATTTCCATACACCCGCCGCCATTCTTTCATGCTGCTCAGCGTCGTTGCGTAAGAGTAGTGCGGATAAAGCGGCAGCAACACCAGTTCATCCAGCGGACCCGCCGACTTTAGCGCCTCGACCGCGTCTTGGGTGAACGGCTTCCAGTAGCGCATCGCCGTCACCACCACCGGATCCATGTACGGAGTAAGGGCTGCGGTCAATTTTTTGCGCTGGCGCTCGGTCAGTAGCGCGATCGGCGAACGCCTTCCGATCATCGCGTAGCGGCCGGCGACTGGAACCGCTCGCTTTCTTGCAATGTATCGCGCCAACGGCCCGCGCAAAAAGCTTAGCGGCCCCATGGGAATAATATCCGGATCGAGGAACAAGTTGCGTAAAAACGGCTCGACCGCATCGAGCGAATCCGGCCCGCCAAGTTGAAACAGAACAACCCCTACGCGCTTCCTTGGCGTTTCCCCGCCCACGCTATTTCTCCTGGGATTTGCCGAACGCGGTTTTCTTCAGGCGTTCCACTTCAGCGCGCAAATCGTTCGTCCGTTTGATGACGCTCAGATAAAAGCCAAAAAAAATTGCCCAGCCTAAAATGTACGCAAGAAAAACGCTGTCGAGATTCTTCACGACGCTTCCGCCTCCTGGCGCAACAGTTCCACTTCCCCGCGCATTTTTTCCAGCGCGTAGCGCTCCGCAATCAGAAACCACATCAGGATATGCATCGCGAACACCGCGAAAAAGAATGTCTCTCGCATCCCGGGAGCGAGACCTGAATTGGGTCCGCCCATGATTACCGGAGCCGGGTGCTGCGTCCGCCACCAGCGAATCGCGCCAAACACGATCGGCACGTCAATAAACGCAAAAATACCGAACAGCGCGCTCAGCAGCCCGCGGCGGTCGGGCTCTTCAATCAATGTGCGGAGCAAGAGATACGAAATATACAGCAGCCACAAAATGAACGTAGAAGTCAGGCGCGCGTCCCAGGTCCAGTAAATTCCCCACGCCGGCTTCGCCCAAATAGGGCCCGAAATTAACACGATGGTCGTGAAGACTAACCCAACTTCCGCGCACGTCACACCGAGCCAATCGTATTTTTCCTTACGTTTCCAGACATAAAGCAAATTGCACAGGAATCCAATCGAAAATGCGGTAAGCCCGGCCCACGCACAACTAACGTGAAAATAAAATATGCGCTGTAGCAAACCCATAGTGCGTTCTTCAGGAGCTACAAAAAACGAAGCGTAGGCGGCCGCGATCACCAGCAGCACCGCCGCAGCGCCGAGTAAAACGCGTTTCGTCATTGCCGCTTATTCCTCAACCGTTTTATTCCTCAAGAAGATACTCGCCGAAAAGCCACAGTGCCGTCAAAAATACCACGTCAAATACAATCAGGAAGCCAATTCCCTTCCATTGCATAAATGGCTCGGGCGACATCAGGCCCACCGTGACTTCGGTGCTGGCTACCAGAATCGGGGCCAGCAACGGCAACAAGAGCAGAGGTAGAAGCAATTCGCGCATGCGAGCATGCGCCGAAATTGCCGCCAGCGCCGTGCCAGCGATCGAAATTCCCAGGCTGCCAAGAAAAAATGTCAGCAGGATCCACGGCAACTGCCCACGGAAAGTCGCATTGAACAGTGCCCCGAACACCGGCAGCATCAGGATTTCAGTCAACAGAAGAAAAAGGGTGTTCGCGCCAATCTTCGCCAGGAAAATCGCAACTGGATCCCTGACTACCAACCGCAGCGCGCTCAGCGTATCGTTTACTTGCTCCCGCAGAAAGCATGGTTGCAGCATTAACGAAGCCGCAAACAAAAATGACAGCCACAACAGTCCTGGGCCAAAGCGGTGCGATTCGCTGCTTGTTGGATCGAAGGTAAAGCTGAACAGCACCACCACGATCAAGATGAACACGATCGTCGTGCTCAGCAATTCGCGCGAACGGAATTCAGTCCGCACTTCCTTGCCGAGAAGGGCCGCCGCGTTGGAGAAGAGCCCCATTTCATCCGCCCGCGAGGGAAAATACAGACCGAAAGGTCGCACCAGCGCGCGTGTCGGCGACCGCGCTTCCTCCGTCCAGCCGCACGGCACGTGTCGCAAGGTGCGCAACCTCCGATTCGCCGTGCAGGCTCATCAGGATTGTGCGCCCTGCATCGCGCAAGGTTCTCAATCGCGCGATGAACCACGCAGTGGCCTCCGGGTCGAGCCCCGTCGCCGGCTCGTCAAACAGCAGCAACGGTGGATCGGCCAGCAGGGCCCTGGCGATTGCCACCCGTTGCCGCATGCCGCGCGAAAACGTCCGCACCAGTGAGTCCTTGCGGTCGCGCAAGCCGACTTCATCCAGCAAGTATTTGACGCGCCCCGCGCTGTCGGGCACTCCCAGAAGCCTTGCAAAGAACAATAAATTTTCTTCGGCGGATAGTTCGTCATACACCATCGTTGCATGCGCAACGAATCCTACTTGTGGCCTGTCGCTTTCCGCAACACCAGAAAACGAAAAAGCGCCCCGTGTAGGCTTCGTCAAATGGGAAGCAATCCTCAGCAACGTGGTCTTGCCGGAGCCGTTCCGGCCGGTCAGCGCCACGCACTCGCCTGGCGCGACCGTCATATTCAAATTCCGCAGCGCGTAGACCGAACCATAACGTTTATCTATTTTTTCGAATCGCAGGCCAATCTTGCGTTCTGACGGTTGCGCCACCGTCAGCCTCGGACCAGGTCCCGCAAAACCTGTTCGGCCCTGGCGCGTTCGCGCGAATATTCCTCGTCCCCAATCGTTCCGGCCTGACGTCGCAGCTCCAGGCGGAACAATTGATCCTTCAACGCATCCAGGCTATGCGCGGTATCACGATCGAGCGCCGCCAACGAATTCCCATTGGTCGAAGAAGTCGGGGAAGCATTTGCGATCGCGGTGCCCGTTGTCGGCTGTTTGGAAATCGCCTGCGCGGCCGGCTCGTCGGGCCGCGACACTACGATCGCCACTGGCTTCCTAGCAAGAAAAATTGCCGCTAGTGCAAATAAAATGCAAAATCCCCCAATCAGAACCCATTTCAAACTATCTAGCCGCCCAGGAACCGCCTGAATCGCCGCAGGCGCGTCGCTACCTTGAACATTTTCCGCGCGGCCTGGCGCCCCGCCTGGATTGGCGGAGGGCGGCGGAGCGGTTCCGGAGAGCGCGATGCTTACACTCGTTCCCGCGGTTACGCCAGCGCGTTCGTAAATATTCATTCCCTGCTCTTGCCCGGCCAGGCGCAAGCCGTCACCTGTCAGTTGCACCGTCGGAGGCGCAACGACCAGCAGCCGTCCGGCGCCGTAGCTAGTAGGCAATTTTATTGTGGCGGAATTATTTGGGTACGGAATTTCGTAAGAGAGTCGCACTTCGCTCTCGCCCGGCCGAAACGCAAACGCGATCGCGTACTTGTCTTTGCCTTTGTCGATGGTTGACTGCACCACCGGCATGCCAGAAGGTCCGGAAGCGGCGATTTGTTTCAATTCCGCTTTTTCCGGCAGCGCCGCTTCAAAGTTTCCGTCGGCTCGGAAAAACGCCACTGGCGGCTTGGAGTCGTTTTTCACGCCATACTCTTCGCCAACCAGCAGGCTCGCTCCGTTCGGCTGAAAGATCACAACGTGCGACTGCACCGAAATCGTTTTTGCATCGTCCGTCGGTTCGAAAATCTCGACGGTAACGGAATCTTTCCCGGGCGGCAACGGTTGGTGAAAATTCACGCCCTTATACACTGCGCGGATCAGCATGGGTTGCGCGCCGATATTCGAATTGTCGAACGCAAATTGCCCCGCGGCATCGGTCCTGGTGTTTGCTACCGGCTGCATTCCGCCCTGCAGCTGAATCAGAATTACTTCCACATTTTCGCCAGGCTTGCCGGTCGTGCCGTTGTTCACCGTTCCGTGCACAGTCGCTGCCTTGCTAGCCGCGGCGGAGGCAAACATTGCCACAGCCGCGAGGAACGCCGACTTCCATTTCATCGCGAACCCCGCTCGGGGCTCTGGCGCGGGCCGCGTGGACGCTTAACGCCCGGTTCCGTTACTTGATCAATTTCCGCGAGCGCCATCGCCGCTTCCGTTTCCATCGCGCTTTTCATCGCTTCGTAATCACCTTGGGAGTATTTTCCCGCGCGGTATTCAAACCGCAGATCGCGCAAATTTTCGTAAATCGTGTCGCGCCGCTCCATCAATTGATCGAGCTTCGACCGATGCGGCGCCAGGTCCGAAGCGTCTGGTTGAATATGAAAAATAAAAAGTATCGTGGCAGCCGCAAGCGCAAAACATGCGCCGAGCACCGCCCCATCCGCCGAAGTAATGAATAAAAGTGATCCGAGCGACGCGGTGATCAACTCACTCCTCCGTCTCCCGTTGCGCTTGCTCACGTGCACGAGCCAGAAGTTCCGGAGAAACGTGTGCCTCACCCGCGCCGGGCAGTGCCGCTGCGGCAACTGGCCGTTTTCGCCATCGCTTCATCACAACCACGACCAATGCCAATCCGCCAAGCAAATACAAAATCGGCATCAGCCACGCCACCAGTCCAAATCCGCTTCGCGGCGGCTCCACGTAAGCCAGCGGGCCATACTCCTTGATCATTGCGTCCAGCACTTGCTGGTCGTTCATCCCCGCTGCGATGTGCGTGTCGATTTCTTTCAGCATCGTCTTGGCGGTGTCGCAAGGGCCGGAATAAGCCCCGCCAACGTGATAACACTTCCCTGCTGCCTGATCGCAACCGTTGCACATACACTTCAGCTTCGATCCGATCTGGTGCGTCCGGTCGCTCTGGTCGGCAAAAACGGGTCCGCTGAAATGCATTGCAAGGGCCAGCAGCGTCACTAAAACAACGCCAAATTTCCTTTTTTGAATTTTCATTTTGAATTTCCTAGTCGTGACCTTCGTGCAATGCCACCGGCGCCGGCCGCATTCCCGTCAATTCCGGCGCAGCAGCCGGCGCTTCGTTTCGCGCCAGTGCCACCAGTGCTGTGCGATTCGGCACCAGGGCAACAATTGTCCCCATCACTACCACCATTCCGCCCCACCATACCCATTTCACCAGCGGGTTAATGAACGCATGAACCGTAGGCAAATTACTTTCCGGGTTCATTCCCGCGTACACCACGTACAAATCCTCTTTCAAAGTGGAATAAATCGCCACCATGGTGCCCGACTCCTGATTCGTCGGGAAATTTCGCCGCTCCGGATACAGCATCATCACCGGCTTGTGCTCTTTCATCACTTCCACAATCATGCGGTCGGCAACGTAGTTCTTCTCCTGTTTGCGATCCATGCTTTGCAACAGCAATTCATATTTGCCGATATTGATGGTCGAACCCATCGGCAATTCCTTTTCCACTTCTTTGTTGAAGGCCTGGCCAGCCAAGCCGACGAAAATCATTACCATGCCGAGATGAACGACGTATCCTCCGTAACGCCGCGTGTTGCGCAGTGTCAGGTCGACACACGAGGCCAGCCATGATGCGCCCGAACGCAATTTCACCACTCGTGCGCCGCGATAGAATTCCTGCACAATCGTCGCCGCCACAAAAATGCATAGCGTGAAGCAAATCAACGAAAACATTTCGCGCACGCCAAAAATGAAAAGAAGTGCGCCGCCTGCCAGCCCAGCCAGCACCGGTCCGCGAAAATTTCGCTTCAGGCTGTCGGTGGAGGTTTTGCGCCACGCCAACAATGGCCCAACCCCCGTAAGGAACAGCAGCAGCAGGCCCAGCGGGATATTCACTTTGTTGAAAAACGGCGCGCCCACGCTGATGCGCGAGCCGGTGAACCATTCGGAGAACACCGGAAAGAGCGTGCCAGACAGGACTCCAATGCAGGCAACCAGCAGCACCAGATTATTGAACAAGAAGCTCGACTCGCGCGACACCATCGAATCGAGTTGGTTTTCGCTTTTCAAATAATCTTTGTTCTTGAAATATCCGATCAGGCAGACACCCAGCACGATGCACAGAAATCCAACAAACCAATTCCCGATGCTCGATTGCGCAAAAGCGTGCACTGAACTGACCACTCCGCTGCGCGTCAGCAACGTGCCCAGAATGCACAGCATGAACGTAATGAACACCAGCCATACGTTCCAAACCTTCATCATGCCGCGCTTTTCCTGCATCATCACCGAATGTAAAAACGCAGTGCCGGTCAACCACGGCAGCCATGAAGCGTTTTCCACCGGATCCCATCCCCAGTAGCCGCCCCAGCCCAGCACCGCATACGCCCAGTGCGCGCCGAGCAGAATTCCCACGGTCTGGAAACACCACGCGATCATCGTCCATTTGCGCGTCAGGTGTATCCACTTTTCGCCAGGATATCGCGCCAACAACGCAGCCAGCGCAAACGCAAACGGAATCGTGAACCCTGTGTATCCTGAATACAGATTCGGCGGATGAATCACCATTTCCGGATACTGCAGAACCGGATTTAAACCGTTGCCGTCCGCGCGAGCCACAAAATCAAAGGTGCCCGCCGCGTTGGCCACTCCAAGCGCCTTGAACGGACTCGCAACAAAATTACTGATGGTCAGGAAAAATAATTGCACACCGGCCAGAATCACTCCGACGTACGGCATCAATTCGCCATTCTTGTTTCGGTAGGTCAGCAGAACCGAGATGACGTAAATGGCCAGCAGGAAGCTCCAGAAAAGCAGCGAGCCTTCCTGCCCCGACCATAACGCCGCAACTTTGAAAAAAGTGGAAAGATCGCGGTTACTATGCGAAACGACGTACGCAACCGAATAATTGTCGGTAAAGAAAAGGTAGACCAAGCTGAAAGTAGCGGTAAAAATCAGCGCGCAAACTGCAATTCCCGCTTGTCGCGCACTCTTAATCAGCAACGGATGCCGCGTGATGATCGCGGCGATTCCTCCAACTAACGCATACGCCGCGCACACAAACGCAAGAATCAGCGCGAACGAGCCAAATACATCCATGCAGTCCCTGTCTTTCCCCCAAACCTATTGCCAAGAAATTATGGGTCAGCAACCAGAGCTACTCTGAGCGCGGCACACCACCCGTGGACAAGCGCATCTACATCGAGCTGCGTTGCGGCGTTCCGCCCGGCGCGGCTTCATATTTGGACGCGCATTTGGCCTGCACGTGGTCGGCAACAAATCGCCCCTCGGAGTTCGGCTTGCCCTCAATCAGCGCCTGGGATTTGTCCACGAAAGTGTCCGGCAAAGGATCGTTCCCCACGTAACTCACCGCCAGTGATTTGCCTTCGCCTTCCAGTACGAAGTCCACTCGTCCGGTCATCCGGTGAATACTGCCCTCCGCCACTGTGCCGCCAACCCGCATGTGCTGCGTACGCGCCGAACCCTTCAAGCCGTCAAGCTCCGCTAGCGTGTGATAGTAGGTCTTACTTTCTCCATAGCCGAGCCACGCCAGACACGCCATCGAAACCACGATGACCCCTATCCCGATTCCAAATTTGGCTTGTCGCTTCATCGCAATTTCTGTCCTAACTTTCTGAATTCATTCATCGTATCACAACGAACTACAGCGGGATGGCCGCTTCTTTCCCCAGCAAATCCGGGTTTACGCTGTTCCATTCAAACGGCTGCCCTTTATCCAAAACCACAACCGCATCTAAGCTGGCGTTTGTGATCTCCGTAACGAACTCCGAAAGCTCCGCGCCAACCAGCACCACCCGCTTCGGCTTATACGAACGGCGAATCCGCGCCAACACGGACGGCAATCGCCGCCGCATCGCGTCACGTTTCGCCGCCGCCCCGCTCACCGGACACTCCAAAGCGTGTGTCAGTAAAAACCCCTGCCGCTGAATTTTCGTCAAGACTTCTTCCACACTCCGGCCATTCTGTTCGATGCCCAAAGCTCGCAAAACGTCTGCGCCTTCGCCGCAAAACTCCCCTTGAGTCGAATACAAATCGTCAGAGTCCTGTTCAGAACCGGCCACTCCAAGCAACAATACCTGCACATGGATTGGCCGGTATCGCGTCATGTTTTCCAGCCGTTTCAGCCGCCGCGCAATATGCGCCTGCGTGGCTAGCTGGCCACACCCGTCGCAGAGGAGTAAAGACATGTTTTTATCTTAGTCAAGCTACAGGCGTTCCACAATTCACACCTGAGCGCTAATCCTGAATGGATCCGCAGTTCTGAACGGCTTCGACCATCTTGCGAATTGCGGCCACGACTTCCTTCGGGGCTTCCAACTCCATGTTATGGCCGCTGTGCACGATGATCTGCTTACTGTTCGAGGAAAGCTGCACCAGCTTAGCCTGTCCTTCCATGCGTTCGCGCTCCAGTCGATCGGCGGGCACATCGGTCTGTCCTTCCGCATGGCCGCCTTCCGCGCGCGTCAGCACCAGTAGCGGCAGCGATCCCAGCGAACCGGTCTGAGAACTGGCCAGCCATTTCGCGAAATATTCCGAGGACCATTCACGCTGGCTGTTTTCCGCGTCGTACATGTTCGGCTGCACTTGTGCCCACAATTGGAGTTTCTGATCTTCGGCAGGCAAGACCTTATAGAACGAATCGAGTTGTGGCGGATTGTTTGCAAGGGACTCCGAGAGCTGGACCGGAATTACCGGCTTATCTGAGCCGCTGATGTGTTCACGAATGGGAGGGATTGCCCTTCCCCGCGCGTCTTCGCCGAGCTGCATCGTCTTCTTGTCACCGATGCCGACACGCTGGCCCTCAAATGCGGCGTCCACTAACACTATTCCAGCAACGTCGCGCGGATACGTCATGGCGAAGTTGCGCACGAGCGGTCCGCCGTAGGAGTGACCTACGAGCACAAATGGCCCTCGTTCGCCCAGCTTGGCAAGAGCAGTCCGCAACTCGAAATTAATTTGCGCAAACGTCCTGGGCTTCGGACCCGGATCGCTCCACGCGTAACCCGCGCGGTCGTAGGTACAAACCCGCGCGAAATCGGCGACTTCGGTCTGCACTCGCAACCAATCGAAAGAAAAATCACCCAGCCCATTCTCGATGACCACCATCGATTTCCCTTGCCCGGTGCAATGCACGTGCAGCCGGAATCCGCCAAGATCAACGAGGCGGCCAATCGGAGCTGGGGCATCGGCGGCTCCTGAGAGAGACGCACAACCGAGAGCGATCGATGCAAAAATTAAACAATTCTTCGCAAATCTCATGGTTTCGACTCCTGGTCGGGACATCCGATCACAAATCGTCGTCTGCTCGGGTGTCATCCCAGAAGTACGAATGGAGACAGCAAAGGTTCGGAAAAAAACACAAAACCCGAGTCCAATTTAGGAGAAATTTATGCAGTATTGCGCAGAAGTCGGAAAAACGGTTTTCGTAACATCACGGCTGAGTCACCGTTTCGTCCTGCGGCAATTTCGATCGCAGGCACCACTTCAATTCCTGGCTCAATTCGGTAATCTCCATTCCCGGCATCACGATAAACTTGCACGCCAGCATCTCCCGCGGCTCGTCATCATCGGGCAACTGGCAACTTACTCGGCAATACTGGCAGTCTTGATTCCAGCAAAATCTACCGTAAGGGATGGTCTCCGGACTTATGAACTGAAAGCAGCGCAGTAGCGAATTGCGCTCTGGAACTTGAAACTTGTTGCCCAGCAGCGTGATCTCCACCAACTTTTCGTAGGGACGGAAAGGTTCTGACATGACGGAGTCCAGTTTCCGCGGGCCGCGTAGTTGCTGGGCGCAACTCCCGGGCTTCAGGGTTCGTACTTACAAACCTTGAATTGGAGGCGGCTTCTACCCGCTTGGTCTTTACCAAACTAGGCTATCGTCGGCGGCCGCTGGCGGACAGCATTTCCTGCTATCCCGTTCCCTAAATGCCACTGGGAAGTACTCCACCTTAAGGTTAATCGATTGGATGTTGAGGGAAATTTGGAACCCGGGATGGCCGCCGGCTTTCTTGGTGGAAGGACCGACGCGGCAGGTGTTTGCAGATTACCTTTGCATTTTGCGGATCAGCCCTGTGTTTGCAAGTCGAAGAACTGACCCATCTGCCGGAACTTCCTGTAACGCGCTTCGATCAAATCCTTGGCCGGTTCGCTGACCAGTTCCGTGATCTGCCGGTCGAGCACTTCATCCAGAAAGCGCGCGGCTGCCTCGAGATCGGTGTGCGCTCCGCCTTCCGGCTCTTTCACGACTTCATCAATGATGCCCTGCTCTTTCAAGTCGGTGGCCGTAATTTTCATCGCCGCCGCCGCGATTTCCGCCTTTGCCGAATCGCGCCAGATAATGCTTGCGCAGCCCTCTGGAGAAATCACCGAGTAAAATCCATTCTCCAGAATATTGATGCGGTCGCCCACGGCAATGGCCAGCGCCCCGCCCGATCCGCCTTCTCCGGTAACGGTCACGATCACCGGCACAGGCAGCCGCGCCATCTCGCGCAAGTTTCGCGCAATGGCTTCGCCCTGGCCGCGTTCTTCCGCGTCGATTCCCGGATAGGCCCCCGGCGTGTCGATAAAGGTCAAAATCGGCCGGCCAAATTTCGCCGCTAATTGCATGACACGGAGCGCTTTGCGGTAACCCTCGGGCTTGGGTTGGCCGAAATTTCGAATCACCCGCTGCTTGGTGTCGCGGCCTTTTTGCTGGCCGATGACAGCCACCGGACGGCCCCTGAATTTCGCCAGCCCGGCAATGAGTGCGCGGTCATCGCCAAACGCTCGGTCGCCGTGAAGTTCGACAAAATCAGTGAACAGCAGCGGCAGGTAGTCCGTCAGATACGGCCGCTGCGGGTGCCGCGCGATTTGCGCGCGCTGCCAAGGACCAAGATGCGCGTAAAATTCCTTGCGCAATTCCGCGACCTGTTCACGCAAACGTTCCAGCTCCGCGTCAGCATGCTGGTCGCCGGCTAGCAACTTCAGATCATCGACTTCCTTTTCCAGCTTTTCCAGTTCCCGCTGGCGAGCTTCGGCCACATTCTCCACGGACTTTTTCTTTTCTTTGACTGACATGCACGCCCCTAAGCCGCTGCCGCTTTGTCGCGAATCCGCCGCACCGCTTCGGCCAGTTCCGGAGAACTTTTCACGCGCTGTTGCGATGGCATCACCGCAACCGTCCCGTCGGGCGATTCCAATTCAAACACAACTTGGCTGGTCCCGGGGGCTGTAGTAAATAATTTTTCGAGCAGGTCCAGCGTACGGTCATTCATGGAGGCCATCGCCAGACGCACGCGAAACTCCTCCTGCGCCGCGGCCCGTTCCGCAAGGTCGGCAACTCGGCGCGCTTCTTGCAGCGAGAGCCGGGTGCCCGCTTCCTCGATTTGCACCCGCACTTTCAGCAGCAGCGGAGTGCCAGGCTTCAACGTCTGCTCATGTTTCGAAAAACTTTCTGGAAATGCCAGCAATTCTTGCACACCTGTCATGTCTTGAATCGTAAAAATTGCCCAACGCGCGCCTTTTTTCGAACGCATTGCGCGTACACCGACAATCAATGCCGCCACGGCGATCTCTTTTCCGTTGCGCTGCCCTTCCACTTCCTCCAAGCGCACCACATTCCATTCCGCCAAACGCGAACTGTATTTCTCCAGCGGATGCCCAGACACATAAAATCCGAGCATGGCGTACTCGCTGGCCAGGCGCTCCTCTTCGCTCCACTGCGGTGCATCCTGCAGCAAAAATGGTGCAGCTGTTTCTGTCAGGCCGCCTCCAGCAAAGAGCCCATGCTGACCTGATTCGCGTTGCCGCGAGGCGCGCTGCAAAGATGCCAAGGCATCATCAATGGAAGCGGCCATGGCCTCGCGTGGGCCCAACGAATCCATGGCGCCGGATTTGATTAAACTTTCGAATACTCGCTTGTTCAGGAATCGCGGCTCAATGCGTTCGCAAAAATCATATAGCGATTTAAATTCTCCGCCGGATTGACGCGAGTCGCGAATGGCTTTGGCCGTGTTCTCGCCCACATTTTTGATCGCTGCGAGGCCAAAACGGATGGATTCGCCTACCGGCGTGAAATACAAATCACTCTCGTTAACATCCGGCGGCAGAATGGAAATGCTCATGCCGCGCGCCTCGTTGATGTACTTCACGGCTTTCTCCGCGTTGCCTGTTTCTGACGTCAACAGCGCCGCCATGAATTCCACCGGATAGTGGGTCTTCATGTACGCGGTCTGGTAGGCAAGCAAGGCGTAGGCGCAGGAATGTGATTTGTTGAAGCCGTAACCCGCGAATTCCTCCATCAAATTAAAAATACGCTCGGCCTTTTTTTCGGGGATTTTGTTGTTGGCGCAGCCGTGCAGAAACTTGGCGCGCTGTGCAGCCATTTCTTCTTTCTTCTTTTTCCCCATGGCGCGGCGCAAAATATCCGCTTCGCCCAGCGAAAAACTGGCCAGGCGATTTGCAATCTGCATCACCTGCTCCTGATACAGGATGACGCCATACGTTTCCTGCAAAATATCCTGCAACTGCGGCAGTTCGTAGCTGACTTTGGTTTTGCCATGCTTGCGGTTGATGAAGTCGTCCACCATGCCGCCCTGAATGGGGCCCGGGCGATAGAGCGCGTTCAGCGCCGTCAGGTCTTCGATTCGAGTGGGCTGGTAGCGCCGCAAAATATCGCGCATGCCATGCGATTCGAACTGAAAAATTGCCGTAGTATCGGCGCGCGCGAAAAGCTTGTAAGTTTCGGCGTCGTCCAGCGCCAGGTTATCAATATCCACTTTGACGCCGCGATTTTGTTCGACCATCTTCACCGTGTCTTGCAGCACGGTCAGAGTGGTTAGGCCTAGAAAATCCATCTTGAGCAGGCCGATCCGCTCCAGGGCGTTCATGTCAAATTGCGTCGTGATTTCGTCGCGGTTGGTTTTATAAACGGGAACCAGATCTGTCAACGGCTCTGGAGAAATCACCACGCCCGCTGCGTGCGTGGAAGCGTGGCGGGCCAATCCTTCCAGGCGCAGCGCAACGGCCATCAAGTCCTTCAACTTTTCGTCGCTATTTACGGCCGCTTTCAATTGCGGAGCGTCTTGCAAGGCTTGCTCGAGTTCGATATTCAATGTCGGCGGCACCATCTTCGCAAGACGGTCCACTTCGGTATAAGGAATTTCCATGGCGCGGCCAACATCCTTGATTGCCGCCTTTGCCGCCATGGTCCCAAAGGTGATGATTTGCGCCACGTTATCGCGGCCGTATTTTTGTGTGACGTACTCAATCAGCTCGCCGCGCCGTCGCATGCAGAAATCAATGTCAATATCCGGCATCGAGACACGCTCCGGGTTCAGGAACCGTTCGAACAGCAGGTTGTACTGCAGCGGATCCACGTCGGTGATCCGCATGGCATAGCTCACCAGGCTGCCCGCCGCCGAGCCTCTGCCTGGCCCGACCGGCACATCCTGAGTGCGCGCGTAGTGAATAAAATCCCAGACGATCAGAAAATATCCTTCGTAGCGCATCTTCTGAATCATCTGGATTTCACTGGTTAGTCGCTTTTCGTACTCGGAGAGGGGATTGGCCAGGGCCCCTGCCTTGGCCAAGCGTTCGAGATATGGTACGCGCGTCGCGAATCCTTCGCGAACAACCTTTTCAAAATAGCTTCCGGGAGTGTGGCCGTTGGGGACTTTAAATTCCGGGAATGGATTGCGGATTCGCTCGATTTTTACATTGCAGCGCGCCGCGATGTCCACCGTTCGCCGCAGTGCTTCTGGAATTTCTCCAAAGACCTGTGCCATTTCCGCCGCGGTTTTGAAATAAAACTGATCGGTGGCGAATTTCATGCGATTGGCGTCGCCCATGGTCTTGCCAGTCTGGATGCACAGCAGCACTTCCTGAGCGTGAGCGTCTTCGTGATGTAGGTAGTGGCAATCATTTGTCGCCACCAGCGGAATTCCCGTGTCTTTCGAGAGCCGCGCCAGATGTGGATTTATATTCTTTTCAATTTCCAGGCCCTGATCCTGAATTTCCAAAAAGAAATTCTGTTTGCCAAAAATATCCCGCAGGCGATAAGCGTTCTCGCGCGCCTGATCGTATTTCTGATCCACCACCGCCTCGGTCACCGCCCCGCGCAAACAAGCGGAAAGCGCGATCAAACCTTTGCTGTGCTTTGCCAGCAGATCATAGTCGATTCTCGGTTTGTAATAAAAGCCCTCCAGAAAACCACTGGACACTAATTTGATCAGATTGTGATAACCCTCGAGATCTTCGCAGAGCAGCACCAGGTGATTGCTTCCACGGGAACCTGCTTCCGATTCGCCGCGGTCACTGCCGTTTGATTGAGTTTTTTCTCCGCGTTCGTGCCGGCTGCCTTTGGCTACGTAGACTTCGCAACCGATAATCGGCTTCACGTCGCGCTTGCTGGCTTCATAGAAAAAATTGGCGGCGGCAAAGAGATTTCCGTGGTCCGTGATGGCCACAGCCGGCATTTTTTGGCGCGATGCTTCGTCCAGCAGTTCGCCGGTTTCGCAGGCGCCGTCAAGCAAACTGAAGTCGGTGTGGACGTGGAGGTGGACAAACTCTGGTTGTGCCATGAACCTTAATTCTAAATCGGTGCGAAAAGAATTGCGATCCTCTTTCGCGCGTTTTCAACAGGATGCGGCCTCAAGCGAACGCGAGCCGTAATCACGCGCTTTGCAAAGTTGGACGTTGTGATCCTTCGCCGATCCCAACAGAATCACCTCAGAAGGGCCAGGCCTTGCTATTTGTTGAAATGGCCAGACGCAGCGCTACTATTTCTTTTTCTTTTTTGGCGCGGGTTTCGCGGCCGGCTTGTGCGCGAGTTTCGCCGCTACTGCCTTGCCCTTGGGCTTTCCCTTCATATTCATTAATGCATCATGCGCCTTACCCGAACTCTTCACAGCTTTCTTTTCCTTGCCTTTGGACTCCTTCACTTTCGGCGGCTCCTTGATTCCCGAAAGCTTGCGCAATATCTTTTCTCTTTCCTCGGGTGTCTTGCCTCTACCATTCAATTGCAGGGCGAACAGTTGCTCCACCACCGCGTCGAACTTCGGGCCTTCGGGCATACCGATGCGCTTCAACTCATCGCGAACCGTGGCGATACCGGCGCGTAGCGGCCGCCACTTGTTCAGATAGGCTTTAATCTTGGAAAGCGCCGCCGAATTCCGGCTCTCCGCCAGCAGATATCCCAGGCGGTCCGCCGGCATCCTTTCGAGGAACTTGTAGGCATCAATTGGCGCATTCAATTTCTTCCCAGCCAATTCCTTGGCGGATGCGTCCGCTGCATCGGCAAAACCGAGCAGCTCATCGATCTCCGCCGAGCGGAATCCTAACTTCGACAGAACGCTGGATTGTTCCCGTTCCTTCAGCCTGCCCAGCATGGCCATCAACATCGGGGTGGCCAGCCGCGGGCGCAATCCCGCCATCATCAAATCGTCGCGCACTCTACTCAGGTCGTTGATCGCGTCGTAATCCGGCTTCTTTTTTGCCAGCAGCGGATGCACGACCTCCATCAAATCGCGCTCTTCCCAGGATTTCAGTGTTTCTGTTGGCTGCTCTTCTCTGGCCAGAGCGCGCAGTTCCCCGCCTGCGTCTTCCGGAGTGATGCTGTGGTGCAAGTCGCGTTCCATCGCCAGCTCGAGCCATTCTTGGGTGCGCTGCTCCAGCTTGAATCCCATTCGCGCAGCAAACCGCAAAACGCGCAAGAGTCTCACCGGCTGGTTGGTGAAGCTGTGAATCGTCAGGGCACGAATTTCGCCACGCTCGATATCGGAAAGGCCATTCGTCGGATCGAGTAGCAAGCCGCGTGAAGCGGGATTCAGGGAAATGGCGATTGCGTTCAACGAAAAATCACGCCGCCGCAAATCCTCCATGATGGTGGACCAGCGAATTTCCGGCCGGGTACCTGGCCGCACATAATGGTCGTCGCGGGCGGCGGAAATGCTGCCCTCACACTCTCCCGCGAATAACAAGTCGATGTGCCGCAGCTTCTCATCTTCGTGGACGATCTTGGCGCCGCCTTTTTCCAGTTCGCGCGCCATTTTCGAAGGATTTCCTTCCACGGTAAAATCCAGATCACGCAGCGATGCGCCGGTGATCAGATCGCGCACCGTCCCGCCCGTCAAATACACATTCAGCCCGAGCGCGGCGGAAAGCTCTTGCACGCGCATCATGGCCGCGCGCTGCTCCGGCAGCAGCCGGCTCTCCAGCAGAAACATATAATCAGGCATTGCTCTCCCTCGACTTCAGGCCGGCTCGTGTTCGACTTCGTACAAGCCGCACCCGCATTGGTTACAGTGGCCCGCCGCGCTATGCGCGCGGATGGTGCGCTTTATAAATTTGCTTCAACCGCTCTTCCACGACGTGGGTGTAAATCTGCGTCGTGGAAATATCGGAGTGCCCCAGCATCAGTTGCACCGAGCGCAAATCCGCCCCCCGCTCCAGCAAATGGGTTGCGAAGCTGTGCCTCAACATATGTGGCGTCAGCGGCACACGCAATCCCGCTTTTCTCCCATACGCCGAGAAAATCTTCCATACGCCGACGCGGCTGATTCGCCCGCCGCGCCGGTTTACAAAGAGAAAAGCCCCAGCTCCGCCTTGCCCGATCAAAGCGGTCCGGCCCTCGCGTAAGTACTTGTCAACGATTCCCAGCGCCTTGCGGCCTACGGGCACGATGCGCTCTTTATCGCCCTTGCCGATGCAGCGCACGCACCCGACTTTGCTGTCCAGGTCCATGACGCGCAGGCTGGTCAATTCGCTTACGCGCAAACCCGTGGAATATAGCACTTCCAGCATGGCCCGGTCGCGTAACCCAAGCGGAGTCTTCTGGTCTGGCAATTCCAGGAGTCTTTCCACCTCTTCCAACCGCAAATAGCCGGGCAAAGACCGCCGGATCTTCGGCGACTCCAGATTTGCGGTGGGATCCTCGGAGATCAGTTCCTGCACCTGTGCATGCCGAAAAAAACTCCGCAGGGTAACCAGATGACGTGCCACCGTCTTGCTTTCCAGCTTTTGCCGGTACAGGGTGGCCAGAAAGTCCACCACGTCGTCGCGTTTCACAGCCGCCAGGTCCAGCTTCCGTTTCTTGGCGAAATCTTCGAATTTGGACAAATCGCGGCGGTAAGCGCTCAGCGTATTTGCTGCCAGCCCTTTTTCTACCTGCACGTGCGTCAAAAATGACGATATGGCCGCCGCGATTTCCATTACTCCACGTAAACTTCCCCGCCCCGCTTCCGGCGCGTCGCAATCCCATAAATTTCTTCAATTTCGCTGCAGCGGAAAATCCACGCCAAGGCCAGGTACAACACCGTTGCCCCGCCAATGAGAGCCGCAAAAACCCCAAGCTGCACGATGAACCTGGCGTGCATCGTGAATTCCGTATAGTGCGCGCCCAGCCAGCACGCAACACCCATGATCCCCGAGCACAATGATATTTTTGCGAACGACTTCATGATTTCGCGAATGCCCATCGGCCCGTAACGCAGACGGAAAATCAGGATCAGCGCGAAGAAGTCGAAGTAGCACGCGATCGCCGTCGCCAGTGCCGGCCCGCCGTTCTGGACACGCTTGAAGAAAAATTCCAGGAAGATGATATTGAGAACGATGTTCAGCAGCATCGAAATGGCCGCAACGATTACCGGTGTCTTGGTGTCTTTGGTCGAATAAAACGCCGGCACTACCAATTTGACGGTCGCCAATCCGGGCAAGGCAATCGCGTAATACAGCAGCGCTCGCGCCGTCAATCGCGTGGACTCCGCTATAAAGGCTCCGTGCTGGAACAGGACGCGTATGATCGGCTCACGCAAAATCATCAATCCCAGCATCGCCGGAATGGTGATAAACGCCACCAACCGCACGGAAAATGCCAGGGTCTTCTTCAGTCCGTTGAAGTCGCTGGCCGCCGCCTGGTGCGACATCATAGGGAGAATCGCCGTTGCCACCGCGATAGCGTAACCGCCCAGAACCAACTCCATCATGCGGTCGGAATAGTACAGCGCAGTGAGGCTGCCCTTCGGCATGATGCTGGCCGTCGCAAATCGCGTATCCACAAGCAGGTTGATCTGCGCTACTCCGATGCCAAACAGCCGCGGAATCATCAACCGCGCCACATTGCGAATTCCCGGGTGCGTGAAGGAAATTCCAAAGTCGAACGTCATTCCCTTCTGCACTAGCGCCGGTACTTGAATCAGGAATTGCAACACACCGCCGACTAAAACCCCCACCGCTAGCGACATTGCCGGATTCTTGAAGTATTTCCATACGGCTGCAATGGAGAAGAAAATCGACGCCAGATTCCAGAAAACGGGCGTTGCCGCGGGCAGCCCAAACACGTGAAAACAGTTCAAGATCCCCATCGCCAGAGCCGCCAAAGCCACAAAAAACAGGTACGGAAAGATGATGCGGTTCAGTTCGACCGCCTGACTCAATCCGCCAGCGCTCCCGACGTCCGAGGTGAAGAGACGAATCACGGACGGAGAGAAGACCATCCCCAGCACCGTAATGATCGCCACCACGAACGCCAGCGTCCAGAACAGCTTGCTGCCAAAATCCCAAACTTCCTCCCGGTCCTTTTCTCGCATATAGCTGGCGAAAACCGGAATGAACGACGCGGTCATTGCTCCCTCAGCCACCAGCCGGCGAAAAAGATTGGGGATGCGGAAAGCCAACTGGTATGCCACCGATACCTCGGTGGTTCCCAGAAGGACAGCTATGCGTTGATCGCGTACATAACCGAGGATGCGGCTGACAACGGTGACAAGCGAGATGATCGAAGCCGATTTGAGGATTTGCTTCTTCTCAGTCAACGAGCCACTTCCCCCGGCTTAAATCCAATAAAAACAATAGGTTGACAGGAAATTCCCGGTCAACATAACATACTCTTTCATTCGACGCAAATCGCGGCGTGTGAAGGGAGTTGGTGCCCTTACCTTGAAACTTCGCGCCCCAGCCAGCACCCACAAGAAGGTGATCGTCGAGTCGCACGACCGCAAGTCTCTCCGCGGTTATCTCAATCCTGCGCGCCTCGGCCAGATCGATCCTCTGGATCTCCTGACCCAGCATGGCGAGCATGAGGAGCTGCCGCTCTCCCGCATACGCTCCATCTATTTTGTACGAGATTTCGATGATGACTTCGAACCGGAGCGCCGAGCCTTTTTGAGCCGCCCAAAACTGGATGGCCTCTGGCTTCGGCTGCGTTTCCTGGACGGCCAATCCTTGGAAGGCGTCGTTCCCAATGACCTTCTCTCGCTGCTCGACAACGGGATCCAGATCACTCCGCCGGACTTCAACTCGAATACCGATCGCATCTTCGTACCGCGTTCGGCCCTCACCGAAGTGACGGTGCTGGGGGTCGTAGGCATAGCTCGCCGGAAGCCCGCCGCGGCTGCGATTCCTCAGCCGACTCTCTTCAGCGAATAGCCGAATTTGCTGAGGCTCGCCGCCTCACGGTTTTGCTCGAAATCCTTCCAGGCTCCATACATCCGCCTGCTCGTCGTGACAAAGCACGTACCGGTTGCCATCCGAGGCGACCACTCGAAAATATATCGCGTGCGGCGAGTACCAACGATCTTCCAACTCGGTCACCTCGTAGGTGCGCCCATTCATCACAAACCGCAACGGGCGCTCTTCCGCGCGATACCCTGAATAACATTCGACCGTGGCCAACATGTTTGCAGTTGTCTTAGCGACTTCAGTTTACTACTCCCCTCCGCCTGTACATCACTCTCGGCGCTATGGGAGACTCGCTCAGTACTTCTTGAGGAGCCATTCAATGAAACTCTCTGACGTCGCAGAGAAACTTTCGTGCCGCCTGGAAGGCGAACCCTCTGCCGAAATTATCGGAATCGCCGGAATGGAACATGCCGCGCCGGGCCAGATTACTTTTCTGGCCAACCGCCGCTATTTCCCTTTGCTGCATACCACGCGCGCCACCGCCATTTTTATCGAAGACGGAATTCGCATTGAACGCGAACCGGGTCTCCCTCCACTCGCCGCTCTCCGCTCCAACAATCCATACCTTGCCTTTGCCCGCGCCATCGAACTGTTCTATCAACCTCCGGTATACAAGCCGGGCGTTCACTCTACTGCAGTCGTTGCGAAATCCGCTCACATCGGCACGGACGCGCATATCGGGCCCTACTGTTTTGTCGATGAAGAAGCCACGATCGGCGATCACGCCGTACTGCACAGCTTCGTGACGATTTATCGCGGAGCGAAAATCGGCGACTATTTTTTCGCGCACGCTCACGCTGTCGTTCGCGAACATTGCCGTATCGGCGATCGCGTCATTCTCCAGAACGGCGTCGTCATAGGAGCCGACGGTCTCGGCTTCGCCAAACAAAAAGACGGCTCATGGTACAAGATGTCCCAATCCGGCCCTGCCGTGCTTGAAGACGACGTTGAAGTTCAGGCCAATGCCTGCGTTGATCGCGCCACCGTCGGCGAAACACGCATCGGTCACGGATCAAAAATTGACGATCTGGTTCTAATTGGTCACGCGTCACAGGTCGGAGCGAATGCCATGCTTTGCGGTCAAGTAGGCCTTGCGGGCTCCACAAGAATCGGTGATGGCGCGATTCTGGCCGGTCAAGTCGGCACCGCAGGCCATCTCACTATCGGCAAAGGCGCTGTAATCACCGCCCAAAGCGGAGTGCCCAACGATGTTCCTGCCGCAGGTCTCTATTCCGGCTATCCTGCCGTAGAAAATCGTCAGTGGCTCAAAACCCATGCCGCGTTGAATCGACTGCCCGATCTACAACGCAAAGTTCGCGAACTGGAGGAACAGATTGCCGAAATCCAAAGGAGAACCAAACTTTTTTAACGCCCGACTTTGTAATGCACCAGCCAAGACCTTGTCATCCTAAGCCCAGTCGGCAAGGATAGGCGCAGGATCTCAACCTTAGGCCGTTCAAACGTTGGGCACTGGAAGGCGCCTGCTACGCCGCGCCGGGGAATCCGATCGGCCGTTGATCAGGAGGCAGACCGGCCGCCATCGCATGGTGCACAGTCTCGTTGAGCTTTTCGCGTTCCTCGAAAGTATATTTCGAGGCGTCAATAGGCTCTAAGAATTCCACCAGGATTTCTCCCGGAGCAATTTTTAATGACCGCTTTTGCATTACGCGATGCGCGCCGGAACACGCCATCGGCACAATCGGCACCCCAGCTTTGATAGCCATTACCACAGCGCCCTTTTTGAATTCCTGCAAGCGCCCATCGGGACTGCGCGTCCCTTCGGGATAGATCAGAAATGACTGTCCGCCGCGAATCGCTTCGGTGGCTTTCTCGAGACTGGCAATCGCGGAATCGTGTTTCGAGCGGTCTACGGGAATAAAGTGCGCGAGACGAAACGCCTGGCCGGCAATCGGATAGCCGAACAGCGATTTTTTCAGCAGAATGGCTATGCGGCGCGGTATCGCGCCGACCACGGCGGGGGCATCCACGGTGCTAGTGTGGTTCGCAACAAAAAGACACGTACCCGGCGGAATGCGTTCTGTACCGGCCACGCGAATACGGACGCCGACCATGCGTATGAAAAACACGATGCCTCGTACACCGGCCCAGTACAAAGCGTCGGGACTTTTGGAAATTACTGTGTAGATCAGCAGAGGAATTCCAACCAAGATGCTGTAGAGCGATAAGACGATGGCGATGAAAATGGTGCGCAGCATGAACTGGCGTACGCCAACTTTCTCGAACCAACGCTTTTGCGTCAAGCCGAACTTTTAGAGTTGTCTTTCAGTGCGCGGATGCGCTGGCGACGGTCGTACCGGTTTTCCCGTGCAGCAAACCTTCGCGAATTGCACGCGCCTTTGGTGGCGCTTGGGGATCCTCGGCAATTGCAAGAACGGACTCTGACTTCTCGCCAAGAGCAAATTTAATTTCCAGCGGCTGTCCATTTCGCAGCATGCTCAATCGCAATTCCTCGCCGGGCTTTCGATTGCGTAACCAATATTCCGGGCGCCGCGGAACGCCTTCACCATTCCATTGGCTGAGCTCATCACCGGCAAGCAGGCCAGCGCGTTCCGCAGTCGAGCCAGGATCAATCGAGCGGACGACATATTTTCCGCCGGCATCGCGCTCGTAAAAAAAGCCGAGCTCCGCGCGAACGATGTCCTGTTTCTGCAACCGCAGACCCGCTTGTGCAAAAATTGCCTCGTATGGCAATGGCCCGGCCTTCGCCACATATTCGCCAAAGAAATCATCGAAGGAGCCGCCGGCAACGGCTTCGGCAGCCAGGCGGACATCGAGGGAGTCGCGATAGAACTTATGCTGCTTTGCGAAGTCCTCGTTCATCTTACGCATCACGTCATCGAGGGATTTTTGATTGTTCGTCCGATCGCGGATCAGAATATCGAGCAGCACGCCAAGGACTTGGCCCTTTGTGTAGTAAGAAACGCTGAATTCCGGGCCGTTGTAATAGTCATATTTGTCGAGCCAGGTATCCAGACTCGATTGTTCGGCACTCTGCCAGCGATTCGCGGGACGCGATTCAAGGTCGTTGATTTGCTGGGCCAGTTCTGCATAAAAACTTTGCTTGGTCCACAACCCGGAACGCACTTGCGCGTAGTTGCCGTACGTGCTGGTCACGCCCTCGGCGAACCACAGCGCGCGCGAATACTGTTCGTGCGTGTAGTCAATGGGTTCCAGCGAAGCAGGGCGGATTCGTTTTACGTTCCAGAGGTGAAAAAATTCGTGCGCGGAAACACTAGCCAGTTGCGCCTGCGAGCCAATGTTGATGGCGGTTCCGTTGGCGTGTTCCATGCCGCCACCAGCGCCTTGCGCTGCTTTGCCAACGTGAAAAATAAAAAGGTAATGATCAAACGGTGCTCCGCCCATCAATTCAATTTCATATCTGCAGATCCTGCGCAGAATACTTTCCACATCGGGCTGCTTCCAGCCGTCGCCGTGGATCGCGACAGAGATGTCCGGCGTTATACCGCTCACCCGGAAATAGGTGAAGGCCCCGATTTCGATAGGCCCATCGGCAAGTTCGTCATAATTCGACGCGACGATGGTATCCACAGAGGGAACACGATTTTCTCGTTCACTAGCCAGAGACAGCGAAGTGGCCGTCTGCCAGCTGCTCGGGACATCACGCAGCTTGAGGACGATAGCCTGTTTGCGATGTTCCGGGGAATACATGACTACCATAGCGGGGTTTATGAATGCGTGATCTTCGTTCAACTGGGAAGCGAACGGTCCGGGAGTGTCCCAATAGATCGCATAGCGAATCGTGACAGAGCCGTCGCCGCGAATCCTCCAACTGAGTTTGTCGACCTTTTCGACAGCGAGCGATTGCGATCCGGATGACGCTTCAACACGCTGGATACGGCTGCTGAAATCGCGGATTTCGTAGAGTGCGTTCCACGCCGGCATTTGTAACAGCAATTCACCGCGCACGTCAGGAACCGTCATTGTGACGTGGAAAAGATGCTGCGAGGGTCGGGCAAGTGAAATTTCATAGGAAATTGTGGCCTGGCAAGGAGAAACGAAAAAGAAAACGAGGAGAAACTGAGCTCTGAAAAGCGCGCGAGTACGGGAAAACCGCAGATCGGAATGTTTCACCTAGAGTTGGCCTCGGCAGTTGCCGGCTGTGGCGTTTCCAATTTTTTCAGAAGTATTTCACAAAGTCCATCGAAGCTGCCATTGGTCATGATGAGCAACAAATCGTTGGGCTTGGCGTTCGCGGCAAGAAATTCCGCCATGGCTTCGCCGCCCGAAACCACGTCGGCTTCTTTGCCGAGCGCCCGGACACTGGCCGCGACCGTTTCTGGATCGAGGCGGTTTTCGTCGCCAAGTTGCTGCGCACGAAAAACTCCGCCGAGGGCGACACGGTCGGCAAGAGCAAGCGCTTGCGGCAGCGCTTCTTGAAATACTTTACGGCGCATGGAGTTCGAGCGCGGTTCGAGAATCGCCCACAGGCGGCGACTTGGCCAGCGGCCCCGCGCGGCTTCGATGGTGGCGCGAACCGCAGTGGGATGATGCGCGAAGTCGTCCACAACGAGAACACCGTGGTGTTCGCCTTTTACGTCGAGGCGGCGTCGCACGGATCGAAATGACGCGAGCGATTTTTGCAGCGAGTCGATGGAGATGCCTCTTCCCTGCGCGACGATGAGGGCGGCCAGCGCGTTCAATACGTTGTGGCGGCCGGAGGCGCTAAGGGAGAATTCGCCGAACGGTTTTCCCTTATGTGTAACACGGAAACGCATAACATCACCGGCAAACTCAGGTTCACTGACAACCCAGTCATTGGGGGCTGAAAAACCGTAGGTGATTACCGGGCAAAAGGCTTTTGCGGCTGCCTCACGCAATGCCGGCCCGGAGTTTTCCGCGTCGCCCCAAATCACCACGCGGCCGTTGCGGGGAACGAGATTCACAAGACGTTTAAAGGCCAGTTGGTAGGTGTCGAAATCGGGATAAATGTCGGCATGATCGTATTCGAGTGAAGTAACGATCAGATCGTCGGGATGATAGTGGAAAAACTTCGGGCCGCGATCCCAGAAAGCAGTTTCGTATTCGTCGCCTTCCAGAATCATTTCGGTTCCCTGCCCGAGGCCGTAGCTCTTGCCAAAATTTTCGGCGACTCCGCCTACCAGGAATGTAGGTTCTTTTCCCGCGGAATAAAAAATCCAGGCAAGCATCGCGGTCGTAGTCGTTTTTCCGTGCGTTCCGCTGACAATGATCGAATGTTTACCGGGAAGGAATACTTCTTCCAGAATCTCCGGCATGGACCGGTACGGAATTTTTCGTTCCAGCGTTTCTTCCAATTCCGGATTGCCGCGCGCAATAATATTTCCCACGATCACGAGATCAGGTGCGGGCACGAGGTGCGCGGCATCAAACGAAGGAAAATACGAAATTCCCAAGCTATCGAGCAGAGTGGATGCCGGAGGATACACGCCCGAGTCGGAGCCGGTCACGCGGAATCCTTGTTCGCGCAGCATTCCGGCAAGCGGAGCCATGGCGGAGCCGCCGATTCCGATAATATGAACGTGTCTTGCCTGAGTTGGTGCCGCTTGAGTCATCCGCTGACCGCCGGTTCAAGGATTTCGAGCGTGCCAGAATTTTCCGCGGCGAGCCGCGCTCGAACGCCCAGTGGAATGGTGAGCATGGGACGCGCTGTGTGGCCGAAAGGCACACCGTAAACGATGGGAATGCCGAGCGGCGAAAGGATGCGACTACAGACATCGCGCGCGGAGGGACTGCCAGGAACGGGCGGTTCGCAATCCGGGAAATCGCCGAGGACTATTCCGCGGACTTTCGCTAATTTTCCAGAGTGTTTCAAGTGCATGAGAACGCGATCGATTTGGTAAGGCTTCATGGCGCGATCTTCAAGAATCAGGATTGCGCGGTCCGTGTTGAGTTCCCATGGAGTGCCTAACGTGGCTTCGAGCAGCGTCATGGCGCCACCGAGAATAATTCCTTCCGCGACGCCGGCTCGCAGAATTTCGGCTTGCAACGGAAGGGCCCAACTGCCTGAAGATTTGGTCAGCGCCTGACGGAAAGACAGTTCATCGTAACCATTCGCCACGCCAGGGCCATGATCGATACCAGCTGCAAGCATCGGCGCGTAGAATCCGGTCCAGCGATGCTTCTGCCAAAGATAGATTTGCAGCGTCGTTAGATCGCTGAAACCAATCAGCGGTTTTATGGAAGGCAGCGATTCCGGCAAACCCTCATCCAGCAAATAAACGGAGCCGTAGCCGCCGCGCGTGGCGATTAAGGCGTCGACGCCGGGATCATTCAGCGCTTCGAGAAGTTCCCGTGTACGTTCGCGCGCGTCGCTTGCGAAGTAGCCTTGCGACTGAAGAGTTCTCTGTGGGACAACAGAGAAGCCCAGCCGTTCGAGCTCCTTCGTGCCAGCCAAAATGCGATCACTTTTTCCAGGCGATGCCGGAGCAATTACAGAAAAACGCGATCCGCCTCGCAGAGCTCTGGGTCTTTGAACGGCGGCTGCGGCAATCATTCGGACTGCCTTTCAACGGGCAGCATTTCAACGGAAATTCCCGGGCGGGTCATAGCCGTCAGGACATGGCCTTGCTGGCGTTGTGTGACGTCAGCATCGAACTGGATGATGTGTTTTTCTCCGGTGATGTTGACCTGAAAATTATCCAGTTTGATAGCTTGCTCTTTAAATATGCGGTGAACTTCGGGAACCATGTCAACAGCATTTCCGGTGGTGACTCGAAAAAGCATGTACCGGCATCTCAGCTTCAAACCATTTTCGACGTAGATCAAGCCGGTCAACGCGAAGAGCACAATCACCACTGCGATGCCGGAGACTCGATACATGCCGGCGCCTGCGCTCATGCCGATGGCGGCTTCAGTAAAAATGGCAGCGGCCGTGGTGAGGCCGACTACGCTGCCGCGCTCGCGCAAAATCACTCCAGCACCAAGAAAACCGATTCCCTGCACGATGTTCGAAGCGATGCGAGTGGAACTTGCGTCGCCGGTAAGCTTGGCGATTTCCGACGACAAAATCGTAAAAAGTGCCGCCCCGACGCAGATGCATAGACTGGTGCGCATTCCGGCTGGGCGCTTGCGTACGCTGCGTTCGAAGCCGATTGCCGAGCCAAGAAGAGCGGCCCATAAGAGGCGATAACTTACGGTGCTGAGAGGGAGCATTTCAATTGTGGCGCGGGGACCGAAAATGTGCGCGCTGAGATGCAGTTTACACGCAAAAGGACGGTTACAAGTGAGTGCAAGCGAAATGGCAGTGCGTAAAGAGCACGAGGCATGGCAATAGTGCAAAGGAGAGCGATTCAGTGGAGCGCGCGTATTACAGTTTAAATTGAGTGAGCTTTAGGAAGTGACGGGCGCGGGACTCGATTTCCTTGCGCTTGAGTTTGCGCAAGCGCTCTGGGCCGAATTCTTCTACCGCGAAGCTGCCGAGGACGGAGCCGTAGACCATGGCGCGGCGCAGTGCGGCGTCGTTCGAGCCACCGCATCCGGCAAGGTAGCCCATAAATCCGCCAGCGAACGAATCGCCTGCGCCCGTCGGATCGTGTGGCTCTTCAAGAGGAAATGCGGGGACACTGAAGACTCCGCGCTTGTCCACCATCATGGCGCCATACTCGCCGCGCTTTACAATGAGTGTAGACGGTCCCATTTTAAAAATGTGGCGAGCGGCGCGGAGCAGGTTGTGCTCACTTGAAAGCTGGCGCGTTTCCGAATCATTGATCATCAGAATGTCAACATGCTTGAGAGTTTCGCGAAGTTCGGCAGGGGTGCGTTCGATCCAGTAGTTCATGGTGTCAAGGGCTACATGCTTTGGAGAGCCTTTGACCTGCTTGAGAACGCCGCTTTGCAGGCCAGGCGCGATGTTGGCCAGAAAAACGTGCTTCGAATTGCGGAATTTTTCGGGAAGCTTTGGATTGAAATCGGCGAAGACGTTCAATTCAGTGACCAACGTTTCGCGTTCATTAAGGTGTTCGGAATATTTCCCCGCCCAGAAGAAAGATTTACCGGAAGCGCGTTCGAGTCCAGAGGTATCGATTTTGCGGCTTTTGAAGATGGCCGCATCCTTCTCCGAAAAATCGTCTCCAACGATAGCGACGAGATTTACGTGAGTGAAAAAACTAGCTGCGACCGCAAAATAAGTGGCGGCGCCGCCGATGATGCGGTCGACCTTTCCATAGGGGCTTTCGATGGCGTCAAAAGCTACAGAGCCTACGACGAGTAGTGACATTTGCCTTCCTGTTCGGGAAATCTGAAAAAACGATTTCTGTTGTGGAGTGAAAAACAAAATCGACCGATGAAATCAGCCGACGGACAGAACAGCGCGGCCGCGTCAGAAGGCGACCTCTGCAACAGCGATTGTTGGAATGCTCGATCACCCGATGTATTTGCCAATGATAGCGGCCAGGCGTTTTTTCGTAGCGGAGGGAACGAGTTTCGGATCGGTGATCAGCGCGTGGGCCAAGGCGGACGCGCATTTGCAATCGTGTTCAGGTGGAAGAGCTTTTACGGCTTCGCGAACTACGCCTTGGGCGTTTTCGGCGTTCTGGTTGAGGGTGGCGATGATTTGCGCACCGGTGACCGACTCGTGGCCGGGATACCAGCAATCATAATCCGTGATCATAGCGATGACGCCGTAACATATCTCGGCTTCACGGGCGAGCTTGGCCTCGGTAACGTTGGTCATACCGACTACATCGAAATTCAGTGCGCGGTGCATGTTAGCTTCCGCGAGGGTGGAAAATTGCGGGCCTTCCATGCAGATATAGGTACCCTTGCAGTGGACCTTGACGGCGCAATGAACGCAAGCATCCGCCAATACCCGCGATACTTGCGGGCACGTCGGTTTGTCGAAGGAGGCGTGGGCAACGAGTCCGCTGCCGAAAAACGTCGACACCCGATTTTTCGTGCGATCAACAAATTGATCGACAACCAGAAATTCTCCAGGAGCAAGTTCTTCTCTTAACGAGCCGACCGCACTGACGGACAGGATTCGATCGACTCCAAGAAGTTTCAGCGCGTAAATGTTGGCGCGGAAATTGATTTCGCCGGGCAGGATACGATGGCCGCGGCCGTGACGCGCGAGAAATGCGACACGTTTGCCTTCGAGGATCCCCGTAACGATGGCCTCAGAAGGCTCCCCGAAGGGAGTTTTGACGCGAATTTCTTTCGTATTGCTCAGGCCCTTCATCGCGTAGAGGCCGCTCCCGCCGATGATGCCTATGCTGGCTTGCCGAGTTTTCGCAGCAGTCTTCGACTTCGCAGTTTTCAAAGCGGATGTTCCCTTTCCTAATTGGCCGCTACTTGTTGAGTTCTACCGGTTCGAAGTCAATTTTATTTTCCCGTTCGTGCAATGTAGCACTGGGAATGTCCGGATCGTGGCCAAAAACGACAATCCAATTCTCCCGGACGATGGTCTGAATCCATTTTCGCTTGGTTTCAAGCGTCTGCAAAGGGTAAAGGTCGTAGGCCATGATCCAGGGAAGGGAGGTGTGATGGCGAGTCGGCATCAGGTCGGCTACGAAGAAAATGGTTTTGTCTCCACCGGTGAGTTTTATGGCCTGAATGTCGGCGTTGTGGCCGGGAATTCGAATCGCTGCGATGCCGGGAAGGACCTCCGTGTCGCCATTGATGGCGTGCCACTGGCCGGACTCTTTCATCGGCAGAAAATTCTCTTCGAAATAGCTGGCGCGGTCGCGTTCGGTGGGATTGGCGGCGTGGGCAATTTCCGCGGCCTGGACGATATATTTTGCGTTAGGAAAAGTGGGGACGGCTTTGCCGTTCACGAGCCGTGTATTCCCGCCTGCGTGATCGAAATGAAGATGAGTATTAATCACCAGATCAACCTGCTCTGGACGTACGCCGGCGAGGGCAAGATTGTCGATAAACGGATCGCCTTCCTGAATGCCGTAGATGTCGCGAAGTTTACTGCTCCACTTGGTGCCGTTGCCTGTTTCAATGACGACATTTTTGTTGGCGGCGCGGACGAGCAGCGAATTGGCGGCTAAACGGATACGGTTCCGCGAATCGGGCGGAGCCTTTTTCTCCCAGAGCGGTTTAGGGACGACGCCGAACATGGCCCCACCGTCAAGGCAAAAATTGCCACCGTGTATGTGCAGCACTTTGATATCGCCGAGACGCATCTCTTATTTGCCTGGAGTCAGCAGGCCGCTCCTCGCAAGGATCTCATTGACAGCGGCGAAAGGATCTTTGCGGCGTTCGGCCACGTCCGCGGCCAGTTGATTGAGCGCTCCTTCACCGCCGGCGGTGTCGAGAACCCGTTCGACGAGCCGGGATTCCAGAAGTTCGAGGAGATGAGTGCGCCAGTGTGCCGCGTGCTTTTTTGCGCGTTCGCCGCTGGATTCGAAATGAACGCGAAATTTGGCAACGGTTTCGGCGAGCATGTCGATGCCCTTGTTTTCTGTAGCCACGGTTCGAATGACTGGCGGATGCCAACCATCCCTTGGCATCACCAGTGAAAGCATCGCGTGCAGCTGCTCTTCCAGGCGGGACGCACCTTCACGGTCGGCTTTGTTGAGAACGAAGATGTCGCCAATTTCCATCAAACCGGCTTTCATATTTTGAATGTCGTCCCCGAGACCCGGGACGAGCACCACCGCAACGCAGTCAGCCAGGCGGACGATATCAATTTCATCCTGGCCGACGCCCACTGTTTCAATGAGGATTTGCCGTTTGCCTGCAGCGTCGAGAAGCAGAGCGACCTCGGCGGTGGCGCGCGCGAGGCCGCCGAGAAATCCGCGCGTGGCCATGGAACGGATGAAGATTCCCGCGTCGCCGGCATGACTCTGCATGCGGATTCGGTCGCCAAGGATTGCGCCCCCCGTATACGGGCTGGTGGGATCAACCGCGATAACGCCAACGCTTTCGCTCTGCTTGCGATAGTGCGCGGCCAGCCGATCGACCAGAGTGCTCTTTCCGGTGCCTGGAGCGCCTGTGATTCC
The DNA here is from genome assembly GCA_036522855.1 of Candidatus Acidiferrum sp. Lineage (GTDB taxonomy): Bacteria > Acidobacteriota > Terriglobia > Acidiferrales > UBA7541 > Acidiferrum. Next base: position 77,530 of record DATDFA010000060.1, on the reverse strand, counting down.
CGTTAAATAGGCAGCTCCAGTTTGTGGAAACAGAATTTTGAGAAGCGGTTCGGCCTCAGAGGCGTGATTCTCAATTGCGCTGATGGCGCGAGAGATAGCGCGAACTTCGCCCGCGCGGATCTGCTCCGCCCATTTTTCAACGAGTTGAGGCATTTTGATCCTTCGGCGATGGACGGAAGAAGGGCGGCGGAGGCATCCAGCTATTATTTCTTGCCAAGCAGCTGCCGAGCAATAACCAATCTCTGGATTTCGCTAGTACCTTCGCCGATGGTGCAGAGTTTGACGTCGCGATAAAACTTTTCCGCTGGGTAATCCTTGATGAAGCCGTAGCCCCCGTGTATTTGCACACATTCATTGGCGATGCGGACAGCGACTTCACTGGCAAAAAGCTTGGCCATGCTGGATTCGCGGGTGAAGCGGACGTCTTTGCGATCCGCGAGCCAGGCTGCCTGATAAACAAGAAGGCGGGCCGCTTCCACTTCGGTGGCCATGTCTGCAAGCTTGAATTGAATGGCTTGGAATTCGCTGATGGGCTGACCAAACTGTTTGCGCTGCTTCGCGTATTTTACGGCAGCATCGAGCGCGCCCTGCGCCATGCCGAGCGCGAGAGCAGCGATGGAGATGCGCCCGCCATCCAGGATTTTGAGGCTGCCCGTGAAACCTTCTCCTTCGTCGCCCAGAAGATTTTCTTTGGGGACGCGGCAATCCGAGAAAATCACTTCAGATGTGTCGCTGGCACGGAGCCCCAGCTTGTTTTCTTTTTTGCCGGGCTTAAAACCGGGAGTTCCCTTCTCGATGATGAAAGCACTGATACCATGCGAGGCTTTGGATTTATCGGTGACCGCCATGGCGACGCATACGTCGGCGTAATGGCCGTTGGTGGTGAACGTTTTTGCGCCATTGATGACCCAGTGATCACCATCACGCTTGGCAGTTGTACGCGTGCCGCCGGCGTCGGACCCGGCGTCAGGCTCGGTAAGGGACCAGGCGCCGATCTTTTTCCCCTGCGCTAACGGAGAAAGATACTTCTGCTTTTGCGCTTCATTGCCAAATTTGAAGATGTGGTTCGAGCAAAGCGAATTGTGCGCGGCAACGATAATGCCTACCGAGCCGTCTACCCGCGAAAGTTCCTCGATCGCGATTACATATTCGATGTAGCCGAGGCCGGCGCCTCCATATTCGTCCGGGAAAATAATTCCCAGCAGCCCCATGTCGGCGAGTTTGGGCACGATTTCGCTGGGGAAGTGGGAAACTTCGTCCCATTCCATGACATGGGGAAGAATTTCGCCTTCGGCAAATTCACGTACGCTGCGGCGAAGATGGTTCTGCTCATCGGTAAAGTGAAAGTCCACGAGTCCTCTCGGTCAGCTTTTGGATCAAAGAAATGCATATAGCCAAGCAAAGATAATTTTATACCCAAGAAACGCATATACCCAATCAAAGATAGTCTTATATGAGTTCACGGCAACCGACAGAGTTGTTGTGTGGCTGCTTCGTGCGGCTACGCAGCGCTCCCTTGCGATCTTGACGCCACGGCGCGCAAGACCTGCAGAGCGCGATCGATGCCCCGTTCGTCCACGTCGCAGTGTGTGACAAAGCGTACGGAATAAGGGGCGGTGTCGAGCGCCCAAATGCCATGCGCCTTCAGCGCATCGCAGAGTTGCACCGCGTCCAGCCCAGTTTTCTGGCAATCGAAGATGACAATGTTCGTTTTGACGGTCTTGGGGTCGATGCGCAGTGAAGGAATCTGCGCCACGCCTTCCGAGAGCCGTTGCGCATTGCGATGATCCATGGCCAGGCGTTTGGGCGATTCTTCCAGCGCGATTCTGCCTGCGGCGGCCAAAACACCAGCTTGTCGCATGCCGCCCCCAAACATTTTGCGATAGATGCGAGCTTTATCGATGAATACCTGCGAGCCTGCCACCATCGAACCGACAGGAGCGCCAAGTCCTTTGGAGAGACAGAACATGACGGAATCCACATTTTTAGCGATATCGGATACCGCAACGTTCAGCGCCACCGCCGCATTAAAAACACGTGCGCCGTCGAGATGCACTTTCAATCCTAAGGCGTGGGAGTGATTGCAGATGTCATCGATTTGCTCCCCCGTATACAGCGTGCCGCCGGCCATATTGTGTGTGTTTTCCAGACAAACCAAAGCAGTTTGCGAGTCATAATAAATCTTGGGGCGAATGACGGCTTCGATTTGCGGCCAGGTCAAGATTCCGTCTTCGCCACTAGCGATACGCGGCATGCAACCGGCGATAGCCGACATTGAAGCGAGCTCGTAGAGATTGACGTGGCTGCGCTCCTCGCAAATGACTTCGTCGCCATGATGGGTCCAGACTTTTATGGCGATGAGGTTGCCCATGCATCCTGTCGGGACGAACAGCGCCGCCTCTTTGCCAAAGATTTCCGCGGCACGACGTTCCAGCGCGTTTACGGTGGGATCTTCGAGATAAACGTCGTCGCCAACCTCGGCTTCCGCCATGGCGCGGCGCATTGCGGGCGTCGGGCGGGTAACCGTATCGCTGCGCAGATCAACAATGTCGGCTTCCGTTTTTGGCAATTTTAGGTCACGTTCCGGATCGGTCGCGGATTGTGTTGGCATGTTTTGCTCCAGAGAAGCGGGCTTTCTTAGCGCATCAATTCGACAAACACTTCGTTCGAAACGCTGAGATGTTCAGGAGCGAGGCGCACAACGTTCCCGTTGCGCGCAATCAGGCCTGAAGACTGCAGCGACGTAAAACGATCCTCGACTGAGATTCCGTAAGACGCCCGCAAACGCTCGAGATCGATGCCTGCAAGTTGTCGTAGACCAAGGAAGAGTTCTTCTTCGAGCGCCTGCGAAGCGGAGATCAGTTCCAATTGTTCGACTGGTGTTCCCCCGCCCGCGATCGATTGAACGTAGGAAGCGGAGTCGTGGACATTCGCCCATCTTTGCATTCCAGAAAAGGAGTGAGCCCCGGCGCCGAATCCAAGGTAGGGTTCGCGCCGCCAGTATTTGCGGTTGTGCCGTGATGCGAAGCCGGGCTTTGCAAAGTTGGAAATTTCGTAATGTTCGTATCCTGCGCGGGAAAGCGTGGCACGCGCCAAATCGTAGGATTCAGCCATGGCATCGTCCGAAGGAACGGAGGCCGCAGAATATCTTCTGCCGCCTCGGAGTAATTCGCTGCCAAGACGGCTGCCTTCGTCCACTTCGAGCAGATAGATCGAAACGTGTTCAGGCGCCAGGGAAATCAATTCGTCCAGCGAATTGCGCCAAGAGTTTGGCGTCTGGTGCGGAAGCCCAGCGATCAAATCGAAGCTGATGTTTCGGATGCCTGCGGCGTGCAGGATGGGCATGGCGCGATAAACATCAGCGCGGCGGTGCATGCGGCCGACCGATTTCAGCTCGAGGTCGGAGAACGACTGCACGCCGAAACTGACGCGGTTGATTCCTGCAGCAGCCCAGGCCTGCGCGCTTTCGGGCTCGATGGTTTCAGGATCTGCCTCGAGAGTGATCTCCCCGAGCGCACAGTGAAAAGTCTCGCAGATGACTTCAAGGATTCCCTGGAGGTGTGCCGGATCAAGCAGGCTCGGCGTGCCGCCACCAAAATATACGGTGTCGACGGTCTCGGATTCGAACGAGGCGGGCAGACTGACACCAGCCTTGCCCAAGCGAAAACGATGCTCGCGAATTTCGCTTTGTATGGCCGCGGCGTACGGTGCGAATCGCGCGCTCGACACAACGCCCGTGTGGAAATTGCAGTAGGTGCACTTCGTTTGGCAAAACGGCACCTGGATGTAGATTCCGAGGCTCATGAGCAAACTAAAACTCTAACATAAGGGGTGTGGGCCGCTGCCGCGCCAAAATGGCCCGGCCAAAAGCGCGGGGCGGTAACTTCTTGCCACTGCAAGCAGCATAGAACAACCACTATTAATTTAATTGCGACGGATCCTGCACTTGCCTGAAGTCAGAGGTTACTTGCGACTAGTCTCGACGAAGGCGCGCAGCCGATTGAGAGCATCGTCCCATTGCTTGGAAATGATATCGAGGTAGCGACAGGCATCGTCAAACCGGCGCTGCTCAAGCTCCCACATTCTTTCACGGCCGATCCACCTGCTATGCACCAGGCCCGCACGCTCCATCACACGCAAATGTTTGGTGATCGCTTGGCGCGTGATACGCGAACGCCTGGTCAGCCTGGTGATCGATAATGGTCCTTCGTCGCAGAGCCGCGCGATCAGTTGCAACCGCGTCTGATCGCCCAGCGCCGCGAAGACGAGCGCGGAGGTCTGGGCAGAACCACGTGCAACCGCGCGTACAGAACGCGGCACTGCCGCAAATCGGCGCGACTTAAGGTTTCTGGGCAAGATATTCACCGATCATCTTCACGACCATGGTCCAGCCGCCTTCGTTCGCTTCGAACGCCTTTGCGCGGCGGGCCAGCGGAATTCGGTCGAAGCCCGATTCTGTCACCGTGAGCAGGACGCCGTCGGATTTTTGCTCGAGAGTGAATTCGATGAGCGTCATCGGCTCGTTGGAATAGTCCACGTTCGGTTCAACGGCGTATGGATGCCAGCGGAATGAGAACAAACGCTCCGGAACCATTTGCTCAATCACAATTTCGAACGCTTTGCCTTCGTGTGGCTTTTGGGCCACGGCGACCTCTCGATTGACACCGGTTGGAACAATGACGCCATTCATTACTGCGCCAGTCTGGAATGGCCCGTTGAATTTCATTCCGAACCAATGGCCGAACTCAGCTGAGTCGCTGAGGGCGCGCCAGACCCGTTTTAGCGGAGCATTCAGGACAATCTTTTTCTCGATACGATCGGTGCTCATGCGCAACCTCCTGGTTGCATAATAACAATGCCGCCCATAATATGCAACCATACGGTTGCCTCAAATCATTGGGCCGCTGAAATTTACCGCCGGCCGAATTAAGAGAAGCAGCGAAATCAGCCTGGGTCCGGCACAACTTTGACGAGTACAGTGCGTTGGCGCGGGCCATCAAATTCGCAAAGGAAAATTCCCTGCCAGGTGCCCAGGGCCAATTTGCCGTCTTCGATGAAGATGGTCTGGCTGGGGCCAGCCAGAATGGCCTTCATGTGCGAATCAGTATTACCCTCGGCGTGCTGATAAGCGCCTTTCTGAGGAATAAGCCGGTCAAGAATTCCTTCTACATCCGAGGCTACGTCGGGATCGGCATGTTCGTTGATAGCCACGCCCGCAGTGGTGTGCGGTACGTAGACATAACAAAGACCACTTGTCACCGTGGAATCGCGAACAGCCTGCTGAACTTCGTCGGTGATATCGATGAACTGAGTGCGACGGGCCGTCCTGATGCGGAGGGTTTCCATGCGGGAACTACGGAATGGGAATAATAAAATGCGAACCGATATTCTTGAGGCCAGAGTGGCGTTCAATTTCTTCGAAAGCTTGCCCCCAGCGCGCGGCGAATGGGAGGAAACACAGCTGGCGGGATTGCAGAGCCTTTTCCGGGTACAAAAGATTCGAAAGGAATTGTTCGTGCGCAGCCAGGACGTTTCGTTTGTGGTCTAACGAACGGCCGATTTTCTGCTGCAACTGTTCGGTTTGATAGGCGATTTTCTTTTGCGCCGTCTCGACCGCGTCTTTCAAGGTAGGATCGAGCACCGAGACTGCGTCATACCACTGCCGGAGCCGGCGATCGATCTCGCCGCCGTTTTCCTGGAGCAGGCTGGAAATGTTTTCCGGGACACTGGCCGCGCTCAGGCGTTTGTTAAGCTCCTGCGGACCCTTCCAAACGTCTTCTGCCGTTAAATCATATTGCGCCAGCAGCCGTTGCGCCTTGGTGTCAACCAGCGTAAATCCCGCGCGAGGAAGCATGACCGGCATGCGACCCAGCAGATTGCGATACAGAACTTCGGATTGCGCAAAGTAAGAAATTTCCGCAGGTCCGCCAATGTAGACCACTGTCGGAAGCAAAAAATCTTGAACGACGGCCCGAAATAATGCACTCGGGCTGAAGTTTTCTGGTTCGTTCTGAATCGCGTCGAGAAGCTCCGGTTGAGTCCAAGTCCTTGTCCCAGATTTGAATTTTCCGCCCTCACTGGTGATCGCTTGGCGTCCATCGCGCGAAATACGAAAGAGCACAGTACTACGCGAAGTCACCTTCACCTGTGGCGCGTAGCCCACCTTTTCGAGCGCCTGACCGCGATCCAGAAGCTGCTCTTCCAGCAAGTCACGCTGTTCTACCGCTTTGGCGAGAATAGGTTGCCCGATTCTGTGCAAACGGAGATCAAGCGGATCAAGCAGGATCAGGCCAAAGCCGGCAAGAAGCCGCGCAAACATTTTGCCGAACGCGCTGCCATAGGTTTCTTCGGCGCGATAACATTCGCCGAGGATCTGCGCAATTTCGCTTCCGCTGGCCGCCGCGCCGAGTAACCTGATCGCCTCAGTCCGCACTGCCTCGATCTCCGCGCCAAGAGGAATTCGGCCAACCGGCGAGCCGCCGCCCACGTCCCCGGGCAATTCGAATTTCGTCAGCCGGCCGTCATGAAAGAACGATATCTTGCGAACCTCATCGAGGTCGTGGTCTTCCGTAGCCATCCAGAAAACCGGCACTGCGTCGATGCCTTGCTGAGTCAGGTCCTTGGCAATTCGAACCGCGGCCATCGCCTTGTAGACCGCATAGCAGGGACCGCCAAACAGACCCACCTGCTGCCCAGAAACGACCGCGAGCGCTCCTTTTTCAAAACGATCGAGATTTATGCGTGTTGCCGCGCCCGAGCCGAGAAGTTCGTTTTGCTGGCGGAGAATTCCGGCTACTTCGCTGCGGCGTTCTGGAGGAAAATCGAGGTTCCGGGCAACAGACACGATACTTTCGAGCTCCGGCTTATGCTGGAAGAATGAACTGACGCTTTCGTAGGAGTGCAGATAATCAAGCAGCAATTGTGGCTGGTGTGGAAGGGCTTCGATCGGCAGGGCGCGACAATGCATGGAGGTTGGATGATAGCTGGGCGATTCGGTAACACGCAAATAGACGCAAATATCGGCTCTTTGGGAGCAGCTAGCCTTGAAATACTCAGGCGCGAGCGACGGCCGGCTCGAATTGTTTGACCAATTGCGCGATCAGCGGCTTCTTAGACTCAGCCAGCGGCAGCAGCGGAAGCCGTGGAACTCCGCCATGGTAACCGCGAACGTCCATCGCGTATTTGACGCCGGCAATGCCGCCATCCGAGACGATGGCCTTGGAAGCTAGCGCCAGTTGCTGCTGCAAAAGCCGAGCCTCCGCGTGCCGGCCGGCTTTAAAGAGCTCGTACAGTTCGACACACTTCTCTGGAAGCGGCGAGGCCAGAGCCAGAATGGCTCCTTTCGCTCCACTGGCTAGCGCCGGATGCAACACCCCGGCCGATCCAGTCAAAATCTGAAAATTCTTCGGTGCCTGTGCAGCCACCTCGACGATGCGCTGAATCGCACCCGAACTGTCTTTGATGCCGATGATATTGGGGTGCTCGGCAAGCGCGACGATTTCCGGAGTTTCCAGCGTGATGCCGGTGAAAATCGGCACGGAATAGAGGAGCAACGGAACAGGAGAGGCATCCGCGACACTGCGATAGTGGCGAATATAGACCTCCGGCTTATACGCCGGTTTGTAGTAATACGGAGTTTTCACTAACGCGACGTGATATCCCAGCGCCGCGGCACGCTTTGTACGCGCAATCGTTTCCGCCGTGGACTCGGCTCCGGTGCCTGCGATGAGCAGTTTGGCCGGCGCCGCGGCTTCGCGGCCGGCAGCCAGCAGGGATTCGGCTTCCGCAACAGAAAGAAGAACGGACTCGCCAGTCGAGCCCAGAACGACGTAACCGGCAAGTCCGGTCGAGTTATAGCGCGCGAGGTCAGCTTTGAACTGGTCTAGAGCAACCGAACCGTCGTCGCGAAACGGCGTAGTGAGAGCAGGGAAAATTCCAGAGACGTCTACCATCTAATCTCCTGCTCCGGATGTGCCGGAAACCGCAGCCTGCCCGCTATGCAAGTCTTGCAAGGCAGCGACTTCGATGCCCTGCTCAATCAATGCGCGGATCCCACGGGCGGCGGCATGCCCTGCGGCAAGCGTTGTGATGCACGGAATATTGTAGCGAATGGCGGCGCGCCGAATGGATTTCTCGTCGTAAAAAGATTCGCGGCCGAGAGGTGTATTGATGACCAGATCGATTTTTCCCGTCTTGATCAGATCGACGATATTGGGGCGGCCCTCATTCACTTTGAAGACGCCTTCGGCTGCGATGCCTGCGGCCCGCAGCGCGGCGGCGGTTCCGCGCGTGGCCGTGAGCATAAAGCCGAGAGAAGCAAGTTCCGTGCCGATCGAAGTGAGATGTTTTTTGTCGCGGTCGTTTACGCTCAAGAAGACCGTGCCTTTGCGCGGCAAACGCTGTCCCGCGGCCAGCTGGGCTTTTGCGAAGGCCTGGCCGTAAGAACTCGAGATGCCCATGACTTCGCCGGTGGAACGCATTTCCGGGCCGAGGATGGTATCCACGCCGCGGAATTTATTGAACGGGAAAACCGGAGATTTGACGGAATAAAATTCGCGCACGGCAATTTCGGCGACACCCTGGTGATGAACCAGCGGCAGGTTCATGTCGGCAAGTTTCCTGCCGGCCATCAGGCGCGCGGCAACTTTCGCCAGAGGCACGCCAGTGGCTTTGCTGACATATGGAACTGTGCGAGACGCCCGCGGGTTGACTTCGAGCACGTAGACCGTGTCGCGCTGTATGGCGTATTGGACGTTCATCAATCCAACGACTTTTAGCGCGAGCGCAAGGCGCTTGGTGTAATCGCGGATGGTTTCCAGGACCGTCGGCGAGAGGCTGACCGGCGGAAGAACGCAGGAAGAGTCCCCGGAATGGACCCCGGCCTCTTCAATGTGCTCCATAATGCCGCCTATGACGACGCTGTCGCCGTCAGCCAGCGCGTCTACGTCTACCTCGGTAGCTTCCTCGAGGAACTGATCGATGAGCACGGGGCGAGCAGGGCCCATCAGTGCGGCCTGCGCGACATATTCCTGCACGGTATTGACGTCGTAGGCTATGACCATCGCGCGTCCGCCGAGCACGTAACTGGGACGCACCAGGACCGGTAGCCCTATTTCACCGGCGAGCCGCGCGGCTTCTTCGGGTACCAGCGCTGTTGCGTTGCGCGGCTGTGGAATTTTAAGTTCATCAAGGAGACGGCCGAAGCGGCGGCGATCTTCCGCAAGGTCTATGGATTCTGGCGCAGTGCCGATAATCGGCACGCCATTGCGTTTCAGTTCTAGCGCCAGGTTCAGGGGAGTTTGCCCGCCAAATTGCACGACCACGCCCTGCGGCTTTTCTTTTTCGACAATCGCCAGAACGTCTTCTAGCGTAAGCGGCTCAAAGTACAATCGGTCGGAAGTGTCGTAATCGGTCGAAACCGTTTCCGGGTTGCAGTTCACCATGATGGTTTCGTAGCCATCTTCATGCAAAGCAAAGCTCGCGTGGCAGCAGCAGTAATCGAATTCGATTCCCTGCCCAATACGATTGGGACCGCTGCCGAGGATCATGATCTTCGGACGCGCTTGTGCGTCGGTTTCGTCTTCATCCTCGTAAGTGGAATAAAGATAGGGCGTGAACGATTCGAATTCAGCGGCGCAGGTATCGACGCGTTTGAATACGGGAGACACTCCGTAACGTGCCCGCTGCAAGCGGACTGCGGCGGGAGTGGTCTTCCACATTTGCGCGAGCGTCTCATCACTTGTGCCGTGGCGCTTTACTTCCCGGAGCAATTCCTTCGAAGCAGTTTCAACGGTAACGCCAGCCGCGCGTTTATTGATGGCTACCAATTCTTCAATCTGCTTGATGAACCACGGATCGATTTTTGTGAGCTCGCAAATTTCTTCCGCGTGCAGCCCACGTTCAACGGCGGTCAGCAGCCAGTGGATGCGGTCTGGCCGCGGCGTAGCAAGCTTTTCACGCAGTAAAGAGTCGGGCGTATCGGCGGGAGCACGCCAGGGAGTATGAGCTTCCAGCGAACGAACGGCTTTCTGGAGCGACTCCTTGAACGTACGGCCAATAGCCATCACTTCGCCGACGGACTTCATTTGCGTGCCGAGTGTACTATCTGAACCGGGAAACTTCTCAAATTGCCATTTGGGAATTTTCGTAACCACGTAGTCGATGGTCGGTTCGAATGATGCCGGCGTTTTCTTGGTAATGTCGTTGGGAATTTCGTCGAGGGACATGCCGACGGCGAGCCGTGCCGCAATTTTCGCGATGGGGAATCCCGTAGCTTTGCTGGCCAGCGCCGAGCTGCGCGAAACGCGCGGATTCATTTCGATTACGGTCATGCGCCCGTTTTCGGGATTGATGGCGAATTGGACGTTCGAACCTCCGGTTTCGACGCCCACTTCGCGAATGATGGCCGCGGCCGCATCGCGCATGCGCTGATATTCTTTGTCGGTCAGAGTTTGCGCAGGGGCGACGGTGATGGAATCGCCGGTGTGCACGCCCATGGGGTCAAAATTTTCAATCGCGCAGATGACCACAAAGTTGTCGCGAAAATCGCGCATCACTTCGAGTTCGTACTCTTTCCAACCGAGGACCGATTCTTCCACAAGAGCCTCGTGAACCGGGCTGATATCGAGCGCGTGGGAAATCGAGTCAGCAAATTCCTCGCGATTGTATGCGATCGCTCCGCCGGTACCGCCAAGCGTGAATGACGGACGAATTACCAGCGGAAAACCGAGCTGCTCGCACAGGCGCATGGCGTCCTGCGCGTTGTTGATCAGCGCGGATGCGGGAACTTCCAGTCCAATTTTGCGGCAGGCATCCTTGAACCACAGCCGGTCTTCCGCGACCTTAATCGCGCGGAGGGACGCCCCGATCATCTCCACTTTATGTTTTTCGAGAATGCCACCTTCGGCCAGTTCGACGGCGAGATTCAGCGCCGTCTGTCCGCCAACCGTCGGTAGCAGCGCGTCAGGCCTTTCCTTAATGATGATGGCTTCCAGATATTCCTTTGAAAGCGGCTCGATGTAAGTGCGATTCGCCATCTCCGGATCGGTCATGATGGTGGCGGGATTCGAATTCACCAGAACCGTTTCGTAGCCTTCGTCGCGGAGCGCTTTACAAGCCTGCACGCCGGAATAGTCAAATTCGCAAGCCTGCCCGATGATGATTGGCCCCGAACCAATGATCAAAATCTTCCTGAGGTCTTTCCGTTTCGGCATTGGCTTATTTGGATTCCGTAACAGTTTGACTAATCATGATCAGCACCCGCCGACTTGCAACACTTCTCGAATCTGCGTCTCGATTCCTCCCGAAGTGACCTCTACCAGATGCACAGCGGACTTGAACCCGACCGTGCGAATTGCTACGACGTAGGTGCCCGGATCGAGAGTCGTTTTGAATCTGCCCTCTTGATCGGTCCACGCTTTCAATACGGGCTGGCCGCGCCGATAGGAATCGCGCTTAAACACCAGGATCTCAGCGTGCGGGATGACAGCGCCTGAAGGATCGGAAATTATGAGGTCCAACTGCCGAAGGCGCTCGGGTGCCACGCTCTTTTCACTACCTTGCACGTTTGGGAGCGGCGGAAGGGAGCTAAACATAGTGAGGGCGAATGAGTTGCTCCTGGCCCCGGTCTGTTTCGATACGGCCAAACATAAATTGCCTTGGTGAAAGTTATCGTCAGCTGCCGTTATGCAATTCGTTCCTGCTGGAAGGTTTTTAAGGTCAACCATGCCGCCCGAATCGCTCTTAACCACACGCGAGCCCTGCCCTTTCGGCAAAGTAACGACTACCTCCACATTTACCTTCGGTTCGCCGTCAAAGAGCACCCTTATGCTGACGTTCGGTGACGAGGGTTTTGCATCGCCGTTGATTTCCACACACTCCCCGGCGGCGTAAGCGCAGCAGCCCAGGCCAATAATAAGCAGAACAGAGGACTTCATCGCCGCGAGCTCCCAGGCTGCTTCCATTCCTTCATCAAATCCGTGAACTGCGTGAACAAGTAATGCGAATCGTGCGGTCCGGGCGACGCCTCCGGATGATATTGCACACTGAAGATCGGCGCGGACTTATGTCGCATCCCCTCATTAGTGTGATCATTCAGGTTCAAGTGCGTAACTTCTACTTCGCTCGACGGCAGCGATTCGGGATCGACACAAAATCCGTGATTTTGCGCGGTGATTTCGATCTGGTTGGTCAGAAGATTTTTTACTGGATGATTCGAACCATGGTGACCGAATTTCAGCTTGAACGTCTTCCCGCCAAGCGCCAGGCCACAAACCTGGTGCCCCAGACAAATCCCGAACACCGGAACTTTGCCGATAAATTTGCGGACATTCTGTATCGCGTAGTCCATCGGCTCCGGATCGCCCGGTCCATTGGATAGAAATATGCCATTCGGATTCATTCCCATCACGTCTTCGGCGCTAGTGCTGGCAGGCACGACTCCAACCTCGCAGTGATGATCCGTCAGCAACCGCAGAATGTTCTGTTTGATGCCAAAATCGTAAGCGATTACACGAAGTGGCGGAGTATCGGAATTTTGCGCCGCGTCGCCCATGTTTTCGGACCAGGGTGACGTCACCAGGTCAACCGACCCTTTTCCCCAGTCGTACGGCCGTTTGCAGCTGACGCGGCTCGCCAGCTCTTGCCCCGCCATCGTGGGCATACTCTTCGCTTCGTGAATCAACTGATCCGCCGGCGTGCCGTCCGTGGAAACCATCCCCCGCAACGCGCCAACGTTGCGGATGTGCCTCACCAGAGCGCGTGTATCAATATCCCAGATGACCGGAATTTTGTGACGGTTCAGATAAAGGTGTGCCGTTTCCGTGGAACGCCAGTTCGAAGCAATCTGGGAGAATTCCCGCACGATCAGCGATTCGATGTAAGGCTTGGTAGCCTCCTCATCATCCAAGTTCGCGCCAACGTTTCCGATGTGGGGATACGTCAAACAGACAATTTGCCCGGCATAACTTGGGTCGGTGAAAACTTCCTGGTACCCAGTGAGGCTGGTGTTGAAAACGACTTCGCCGCCGCGGCGCGCGATCGCGCCAGCCGCGCGGCCATTAAAGACGCGCCCGTCCTCCAGCGCGAGAATTGCGGGTCGATGCAGAACCTCGGTCAGTGTGCCCTCCGTTGTTCATTTCTCTTGCGCTTCAGCGGTAGCGGAAAGCGAGCCGAAGTGGTCCACTGGCCAGTATGCGAACACCGCTCGGCCATAAATAAACCGGCTGGGGACCGGGCCAAAAACTCTGGAATCGTTCGAACTGATGCGGTGATCGCCCATTACGAAAAACATATTTGTAGGAACGCGCACCGGGCCGTAATCGCTGAGATCTTCATACTGCGGCGGGACGTACGGTTCTTTAATCTGCTGGCCGTCGACGTACACCAGACCCTGGCGAATCTCGACGCTCTCTCCGGGCAGAGCAATCACGCGCTTGATAAACGATTTCGTCCGATCGAGCGGGTACCAGAACACCACCACGTCGCCACGGTGAATCGGCTCAAAGCGATACACAAACTTATTGATGAAGATTCGTTCCTGGTCCGAAAGCAACGGCGCCATGCTGGTGCCTTCGACCTTCACCGGCTGGTACAGGAAGATGATGATGATCAGCGCCAGGCCAATGGCAATCAGCAGGTCGCGCGTCCACACACGAATTTCGTGGCGGAGATGCCGCTGGCGATCCTTGCTGACTGCAGGAATCGGCAACAACTGTGGCGGCGTTTGCGAAGAATGCGAAGGGGACTCCACGGCAACGTCAGGTGGATTCGCGAGTGAGGTCAGTGGGCGCTCGTCCGGGTTCGGCATTGTTGCTTGCTGCTTCTTTTATAACACGCAGGCCACTGAATTTTCCAGATTGAATCTTGCGTACCCTGGCCGCTGCTCACAAAATTTGCATCGCGCTTATCCGGTTGATCCCGGTTCGATCTCGAGTTCGAGATTTACCGCGGCTAAACAGGCTGTGACGGCCGTTTCGGTGCGAAGAATCAGGCCACCTAGCGAAGCTTCGTCAAATCCTTCGTTTTTTGCGGCAGCGAACTCTTCATCGGTCCATCCGCCTTCGGGTCCAACCGCTAGCGCAACCGTATCCGCAGCCCTGTTACGTAGAATTTTTCTTAGTGATTGAGCCTCTGCGCGTTCCGAAAGAATCATTTTCATTGACGCGGAAGTCGCCGCGAACGCTGACTTTGGCGCGGCGACCGGTTCAATGATCGGGAGCCGAACGCGGCGAGACTGCTGCGACGATTCGAAAACAATTTTCTTCCAACGCTCCGTGCGCTTGCTGGCGGCAACCAGCAGCCCTTTCTCGCTTCGGGTGGCGCCTAGCGGCACGATTCGATTCACGCCGAGTTCGGTCGCCTTCTCGATCGCCCATTCGAACGCATCGAACTTCACGACGGCAAGCAGCAGAGTCTTGTCCAGCGACGATGCGCGAACCACGATCGGTTCGACCAGGGAAAATTCGATCTGGTCCTTCGCGGCGGACTCGATTTTGCCTAGCCACACCGAAGAGCCGTCGCTCAACTCATAAAGCTGCCCTGGCTCCGCTCGCAATACACGCGCCAAATGATGCGCGGCATCGCCCGCCAGAACGGCGCGGTTTGCGTCAAACGAATCTACAAAAAATCGTCTTCGCAATCGGGGGCCCCGCCAGCATGCCTTGTTTTATCCAAAAATATCCTTCACCTTGTCGAAGAATGACGATCCGCGCTCGGCGGGCTTATTTTCCACTTTCAACGTCGTACCCAGCTGCTCCATGATCTTCCGCTGCTCGCGCGTCATCTTTGAAGGCGTCAGGACGCGCACGTGATAATACAAATCACCTTTGCCGCCGCCACGCGGATCAGGCAAACCGTGTCCCCTAATGCGAAAAACCGCGCCGCTCTGCGTACCTTCGGGAATTTTCAATCGCTCTTCGGCGTTAAGTCCCGGAACGGGCAGATCGACGCCCAACGCCGCCTGCGCGATACTTACCGGAATCGTGCAGTAAAGATCGGCGCCACGCCGCTCAAAAAACGGATGTTCCTTCACGTCAAGGACCACATACAAATCGCCGCTCGGCCCGCCGTTCGCCCCCGCTTCTCCTTCGCCTGGCACCCGCAAACGCGTGCCGGTATCGACGCCCGCAGGAATGCGCAAATCGATCGTCTTATCGCGCTCGATACGGCCCTGCCCGCGGCAATCAGGGCAACGCTCTTTGATAATTTGTCCTGCTCCCTGGCATGCGGGGCAGGTGCGTGTAATCGTGAAAAATCCCTGCTGATACGCCAGTTGTCCGCGGCCGCCGCAGGTCTGGCACGCGCTTGCTCCCGTCCCGGCCTTCGCGCCGGTTCCATGGCAGGAGGTGCACAACTCCTGCTTCGGCAATTTGATTTTTGTCGAAACGCCCGATGCGGCCTCTTCAAATGCGAGCGTCATGTCATAGCGCAAATCGGCGCCGCGTTGTGCGCGGCTCCGGCTACGCTTGCTGCCGCCACCCCCAAGAATGTCTTCGAACCCAAAAAAATCGCCAAAAATATCGTGGAAATCCTGGAAGATTGTGCCATTGAAATCCACGCCGCCGCCCACACCGCTCAGACCGGCGTGGCCGTAGGTGTCGTACACCCGGCGCTTTTCCGCGTCGCTCAAAACGCTATACGCCTCGGTGCACTCGCGAAACTTTATTTCCGCTTCGTGTTTATTTTCTGGATTTCGATCGGGATGCCACTTCAACGCCGCTTTGCGGTAGGAAGATTTGATCTCGTCGATCGTGGCGGTCTTGCTCACCCCGAGCACTTCGTAAAAATCGCGTTGATTCGCCTTCGTCATTCGCTCTTTTCCCCAATTGCATTAAAAACGGTTGAGTTTTAGATTACTGCGTCAATCATTATGGTACAGGCGCGCCAGGCAGTTCCGGCGTGAAAATCCCATCCGCGTTCCATTCGCTGAATAGCGCTCGCGTAGCACTTCCTTAATTCGTATTTGCTTTCGATGCCGCCGCGGGTTGCACCGCTACACGGACCATCGCGGGGCGCAGAACACGTCCGTGGAACAGATAGCCAGGCTGGAAAACCTGAAGCACCGTGCCGTCCGAATGTTCGCTTGTCTCCGTGCGGTCCATCGCCTGATGCAGATGCGGATCAAACGGTTTGCCAGTCGGATCGATGCGCTCGGCTCCGAGCTTCGAAACATTTTCCAGCAGCTGCTTGTAAATAAGCTCAAACCCGCGCCGGTAATTTTCATATGCGGCTTCGCGATGCGCCGCCAGCGCCTGCTCAAACCCGTCAATCACTGGAATCAGCGCTTCGATCAGGCGCCCTGTAGTACGTTTCGAATCTTCAGCGCGCTCTTTTTCGATTCGCTTCTTATAATTCTCAAAATCCGCTTGCCGCCGGAGCAGCGTCTGCCGCAGGTCTTCAAGGTCAGCCGCCAATTTCGCCACATCTGCTTCCGCGCGCACGAAATCGGTCTCACCGCCGCCATCCACGTCGTCTCCCCGAAACCCTGAATTTCGAATTTCCTTGTCGTCCACCGCTCTTCCCCTTTTGACTAGCCGCGTGCAGCTAGGAAATCTTGCCCAGCGATTCGCTGAAAATTCGCGCCACGTACGCAACCGCATTAATTGCCCGCTCGTAGTGCATCCTCGTAGGCCCAAGCACCCCCAACGACCCCTGTACGCCGTCCACTCGGGTGTAGGGCGCGCTGATGAGCGCCAAGTTATCGCCGCCTTGCGCAATCTCTTTCAGGCCGATTTGCACCAGCACCGGTTCGGGCGCGTCAATGCAGGCATTCAGCACGGTAACCAGGCGATGCTTCTCTTCGATCGCCGACAACAGCTCGCGCAACTGCAACTGGTCGGAAAATTCCGGCGTGCCGATGATCTGTGCCGTTCCCTCCACATGCAGTTGAGAACCATTCTCGTCGCTGAGCATTGCCGGATCGCAAAGCGCCAGGGCGCCGCGCAACAATCCTTCGTAGCGTTCGCTTTCGGTCGCTAGCTTAACCAGCAAATCCGCGCGAATCGCCTCCAGTGTCCAGCCAGAATATTGCCGGTTCAAAAAGTCCGCGGTAGCATCCAACTCCATTTGCGTGAAGGTTCGCGGCGGACGGACCACTTTGTCGCGCGTGATTCCGCCCGGCGATATCAGCACTACAACCACTCTGCCATCAGGCAACAGCCAAATCCGCGCATGCTCCAGCACCGTGCGGCCGAGCGGAGGCGACACCACGATGCCCAGTCCGTTCGAAACTTCCGCTAGCACGTGTCCCGCGCGCTCTGTGATTTCAACCCGCGTATTGGCTCCGGAAAACTCGCGTCGTATCCATTCCCGGTCCTCCACGCTCAACGTGGCCTGCGTGGCAATCTCCTGCGCGAAGAAACGATAGGCGGCTGCGGTTGGAACCCGCCCAGCCGAAGTATGCGGTTGGTAGAGATAGCCGCCGTCTTCCAGATCCGCCATCACGTTCCGGATAGTCGCCGTGCTCAGAACCTCTTCGAACCGCTTGGAAATCGCGCGGGAAGACACCGGTTCGCCGGTTTCGATGTACGTCCGGACGAGGTCAGCTAGAATCTGCCGATTACGCCGTTCCTGAAGTGGTGCATTTCTCATAGCAGCACTCACCGCGCAGGAGTGCTACTTTCTATTTTAGTGAGCCTGTCAGGTCCCGGTCAATCCGCGGTGGACTCTGCGTGCCGATGGTCTAACCTGCATTTTGTCAATCCGCGTTATCGATCTGCGCGCGCTGCAGTTTGTCGGAGTAATCGATGTATAGCGTCTTCCATTCCGTGTAGAAATCAATTGCAGCAATCGCTGCTTCGCGATGCCCGTTGCCAGTCTGCTTGGTTCCCCCGAACGGCAAGTGAGTTTCCGCGCCGATCGTCGGCGCGTTCACATAAACGATGCCGGTAAAGATATCGCGCATCGCCTCAAACGCCTGATTCACATTTTTCGTATAGATCGAAGCTGAAAGGCCGTAAGGAATCCCATTGGCCACTTCAATCGCTTCCGCAAAATCGTTCACGGGAATGAGCGAAACCACCGGGCCAAAAATTTCTTCCTGGGATACTCGCATTTTTGCCGAGCAGTCACCAAACAATGTTGGTTCGTGGAACCAGCCTTTGGCATAAGTGCCAGAATCCAGCCGATTCCCGCCGGTAAGCAGCTTTGCTCCTTCGTTTTTCCCAATCTCAACGTACTCAATCACTGTGCCCAGCTGCTGTTCGTTGATGCACGGCCCCATGTCGACTCCGGCGTCCAGCCCGTTGCCAACTTTCAAGTGCTTCACGCGCTCTACCAGCCGCTTCGTGAACTCTCCATACACGCTCTTGTGCACCGCGATACGGCTTGCCGCCGTGCAGCGTTGCCCGGTCGTGCCAAATCCGCCCCACACCGCACCATCCACCGCCAAATCCAGATTCGCATCATCCATGACGATGATGATATTCTTGCCGCCCATTTCCAGCGAAACGTGCTTAAAATCCGCCGCGCATGCTTCGGCAATGATTCTTCCCACCGCTGTCGAGCCCGTAAAACTCATCACCGGCACTTCTTTGTGCTGCGCAAGCGGCGCTCCGGCGTTTGGCCCATCGCCGCTCACCAGGTTCACGACTCCCTTTGGCAGGCCAGCTTCCGTGAGCGTCTGAATCAAGTGGTAGGAAGATAGCGGAGTATCTTCCGCCGGCTTCAGCACCACGGTGTTTCCCGCCACCAACGCCGGCATCATTTTCCATGATGGAATAGCCATCGGAAAATTCCACGGGGTAATCATTCCGCACACACCGATGGATTGCCTCACGCTCATGGCAAATTTATTCGGCAGCTCCGATGGAGTAGTCTGGCCAAACAACCGCCGCCCTTCTCCAGCCATGTAATACGTCATGTCGATGGCTTCTTGCACGTCGCCGCGCGTTTCCGCCAGAACTTTGCCCATCTCGCGCGTCATGTCACGAGAAAACGCTTCCTTGCGCTGCACTAGCAGCTCCGCGGTGCGATACAAAATCTCGGCACGTTTTGGAGCTGGTACCAGCCGCCAAGTCTTGTACGCGTCCTTGGCCGCATCCACCGCCGCGTCCACGTCTTCCGAGCTCGACGACACGAACATACCCACCAGCTCATCGGAATTCGCCGGGTTGCGGTTTTCGTAGGCTTTGCCCCCGCTGGCATCCACCCATTCCCCGTTGATGAAATTCTTATACACGCGTGGAGCCGCTGCCGTTGCCATACTTCCTCCTCATCCATGCCCTGGAATCTCTTTGTTCTTTAGGAGATCAGGGCTTTAGCCCTGACGTTCCGTGCCGGGAACAGCTGGGGTTTCAGCCCCTGAAGAAAGTCTTCCGCAGATTTGACTCTAGCATTCGCGTTCAAACACCGTCAAACCGAGGTTGGAATCTCTCAAAGTTCCATCGAACGAGAAACCGCCTGCACAGATGAAAATCGCCGATGCACTGGAAGGACAATCGGCAGCTAACGAAATGATTTTCGCTTATGGCTCCAACATACTCCATCGCGACTACATAAACCTACATGTGCAAGGCGCGGAGCACTTCAGCCTGCCAGATTACCTCCGCCAGCTCCGCGAAATCGACACGGCTCCTTGAAGCTTATGCGAATCTGGCGATTGGAGTACCGACGCAACAGGTGAGGGCCCAATCGCTCTAGCGGATTTGAGCCTTCGCGTTGTCAACGACGACGACTATTGAGCCGCCCTGCATCACCCATTTCACTTTGTTGATGGCTACTGCGATGTCGGCGGTTGGATCGCCTTCGACTGCTACTAGGTCGGCGTAGTATCCCGGAGCCACGGCGCCTAGCTCGTTTCCTTTGCCTAACAGTTCGGCCGCGTTTGCGGTTGCGGTTTTCAGCGCTTCTTCCGGTGTCATCCCGGCCTTCACGAACCATCCCAGCTCCCGCGTATTCTCTCCGTACATCGTGTAAATCGCGTCCGACCCCATCGCAATCTTCACGCCAGCATTATGCGCTCGCCGCGCTGTCTCCAAATTTCGTTCAATGTACGCCTGCGTCTTTGCCTGAAATCCATCCGTGTACCCAATCTTCTGCCAGTTATCGAGGTAATAGCGGTTATGATCGATTGTCGGCACGTAGAACGTGCCGCGCTTAACCATCTCCGCGATCGTCAAGTCGTCCATGTCCGTCGCGTGTTCCACCGAATCCGCGCCAGCCCGCACCGCGTCCCGCGCTCCATCCGGCCCGTAGGAATGAATCGCAATCTTCTTCCCGAACTGATGCGCCGCATCCACCGCCGCTTTAATCTCGTCGTAGCTGTACGTCTCAAACCCCGTGGTATCGTCATCCGTTCCCGTCGATGCGTACATCTTGATCACATCCGCTCCCGCCGCGACCTGCTGCCGCACCGCCCGCAATACCTCCGGTACACCGTCAGCAGTAGCCGTGCCCGCAACCGTCGCAGCCGGCTTCCCGGTCGGGGTCAACGAAACGTTCAATCCATATCCCGACACAAACATCCGCGGCCCGATCATTTCTCGTCGATTGATCAACTCCCGCATCGCGATGTCCATGTACTGGTCCGAGCCCAAATCCCGCACCGTGGTCACGCCCGCCTCCAGCACCCGCATCGCGCCCTTTCGTGCCAGAAAGACTTCGAGCGCTGGTGGATTCGACAGCTGCTTGAGCATCGGCGTCAGTTGCCCGGTGCTCGAGGGCGGGCTCTCCTCCGTATAAATCGTCATGTGCGTGTGCACATCAATCATTCCAGGCAGGCCATAATATTTGCTGAGGTCCACTACCTCCGCACCAGACGGAATCCGTTTCGCGTCGTTTGTCACTTCCCGCACCCGGTCGCCGTCCACAATCACAATCGCGTTCGTCCAGACCTTGCCCCTCCCATCCCACAGCTTCCCAAATCGCACCGCCTTGATCTTCTTGGTTGCCGCTTTCTCTGGCGTATTTTGCTGCCCAAACGTACCTCCCGCAGCTAGTACCGCTGTGCACAGCGCCACCACCACCCGCATATTCATGGAATCGCTCCTGAATGCCGCAAACCCGTTGAACCACGCGCGCCGTTACCATACAACCCGCGTTCCTGTTCGTCCAACCCCGAATCATAGGCTGTAAGTCTGTGAGATTTCAGTTACAAGAAGTGTGTGGGATATAGACGTAATTTCGTTCACAGGTGAGCGAAATGCGAGCGCGATTGGGGCGCCGGTTTCTGGCCGCTGGTTCCTGATCGCTAGTTTTACTGCCGATGTGCCGGATCGCCGGAGGGAATGCTATTCGATGAGGTTAAACGTGAAGTCGCGCCGGGCGGTGGCGTCGGAGCGGCAATTCCTGCCGTCTCTGACCCCAAACCCAAGCGCTGCAACGTAGGAGCGTCGAGCTTTCCAGTAGCGCTCAATCCGTGCGAAGCCTGAAATCTGCGCATCGCCGCTGCGGTATCGTCGTCCCATTTGCCGTTTGGCAAACCCTGAAACGAACCATCCTTTGCCAAGGCAGTCTGGATTTCACTGACGCGTTCGTTGGTAGGAGCTTTTTGCCCTGGCTGCTTGCGCGTTCTTTTCGTCAAGGAACTTTTACCCGAAGGTTTTCTAACGGAAGTTGTCGCGGTCTTGCCGGAGGCTCTTGCCGAAGCGCCTTTCACCGCAGAAGGTGTAGCGTGACGATTTGCTGTCGCCGAATTTCCCGTAACGGCCTTTTTCTTGGCAGAAGCCCTCTGCGTCGAAGTCATCTTCTGATGAGCGGCGCCCTTGTTTTGAGCGCTCTTGGTCGCGACGTTCTTGCCGCCGATGTTTTTTCCCTTGGGAGTCGCTTTCGATTGGCCAAAACTCGACGGCACACCCAGCCCCGCTAACGTCGCGGTCAGCAGAACCAGGAGTGCCGGTCGAAGTATCCTCATGCGTTTTGGCGCTTCATCTTGATCTTGCCAGGTCTCTTATTGGGCCGACGGCGTTTCGCGCGCAGGAACAACACCTGGCAGGAATACCGTCAGTACGCGATCGTTATCCGCGTGGCGAAGCACCTTGAATACTACGTTCGAGCCGGGTTTGAGCTTACTGATCGCCGCCTTGTATTCAGCCACATTCGCGACCGGTTGTCGATTGACTTCAGCGATGACGTCGCCGCGAGCGAAGCCGAGATCATCGCCAAAGCTGGCAGGATCCACGTCCACTACCAAAACGCCCTTCTGCGCTTCGATGCCAATGCGGGAAGCACGATCTGGAGTCAGGTTTTCCACGCGCAAGCCATATTCGGCTTCGCCGTTCTCATTCTGGGATTCGGATTGCCGAGCCGCGGAGTTTGGGAACACGTGCGTCCGGTCTTCCACGACCGCGCTGGTTTCCTTTGTCTGCCGGTCACGCACGAACCCGATTTTAACTTTGCTTCCAATCGGCGCGGTTGCAATCGGATTCACTAAGTCATTGCCCGTCTTAACCGGATGACCATTCACGTTGGTAATGACGTCGCCGCCCTTCAGTCCGGCCTTCTCTGCCGGGCTGCCAGGCTCGACGCCCATGATTACGACACCATTGGTGGCGCCAAGTTCTTTTAGCGTGATGGCGTTAGTCCCCAAATCTTCTTGGAAGCTTACGCCGATCGAACCGCGCGTCACGCGACCCTGCTGAATCAGTTGATTGTAAACGTTGATAGCCACACTTGACGGCAAGGCAAAGCCAACACCTTCATAGCCGCGACTTCCGGTGATGATCGCCGTGTTGATTCCGATCACTTCCCCGGCTAGGTCCACTAACGGTCCACCGGAATTGCCCGGGTTGATCGCCGCATCGGTCTGCAGAAATCTCTGGAATTGCTTGCCCACTCCGCCTCGATCCTTGGCACTGATGATTCCGGCTGTGACCGTGGCATTCAGTCCGAACGGGCTGCCGATTGCCAGCACCCAATCACCCGGCTGCACGCCGTCAGAATTGCCTAGTTTGGCGACCGGCAATTCCCTCGGTGCTTCGATCTTGATAACCGCCAAATCGGTTTCTTCATCCACGCCCACGAGTTTGGCGTTGTACTTCTGAGTTTCACCATTCAATTGGACTTGAATCTTGGTTGCCTGATCCACAACGTGGTTGTTCGTCAGAATAAATCCCTTGCGGTCGACGATAACGCCTGAACCGAGACTGCGCTCCGCGGAAGGCGGCGCTTCCTGGCGGCCATCGAAGAAGCGATCGAAAAAATCCTGCATCGGATCATTTGGATTATCTGGTTGTTGATCGTTCGGCTGCTGCGGGCGGCGCCTGGTGGAGGATCGCCGCTTTTCTATCACCTGCGTGGTCGAGATGTTCACTACCGCAGGCTCGACCTTGTTCACGATCGACGCGAACGAATTGGAAGAGGGAATCGCGTCGGGCATGGGAAGCAGCGCGGCTCCCTTGCCCGCAAATGCGATGGACTTCATGGCCGATGTGCGGCCGGAAACTAACGTACCGATAAGAATTCCCAAGACCAGCGTGAGCGCCACGAATAGCCCGGCCACCATTTTTTCCCGGCGCGCCCAACTGACCATTTTGCTTACTGGTTCACCCATTTTGTGCTGCTCCTCTATTCTCTCCGCCGCCTGCCCGGCACAAAGCCGCACTCATCGCTCGTCCGATTATAACATCCGCAACATCGCAAAATTACCCGGCGCAACAGCTGCGCCGGAAAACACACTGGCCTTTAGGCCGGGTGGCATTTGGAGGTTCGATTGCTCTAGTTCCTCCCTTAGTTTGACGCGGCAACCGGCCAATTTGTTGTCAGCCATCTTGGACTTTAGAAACAGTATTGACAATCCACTGTTTCCCTGTCATTTATATATGTGCCGTTTGCTGCGGCGCAACGTGGCGATTTAGGGCAACTTGCTCCACGTAAAAAACTGCTAAAGAGCACGTAGAGATTCTTAGATGTTTTGAGACCCCTCCTGCACTCTTTGGCACGGAGGGTTTTTTATTTGTTCCCTCCTTGCTAGCCCTAAACACCCCGCGCTTTGCGTTCGCGCCTTGGCCAACTTTTTAGCGACCCCGCTTTATGCCCGGTGAAGTTTGGGCCGCGATTGGAAACCCGATGTCGGAGATCTATCAGTTACGCTGCCGCGAGTGCGCAAAATTTTGGGGTAATGCTCCACGATCCTTTTGCGAGGGTTGCTTTTCGCCGCTGGAAGTTTCTTATGATTACGAAGCGCTGAAGTCCATCGTCGCAAAAGATAAACTTGCGGCGCGCGACTTCAATATGTGGCGTTACGCGGAATTCCTGCCACTCCCGGAAGATTTTCAGTTTCCCAATGCGGCCGGCGGCACGCCTCTCGTTGCGTCGCGGCATCTGGCGAAAAAGTGGGGCTTGACCAATTTGTATTTCAAGAATGACGCAGTGTGCTTCCCTTCGCTCTCGTTTAAGGACCGCGTGGTGGCGACCGCTCTTGTTGCCGCCCGGCGATTCGGATTCCAAACCGTGGGTTGCTCGTCCACGGGCAATTTGGCCAACGCCGTGGCGGCACAAGCGGCACAGCAAGGATTCGATGCCTGCGTCTTTATTCCCGCCGATCTGGAACCCGCGAAGATACTGAATACCGCGGTGTACGGCGCGCGAATTGTTCGCATCAACGGAAATTACGATCACGTCAACCGGCTTTGCGCGCAGATCGCCGACCGTTTTCAGTGGGGCCTGGTAAATGTGAATTTGCGTCCCTACTACTCGGAAGGATCCAAAACGCATGGATTCGAAATCGCTGAACAGCTTGGCTGGCGGCTTCCAGACAACGTCGTGGTGCCGATGGCTGGCGGCTCGCTAATCACCAAAATTGCGAAAGCGTTTCGCGAACTGGTGACGCTGGGCTGGGTTGAGGATAAGCCGGTGAAATTTTTCGGGGCCCAAGCAACGGGCTGCTCTCCCATTTCGGACGCGGTGAAGCGCGGACTGCCCCGATTCGAACCGCAAAAACCACAGACCATCGCTCGCTCCCTGGCCATCGGAAATCCGGCAGATGGGCCGTTCGCTATTAAACTAGTGCGCAATTCGGGCGGCTGGGCGGAAGATATTTCCGACAGTGAAATCGTAGAGTCCATCCAGTTGCTGGCAGAAACCGAGGGAATTTTTGCCGAGACGGCCGGCGGTGTGACCGCGGGCGTTACACAGAAATTGGTGCTAGAGGGCCGCATCCGTTCCAGCGAAACTACTGTAGTCTGCATCACCGGCAATGGACTGAAAACGACCGACGCGATTGCGGCCGCGTATCCGGCGACGGAAGCCATCGCGCCGAAGTTAGAGGCCTTCGAAGCATATCTTGACGCGCAGTTGGCCACCACAGCCGGCGCGAAGATTTAACGATTGGAGAAAACATGGCAGTTACCATTGAAATCCCCACAGCGTTCCGGCGATTTACCGACGGTGCGCCAAAGCTGGACTGTAATGCGGCGACGATCGCCGAAGCGCTGAATATCCTTACTACGCAATTTCCCGGGCTAAGCAGGCACGTGCGCGACGATCAAGGGCAGATTCGGCAATTCCTCAACGTCTATCTCAACGAAGAGGACATCCGCTTTCTCGGCGGCGAGGACTGCGCCGTAAAAGCCGGCGACAAAGTTTTGCTGGTGCCTTCCATCGCTGGCGGCTCCCGCTAAGAAGTATTCTCCGATCGGCAAGCAATTAATTTAGCCTTCCCTCAGAGCTCCGTCCGTATTACAACTCTGCATCGCGATTTCTCTCGCCGTCGCGTAATGGAGCGCACCCTTTTGCCCCCAATAGCAGGGTTGGAAGTTCGTGCCGCAGAGGGCCTCCCGCAATCGCCCAGCCAAGAGCTGTGCAAACAGCTCGGATTGCGCGACCTGATCCTGGCCTGCGTTCTGATGGTCGTGATTCCGGATTTTTTCGGAACTGCAGTGAAAGCAGGACCTGCGAGCACTTTCCTATGGATACTCGCACTTGCATTTTTCTTCATGCCGCAAGCTCTCGTCGTTAACCACTTGAACCAGAAACTTCCGCTCGAAGGGGGCCTCTACGAATGGGCGCGAGCGGCTTTTGGCGATTTGGTCGGTTTTCTGGTGGCCTGGAACCTGTGGGTCTATGTGGTTCTCTATTCAGCCACGATTGGCCTGGTCACTACCAATTACCTTTCTTATGTGCTGCGGCCGGAGCATTCGTGGATTGCGACGAATCGCCGTGCGCTATTTCTGGTGACGGCCGTCGTTATAGCTGGCCTGATGCTTATCGCGCATCTGGGCTTGCGCGTCGGAAAGTGGGTGACCAATGCTGGAAGCTTTTTGACTGTACTGACGATTTTAGTATTGGCCGGGCTTCCCTTTCTGAGGCACACGCAGGGCACGCTGGCCGAATATCATCCGCTCAGAATCACACTCCCGCCAATGACGCTTTTCACCTTTAGCGTGTTCAGCAAAATGACTTTTGGGGCGCTGTGCGGCCTGGAGTATGCGGCGATCTTTTCAGGCGAATCGCTAAACCCGGTTCGGCATTTCCCCCGCGCAATTCTGTTTTCGGTGCCGATCGTGGCACTTCTTTATATCTTCGGAACCAGCGCGATCCTAGCCTTTGTTCCGCCCGATTCCGTGGACTTAATCGGGCCGATACCGCAAGCACTGCAGCTCGGATTTGCCGGAATGGCCGCCGCGCGACTGATTGTTCCAATCGCGGTTTTGTTGCTGCTCACAAACTACCTCGCGAGTTTTAATCTCAATTTTGCCGGTAACACTCGCTTGCCCATGGTTGCCGGATGGGATCATCTGCTGCCCGCCTGGTTTACTCGTCTGCATCAGAAATTTCGCACTCCCGTAAACTCCATTTTGTTCCTCGGCGTGATTACCCTCTTCGCCGGATTGGCAGCATTGATAGGCGTGCGCGAGCTGGAAGCCTTTTCCATGTTGCAGATCTGGGGATTCACATTCTATGGATTGGCGTATCTGGTCATGTTTGCGATTCCATTTTTTGCGAAGAAAGATTCACAGTTGCGTACTGATGGGGCCTTGAAGTTGGCCGCCGGTTGCGGATTTGTTCTCACTCTATTGTTCGTGGTTCTTTCAATCTTTCCGATTGTGGATGTTGTTAACCCGCTGCTATACGGTACAAAAACAATTGCAGTGCTCTCGGGAGCCAACATCGTGGGTTTGCTGGTCTATCGCCTTGGCAAACGCGCGCGCAAAATTACAGCAGCGTCCGAAGTGTTCTCGCGCTAGGCTATTAAGGCAGTTCCCTCGGAGGAGTCGTGCCGTACTACGCTCTCTTTTACACTGAAGTGGTCGAAGATTTCGTGAATCGCCGTGTTCCCTTTCGCCAAGAGCATCTCAAACTGGCGTTGGAATCGTTTGGTCGGGGAGAATTACAACTTGCCGGCGCGCTTGCGGATCCCGTGGATGGCGCGCTCTTAATTTTT
Organism: Candidatus Acidiferrum sp.; assembly: GCA_036522855.1. GTDB lineage: Bacteria > Acidobacteriota > Terriglobia > Acidiferrales > UBA7541 > Acidiferrum. The sequence goes on along the minus strand of DATDFA010000060.1, from coordinate 50,211 downwards.
CTTTCGCACGACTCGACCGCCGTGGAAGCCTTCGTCAAGCGGGATCCCTACGTCTTGAATGGACTAGTCAAACAATGGCGCATCCGCTCCTGGACCGTCGTTGTCGGGAACAAGCAGGCCTGAACTATTGTCCGCGAAGAAAGTCGAATTCAAGCTAGCCAGCTTGACAGGGTTCTGCAGAAATTCGTATGCCTCATGGCTGTTCCCATTTCCCGCTTCTCGAAGAACGGAAAATCGCGTCGATGACTTTCATGTTGGCGAGCGCATCTTCAAGCGGAACGGGAACTTCCGTGTTTTCACGGATGGCGCGCGAGAACGCATCGCCTTGAACGGTGTACTGATCGCAGGCAGGAATTTCTTCGACCTCGAACTTTCCACCATAAATCCCCATTCCATCGGCGACCGTGATTTGCGTCGGCCGGTCATTCGGCGCGTTAAAAGGAATTTCGACGGCCAGCCTGCCGGTGCTTCCTAGAATTTCCATGCGCTGAAAGTAATTCGTCTGCGTGCCACAAGTGAAAATGGATTGACCGCTGGAAAAGTCCATCACGGCGGAAGCCAACCGGTCCGTTCCGAAGTCCGGATCAAGTTCCAGGGTACCGCTTACGCGCCTCGGTTCTTCTCCAAAAATCCAACGCGAAAGCGTGATCGGGTAGCAGCCAATATCCAGCAGTCCCCCGCCGCCCCATTCCGGTTTGTGGCGGACATTTCCGGGATCCTGGTTGAAATAACTAAAAATGGTGATGATGGCTTTGAGCCGGCCGATTTTCCCGTTATGCGCAAGAGCCTTGACGCGAAGCCACTGCGGATGCGTCTTAACCATAAACGCTTCGCCGATCTTTACACCGGTGCGATCGCGAACGCGCACCAACTCCGTCGCTTGCGCAGCATCCAGCCCAATGGGCTTTTCGCAAAGGACATGTTTTCCTGCTTCCGCAGCCTTCGCAGACCACGGTACATGCAGGTGGTTCGGCAGTGGATTATAAATCGCTTCGATTTCATCGTCGGCGAGTAGCTCCTCGTAAGTGCCATATGCTTTTGTAATGCCCAGGTCTCGCGCCGCCCTCTCCGCTTTGGCCAAGTCTCGTGACGCAATAGCCGCTATCTCGCTCCACTCGCCCTTTTGCATCCCCGGAATCGTCTTTCGGCAGGCTATCGACGCTACGCCGAGGACTCCCCATTTCACTTTCTTGCTCATCGCGGCACATTCTCCAAAGTACGAAGACACGAATCGCTACTGGACGGAATAAATCTGACAACCCCTCTATTTTCCATGAAACGCTCCGCCCATGTCCTGCACTACTACAAATCAGGGGCGAGTTCGAAACACCTTAGAAGGAGTCTCAGTATGCGCACCACCCTGGAAGTTATCAATCGCTCAGCCGTTTTGCTGCACCTCCCGGAAGAACATGGCAATTCCGTCAAAGTCATTCTTGGCGGCGCTGACGGCCCGCTCGTCACCATCGATGCGAGCGGTCACATTCACGTGGCTCCGGCCATTGGCCCCGGTGATCCGGAAGTTCGCAAAGCGATCAGCAGCATCTTGCAAGGTATTAAAGAAATTTCACGGCTCGCTAATGACGCGAAAGCGGCGATGACGGGCGCGCACTGATTCGACATGATTTATTTTTTTCGGAAAAGTCTCTTTTCAGCGTTCGCATCGTCTGTGTAAGGGCTTTGGCAAAATACAGCATTCACCGCATTGCGAAATGAACGCGTTAATTTTAGTTTTGATTTTGACAGTTACAGCACACAAGGAATGATCTGGCAATGGACCATGTTCTCATCGCGCTCGTAGGTGTTTTGCCGCTGGCGGCAGCGGGTTTCTCGTTGCTTTTTATTTCTGGGAGCCGGCCACGGCACAACCCGCATCATCACGCCATCAATCTCTGGACCATGAAATAGCGCTGCGCTGAGATGTTCAATCTCGAGCGGCGTAAGCGGTGTTCCTGCTGTATCTTTTCTCGAATTCTTCCCTGCTGCAAATCGTCTTAACGTCCGTGACTCGGTCAATGCAAAGAATTCCGTCAAGATGATCGATTTCGTGCTGCAGCAATTCCGATAGATCTTCAGCCTCGGCCGCCAAAATTTGCTGCCACTCGCCGGTCGGATCCTGAAACCGGACCGTAATTTCCCGGTTCCGCTCGACTTGCATAAAAATAGAAAGGAAACTCAGGCAGGCGTCCCAAACCACAATTTTATCGGGGCTGCGAACGGTAATTTCCGGATTGATCAGCGCCCAAGGATCTCTTCCCGGCAGTTTGAGGAAAATCACGCGCTGCATAATGCCCAACTGAGGCGCGGCAATTCCCCGACCGTAACCCGTCGTTGCTCGTGAATGGGCCAATGTATCCTGAAGATCCGTAATCAACTCAGCGACCTCTGGGGCGGCAGGAACCCCGACCACTTGTGCTTTCTCGCGGAGCCTAGGATCGCCAAGTTGAATGATCTTACGTATCGCCATCTTTTTCCTGACTGGCCAAACCGAACGTTACTTTTCTTGCAGGTCGAAAGCCCCGGAACTCGATTGAATTAGATCAGTGTTAGCTGGCGGCTCTCGAGTTCAAGCAATTTCTTCTTTAGAGGCAGGCCGCCGCCGAATCCGGTAAGACTGCCATCGGTCCCGATGACGCGATGGCAAGGAACAATGATCGGTATCGGATTCGCGCCATTAGCAGCACCTACGGCTCTCACGGCTTTCGGGCTGCCTACGCTTTCCGCCAGCTGCTTGTACGAAACTGTCTCGCCGTATGGAATGCGTCGGAGCGCTGTCCAGACTCTTTTCTGAAAATCCGTCCCTTCCAGCACCAGCGGCAGCTCAAACGTTGTTCTTGCTCCTGCAAAATACGATTTCAATTGAGAAACGACCTCGACGAATGCCGAACCGTCTTCGCGCCATTCCGGGTCGACGCTTTTTGAGTGTCTGCCAGCGCTAAAGCTCACCAGCTTCAATCCCTCACTAGTTCCGGCCAACAGCAACGGGCCGACCGGGCTCTCAAACCATGAGTAGTAGACGGAATCCATAAGGCGCTCTTTCGCCGACCCTACTACTCTAAACCAGTCACCGCTCTGTGTGAATTCACTGCGAATGCTGAACGGGCGCCGGTTCAAAGTATTACGTCATGGCATCGCATCGCGGTTTTAATTCACGCGCTTCCACACAACGTCCTCATTGTTGCGGCGGTCGATCAGCAGATTGGGCTGATCATTCGCTCCGTGCCGAAACAGAATCCGTCCCTCGACTCCCTTGCGAAAGAAAATGTCCGCACCCTCCGGAAGCAACTCCTCCTTCTTGTGCCCGGTGCGTTGCATGAAGACGCTTTTCCCGTCCGTCGATACTTCCCGCACGGAACCCGGCGCAAGCTGATAGTGCCCGAGAAATGGCTTGATCCTGTCGAGATCCAAAGTGCCAGTGGCCGGATCCTCGTAATAGCGCAGCATCTGTCCGGCAACAATCTTCCACTCACCGTTCTTGCGCATCCAAGTATCCGTTCCGTGGTAACGCGCTTTCAGGTTCTGGCCAAAAATGGTTTCGGTTTCATCAAGGTCGTAGCTGAGGATCGCGGTGTCCCCAAGCATGCGGCTTTTGACATTCGCCACGCGTATCGCTCCGGAATATCCGGTGGGCATGGGTGAGACATCCTTGACCAGCGCCTCTTTGTCCATGTCTCGGCCCTTCTCGTCGAAATACATAGCGTCGTCGGCAAAATATTTTTTCCACGGTCCTTGGTTTCCGGGAACGACAGAGTCCATCAGCTCTTGCGTGCGACGAACTAGTTCTTCCTGCGTGATCTCCTGCTTTGCAGCCTTTCCACAGCCCCAAACGTTTACTACCAGACCTGTCGCCAGCGCCAACACCGCAAATGTTTTCATTTTTAGCTTCTCCGCCCAACATGTAGAATTGTCCCTCCGATTGCGCTGTCCCGGATAATTTGTTCGACGCGCGATTCGGCGCTTCGGTAAGCCCCTGGTCTCGCGTATCGCAGGCGGGCTTTTGCCCTGTCCATCTTACGGTGTTAAAATCCGTTCAGGTAAAGTCATGACCGCCAAGACTTTGTACGAAAAAATTTGGGAGAGCCATCTTGTGTACGAGGAGCCCGGCAAGCCATCGCTTCTCTACATCGACCGGCATTTGATTCACGAAGGCACCTCGCCCCAGGCGTTCTCCGGCTTGCGTGCCGAAGGACGCAAGGTGCGCCGGCCGGACTTGACCTTCGCGGTGATGGACCACTCTGTTCCAACGAAGGATCGCTTTCTGCCGATCATCGATCAGGACGCCAAAGCACAGTTCGATGCGCTGGAAAAAAACTGCAAAGAATCTGGCGTCCGGCTCTTCGATATGAACAGCAAAAATCAGGGTATTGTGCACATCATCGGACCGGAGTTGGGCATCACCCAACCAGGGCAAACGATTGTTTGCGGCGACAGCCACACTTCAACGCACGGCGCATTCGGCACGCTGGCCTTCGGCATCGGCACCAGCGAAGTTGAACATGTGCTGGCCACACAGTGCCTGGTGCAGAGCAAATCGAAAACGATGCAGATTCTGGTACACGGGAAGCGACCGAAAGGCGTGACCGCGAAAGACATCATTCTGGCAATCATCGGAAAAATCGGCATCGGCGGCGGAACAGGTCACGTTGCGGAATACGGTGGACAGGCGATTCGCGAATTATCCATGGACGGCCGCATGACGGTATGCAACATGACGATTGAAGGCGGTGCGCGCGCCGGAATGATTGCACCCGATGAAACCACATTTGCCTATCTCGAAAACCGGCCCTTTGTTCCACGCGGAAAAGAGTTTCAGGAAGCGGTCGAACGCTGGAAGTCCTTAACCACCGATGATGGCGCAAAATTTGATATGACCGTTGAATTGCAGGCGGAAAAAATCGCTCCGCAGGTGACCTGGGGAACCAATCCGGGAATGGTCACCGGAGTTACGGACCGCGTGCCTGATCCGGGCTCATTCAAAAATTCCGATGATCAGAAGGCTACCGAGCGCGCGCTGCAATACATGGGCTTGAAAGCTGGCACGCCAATCGTGGATATTCCCGTGGACCGTGTGTTTATCGGTTCTTGCACCAATTCGCGGCTGGACGATTTGCGCGCGGCTGCGCAATTAGTCGCCGGGAAACATGTCGCGAAATCGATCAAGCAAGCCTTGATCGTTCCCGGATCGCGTGGGATAAAGACTGCCGCGGAAAAAGAAGGCTTGGACAAAATTTTTTCCGAAGCCGGGTTCGAGTGGCGCGATGCTGGCTGCAGTATGTGTATCGGCATGAACGCCGACGTTTTGCCTCCGCACGAACGCAGCGCAAGCACCTCCAATCGAAACTTTGAAGGCCGCCAGGGCCGCGACAGCCGCACGCACCTCGTCAGCCCGGTGATGGCTGCCGCCGCAGCCATCGCTGGCCATTTCGTGGACGTTCGCGAATTCGATGTTGCCCACGTGGAGTAGCGTCGGGCCGAATCCCATGTTCCAAATCGTCAGTGAATTAAATGCCGGACACGAGGGGCAGCGTCTTCGTCTTCAGTTCGTCGACGGCGAGGTGGCCGAGGTAAAGCTGATTTCGGTTGCTCTTCCAAATAGCCTGGACACAACACCAGAGTCTTGGGGAGTTATTTACGACGTGCTTTCCTCGACTAGCTCGCTTAAGTCGCGAACTTATTGGGCACAGTTGGATACGATCAAGGCTTTTGAAGTTATAGGAGACGCTGCGACATGAAACCCTTCATCACTCATACAGGACTGGTTCTCCCGCTCGACCGGGTCAATGTCGATACCGATCAGATGGTGCCTAAACAATTCTTGAAGGCGCTGACGCGCGAAGGATTCGGGCGGATTCTTTTTTACGACTGGCGTTATCTCGCAGGAGAAAAGCCAAATCCTAACTTCGTTCTCAACTTTCCCGAGTACAAAGGCGCTTCCATTCTTCTTACCCGCGCGAACTTCGGCTGTGGCTCCAGCCGCGAACACGCTCCCTGGGCCATCGGCGACTACGGTTTTCGCGTCATCCTCGCGCCCAGCTATGCCGACATTTTCTATAACAACTGTTTCAAGAACGGCATTCTGCCCGCCATTTTGAAAGAATCGGATATCGACGAGCTGTTCAAGCGCGCTGAAGCGGATCGTTCCTTCACACTTGCGGTCGATTTGCCCAACCAAACCATAAGCGACAGGAAAGGGTTGACACTTTCTTTTGAAATCGCCCCTTCGCGCAAAGAAGTCCTGCTCAAGGGCTTGGATGACATCGCTACGTCTCTACTGCACGCGTCCGCCATTGATGCCTACGAGAAGACCCATACCGGCACGGCGACAATGTATGCTCCCGTCGACGTCAAGAACTACTCCTGAAGTCGAGGCAGGATTTGCGTGATTTGATAAGCTTGCTCTTTCATTTACGATTTGGTTGGCAGACTGCTGCCGGCATTTTGTTTCTTGCCATTGTCTTCGCCGCTCGGACCTTCCTCAAGGCCAAGAATGCCCGGGACTTCAATAGCCTGGCGATTCCGAATCACCTCAGCGCGGGTTCTCCTGTCGGCTCTGGCGACTCCGGCGCCGCCGGCGGGCCCAACAGTTCCGCCGCCAGGATTCCCGCCAGCACCAGCGCAGCTCCAGCAAGAGAACGTACTCCGAGTCGCTCACCCAAAACCAAGTAAGACGTTACGACTGCGAAGACTGGTTCCAGAGTGAAAATAATCGCGGCGTGGCTTGGCGAAGTGTATCGCTGCGCCCAGAGCTGTAATGAAAACGCGACCGCAGTTGCGAATATCGCGCAGACAGCGACGCCAAGCCACAATTCAACACTCGGAACCAGGCGCATCGCCTGCCAATGGATCGCATGAGCCCCCAGCGCTGTGAGCCACGCCAGCACCGCGCAAGCCAGCACCTGAAGCAAACTCAAAGCCGCGGCAGAATGTTCGCGCGCGTATTGACCGACTAAAATGATGTGCACGGCATAGGAGAGGGCCGCGAAAAACGTGAGCACGTCGCCGCGATTCAAATGCGCGATGCCGGCTAAGGGAACGGTCAGAAAGTACAAGCCTGCCGCCGCTGCGAGCGTTCCAAAATAGACCCACATCGTTGCGCGTTTGCCCCAGAAGAGCGCGAGAATCAGCGGCACCAATACAACACTGGAACCGGTAATGAATCCCGAATTCGAAGCGGTGGTGTAGCGCAATCCCGCCGTTTGAAACGCGTACCCGCAAAACATGAAGAAGCCGAGACGAACGCCGGCGAAGATTTCTTCTCGCTGCAGCCCTCCGACAATTTGCGGGCGAAAGGCGACCATGCAAATTCCCGCCAGAGTGAACCGTAGCGCCAGAAACAGAAATACGGAGGAATGATCGAGTGAGTTCTTTACGACGACAAATGTCGATCCCCACAAAAGAGTGCAAAATGCCAGCGCCAGTTCCGCTCGGAATCGACTGGAGGGTGCTGTTGCATCGAAGGAATTGCGGACCATCCGGCAAGCATAGCAGTGAACCGTAGAAACTCGCGGCACGTTGCGATACGGAACTATTGACACCGCCCCGATCGGACGTAACATCAATTTACTATGCCCAAAAGGCTATCAATCGGAACTCGCGGACTTATCGGCGCGGCGATCGTGTTTTTTGCGACAGCAGCCGCCACCTGCGCGGAGCACTTCGAAAATTGGATCGAGATCAAGTCTCCGCACTTCACTGTGTACTCAAACGCCGGCGAGCATGACGGCCGGCGCGTTGCTGCGCAGTTCGAAGAGATCCGTGCGCTCTTCGAACAGACTTTTCCAAAGCTTCGAGTGGACTCTGGCAAACCCACGATTGTTTTTGCACTGAAGGACGAAAATTCCCTGAAGCTGCTGCTGCCCACTTACGGCCAGAACAAAAATGCTACGAAACTGGCGGGCTGGTACCACCCCTTCAACGATGAGAATCTAGCTGTTGTTCGGACCGATGTCACGGGCACCGGAACCAATCCTTATCACGTGATGTACCACGAATGGGCGCATGGGCTGTTCCGCTTGAATTACCGAGGTCTTCCTCTATGGCTCGATGAAGGCCTGGCCGAATATTGGGGTGGCAGCGATATTGACAACAAAGAAGGACGCGCAGGAATGGCCGATCCCCGCCAGTTGCGCCTGCTGCAGCAGAGCCCGTTCATTCCGATTTCCACGCTCGTTTCGATTGACGCCTCTTCCCCGCTCTACAACACACAGGATCACGCCGGAGTCTTCTACGCCGAGTCGTGGGCCATAGTGCATTATTTTTCGCTGGCCCCCGAGGTTCGGGACCGTCATCTGCTGGATAAGTTTCTGGCGGCACTGCAGGAGACTGACGATCCCATTGAAGCTGCTACGCGATCCTTTGGCGATTTAGAAGCTTTGGAGAGAAACCTGCAAGATTACACGCACGAACAGGCCTTTCTTTTCCAAAAAATTCCACTGAAGAGCGACATTTCCGAAAAGCAGTTTGCCGCTAGGCGTTTGAGTCCTGCCGAAGGGCTGCTGGCGCAAGCGGATTATCTGGTCCACAGTAATCATCTGCCGGAAGCGATCGAATTGTTACACCAGGTCGAGAAGCTGGATCCCAAGACGCCCCGTTTGCACGATGAATTGGGCCATTATCATTTCCAAAAGGCGGATTTTGAGAATGCAGCAAAGGAATTTGACCTGGCGCTAAGCGTGGATGTGAACGACTCGATGGCCTATTTCTATCGCGCTTCCATCCTTTACCGCAAGTCCGGCTACAACCGCGAAACTACACCGCAAATCGTTGCCGATCTCGAAAAAGTAATCTCGCTGCAGCCCGACTTTGCTCCCGCCCGTGCGTTTCTTTGCATCGCATACACCCAATCGCCGGAAACGAAACCGAAAGCCCTACAACAGGCGGATCGCGCACTCAGCCTGGAGCCTGGCAGTCTTGCCTATTTCATTGATGGCGGGAGGGCCATGCTTGCCTCCGGTGACCTGGCTGGAGCCAAGCGAGTCGCGGAGCGGGCACAAAAGACAGCCACCTGGCCTCGTGATCGCGCCATGGCCACCAGCTTTCTGAAAACCGTAAACGACAAGATGAATCGGGCGTCGAATCACCCCCGATCAACCGGAGCAGCCGATCCTGTGGCGGACGAGGCCGACACAAACGAGCATTCCGCCGAAGTGGTGGAAAAAGAAGGCCGAATCACCGAACTGATCTGCGGACACCCGCCGGCGGTGATGTTCACTTTGACCGCGGGTGACGAGCAATTGCTTCTGCACGTGAAGGATATCTCAAAACTTGAAATTCATGAGGCCGGCGGCTCTGCTGCCGGCACGGCAAGCTGCGCAACGTGGAAGGACCGCAAACTGAAAGTGGCGTTTACGCTGAGCCCGGACGGGCCGGCGCACGGCGAAGTCAAGTCCATTTCGTTTGAGTAGAAATTCGGTGCGCGATGGATTCCTGCCCGAAAAATCGCTATTCAGCGGAGTAAACGGTGCGGCCGCCGACAATGGTGCGAAGAACTCTAGTGTTGAGGTATTCGCGCGGCTGCACTTTGCTGAGGTCGTTTGACAAGACGATAAAATCCGCCAGCTCTCCTGCTTTCAATTCGCCCTTCTTCCCTTCCATGAATTCACCGTAGGCGGAGCCGCTCGTATAAGCGCGAATGCAGTCTTCAAGCGAGATTTTTTCCTGCGGCTGCCAGCCTCCTTGCGGGCCACCTTCGGGAAGTTCGCGCGTGACGCAAGCGTATAGCCCGCGGAACGGCGTAATAGGCTCCACATCGTAGTCGGTTCCGAAGGCAAGGCGGACGCCGAACTTCTGCATGGTCGCCCAAGCGTACGCGCCTTTCGCGCGCTCAGCGCCGACCCGTTGTTCGGCCCACCGCATGTCTGAAGTTTCGTGCGACGGCTGCATCGAAGCGATCACTTGCAATCGTGCGAAACGAGGAATATCCGAGAGCGCAACAACTTGCGCGTGCTCGATACGGTCGCGGCGATCGCGCGGGCCGTTGGCCTTTGCGGCGGCCTCGAATACATCCAATGCCACGCGATTGGCGCGGTCACCGATGGCGTGAAAGTTCAACTGAAAACCGGCTTTGTCGCGTTCGACCGCCAGTGCGCGCAATTTTGCCGGCTCCATCGTCATTATTCCGCTGGTCGAAGGATCGTCGGAATACGGCGCCAGCATTGCAGCGGTCCGCGATCCTAACGCGCCGTCCGTAACCATTTTGAGCGCGCCGGTACGGAGCCATCGGTCGGTCGTTCCCCCATCGCGTCGCATCTGTGTCAGTTTTTCCAGCGGCGCCGGAAAAGGCAGCCACTCGGTGATTCGAACGGTGAGCTTTCCATCGTTCTTGATCGCGCGATAGGTGAGAAAGTCTTCCCACGCCGAATTATCCTGCACCGAAGTCACTCCATGCTGCGCAATATCGGCAAGCGCAAGTTCAATTCCTCGGCGGCGCTGTTCGGCAGACGGAGGCGGAACCTTGGATTCCACCAGTCGCATCGCCGCGCCTTCCTTCAACATTCCGGTTGGTTCTCCTTGCGCATCCTTCTCAATTTCTCCGCCTGTCGGATTCGGAGTAGACTTCGTGATTCCGGCAAGTTGCAGCGCCAGCGAATTCGCGACAGCGACATGCCCGGATATATGCGTCAGAATTACGGGATTTTTGGGCGACACCACGTCAAGCTGCTGGCGATTCGGAAACCTTTTCTCCGGCCAGAAGGTATGGTCCCAGCCACTGCCGACAATCCACTCGCCTTCTTTGTGTTCGGCCACGCCGGCGGCCAGCCGCTTTTGCAATTCCTCGATGCTCTGCGCGCCATTCAAACGAACTGCAATCCAATCCTGACCGGCTCCGCCGATATGTACATGTGCGTCGTTAAATCCTGGCATGACAAAATGTTTTTCGAGATCAACGACCTGAGCCCCTTTATCGGCAAGCGCAGCAACTTCGTCGTCGTCTCCGACCGCGAGAATTTCTTCGCCACGTACTAATATGGCTTCAGCCCATGGTGCCGCGGGATCGTTGGTATAGATTCGGCCGTTGCGATAAATCGCGACCGTTGTCGCAGCATCGGTCGCTGCCGTGGCCGCCCTACGCGCCTGTGCGAAACAAAGGCTTGCGGCAACGCCGGCCACGCTGAAAACCACCAGCAGCGCTGAGACCCCTCGTCCTATCGGACCGCGGGACACGCTCATCGAGATTTCTCCTCAACCACGCCTGATGTGCCAAGCAGCGTCAACAAAACCCGCTGCAGCCCGATCTCGCGGCCATCCGATTCGAACCACTCTTGCAGCGAATGAGCGCCGCCGCCATTCCCGCCAGCTCCGATGGAAATCGCATCGATTCCTACCGAGAGTGGAACGTTCGCGTCCGTCGAGGCGCGTTCGATTCGTGACTGATTATGGACAGCTTCGTCAGCGGCGCGAAGAGTAGCAAGCAGCGGCGAATTCGGACCGAGTTCCCCTCCCGGACGGCTTCCGAGCAAATCCAGTTTCCATTCCAGTTTCCCCTTCGAACGTTCACGCGATGCTTCCATTTCGTCGCGAACTCCAGCCGCTACGCAATCGCGCAGCGCGGATTCCAGCCGAATTAATTCGTCATCGCTCTCGGAGCGCAAATCGACCTTCAAACGAGCTTCGTGCGGAATCGAATTTACAGAAGTTCCACCTTCGATTTGCCCCAGGTTGTAAGTTGTGCGCGGACTCGGCGGTACTTTGGTGTTAATGAACCGGACCGAGCCGCGAACTAACGCGTTGATGGGATTAGGAATGCCAAAGTCGGACCAACTGTGGCCGCCGGGCCCGGTAATTACCGCTTCGACGCGTCGCGAGGCCAGCGCTTTCGTTGTGACATGATCTATGCTCGATCCGTCTAGCACAATCACCGCCTTCAACCGCTGCCGGTAGGCATCCACTAACGCCCGCATGCCCCGCAGGTTCCCTTCTCCTTCTTCGCCGACGTCGGCCACAAACAAAATAGAGGTCTGCGGCTGGATGCGCGCTTCGTGAATTGCGCGAGCCACCGCTACCAATGCAGCCAAACCAGCGCCGTTATCGGAAATTCCCGGAGCCGACATGCGATTTTTTTCGCGATGCACTTTCACATCGGTTCCGGCCGGGAAAACCGTATCTAGGTGAGCCGATAAAATCACGATTTCTTTATCGGAAATTCCGCGCAGCAAACCGATAACATTGCCTGCTTTGTCGGTGGAAACTTCCAGTCCTACCGCGGAAAGAAGCACTCTAACGGCGGCGGCGCGTTCCGCTTCCTGGAATGAAGGAGCTGGAATTTCCGTCAGTCGCGCGTGCTCATCGTCAATCCAGGCGCGGTGTCCCGCAAACCAGCTCATTGCGGCGCGAATCTGCGGGCCGGATGGAAGTTGCGCCAACGGGGCAGGGCGGCTATATGTAGAGAAAGGCGTAACCGGTCTGATCGGCATGCTGAGCAGCATAACCGAAACCACTGCCCATTTCAGCGCTGAAAGCCGCACGCGGTTCAATGTGGAGCGGTCCCGGCGCAAAGCGCCACTAGCTCGTCTTCGCGCAGCACTCGCGCGGACTGTTTGGCTGCGTCCAGCAGACGCGCGACAAGAGCTTCGTTCGCGGGAATTTTGTGACGCTCAAGCCAGAAAATCACATTGGACTTCCCGCTCATCGGGCCGATTTCGATCATTTGCTCGAGTCCAAAAAGATGCGAGGGAACACCGCTGTACACAATATTCGCGAGCTCGACGTTCCCCTTGTGGAATGCCTTGATGATGGCCGCTGCGTGGACGCCGGTCGCCGTCCGGAACGCATCGCGCCCGATCACCGGATAATTTGGCGGAATCGTGGTATGCGTCGCAGCGGCCACGGTCTCGCAATATTCCTTCAAGCGGGAAAGATCGCGGTCGAGCAACCCCATCAGCCGCAGGTTCACTAGCATCAACTCCATTGGTGTGTTACCGACCCGCTCGCCCAGAGAATTGGCCGCGGCGTGTACCTGATGCGCGCCCGCCGCTACCGCCCAAAGCGAATTTGCAATGGCCAGCCCGCGATCGCAGTGGCCATGCCAGTCCACGCGAATTTTTTTTCTTGAAGGCGCAACCACTTCATCGACCACGAATTTAACAAGGTTGTAAGCCCCCTGCGGTGTCGCGTGGCCGACCGTATCGCATAGCACAACGGCGTCCGCGCCGCTTCGAATCGCCGTTGAATAGAGCCGCTTCACAGTCTCTCGGTCAGTGCGAACTGTGTCTTCGGTTACGTACATGGACGGCAGATTATGGCTTACCACAAACTTAACCGCGTTTTCCGTGGTCCGTTCGAGATGGTCTACAGTCCAATCTTCAACCAGTCTGCGGATCGGGCTCGACCCTAAAAAAGTAGCGGCTTCGATCGCAATTCCCACACGCTGTGAAATTTCGACGATGGGACGAATATCGCTTTCCAGTGTGCGCGCCGCGCAATTCGGCCGAATCTTCATGCGGTTCGAAGCGATTTCGCGCGCCAACGCCTCGGTATGTTCGACCGCGCGGGCTCCGGCGCCCGGTAGCCCGATGTTCACGGACTCAATGCCCAACGATTCCATTAGGTGAAGAATGCGGATCTTTTTGTCGATGCCCGGGTCGTGTACGGACGGATTTTGCAGGCCATCCCGCAGCGTTTCGTCATTCAGCAAAACTCGGGTTCCCGCCGGAATCAGCGGAGGCGAGGCCAGGTTCCAGTCGTAGATCCAGTCGTTCTGTTGCATGCGGTCTCCGCTCGATCTAAGCGAATTGTATCCGAATCCGGACAAATAAGACTGTCAACGCCTCCTCAAACTATTCGGGAGCGGTGCTTATTCGCGGTCCAGTCGAAAAGACTCTTCGTGCTGCACGGAAACCATGCACAGTCCTTGTGGAGGCACGGTCGGGCCCGATTTCGAACGGTCCCTCATCTCGTACAACCGGTCAATATCTTCCGGAGCTAGGCGGCCGCGCCCGACATCCAGCAGCGTGCCCACCATCTTGCGAACCATGTATCGCAAAAACGAACGCCCGCGAACCGTAAAAATCAGCTCCTCGTTGTCCAGCGAACGCACGAGGTCCGTAGAATAAATTTCCCGAATTGTCGAACGCTCCTTATCGTTATCCTCGGAACCAGTCGAAGCTGCAAACGATGCAAAGTCGTGTTTGCCAATAAACCGCGCCGCGGCTTCCCGCATTTTGTCTTCGTCCAGCGGAAACGGGTAATGCAACACATAGCGCCACAACGTTGGCGGGACGACCTTGCCTCGATACAAACGATAACGATAAATTTTTCCGCGTGCCGACCAGCGCGCACTAAAATCTGGCCCGGTTTCTTCCGCATCGACAATTCGAATTGTCGGCGGAAGGATCGCATTGAGCGCCCGCTGAAACTCTTGCGCCGATAGTCCGCTCTGCGTTCGGAAACTTGCCACCTGGCCGAGCGCGTGCACGCCGGCGTCGGTACGCCCGGTGGCGTGCAGAGCAATTTTTTCCTGCGTCAGCTTTTTTAGTACGGAAACAATTTCGCCCTGAATGGTTGGTTTTCCGGACTGTATCTGCCAGCCGTGAAAATCGGTGCCATCGTAGGCAATCGTAAGCTTGATGTAGCGCATGCAGTGCGGGCCGGGCAATCAGGGCACGGAACGTACAAAACGGCTTCCCGGTTTTACAGCAGCAGAGCCCTCGCGGCAAAACGGGCAATCCTCTGGCTCATAGCTGGCGATCGGAAGGTCGAGCAGCGCGTGCGCTTTCACGGGGAATTCAATCTTCCCGCCGCTGCGATCAATTAGCGCCGCGGCAGCGACGACGCATCCACCCTCTTCCTTCACGACTTTGATCGCTTCTTGCGTTGAGCCCCCTGTGGTCCAAACGTCTTCTACTACCAGCACGCGTTGATTCTCGCGCAACGCAAATCCGCGGCGCATCACCATGGTGCCGCTCGCATCCCGTTCCACAAACAACGCTGGAACGCCACCGCTTGCGACCGAAATATTCGGGAGCGGCTCAGGGAGCGCTCGCGCCACCTCCTGGCCGATAATCACTCCTCCCAATGCCGGTGAAACCACCGCCTCAATCTGCGCTTTGGGAAACAACGAGGCAATCGCCTGGCCTAATTTCTCTGCGAATCTCGGATACTGCAGCACCAGCGCGCACTGCACGTAGGTACCGCTGTGCAGCCCGCTGGAAAGCTCAAAATGGCCGTGCCGTATCGCTCCAGTGGCCTCCAGAATTTTCAGTAATTCTTCTCGCGAACTCATTTGCCGCTAACCGTTGAATGCGCCTAAACGTCGAAATGTCAGGAGCTTAGTGGCTGCCGCCTCGCGTTGTCAAGGAAGTGCGGCGCTGGTAGACTCACCATTCCGCCGTTCGGTGTATCAATTCCGTTTCCGCGGCCGGTGGAAAGCCGTTTTCCGGCTGGTTGCTTGAAACATTTGCCCAGCAATGCGCGTTCTTATTAGTGCAGATCATTCAGAACAATTAATTTAGCTTCACGTCACATTTACTTGAGGGGATACGCACAAATGATGAAGCAGTTTGCACGATCGCTGATGGCCACGTTCTTGGCTGGAATCCTGTTGTTTGCCGACACCTCTCCTGCTTTCGCCCAGAATCCCCCTCAGCAGAATCCCGGAACCCCGGCGCAAACCACTGTAGGGACCGGGGCTGTCCCTGCCGTTTCCTTGGGCACTTCGAAATTTAGCTATACTCGCGCGCCGCGTGCGTTTCCCAATCTCATCGCTCCGTACAAACCAATCGCGATTCCAGACCCGGGATTCGACAATTCCGTCCGCATCGATCAATTGATTCACGACGGCAAGATGGAACTCAGCTTGCAAGACGCGATTGACCTGGCTCTTGAAAACAATATGGACATCGTGGTTGCTAGGTACAATATTTGGTTCGCGGATACGGACCTGCTGCGCACCGCCGGTGGATCAGTCGGCCGCGGCACCGCCGGGGCAAGCATTCCCTTTTCGCAAGCCAATATTCCCGGCCTGAGCTTCGATCCGCTAGTGACTGGAACCTATTCGATTGATTCGCGCGTCATTCCGGTGAACAATCCCTTCACTTCTGGTACCGGAGCCGCCGGAATTTTCGCCCTCAGCGCACATACTTCCACATTCAACACTCAATACGCGCAAGGATTTTCTCCCGGCACAAGCATGTTTGTCTCTTGGAACAATACGCGCAGTTCGTCGACTTCCCCGGCTCTTTTCTTCAATCCGTCCGTGGAATCGTCGGTCAACATTGGATTCCAGCAGCAATTGCTGAACGGATTTGGAAGAAGCATCAACAAACGGCAGATTTATATCGCCAAGAATAATCGCAAGATCGCGGACCTCGCTTTCGCGCAACAAGCGATCACCACAGTCACCAACACCATTACCGCGTATTGGGAGCTGGTGTACGCTCGCGAAAATGTCAATGTACAGCAGCAGGCGGTTACCGTTTCAGAGAAACTTTACAACGATAACAAGAAGCAACTGGAAATTGGCACCATGGCGCCGTTGGATGTGACCCGCGCGGAGTCCGAACTGGCCACTAACCACCAGAACTTGATTGTCGCGCAGACCGCGCAGCTTCAGCAGCAACAAACATTGCGAAACCTCATTTCAAAGAACCCGCTCAGCCCAAACTTTGTCCGCGTCGAGATCGTGCCGGTGGACAAGCCCGTTACACCCACGGGCGTGGAGCCGGCATCTTTTGAAGAGGCAGTGAGCGAAGCATTCCAAAAGAGGCCTGACCTGCAAGAGCAGATCTACAACCTGAAGAACGCGGACATTGAAGTAAAAGCCACGAGAAACGCGTTATTGCCGATCGCCACGCTCAGCGCGCAGTACGGATCCACCGGGCTTTCCGGCAACACCGTGACCACCGGCGCGCCGGTAGTTTCGGCGAACCTTAACTCTCCAATCGTTAATGGCGCCGGAGTTCCAGTGACCGTCACGGATCCCAACACTGGACTGCCAATCCAGATCTTTGCACCCCTCACGACTACTCCTGTCACCGGTGTCAGCAACAAAGGTTTCGGCGATGAGATGGGACAAATCTTTCACAACAATTTTCCCGCCTATACCGTTCAGATGAACCTGACCGTGCCGATCCGCAACCGCGTCGCCCAAGCCGACTATCAGCGTGCTTCCCTCACGCAACGGCAAATGCAAGCGCAGATTCAACAGTTGAAAAACAGCGCCATTCTCGACGTTCAGAATACCTACATCGCTTTGGTCCAGGACCGCGCGCGCGTCGAAGCGGCCAGCAAGGCTCGCGACTTGCAGCAGCAGACCTTTGACGCCGAGTCGAAAAAATATCAGCTTGGCGCCTCCACCGTGTACCAGGTGATTCTTACCCAGCGCGACCTCATCACCGCGCGGGGCACGGAGCTCCGGGCCCTTTCCGATCTTGCGGAAGCAAAAGCCAATTTCGAGCGCGCGCTCGGCCGCACTCTCGAAGTGAATCGCGTGACCATTGCCGAAGACAAAACCGGAGACGTCGAAAAGGACACGCTCATCCCCGGCACCTTGCACGGAAAGGTCGTAGGTACCGATGCCCTGTTTAAGAAACTGGACGCCGAAAGTTCCAGCGCCTCGGATTCCGGTAAGTCGGGACAAAAGTAATCATTCAGCCTGAGCCTCTCGCGGAGCCGGCGGGACTTGATCCTGCCGGCTCTTTTCTTTTCGGTCAAAACGCCTGAACACTCGAAATACCTGGGTTGCTCGCTGCAGTTCTTTCGACTAGCATAAGAAATTGTTATGAATGCAACGGTTGGAGCGATTTCCTGCCTCGCGAGTTTTTGCCAATGACTGATTCGAATAAGCGCTCTGTCCCGACTCTTCCCCCCAAAGAAAATTCTACGCTCAACCGCGCTCTTTCCCCGGAAGAGAAAGCGTGGGAAGAAAAAACTCTGGCCCCCTCTTTGGAGAAGACGCCGGAGCGCCAGCCGCAATTTACGACTATTTCCGGCCACCCGATTCGCCGGCTTTATACCGAAGCAGACTTGCCGAATTGGGATCCGGCCACGCACCTCGGCTATCCGGGCCAGCCTCCTTATACCCGAGGCATTCATCCCACCATGCATCGCGGCCGCCTGTGGACCATGCGCCAGTTTGCCGGTTTCGGCGCCGCGGAAGACACCAACCAGCGCTTTCGTTACTTGCTTTCGCACGGGCAGACCGGTCTCTCTACCGCATTCGATCTTCCTACTCTGATGGGGTACGACTCTGATCATCCGCTCTCCGAAGGCGAAGTCGGCAAATGCGGCGTTGCAATCAGCTCTCTCGCGGACATGGAAGTGCTCTTCGATCAAATTCCGCTCGCCAGCGTAACCACTTCCATGACCATCAATTCCCCCGCGGCGGTCATCTGGGCGATGTATTTGGCGGTCGCGGAAAAACAAGGCGCCGACTGGAAAAAGATCTCCGGCACCCTCCAGAACGACATCCTGAAGGAGTACATCGCACAGAAGGAATACATCTATCCTCCGGAACCGTCGATGCGCCTGGTCATCGACACCTTCGAATTCGCCGTAAAGCAAACGCCAAAATTTAATCCCATCTCCATCAGCGGCTATCACATTCGCGAAGCCGGCTCGACCGCCGTTCAGGAACTGGCGTTCACTCTGCGTGACGGTTTGGAATACGTCGAATGGGCTTTGCGGCGGGGCATGGACCTCGACGAATTTGGGCCGCAACTTTCCTTCTTCTTTAATGCCCACAGCGACTTTTTCGAAGAAATCGCCAAATATCGCGCCGCCCGTCGCATCTGGCACAAAGCCGTGATAGAGCGTTACGGTTCGAAGAATCCCCGCACGTGGGCTCTGCGTTTCCACACCCAGACCGCGGGATGCTCCCTGACCGCCCAGCAGCCTTTCAACAACGTCGTTCGCACCGCGCTGCAAGCGCTTTCCGCAGTTCTCGGTGGAACGCAATCGTTGCATACCAATTCGCTGGACGAGGCTTGGGCGCTGCCGACAGAGTTCGCCGCCACCATCGCCCTGCGCACCCAGCAAATCATCGCTCACGAAACCGGCGTGACGAACACCGTCGACCCGCTTGGCGGCTCTTATTTCGTTGAGGCTCTCACCAATGAAGTTGAAGCTGGCGCCTGGGACTATATTCGCAAAATCGATTCCATGGGCGGCATGGTTGCCGCCATCGAACGTAGCTACCCGCAACGCGAAATCGCCGAAGCTTCCTATCGCTACCAGATGGAATTGGACAAAAAAGAAAAACTCATGGTTGGCGTGAACGATTTCATCTCCGACGAAAAGCCCCTTGAAATCTTGCAGATTGACGAAACCGTCGCCCATCGCCAATCTGAACGCCTCAGAAAGCTGCGCGTCGAACGCTCGCAGGAAGAAGTCAGTCGCACTCTTGCTGTGCTGCGCAAGACCGCCCAAGGGAAAGACAATCTAATGCCTTCCATCTATGCCGCCGTAAAAGCCTACGCCACTCTTGGTGAAATCTGTGACGCCCTACGCGACACCTTCGGCGCCTACGAAGAAACCGCCATCACATGACGCCATTTCTTCTGAAAGAGCATATTAGGCGCTATATCATCTAGCTCTCGAACATAGAGAGACCGTTTAAGACAGAGTTCACGAAGGCCGACACAGAGGACGCAGAGAATGCCTGGAAAGAAGATTCGAGTCTTGATCGCCAAACCCGGCCTCGACGGCCATGATCGCGGCGCTAAAATCATCGCTCGCGCCCTCCGCGATGCCGGCATGGAGGTCATCTACACCGGCCTGCGACAGACCCCGGAGATGATCGCCTCTGCCGCCGTCCAGGAAGACGTCGACGTGATCGGCCTTTCCATCCTTTCCGGCGCCCACAACACCATCTGTCCCCAACTGATGAATCTTCTCCGCGAAAAAGGCATGGATGACGTAACCGTACTCGTTGGCGGCATCATTCCCGGAGCCGATATTCCCGCCCTCAAACAAGCCGGAATTGCCGAAATTTTCCTTCCAGGAACTTCCACCCAATCCATCGTCGACTTCATTCAAACTAAGCACGCCGCCTGACATTCAAACGCTGCTCGCGCACCCGTTAGCATTTCTCTTCCACTCTTTACTTCCCCGTTTTGCCTCTCCGTCCTCCAACCGCTTATACTGAGTCATCTATTCCGGTGAGGGAGCTGCGTGCCCGCTTCGACTTTGAAATCCTCCATCAATCGCGATTCTGCAGACTTCAAAAAGAATTACCAGCGCATCATTGAACTCGTCACCGAGATCAAAAATCAGGACGAGCAAATCCGTCAAGGCGGCGGCGCAAAAGCTATCGAGTCCCAGCACAAGAAAGGTCGCCTGACCGCTCGCGAACGCATCGCTAAATTGATCGATCCCGAAACATATTTCTTTGAGTTAGGCGCCTTTGCCGCCTTCGAAATGTACGAAGAATGGGGCGGCGCGCCTTCGGCCGGAACCATCACCGGCCTCGCCCGCGTCTGCGGACGCCTGTTCATGATCATCGCCAACGATGCGACGGTAAAGGCCGGCGCGTTTTTCCCGATGACTGCAAAGAAGGTCATCCGCGCGCAAAATATCGCTATCGAAAACAGAATCCCTACTGCTTACCTTGTAGACTCCGCTGGCGTCTTTCTGCCGCTGCAGGAAGACGTTTTCCCCGACACCGACGATTTCGGCCGCGTCTTTCGCAACAATGCGGTAATGTCCGCCATGGGCATTCCCCAGGTCACCGCGATTATGGGCATGTGCGTAGCGGGCGGAGCTTACCTCCCTGTGATGTGCGATCACATTTTGATGACCGAGGGATCCGGACTTTTCCTCGCCGGTCCCGCACTGGTGCAAGCCGCCATCGGACAAAAATCTTCTGCGGAAGAGCTCGGCGGCGCGAAGATGCATTCACAAATCAGCGGTACCGTTGATTTTCGCGAACCGGACGACGCCGCTTGCCTGGCTCGTATCCGTGCCCTCGTCGACAAAATGGGCGCGTCCGACCCTCCGGTATTCAACCACACTGCTTCGCGCGAACCACTTTTCCCCGCCGAAGAAATCTACGGCGTTTTTTCGGGCAACGCTGCCAAGCAGTACGACATGCGCGAAATTATCGCCCGCGTCGTCGACTCCAGTGAATTCGAGGAATATCGCGCCGAATACGGCGAAACTTTGCTCTGCGGCTATGCGCGCATCGGAGGCTGGGCCGTCGGCATCGTCGCCAACCAGAAAAAACACGTCCAGACCACCGCCCCGCACTCTGACCAAAAGCGCATTGAGTTTGGCGGCGTCATTTACACTGAATCCGCGGAAAAAGCCGCGCGCTTCATCCTTGACTGCAATCAAAATCGCATCCCTTTGATTTTTCTCCACGACGTCAACGGCTTTATGGTCGGCAAGGATGCCGAATGGTCCGGCATTATTCGCGCCGGCGCAAAAATGGTTAACGCGGTCTCCAATTCCGTAGTGCCGAAAATTTCCGTCATCTGCGGCGGCAGCTTCGGCGCCGGTCATTACGCCATGTGTGGCAAAGCCTACGACCCGCGTTTCATTTTCGCTTGGCCCACCGCGCGCTACGCGGTAATGAGCGGCGAAGCTGCCGCCGGCACGTTGGTCGAAATCAAACTTAAGCAACTTGAACGCGAAGGCAAAAAGGTTGACGAAAAAGCAAAAAAAGAACTCTACGAATCTGTCAAAGCCACCTACGAACACCAATCCGATCCACGCTATGCCGCCGCGCGCCTCTGGGTCGACGCCATCATCGACCCCGCCAAAACTCGCGACTCGCTCATCTGGGCCCTTGAAGCCGCCGCGCTGAATCCTCACCTTTCAGAATTCAAAACGGGAGTCCTGCAGACATGAAGTCTTCCATTCAGCCCTTCGTCATCAACGTGCGGACAAAACTTGTTTTTCGAATCGATGCCAAGCGCCCAGGGAGGCCCTGGTGGATGCGGTAAAACTGATCGAATGTCCGCGCGACGCTTGGCAAGGCCTCTCTGACATTATCCCGTCAGACTACAAAGCCCAATATCTGAAAGAACTCGTCGTTGCGGGCTTCAAACACATCGATGCCGTCAGCTTCGTCTCGCCCAAACATGTCAAACAAATGGCCGACAGCGAAGAAGTCATGGCGAAATTCAACGCTTCTCTTCCGCCAAATATAGAACCTCCAGAAATTATCGGCATCGTTGTCAATGAGAAAGGCCTCGAACGCGCGCTCGCCACTCCCGGCGTCACCACCATTGGCTACCCTTATTCCATCTCTGCCTACTTCCGCCGCGCCAACGCCAATATGTCCCGCGCCGAATCCCGCGCTCTCGTCGAAACTCTCAACAAAGAAACCAAAGCCGCCGGCCGCGGCCTCGTCGTCTACATTTCCATGGCTTTCGGCAATCCCTATGACGAACCCTGGGGACCCGAACTCGTCGAAGAAACTCTCGAATGGCTAAAGGACATCCGCCTCAAAACTGTTTCTCTCGCCGATACCGCAGGCAACGCTACTCCAGAAGTCGTTCGTGAAGTTTTTGAAAAAGCCTCGCAAGCCGTTGCGGGCATCGAACTCGGCGCACATCTTCACAGCCGGCCCGAAAACGCCCAAGCCAAAATTCTCGCGGCGTATAATGCGGGCTGCCGCCGCTTCGACGGCGCGCTCACTGGCCTTGGCGGCTGCCCCTTTGCCGGCGACGACCTCGTCGGCAACATTCGTACCGAAGACATTCTCGCAGCCATCAAAAAAGCGGGCGGCGACACCGGCGTCGACGAAACGCGGTTGGCCAAAGTTCTTGCCATGACTAACGACATTCGCGTGAAATACGCGCACGCCCCGATTGCCAATTAGCCCGGTCGCAGTGTAGAAGTGCCTAACAGAAGTCCTAACAAGGAGGCGCAGCATGTATTCCACACTTCTTCTGGACTACGCCGGCGATAACGCCACGATCACCCTGAATCGTCCCGATAAACGTAACGCCGTCAATACCCACATGATCGCCGACTTGCAAAGCGCCCTCGACGAAATCGAAAAAAGCAAAGTTCGCGTCGTAATTATCACCGGCGCGGGCTCTTCATTTTGTGCCGGCATGGACTTGGAAATGCTCGCCGCGATCTCCCAACAATCCGTGCAAGAAAATCAGGAAGATTCCCGCCGCTTAGCGAAGTTTTTTCGCCGCGTGTGGAGTTATCCCCGGCCGACCATCGCCGCCGTCAATGGCCATGCCCTGGCCGGTGGCTGTGGGATCGCTACCCTCTGCGATTTCACGCTCTCCGTTCCGGAAGCAAAGTTCGGCTACACCGAAGTGAAAATAGGATTTCTCCCCGCGATCGTATCCGTTTTTTTGCGACGGCAGATCGGCGAGAAACGCGCCCGCGACCTTTTGCTGACCGGACGTCTGGTCGGAGCGGCCGAGGCCCACCAATTCGGGTTGATTTCTGAAATCGTTGAGCCAGACCAGTTGATGGCGCGCGCGGAAAAATTGGCCGAGCAACTTTCCTCCGCTAGTCCCAACAGCCTCACCCGCGCCAAGCGCTTGCTCGTCTGCGCTGAATCCGCTGCCGTCGATTCTGAATTGGAACGCGCCGTTCTCGAAAATGCAAAAATCCGCCACACGCCCGATTTCAAGGAAGGCGTGGCCTCTTTCCTGGAAAAGCGTAAGCCTGTATGGAAGGGCGAATGAGCTTCGATCCCTCTAAGGACTATCACGATGCCTTGATTCGCGTGCGCTACGCGGAAACCGATCAGATGGGCGTCGTCTATCACGCCAATTACCTGATCTGGTTTGAAGTGGGACGCGTCGAACTGATGCGCGCTCTGGGCTTCGAATACAAGCTAATGGAAACCGAAGATGATTGTTTCATCGTGGTAGTCGAAGCCAGCTGCCGCTATCATCATCCGGCGCGTTATGATGAGTTGCTCCGCGTGCGCACGCGCATCGCGCACACAGCAAATCGCATGATCAAGTATTCTTACGAACTTTTGCGTCACTCGGACGATCATCTCATCGCGACAGGAGCGACCACTCACGTGATCTGCGGAAAAGACGGCAAACCGAAAAAGTTGCCGCAAAAATATCAGGATAAGTTTCGCGAGCTCGCAACTACTCCCTTGGAGCAATCCTTTTCGACAGTGCAAAACGAGTCGGCATGACCTCCACTCCCACGGTTACCGAGCTGAACGGCAACGACCTTACCTTTGAGCAACTCTACGCCGTCGCGTTACAGGGCGAAAAAGTCTCCCTCGCCGCGGCCGCGGCCGAACGTATGAACGCCTCTCGCCAGGTTGTCGATCACCTGCTTGCTTCCGGCAAAACCGCTTACGGCATCAATACCGGTTTCGGCAAACTCGCCAGCGTCCGCATCTCCACGGAGCAAGTTCGCCAGCTGCAGGTCAATTTGGTCCGCTCACACTGCTGCGGCGTTGGCGAACCTCTCGGAAAATCCGAAACTCGCGCCGTTATGCTGCTGCGCGCCAACGCTCTCGCAAAAGGCCTCAGCGGAGTCAAACCATCCACCGTCGAAACGCTATGCGCCATGCTCAACTCCGGCGTACATCCCGTCATTCCCTCGCAAGGTTCGGTCGGCGCTTCCGGCGATCTGGCCCCCCTTGCGCATCTCGCGCAAGTCGTCATCGGTGAAGGCCACGCGGAATTTCAGGGCGAAATTTTATCCGGCAGCGAAGCGTTAAAACGAGCGCGCATCGAACCCGTCACCCTCGACGCCAAAGAAGGCCTCTCCCTGCTCAACGGCACGCAGGGCATGCTTGCGCTTCTCAGCCTCGCTCTTCGTCAAGCCGGCTCTCTTGCCGACACCGCCGATGTGGCTGCCGCTCTTTCTCTCGACGCGCTACGCGGCAGCCCCGGTGCTTTCGATTCGCGCATTATGCAAGCTCGCGCCTATCCCGGTGCTGCTCGCACCGCCAAAAATCTCGCTCGCCTCAACGATGGCAGCGAAATCCGCGAATCTCATCGCGCCGCCGAGAAAGACACTCGCGTGCAAGATGCCTACAGCCTCCGCTGCACGCCGCAAGTTCACGGTGCAGTCCGCGATTCGCTTTCGCAAGCCCGCGAATTGGCCCAAGTGGAATTGAACAGCGCTACTGACAATCCCCTCGTCTTTGTCCGCGATGCTGGGCAAGCCCCCGAAGGCGACATCATCAGTGGCGGCAATTTTCATGGCCAGCCCCTGGCCATGGCCGCCGATCAAGTCGCCGTCGCCATCGCTACCCTGGGTGGCATCAGCGAACGCCGCATTGAGCAAATGACCAATCCGCTTACCAGCCTGCTTCCCGCGTTTCTCACGCCCGAACCCGGCCTCAATTCCGGCTTCATGATTGCCCAGGTCACCGCTGCGGCTCTGGCCAGCGAAAACAAAGCACTCGCCACCCCACATTCTGTCGATTCCATCTCCACCAGCGGCAATCAAGAGGATTACGTCTCCATGGGCATGAGCGGTGCGCGCCGCCTGCAACGCATGCTACAGAATCTCCAGCACATTCTCGCCATCGAACTTCTCTGCGCCGCGCAGGGCATCGATCTGCTCGCTCCGTTGCAAACCGGCGCACTAGCCAGGCAAGCTTACGAAGCTATCCGCACAAAATCCCCGAAAGTGACGCAAGACCGCCCATTGGCCCCAGACATCAACGCCGTCTCCTCCCTCGTCGAAGACGGCTTCTTTTCCCGGCTCCTCCACTAGCAACTCTTTTTCTAGAATGTCATTCCGAGCCGGCCTGCCGGCCCCCTCATTTCCTCTGTAACCTTTCGTTCTGTTGGTAATCTTTCGTTCCGTCGACAATATTGCGTTTCGGGGGCGGACAGTTCAATGTGTTCCCAGCCATGAAGTGGGCCTGGGCCTTAGCTGATGACCACATCGTCCGAGTCATCGGCACGATCATCGTAGTTCTTGGGTTGTTGATTGTCCTTGTGGTCCGACGAACCCCAGGAGGGCCTGACCACTGCCCGATTAACGGCCATGTCGCAGAGTGGACGAAACAGACGAGTGGCAACACGTGTGACTATGGCCACTTTAGCCCTATGGAACGAACTACTCACACGTGGTCTGGAAAATGCCCGTAGCGATCGGCACAACCTGTCAGCCAAGCTGAGCCAGCACCAGATAGGAATCCTCGGGACGAGCTCTTGCGAACAATCTCTCTAGTTTGCCGCGAATTTTTCAAGCTTGCATCGCCTGCATCCCCAAAATTTGCCCACACCACCCACCACCCGTAAACTTCTTGCAGCCCATGTCCTCACGCCTCCAAATCTTCTGCGCTGAAGTCCGCCCTACTCTCCGCCTGGCCATTCCACTGGTCCTCGCCGAACTAGGCTGGATGAGCATGGCCATCGTGGACACCATGATGGTCGGCCGCCTTCCCAATTCCGCCGTCGCGATGGGCGCGGTCAGCCTCGGCTCAGCCATCTTCATCGTCCTCGCACTTTTCGGCGAAGGTCTTCTCCTCGGCCTCGACACGATCGTTGCCCAGGCCTTCGGCGCTGGCAAGCGCGAAGACTGCCACCGTTCGCTCGTCAACGGCGTTTATCTCAGTCTCGCGCTCACTCCGATTCTCTCCGCGCCGGTTTTCCTCATGCCCTTCCTGCTCCGCGCGATTCACGTCGACGCCGCGCTCATGTCTCAAACTATCCCTTACACCAACGCGCTCACCTGGGGTCTGTTTCCGCTTCTCCTCTACTTCGCCGTTCGCCGCTGCCTGCAAGCCATGAACATGGTTCGCCCCGTAGCCTTCGCTCTGGTCACCGCCAACATCGTCAACGCTCTCTTCAACTGGATTTTGATCTACGGGAAATGGGGGTTTCGGCCCATGGGCACCGTCGGTTCCGGTTGGTCCACCGCCATTGCGCGCATTTACATGGCTGCTGTCTTGATTGGCTATCTCTTCTGGTACGACCGTAAGCACCACACCGAGCTTTTGAAAACTCCCGTCGACATCGATCTTCGCCGCATCAAGCAGCTTATCGCCCTCGGCATTCCTGCCGCCGTGCAATTCACTCTCGAAACAGGCGTCTTCGCCACCGTCACTACACTCATTGCGAAACTCGGCCCGGTCCCGCTCGCCACCCATCAGATCGCGCTCAACACCGTGGCTTTCACTTACATGGTTCCTCTGGGGATTTCTTCCGCCGCCGCCGTCCGCGTCGGTCAGGCTCTTGGACGAAAAGATCCGCGCGGAGCAGGCGCCGCCGGAGGCACCGCCATCTTCATCGGCGCTGCTTTCATGACTCTTGCCGGCATCGTCCTCCTGGTCGTCCCGCGCTGGATCGCCCGCATCTACACTACCGACGAAACCGTCATCCGCAACACCGCCGCGCTCCTCGCCGCTGGCGCCGCCTTCCAACTCTTCGATGGAATCCAATCCGTAGCCACCGGCGCGCTCCGCGGAGCAGGCGACACCCGCACCCCCATGCTCTGCCACTTCACCGCCTACTGGATCATCGGCCTGCCACTCGGCGCATGGCTCTGCTTCCGTCGCAACTGGGGCGCCCTCGGCCTTTGGGTCGGCCTTAGTCTCGCCCTCATCCTCATCGGCATCGTCCTCCTCATCGTCTGGCGCAGAGCCACTCGTCGCTTTGCTGTCGGATTCGACGGCGGAAGCAGCGGCGAAAACCGAAGCTATGACTAAGTTTTCGCCTGCTAACAGGCCGCTTCGATTCTCGATTCGTAGAAGAAAACGTCCTTCTTTTCTCGTTCCATTTCACCCAGCCAAATCGCAAACTCCTTTAATTCGACTGCCGGAACACTGTTTGTGATTGTTAGAATCTTGTACGTATCCACAATGCACTTCCACTTCCCGTCCGCTTGCTTCCTCCAGATCTCCACCAGCTTGGTTGTATCGTGAACGCCCGGCCGCTGGCCCGACAGTGATCTTCAAATCCCCGCATACCACGAATAGCCGCTCTCAGGCTCCGCCGATCCGAGACCCTTCCCGAATTGCTTGATGTTATCGGTCACCGTCAGACTCGTAACATATTTCAGGCTTTTGTACCCAAGTTGCCGCGTCACACGCATCCGTAGCGGGCCGCCGAATCCGACCGGCAACGAGCCGCCATTCATTTCGTGCGCCAGCAGCGTCTGTGGATGCAGCGCATCCGCCATGTCCATGCTCTCCCACCAGTCTGGCTGGACCGAACGATACACAACATGCGTCGCCTGTTCCGACGCACCAACAACTTGCAGCACATGCGACAGCGGCACACCCGTCCATTCGGCGATATACGACCAACCTTCTTCACACTGAATCATCGTGACGTGGCTGCGGCGAGGAAAGCTCCGCAGCTCGGCCAGCGAAAACGACCTCGGATTCGCGACCAAGCCATCCACTTTAAGCTGCCAGTCCGCAAACTCCGCCGTCTGCAACCGCTTGAACTCATCTCCCAGTGGCGCTACTTCATTCTGCAGCGGCTTCGCCGAAATCTGGCTTCGCGAAAACTCCCGCGCCATCGAATGCCTGGTCAGCAATCGCTGTGCGGCATACGTTAGAGTTTTGCCAGGTCCGTAGATTCCACCTGAGTCCGGTGGCACCAATCCGTACCGGCGCGCGAGCTTAGCTGCGACCACAACTCCGCTTGCGCCCGCCGCGGCCACCGCTCCAGCCGCGATCAATTGACGTCGCGAGAACTTGCTCATACGCCCTCCTTGTCCGCAGCACGTCCGAAATCACCTCGCGGAAGCGCGTCCGGTAATCATCGCCCGCACGCGGCTCCAGAATCCCGCCAGAATTACCATAAACACGTGGACCAGCAGGAATAGCACCAGCGCGCCCGTCAGCAAAAAGTGCAGAGTGCGCGCCGATTGCTGCCCTCCCAAAACATTTACCGCCGCCGGCACCGCTGACACAAACGACGGAGACATCGCCAGCCCGGTCCAGATGATCAGCGGAAAGCCGACAAAGATAATCAACAGGTACGCCAGACGTTGCAACACGTTGTACGACCACGCTTCTTCCGCACTCGGCCGCCCTTTGAATCGAAAAAGGCGCAAATGCTCGCCAATCGAAGCCGTCAGCCGTTTGGCTCCGAGGTCCGACCGAGCGGGAAACAACGCGCGCCGGAAATGCCCGCGAGACAATCCAACCGCGACGTATAGCAAGCCGGTCAAAATCAACAGCCACGCCGATTGAAAATGCATATACCGGCTCCAGCCGTTCTGGTCCGGCAAAGTATATCCGTAGCCGGTGGGAACAAGATTCCTTGACGAAGGGATCGGTATCTGGAACCAGGGCTTTGTATTGACGTTGCCGACCTCGCCCCAATAAAACCGCGGGTGGGACACAACGATCTCTAATCCACTGACCAGCAGCGCCAGGAAGGCAATCGTGGTCAGCCAATGCGTGACTCGAACGAAAATCGAGTGCCGCTGCTGAGGCGTTTCGGCCATGCCGAGTTGTACTCTCCGGTGCTCTATTTCTGCAAGCGCTATCTACAAAAAAGGGGTCATAACCCGCTCATACGGAGCCGTCCCT
The DNA here is from genome assembly GCA_036522855.1 of Candidatus Acidiferrum sp. Taxonomy (GTDB): domain Bacteria; phylum Acidobacteriota; class Terriglobia; order Acidiferrales; family UBA7541; genus Acidiferrum. The sequence continues at coordinate 20,828 of DATDFA010000060.1, read as the reverse complement.
TGCTCCGGCACGAGAAAACTTCGACGCCCTTTCCATTCCTTTTCCTGGCAAGATCTTGTTCGCTTTAGTCTTGAATTGTGTAATGCTGTCTGAACCGGCCTGGCGCGGAGACCGATATGCCGACCTTAATATTCCCCTGCGATTGCGCTGCTGATGCCGAACGTATTCTCAATGAAATCAAAACGCGCCGCGAAAACTCGGTGCCCGACTTTGAACTGATGGTGGAACAAGACTCCACAGGACAACCTTGTCAGGTCGTAGTTCACACCTCGAGTCCGCAAACGCGCGTCGACCGTCATTCAAATCGTTAATTAGATTTTCCATCATTCTGAGCGGAGTCTGCGCAGCGACGCATCTCTCTCCCACTCGCCACCTCTTCACATCCCTTTTTTTGCTTTCAACTTTCAACTTTCGACCGTGAACTTTCCTTACCTCTCTGTTTGCCCAAGAGTTCGTGAACATTTTCTGCAACGGTTTGCTGACGGATTTTGCTTTGCGCGTGGTGCGGTAACGTTTAGGATTTACGTCGAATTGAACCCTGTGGAGGAAACATTGCGTATCGTAGCGTTGCGAACAAATATTTTTCTCTGCCTTCTCATTCTAGTAATCGCTCCCGCATTCGCCCAGAAACAAAAGTCCAAGAAAACACCAAAAAGTGCCGCGGAACAGAAGCAGGAAACTTCTCAGCAGGCGACTCCTGCGCCAGCGGCTAAGGACGACGAGGATGATAAGGGTCCCTGGAAGGCGCTCACCTATCGGCTCGTCGGTCCGTTTCGCGGTGGCCGCGTCCTCGCCGTTTCTGGCGTCGTCGGCCAGGCGGATACTTACTATTTTGGCGGCGTCGCAGGGGGTGTCTGGAAGACCACCGATGGTGGTCTCAATTGGAAGCCGCTCTTTGACAAGCAGAAGGACGCTTCGCCCTCCATCGGTGCGCTCGCCGTGTCCGAATCCGATCCCAACGTCATCTATGTCGGCACGGGCGAAGCTTGCATCCGCGGCAATATCGTTGGCGGAAATGGAGTCTATAAGTCGATTGACGCGGGTAAGACTTGGAAGTTCGTCGGACTGGCGGACACACATGCGATCGGACGCCTGATCGTAAATCCCAAGAATCCGGACATCGCGTTTGTCGCCGCTCTGGGACATCCCTTCGGCGACAACGAAGAGCGCGGCGTTTTTCGCACCATTGACGGCGGCAAGACTTGGGAGAAGGTCCTATACAAGGATGCTAAGACCGGAGCCATTGACATCACGTTCGATCCCAGCAATTCCAACATCTTGTTCGCGTCGCTCTGGCAAGCTCGGCGCACTCCCTGGAGCCTGGATAGCGGCGGCCCGGGGAGCGGTCTATATCGTTCCGCGGATGGCGGCACGACTTGGAAAGAGATTAAAGCTCACGGCCTGCCCGAAACTGTTCTGGGGCGCATCGGAGTAACCGTTTCCGGAGCAAATCCGAACCGTGTCTGGGCTGTGGTGGAAGCGGAGAAGGGCGGCATTTACCGCTCCGATGACGGTGGTGAAAACTGGCAGTTGCTTACGGACGATCACCGCTTCCGGCAGCGCGCCTGGTATTACTCCCACATTTTTGCCGACCCGAAGTCCGCCGACACGGTATATATCCTGAATACCGCCGTCTACCGTTCCAACGATGGCGGCAAAACGTTCAACGCGCTGCGTGTTCCGCATGGCGACAATCACGGCCTGTGGATTGACCCGACCAACCCCAATCGCTTGATCAATGGAAATGATGGCGGAGCAACCATCTCTACCGATGGCGCCCAGAGTTGGACCAGCGTTTACAACCAGCCGACCGCGCAGTTTTATCACGTCACTACCGACAACCGCTTTCCGTACTACATTTACGGCGCCCAGCAGGACAATTCCACCGTCGGTATTGCCAGCGCCAGCGCGGAGGGCTCGATCGATCGCCCCGCTTGGTACGATGTTGGCGGCGGCGAGAGCGGATACATCGCTCCTGATCCTACCAATCCGGAAATTGTTTATGCCGGATCGTATGGCGGCGAAATCACCCGCTATGATCACCGGACCGGCGAAACGCAAGCAGTGAGCCCGTGGCCTGTGAACCCCATTGGTTGGGCGGCTGCGGATGTGAAGCACCGCTTCCAATGGACCGAGCCCATTGTGTTTTCTCCCCACGATCCGAAAACCCTATATTTTGCGGGAGAGGTACTGTTCAAGACCACGGATGCTGGAATGAGCTGGAGCATCATCAGTCCCGATCTGACGCGCAACGACAAACAGAAGCAGCAATCGTCCGGCGGTCCGATCACCAAGGACAACACCGGCGTCGAAGTCTATGACACGATTTTCTCGGTCGTGGAATCGCCGGCGCAAAAAGATTTGATTTGGGCGGGCACCGACGACGGTTTGCTGCACCTCACTCGCGATGGGGGCCAGCACTGGGAGAACGTCACTCCCAAAGCGATGCCAGAGTGGGGCACCGTCAGCATGATCGAAGCCTCGGCAAAAGATGCCGGGACTGCGTACGTCGCGGTTGAACGGCACAAGATGGACGATTTCGCTCCCTACATTTTCAAAACCACTGACTTCGGGAAAACTTGGACGCAGCTTGCACATGGACTTCCCGCGAATGCGTACGTCCATGCCGTGCGCGTTGATCCGCGGCGTCCTGGCCTGCTTTTCGCCGGTACGGAAAGTGGCGTGTTTGTTTCTTTCAACGACGGTGATCAATGGCAGGCACTACAACTGAATTTGCCGGTTTCTCCGGTCAACGACTTGATCGTGAAGAACAATGACTTGGTGGTTGCGACGCATGGCCGCAGTTTTTGGGTGCTGGACGATATCACGCCACTCGAACAGTACAGCGATTCCGTGATCCAAGATACGGCACACCTGTTCGCCCCGGCACCCGCCAATCACACTCTTTTCCGCGGCTCTTTTTTCGGAGGTGGCCCCAATACCGGCAAAAATCCTCCCGCTGGAGCGGTGATCTATTATTGGCTGAAAACCTCGTTGAAGAAAGCGGACGAAAAGAAAGAAGGCGAAAAGAAAGAATCCGAAAAAGAAGGCCAGGCAAAGGAGCAATCGCAAAACACACCACCAAAAGAACCCGCTGGCGGTTCGGAATCTAAACCATCGGACGACGAAGCTCCCAAAGTTACATTGGACATTCTCGATTCCTCCGGTAAAGTGATCCGCCACTTCCCCAAGAAAGAGGAGGAGGGCGATCAGGATGAAGGCTTCGGGGCACGAGATCGCGATGCCGGCAAACTTCCTCTCGACGCCGGACTGAACCGCTTCGTCTGGGACCTCGATTACGAAGGCGCCAGTAAAGTTCCGCACGCGCCGCTTTGGGCCGGCACCACCAGCGGACCGCGTGCGCTTCCCGGAACGTATCAAGTCAAGCTTACTGTTCTCGGCAAGAGCTATACGGCTCCGCTCGAGATCACTCGTGACCCGCGGTTGACGGTCTCACAGGTGGATTTGGAAAAACAGTTTGCGCTGTTGATCCGGATCCGCGACAAGATCACGGAAACCGATGATGCTATCAACCAGATTCGCGATTTGCGTGAGCAAATGAACGCCATCAACAAGCGTTTAAAGGGTGACCCTCGCGGGAAGGCCATCGCTGAAGCCGGCAATTCGCTGGATAAGAACATGACCGCAGTCGAGGAAGCGCTGATCCAGACCAAGGCGAAGAGCGGACAGGACGTCCTGAATTTCCCGATCCGTCTGAACAATCATCTGGTTGCGCTTAGCGGCGTGGTAAGCAGTGCCGATTTCGCGCCGACCAAGCAGTCTTATGAAGTTTTCGACATGCTGAGCAAGGCTGTGGACGAGCAACTGACCAAATGGAAGGCCATAGTCTCCGCTGACGTGAAGGCTTATGACGATCTGGTGAAGCAGCAGGAAGTTCCCGCGCTCATTGTGAAACCGACAACAGAAATGCACTAAGCACGCAGCCATAAGCCGCAAGCTTCGCTAGTGAGCGGCAAAGCCTTGGCACATTCGATTTCCTTGGCAATCCGGGGAGCTCTTCGCTTTCGGATTTTTTGAAAACGTGGACACAGCCTTTCCCTTCGGCCGTTCGAACCGATACGTTATAGTCAGCTTAATTTTATTGACATAGCCCTCGTCTTGTGCGATTATGTCGTTTGCTTTTCGGACCAGCTGGACTGGCTCCGCTCGCTCTTTGACAACCGACCATCGGACAATGATGCAAATCCCCGAAGGTCCGAGTACCTCTCTTAGGCTCCGTGCTTCTGCGGTAAATCCTACGCACCTATCTCCTTTAGAATCTGCAGTTACAGAAAAAGTGGCGGGGGTGCTGCCGGTTCATAGAGAGCTCCGACCCGGTCGGAGAGGATAGCTACTCGAAAGCAAACGGCAAGCCCGAGGCAGGACGACTGGACAGAGTAGCTGATCAGGCCCCGTAAGTTCTTTAGATCTCATACTTACGAAAACCGCCGCCGCTAACTCCTCTATTCCTCATACTTACGCGAAATGGCGGGAGGGGGGTGGACACGGGAAACCAAACGCAATTTGTATTACGCCCTTTCTTTGTCCCTATTTCGTCTGCAGCACCGCCACACTTTCCAGAATCACGTGCCCCACGATTCCCAGGCTACGAGCGCTGACTTTGTCCATAGTGTCCTGCGGAGTGTGCCAATATCCCGCGGAGTTCTCCAGGTCAATCACGTCCGCCGACGGGACCCCGCGGTGCAGAAAAGAAAGATGGTCATCATCCACCGGCATCGTTTCATCCAGAAAAATTTTGTCGTAGCCCAGCCGCTTCGCCGTAGCCCAAATCAAATTCTCCAGCTCCGGCGTCGAGTACTGCTCCTTGTGAATCCCCAGCGCTTTTCCTCCAATGATGTCCGCCAAAATCATCGCCCGAATTTTTTTCAGATCGCCGCTGGCCGCCATCTTCGCGGCCATCTGCCGGCTGCCGTAGCGATTGTCAGGATCTTGCCACTCTTTGCGCACGGCTTCCTCGCCATCGAAAAACGCGATCCAGATCGAATAGCGCGGCCGCTGCTGGCACATTTGCCGCGCCATCTCCAGCATCAATCCGGTCGACGAGCCGCCATCATCCGCGCCGACAAAGTTGTCCAGTCTTTTCGTGTCGTAGTGAGTCGAAAGCAAAATAATTCCCTGCCGCTCACCGGGAATCTTGGCCACAATATTTTTCATCGCCAGTCGCCCGGCGGGTGTGTCCGCGGAAAATGCATCCGTATCCACGGTGCACCCGGCGCTGGAAAGCTGCGACGCGATATAGTCCTGCGCAAGCGCTATCCCTTGCGAACCCGAAGGCCGTGGCCCGAATCCCACCAGCTTTGCCACGTGGAGATACGCCAGCTTCCCGTCGAAGCCCCCGGTTTTTTCGGCGGGCAGTCCGTCGTCGGGAACTTGCGCAGACGGAATTTCAGAACCCGCGGCAGGTTTCGCGGCGGCACTGGCGTGATCATCGGTGCTACCCGATTTGCAACCCGCACACACGAGCGAGAGCAGAACGCCGAAAGCGATCCAATGCCAGTGCCGCTCCACTCCGCGTTGCCAGGACCCGTGCTTGGATGAACCGTGCTGGGGAGACCCGCACCGAGAGGATAAGTTGCCCGTCATATGTCAGCTCCTTGCTTCCGCTGCAAGCCGCCGCTCTTTTCTGCGGACTACTACCCAAGAAACTCCCACGCCAATAAAATACAAACCGGTCATCACGCCCATCACCAGCAGCATCGTGACGGCATCCGGAGTCGGCGTAACAATCGCCGCCACTACGGTGATTACGAGAACTGCATATTTTGTATTCTTGATCAAAAATTTTGGTGTCACGATTCCGAAAAGCGTCAGAAAGAAAATGAGCACGGGCAATTCAAACACCAAGCCCAACGCGACAATCACCAAAAATACCAGATCAAAATAATCGTCAATCTTGATCAGGGGAACTACCGGCCCCTGAAAGCCGACCAGAAAATTCAAGATGTGCGGCAGCGCCAGAAAATAGGCAAACCCGATTCCAGCGAGAAACAGAAAGACAGTTGAAAACAAAAATCCTGTCACCGCGGACTTTTCATTTCGGTATAGCGCCGGAGCCACAAACAACCAAATCTGATACAGGATCACGGGAGACGCCAACACGATTCCCAGATAAATACTCAGTTTGATCAGCAGGCTCAAGTAGTCCGTCGGCCCGGTGTAGACAAGATGCTCATCCAGCTTGTGCGCTCGCAACGCCGTCTGAATCGGAACCACGATGAAGTTGACGAACTTCGGCGCGGCAAACCAACCGATCATTGCGCCCACCAAAATTGCCAGCAGCGAATTGATGATGCGCTTGCGCAGTTCGACCAGATGCTCGAAAAACGTCATCTGCCCGCCGGTTTCCGGGTCAGGCGTGACAGCGGAGGATGAACTTGTCTCAAGCTGGCTGTCAGTGGTCATGGGCGGGCAATTCGCCGGGCTCTGTGGAACCCGACGTCGGAAAATCCGGGTCCGCGGCAGGTGTTCCTTCCGTGACGGGTGGTTCGGCAGGGGCCACGGGTTCGTCCGGGAAGTGCGATTCGCGCGAAATCGCCTCCGTGACCGGCGAAATCAGCGGCTCCGGGACCGCCCCGCGTTCCGTAGGAACAATTCCCGGCAGAATACGCGGTGTCTCGGCTTCAGCGGGCGTTCCGAGCGTGGCAGGCTGCAATTGCTCGGTACTTGCAGCTGTTGAAGCGGCATCCTGAGCCTTTTTAAACTCCAACTCCCGGGCTTGGCGCTCAATGGTACGCATTTCCTCTTCAAAGGCCATCTTGAAGTCGGTGGATGCTTTGCGGAATTCGGCCATCATTTTGCCCAGACTGCGGGCCAGTTCGGGCAGTTTGTGGGGCCCGAATACCACCAGCACCACGATGAAAATGACCACCAAATGGGGAACGCTGAACATGAAAGGTCGTGTGTAGCCGCGAGACGCCTCTGTGGCATCATAGAAAGGGTACAAGACACTGTCAAACCAGTCTTTTTGTGCGGCCGTGATATACTGAAAACTCTCAGGGGATAAAGTCGCTGTCGCGTGAGGCAAGGATGAACCAGAATCGTCGCGGCTTCGTAGTCATCTTCACCGTCTTGGTCGCATCTGCCCTATTTGGCTGGATTTACGGGCCGTCGGTGCGCGCCACATCCACATCCGCGGAAGACAATCAATCTTCGGTCCGCGAATTCACCACAGTCTTGGACGTGGTTCAAGCAAACTACGCCGAGCCGGTGGACGTGGACAAAGAAGTCTACCAGGGGGCAATCCCCGGAATGCTGCGCGTGCTCGACCCTCACTCCAGCTTTTTTGATGCCCGTCAGTTTGCGCTGCTCCGTGAAGACCAGCATGGTAAGTATTATGGGGTAGGCATGATTGTAGCTCCCCGCGAGAACCACACCGTAGTGATGGCGCCATACGTGGGAGCGCCCGCATACAATGCCGGACTCCGGCCGGGAGATATGATTGTCAAGGTGGATGACAAGCCGACCGATAATCTTTCCACAACAGAAGTCGCGGACTTACTGAAGGGTCCGAAGGGGACCGTCGTTAGGATCGTGGTAACCCGCGAAGGCTACCCTGAACAGCTTTCGTTTACCGTCACGCGCGGCGAAATTCCGCGTCATTCCGTGGATACCGCGTTCTTGATCAAGCCTGGCATCGGCTACATCCGGCTGTCCTCTTTCAATGAAACTACGGACCGCGAAATTGAAGAAGCTTTCAAGCAACTGAATGTCAGCAGCCTGGACGGATTGATTCTCGATATGAGGGGAAATCCGGGCGGACTCCTGAACGAAGCGGTGGCAGTCAGCGACATGTTTCTGGAGAAAGATCAGCTGATCGTTTCCCACCACGGACGGAACTCGCCGAATCGCGGCTATCGCGCGGTGCGCGGGAATCAAGGCATTACCACGCCATTGGTGATTTTGGTGAACAACAATTCCGCGTCGGCAACCGAAATTGTTTCCGGCGCGGTACAGGACCACGACCGCGGATTGATTGTGGGCGAAACCACTTTTGGCAAGGGCTTGGTTCAGACAGTACAGCCGCTCAGTGAGAATACCGGCCTGGCGCTTACCACGGCGCGTTACTACACGCCAAGCGGGCGGCTGATTCAGCGCGATTACAAAACGATTTCGCTGTACGAATATCACTACGAACGCAAAGTCCCCGAGCACCCGACGGAAATCAAGCTTACCGACAGCGGGCGGCAGGTAACAGGTGGCGGCGGAATCACTCCCGACATCGTCGTGCCTTCTCCGAAATATACGAAGTTTGAACAGGAACTTTTCCGCGCAGACGTTTTCTATCCCGCCGAAGCGGGCGTCGGTGGATTTACGCGTTTCTATCTGGGTAGCCGGCCAACGATTACTCATGAATTTACGGTAGATGATGAAGTGATGCACCAGTTCCGCAACTATCTGACGAAACACAACGTGCGTTTCTCAGAATCGGAAATCGCGGAAAATCAGGACTGGATCAAGCGCAAGATCAAGCAGGAAGTTTTTATGTCCACCTTCGGCATGCAGGATGGCTTCAAGGTTCTGTTGGAGGCCGATCCCCAAGTGCAGAAGGGCGAAGAAGCCATTCCGCAAGCGCGAGCCTTGTATCAGAACGCGCGGAAGATCGTGGCGCAGCGCGCCGGCAACGCGATCACTCAGCCCTGAGAGGTTCCAGCATCTGAATCGTCCGGCAACCAGCTTGCCGGACCGTAACTAGATTTTTGAAAGCCTGCCCAGCCTGGCGCTTGAAAGTGTGTATGGGTGCGCAGCGCGAAGGTTCAGAAGAAAAACTACTCCTGGCGGTGTTAGCGGTTCTGGCGGCGCTGGCCGTAGTTAAGCCACTCTGGCATCTGTTGCACCGCTAGAAATAAAGCGCCAATTTTAGAATCCTCAGAATCGAGAGCAAGCCGGAACGCCGGCAAACACGCCGCAGACAATGGCACGGCTGGAAAGTCGATGCCTTTGGCGTGTTGGAAACGCTCACGTCCTTTGTTAAACTTGAGTTGCTGCTCGTGGGCGAGTAGCTCAGTTGGGAGAGCGCATCGTTCGCAACGATGAGGTCGCCGGTTCGACCCCGGTCTCGTCCACCAATGTTTTCAAGCATTTGCGGAATGTTGTCCTCCTCAAAAAGCCGGTTTTGTGCTGTGACTGTACTGTGACCCAACTTTCCTAGCGCCTCTACCGCATTCCGCTTCGCGGCCATCCTCGCATGGCTGTAATGCTCGAGCATCTTTCGCGAAACGTGCCACTGTCTAAAACCTCTCACTACGCATAAAAAATGAACGGGGCGGTTGCGGCGGCTCGCGGACGGGATACCCGTCGAATCGCCGGATTCCCCGATAAGCTCAGTTACCTGTCGTCAAACTAATTTTTGCGTCAGAACTAACGCCTGTTGGCTATCCGATGAGCCGGTTAGTGCGCCGCGCGCGAAGTCTTTTGTACCGCCGCCCTTGCCGGCGAACTGTTCGAATACTTTTTTGAGCACGGCATTCATGTCTTTGCCGGCTTTGGGATTTTGCGCGAAGACCAGGTGACCGGTCTTTTTGTCCGCGAGCAGCGCGATGACATTTTCGGTTTGCGCCAGCGCGGAAGCCAGATGTTGAAGATAATCTGGTTCGACACCTTCGAATAATTCCGCTACAACGCGAGCGCCTTGTTTTGACGCGGTTGTTGATGCCAGGAGCTTGGCGGCGTCTGCTTCCGCCACTTTTGGCAGAAAAGTTTTCAATCGTTTCGCCGACGCTTCCCTTTCACGCAGCAATCGCTCGACGGATGCGCTCAGATCCTGCGGCGCGGATTTTAGCTGCGCGCTAAGCCGCGCCAGGAGTTCGGCATCTTGACGAGCAGCAGTTTCCGCGCGGCGGCCGCAGACGAATTCCACGCGCCAGTCCTGGCGGATCTTGTTGCAGCCACGAATTAAAATCAACCCAAGCTGGCCGGTGTGACGCAAATGCGTTCCGCCGCATGGCTGCAAATCGATACCAGTGATTTCGATGGCGCGTAAAATACCTTTGCGATCAACCTGCTTGCGGATGCCTTGCCCGGCAAACTCTTCCGCGGCGCCATAGCGAACCGCTATTTCGCGGTCTTCAAAAATCGCGGCATTTGCCGCGCGCGCCGCGCCCTGCAAAATCGACGACGTTGGCTGCGGCCCATGCAAATCAATGGTGCTGGCGGTTTCGCCGAGGTGGAAAGAAACGGTTACCAACCCGAAGCGCTCCTGAAAAACCGCGGAAAGCAGATGCTGGCCGGTGTGCTGCTGCATGTGGTCGAAACGACGCGGCCAATCGATGCAGCCATCGATGCGGCCCGCGGGAACGGGGCGGTCCACGAAGTGAACGATGCGATCATCGTCTTTTTCGCGCACATCCACCACGTTGGCATCGCCAAGTTTGCCAAGGTCGTGTGGCTGTCCGCCAGAGGTGGGATACAACAGCGTTTGATCGAGGATGACGCCCCAACGCGGTCCGAACCCGCCATCCTCCGCTTCGGTCAACGGTTCGCAGCTCAGCACTTGCGCGCTGAAATTGTCCTGGAAAGAGTCGTCATAATAGAGCCGCCTGGTGGCCATATTCAAAGCAGTCTAGCACACGACTTTTGGGTTATTTTTGTCACACAGGCGATAAGAGCGGGGCTAGTCGGCGTAAAGACGCGGTAAAATAGCAATATGCCTATTCGGCTCATCGCCCTCGACATCGACGGTACCCTGCTTAACAGCGGCTGGCACGTGCCGGACGCAAATCGCATTGCCGTTCAAGAAGCGGTGCGGCGCGGAATTGAAGTGGCGCTGGTGACCGGGCGGCGGTACGATTTTGCGCTGCCGGTGGCGCAGGATTTGGCTTGCCCGATCACCATGATTGTGAACAATGGTGGTCTAATCCGGTCGAGCGACGGTCAGACACGGATGAAACGTCTTCTCTCGATCGAAGCAGCGAAATCGGTTCTCGAAGCAGCGCGGGAATGGCGTAGTGGGGCGGCTGTGATTTTCGACCGGCCCAGGGAAAATCAGCTGATTCTCGAAAGGTTGGACCGGGACGACTCGATTCGTTATGCATATTATTCTCGCAATTTGGACTTTATCGGGATTGTGTCGCCGCTCGAATCCTGTCTGACCGAAGCGCCGCTGCAGGTGATGTTCTCCGGCACGGTTGCGGAAATGGAAGCGGTCGAACAGTTACTGATCGGAATGGAACTGGCGCCTGAAATGAAGCTGGCTGCGACAAGGTATGCTTCGAGAGATTTTGCGATGCTGGATGTATTGCCCGCCGGATGCACGAAAGGCGCGGCGCTTGCCGAATGGGCTACGCTGCAGGGTTTGCAACGTGACGAGATTCTGGCCATCGGCGACAATCACAACGACATTGAAATGCTGGAGTTCGCGGGAATTTCTGTGGTGATGCAAAACTGCGTGCCAGAATTGAAGTGTTATGGCTGGCATGAAACACATTCCAACGACGAGAACGGAGTGGCGGCAGCGATCGAACGGTTTGCGCTGAACGCAGCGGCCTCATGCGTATAATGCGCTTCGTCTTGTGCGTGCTGTTGCTGGCCGCATGTTCCGCCAGATCGCGCGCGGACTATTTTGTTTTGCGCAGCGGCGCCCGGCTGAACGTGACTGCGTACCAGCTTGTGGGCGAGCGCTATCGCATTCAGGTGAATGGCGGCTCGGCGGAGATCACGGCAAGCGAAGTGGTGGCGATTGAACCGGAAGAAATTTTTGTGGCCGCTCCCAAATTGCCGCTGGAGCAATCGCCCTATGGAGAACTGATCCGAAGCGCTGCCGCGAAATACAATGTGGATGCAGACCTGATCTTCAGCGTGATTGTCGCGGAATCGAACTTCAATCCGAAGGCGATCTCGCGCCGGGGTGCGCGCGGACTGATGCAGTTGTTGCCGACGGTCGCAGCCCGGCTGGGAGTGAAGGATATTTTTGAACCCGCACAAAATATCGACGCTGGCACCCGCTATTTAGGCGAGTTGATGTCGCGGTATCAAGGCGATCTGGGGCTCACTCTCGCGGCATACAACGCCGGCCCGGGCGCGGTGCAGCGTTATGGCAGAGTTCCGCCGTACAACGAGACGATCTCCTATGTGCGGGCGATTCGCAAAACTTATGCACAGCGAAAATCCAAAGGTGACGCCAAGCCAGAAACGAAGGTGGAGGCGAAGGCGGAAGCAAAGAACGTCGGAGAATAATCCCTGCGATCAGGGTTGTGGCGGGGCTGTTGTTTCCGGCGGACCAGGCTGAGGCTGAGTCGGCGAGTTTGGATTTGAATTGGAATTTGGTGACGTCCCGAATGGCGTTGATTGCCCGGGCTGTCCCGCCGGAGTCCCGATCTGCTGTCCCGCGCCGCCGATCACGATAGCGTCCTTCGAAGGATCCCAGATAAATTCAAACTGTTTGTAATTTTTAGCTTTCTCGTAAACATATATCGAGCTGTGATTGACCTTGCTGCCGACGCCGATGATGTTGCCACCGATCACCGTGGTCGGGTCGGACGCTAATAACGCTTCGTTTGCAGCTTCACTCGCGGCGTCGTTGGGGGTGCCAGAAGCATCTGTAGCGGTCGTGCCGGTCGCCGACAGAGGATTCGCGTTGGCATCAATCGATCCATTGGCCTGCTGACCGCCATTGTTTGGTTGAGCATTACCGGCGTTCGACTGGCCGGGATTCGCGGCAGAGGCGCTATTGGCGCCGCCAGCATTTCCAAAAACTTGGCCAACAGCTTGTCCCAGCCCCTGCCCAAAGCCCTGGCCAGCCGCAGATTGCGCACCCAGCTGCGCGGCGGGAGTTCCAGGGACCGGTCCCATTGCTCCAGCTAGCCCCGACATTTGAATGGTTTGTGGAGGCTTGAGGCTTCCAATCAGTTGCCCGGACGGCCCTACATAGATGAGGCGCCATTCGCCGTCTTTGGCGTTCATCGGATCCTTGTAAGCCTTGCGCATGAATCGCAAGTTGCCCAGCTGAGGCTTGATCAAATCGTCCATCTTTGTGGGAAACTTCCCGGTCTTACGATAGTAAAGTTTCACTCCACGAATGTATTGTTTGCCGCGCCAGATCATTTCCGTTTCTTTTTCGCGGCGGCCTGCGGTAAGAATGTTGGGAGCGACAGAGATTGTCGTTAGAAGCAGCAGGGTAAGGAAGAAAAGAATAAGGAGGATGGCATAACCGCCGTCGCCGCGGCGATGGTTACGGCGCCGGACAAATTTTTTTGCGACGAATTTCATGCGGTTGGCCCGGCATCTTCCAGGTTCGCTTTCCCCTGGCGTCCGGAAGAGAGTTCTTCAAATTCGATGGTGGCATTGCCAATTTTGAGTATGCGATAACGGCCCAGGAAAATGTCGCCCTCGGAAACAATATAGACTTCATCTCCGTCCGTCAGGAATGCGCGGCGGGCCGTGCCGTTAGGAACTGTGCCATAGCCGTAAAACTTCATATTAGGAGGCAGTTCGAGCGGAGGCGGCGGAAGCGGAGCAGGCTGGACATAATTGGCGTCGCCTGGCTGCGGCACCTTTGCAGCGGGAGGCGGAGGAGGCACGGCGCTAAAGGGATTGCGGCCACTGCTCTTATATTCAGTCTTGCGGACCCTATCGATTTTCCACCCTTGCAGCGGCGGGATCTCGCCGGTCATGGGTGAATACCCGGCGGTGACCAGTCTTGCGCCCGCAGGCGCGGGAGTCTGCCGGCTATTCCAGAACCAGATGCCTATGGCCGCCGCAACCAGGACTAACAGCACGATGATTTGTTTTTGCGGCTTCATGCGGAATTCCTGAAATAAGTCTTCATGTGCAAGCCGATGCGCATCTTCCCAGCCTCTGCGCCTTGGCTTTCGGCCTGCAAGTTGAGCGATTCCACAATGTAGAAATTCTTGGAGCGCTGCAGGCTATTCATGAACTTCACAATGTTAGTGTAGTCGCCGTTGACCGCGGTATCGACATCCACCTGAGTCAAATTCCGTCCAGGCACTTCTTTGTAACGAAAACTCAATGACTGAATTTGCAGACCAGACTTTTTGGCAAGTTCATCGAGTTCCGCAGTGATGGCGGAATCGCCGGTGGCGGCGGGCAGGAGGGAAGCATCAAAGCGTTCGTAATCGGCGATGGTGGCCGGCAAATCGTGACGGTTTTTTTCCGCGCGCTCGATGTCGGCGTTCAGCAATCCGAGTTTGTGCGATTCCGCTTCGAGTTGAGCCATGGGCGTGCGCAGGGCCGTGGAAGTCTGCCAGCTATAGCCGGCTAGCGCCAGGTCCGCAGCAAGCAGCAAACCGAGCCCGATCATAATCATCCGCCTCTTGACTGAAAACGAGCGGTCCATCAGCTCCTCACATAAATCGCGTTTAATTCCAAAGACTGGTCAGCGCTATTCTGCATGGTGCGCACACTGAGAAGTTCAACGTTGGAAAATGCCGTCGAATCTTCCATCGCGTGCAAGAATTTAATTTTGGATTCGTCCGTGTTCGCGGCAACCGTAAGCCGGACGAACATATGGCCCTTTTCAAGCTGCGGCTGAATACTGACCACGTGAACGCCGACCGGCATGATCTTTTCCAGATCCATGAACATTTGCGTCCAATCGAAGCTGCGTTCGTCGATGATTCCATTCACAAAGGCGGCGCGTTCCTTGAGCTTGGCGTTTTCCGGTCTGGAGAAAAAATCATCGAGCTCCTTGCGGCGCTCTTGCAATCGTGCGGCGCGCCGATTGTTGTCTTCTTCCTTGTGCCGCAGCACTTCCTGCGCACGCAGTGTGGAATAAACGTGCCAGCCAAATCCCAGGAAAATGATTCCGCCCAACAGCGCTACCAGGCCGGCGCCGGCTAAGAACCGGCGGTGCGATTCCAGCGGCTTCGTCGCGATATTTAAACGTACCTGCATGCGGTGGATTCTTCCCTTTACTCGTTCAGTTCTTCTGCATCATCCAGCCGACCAGACCTTCCAGTTCGCGTTCAGCCAAAGGGCGCGCATCGGCGGAAACGCGACCCTCTGAAATTGCGGTGTGCAGCAGAGAATGTACCTCGCAATGAAATTCGCTTTCGAGCGGCGCTACAAATTCGGGCAGCCGGGCGCCCAGTCCGGCGACGCGAACGGACTGAATGCCTTCCTGCCAAGTATCCTGATAATACGCCGCGACTGGATAGATTTCCTCCAGCAGCATCTGCGGAGTGAGCTGCGCCACCTGCGCCGGCAAGTCCGTGCAACGGTAGCCGCAAAGTACGCCTTCGCGCACGATAGCGGTGGTCAGCGAAGTGCCAGAGACGCGCGCAAGCAGAGCTGGCCGTTGATCCGCCAACAGGGCGACCGCGGCAAGCGACGCGCTCAGCACGACGCCAGCTTGTAGACCGCACTGCTCGGCGGCCGCTTCGTATTCGCGAATGATGCGCAAACGGCCAAGCGCGGTGACCACGTCCACACCGCCCTCGCGCGGCGCCTGCCGCATGTAGGAGATGAGCGTCTCGTCAACTTCAAACGGAACGCTCTTCTTCAGCTTCCAGCGCAGCATCGGGATGGCTTCCCTGGGGCTGCGCGGGAACTGGTCGAAATGCTGCACGAAGACGCGAATGACGGTGTCTGGGAGCAGCAACGCGGCGACTTCGTTTTTGGCTCGAAGGCGATCGCAAATTCCTTGCATGGCGATGCGCACCGCGGCCCCATTTACAATATTTGTTTCAACCGCGGAGGGAACGATCGCGCCAGGTGGCAGAGCTTCTACGGCGAAACCGTCGAGCGCGCCGGTACGGGTGAATCGCGCACCGGAAATGCGATCGGGAGCAATCTCCACGGCAATCGGAGGATGCGGCTGAGCTTCCAGCCAAAGAGCGACGCGGCGAACCAAATCGCTCTTGTAGATGCCTTGCCGGTATGCGCCAGTTTCAGTCAACGAACGTCACCTTATTGATTTCGCGCAGCGTGGTAATGCCAAGCTTCGCTTTAGCCAGACCGCTTTCTCGCAGAGTAATCATGCCTTCGTCGCGAGCGATGCGCTTGATTTCCGAAGTCGGCCGTCTATCGATAATCATCTCGCGAATGCGGTCGGAAAGGTCCAGCAATTCGCAGATGGCAGTACGCCCATGATACCCCGTGCCGGAGCACTCCAGGCACCCCGCGCCTTCGCTGATCTGCGCGCTTTGTCCGTCTTCAGGCTTCATTCCGGCTTCACGGAGTTCTTCCGCCGAAGTCCTCTTAGGGCGCTTGCAATTCGGGCAAATGATGCGCACCAGCCGCTGCGCCATAATGCAATTCAAAGCCGAGACAAAATTATAAGGCTCAACACCCATGTTGATGAAGCGCCCGATGACGTCGGTAACGTTATTGGCGTGAACAGTGGTGAATACCAAGTGGCCGGTCAGGGCGGACTGAATTGCGATTTGCGCGGTTTCCTGGTCGCGAATTTCGCCAACCATGATTTTGTCAGGGTCGTGGCGCAAAATAGAGCGCAAGCCGCGCGCAAACGTTAGGCCTTTTTTCTCGTTCACCGGGATTTGCGTAATGCCGCGAAGCTGATATTCCACCGGATCTTCGATAGTAATGATCTTGTCTTCATCGGATTTGATTTCGTTGATGGCGGCATAGAGCGTGGTCGTTTTGCCCGAGCCAGTCGGACCGGTGACCAGCACCATCCCATAAGGCTCGCGGATGTAACGGCGGAACCGCGCCATCTCTTCCTGCGAGAAGCCCACCACGTCCAGGCTCAGGCTTTGGAATTTTTCAGAGAGCGTTTCTTTATCGAGAACGCGAAGGACCGCGTCTTCGCCATGGCTCGCCGGCATGATGGAAACACGCAAGTCAATAAAACGGCCTTTGTATTTGACGCGAAAGCGGCCGTCTTGCGGAATCCGGCGTTCCGCAATGTCCAGGTCGCTGAGAACCTTAATGCGGGAGATCACCGCGGAGTGCCAGTCCTTGGAAATGGGCTGCATGGCATGTTGGAGCACACCATCGATGCGGTACTTAACGGCAACCTCAGAGTCGCGTGCTTCGATATGGATGTCACTGGCGCGCCGTTCGAGTGCAGTGAAAATCACGGTTTCGACAAGTTTGACGACCGGGCTGCCAGTGGTGTCGCGCGTCAGCCGATCTCCAGAGATCGTCTCTTCCGTGTCCTCTTCCGCCTTGGTGACTTGCAGCGTAAAAGCTTCGGTCGCTTGCTCCAGGACGCGTTGCGACTGCTCGGTACGCTTCAACAGGTCGCCAATCTGCTTGGCGGTGGCAACGCGCGGAGCCAGTTTTTTCCCAAGCAACAACGCTAGTTCGTCACTTAGCAACACCAGGCTGGGATCGGCAGCGGCAATCGCCAGAACATTGTTGTGCTGTTCGAGCGGGACGAAGTTATAGCGGAACATCAAGTCCGCTGGAATGGTGCGGAAAAGTTCCGGATCGATTCTCTGCTCGCGCAAGTCGATAAAGGGAACGCGATAGCGTTCTGCCAGGCGTCGCGCGTTGTCCCGGTCGTGCTGCTCTTCCGCAGAGAAAGCGCTGGCGGAGATGGCTGGATTGTCTTGCGCCGTTGCCATAATGTCCTAGTGGCCGGTTGCCCCGGTGATTGAAAACGAAAAGATCGGCAAATAGAGCGAAATCAGAATGAATGCCACCAGCATCCCCATGAATATCAGAATTGCCGGCTCAATCATAGAAACCATCGCGGAAAGCTTGATGTTTACTTCTTCCTCATAAAATTCCGCCACGCTGGTCAACATGGGCGAGAGCGCTCCGCTGGATTCCCCGACTTCAATCATGTCGAGCGCCAGCGGCGGCATAATCTGCGTGGCCGCCAAAGCCGAATTCAGTGAATCCCCTTCGCGGACCATTTGCGTGGCACGGCTAATCGATCCCCGCAGAAGCGGGCTGTCCATGGCATCAGCAGCGGTCTGCAGACCTGCCACCAAGGGAGTTCCTCCAGTGAGCAGAGTCGCCAGGGTACGGCAAAACTGCGCCACCTGGAATTTCAGACTGGTGTCACCAATCAGAGGTAACCTGAATTTCAAGCGGTCAAACGTGGCGCCACCATTTTCCGAGCGGGACCACGCAAAAACTCCCAGGCCGACCAGCACCAGAGCCGCCAGCAGTCCGAGAATAATCGGCCGGTAATCCACGGTAAGAGCAATCAGGATGCGGGTGGCCGTCGGCAACTCGACGTTCATGTCTCGATAAAGCAGAGCAAATTTTGGGATTACGAACGCCACAAGGTAAGACACCACCAAAGTCGCCACGGTAACCAGCAAAGTCGGATAAACCAGCGTGGCCAGAATTTTCTTGCGCACCCCAGTGCTGACTTTTTGGTACGCGATGTAGTAATCAAGAACGCCGGACAGGTTGCCGCTCTTTTCGCCTGCCAAAATCGCTGTCGAATACACCTTGGAAAATACGCCAGCTTCCTGAACAGCCTCGGAAAGCGACTTCCCTTCGCGAACGCGATCGCGGACCTGGGCGATGATCGGGCGCAGCTTTGGGCTGGCGGCGCGCTCGGTAAGCAAATCCAACGCACGGAGGATCGGCAGACCCGCTTTAATGAGGGTATTGAACTGCTGATTCAGGATCAAAAAATCAGAGCCGCCTACCTGCCGGGTACTGCTACGTTGCAGGACGCTACCAAGCACCCCGCCACGATTTTCCACCGAGTACACGTATAGCCCGCGATCGGCAAGTTTCTGACGCGCTTCCGCTTGCGTCCCTGCAGCCTCGACGTGCGAATACACTCGGCCGTTGGCGTCAGCCACGCGGCAAACAAATTCACCCATGCTTCTCAGTGTACCTCATCTAAAAATATACAGGATAGGCCGGAAGGGTTGGCCGTTTCCCAAGCATATACCGCGCCTACGCGGGCTGCACGCACCGGCTATCGAAAAAGTTCACATTACGTAAACGATCGGTGAAACGTCACGGCTTTCGGCCGTGAGACTCAGAAGACCCAAGGTCCCCGTCGACAATAGCTACTCCCTTTGATGGCAAAAATTTGAATTTGGAAGCCTCGAGGTGCGGGTCGAACTCCCAATTGGAAAATTGGAATTCAACCTGTACGCCACCCGGATCGACAACCAGGACGCGAAACAGTTCTCCATTTTCCGGATTCAGCTCGAAGAGCGCATACGAATCGCGCGAACTCGCGGGACTACTCGGTGTCCCTAAGCCGGTCGGAACCGCCTCATCATTTACCTGCAAATTGCAGCGCAGTACGACGCCCTGAGGGCGGGTCGGCTTGGAGGAGCGATCGAGGTTGACACTCCGGCAAACTCTTGACACCTTCATCTCTCCTGCCAGTAGCGCAAGCGGTGTTCGCGAGTCAGAGCTTTCCTTGGCGCGAATGCGGGTTACAGTGTGATCGCCCGGAACATAGAACCACGACCATTTCCCATCCACAAGATAGAGATTCGCTTCGGGTGAGGCATACTCCCAACGCATTTTGCCAGGCTTGGCGAAATATGCCGTTCCTGCTTCGGAGCGAACCTCTCTGCCATTGTCAAAATATCGTTCGAGAAAATTGGCGCGCAGAGTTTTGGATGAGCGGTAGGCTGCTTCAAACTTCTTTATAAGGGCAGTAGCTTGCGTTGCGTTTTCGGGATCGGGTACGGTAGGAAAAGTGACGGCCAGAATTAAGGCTAGACCCAATCTCATGAATTGAGTCTAGCACCCAGAATAATTTACTGTAGTGGAGAGTCTGCGGAACCAGCGGCGCCACTCGGGTTGTAACGCGTTATGTTGCCATCGCTTGAATAAAAGCTGCGCTGGCCAGAAATTCCGCGATTGACCGGATCGACGTGAAGGGTATAACGAAGCGTAGGGGTGGCAGAAGTGTCGGCTTGATAAGTAAAGGCGTAACCGCTTTTCGTGCCTCCCGCAAGATTCGAATCAATATAGCAAGAGGCGGTGGCTGAGCCCGGACAGGGACTCGTGCCGCCGTCGCCCAGGTTGGCAAGGCTTGCGGTATATCCAATCGTAGGAAACGCAGAAGAGTACGAGATTTCGGCGGTATTGATCGCGTGAATGGAAGCGACAGCAGAGGCCTCGTTGGCTTGCATACGGGCCCTCAAGAGGTTTGGAATAGCGATCGCAGCGATGATTAAAATGATCGCTACCACAATCAATAACTCGATGAGCGAAAAACCCTGCTGTCGACGCTTCATAGGAACTCACTCCGTCCGTTCTGGGCGTGCATGATGCCGCTTGATCCCGTGAACTTGGGAGCATATTAGGGGCCAATTTCGAGAACTCTGGCTTCGCTTCTTCCTGATTCTGTGGCACTTAGATAATCAGCCGAACCGTTTGCCGACCGGAGGGAGACCATTTAGGTCATCCGAACATTCTTAAAGCATTTTCCGTCATGAGCTTCCATGATGGCGGTTCTTTCTCCCAAATAAAAAGGCACGGAGTATAACTCCGTGCCTTCGCGAATCTAGTCTCCGTTCAGGGCTTACTGCAACGGAGCGCTGCCCGAGTTCGCAGTTCCAGTCGGGTCTTTGCGGATCACGGCAGATTGGTCAGTGTAAAAGGTGCTCTGACCTGAGGTGCCTGGCGCTGTCGGTCCCGCGGTAACCGTATAGCCGGTGTTCGGCAGGCCGCCACCAGTGCCAGTGAAGACGAACGCATAACCGCTCTTCGTGCTACTTGCCAGAACGCTGTCAATCAAGTCCGCCGTGGCGGATGTCGCAGACGTTGCTGGACCCAGTTCCGCGAGCGTCGTCGGATAACCAGCGGCCTGGTACGTGGACGAATACGTTACAGCAGCCGTATTGATCGTACGCAGCGAACCGACCGCGGACGCTTCATTGGCCGCCATACGCGAACGGAGCAGGTTCGGGATGGCAATCGCCGCGATGATCAAAATGATCGCCACGACGATC
>DATDFA010000059.1:0-21945 GCA_036522855.1 Candidatus Acidiferrum sp. | reverse complement strand
TTGCTTGCCATAAATTTCGGAACTGCTCTTTTGCTACCAGATGAAGAAACGCGGCGTCATAGTCTACGCGTACGCCAATAACCATTACTCGGGTCACGGGTCGGCGACCATCGTCCACCCAACTCGTCAATTCCTCGGTGCGGTCAACGACGGTTTCATTCCACGTGGTCGTTTTCTCTTCGATGCTCTTTCGGTCTCCCAGCCAGCGAATGTAGGTCCAATCCGCGGTAATCGGATCGAACGGCAACTCCGACGGACTGGGCATCCAGAAGCGATCCTGAAGCACGGGGGCGATCCTGGGATCCCGCAGGAGATTGGCAAGCTCCGCGTCAAGCCAATCCCGATTGCGAATCTTGATGGCGAATTGATAGGCGTGCGGCAACTTCTTCAGAAATGGGATCAGCCTGTCCAGAAATTCATGCCGGTCCCGAAACACGCTGCGGTTGAAAAACGGAAATTGAAAAACCATCGGGCCCAGTTTCTGCCCAAGAAGGTCCATCGCCGTGAAGAATTCCTGCAAAGCGGCATCGCAGTCGAGCAACACTTTTTCGTGGGTGATGGTCTGCGGGACCTTGACCGAGAATAGGAAACCTTCCGGCGTACGAGCGTTCCAATTGGCAACGGTTCGTGCAGAAGGGCAAGCGTAGAAGGTTGAGTCCACTTCGACGGTATGGAAGTGCTCTGCATAAAAGGCCAGGTAGTCCGTGGATCGCATTCCCTTCGGATAGAACGATCCTTCCCAGCCTGCGGCTGTGAACGAGGAGGTCCCAAGAAGGATTGGCGGACGGCTCACAGCGGAAATTATACCGAAAGAGTTCGGGATGAACTTTGCCGTCATGCTGGCCCAAGCGGGCCAGCTTGTGAGCCCAAAAGTGCCTCAGCTTCTCCGTTTGTAGGTCTATAATAGCGAGTGTCCCGACAAACGTAGCAGGATATGCGCTTCCCCAGCCCCAGCTTCGTGTGGAACTACGTACGAACCAACCATTCGTTCCGGCGAATTGTTGGACTGGCCTTCGTTTATTTCCTCGTCTGCAAACTAGGTTTGAGCCTTGCGATCATTCATCCGAGTGCCACGGCCGTGTGGCCGGGAACGGGAATCGCGCTGGCAGCGATATTGCTGCTCGGATATAAGGTGTGGCCGGGCATCTTCCTGGGAGCCCTCGCGGTCAATCTGACTACAGCCGGATCGATCCTGAGTTCACTTGGCATTGCTTTTGGGAACACGCTCGAAGCCCTGCTTGGAGCCTATCTCGTCATTCGATTTGCGAATGGACGCAACGTTTTCGATCGCGCGGAAGGCATCTTCAAATTCTTCCTGTTTGCGTGCGTTGTGGCAACGACCGTGAGCGCCAGTATCGGCACGGCGAGCCTCGCTCTCACCCACTTGAACCGCGGCGGGCATTGGGAATCTCTCTGGTTAACCTGGTGGCTCGGCAACATGGCCGGCGCAATTCTGGTAACTCCATGTTTCCTTCTGTGGTCCTCGCGAACCGAAGTGCTTAGAAGCTCGCGGCAGGTGGCGTTGCAAGGTGTTGCGCTGCTCAGTCTGCTTTTGGTTGGTGGAATTGTCTTCGGTGATTTTGTTTCCATCCCAGGCCAGGACCACCCTTTGAAATTCATCTGCATTCCCTTTGTGGTCTGGGCTGCATTTGAATTGCGGCCTCGGGAAGCGGCCTTGGCGGTGCTCGCTTTTTCCGTCGTCGCGGTCGCAAGCGCATTTCACGCTGCGCGTGGCGGTTCCATCCCTAACGGTTCACTGCTCATCGTGCAAGTTTTTCTGACTGTGGTTGCAATAACGAGCTTACTGGTCTCGGTGGCGGTTTCGGAGCGCAACCGGCACCAGGAAACCCTTCAGAAGGCAAAAATCGAGCTGGAGGAACGAGTCCTGGATCGCACGCGCGAGCTTGAGGATCGAATTGCGAAACAGGAACGCGCGGAGCAATCTGTCCGCGGCTTATCGGCCCGCCTTCTGCAGACCCAGGATCGGGAACGGCGTCGGATCGCGCGCGAACTGCATGACAGCACGGGCCAATCGCTGGCGGCGTTGACGATGAATCTCACCGCATTGAGTAAAGAAGCTGCTAGCGTCAACCCCAAGCTATCAAGCGCGCTCGATGAAAATAAGCAAATTGCCCAGGCCGTGTCGGACGAATTGCGTACGACGTCCTACTTGCTGCATCCTCCTCTGCTTGACGAAATGGGCCTGCAGGTCGGTCTCCGCTGGTACATCGAAGGATTCCAAGAACGAAGTCACATTACGATCGACTTGAAACTGTCCGAAGACCTGCAACGCTTCCAGCCAGACCTGGAACTAATGATTTTTCGAGTCGTACAGGAGTGCCTTACGAACGTCCACCGTCACTCCGAAAGCCCCTCAGCGACAATTTCTCTTCACAACTCAGGCGGAAGACTTACCTTGGAGGTTCGGGACCGAGGCAAAGGAATGCCCGGCGATAAACTCGCGGCAGTCGCGGGGCCTGGGACAGGGGGGGTCGGTTTGCGGGGGATGCGGGAACGCGTGAAAGCTTTCGGAGGCGAACTCGAAATCATTTCCGACGGAGAGGGCACGCTGGTACGGGCAATCGTTCCACTCCAGTCTTCGCGTCCGGTCAGCGACCTCTGACGGCTAAGCGGACTAGTTGGTGTGCACAATCACTCGCCGAGAAGGGCATGCGCCTCTTCCGTCAATCTTGAGAGTGGCTCGCATTTGGAGAGGACAGAATCAACTTCTATTGTTTGTAGTTCTTTCTCAACGGCATCGCCTGCGTAGAGTGTGTAGAGAATGATTGGGCTCTTGGGTACCAACTTGCGAAGCAGCGGAGCGGCCGCGAGGCCGTTCATCACCGGCATGGATAGATCCAGGATAATCAGGTCCGGTGAAAGCTTCTCCGCAAGATCGATGGCCTCCTGACCGTCCTTCGCCTCTCCACAAACCGCAAAGCCGTCGGACTCGAGTGCGGAAGAAACCGTGCGCCGTATGATTCGACTGTCATCGACAATAAGAACTGTTCTTGCCAATGTGGCGCCTCGTTTCGGGGACCGTTCTTTACGCGGCGCATTTGACCACCTCCGAAGGGCGCGGAGTGGAAACCCGGAAAAGTTCGGGAGAGCGCGTAAGTCCGGAGCTCTCATATTGATTTGGAAACCAAAGGGGCTAATCGCATATCGGCTAAACGCTTTAGGACGGTCAACGAAGCTCGTGTACTTGCCTTCGATTCTCAACGTCCCGGTCGGAGCAAACTCGCTCTTTGCAGATCCGTTGGTTCGATCTGCGGTAACACTGGGCGCAAGGCAGATGCATTCCTATGGCGAAATTCGCGGATTTCATGAAGTGGCTGGAGAGGCCTCCTCGGTCGCCACGGGACGTGAGCGCGCGCCATGAGATTCGCGCAATCCTGGGAATGCCAGCTTCACGCTAGATGCTCATAACTTCTGACGTAATCCAATACGATCCACTAAGCGGATTCCAGCACCGACAAGATATTTCCCGCCGGATCCTTGAACCACGCTATCGTCGGCCCGTTCCCGCGAGAAATCCCGCGAGCGTCCGTCTTCAACTTGGCTTCGTTGGAGATTTCAAATCGCACGCCGCGCCGGCTCAGTTGATCAGCCGATCTCTTGACCCAGTCTCGCCGCGGGCAGTACCGGTCAGGGACTAAAAAGGGATTGAGGATACCACTTCAAGCGCAATATCGGCTCTTTCGTCTTCCGCCGCAACTGCCGCCGAGTCGATACCAAGGTATTGTCAATACCATCGTCTAATTGTTCGGGTCGACGCCTTCTGGTCTGATCGGGTGGATGTCATTCGACTCAATCGGATTGCGAATACGAAGAACAGGAGAAAGAACATGAAAATACTGATGGTGCTCACATCGCACGAAGTCCTCGGCAATACCGGGCGAAAGACCGGCTTCTGGCTTGAAGAATTCGCAGCTCCGTATTTTGTTTTCCGTGATGCGGGAGTGGATCTGACCCTCGCCTCACCAAAAGGCGGACAACTGCCGGTCGATCCGAAGAGCGATTTACCAGAACGTCAAACGCCTGCCATGACCCGCTTCAAACGGGACCAGACGGCACAAAAGGCGCTTTCTCAGACGCTCAAGCTTGCCGACATGAAATCGGAGGATTATGACACGGTCCTTTATGTGGGCGGGCACGGCCCGATGTGGGACCTCGCAGAAAGCCCGGTATCCATTGCCCTGATCGAGTCTTTCTACATTTCCGGCAAACCGATTGCTCTGGTCTGCCATTCGCCCGGCGTGCTTCGTCACGTGAGCTACCAGGGCGCGCCGCTGGTAAAAGGAAAACGCGTGACCGGTTTTACGAAGTGCTGGGCCGCGCCCGAGTAAAACATCACACCCGATTGCGGATTGCCCATGGAAGTTCGATACGTATCCAGAATTTCCGCTAGCTGCCGAATAACCGGAACGGGCTTTGCGCTCGCCCGCGTTTTGTGCTGGTTGACGACTGTCTTCCTGAGATGTTTCAACCGTTTCTCTTCGAGTTTCCAACTTGCTTCGGCAATTACGCGGCGGGTACGCTCTTGTTAGGTGATGCGCGCTCCGGCCATCTGAATCGCAAAAACTCTTGTTCCATCAACACCACATTGCTTTCCTGCCGCGCTCCATATTTCGTTGCGATCTTAATTGAGCGGCTATTGTCGGGATGAATTACCGAAACGATGCGTCGAAACGGCATCGTGGAGGATGCATACTCGAACACTCGGGCCGCGGCTTCACTGGCATATCCTTGGCCCCAACAACTTCGGTCAAAGGTATATCCAAGTTCTTGTTCAAAAATTACCTCCGTATTCGAAGGTATCTGAGACCGCTGATACCATACCCGAGGCAATTTCCCAGATGCCGCATTCATTTCTAGTGCCATATCGCTGAGGCCACAACGGCCAATCAGGACTCCATCGGCCTTACGTAGAACAGCGAGCGGGCCCAGCTCCAAGGTCTTGTAAGTCTCCAAAAAACCTTCCAATAATGCATGCGACTCCTGAACGGAACGTGCTCTTCCGCTCCCAAGATATCGGGCAACAATTGGATCTGCGTGAATACGAGCAAAGAATTCGAAATCCGCTTGTTCAATCCTGCGAAAGATGAGTCGCTCCGACTCGATCCGATCGGTATCGTGTGCCAGTGTCATCGATTACAACCTGTAGTCGCGCCAGAAACTGTCAGCATTTCGCCAATCGTGATCCGGCTATGCGTGCGATTCATGGAATTTGGTCCAAATCATCTTTACCCGTCTTGACAGTCCAGACCAGCAATTCGTACTGGGCCAATTTCTGTTTCGTAAACGGGTCTTCGTCGCGAATGCGGTCTAGTGTTTGATAAACATCCACGTCCGGTACCCGCAGTAGCAAGGCCCCACCAAAATGCGGATCAAAGGGCCCCGAGGCAATCAGGAGACCCTGTTTCTTCAACTGAAGCAGGTAGTTACGATGTGCTTCCCTGAAGGATTCCACTTCTTCCAATGGACGTCGATAGCGAATGATGGCAAGAGCGTACATACGAACTCCTTAAGAATAGAAACCAAACTGCAAGATGGTTCTCTCCACGCTTAGGTGAGTACATTCGACTTTCCTTTACCCTACCAAGTACATGCCTAGATGTTGGGCCCTGGGTTCTATGTCGTCGCCGATCCGGCGTTCCCAGATGTGAAGACTGTGGAGCAGGCGCACCAAACCGTTCGCCGCTACGCGGGTGATCGCGCCGAATTCGCAATAATATTTTATTCAGGAGATGATGATACATTCCAACGCGAACCTGGCGTGACGGTAACGCATTATGAGATTCTTGATTTCAAAAGGGTCGGGCACGGCCTGAGCTTCCATCCTGCTGCCGAATGGTTTGGCAGAACGTACCCGATATCTACGACCGGTCTATCACTCTGAGGCGACTTTTTTCATTTTGCGTTCGTCTCGGGCGATCTGTCCTGCCAGGACCTTTTGCACGAACCTGGCAATTGCATCGCCGACTTCGTTCGGGGAATCCTCCATCAGGAAATGCGCGCCTTTCACTGTGACCATTTGCTGGTTGGGCCAGGCGCGACAGAATTCTCGCTGACCTTTAATCAGAAAGCCGGCAGGCTCGGCGTCGATGAACAACTTTGGTATGGGGCTGGTCGAAAGCCAGCGACCATAGGATTCAACGACCTCGACTACATCTTTGGGTTCGCCTTCGATCGGCAACTCTCGAGTCCAGGCAAGCATTGGCATACGAGATGGTCCGGGAATGCTCCAATATCTGCGATACACATCAATCGCATCTTGGGGAACGCCTCGTAGGGGCAGAATGTACTCAATGAAGAGGTTCTTTTCGAGAATCATTTCCTCGCCTGCAGGCGAGCGTTGCCCCTGAAAGAATGCTTTCGTATTGTCCGGCCAATCGTCCCACGAATAAAAGGGTCGGACGATGCATTCCATATAGACCAGAGCCTTGATCTTATCGGCGTGCCGCTGTGCCCAGTTAAATCCGAGTGCTGATCCCCAGTCATGAACGACGAGAATCACATTATCTTTTACCCCCACTGTCTCGAGCCAAGCATCGAGATAGCGCTGATGATCTCGCAGTCGGTATGACCCATTAGACGCGGCGGCAGAGTAGCCCATTCCAACGTAATCAGGTGCGAGACAACGGCCCAAATGAATCATATGCGGAATGATATTTCGCCAGAGGTACGAAGGAGTGGGGACCCCGTGCAAAAAGACGATCGGATCGCCATTGCCCACGTCAACGTAGGCCACCTTTGTATCAAGCACTGAAACATGCTTTCTATAAGTGGGGTTTTCTGTCGAGATGCTGGAATGGATCATTATCAACCTCCTTTGTAAAGTCTTTAGCCAAGGGCGCGCCACTTAATTACCACACGAGCTGCTGAACCGTTTCCCGCCCTATCACACCAACTTACGGCTTGATGACGTGTGCGTACTTCCGCTATTGTGCCAAGTGATGTCGAAAAAACGACAAACCGCTCTCTTTGATCGACTTGGCAATAAAAGGTGCCAAATCACAACGCTCACCCGTGATTATTCCGATGGGGAAGTCTGTCCCTTGCACTTTCACGATCGGGATCAAGTTGTGTATGCATCAAGAGGGGTAATGACTGTTCGAACGAAGGTTGGAACGTGGGTTGTTCCGCCCAACCGGGCGGTCTGGATACCTGCGAAAGTCCCACACACCATCACGATGTCTGGAACAGTCGCCTTTCGAACCCTGTACTTGAAGCCGCAGCTCGCAGGGGGTCTGCCCCGAACTTGCTGCGTTGTCAATGTGTCGCCGCTCTTAAAGGAGCTGATTGTTCATGTTTGCACATTCCAGAAGCTAAAGAGCAGCATTCAGTGGCAGAGCCATCTGATCGATGTGATTCTCGACCAACTCGAAAAAATAAAGCTGGTTCCGATGCAGCTCCCGCACCCCTCTGATCCAAGAGCCGCTCGAGCCGCTGAGGCGCTTATGGCCGATCCCGGCAAGCGTCATGCACTAACACAAATATGTAAATCGAGCGGTGTAAGCAAGCGAACACTAGAAAGACTGTTTCAGGAAGACGTGGGCATGTCGTTCGGAAGATGGCGACAACAGCTTCGCCTCATGCACGCGATGCGGCTGTTGGCGAACGGAGCAAAGGTTACACATGCCGCCCTCGAAGCTGGTTATAGGACCCCGAGCGCGTTCATCTCCATGTTCCGGAGGACACTTGGAACCACTCCAACGTTGTACTTCGAATCATCGGGATAAGACGCAGCGCTGCGCGGATAGCAGCGGGTGACAACGAATTCGCCGGGCACGTCCCCTTCGTTTCTCAATGCCCGGCTAATCGCGAAACTGTCCAGTTGCCGCCTAGTACCGGAAATGTGGGACCATCACCATTGGGGCAGCGCCATCACAATGAAACTCGATGGAATCGTTCGCGCTCATGAGTTCATGCATATCGAGCGCCGCCTGTTCTCTGGGAGGCTGACACGCAGGACGAGGTGTTTATCCGCCTGCTGGGTGAAATGATTGCGTTTGCACTTCAACGTAGCCCGGATGTCTCCGCACTGACCTTAAATGTTGCGAACGTTGTCGTAGACCTTCACGCCGCTAGACACGGGATGCCGGCGGGTGAATATCTAGCCGTCACGGTGCGCGGCCCTGGGCCGGGCACACCGCAGCTCGTCTGGCGGCCGAATGCACCTCTGACATTTGGCCCATTTGGTGACCTAGATAAAGCAGCGTTGAAATCGCGAGCGATCTGGGTCTATTCGCAGAATCTTGGCGAAGAAGGCTCGATTACGGCCTTTTTCCGTCGACTGCTGGCTCTGCCTGAAAACCCCTCGGCGCCCTTGCTGAATCCTGATGAGTGACTCGAACCGCAGACATAGACTCATGCCATCGGAGGGTAGTCAGATACTCCGTAGTCTATGGAGTCGTCTATGAGGGCAGCGGATTTTCGAAGGATTGCGCTGAGCTTGGACGGCGTAGAGGAGTACTCCCACGCTGGATTCCCGGCGTTCCGTGTCGGAGGCAGGAAATTTGCTTCGCTCGCTTCTCAAAGAGAGGGCTATGGAAATCTGATGCTTACAACCGAGCAGCAGGCAGCATTTGTGGAGGAGGCGCCCGAGATTTTCCTGCCGATTCCCGGCGGCTTTGGCAGGATGGGCCACACGCACGTTCGGTTAGCGGCAGCGAGCGAGGATGTACTGACCGGCGCACTGCGAACGGCGTGGAAGCTGAGGATGGATATGAACACAAAAACAGGTCAAAAGAAAAAGGCGCGCGCCAAAACGCATCGCACTAGAAGATAAAACAACCGGGTTAGCAACGAGGTTGACGGATTCCTTCCCTAAGTTCCGAGGCTGGCTAGCTAGAACAGCGATATTCCAGTCAATTTGAAGTTCCGAGGCTGGCTAGCTAGAACAGCGATATTCCGGTCAATTTGGCGAGTGAGGTCACGAGCTGATCCTGGAAGTGAGGGTCAGTTGCCTCCGCCGCAGGAGACTGCCGTTGACGGTGAAACCAGTAACCTCCACTCACGGTGGCGGCGGCTGCGTCACTGACGGCAAGCCAAGTTTGCGTGAGGTAACCCTGGTCGAGATCATCTGTCGCTCCGGCGCCTCCCATCTTGGTGGGTACCCAACCGGGATCGACTGCATTGCTCAAGACATCTGGCCATCGACGAGCGACGGCCAATGTGAGCGCCGTGACGTAGAGCTTGCTTTCAGAATAAGCCTGAGTCTGATCCCAGCGGCGCTTTACCCAATCGATGTCGTTGAGCATAGGACGACCGCCGCGATGCATGCCACTGCTGAGATACACCAATCGGTCAGGGCGCTCAATGAGTGCAGTGAGCATGTAAGGCGCTAAGGTATTTACCGCGAGAGTTTTCGCGTGACCTTCGGCCGTTGCACTCCGGCTGGGGACGCGATAAATGCCAGCGTTGTGGATGACGGCATCCATTCGGCCAATTGAATTGACCTGTTGGGCGATCCATTGCGTATCGACAGCACTGCTAAGGTCTCCGAGCACGATGCCGAGCGATTTCTTTGCCAAATCCGCGAGAGCGGTGGCGCGCTCGTGCGAGCGGGCGTGCAAAACAACTTCATGACCGTCTTCGATCAGGGCTCGTGCCGCCGCATAACCAAGCCCATCCGTGCTGCCAGTGATGAAGACACGACTCATGCCACTGTCCCTTTCGATTCTTAATTATTCCCGGCCGCCTGGGCGTACTGCCGGAGAACTGCAGCCGTCAATCTTCGGATTGCCGTAACCCAACAGCATGATGACGATCAGGCGACCCGGCGTGGAAATCAGGTGGCGTGATTATTCGCGGAATGCCTGAGTGATTCCGACGTTTTGGTCATTCGCAGCGGAGCATACAATTCCCGTTCCTTAAACTCTCTCTTCGAGGATCAATCTGTATGCGGTACTCCTGCCGCCGCTTTCTTCCTGCGTCAGAATTCCTTTCCGGATCAAATCCTGAATGTCACGGAGCGCCGTGTCGTGCGAGACCTTCGCGAGCTTTGCCCACTTTTCCGTTGTTAGTTTGCCTTCGAATCCGTCGAGCAGCCGGTTGATGATTTTCTTCTGCCGCTCGCTTAGCTCGGTCGCTTTCTCTTTGAGACGCCGCCAGAAAGCTTCCTTAGCGAGAACGCCGGCAGTCAATTCCGCCGCCTTGTCGATGGCGCGGGCAAGGCAATCAAGAAACCAGACCAGCCACTCCGTGACATCCATTCCGCGTTTTTGCGTTGATTCGAGGATTTCGTAGTAGGCCTTGCGTTCTTCCCGGATCTGCGAGGACATGCTGTAGAAACGCTGCGCGCTGTCCTCGAGGCGCGCCAGAGACATTTCCGTGATAGCGCGTGCAATCCTTCCGTTGCCATCCTCAAACGGATGGACGGTTACGAAGTAAAGATGCGCCAGGCCGACCTTGATGAGTGGTTCAGCACCGGGCTTCTTGTCTTCGTACCAAGTCAGAAATGCTTCCATCTCACGCCCGACCTCTTTGGGTCCGGGAGCTTCGAAATGGATTTTTTCTTTTCCAACCGGGCCGGAGACCACTTCCATTCCACCCTTTCGCCACGCACCGGTTGTTATCTTTCGCATTCCGCTCCGACCGGTAGGAAAGAGCGCCGCGTGCCAGCCGAAGAGTCTTTCTTCCGTAAGTGGCAAGGAGTAGTTTCCCGTCGCGTCGAGGATCATCTCCACTATGCCTTCCACGTTTCGATCCACAGGGCTCGTTCCCGCGGCTTCGAGTCCCATGCGGCGAGCGAGCGAAGAGCGGACGCTCTCCGGATTCAATTCCTCCCCCTCAATCGCGGAGGACTTGACGGTCTCTTCCGTCAGCGCTTCAAGCGTGGCTTCCTTCTTCAGCTGGTATCCCAGGTCCCGCATCTTGCCGAGCAGCAGGCCTTGTTTGTAGCGAGCCGCCGACAGATGGGGAACGAGTCGTTCCGGGTCCCACCGGAAATGAGGCCAATCCTTGTTTTGGTATAGATAGCGCATAATCTACGCTTATTCTACGCGCCCTTTCGACGCATCGTCCATCTCAATCTACGCTTATTGTACGCATCATCCGACGCATCCGCGCATCCTCGCCGTTCCATCACATTTTCTCTGAGACAAACTACTCCTCATTCCACATAGACCACAGGGGGAGATTCGCGGCGCTGCGGCAGTTAAGAAACCATGAATGCCGAACTGACACAAAAGCTGCTGAAGCGCTTCCCCGTTCTGTATCAGGACTACGACTCTCCCATGACCCACACCTGCATGTGCTGGGGATTCGATCACGGCGACGGCTGGTTCGAAATCATCTGGCAGCTGAGTCTGGCTATCGAGGAAGAGCTCGGCTACTCGTGGCCGCGCAAGCGCTGGTATCTGTTTAAGAAAAGATTCTTTCGAAAATGGAACAAACTCATCTACACCGTGTCTCCCGTCCGCCAGGACAAACGAAAACAGGAAGGCACCGGCACGAAGGAGGATCCTTTTCGCTGGGCCTGGTACAGCTTTTCCGTCAACTTTGCTATCCGCGGTAACTTACAACGCCTTCGGCGAGCCTTGCTGACACCCTTGGTGCAAATGCTAAGACTGAGTCTTGGACATACGCTTCTAGAGGGTGGTTGCAATCTCTGACCACGATGCAGGCTTCTACGCAGCGTTATAACTTCAACCTCACGTTCGCTCCGAATGGAGACGTTCTAACCTCTAACGACAGCGCGAACGGAAATTGGACCTACGGCTACGACGACTTCAACCGCCTTCTCAGCGCAAATGCAACAGGCCAAAGCTATACGATTACGACCGTTTTGGGAACCGCTGGCACCAGAATGGTCCTTACACTTCATCGCTCGGTTTTGATCTCAATAATCACATCATTGGAGTAACCGGAGTAACGTACGATTCTGCAGGAAATCTCACGGGAGTGCCCCATTCAACCAACCGCCGGTAAAGCCTGCTCGCTTCAAACCACGCACCAGATTGGGCACTTTGCGGGTGGCGTTCCAGATGATCTCCGTTTTGTAATTCGCGATCATGCCTAGAATCGGCCCCTGATTGTCGCTGAGATAGTCATTGTCAACCCAGCCTAAGCGCCCATCAACGCTGCCTGACCTAAGGCTGACATGTGTATCACGGAAGCTAGGGTTAAACGCATCGAAAAAACCGTACTTGCCGTAAAGCCGCCCACCTTGGAAATTGCGTAAGGCCCAGGCCGCAGGGATGCAAATCTCGGGTGCAAAGGGAATCGAGGCTACCGCGGCGGTGGGGGCAAGGGTGCCATGGTCTTCCTCGTCGGGCATGCCCTTCGGCCCATAGGCCGCATAGCCATAAAACTGCGTCGGCTTGCCTTTGAAATTTATGACTAGATCACCTGGTCCATCGCAGGCGCTGAGGCCCCAGATGTCCTTGGAATAACCATCCCAACCCAAGGGGTTGGCAATGGCATAGTTGCGCTGCGCATAGGTGGCGCGGCGGGAATTCTCAAAATAGTCAAACCCGGCCGCGCGGGTGGTGGCATCATAGATGCCGCGATAGTCAACCCACACGGCCGCATATTGATGCGCAAAGTGCGGCGCAAAAGAGAGGTAGCGGTTCGCACCTTCTCCGCGCCAATATTTTGGGAAGGGCGCAGTCCATGCCTCGAAGGCGCCCTCCTTAGCCGGGTGAGACCGTGAGCCGAGCGCTAGGAAATAGAGCGCCATGCCCTCGTTATAGCCATCCCAATTTCGCTCAATAAAGCCGCTCTCCGGGTGCCAGCCCATCGAGATGGCTTTGCCGCCCGTGCTATTGGCCTGCATCCAATCCCATTCGGTGCGATCCAGCAGATGTTGCGCGAGTGCACGGATCTCCTTCTCCTTCTCGTCCTCCTGGTCGAACCAGCCTTGCGCAAATGCCATGCCCATTTGCAGCCAGCAGGTATCAATCGTTGACAGTTCCCAATTTGGCAACCGCAGTCCGGTCTCCATGTCGATAAGGTGGTAATAGAAGCCACGATAGCCCGCGGTGCCAGACCGTTGTTCGCCCTGCGGTAATTGCTCAAAGAACCGCAGCGTCCGCAGCGTGATGTCTCGTGCCTGATTGCGTGTGATCCAACCGCGCTCAACACCAATTGGCCAGGCAGTTAGAGCGAAGCCTGTCCCCGTGATGCTGCAAGCGGCCGGCGTCGACCAACGATCTGCCATCAGCCCGTTGCTATGGTTCACACGCTCCCAGTAAAAGGAAAAAGTGCGATGCTCAATATCGCTGAGCAACTGGGAATCCGAAACGCGCGCCGTAATGGCCTTCGCCCATATCGGACTAGAAACAATTCCCGCGGCAGCAGCGCTGAAGAAACTGCGACGGGTCAGTGTCGGAGGCTCGCTGGGCATGGTCCAGTCAGTATAACGGGGAGGAGACCAGAGCGGGGATTATGGTTGGCGTTATCAGGCGATTACACTCAGCGATTACACTCACGATTCGGGTCTGGTCCGGTCTGGTTTTGGTCGGAATCACGGGCCATCGGATGTTGAGAACTGGCAGGTCGCTGCGGAGCCGCAGGCGGAATACTTGCTAACGAAGGTCGCCTCTCCAGTTCAGGCTGAACCAAGACAGCCTCGCAGTCTCGTGAAGACGAAAGAATGACCGGAGGCCTTTCATGCTACTAATCTTGCTACTAATGAGCCTTTCCGGACTGTTACAAACACGGTCCCGAAAGCCTTTTGCTGCACTCTCGGGCCATGGTGTTGGACATGGATTTGGGACTCTGGAAACCTTGATTTCAGCGCCTTCCGATTTCGTCCCGAAGCCTACTTTTTTGAGACGGTCACACCCCAAACTGCCGCAAATGATGGTCAAGATGTTTGTACATTAGAGTCGCCCACTCCTCCGGCTTCATCTTCCCAAAAAAACTATGCGGATTCTTCGTGCATCCCGCCGCCCCTCCCGCCGCAAATTTGTCAATCAATCCCGATAACCGTTCCCGTTCCTTGCCCAAATCTCGATCGTCCGCCACAATCAGGCTCTTCGCCGTCGGCGAATTCTTCCGTAGCGGGTCTTCGTTCCGAAGCACCATGGGCTTCACCAGCCGCCCCATCAGACGTGCGGGTAGCGTTCCCTTTTCGGGCACCACTTCTCCCACCGCCCACTGCATGCTCACCGAGCAATGTGCCAGCATCTGTGCGGCCGTCATCTTGCCCCAACGCCTCTCACTTTGCGGCCCCAATTTTCCCAGCCGAGTCTTTACCTGATTCGCCACCGTCGCATCGAACAGGTTTTTCATAAGCACATGCCTCCGTTGAATGAGAATAACCAAACGCTCCTGTCGGAAGGGCCATTTTTCTGCAGTTCACGAATTGATCATGGCGCAGTTTCACAAAGGACCCTTTTTCGGTCAGCCGAAATGTACTAGGTCGCATTACGCGGAAACTACAAAGCTGCACTGTAACGGTCAAAGCGGGACGCCAAGCCTGTCGCATGCCGTAAACTCGGTATATTCAACCGTCATACGATGTGGCAGTGTTAAGCACTTCCTCTTCCTGCCGCCCGCAGCGAAGGCTGCTCTCGTCACCTAGGAGAAGTCTTCGTGTGCTAGTAGACGTCTAGAGGTGAACCGTACTACTAATCCGACTTTTTCGCTCGCGCTGCAACCGCAAGCATCGCCTCAAGGCTCTTGCACACGTCGGCAGCGGTTGTCGCCCACGATGAAACACTGATCCGCATTGCCTTGCGGCCTCTCCAGATCGTTCCTCCGCACCAACACGTGCCATCGGCCTGGATTCCCTCAATGACGCGCTCGGTTACCTTGTCATCCCCGAAAGAAACCAGGACTTGATTCAAAACGACCTCATTGAGCACCTCATAGCCAGCATCACACAGGCCTCGGGCAAATGCGAGGGCATGGGCACAGCAGTTTTCGATTAATTCAGCGACCCCTCGCTTCCCCAAACTTCGAAGCGCGGCCCAGACCTCAACAGCTCGTGCCCGGCGCGACGAATCGGGGCACCATTGCATCGGCTCGCGCTTGGTAAGCGGACCGTAATAAGCGGCCGTGATAGACATCGCCTGCCGCAGCGCGTCCGCATCGCGGACGATGGCAATACCGCAATCCTGCGGTACGTTCAACCATTTGTGAGCATCCGTTGCCCACGAGTGTGCATGGACCATTCCGTAGGTCAGGTGTTTGCGGGCCGGCGCCGCCGCTGCCCATAGCCCAAATGCCCCATCGACATGCACCCATGCCCCCGATGAATTAGCGATATCGCAGATCTCCATCAATGGATCACACGCGCCGGTATTGACGTTTCCGAGTTGAGCGCAAATGATCGTGGGCTCTTTGAGGCGAGGGATATCGCGAGCTTTCATCCTCCCATGCGAGTCTGAATTCACGATGTGCACCCGTTGCCGGCCGAATCCGAGCAAGGCCAGCGCCTTGAACATGGTTGCGTGTACCTGTTCACCTACAATCACCGAGATCGGCGGAGCCCCGAATAGTCCATCACTTTCCACATCCCATCCGGCGCGGCGAAGAAGTGCATGCCTGGCCGCAGCGAGACCTGTTACATCGGCCATTTGTGTGCCCGTGACGAGCGCACCCGCGGCTCCGGAAGGGAAACCGAAAAGTTCAATGATCCAACTCAGCACCACCTCCTCCATATATGCCGAAACCGGAGAAATATCGTAGAGACACGCATTCTGATCCCAGGCGTCCGCAAGCCAGTGGGCAGCCACGGTCACGGGAAGAGATCCGCCAATAACGCCGCCAAAGAAGCGCCCTCCCATCGTAGCCATAGTGGCAGGCGACCCGCTCCGATCCAAAAGTCTTAATACATCCGCTGCGGGTAAGCCATCCTCGGGCAGGGGACCGGCGAAGATTTCCATCGCGTGTAGCTGACCTTGCGTCACTCCAACCCGTCGGTCGTTGATGTCCGCCAAGTAAGTCTGAGCTCTCTCACACGCATCCGCGAGAATCTGGCGGTACCGGTTTCTCGGATCGGCGGTGGGCAGGAACGACTCGCTCCCCGACTCCTGTATCGCGTCGATCTCACAGTTCCAGTCCATCGACACCTCCAAACTCTTCAGATAACCTTCGTTTTACTGGGTAACCATCTAAACGACTATAGATGGTTGCTACGGTACACCATTTTGAACTACTCTGTAAACAGCGAAAGGGCGGAAGAGATGCCTTCGGCAGGGTTGTTTTCAAATAGAAAGTTTCAACTAGTAGCCGGTCATTCAGCTCTTGACTTCGTGAACTCTTTGGATTGGCGATTCCGAAAGTCGGGTGCCGAGGAGCTGCTTAAGACCTACGGTGATCTTCTGAGTTTTAGTGTGCAGGTGGGCCTGTTGAAGAGACCA
Organism: Candidatus Acidiferrum sp.; assembly: GCA_036522855.1. Classification (GTDB taxonomy): domain Bacteria; phylum Acidobacteriota; class Terriglobia; order Acidiferrales; family UBA7541; genus Acidiferrum. The sequence continues at coordinate 5,626 of DATDFA010000059.1, read as the reverse complement.
GAAGCACTGGGACTCGTACGCACCGTGGGTAAGCGCGAGGCAGGTCGTGTCCTCATGGCCGGAAAGGCACTACGCGAGGTCCTTGCCAATTTCTTCTATTCCGTAGTCGATAGCGGGCGGCCCGCTTCGTGGTGCATGCAAGCGCTGGAGGAACACATTGAAAGAGCTCGCGAGCATCAACGACTCACTTGGAGTGGCGACTGCCTCGAATGGTCCTGGGCCCAGGTGTGGGAGGAGGCTGAATTTCCGATCTGGGTTCTTGCGCTGCAAGCGGCCGGATTGACCACGTCCCCCGGTCTCATCAAGGTCCGAGCCTGCGACAACGCTGAATGCAGGTGGTTGTTTCTGGACACAAGTAAGAATCAGAGACGGAGGTGGTGCCACATGGACCTCTGCGGTAATCGAATGAAATCGCGCCGGTTTAGGGCAAAAACTAAGGACTAGCAGAGTCACGATCGATCTGGGTCTCGGGATCCGATAACTGCCTTGGTTCATCCTGAAATGGAGAATTGACGTTCTCCGCTGTGTAGATTCCCTCGGCTGCGGGGCCCGGTATCGGATATCGCCGCCGGTTCATCTACGCCACCGCGAGCCCCCTTCGCCGGCAAGTCGATTTTCATTCCTAGTATGCCTACGGTAACTCGTCTGCCCGCACCTGTTACCCAAGAAAACCACACAGGTTCGTGGATTGTCGGCCATACGGAAGTAATCGCCCAGAACTGTGCCCTAAGTCAGCGGCAATTTCCGTCGGGTTGCTGTTACACATACTAGTCACACTCGGCGAGCGCATTTCCCACAGCCATCCGGCGCTCACCGTCGCAGGTGCCACTCGAATCGAGCACCATTGTGAAAACTGTGGCGACCGTGTTCCGCTTTACTGCTCACATAGCTCGGCCGATACCACACCGACCTTCCCGGTTCAGTAGGCCAGCCTTTTTCTACCGCTCATTTTTCCGGGCACTGCTTCAGGCTAATTCCTGCGTCTTGCAGCTTCGCGTCTTCTGCTTTCCCGGTTCCGCCCTTACACCGTCGGGTTCCCTCCCATAAAGCAGCCACTCGTTTTGGAAGCAGAAGCCCTCGCTTTTGGGTGCCCTAGAAAATGGGGCAGATGGGATGAGACGGCGTCGCCGCAGCTCGGCTACGATGCCCGTCGTTGTAATCAACAAAACGGAGAGGAGACCTTATGCAGACGACGAAGAAACCATCTGGCCCGAGGAACGAATTTCATGCTTTCCCCCAAACCCTGACCATCGGGATCGACTTGGGCGATCGTTTTGGCCACTACTGCATCCTGGATCAGAAGGGGATCGTTGTTGAAGAAGGGCGCGTAAAAATGACGCGGAAGGAAGTCACGGTGCATTTTCAGCGGTTGGCGGCAGCGCGCATAGCTATGGAAGCCGGCACACACTCTGGCTGGGTCAGCCGCTTGCTGGAAAGCTTCGGCCACGAAGTGTTGGTTGCGAATGTCTGCGAAACTCCAGGCATTAGTCATAGCCACAGGAAGAGCGATCCTGTCGATGCCGAGAAGCTGGCTCGCTATGCGCGGGTTGATCCCAGACTCCTGAGTCCGATTCGCCATCGCACGGAAGAAGCCCAGCAGGACTTGGTGCTCATCCGTGTGCGAGAACGGTTTATCGCCGCGCGCACCATGTTCATCAACGCCGCTCGCGGAATCGTCAAAAGTCTGGGCCATCGGCTTCCTTGCTGTGGTGCGGATACTTTTGCGAAGCGTTGCCGCTTGCATTTGCCGACGCGAGTCGCCGACATTCTCGCTCCGCTCTTGAACCAGGTCGCATCGCTGACCGAGCAGATCAAGCAATATGAAGCGCTCATCGAACGGCTGAAGTAAGTTGTCGCAAAATGATGCTGGAAGAACTCCAGCGCCGTAATTATTCGCAAAGATACCACACGTCATTACATCCGCACAGTCGAAGATTTCGCTCGGCGATTCAACAGCGCGCCGGACCGTTTGGGGTCCTCGGCACATTCGCGAATACCAGGCCGTGCTGTTTCAAAAGCGCAAGGTGTCACCGGGTACAGTGACCAACCGCCTCTCGGCTTTGCGGTTCTTCCTTTGACACTCGCTGCTTGCGGTCCTTTGAGAAGTGGACTGTTTAGGCGCTGCCTTAGCGGAAGTTCCCTTCGGAATGGCTGTGGAGTCTTTTCGTTCAAAAGATCGTCTCGATCGCGACACCGGCCTGAGACAAAGCGGATTCCGGCCTCAATCGATCTTCCGAGTTGGCCGACTTAATTTTGTCGATTCCATAAGTCTCGACGCGACGACCGGAAAAAAGATTGCGGCATTTCCGCCATGTCAGGGTTCTGAGCGCCTGCAGCGATTGCCTAGCGAATTCCACAAGGCGCGAGAAATTTCGACAACAGACCAAGTCGCGCCGATTCGATAGAAAGTATTGCTAGAGCAACGATTCTGATTACAATCCATGTCCGCAATTGGTGTTGACTCGCCAAAAATCCAAGACTAGGCGCTGCGCCCGCTGGCGAGCCACCAGTCCGCTGTTTTCAGCATCGGCATTGGCCGGGGCAGCCTCCGCTCGCGCAGCGTCATCCAGTAAGGTAGTTTCACGTTTTCCCCATTCCTTGGTGAGAAACAGGAGTTCGTTCCAGACCCGGGCTAACTCCGGATCAGCCGGAGCGTGCTCCGGCAGGGATCCATTGTACAAGCGGCATGCCTGTTTTTGCAGCGCTGCAATTCGGTCCACTAATTTTTCGTAGTCGGGATCCATCGAAATTGCCACCAAGGCACAATCATAGGATCTTGTGCTCGAATTCCCACCATCGCCAAGAGGTGTGCCAGAATTCTGAGAACAAAGTTCCCGAAGCTCCGAAATGGTTTTCCCTACCTGCATTTGTCGAGGATTGTTTGGATCAGGCCACCGGGAGATGGAGGCACGAGACTGTTCTAGCGAAGCGTCGGGTGGTGCCACAGGTAACTTGCGAAATTTAGGTATCGTCGGAAACGCACTTTCGTGGTCGTCGGCAGCGGCAACAAGCCGCAAAATATGGAACCCAAAGGCGCTCTGGACAATTCCGCTGATCTCCCCAACCTTCAGTTGAAAAGCTGCTTCATCCAGCGCCGACGCCAATTGCCCTCTCCGCACCCACCCCAATGAGCCCCCAAGGTCTGCTGTAGCCGGATCGTCAGAATACTGCTCCGCCAAATGAGCAAAACTTGTACCTGACCGGGCAGCTATTAGAACTTCTTCCGCACGTTTCCGTGCCCGATTGACCTCGGCTGTCTGCGCTTGTCCAGCGTCGACGGCGGAAATCTTGATCAAGATGTGGCTTAACAGGAGCTTTTTCGGGTGTTGCTCCGATTGGCTATGTAGTAGGGAAACCGCAAGAAAAACCAGGAGCGGTACTTTAAGACTAAGGTGGAAAGCAGTGACTAACTGGTGGTCGGCGCGCATTCTACCTATTTATTCAGGCGGAGATTGGCTCAATGCTCTTGCTTCATTTCAAGTATAGACTCGACCCGAACCCCGACCTCCTCCGGCATCACAGGTTCAAAGGAAGAGCTGAAGCTTCAGGAGACACGTCTTTGAACACTATGCTTCGTGCATTAGCTAACTGTAAATAATTTACTTTGCGCCTTGGGCCAAAAAGATAAGATCACTGTTCTAGTTTAATAGACTAAATCGAAGAACAGCTGCACATTAAATACAGCGTGAATAAACGGACCATCTATAGTGGCCAGATGCCCTAATTGCACACGCAAGTTTAGGCCGCAGTGGAGGGAGTGGCCAGGGTGGAGAGCTTACTCAAACTTCGGTTGCGGCTTCACGACAAACACCGCTCGATCTTGGTTCGCCGCCCACCATTCTTTCCATTTGCGAATATTTTCCGGGGTCGCCGCCGCTCCCGGCGGCAGAGGTGGATCCTTCACCATGAATCCCAAAACACCAACCACGCAGGCGTGAAATGACATTGCCTGGCACGCTTCTCGTGAGATCTCCAATCCGTTCGGTTTCAGATTCCAAATCTGTTTCCAATTTTGCGTCACGTGCGGATAACAATAGGTCCAGGTTCCACACTCCTTGTTCCGCGCCTTCCAGACCAAATCTTCCGGAACGTCCAGAGCCTTCACCAGCGCTTCGACCGCAGTTCTGCCGCCAAGGTATTCCAGCTTTCGCACTGCCTGATATGCGTTACCATTTCCGTTCAATTCCGCGACGATTTGCTGGTACGTCTCCTCGTCGCCCAGCTGCGCCAGCCCCACTTGCGTGTTTCCCTGCATCGCAACCCACGCCGGATTGAACGGTACTGTGTTGAAATAGCCCATCATCTCCGATTTCCATGGACGCGGGAATTTCTTTAGAGTCGACAGCGCCAGAGGGCCGCCTTCCTTCGCAATCGCCAGAATCCCGTCCGGATATCCCCAGTCCACTCGCCGCGCCAAGCATTGCAGATACGGGTCCGCCACATCCGCGTAGGCCGCAAACGTCATTTGACGGCCTTTGTGCTTCTCGAGGTACGTCTTCCACTGCACGATTCCCGCGTCGGAGTAGTCCGCCAGCGGCAGATCCGGCACGATTCGCCTCCGTCGAATCGTGTCGATCTCGGAAAGGAGGCCGTTCCGAGCGTCCACGCCGTAGTCCCCAAAGTCGTGGTACATCCCGGGATCTTTCGCGTGCTCAATCACATATTCGATTAGTTCCGTCAGCGCGCGGTCATCCCCGATAAAACTCGCCTCGTCACGGTTGAGCCTGGCCCGATATCCTTCGTCGCCCAACTTTGCCAGGGCAATTCTCGCACCAGTCACCCACTGGGAGCAGCGCGCGCCTGGCCCCTTATGCGTCGACCACTCTGCTAGTTTTCTCAGCGCGGGTATCGCCTCTTTGTCTGCTACCGCTGCAAGTTGGTATATGTCCGCCGAATACGGGATGTCGTCTCGCTCGCAGGAAAATCGAATCCGGTCGATCAGCGCAGCCGCATGCGCTGGATTTTGATCTTCACAAGTCTGCGCCATCGCGGTCGCCGCAACGAATAGCGCAACCGACAGCCCAAAAATCATCGCCAATGGCGACGGAAGGGCACTGCCACACGCGGACCGCCTCGCCAGCCAATGCCCACACGCTAAACCGTGATGCTTCACGCTGTGCCTCCCGTTGTTTCGGGCCTGTTCCGGTCAGTGTAATCATCCAGCATCCTTAGAACGCAGGAACCCTCGTTCCTTGCACCAATCGTGTAAGGGATCGTGAGACTTGCAAACTTCACCTGAAAACGGGCTCTGTCCTCGGACACGGCGTCCATAGTGTTCCGGACCTTCCTAGCTTCTTCGTGGCTTCTCGGCGCCGCCTTTCGCGCGAATTCCGCTGATTTCAATAACTGTCTTTTTCGAATGCCGCCGTGTGCAACATTTACTCGACTGTCTGAGGGTTGGACCAGCCCGGCGGGAGCTCGTTCTGCAACTTTTCCTCAAGCGCTTTGAGCTTTACCACGAGGTCCTTGAGCTGCTTTGGAGTGCTGCCTTCCGCGTAAGTAACGGACTTCTTGGCGTGGTCGCTGAATTTCACCTCGACGAATTCGTCCACGCCATCAACGCACGAAGCACATGAAGTCCGATCTGGAAGAGCAATGAGTTCGTCGCGATCCACCAGCGCCTGAA
>DATDFA010000058.1:0-3927 GCA_036522855.1 Candidatus Acidiferrum sp. | reverse complement strand
TAATCGCGGGCCGGGGATGGAAGGTGATCGTCGGAAGGAAATGCGCGCGGTTCGCGACGCGGTGGCGAATCAAGATCTTCAGGAGATCGCCGATCAAATTCGCGCCATGAAACGGCTTTGGGAGGGTAAAGGCCTCGATGGTTTGCTTAAGCGCCGCGATGCAGAGGCGGACCTGGTCGAATCTGCGATCGAGTGAGCCGCGCGACTTTTCAGTACGATTTCAGCTGCTCCAGCCGCAACTTTGTTTGCTCAATCTGGCTTTGGATATAAACAAGTGGAGCGGCCGTGCCTTCCGCTTCTGAGTGCGCGGCAAACTCGGCTTCGGCATCGCGAAACTTGATCCACGCGTTCTGCGCAGTCTTCAACTTGGTCTTGCCAGGTTCGTCCTGATTGGCCAGCACACGGTCGAAGACTTCGTTCAATTTCTTATCGAGGAGCTCAAATTCGCCTTGCTTGGCCTGCTTCATCTCGGACGTGCTCTGCGCCGATAGATCGGCGGCGACAAAGGTGAGCAGAGCTACTACCGCTGTCGCGCCCCTTGTCGCGCGGACAACACCCATCCAACTATTCCGTTTCCGGTCCATATGCGCAGATATTCGCTTTTCCTTGCTGCTGGCGCAAAAATTTCGTGGATCGACCAGCAGCCCGATGTCGATCCTTCCAGTGACAAAATCAACGGCAAGATCCAGCTCGCTGAGCAGATAAACTCCCCACTACGGTAAACGCGACATGGAAGCAGATGCCGTCAGCGTCCGCGTCCACGACAAAGGCAATCTCGGCGCCAAGCCGCGCAGCGAAGCCATCGCCGGGCTGCTAATGCGGATTAGAACGCGATGTTAGCGCGGAGAAGCGTTTACTGGTGAGATGACAGGCGTTGCGAGCGCTGCGGCGGCAGAGCTGGTTTCTTTCTTGGCGGCCACGGCTTTTTCTTCCCACGGCGTTTTCGGATCCCAGAAATCCGGATCCCAAAACGGCGTTGGGAATTCCGACGAGGCGAACTGAGCATGTTTCTGTGGCAGATATTCAAGCCCAACCGGAAACATTGTCAGATGAATGCGGTCGCTGACATCGGACGGGTAAATCCCGGCGGAACTGACCGCTGTCGCCCATCTGCCAAGGCGAAGTTCTTCCAAATTCACGGGATGCGTGAAAAACGAGTCCAGCCAGATGAGTAAGCTGCCGCGGGGCACAAAGAGCCCGCCGGTGCTGATTGCATAATCCTTAATCGTCGGATTTCGTTTTTCCGGCGACAAAAATGTTTCGGTCGCTTCAGCGATGGGATGAAGGCAGAGATTATAAAACTGCGCTTTGAGATGGTTTTCTTGGCGCAGATACGGCAGCACCGCGTCTTCACATTCCTTAACGCTACAAGCCGCTGCCATGTACACGATGTTATCGAACGGTAACTTCGATGGATGACGTATCAGAATCTCATTGGCAACGATGGTACCCATACTATGGCCGATAATCGTGATTGAATGTCCCTGATCGAGATTTTGCTCCAAGACCTGCAGAAACATCTCAACCGCGCCGGGAACCGATCGAACAAGATACGTATCCTCGTGCCGCGAAGGCTCTGACGCGCCCTGTTGTTTCTGCTGGGCGACAATTTGGGCGACGTATCTATCAATTTCGTCGTTCAGCTCCCGGCCGCGCGTTTGGCCCCGTTTCTGTGAGTCGGCCAGTCTAACAATCTCCTTTATGAGCTTTTGGTCGACGGTAGGCTGTTCGTGAAAGTGCGTAGGGCTATCGAAAAGTTCGCGCGAGCGACGTAGCATCATGTTCCAGGCGCCAGTGCCGATGGCATCGAGAATAATCTCGGCAGGAGCCTTTAAAACCAGAGAGAGATTGTGCCAATCCCCAGTTATGACCTGGGTTTGTGAACGGCGGTCGCCTTCCTGGTAGCTCCGCTCGGTCAGGTGGAGTTTGCCGCGATTGGGTGGCGAACTTAAATATCGTAGGCTCTCCTGAGAAATAACCGCCCGGCGATGCTCATGACGGCTGAACTCGAAGTCGATCAATTTCACCCACACCGCGGGAGCCCGAACCAAAGCACGGGCCAGGTCCGACGCTAGATAAAACGGCGAGGTTATCGGTCCAAGCACTGTGTGACGCTGACCCTGGCGGACGAGAAACAAGTGTTCGCTGTAGGTAGATATCGGTTCCGAGTTCCAATTAATAAAAATCGGATAGTATTTTTCCGTCAGGCGCGGATTGGCTCCGAGCAGTGCGGACCTGCGTAGAGATTTGCCGGGGACGTTGTTTCCACCGTGAATAAAAATCAGGATTGGTTTACTCTTCGGCTGCCGGTTGATTTCGTCGACGAGCGCTTTCAGATATTTGGTGCGATAGGTACAAGGATCGACGGGATGCCATTCATCGAGGTCGGCAACGAAACCTGTGCCATTTTCCCTGATGCGCGGGTACAGCGGCTTGCCGTTTGGAGCGGCCGCAATCACGTGAAGCCGAATCTGATCGTCATGCAGAAATGGAGGCGGAGGGGTGGGCGTTTCAGCTGAAAGCAGCGCACCCGTAAAACTCGAGCAGAGCATAGTTATCCAGATCTGGATGGAGCGTTTCACAGTCGTTCGGGGAATGGCTCAACGTAAGGATGAGCCTCCGCACCATCTAGCTTAGCATGCAGAAATGCGAGCAGGCGGCGCCATGCGATTTCGGTACTTGAAAGATTCGAGCCATGCGGGGGGACATCCTTGTGATAACACCCCGCCAGGACCGAGTGGGCACGATCGGAGAGATGTCCTTGGCTCACGTAGTCGGATTTTCTGACAGTGCAGTCGATGAAGTGGCGATCCTTTACATTGAACTCCCGCTTCAAGACTTCGAATCGCTTTTCGGGTGAAACTTTGTCGAGCTCGAATCGAAACCCCAAGATTTCGATATTGTCATGGGCGACATTTCTTAAAATCAATTGCATTTCATCGGGAGAAATTCCGGTTTCGCTTTGCGCGGCCTCCGTACATGAAGGCAACGGAATCGCCGGCTGACTAACAACCGGGGCAGCAACCGGCAGATCGCTTTCCCGAAGCAATGCGATCGGGAAAACTCCGGTAAGGCACATTCCGATTACTCCGAGACGTTGCCCGGGGTGGTGCGGCAAAATTTCCTTCCGGCATAACGTTGCGATTTCGTCTATGATAGGGCGATGCACATCACCTCTGCCAGCGCGCCACTTCGGATCGGCACGCAGTGCGATTCCACGAGTGAGGCCTAGCAGTTCATTCTGGGGGTTATCGTCTGGTCTCCCGAAAAGAAGCGGTACGTAGACCGTGAAGCCCTGTTCTGCCAAACGCCGACCCAAGTCCAACACATCGGCGCTCAACGCTGGCATCTCATGCAGCAAGACCACCGGCGGCGCACCGGGAGCCGATGCGCGCGAGACATAAACTGTCCACGTGCGCAGCGGCGTCGACATCGTGCGGCAGTGGAATGACTCCTTTCTTAGCCTCTGTTTGTCCCCTACCGGATCCTTCCGCTTCTCGCACGGATGAGGACGCAGACAAGAACAGCCCGAAAGAATGAGGCCGACAAAAATAATTAGCCTTCGTGCCGGGGGACGGCGCGACATGAGGGCAGTCTAACAGTTACTGCCTACAGGAGGTCAAGCCTTCCGCAAGACTTGGCATCTCGTCCGCAACGGGGCATTGATTGCACTATGCGAAGGCAGCCGGTCCAGCTAAAACACCAGCCGTGGATTTGGCCGGCGCGCTGAAGAAGCATTTTGGCTACTCGGAGTTCCGGCCGCTGCAGGAAGACATCGTTAAGGACGCGCTGGCGGGCCGCGATGTGTTTGTCCTGATGCCAACCGGCGGGGGCAAGTCGCTTTGTTTTCAACTGCCCGCGCTTTTGCGGGACGGACTCACGATCGTGGTGTCGCCATTGATTTCGTTGATGAAAGACCAGGTGGAC
>DATDFA010000057.1:0-47876 GCA_036522855.1 Candidatus Acidiferrum sp. | reverse complement strand
ACATTCCCCGCCGCATCCGTCGCAATCGCATACCCTCGCTCCAAAGCCTTCAACGGCCCCCGTTCCTGCAATTGCAAACTCAGTCGTTCGAGTCGTTCCCGCTTTTTCTGCAATAAACGTTCCGCCCGCGCGCCAAGTTCTACGCTTCGCCTATCCAACCGCAGCCGCAGCGCTGCAATCTTCATGCGAAAATCAAATCGTGCGATACGCAGATGTGCAACCGTAAACCGCTTGCGTGCTTGCTCCAGCCGCGCCTTCAATCCCAGCGCCACGCGCGAAGTCAATTCGTCCGCGCGCTGCCGCTGCTGCCGCAACAAATCCAACGGCCGCCGAAACCCGCGCCGACCCGCCAGCTCGTGCACTCGGCGGCTTAACACTAAAATCCGATACCGTAGCTGCTCGCCCAACGCTTCTCGTAAGCTCGCCACGTGCTTGTCGAATTCGCGCCGCGTCTGTACCACGATCTCCGCGGCCGCCGAAGGCGTTGACGCGCGTACATCTGCCACAAAATCGGCAATCGTGAAATCCGTTTCGTGCCCTACTCCGGAAATCACCGGAATCTTCGATTCAAAAATAGCGCGGGCCACAATTTCTTCGTTGAACGCCCATAAGTCCTCCATGGACCCGCCGCCCCGTCCGACGATCAGCACATCCACCGTTTTCTGCAAATTGAAAAATTTAATCGCCTTTACAATTTCTTGCGCCGCTCCTTCGCCCTGCACCCGCACCGGAAAAAGAGCCAGGCACACATTTGGGAATCGCCGCCGCAAAATCCTCACCACGTCGCGAACCGCCGCGCCTGTCGGCGAGGTAATCAGCCCGATATGGCTCGGCAATACTGGCAGCGGTTTCTTGTGCTTGGCGTCGAACAGTCCTTCTAATTCCAGACGTTTTTTTAGCTGTTCGAACGCTAATTGCAGCGCACCGCGCCCGACAGGCTCCAATGATTCGACATAAATCTGGTACTCGCCGCGCGCTTCGTACACGCCGATCGATCCGCGCACGCTGCATTTCAGCCCGTCTTCTGGGCGAATCTTCACGCCGCGCATCTGCTGTTTGAACCACACGCAGCGCACCTGCGCTTTGTCATCCTTCAACGTAAAATAAAAATGTCCGGACTGCGCCGGACGGCAATTCGAAATCTCGCCTTCCACGGACACGTCAGTAAAATGCTTCGCAAGAAGGTCGCGAATGTGCGCCGTCAGTTCGGTCACCGTCAGCGATCGTCTGTCCGGCTGCAGATTAAAAGTCAGTTGGCTCATCGTCTTCTGGTTCCCGCGAAATATGAAACGAGACAGTAACACAGGCGCCCTTGCCTGCGCGCCCACGCCAGACTATCGTAATTCGTCAATTCTTCGAGGTTCAACAAATTGAAGACGAAGGCTCAACTATCGCTCGCTGCATTGTTGCTCTTTACTTTGCCCGCAGCCGCACAGATGTCGGTTGGAGGCAAGATCGAAACAAGGCGGGTTCTGCCTCCCGCAAAACATGTCATCCAAGAAGTCCGCTCCTATCGCATCGAAAACGAAGACCGCATCATGCGGGAACTGCGTGAGTTTCTTTCCATCCCCAACGTTGCCGGCGACACGCCAAATATAGAGAAAAATGCAGCCCGTCTGAAAGGGATGCTGGAAGCTCGCGGCATCGAGACGCATCTCTTGTCAATTGAAGGTCGTGGCCCCGTTGTGTTTGGCAAGCTCGAAGCAGAAAATGCAATCCGCACAGTGATTTTTTACGCCCACTATGACGGGCAACCGGTCGACCCTTCCGCGTGGACTGACAAAACCCCGTTTGAGCCCGTGCTGCGCGACAAGCCTATCGAATCCGGCGGCAAACGGATTCCCTTTCCCGAACCAGCCAACGCCTCGCCAAATTCCTATCAGGATGACTGGCGCATCTACGCACGCTCTGCTTCGGACGACAAGTCTCCTATCATCGCAATGATGGCTGCCATCGACGCCCTCCGCGCCAAAAATGTCCCGCTGGCCGTCAACCTCAAATTTATTCTGGAGGGCGAGGAAGAAGCCGGCTCAACTCATCTGCAGCAAACACTACGGCTCCACAAAAATCTTCTTGGGGCAGACTTGTTGATCACGGGCGATGGTCCCATCCATCCTTCTGGCAGGCCTCTGATTTTTTTCGGCAACCGCGGCGACATCGGTCTCGACATTACGGTGTATGGTCCCGTTCGCTCGTTGCACAGTGGCCATTACGGAAACTGGGCGCCAAATCCCGCGATGACGCTTTCCCGCCTGCTCACCGCAATGAAAGACGATCAAGGCCGCGTTCTTATCACCGGTTATTATGACGACATCGTTCCCCTCAGCGCCCTGGAACAAACTGCTCTCAGCGCTATGCCGGTAAACGATCCCGAACTCCAGCACGAACTCGGCATCGCTAAACCCGATGGCGACGGCAAAAAGCTGGTGGAACTGCTGCAGGAGCCCTCTTTGAATATCCGTGGGATTCGCAGTGGCAACGTCGGTGAACAAGCCACCAACATCGTTCCCGATAAAGCCGAAGCTTCCTTAGACGCGCGCCTCGTCAAAGGAGAATATCCGCAAAAAAAATCCGCGCAAATCATCGGCTTCATCCACAAGCAGGGCTTCTTTGTTATCGACCACGATCCCACGCTGGAGGAACGCCGCGAACACGCGCTCATCGCCAAAGTGATCGAACAAGGCGGGTATCGCGCTTCACGTACTCGCATGGACCTGCCCGTTTCAAAAGCCCTCGTTCGCCTCATGCAGCAGGCCACCAATGATCAAACCGTCATAGCGCCAATGCTGGGCGGCAGCGTGCCTATGTACATTTTCGAAGATCTGGGTTTGCCTTGGATTGGTGTCCCCATCGTTAATTACGACAACCACCAGCACAGCGCGGACGAAAATCTTCGCCTCGGTAATCTCTGGCAAGGGATCGAAACTTACGCGGTTCTTCTCTCCGACCTGGATTGGTAAGACCTTCGTCTGTCATTCCGAGCGTAGCGAGGAACCTGCATTCTTCCGATTGCCCTACAGTTCGAGAAAATTCTTCAGCAGCTGCTTACCCGACTCCGTCAGCACCGACTCCGGATGAAACTGCACGCCTTCGAGCTTGTACCGCCGGTGCCGCATTCCCATAATGATCCCATCGTCAGTTTCTGCCGTAACAGTCAACTCCCGCGGCAACGATTTTTTTTCCACAATCAACGAATGATAGCGCGTAGCGGTAAAGGGCTTCGCCAATTTCTTGAAAATGCCTTCGCCGTCATGAAGAATTTCACTGGTCTTTCCATGAAATAGTTTGGGCGCTCGCACAATCTTTCCGCCAAACGCCGCTCCCATCGCCTGGTGCCCCAGACACACGCCAAGAATAGGAAATTTCCCCGCCAGCCTCTGAACCAACTCAACCGAAATGCCCGCTTCTTGTGGGGTGCATGGTCCCGGTGAAATCACGATCCGTTCCGGTTTTCGCCGTGCAATCTCGCCCACGGAGATTTTGTCGTTGCGGTGCACCTCGACCTCGCAACCAAGCTCGCCCAAATATTGCGCGAGGTTGTAGGTAAACGAATCGTAGTTGTCCAGCAAGAGAATCATTCGTTTATTCTTCATTCTTGATTGTGCGCGGCTTCCAGCGCCTTCCGCAAGGCTTTCGATTTGTTCACTGATTCGTCGTACTCGCCCTGCGGAGTTGAGTCCGCGACAATACCGCCCCCGGCTTGGATGTGCGCCACCCCATTCTTGATGACCATGGTGCGCAGTGCTATGCACGAGTCCAAGTTTCCGGCAAAATCCAGGTACAAAATCCCCCCTGCATAAATTCCGCGTCGCGTTGTTTCCAGTTCTTCGATAATTTCCATTGCGCGAACTTTTGGCGCGCCGGAAACCGTGCCGGCGGGAAAGCATGCCATCAGCGCGTCAAAACAATCCACATCCGCGCGCAATTGCCCCCGCAAACTCGAAACCAGATGCATTACATGCGAATACCGCTCGACCGTCATCAACCTTTCCACGCGCACGCTGCCGTATTCACACACCCGCCCCAGATCGTTCCGGCCCAAGTCCACGAGCATGATGTGTTCCGCGCGCTCTTTTTCATCCGCGAGCATCTCGCGCTCCAAGCGTGCATCTTCCGCTTCGTTTTTCCCGCGCCACCGGGTGCCTGCAATCGGCCGGTAAAAAACATCGCGGCCCTGTACTTTTACCAGCATTTCGGGCGAGCTGCCCACAATCGCAACATCATTCAATTGCAGGAAAAAAAGATATGGCGAAGGATTCAGCGCACGCAATTCACGATAAATTTGAAACGGTTCCGCTTCTGTTTCGGCGGAGAATCGCTGGCTGATCACCACTTGAAAAATATCGCCGGCTCGAATGTACTCCTTCGCTTTCCGGACCGCCGCGAGATAAGCGGGTTTCTTGAAATTGGAAGTTACGTCCAATGGAAGCGTTTTTTTCGCGGCGCGTTTTGGCTTGCGCTCCTCGGCGGCGGCAGGCTGCTCCAGCAATTTTCGTGTCCGCTGAATCTCTTTCACCGCCGCATCATATTTCGCCTGCAACGATCCTTTTCCTTCCGTGAACACATTGCGGACAATCCACAAACGATGCTGCACGTGATCGAACGCAATCAGCCCGTGATAAAACATCAGCACCGCGTCGAACAGTCCAATTTCGTCGCGAAGTTTCTTGGGCAGCCGCTCGATCAATCGCACCATGTCATAACTGAAGTAACCGATCGCGCCCGCAACCAACGGCGGCAATCCCGGCAATCGAACCGGCTTGAAGCGTTGGACTCTCTCGCGCAGGAAGGAGACAGGATCTTTTTCTTCCCATATCAGGCGGTCGGGACCTTCGAGGACGCAGGCGCCATTCGCATAGCGAAAAACTTCTTCCGGATGAGCTCCCGCAAAGGTGTACCGCGCGATTTTTTCTCCGCCCTCCACGGACTCTAGCAAGAACGAATAGCGGGCGCCTTGCGCGATACGCAGATACGCGCTGACCGGAGTCAATAGATCCGCGGAAAAGACATCGTAAACGGGAATGAGATTCCCCTGTTTGGCGAGTCGTGAGAATTCGGCAAGAGTAGGCTGGATCATGGAAACGAAATCTGTCGCGTGATTAGCTTCAAGAGGCTTTCATCAGGATCATGGTTCGCGACTCAAGCCTGCTTTTAGGTCCGCCAATTATCCACTAAAACCCTTCGTCATGCTTGCAACGCGCTCGATTTTCACTGATTTTTGATCCGCGTTGTTTCGTCCGTCCGGAGCTGCGCCAAAACCGCGCGCCGCATCGCCGCCTCTGGCGCCGGCTTTTTGGCCCATAGTTCCCATTGCGCAAATCCCTGCGCCAGAAACATTTCCAGGCCGGAGACAACGCGAATTCCCTTTTCCGCGGCAATTCGAAGAAGCTTCGTGCGCAGAGGACGATAGATTAAGTCCATCAACACGTTGCAGTTCAGTTCTCGCGATGAAAGTGGAGATCCTCCGGCCCGCGGATACATTCCTACTGGCGTGGCATTCACGATCAAAGCAAACCGTTCCGACGTCAGATGGTTTCGCGCAATCACTTCGCCGCCGCACACTCGCGCCAGTTCGCGTGCCGCGGATTCACGCCTTGCGCAAATCAGCACCTCGGCTCCCGCGTTTCCTAACGCAAACGCCGCCGCTCGCGCGGACCCTCCGGCGCCAAGAATCAAAACGCGGCTGCCGCGCATTCTCAATTTCCCTTCGAGAGCGCGCAGCACTCCAAGATAATCTGTATTGGAGCCGCGGAGTTTGCCATCCTTGCCGACTATGACCGTGTTAACGGCCCCAATCTTCCCGGCCATTGGCTCGCATTCTGAAAGATATTTCATGATCGTTTGTTTGTGAGGCAGAGTTACGCTAAGCCCGGCAAGCCGAAATTCTGGAATCGCGTTCACAAACTCCTGCAGGTTCTCCACGAGGAACGGCAAGAACACCGCATCGCATTTCTTAGCGACAAAGCCCGTGTTGTGAAGCAGCGGCGAAAGCGAATGGGCGATAGGAGTCCCGATTACTCCATAGACTTCCGTTTTTCGCGTGATCGTATCGGCGCGATACAGCCTCTTGAAATCGTGCAGGCTGACTTGACCTGGCGCCGTGGCCTGAGCGACAGGTGCGTAAGCCAGCGCACTCCCCTCACGAAGCGTAAGCAGTCTTGCGGCCAGGCCAATCTCTCCCATCGGGATGGCAACCGTGTTCCTCGAAGCACTAGCTAAACGTAGCAGCCGCAGGCTGTCCGAAATGGTTCGTGCGCGTCCGGCGATCTTGATTGCGTCCGCTTCGCGGGGACCGGCGCGCGTCAACTTCTGGGGAATCGGCGGGGTTCCCTCGAAATCGTGAAAGGAGAGCAAAATCCTCGGCGGTACCGGCAAATCCCGGGCGGATTGTCCAGGCAGCTCGCGCAAAGTCTCAACTTCTATATCGCACCACTCGCATCCAGCCTTGCGCGACTGCGTTAGCCAGTAAAGCTCGGCCTCCGCGCCCCCGCTGAGCTTGCCGCCGCCAAGAATGCGTCGGCAGGTCGCAATCAGTGTGAGCCCATTGCCGCGGTAGCGCGGCAATGCGGCTAGAAATTTGCTTCTCTCAGAGTCCGACCGTAGCCAGTCAAGCCGTAGCTCGATCGTCCGGGTGTAGCGTCTGGCTTCCCGCAGCTGCCGGAGAGCCTTGTGCGCAGAGGAGGTAGCAACAACAGCACATACGCGATCCGCGAACAGCAATCGTTGCTTTCCCATCATTGGCATATGGTTGAAAACAAAAGATATAGCACGCCCGTATCAAACCTGTAAAGCACTCGTCGCCAATTTCTTGACGAGTACTGGAACGCACTGCTACTTTCGGGATGGAATAGTCCCCGCACGGCCCTCAGGGCGTGTATTTGAAGGAGTCTCGCGATGCGCGCAAATATCGCAGGTTTGTGCCTTTCCTTGGTATTCAGTGCGGCATGCATGGGGCAGGAAGCCCCGGTGTCCAGCACGCAACCGGTTCAAGCCCCGAATCATCCTTGGTCTACTTCTGTGTATTGCTCCGGTTTTTACACCAGCCAGAAGGTTCCCGACGACCTTCGACTAGTAAGTGGTGAACAGTCCGCTTACAAAATCTCCTTCGCGTCCAGAGACCTCGTGTATTTGAGCAAGGGCACAAATCAGGGCGTCAAAGAGGGCGACCGATTCTCGGTCGTGCGCCAAGAGGACGACCCCAATCGCGTGATGTGGTTCAAGTGGCAGGAAAAATTAACGCGTGCCATGGGGAACCATTTTTCGGATCTCGGCCAATTGGAAGTAATCAACGCGCAGCCAAACACCGCGATTGCCAAAGTTTCCATGAGCTGCAAGATGATGCAACGCGGCGATATCGTTCTGCCGTTTGCCGAACGCCCAGTGGGTCCATACAAGAATGATTCCGCGTTTGATTCCTTTGCGCCAGTTAGTGGAAAGCCTGTCGCAATGGTCGTTCGCGGAAGAGATACGCAGCAAATGACTGGACGTTGGGATACGGTGTTCGTGAACCTGGGAACCAGCCAGGGCGTGAAAGTAGGAGATTATTTCCGAATCTTCAGATACCAAGGCACGCACTCCGACACAATGCCAATCGAGAAAAACTATCAGGACCAGCTATATGGATTTGGAAGCAATCCGAAACATTATGCGTGGAACGATTTGCCGCGCGAAGTCCTCGGCGAAGGAATCGTTTTGAACGCCAGCCAGAATTCCGCTACTGTGTTGGTAACCGTGACGCGCCGGGAAATCTTTTCCGGTGATTACGTCGAACTCGAATAGCTGACAGCGATATCGCAGGCACAACCTAGCACCCGCGAAGCACTCGTTTCGCAGGTTTTATTTTGTTATGCTCTGCTAGAGTTCGAAACAGCGGCCGCGCATTCAGCAAAGACCTCGCAAGTGAAACCGTAAATTCTTGTCTGTGGATCGCGCCAGGCGTCACGGGGGAGACCGGCCTTATGGCAGGCTTCTGCTAGGAATTCTTCTTGCGAAAGATGGTGCTCGGCGGCGACCTGCGGAAGCAACAGTCCCCGCGCATCTTCCGTCGCCACCAGTAATCCGTGCCTTCCGATCTCGATTTCTTCAGGAAGAATCGCGGACAAGCCCGAAAGCACTGAAATTTCAATCTGTAGTCCCGCAACTTCTTCAATACGAAGCGGAGAAAAGCGGGGGTCGCGGAAGGCAGCGCTCCGCGCGCAGTGGACGATGCTTTCCCGGATCGGACTGTGGGCCTCAATCACTCCGATGCAACCGCGAAGCTTCCCATGGACTTCGAGAGTTACGAATAGACCGTGACGTAGAAAAAAGCAGGCTGGCTCGGCAGCAGGCGGGCGGATCATCTGATGCCCTAACGAACTCATGACCGCGGACCGCGCCAAGGCCAGCATGGCTCGGCGATCCTGCTCGGAAAATCGATTTTCAGGAGTGTACGACATCCTCGGACTTCGCACGTGCTTCCATCATACGCAATTTTCTCCGCTGGGTAATGCGGCTGTCCAGTTGATTCCAGAAACGGAAAAAGTATTGTGCTGCGGAGATCAGCGCGCTGGCGACCACCAGCCACAGCAACACATAGGCAATGGGTTTGAGCGAGGTGTTGCGAGAGCCGGCGATCAACACGGCAACCGCGGACACCTGCAATACCATCTTGGTTTTTCCCAGGGCCGAAGCGGCAATCGTGAAGCCTTCGGCGGATGCAATATTGCGTAAACCGAGAACGGTGAATTCACGCCCGATGATGATCACCACCATCCAGGCCGGCACTAGATGCATGTCCACCAGCGCGATGAACGAGGCCGAAATGAGCAGTTTGTCAGCGATGGGATCGAGCAGAATTCCTAAAGTCGTGATTTGCAGGCGGCGCCGGGCAAAGTATCCATCCGCCCAATCCGTGGCCGCAGCTGCCAGCAGGATCAATACTCCCCAGAACTCGAAACGCATGTGAAAGCCCCACAACTCCACGTTGGGGCTGCGCGTTAGCAACACAACAATCAGCAGCGGTACGAAAAAGATACGAAGCAGCGTAAGTGAGTTGGGAAGATTCATAGGCGCAAAGCGCCCGCAATCGCCTACTGGTTCGGATACGGGGCCCAAACGACTATAAGCCTCGACTGGATGGGCGTCAACGCCACTGGCTGGGTCATTTTTGCGTTGTCTTAGGTACCTGAAGGTCAACAGTGAAAAGACTGGGAAAACTACCAGCGGATATACCTTTTCGTAACGGAACTGCCCTAGAGCTGTGCAAATTCGCAAATCTGTATCGGCACAAAAAGGCCGCCAAAACCGTCGTTCACACTGCCGCAATGAAGAATAACTACTTTGGATTTAGTGGATTACAAACGTAGTGACAATTTGTATAAAATTCGGCCTCAGACGAAGATAACTTTTCAAGAAACTGCCTCACTGTGATTTCCACAAGGATTTCCACCGCTCGGAGGCCGTGCTTCCTACTTAGCAGTCAAGCCCCAGCCCACTGAAAAATCAGGGATTACTGGCATTTTCCCGTTGTTTACCCAGACGTCATAGCGCCGGACGCGGCGGCGTTTTTGTGTTTGCCTAGATCGCTCTTGGTCCCCGCAGCAAGCGCACCGGAAGGAGAAGAATCGCACTCAATAAGCCGAAAACTCCTGTCAGCGTGATGCCGATAATACGAAATGGCAAACTGATGAGCCACACAAACGGATAGGCGACCAACGCTAGCAAGGCCAGCGGCCAGCACAACACAAACAGGATGCACCAAAGTAGGAACCCGGCCATGAACCACCTCTCTTTTCACAGTAACGACCACAAAGCTTAAAAAGTTCCATTTACGGCAAAATTCTGCAGCTTGAGCCGGCGCGCTATGGAAACTGGAACCTCCGCTTCCAGCAACATATTCGAATCTTCTACTTCCGAATGAAACACTTGCCCAAGCGCGTGTACCATCGCCAGTGCCCGACTCTCTGCAAGCGGCAAACGCAATGAAAGCTTCACTACGGGATCAGCCGGCAATGCATCGTCCATTCTCCGCAAAAGCTCGTCAAGCCCCTCGCCGGTCACCGCCGACACGAAGACTGATGTGTCCGCAGGATTCGCCACCGATTTTTGCCAGTCCCGCTTTTCTTCCGGCGAGAGCAAATCCACCTTATTCCAGACGTGAAGAGTGGGGCGGCCAGCCACACCGAGTTCGGCGAGAATTTTATTCACCGCCTCATCCAGTTCCTGATGGTGAGCGCTGGAAATGTCGCTGACGTGCACAATGAGTGCGGACTCTTGCACTTCTTCCAGCGTAGCGCGAAATGCATTCAGCAAGCCTTTCGGCAGCGCCCGGATGAACCCGACCGTGTCGGAAAGAAGTACGCGACGTCCGGATGGCAAGCGCAGCGCCCGAATCGTCGGATCCAGCGTGGCAAACATGCGTGAGGAAACCAGCACTTCCGCGCAGCTCAGCGCATTGAATAGCGTGGACTTCCCCGCATTGGTATAGCCAACCAACGCGATAGTTCCCAGCGGCACGGAGTTGCGTGCTTCGCGCCGCAGCGCGCGCTGTTTCCTCACTCCTTCAATATTTTTTTCAATTTTTGTTACGCGGTCCCGAATCCGGCGGCGATCCGTTTCCAGCTTTTTTTCCCCCGGGCCGCGTACTCCGATTCGCCCTGCTCCTCCGCCTGTTCCACCAGTGCCACCGCCTCCACTTTTGCCGCCCAATCGCGACATCGCCGCGCCCTTGCCCGTCAAACGCGGAAGCATGTAATTCAGCTGCGCTAATTCCACTTGCAACTGCCCTTCGCGGCTTCGCGCATGCCGCGCAAAAATATCCAGGATGAGCTGCGTCCGATCAATCACGCGGCGCTCTGTGTGCTCTTCAATATTGCGTTGCTGTACCGGCGAAAGGTCGCTGTCAAAAATAATCAACGGCGCGTCTTTCGCATTGGCTTCCGCAAGGATTTCGTCCAGCTTGCCGCGGCCCACCAGCGTCGCCGGGTCGGCCTTGTCGCGCAACTGGAAAACCGTGCCCGCAATCGCAGCGCCAGCGCTGCGCGCTAATTCCACCAGTTCTGCCAAGGACTCACGCTCCGGCGTTCCCGCTGGTCGCCCTGTAATACGCGGTGACCGCTTCCATGCGACACCGACTAGCAGCGCGCGTTCAGTAGAAGGAATAGCTCGCGTGGTCTTCATCGTGCAGGGCCCGATAGAACTCGGGCCATCAAAATAATCGCAAAGTGAACTTCCACTTTCTGAGTATACGCCCGAAGAATGGAGGGCAAGAAACTCGGAGCAGTCAGGCCGTTTGTTGCTGGGTTCAGGTCTCCGATTCGTTTATCGATTGCGTGCCCAAAAACGATTAGGATCCTCGCTTGCCAGAGTAAGCTGCGTCACCAGCCAACGGTGCGTGGCGTCCTGCACGGCCGGATCGTCGCCAAATCCCGGCACCCAGTGCAGATTTCTTTCGCGCCGAAACCAAGTTAGCTGGCGTTTCGCGTATTGCCGCGTGCCTTGCTGAATTGCGGCTCGCGCTGCATCAAGCGTGATCTTACCGCGTAGATGGCTGCGCAATTCGCGGTAACCGATAAAGTTAAATGGTTTGGCGTCTTCCGGGAGTCCGCTGTCGATCAAACGCAAGACTTCCTCCAGCCAGCCGGCGCGCAGCATGGCCTCTGTGCGACCGTGAATACGTTCATGCAAGGCTTTGCGTTCTGGCTGCAAGCCAATTTTAAAAACGCGCCAGCCGGTCAGCGGCCTTCGTCCCGCCTTATGTACTTGGGAAAGCGGCTTTTGCGTCAGCAGGCAAATTTCGATCGCGCGAATCAGTTTTTGTTCATCAGCCGGCGAAATCTGTGCGGCGGTTGTAGCGTCGAGCCGCGCAAGCATCTCATGCAAGTGTCCGGAGCCATGCTCCAACGCAGAAGCACGCAGACGATCGCGAAGTTCTTCCGATCGCAGCGGCAAGTCCGCTAATCCTTCCAACAGCGATCGCAGATACAATCCGGTGCCAACAGTGAAAATCGGAATGCGCTGCCGCTTGCGAAGATCGCCGAGAATGGCAACAGCGCGTTCGCGATAACCGCCCGCGGTTGAATTTTCAGTGGGATCGAGAATGTCCAGCAGGTGATGCGGAACGCTGGCGCGCTCGGCCGCTGAAGGTTTTGCCGTACCGATATCAAACCCGCGATATAACTGCGTGGAATCGCACGCGACAACCTCGCCGCCAAACTCTTTCGCCAGAAAAATTCCCAGCGCGGATTTACCGGAGGCCGTCGGTCCCACAATCGCCACTAGCGGCGGATCAACAGAGGATGCGTTCATCGAAACAGGATATGCCAGCCACGAATGACGAGGATCGCCAAAACAATTGCCGCGAGCAGCAAACTACCCACAACTTGTTGGCGAACGATTTTCACGGTGCGTTAAAATATGTTGCGCGACCGGCTGCTGGCTCTACCGGTCGTTGGCGGCCTCGATCGGCAGATTGTACAGGAAAATAAAGCGCAGTCGAATTTCCGGGCCAGAAAATGCCGGCGGCAGATGGTCGAAAGGATTCGAAGACCGAATCGCGGAAACCGCCGCACGATCCAGCGGCTCCTTCCCGGATCCCAGCAAGCGCTCTGGATCCGCGTCCGGTACGCTGCCATCGCGACGAATGCTGAATTCGAGGACCACTCTTCCTTGATCCCCTAATTGGGCGGATTCCGGCATCACCGCATACCAGTTGCGCCTCACGCTGGCAAGAACGCGTGCCATATAGTCGCTGAAGTCGACGCCCTCGGTCGGCGTCAGAATCTGATAGGCACCGTTCATGCCGCTACCCTGCGCTCCTCCGCCGAGACGGCCGCCGCCTGCGGGAGCGCGCGGCACGGGAGCCGAAAATCCGCCGCTCTTTCCGCCACTCGCCGATTGACGCGACAGATTGTTCAACGTATCTCGCAGCGGGTTACTCGAACTTTTTGGCAGCACCAGATTCGGCTGTGTCTTCGGCGCGTCAGGCGCTTCCAACTTCGGAGCCGGATTTGCCGGCGCTTCCGTCTTCGGTGTCGGAGAAGGAGGCGGCTGGCTGGCATTGGGTTGCACCGTCGGTGCGCTCGGCAATTCCCTCATGGGGGCCCGGGGGACCGGCTGCGGGGTCGGCTCAGGGACCGGTTCCGGAGGCGCGATCTGGCGCAGAATTCGCGGGTCCACCTTCACGCGCGGTGCCGGAGTGACAACGCGCGGCTCCGGCCGCGTTTCGAACGCCCCGGGCGGCAGCAGTAGAGTCATCTGCTTGCGTGCGATTTCCAGGTCTCCCGGCGTAGGCGGCCGGCGACGCAGAAATTTTGGCGGCCAAATCAGAAGCGCGATGATCGCAACGTGAACCGCTACCGAATAGATACGTTCTACGAGGTTCTTGCGATTCAATCTTGTCGCAGCTTCTTCATCGCCAAGAAAATTGACTTCGCCCGTCAGAAAAACATCTTTCTCTACCAGCTCAGTGTGAATCGGGGGCGGCGGAGGAATGATCTCGGGAGAAGCTGCACCCAACGGGACCGTAATGCGCTGGTCCAACTCCGAGGGCTGCGGCGGTAAAGCATGTTTATCTTCGACAACTTCATACGCTTCCGGGCTTACATCGCGTGGCACCACAAAACGTTGCGCGATCGATTCCAGCGGTAGGTTGGCCGGAATACTCGATTTTGTTTCGAGAGGCACAAAAGGCAATCCCGAAGGCACCAACGTGCGGTCGTCCAGCGCGGATGGCCGCCGTCGTGCCGTTGGTTCCAGCGTGGATGGGCGGGCATCGAACGGTACCAGTGACCGTGGAATCATTGCTCGTCTTTTCTCGGATAGTGAAACGCAGGCAAATCCGCTGCCGGATGGCTGCCTGTTGGTTGGACGCGCGCGGTGTGCTCCTGGATGCATGCCATCACGCGGGTTGCCAGTTCGAGGGCGGCCCGCCCCGCCACGCCGCTGGTCTTCGGTTCTTCGCGGGTGCGAATCGCCTGCAAGAAAGCTTCCAGTTCCGCCCGCAACGGTTCCGTCCCCGCGGACGGCAATTTCTCAAACGCAAAGTCGGGTTCTGGTCCCGGCCGCTTGACGCTTACCCGCAACGCATCGCGCCGCGCGTAATCGAGCGAAATGTATTCGTGCTGCTGGAAGAATCTAACCTTGCGTACCCGCTCGGTTGACACGCGGCTGGCTGTTACGTTTGCAACAGCTCCGCCGGCAAATTCCAGCCGTGCGTGCGCGATGTCCACCTTGTCGCTCAGCACCGGAATCCCTACTGCTTTCACTTCCGTAACCGGCTCACCGACGAGAGCCAACAAAATGTCCAGATCGTGGATCATCAGGTCGTAGATCACGTCCACGTCCAGGCTGCGGGGCGAAAAGACTCCCAGCCGGTGCACTTCAAAAAAAAGCGGCCGATTGATAACCGGCTCAACCGCAAGCACCGCGGGATTGAAACGCTCCACATGGCCGACCTGAAGAATGCGCGAATATTTCCGCGCCGTGGCCAGCAGCCGATCGGCATCCGCCAAATCTTTGGCCATTGGCTTTTCGACAAGTACGTCGATGCCCAGTTCCATTAAGGCGCAGCCTACCTCAGCATGGGCAATCGTTGGGACCGCCACACTGGCCGCGTCTACCTTGCCACTCATCGCTTGCAAAGAAGAGAACGCTTGGACATTGAATTCTTGCGCGAACCCCGCAGCCCGCACAGGGTCTGTGTCAAATACGCCGACCAATTCCGCGGAATTCATTTCGCGGTAGACTCGCGTGTGATTGCGTCCAAACTCGCCGCAACCGGCAACGGCCACACGTAGGCGCTTGATCTCGTCGGCAGCCGTCATTCCTTAGCTATTCCCTTGGCAGTACAGTTTGGTTCCGCAATCACGGCCGGCGCAAACGCCTGAATCGCGATTCCCACTTCGTTCGCAGCGGCGACCAATGCTTCTCGGTCAAAGAGCAGCGTGCATTGCGCGTTAATGGCAAGAGCGGTTGCTCCAGCCGCCTTCATGGCGGCTATCGTCGGCAAACCCACAACTGGCACGTCGAATCGCATGTCTTGTTTCGGCTTGCTCACCTTTACCACCACCAGGCGCTCGCCCGTTGCGATGCGACCGGCGCGCGAAATAGTCTCATCCGTGCCTTCCATCGCTTCTACCGCAATGCACGCCTGACCGGACACCACGACCGTCTGCCCGATGTCCATTGCCGCAATATTTCGCGCCACCCCCAGACCGTAAACCATGTCTGCTGACTCCTCCGCGCTTGGCGCGCGGCGTGTGAGCACTCCAGCCTCCGGCAGCAACGGCTTCAGAAACACCGTCGAATCTACCAATCGGATTCCCTCGTCTTCCAATACCTTAGCCACAGCGCCAATCAGCGAATCCGTATTCTTCTTCGGCAATGCGAACAAGAGTTTCGCCAGCTTCCAGTCCGGGCGGATCGCACTAAAAATCTTATTGTGCTTCACCTGCCCGGCCATCACAGCCTGCGTCACGCCTTCACTTCGCAGCAAATCAATCGTCTTCGAAAGCTCGCCCAAACTCACCCAATGAATTCGCTGCGCGAGCTTCGCCAAATCTCGATCCGCTTCTTCCTTGATGGCAATCACCGCCATGTCGATTCCCTGGCTGCGCGCGCCCTCGATCACCAGAAACGGAAAACGCCCGTTGCCTGCGATCAGTCCCCATCCGCCTTTGCCGGAGTCGTTGCTGGAAATATTTTTGGTCATTTAAAAGAAGTGCGCCCTACTTCACAATGCCGCGCTGGGCGGCTTCGATGAATTTGACGAGTTTGCGCACATCCTCTGAATCCGCGAAATCCTTGTGCAACGTGTCGAGAGCCTGCGTCGTATTCAGCTTCGAACGAAGCAGCGTCCGAAACGCGCGTTGCAAAATCTTGATGCGCTCCGCTGAAAAGCCCTGCCGCTCCAGCCCAATCGTGTTCGCACCAAACGATTTTGTTTCGCGCTCGGTCACAATGCGCGAAAACGGCGGAACGTCCTGCGTAATCACCGTTGAAGCCCCGACATATGCGTAGCTGCCCACTCGGCAAAATTGATGCACCGGTGAGAGCGCTCCGATGGTCGTATAGTCTTCGATCGTCACGTGCCCAGCCAACGTCGCTGCGTTTACAAACAAATTATTGCTGCCAATCTGGCAATCGTGTCCGATGTGCGAATTTGCCAGAAAAAAATTCTCATCTCCGATTCGCGTGACTCCTCCGCCCTTTTTCGTTCCTCGGCTCACGGTCACATATTCGCGAAAAATATTTTTGTCGCCCGCAATCAATTTGGTGCGCTCGCCCGCAAAAGTGTAATCTTGCGGGTCGCCGCCAATCACGCAAAACGGATGAAAAACGTTCGCCGCGCCAAAACGCGATGGCCCGCAAACGACCGCGTGCGGGTGCAGCACGCAATCTTCTCCCAGTTCGACTTCCTCGCCCACTACTGCGAACGCACCCACTCTGACGCCCAGCGCCAGTTTTGCCGAAGCCGCAACCGACGCGTTGGGGTGAATCGCCAGTACGCTCATTACTCGACGTCTTTCATTACTTAGCGGCGTCTTTCTCTATTTGCCGCGCTGCTTCTTTGGGCGCCACCGAGATGTCGCGGTCCACCATCTTGCACATCAGCGTCGCTTCCGCGGCCAGTTGCCCGTTCACTGTGGCTTTTCCTTCCAGCTTGCAGAAATCGCCCCGCCACGCCAGTACATTCACTTCAATCTTCAATTGATCTCCGGGCACCACCGGGCGCCGGAATCTTGCGCCATCCACCGCGGCGAAAAATAATAGTTTATTCTCGCGATCCGGAACTTCCATCAGCAGCAGCAATCCGCCAGTCTGCGCCATCGATTCGATAATCAGCACTCCCGGCATCACTGGCTTCCCCGGAAAATGTCCTTGAAAATGCGCTTCCGTCGCGCTGACATTTTTTATCCCTACAATCCGCTTCAACCGCTCGATCTCCAGAATTCCATCCACCATCAAAAACGGATAGCGATGCGGTAGATATGTCTGAATTTCCGTCACGTCCATAAGCATCCGAACTCTCCGTCGCGGGCCATACACTGCGGCTTCCCCGCTCGCTGCCAAAACTATCATTATAAGCGAACCTGTGTATTCCTCGGAGCGAAGATTGTGTCGTGGCGCTTCTCATCGGCGGATCAGGTCGTCGTTTGCTCTCGCACAATTTGCACGGATTTTCTGGCCTTGTTAGCATCGGCGAACGATGAATCGCACCGGTAAACCAAGAACTCTTCTCAACTGGCTGACACCACGATTGCCCCAAATGCTTCGCACCCTCGAGGCTTTCGTTTCTGCGGAATCGCCCAGCACCGAAAAACCTGCTTGTGACGCCTGCGCCCGCGTAGTTGCCCAAGAATGGCGCAATCGCCCCGTTCGCGTGGAGTTGCTCGAACAGAAACACCGCGGCGCGCATCTCCGCATCTCCTATGCCCCAGGCAAGGCGAAACTGCGCTCGCAACTCTTCGTCCTCGGGCACTACGACACGGTCTATGCCACTGGCACCCTCGCAAAAATGCCGTTCCGTGTGGCGGCCGGCCGCGTCTGTGGGCCAGGTGTCTTCGATATGAAGGCGGGCATCGTTCAGGCTCTCTTTGCCCTCGATGCCCTCCACCAAATCGGCGACGCGCTCACAAAGGAAATTGTGTTTCTCTGGACCTCCGACGAAGAAATCGGCAGCGAGTCTTCCCGTAAGCTGCTCGAAACC
Source organism: Candidatus Acidiferrum sp. (assembly GCA_036522855.1). Classification (GTDB taxonomy): domain Bacteria; phylum Acidobacteriota; class Terriglobia; order Acidiferrales; family UBA7541; genus Acidiferrum. The sequence continues at coordinate 30,190 of DATDFA010000057.1, read as the reverse complement.
GAAGCAAAACGGAGCGACGCCGTTTTTGTGCTGGAGCCCGCGCTCGGGCCGAAGGGCCTGCTAAAAACTGCACGCAAGGGTGTGGGCGAAGCTGAAATCATTGTTCATGGCCGCGCCTCGCATGCAGGCTTGGCGCCTGAAAAGGGCGTCAATGCAATCCATGAGCTGGCGCACCAAATTGCACTCGTCAATGATTGGAACGACTCGTCGCGCGGCATTTCCGTGAATGCAGGGCTAATCGCCGGCGGAACCAGGTCCAATGTGATTCCGGATCGTGCCGCCGCTGTTCTGGATTTGCGCGCTCTTCGAATCGCCGACATGCGAAGAGTCGAAAGGTCTCTGCATCGTTTGCGGCCCGCTACTCGCGGCGCAAGAATTGAGGTTCGCGGCGGCTTCAATCGCGCTCCGCTCGAACACAAAATAAGCTTCGAACTCTTTCAGCGCGCATCATCTCTCGCATCTGAAATGGGATTGAGCGTCGGCGAAGCCACCGCCGGCGGCGGCTCTGACGGTAATCTGACCGCCGCGCTCGGTGTTCCCACTCTGGATGGACTCGGCGCAGTCGGTGATGGCGCTCATTCGCCCACTGAATTCGTCGTCGTACGAACGATACCCCAGCGCGCGGCACTCCTCGCGGCCTTGCTCCTTCATAGTTGAGCTGTTTTTGAACCGCGCGGAAATTCAGTTACCGTAAGTCTTTCGCAGATACCCCACCGTCTCGCGCGTCAAATCTGTGTAGTCGCATCGCAACACCGCTTTCACCGCGGCCTGCGACTCGTCGCCCGCTGCCAATCGTTGCAGGATCCGCTCGATGTCGTTCATCCCGCCGGACTCCAGAATATACTCCACGTTCGCCAGGGCCCATGCGTATGCCGCTGCCGCGTCCGCCGGCGAAAGCTTCATCCAGTCGCCTTCATAATGCCTGGCGCCAAGCGCCGGGTCGTTCTGATAAATCGCGTTTAGCGCCGCTGCATTCGTGTTGCTGCGCTTGCCTTCCATCCATTGCGCCAGGCCTTCCTGAATCCAAGTTGGCGCATGCCCCTGCGTTTTCTGCTGAATGAAACTGTGTGTGAGTTCGTGCTTCAACACCCTAGACAGTTCAGGCGTGACCTCGCTCAGCCCTTGAACTGGAATGCGAAGCCGCCCGTCATTTAGTGCGCCCGCCCAGGTCGGCGCCTGCGTGATATCCGCAAAAGCCTGCTGCGTGTATAGAATTACACCGATTGAATCGGGAGGGGAATAGTTCAGCTCCGATTCAATCGCCCCATAGTGCCGTTCCAGGGTGTGCAGCACCTCACGCGCCAGCGAGGGCTGCGAAGCGCCGCTATATCTCAGAGTGAAGTGGCTGCTCTCGTTTTGTTCATACTGCGCTTCCACCTGTTTATCGCGTTCGGCTTTCTTAAGTGCCGCCTCTACCTCTGCGTCCGGCCGCAAAGATTCCGCATGCTTCCATTCCACAACCGCTTGATCCAGCTTGTTCAATCCGTAGTAGGCCCAGCCGGCCAGCTTCGAAACTTCAGGATCTTTCGGCGCCAGCCTTCTCGCTCGCTCCAAATAGTCAAGCGATTGTGTGTACTCGCTGCGTCTCAAATACAGATATGCCACATTCATCAGCAGCGCCGGCTGCTCCGGCGCATAGGTTAATGCCGTACGTTCGTCCGCAAGCGCCAGGTCCATCTCTCCATGGGCAAGCTCGAATTGCGAAGCCGCGTGATGGGCCATCGCCGCATTTTGATTGGCCAGCGCTTTGCCCGACCGCGCTTCTTCTTCAAGCTGGGCTACGTAGCCGCGGTCCACTTCACTGTCCTGGATCACCCTTTTTTCGATTTCGTCCTTGTTGGGCGAAAGCGCCGCGCTGTCCGCGGTTTCGGGTGGCTTGAGCGAGAGCGTCGCGGCGTTCGCGGACCCTTCCGCTGCCCTTCCATCTACCGAAGGAACTCCTCCTCGCTCGACATGGTCCACGATCGAGCGTGGCAGCGTAAGCGTTCCCGACGGTGTCTCATAACTGACTTTGTCGCCCTCCTGCGTCACGCTCAACGCACTGATCCGTCGCCCGTTCTTCAGAACGATCGTGTCGCCTTTCAGGCTCGCATCCGCAACAAGAAAGGCGACGACCGCCAGGAATACTCGCCTAAAATTTTGTTCCCAAGCCATCCCCTGAATCTACTCCACGGGAACACATTCATCGAGGCAACCTTGCTGTTTCTTGCCCAATCTCAATACACTGGCAGCATGCGGCACCCCGCCTTCACTTTTTCGCTCACTTTATTTTTTTGCGCTGCTGCACAACTCGCTGCGCAACAGGCCCCGCCTCGCGGATTGCATGAACTTGTCGCTTCCCTGAATCGCGTGCAGCTGGATCCCGCCGCGGTCTACAAAGTTGACCCCGCAAATCGCATCGAACTGCGCCGCGGTGACGCTAAACTTCTGCTGGAAGAAGGCTTGATCGGCTTTTTTTCCTCAGTCGATGGCAAAGTCACTGGAGCCGTTTTTTCCGGCAGAGGTCACATCCTGGCCGTTCCGCGCGATCCAGTCGAAAAGCAGCAGCTCGCCCATTTTCTTAGCGCGCCGATGATCGATCAGGATTTCAACTCTGCCTATCTGCGCTTCACGGACAGCACCTTCGCCGAGTTGCATGGCGATTTTCAGCAAGCCAAAGTTGAGCCGCAGACCAACACCGGTTTCGCTGAACAATGGCAGCCTGCGGTGCTGTCCCGCAATCCAGCACACTCGTTCCGAATCCTCTCTGAAGCTTTTTCCCAAACCTCACAACCTTATTTCGCTGCAACGCTTGGCGGCGTTTCCGTCGGCTCGTTCGATTTTATCTACGACCAGCAGCGCGACGAACCGCAATTATTCGGCCAGAGCAAGAAATCCGGCGGCGCCAATTTTTATGATGTTTGGAGTTCCTACCGGCCGTCGGGGACTTCTCCTCCCACGCCCGCGTTTTGCGCCATCGACTATCGCATTGAAACTACTATTCATCCCGACAACTCTATCAACGGCAAAGCCTCGCTGAATATTCACGCCAACCGGTCCGGCGAACGGCTGATACCCTTTGAATTTTCGAAACTGTTGAATGTCGAAACGGTATCGCTGGGCACGCAATCGCTCAGCACTTTTCCCGACAGCAACACCACTTCTGAAGAGCGCTCTGCGACCGGCCACGATCTGATCTACGTCCTGCTTCCTGCCCCTACGCGTTCCGGCGACAATTTCGAGCTGACCTTCCAATATCACGGGAACGTAATTCGCGATGCTGGAAACGGCGTACTCTTCGTCAGCGCGCGAGAGAATTGGTACCCGCATCTCGGCGACGAAGCTGCCTTCGCCGCCTATGACATGACGTTTCACTGGCCCCGCAAACTCCTTCTCGCCGCAACCGGCACCAAACTCTCCGAACGCGAGGACGGCGATACCCGCACCGGACACTGGCGCACGGAAACTCCGGCCAGTGTTGCTGGCTTCAACCTCGGCGAGTACGCGTTCGCCGCAATTTCAGGCAATGGCTACTCGGTGGGCGTCTACGCTAATCGTATGCTGGAACAAGCCTTGCTCAATCGTCTCCGCCAGCCTGTCGACGACGATTTGCCTGAACTTTTTCCGCATCCCGGCACCTCGCGGTCCACTGAACGTATGCACATGCAAATGCCTGACCCGAGTCCGGCCGACGCTCTCAAAAAGCTTGCCCGCGACATCGATTCCTCGATTCGTTTTTACGAAACCTATTCGGGGCCATTCCCCGTTCACCACCTTAATGTCTCCCAGATCCCGGGTTCTTTCGGCCAGGGCTGGCCCGGCCTGCTCTATATTTCCACTTATTCCTTTCTTCCGGCCGAAACTCAGCAACGCGCCGGCCTCTCCGAAAGCGGCCAGGAACATTTCCACGATCTCGTTCCCTTTCACGAAGTCGCTCATCAGTGGTGGGGCAATGTCGTCGGTTGGTCCAGCTACCGCGACCAGTGGATCGACGAAGGCCTCTCGAATTATCTTTCTCTCTTGTTCGCGGATAGCCAGAAAACTCCCGACCATAAGTTGCGCGTCTGGTTGGACCGCTATCGCAAAGGTCTTGTCGAAAAAAACTCATCGGACATTGTGCCGGTCGAAGTTGGCAGTCTGGCTCTCGGTTCGCGGCTCGACTCCTCGCGGACTCCCAACGGCTTCGACCAGCTCGTTTATGGAAAAGGAGCATGGGTCTTTCACATGCTCCGCGAAATGCTTCGTGAGCCATCAGCAAAGAATGCCGATGCTCGGTTTATCGCGCTGCTTCACACTTTGCAAACCAAATACGCCTATCGCGCGCTTTCTACCGATGACTTACAGCGTGAAATTGAAGCCGTAATGACGCCGTCCATGGGCATCGAATCCCGCGGCTCGATGGAATGGTTTTTCGCCGATTGGGTGCGTGGAACCGGCGTCCCGCATTACCGCATTGAATATTCCGTGAGGCGATCGGACAAGGGATTCATCATCAAAGGAAAGCTTCGACAGACCGGCGTCACGAATTCCTTTGTCGCGCCCGTGCCTATCTATGCCAGCACTGGCGGCTATTTGGGCCGCGTCATCGCCGGCGGCAATGAAACGCTATTTCATTTTGTTTCCCGCCGCGAGCCGGGAAAATTGATCATCGATCCGCAGATGACCCTGCTTTGCGTCGCCGAACGCTAAGCTCAATCGCTGAATTTCTTGATGCTTTTCTTGCGCCACCGCTAAAGGCGTCCTTCGACTCACAGGGGCTGGTGATAAACGCTCTGCTGCTTAAATAAGGGACTCTCTCGCGAAATATTCGCCTTCCCATCTGGCCCAATAACATATGCGTATCCTGCTGGGTCTTTTCGCTCTCCGGGAATCAGCCCAGCAACGGCCAATTCGCGAAGACTGCTCGGCGGATGGCCTGACCTTGCCGCGTAGCGTCGCGCGATTTCATTGATTTGCTCGATATCCTGATCGGCGCGCAACAATTCCAAATTTATCCGGGCCGTCTCCTTAATCGCTGGATCGCTGCTGGACTCGAATAGCTCCGCCCACAACAGGATCGCGGTCTCCGGCGAATCCCCTTGCTCCAGAAAACGTGCCGCCATGACTTTCATCCACGGCGCGGCACCCGGCTTCCTGCTCCCCTCCAGATACGCTTGCCCTGCTTTCGCGAAATCCTTCACTTCCAGGTAATAAACATTTCCTAAGTCCTGATTCAGTCGCCAGTATTCGGGGTTCGCCCGAATTCCGCGCTCCAGTAATTTCACGGCAAGATCAGGCCGTCCGGCTCCGCGCGGTTCCGGTTGACTGAGAAAAATCGCGCCAAAGCGATACGCTGGAAGCAAATTCGGATCGAGAGTCGTCGCCAGGTCCAGCAATGGCCACAGACTTTCTAAATTCGTGTCTTGTCCTAGGCGCTTGCTGCCGTAATACTGCACTGCCCGCGTCCAGTAGATGTCCGCCGCCAGCGGCGCATATTCCGCCGTCATCAGCTTCATCAGCTTCGGCGAACGTACCAGCACTTCGTCCTGTTCCTGGTGCATCGCATTGCGCTCGATATTGACCGTCTTCTGTAATCGCCACACTCCGGTAAATCCTGCCGGCACCACTAGCAGGAGTAGCCACGCGGCGGATTTTCCGGCGTTCACTTCAGATCCTTACGCGAAAAAATCACTGTCGCTACGCTCAGCACAATCGCGCAGTAAAGTATCGTATAGAACGTATTGTGCAGCGTCAGACTGCCGGGAATTCCGCGGCCATGGGCCGCGGCGCCCATCACGTCGTAATTCTCAAAGTTCGGCAACACGTAGGAAAGTACCGCGAATAGTCTTTGCGTCTGCGGCGTGATTTGCGTCGTCTGCAAATTCCGCAACTGCGCCACGAACAGCCCCGCCACATACAATCCGCCCGTAAATAAAATTGCCAGCAGCGGCGACGTAAAACACGAAAACATCATGGCCAGGGCCACTACCAGCGTCAGCTTCAAGAGAATGAAATACACCGCCACCAGTACCATCACATCGCCACGCTGAAGGGAATGTTTCACAAACAGCATCGCCAGAAAGAGTCCCGCCGCCATTGCTGCGGTATTTATGGTCAGCGTCAGGGTCAGGCCGGTGAATTTCCCCAGCAAGAATTCCCACCGTCGCAACGGCTTAGCCAGCACTGCGTGCAGCGTTCGCTTATCAATCTCCTTCGAAACCAGTCCAACGCCTGTGAACACCGCGATCAGCAATCCAATCAGCGAAATCGCGCTCAACCCCAGGCTCACTATCACCACGCCCTCGATATCCATCGAGATCTGTCCGACCACCACCGCCGAGGCAATCATCAGCAACGCGAAAAATACCAGGTTGTACAACACGCGGTCGCGCACTGCCTCGCGAAAGGTATTTCTCGCCACCACCAGAACCCGGCTCATTTCCCGCTCACCTCGACCGCGGCTGCCTGTATCCCGTCCTTCCCGACCAATTCCATGAAATAGTCTTCCAGCGTCGGCTTGATCTGCATTGCCGAAATTACCTTGGCCCCGGCCGCTCGCAGATCTTCAAGCGTTCCGTACAGTTCGGATTCGCTTATGCCGATTCGATAATTTGCGCCGGCCTTGATCGCCTTGCTTCGCAGCTTTTCGGGTAACGGGCCTCCGTCGGCAAGCTCAAACACAATTTCCATGCCGACTGGCTTTACTCCTAGAATCGTTCCCGGCGCCCCCACTCCGCGCAATTTCCCGCCTGCGATTACACCCACTCGATCGCACAATGTCTCGGCATCCGACAAAATGTGCGTCGAAAATAAAATTGTCTTCCCGGCATTTTTCAACTCCAGAATGATGTCGCGAACTTCTCTACGTCCTACAGGATCGAGCCCGGACATTGGCTCATCCAGGATCACCACCTTGGGATCGTGCAGAATCGCCTGCGCCAGCCCAACACGCTGCAGCATCCCTTTCGAATATTTCCTCAGTTGAATTTTCCCCGCCGTCTCCAGGCCCACTTTCTTCAGCAGTCTCTGTACATGCTCTTTACGCTCTGCTGCGCTAAATCCGTGGAATCGCGCAAAATAATCCAGCACTTCCGCCGCTGTCAGGTAGTCGTAAAAATAAGGCTGCTCGGGAAGGTAGCCAATGTCCCGGTGCATCGACACGTCACTCACCGGTTTACCCAAGATCTGCGCGCTTCCCGAAGTAGGGAAAATAATCCCCATCAGTAATTTGATGGTTGTGCTTTTTCCCGCGCCATTCGGGCCCAAAAATCCAAACACTTCGCCATCTTCGACCCGCATCGTCAGGCCTTCCAGTGAAGTCTTCTTCTTCAAGTGCAGAAACCCATGCGGATATTCCTTGCTCAGGTTCTGCGTTTCGATGGCTGCTGCTGTCATGTTCGTATTTTTTGAGAGGCCAAGCTGAACGTCAACGGCACACCTCGTTCCGTGTGCATGGAATGCAACTGTTCGACAAAAGAGGCTCAACAAAAAAGGGCGCATCCTTGCGCGCCCTACCCTGAATTATCCTAAATTTTCATTACTTCGCTATTTCATTAACTTCTTTATTTCCCGATCTGCACCAAGTCCTTCGCCGTCGGCGGCGACATCGGCATCGGCTTCAAATTCTGTGGATCGCGCCAATTATCCAGTATTGCGATTTGCTGAACGCAAGATACCGTGCAGCGCGGCCCGCAAAACTTGTCCGTCAAATACTCTCGCTCCCGCATCTCCGGCGTGTATTGCGATAGCGGAATTCCAGGATATCCCCGCTGCTGCGAACACCAATGCACCAGCCCGTCTTCGCAGATATACAGATACCGCGAACCGGATCGGCATCGCCAGGTGTGTTCCCGCCCGCGCGCCACATTGTGTTGAAAATTATTGAACCTCGAAAATGACCGCTTCCCCAAATTCATGATCTCTTCAAAAATCTCGATTTGCCGCCCATCCAGCGGCTTTAGCTGCCCATTATTGTCGTGAATAATTCCGACGGTACTTGTAAAGCCCAACTCCACAGCTCGATGTGCGATCGTCAGCGCGTCTTCCGGATTCTTCACTCCGCTGCCTAGCACCGAATTAATATTCACCTGAAAAATCGCATGTTGCGCCAGCCACTCCAGCCGGCTATCCAGCGTCTTCAAACTTTTCTTGGATACTTCATCCGGCGTTACGTTATCAATGCTGATCTGTAGATGTTCCAGCCCCGCTGCGTTCAAGCTGGCAATTCGCTCCTTGCTCAGCAGAAATCCATTGGTGATCATCCCTGCAATCATCCCGTGCTTCCGGATGTGCCGGATCACTTCTTCTAGGTCGGGATGCATCAGTGGCTCGCCACCACTGATCGTGATGATCGATGTCCCCATCCCCGCCACGATATCCAGCCGCCGTTTCATCTCCTCGATCGGCACCGGCTTCGATACCTGGTCGTACTCATTGCAATATCCGCAATCCAGATTGCAGCGCCGCATTGGAATGATGTGCACGAGCACCGGATGCTTCGTGGAAGCCAGCGCTCTCCCGATCATTTTCAGCTCTCGCGCGCGCGTCCGCAAAAATCGCAGTTTTCGCCGCCATTTCACTCCGCTGGCTTTAATCCGTTGCTTCTCTATACCCACGCAGTCCCCTGAGAATAATCCTTCCAATTATACATGACCACCATTACTCTAATCGGCTGCTAACTATCATGTTCCCATCAAGAAAACACATCACTCAACTCGCCGCTCTGCTCATTTTCCTATTGCCCGCTTTTGCTCAACGAGCTCAGGCGCAATCGCGTCTGACCAGCGATTCGGCCACTTCGGCTAATTCCCTTGCCGATGGCCGCGGCGTTTGGGAGCTCGGCGCCTTCCTCGGCGGAGGCACTGGAGCTGGCAAGTCTTCCGATACTCAATTCCTCTTCGCCGGCGGACGCGGCGGCCTCGTCCTCACTCCGGATCTTTTTACCAGTACGCCCATCCGCGGCAATTTCGAGTACGCCATCGAACTCATGCCCGTCTATACCGTCTTCACTCCCAACGGTGCCGTCTATGGAGCCAGCATCAAGCCCTTCATCGCGCAGTGGAACTTCACGAAGCCTAGCCAGCTCATTCCCTACGTCCACATTGCAGGCGGCGTCCTTTTTACCACCTCCGACGTTCCACCTCCCAACACTTCCAGCATTAATTTCACCCCGCAGATCGGTGGCGGCGTCCATTGGTTTGTTCGGCCTGAGCGCTCCGTCGATTTCGGGTTTGACGTCGTTCACCACTCCAACGCCAGCCTCGGCGATCACAATCCCGGCTACAACGCCAGCGTCTTCTTCAGCATTGGCTACACCTGGTATCGGCACCGTTAAGTTTTCATCGTGGTCGTCCGAACGACGCCCGTGGGAGACCACTGTTTTGAATTCGATAGAAAATTCGCATCACTCCCTGTAACATCCATCCCCATAACTTCAATTCCCATTCTCGGCACGAACCCATTCTCGGCACCACGAAGGGTCGCTCACATGAAAATGGCATCTCATAGGAAAGTTCTTGCCGCATCCTTGTTCAGCATAATCGCCACGGCGTGTTCTCTCTTCGCCCAAAACAAGCCTGCCACCAATACCGCCGCCGCAAGTGGCGACGAGATCCAAGTCCGCCAACTCGAGCGCGCTTGGAACCAGGCCGAAGCCCATCACGATGCCGCTGCCGTCACCGCGATCGTCGCCGACACTCTCACCTACATCGATTTCGACGGCACTGTAATGAACAAGTCCGAATACATTCGCGACGTCACCAAAACCGCATATCAGGCCGATCACCTCTTCGATGAAGGCTTCAACGTCACCGTCTATGGCAACGCTGCCATCGTCGTCGGCGTTTATCGCGAGACTGGCACCAGCAAAGGGAAGGCCTACGTCCATCGCGTCCGCTTCACCGACACCTGGATCAAACAATCCGGCGTCTGGCGCTGCGTCGCCAGTCAAAACACCCTCATCCCCGGGAAGTAGCAATACGCACTCTGCGTCGGGTTTCAGGGTTTGTACTTGCAAACTCTGAGCTGATAATGTTTTCTCGTCCACCCAGAGGAGACTCATGTCTGACGCTTCGCAACATCGCAGCAGCCCATTCGCCGCCGGCATCCCAACCCGCGCCGAATCTGACTCCATGGGCAAAATGGACGTCCCCGCCGACCGCTACTACGGCGCACAGACCGCCCGCTCGCTGATCCACTTCGCCATCGGCAAAGACACTATGCCTCCCGAACTGATCCGCGCCTTCGGCATCCTCAAAAAAGCCGCGGCGCTCGTCAATCAGGATCTCGGCAAACTCTCCGCCGAAAAAGCCAAACTCATTTCGCAAGCCGCTGATGAAGTCATCGCCGGAAAACTCAACAACCACTTCCCCCTGCGCATCTGGCAAACCGGAAGCGGTACGCAAACCAACATGAACGTCAACGAAGTCATCGGCAACCGCGCCATCGAAATCTCGGGTGGCATCATGGGCAGCAAAAAACCGATCCATCCCAACGACGACGTCAACATGTCGCAATCTTCCAACGACACGTTTCCCACCGCCATGCACATCGCTGCCGCCACGGAAACTTCACGCCGCCTCCTGCCTTCGGTAAAGAAGCTTCGCGATGCTATCCAGGCCAAAGCCAAAGAATTCGGCCCGATCGTCAAAATCGGCCGCACCCATCTGCAGGACGCCACTCCGCTCACCGTCGAGCAAGAATTTTCCGGCTGGGTCAATCTCCTTGACCGCGATCTTCTCCGCATCGCGCAAGCTCTCGATGGACTCTACGATCTCGCCATCGGTGGTACCGCCGTCGGCACCGGGCTTAACGCCCACCCCGAATTTGCCGAACGCGCCGCACGCAAAATCAGCGAACTCAGCGGCCTGCCGTTCCGTTCCCATCCCAACAAATTCGCCAGCCTCTCCGCGCACGACGAAATCGTCTTCGCGAGCGGCGCCTTGAAAACTCTCGCGGCTTCGCTAATGAAAATCGCCAACGACATCCGCTGGCTCGCTTCCGGCCCGCGCTGCGGCTTAGGCGAACTCACACTCCCAGAAAACGAGCCGGGCTCCAGCATCATGCCTGGCAAAGTAAATCCCACGCAGTGCGAAGCCATCACCATGGTCGCCATTCAAGTCATGGGCAACGACGCGGCAATCGGCTTTGCCGGCTCGCAGGGCAACTTTGAGCTCAATGTCTTCAAGCCGGTCATGATTTTCAACTATCTCCACTCCGTCGAACTCCTCGCCGACTCCTGCAACTCCTTCGTTGACCACTGCGTTCTCGGCATCGAAGTCAATCGCGACATCGTCGACCATTACGTCAAGGATTCCCTCATGCTGGTCACCGCCCTCGCGCCCAAAATCGGCTACGACAATGCTGCCAAAGTAGCCCATACCGCCCACCACGAACACACCTCCCTCCGAGCCGCCGCCCTGAAACTCGGGTTCCTCTCCGGCGAAGAATTCGATGCCCTCGTCAAACCCGAAGACATGACCCACCCATGAATCTTTCACTGCTTCAGAGCAAAACAAATGCGCGTTAATATTCCGACTTTTAGCAAGCCGCTCAAATTAGGCGGCACGGTCGAGGTATCCAACGTCGAGATCGCGTCTATCACCGTCCACATATCCCTGCAAGGCCAAATTCTTCAGCAGCTGCGCGATCTGCCGCCGGGGACCAGGATAAAAGAGGTCACAATTGAATAGGGTATGGACTGGAAGTCGGATCATTTCTAGAGGCCTTATCGCGGCAATCATGTTGGCTGGTGCGCCATTTTCGCCGGGCATTGCGGCGGCTCAGGAAAAGCTGACTCTGAAGGCAACGCCGAAGACCGTGGCGTGGGGATACTATGACGCGAAGGCAGCGCCGGTGCTGTATGTCAAATCCGGCGACACGGTGGAAATTGAAACGCTCATTACCAACAGTCCCAAGCGCCTGGAAGAGGCGGGCGTGCCGCCCGAACAAGTACAGCAATCGCTCCGCGACATCACCGATCAGGTCAAAGACAGAGGCCCCGGCGGCCATATTCTCACCGGGCCCATCTACGTCGAGGGCGCGGAAATCGGCGACGTCCTTGAAGTCCGTATCCTCGCCGCAAAACTAGCGATTCCCTACGCCTATAACGCCTTTGGCCCGGGGCGCGGCTACCTGCCCGATGATTATCCTTACTCAAAAACAAAAATCATTTCGCTTGACGAAAAGCGCATGGTCGCCAAATTCGCGCCCGGCATCGAAATTCCTCTGCATCCGTTTTTCGGCAGCATGGGCGTGGCGCCGCCGGAAAGCGCCGGCCGCTTCAACAGCGCTCCGCCGTGGATTATGGCCGGCAATCTCGATAACAAGAATCTCGTCGCCGGATCAACTCTCTACATCCCAGTGCACGCGCCGGGCGCTCTGTTTGAAGTCGGCGATGGCCACGCCGGTCAGGGCGACGGCGAAGTGGACATCACCGCGCTTGAAACTTCGCTCATCGGAACATTTCAATTCATCGTGCGCAAAGACATGCACCTGAAATGGCCGCGCGCCGAAACGCCCACCCATTACATCACCATGGGGCTCAACGACGACCTGAATGCGGCTACGACACTGGCCGTCCGCGAGATGATCGATTTCCTGGTTACCGAAAAACATCTGTCCCGCGACGACGCCTACATGCTCTCAAGCGTCGCCGCCGATCTCCACATCACCGAACTAGTCGATGGCAACAAAGGCGTCCACATGATGCTTCCCAAGTCCATCTTCATCTCGAGTGCGACCAAATGATCCCCTCACCTCTCGGTCATCGCGCTCTCCAAAATTGCCATCCCAAGCCACGAGCCAGGAACGGGCGTTCTTGAACAAACCTGATCCGGAGGAGCCATCAAAGCTGTTTAAATTTTCGGCTATGAGACAAACTCTGAATTTCACAAGTTTTTGCTTCATTTCTTTGTGCGCCCTCTGTGTCTCTGCGTTAAGTTTCTCTTCGCCTTCTGCCGCGTCGCCGCAAACCGAAAAACCCGAGTGGTGCCGCAATCTCCCTCGCCCAGAATACAAAGCCCTCGAGCAAGTGCTCCCGGACGAAATCTGGTTCGAGGTTTACAAAGTTGCGCCGGCAACCTTTGCGATTTACGAGCCGCACCAGGCGGAAGAAACCATTTCTTACCTCATCGTAGGCACCAAGCAGGCGCTGCTCTTCGATACCGGCATGGGCATCGGCAACATCAAGGCCGTCGTCGCGCGCCTCACTTCACGCCCCATTGTCGTACTCAATTCCCACACTCACGACGACCACGTCGGCGGCAACTGGCAATTCCCTTTTGTTTTCGGCATGGACACTGCCTTCACCCGCATCAACGCCAAAGGCTCACGCGCAGACGCGCAGGCTGAAATCGGCAAGGATCAAATCTGCGGCGCACTGCCAAAAAATTTCGATCCCGCGAAATACTCGACCAAGCCCTGGAAGATTTCTCTCTTCGTACATGATGGCTTCAAAGTCAATCTCGGCGGCCGCACCGTGGAAATCCTCGCCACTCCCGGGCACACTCCCGACTCCATTTCCCTGATCGACCGCGCCAACGGACTCCTCTTCACGGGAGACACCTACTATCCCGGCGAAATCTGGCTCTATCGCCCGGAAACCGATTTCCCCGCTTACCTCGCGTCAGTAAAGAAAATCTCCGCGCTCGCGCCTGACTTGAAGCTCGTTCTCGGCGCCCACAATGTTCCTGTGGCACAGCCTTCCGTGCTTCTCGCCGTTGATGCTGCCATCCACGCCGTTTTAGACGGCAAGGTTGCCCCCACCCTGATCAAAGGAGATCAAGCCTTCTATCACGTCGGCGAAATCTCTTTCCGTCTCCGCAACCCTCTCCCTGCGTTAAACTCTTCTTCTGGGAAGAAGTGATGTTCGCGCTGCGGGTCATCTCCATTTTCTGCTGCGGACTTATGTGCGCTTTTGCGGCTTCATCGGCCCTTTCAAGGCAGTCCCGCATTGAAAACCGCACGGACAATAAAGAAAGCTCCAAGGACAGTTCCGGAAAGAAATCAGCAAAAGCCGCTAAAGGGACTGTATGGAATCTCGACGGTGGCGTTTTCTTCGCTACCGACGGACACTTGCCAAACGGTTCCTGCTTTCGCCTGTCGGGACACATGACTGCCCCCATTTTCTTCGACGGCCTTCGTCGCATAGACAATGACGCCGGTACGGTTTATCTCCTTCGCGACAAACCCGTCATGCAATTTCCCGATGAAGTTTTTATCACGCTGCGCTTGCGCGATTATCCGTGTTCCCAGGATCTGCGGGACACCACTGTCCGCCCTCCGCTCACGGAGGAAATCATGAGCGCGTTGCGGCTCCATTTTTATTGGAAAGACGGCGTAGCTATGCGCCCCGTGGAAGGCGTCAAACGGACCGCCGCCAGCGCCATGCGCCTCCAACCGTTTTCAACCACCATCGCCGGCGAACTCCCCCAGCGGTTTCAGTGGACCTACGCTTTCACCATCCCCAGCGAAGGCGTTCCACTCACCGACGACCTGGTCCTGATCATCGAAAATGAGGAACACAAGATCGCCGCCCGTACCGCCGCCCGCCTATGATCCCGCAGGTCGGTCTAGGTAAAAACGCTGAATCTGTAACCCTTTGCCGCTTGGCTAAATCTAATAAGCATGGAAAATGCGGAGTTCTTGCTCTTGTAGACCGCGTTCCCGGTTAACAGCGCGCGCCTTCCCGCCCTTCCTTTTTCTTAGGGTTTCTTAGGGCCATTTCCGCAAGGCCCTCTTTGGCAAGAGAGGAAAGGATTCTTAGGATCATGGCAGGCAGAGACTCGATGGAATCTAAGGACAATGATCTGTCCGGCGAGTACCAGCGATGAAGCGCGGCTCGCTTTTTCTGCTGATCGTTGTCCTGATCCTGGCCTTGCTCGTCGCGGCCGGGATCAGTATTTTGCATGACGGGCTCAGCGCGCGCGCCAAGCCCAGCGCGCTCGAAACCGCCATCGCGCGCGCCGCTCGAAAAATGGCGGCGCCCTCCAACGCGCATAACCAGAAAAATCCGATCGCAGATTCGCCCGACGTGCAGCGTGAAGCTCGTCTTCATTTTGCCGATCACTGCGCAATTTGCCACGGCAACGATGGCAGCGGAGATACCATGCTCGGCCGCGGCCTCTATCCCAAGCCCCCCGACCTCCGCGCCCGCGAAACGCAGGAACTTTCTGACGGTGACATTTTCTGGATTATCGAAAACGGTGTGCGTTTGACGGGCATGGCCGCCTTCGGCGGTATGGATTCCGATCACGACAGTTCCGAACAAGCTGGCGCCGATTCTTGGAAGCTGGTTCGTTTCATCCGGCATTTGCCCGCGCTGACTCCCGAAGAAAAAATCGAAATGGAAAAGTACAATCCCAAAGGACCTGAGGACCGCGAAGAGGAACAGGAAGAAAATGATTTTCTGAATGGCACGTCCGCCAAACCGCCTTCGAAATCGGAGCCTCACCATCATTAGCCGTTCGAGATTCGTCATTCCGAGCCCGGTAGGCACACCGGAACTTTTCTGGCCTTTGCCGTCCTAGTTGCTTTGTGCGATAAGAGAATGGAAAGGAGCCAAAAATGAAACTTCACTGGATGGCGCTTCTTCTCGCAGTCTTGGTTGCGTCTCCCGCCCTTGCTCATGGAAACAAAAAACACGTGATCGGGACGATCGAAAAAATCAGCCCTGAATCCGTCGTCGTAAAAACGCAAGATGGAAAATCGGTGGAAGTGAAGCTCACGGCTGCGACCGCATATGTCACCGGCAATGACAAACCCGCCAAATTTGCTGACGTCGCTGTAGGCCAGCGTGTAGTGATTCATGCCACTCCAAAGGGCGCCGAGCTGATCGCCGACGAAGTAAAATTCGCCGCGCCTGGTGCGGCTGCTCCGGCTGGCTAAATTGATTTTGAATTGGTTTCAGGCAGCGGCGGCGTACCTGGCCCAGGCAGGCTACGTTACGCCGCCACTGTTGCTGTGTGGCTCGACTCGCGCGCGTTGAAGATTTCTTCTTGCTTCACTCATCCACCAACCGGCACGAATGTGTTTTGATTACCAGCCAAACGTGATTCCCTCTCGCGATTTCCAACGCGCGCAGCGCGCCCGGCGTTACGTGCACCAGAAACATCGCGCCCGCATTGACTCGGCACACCACTGTCGCTCCGCGAATTTCCACCGAATCGACAGTTCCTTCCAAAATGTTCCGCGCGCTCAATCCTTCGGGCCGCTGCGCAGCCAGCAAGATGTCTCCGGCGCGAATCGCCACGTGAACAGAATCTCCCTCCGTAGCGTATCCCAGCGGCAATTCCAGTTCCGTATTTGAGCCCGCAATCCGCGCGCGCATAACACCATCCGTTTCGCGCAGTTCCTGCACTGTGGCCGTCAAATAATTTTCAAAACCGGCCGCGTGCGCCAATCGCTTTGTTCGCGGCGCATCCAGCACAGTGTGTGGAATTCCCTCGGAAACGATGCGTCCGCGATCTAGGGTGATTACGCGTTCGCCCAATGCATCCACTTCGTCGCGCTGGTGCGTCACGTACAAAATCGGCAGCCGATTGGCTCGATTCCATGCGCGCAAATCGTCCACGATGGACGATTTCAATTCCGCGTCCAATCCTTTTAATGGTTCGTCCAGCAGCACCGCACGAGGAGCGGGGGCCAGCGCCCGTGCCAGCGCGACACGCTGCGCTTCGCCGCCGGACATTTCATTTCCTTTGCAGCGAACGAGATGGCTTACACGAAACGCTTCCAGCAATTGGTGAACTACGGATTTTCGCTCGACGGCAGCTAGGTGTGCCAAGGAAAATCCGGCATTTTTTTCGACGGTCAAATGCGGGAACAACGCGGGCGATTGGAAGAGATAAGCGATGTGGCGCTCTTGTGGGGATAGAAATATTTTCGATGCGGAATCCTGCAGTACTTTATGGCCGAGAGTGATTCGGGCGTCCCGCGGCTGCAACAGCCCGGCGACGCAATCCAGCAAAGTGGATTTTCCGGCGCCCGAAGGACCGAACAAAATTGTTATTCCCGGGCCAACCTGAATGTCAACGTTCAGTTCGAACGCAGCCTGATGCCGGACTGCGCGCGCAAATTGGATTCGAACCGCGAGTGGAGACGATCCTGTTTGACGCGGCGATGAATTATTCACTGCGGGTCCGTTCGGTGTTGGCAATCGGCCACGGCGACCATACTCTGCGATTTACCGCGTAGATTGTGGATAATACCGCAAACGAAATCAGCAGTAACGCGATGGCCACGCGATTGGCTGCGGCATAGTCCAGCGATTGCGCGCGATCGTAAATGTCAATGGAAACAGTGCGCGTGACGCCGGGAATATTCCCGCCGACCATCAGTACTACGCCGAACTCGCCCAGGGTATGCGCGAAACTTAGCACTGCCGCAGCGATCACGCCCGGAATCGAGAGCGGCAGGATAATTTCGCGAAAGGTGCGCCAGCGCCCCGCGCCAAGCACCGCGGCCGCGTTGGTTAATCGCGAGTCAACGCTTTCGAATGCCGCCACTAGAGGTTGCACTGCAAACGGCAAGCTGTACACTACCGACGCAAGGACCAATCCAAAAAATGTAAACGCCAGGGTGTGCCCAAATAGCGCTAGCCACAGTCGGCCAAGCGGTCCGTTCGCGCCCATCGCCACCAATAAATAGAATCCCAGAACCGTCGGCGGCAGAACCAAGGGAAGCGCGACCACGCTCTCGAGTAGAAATTTTCCGCGCCATTCTGTTTGCGACAGCCAGTACGCCAGCGGCATCCCCAGCAACAGCAGAATCGCGGACACGCAAGTTGCCAACCGAATTGAGAGCCACAGTGCTTCCATTTTTCGTGTCCCTTGAACTCTGGTTTGTTTCGGGTGCTCCTATCTCGCTGGCGGTGGTTGAAATCCGAACTTCGCCAGTACCTCGCGTCCAGGCCCGCGAGTCGCAAAATCGACAAATTGTTGCGCGGCAGTTTTGTCTCGCGTCGATTTCAGCACCACTGCTGTCTGTTCGATCCGCGGATAGAATTCTGGAGGAATTTTCCATTGTTTGCCGCTGCGCAGCGCCGGTGAAAGGGTCAGCGAAAGTGCCAGGATTCCCGCCTGCGCGTTTCCGGATTGCACGAATTGAGCCGCCTGCGAAATATTTTCCCCGAAGACCAACTTCGCTTTCAGTTCGTCGTAGAGGCCCGCCTTGTGCAGTGCCGCAACCGCAGCGCGCCCATAGGGCGCGTGTTCGGGATTCGCGATCGCTATTTTCTTGACGACCGGATCCTGCAAGCATTTCCATTGGTCGCGCTCTGGATTGCAATTTGCGCCTGGGGGAAGCCACAAAACGATGCTGCCAATGCCAAAAGTCGCCAAAGAGTGCGGTTCGACCAGGCCTGACTCCTCCAGTTTTCTCGGATAGTCGCTGTCCGCTGAAAAAAAAGCATCCAACGGCGAGCCATTTCGGATTTGAGCATAAAAATTTCCGCTGGAGCCGTAAACGACATCCACGCCGGTTTTCGTTTCTGCTTCGAAGGCTTTCGCAATTTCCGGCATAGCGGTTTGGAGGTCGGCAGCCGCCGCGACACGCACACGCTTTTGCTGCGCGAAATTTGACAGAGCGAAGCACCCAACGGCGAACGTCGTTATCACTAATTTGCGGAATATTCGATTGGCTGACATGGTCTCGGAGCAACGAAAGTGATTGTGTCAGACGCGGAGAATCATGACCTCGGTGGATTTGATCAGCGCCCCGGCGCGCTCACCCGGCTTTAATCGCATTTCTTTCGCTGCATCTGCGGTAATAATTGAGGTGATGTGCTGCTCTCCGATTGCCAAAGTAACCTGCGCAAGCAGCCCACTGTACTTAACTTCGGTCACTCGGCCAATCAACTGGTTGCGACCACTGATTTTGCGAAACTGGCCGCGCCGCAAACCAATATCGCCGCGTTCCAGCTTTTTGGGGATTAGCCGGTCGATTTCACTCTCCGGCACGCGATGATGCCCGCCCGGGGTTTTTGCGGTTTTGAGTTTTCCCCGATAAATCCACTGCTTCAATGTCGGATAGCTGATGCCCAGAATATGGGCAGCCTCCCGCGGCGCAAGCAGTCTCTGCATGGTCGCTCCTGATGAGCAGTATATACAGGATAAATCGCTAGTTCAATACGTTTTTATACAGTTCGGCATGGTCACGGCGGCAATCGAACCCGATGTTCGGTAACTTTATCATCTTTAGTATTTTTAGTTGCGGAGGGGCTTCCCAGTTTTTAAAGTATGCGCAATGCGCTCCTGAGTTTTCTTTTGACCGCACAACGAAACAAAGGCCTCGCGCTCGAGATCCAGCACATACTGTTCGCTTACCATCTGTGGCGCAGTCAGCGCTCCTCCCGCGAAAATATTCGCCAAATTACGCGCGACGACGGCGTCATATTCCGAAGCGTACCCTCCGCGCACTAGCAGGTGAATCATCAGCTTCGCTCCGGAAAGAAACTGTTCGCCCAGGACTTTGATTTGGGTGGTCTGGGCGCCTTCCTGCCAGCTCGCCGCGGCAGGCTTCCATCCCGCCCTCAGAAGGCCGAGGGCGGTCTCTTTGGCGTCGGCAACGACCCGCTGGGCGTTCATCGAATATCGGTCTTCACTCCGGAAATACGCAAGTTCGCGACACTCCTCCGCGCTGGTTCCCACTTTTGCCATAGCAACGGTCTCGAATACCGGCTTCAGCGCGTGAAACAAATCCAAATCTTCTCCACCAGCTGCGTGCTCATTCGCGCGGATCAGCATTTCTTTCGTTCCGCCGCCACCGGGAATCAATCCGACTCCCGTTTCCACCAATCCAACATATGCTTCTGCGGCAGAATGAATTCGTGCCGCGTGCAAGCTGATCTCGCATCCTCCTCCCAGCGCCATGCCTTGTGGCGCGGCTACCACCGGTTTCTTGGCGTACTTCATCGCAAGGTTCACGTTCTGAAATTGCTTCACTGCCATGTGCAGTTCGTCCCACTCTCGCTCCTGCGCGCCCATGAGCACCAGCATCAGATTCGCTCCAACAGAAAAATTCACCGCCTGGTTCGCGATCACCATCGCATCGAAGTCGGACTCCAAACGCTTCAATCCCTTGTGAATCATGGCGATCAGGTCCGCCCCAATTGCGTTCATCTTGGCGTGAAATTCGCAGCAGAGCACTCCGTCGCCAAGATCGATCAAGCTAGCGCCGGGGTTTCGCTCCACTTCGCGCCCGGCCTCCTTCAACGATTTCAAGATGAGAATTCCCGCTGGCTCTTCGACTTTCTTCATGCCCGATTTGGCCAAATCGAAAACCGTCGTAACTCCCTTTTCTGATTCGTAAAAACTCATGCGCTGGCTGGCCAGAACTTTTTCGATCAACACGGGCAGCTCCCGGCCTTCTTTGCGGACCTGCGCGGCAAACTCCCGCAGCCCCAGCGCATCCATTATTTCGAACGGGCCAAGTTCCCAGCCAAATCCCCAACGCATGGCACGATCCACATCAACGATGTTGTCGGAAATTTCCGGCACGCGCCGCGCGGCATACAGGCACGTCTCGGACAGCGCTCCCCACAAGAACCGTTGCGCTGTATCGCCTTTCTGTCCTTCCAGAAGCGGCCCTATCAAGGCAGGCAATCGTTGCCTGGTATCGTCGATCGTTTTCCCGGTTTCGATCGATCCGAATCGGGCTTTTTGGCGCGGGCGATATTCCATGGTGTGCACGTCCAACGCAAGAATCTCCTTTTCGCCTTCACCTTTTACTTTTTTATAAAAGCCTTGCCCACTCTTATCGCCTAGCCACCCGCGCCGGGCCATCTCTTCCACCAGAGCGGGAACTTTGTAGCGCTCTCGCGATTCATCGTCGGGTGCGGTCTCATATATATTCTTCACCACGTGAATCAGCACATCCAGCCCGACGATGTCGGCGGTTCGAAACGTCGCCGATTTCGGCCAGCCCACTGCGGGACCGGTGCACACGTCCACTTCTTCGACAGTCATGCCAAGCTCGCCCATCAATCTGAGCGCGTTCAACATCGAAAACGTCCCGATACGGTTAGCGATAAAATTTGGCGTGTCTTTTGCCACCACCACGCCTTTGCCCAGCCGGCGGTCACAAAAATCATTCAAGGTTGCAATCACTTCCGCCGCGGTATTAGGTCCGGGAATAATTTCCACCAACTTTAAATAGCGCGGCGGGTTGAAGAAATGGCTCCCCGCCCAGTGTTGCTGAAATTCATGAGGCAGTCCCTCGGCGATCAAATGCACGGGCAGGCCAGACGTATTGGTGGTGACAATCGCTCCGGGCTTTCGAAACTGCGCTACCCGGCTCAAGAGGTTGCGTTTGATCTCCAGATTTTCCGCCACCACTTCGATGATCCAGTCGGCCTCGGTGCACCGGGCGAGATCGTCATCGAAATTCCCGATTGAGATTTTGTCTGCAAGGGAGCTTCTGAAAAACGCCGCTGGACGAGACTTCTTCGCTGCTTCCAGGCCATTGCGCGCAAATCGGTTTCGTTCCAATGTGGGTGCGTCGGCTTTCAGATCTGGCGGCACCATATCCAGCAGCACGCACGGCAAACCCGCATTGGCAAAGTGCGCGGCAATACGGGCGCCCATCGTGCCAGCGCCCAAAACCACGGCTTTTTGTATGGAAATCTTCATTCGAAGGCCTTTGCTTGCGAAGTGGAGTGCGAGATGAACGCCCGGACAGGTTACAAAACCGGCAAAGCGCGGTCAAACCGTATCCGCCGCGCCGCTTGCAGCCTTAAACTAGGATTAACATGCTGGACAGCAAAGTAAGCGAAGCCCTTGAGTGGCTGCGCATCGCCAAAGAAAAATTCCGCGAGTTCGCATCGGGAGATGGCGAGAGTGCCGATCGCACCACCCGTCCCAAAATTGGGTTGGCTCTTGCCGGTGGATTCGCACGAGGGATCGCGCATATCGGAGTGTTGCGAGCTTTTCGCGATGCTGGGATTCCGATTGACTGCGTCTCCGGCACCAGCGTCGGCGCCTTGATTGGCGCGGGATACTGTTCGGGGGTACCCCTGGAAAAAATGGAAGAGATCGGCCTGAATACGACTTTTGCCGATTTTGGCCGCTGGACGCCGTCGTGGCTCGGGCTGGCCACCAACCAGCGCATGGAAAAATATCTGGCGCGAATGACGCCGGCAACGACGTTTGCGGAGTTGAAGATACCGCTGGCCATCAGCGCGACCGACATCAATGCGGGCATGACGGTTTATTACTTGAATGGAGCGATTGCGCCCCCGTTGCGTGCTTCCTGTGCCTATCCCGGGTTGTTCGTGCCCATTCAATACGAAGGGCGCACACTCGTGGACGGGTTCTTAACTGCTCCGGTGCCCGTCGAAGGCGCTCTCATCCTGGGCGCAGACATTGTGATCGCCGTTTATCTCGAAGCGGGCGGCATCGAAAATCCGCGAACGGCAGTGGACATTATCAGCCGCTCGTTCAACATTATTCAAAAGAATACCGACATCACCTGGCGGCAGCAGGCCACGGTGATTATCGAGCCGGACGTCAGCACTTTTGCGTGGGATGATTTTACCAAGACGCCCGAATTAGTCGCGGCGGGCGAGAAAGCGGCCATGAATGCGCTACCGGACATTGTGGCGGCCTTGCGCGGCCGGAAAAAGGATTCATCGGCTAAGCGGGACGAATCAAGCTAAGAGAGCAAGCTCTAGGATTGATCGGCTGGGGTGTTCGGGGCGAGCTGCGCTTCGACCAGCACCGGCTGCCCTTCCCCTTTGCCGCGCTGCGTGAGCCAGGCGGCCAGGCCTTCGGAAAATTGCTGGGGAGTAAGACGGAAGCTGGCTTCGAGCTGTCCATCGGCGACGGGCAAAGTGTCGTCAAAATCGGCCGAATTGGTGAAGTTGCGCATGCAGAATTGGTCCAGCCATTCCAGCGGGCAAGGGCGCCGCTGGCGACGAATTATTACGTCAACCAGAAACTTTTGCGCGTACATGGCATCAGTCTAGCATTGTCACGTGGGCGCAAGCCGTACTTGGCGATTCGCCGTCTAAGCACAAGCGGGCTAAAAACATGCCGGCTGGCGACGCTCCTAAGTGACGCTGTTAAGATAATTGCAGGAGTTGCTCACGTGAGAGTGCGATTTCTATTCGCTCTGAGCGTTTGTGCGCTGTTGGTCCGTGCTCCGATTACCCGCGCACAAGCCGCGAATTCGCCCACGCTGCAAGTGGAAAGCTGGCGCAGAGCCATCCTGGCCGGCGACGTCAATGCGTTGGCGTCCATGTACACGGAAGGCGCACGGATTTTTGGACCTAAGCAAACTCCGTCCAACTTAAAGAGCGCACTGGACTATTGGACTTCCTGGAAAGCCAAGGGCCTGAAAAGCGTTTCTGCGGAGGTCGACAGCCAGCAGGAGCAGGGCGCTTTTCATGTGGTGACGATGGAATTGACGCTGGCGGTCGCGGAAAATGGCGCAACGAGAAAATATTATGTGAAGGTCGCACAGGGCTATGTCGAACAAGGAACGACTTGGAAAATTGCCGCCGAGCAGCGCGACCGTGAGACGCGGCTGAAAGGTCCCGCGGAACGCAAGGATTTGTATCCGGCCGGGGTGGATGCGCAAAAAGAGATCGCTCAAGCATTGCTGACCGCCGCAAAAGAGCATAAACGTGTGCTGTTAGTTTTTGGCGGCAACTGGTGTTATGACTGCCATGTACTGGACGAGGCGTTCCACTCGCCGGAAATTGCCCCAACTGTGAATCACAACTTTGTGGTCGTGCACATCGACATCGGCGAGTACAACAGGAATTTGGACCTGGCCAAGAAATATGAAATTCCGCTGGAGCGTGGCGTCCCCGCGGCAGCGGTGCTTGATAGCGAGGGCAAGCTTATCGTGAGCCAGAAGAATCAGGAGTTTGAAAAGGCGCAATCGATGGCTCCGGAAGATATTCTGGCGTTCCTTAACAAGTGGAAGCCGCCAAATCACTGACCCCATTCGTTTCTCACGATCGCGGACAGCATCTAGTTTAGCTTGCGAACAACAGATTTAGAAAATGGAAGAGATTTCGGGATCGATCGACACGTGGGTGGCCGATTCGCCGTTGATGGAAAATTGCCTTCCTCCGGTATTGCTGAAATGAAAAAAACGGCTGATGTGATAGTCTTCGTCGAACACCGAAAATAATTTTTCGGTTTCTTCGGCCGGCATTTTGAACTCGGACAGCGGCACCGGCTCGCCCGGCTTTGCGGCGATGGTGGTGTAGACGCGATAGAGTTCTTTCAATGAAATCATGGGAGCGCGGGGTGCGGATTCGGCGACGATAGGCGCCCTTTCGACAAAGAATTCATCATTCGCGAATCGCAAGCTTGATTCTACACCGGCTGCGATGCCTTACGACGACCAGGTTCGCACGATGGCCAAAGCCCTTTGTCAACCACCAGCGATTCCACTATGATTTTTAGACGGAAGATCATTCAGCTCATTCCGTTGCCCATGGGCTAATACGGCTCATCAAATTGTTCGCAAAAGGGAGAAATCAAATGGCTATCGGCGTCGGACAGGCAGCCCCGGATTTTAGTTTGAAAGATCAATACGATAAGGAAGTGAAGCTTTCTGACTTCACCGGAAAGAAAAACGTGGTGCTAGTATTCTACCCGCTCGACTGGAGCCCGACCTGCACAAAAGAGCACGCCTGTTTCGTGAACGACATGAAAAGATTTGAAACGCTGGA
Source organism: Candidatus Acidiferrum sp. (assembly GCA_036522855.1). Lineage (GTDB taxonomy): Bacteria > Acidobacteriota > Terriglobia > Acidiferrales > UBA7541 > Acidiferrum. The sequence goes on along the minus strand of DATDFA010000057.1, from coordinate 5,550 downwards.
CGCGGAAGTACTCGGTGTAAGCGTGGACAGTGCGTGGTCGCACAAAGCTTACGCCGAAAAAATGGGAATCAAGTATTCGCTGTTGGCGGACTTTCAGCCGCGCGGCGCGATGGCTGATAAGTACGGCGTCTATCTCGCAGATAAGGGAATCACGGGACGCGCCGTTGTCATCGTGAATAAAGACGGGAGAGTTGCCTGGGTGAAAAATTACGATATCCCCGTGGTTCCCGATGTCGCTGAAGTGGCTTCGGCACTGCAGCAAGTCAAAACTGCCAGCGCCTAAGATATATTCATCTAATTTCGCCAATCGACGCCAGAAGCGGCGGCGCCGCCAGCCATAAAACTAGCGCCAGCGCGCCGCCAATCAACAATTGCAGGCGGATAGGATGGGCACGCGCCGCGGAATATGCGGCGGCAAGCGCTGGAACGAAGCCGAACCAAATCGTGATCCCCATGAGCGCATTTTCCGCCCACCCGGCCGGGAGGAATCTTGCAATGTGGGATGAAAGCGGCGCGCCATCGAGCGCTGGTACGCGCAACAATACGCTGAGGGATACATTCGCAAGCAGAAAAATGGCGAATGCATCGCGTGGCTTTTTTGGCCGCGGCTCTCTTGGATTCGCGAATGGGTCGCGCTCGGGAGGCAGCAATGCCAGCCAGGCCATCACCACCGGAGTCGCCGCTGAAAGTAACAGCAGAAGAAACAGCACTAACGCAATGCGTGCGTCGATCCGGATCCACATGGTTGCAGCAGAGTGCATAGACTCCTCGCCACAATTTACGCGTTATTTGGGGGCCGCTGAGAGCGACCGAATAAACAGTACCAATTGCCAACGCTGCTCTTCTGTGTACCGTTTCTTGAACGCGGGCATGGGCCGATGGCCTTCGCTGATTTTGTAAAAGAGTTCGCCGTCGGAGACAGAGTTCATGTGCACGGCATCAGTCAGGTTGCTGGGCAGAGGATCGTACATCTTGGCTTGCGAGCCGTCGCCTTTTCCTGTCTCACCGTGACATTCTGCGCATTTGTCGAGATACAGTTTGCGTCCAGCGGCTACATTCGCCGGTGACAATGTAAGTGGATTCGCGATGTGCTTCGCCGCTTCCGGCACAATCCACGGCCCGGGATGAAAAAAGGCATACACTGCCGAACCTGCTGCCATCAGCAGCAGAACGACGAACAGCACCAGATTCACCGGAGATTTCTTGCGCGGCATGATGGTCATAGCGAACCAACAGTTTGGCACAACTAACTTCGGCGAGGAACGACTGCGAGCACCGGGGTCTACTCGAATTGGTGCTTTACTAATTCGTTCAGGAGTTGGAGCTTGTTCTTCAGTGTTTCCGCCGAGTGAGGCGTCGCTGGCATATCTATCGGCGGTATGTCATTTTCTGTAGTTCCGCTTTCTCCTCTTCGCGCCAGCCTCGTCCATCTGGTCATGCCATCAATGTATGTGGCGAAGGCTTCTTTAGGAGTCTGGCAGTCCTCCAAAGGAAGATAAGCAGGTGGAACATCTCCAACAACAATCCATATCCATGAATCGATTTCTGGACCAGATGACGTGATATTGAAAAGAAAAATCGCAAAAACTCCTCCAACACCACCGCCGAAGTACGCTCCAGTAATCGAATTACACCATGAGTGAGACAAAATGTACGTCCTGGCGTCTTCAAGCATGTTTCGCAGGAGCGTTGTGTCCTCCTCATCATCGCCTTCGAGCAGATCAGCGGGCACAACACCTGGAACGCGCGCAAGCCTGGAATCTTTGGGATCTTTGTCTGATCGAGTCGGCATCTTCGCGCACTTCGAGGATTGTACGATAAATTGCGGGCTAACCGATTCGCATAACGAAAGAACTACCTTGGGCGCAGCGTTAGCCAGAGGAGTTCAAAGTTGAAGCCGAGGATGGCAACGGCGACGACCCAGGCGAGAATAGACGTGAAGCGGGAGTTGGCGAAGGGCCCCATTTTCATTTTGTCGCTGGTGAATTTGACGAGCGGAATAACCGCGAACGGAAGCTGGAAGCTAAGCACGACCTGGCTGAGAATGAGCAGCGAAGTGACTTTGCCTTCGCCGTAAAAGCCGATCACAATGACGGCCGGGACGATGGCCATGACGCGGGTGATGAGGCGGCGCAGCCAGGGCTTAAGTCGCAAATTCAAGAAGCCTTCCATCACGATCTGTCCGGCAAGCGTGCCGGTAAGCGTGGAGTTCTGTCCAGAAGCGAGTAGAGCGCAGGCAAAGAGCGTACTGGCGAGACTGGCCCCGAGAACGGGCGTCAAAAGCTTATAAGCATCCGCAATTTCCGCGACATTATGCAGTCCGCGAGTGTGGAATGCGGCGGCACCAAGCACCAGAATGGCGGCGTTTACGAACAGCGCGAAGCCCAGCGCCAGCGTGGAATCGAATGTTGCGTAGCGGATGGCTTCACGCTTGCCGTGATCGTCCGTGGCGAATGCACGCGTCTGCACGATGCTTGAATGAAGATAGAGATTGTGCGGCATCACCGTCGCGCCAAGGATGCCGATCGCGATGTACAACATTTCGCGGTTGCGAAGAATTTCGATGCGGGGGATGAAGCCGACAGCGGCTTCGCGCCACAGCGGTTGCGCATAAAAAATTTCGTACGCAAAGCATGCGGCGATGCTGGCGATCAGCGTGATTACAAAAGCTTCAATCAGCCGGAAGCCGCGGCCCTGCAGCGCCAGTACAATCAGCACGTCAAGCGCGGTGATCAGCACTCCCGCAATCAGCGGTAGTCCGAACAGCAACTTGAGCGCGACAGCGGATCCCAGCACTTCAGCCAGGTCGCACGCCGCGATGGCGATTTCGCAAACGATCCACAGACCGATCGAGACGGGATGCGAATACGATTCGCGGCAAGCTTGGGCAAGATCGCGACCGGTCACGATGCCCAGTTTCGCGGAAAGTGCCTGAAGCAGCATCGCCATCAAATTGCTTAGCAGAATCACGCTCAGCAGCGTGTATCCGAATCTGGCGCCGCCGCCGATGTCGGTCGCCCAGTTGCCGGGGTCCATATAGCCGACTGCGACCAGATATCCCGGTCCGGCAAAGGCGAGAATTTTCTTGAACCAATTAAGACCGGAAGCGACGGGGATGGTGCGATGAGATTCGGGAAGCGAAGGATGCTGGAGAGTTCTTGCCGGTGCGTATACCGATGCGGTAATGGGAGCGGATGCGTGCGCAACGGAAGCTGCCGTTTCCGTATCCGCTTTCGTTTCCGGCATAGTGAGCGGTCCAGTGGGTCGAGCCATAGTTAACTATGGTAAATACTCTACATAAACTAGACTTAATATGTCCGTATGTCAATAACAGTTTTTGCGTAGGTTGCGTATGTGGCCTCAGTGGTTGTGATACTTTGGAAGCGCAATCCAGGAGAACCGCATGGACGAAAAATCGCAACAGCCCCAGCCCGGGCAAATGCAAATCAAGGCCGACGAAAAGGAGCTGCAAGGGCTATACAGCAATTTGATGATGATTCATCACAATGTGGAAGAATTCACGCTGAATTTTGTCTACATTTTTCCCAACGGAACGCAGGGGAAACTGCTGAGCAGCGTAATCGTCAGTCCCGGCCACGCCAAACGGATCTGGCGGGCGCTGGGCGAGAATATTTCGCGCTACGAAGCGCAGTTTGGCCAGATCAAAGAGGCGCCCGAAGGAACCAACCCGACACCGCCGGTCGGATTTGTGCAGTAGAACTCCAGGAAAGTACAAAATACAATCATCAAAGCTAAAAACGTCAGTGCCAAGCGCAATGACAGTGCGAGAATTGGCGTGCTATTATATTTGGTCTGCAACGGGCCTGTAGCTCAGGTGGCTAGAGCGCGCCCCTGATAAGGGCGAGGTCGGTGGTTCAAGTCCACCCAGGCCCACCAAAAGTATTGGTCCAGACCGGACACATGGGTGACACTTTTGGACCGAACGGATTTTCCAGGGGTTCAAGCACCGAAGTCTTACAAGAAACATTTAGCTGAAACTGAAGATAGCTGAAACTGAAGAATGCGGTGATCAGAAATGACACGGCTAACCGTCAAATTGTCTGCAACTTCCTTGCTGCTGTTTAGTGCGTATCTCCCAGTTGGTTACGCACAAAAGTCCACGGCATCCCCTCAAGCTCAAACCACGCGGCCTACCGCCGATCCCATCGTTGGCGCCTGGAAACTTGATATCGACAAAAGTACCAACCCCGCAGCCGAAGCCGAAATCTTGACAATCGCGCCGCAAGGGGACGAATTCAAATTAACCTTTATCGCCACTCATTCCAATGGTTACAACCCGCATTATGAAGTTGTCACGGACATGAAGAGAACGATTTCCAAACCAACGGACTCTGGGAGACCTATGAATGACGCTTGGCGCTTTACCCGCAGCGAACCAAACGTCTTTGTGAAAGAGAGTATGGGGCCGTTTGGCGGAGCCAAAGAAGAATATACCGTAAGCTCCGATGGCAAGACCCTAACGGTTCACGAACTCCCCGGCAATTCTAATGTCATCGCGGGCAAGGTAGACTCTAAACGCGTAATCCATCCAGTGCGGCACGTCTTGGTGTTTGAAAAAATCCCTGGTTCTGAAGGGCAAAGACTAACTCAGGAGATGGTGGATTCCGATGCGGCTCAGAAAGCCCTCGGAGCGGAAAAAGCCGCAGCACAAGCCGTTTTGGACGCTGCCGCGTGTAGTAGGGCGCCCGGCCAAACCGCAGAGCCCGAATCAATCGCCAATGAAAGTGCCTGGCACGAGTACATTTGCCCGAAAGACGGGTTTGCAATTAGCCTGCCCAACGCACCCAAAAAACAGAGTCTGCAACGCTCCAATTTCTATAAGCTCTTCCAGGCAGAAGACGAAAGCATCGTCGCACAATTGTGGGTCTCGGCTGAACCCGTAGATTGCACAGGTTGGCTTCGCGAAATGCGGGCTATGGTGAACCAGCCCCTTCCCAACGGGGCAATTCGTGGGACCACGGAGACCACTTTTCGAGGCAGGCCTGCCTTTGAATCCGCGGATGCACACACGAACGGCCCCACCTATCAGCTGTACGATCTCAATGAATGCTTGGGAAACACAACTTACCGTTTCCACGCCCGTTGGCTGACCGACCACCATAAGCCGGAAGAGGTCACCAGGATCTTCGATTCCTTCCGGCTCCTAACCAAAGAGAACACCCAATAGAACAAGCGCGTAATCGGCGCTCGCGCCCTTCGTCCAGGCCAGAGCCGCGAGGCCTCTCCAACGTGCGACATCCCTGAGGAAATCTAACCTAGCGATACAGTTCCAAGATCATCAGCTAGGGCCCACCATTCCCTGTTTGCAAAATAACGAAAATTGCGACTATCTCTCGCGAAGTACCGGCCGAACGACTTGCTCCCGGTTAGGGCGAAGCCGCGCCCGCTTACTGCAACGAAGCCATGTCGATGACGAACCGGTATTTGACATCCTGTTTGAGCAGGCGCTCGTAAGCTTCGTTGATCTGCTGGATGCCTATCTTTTCGATCTCCGACGCGATGTTGTGTTCGCCGCAGAAGTCAAGCATT
>DATDFA010000056.1:0-13891 GCA_036522855.1 Candidatus Acidiferrum sp. | reverse complement strand
GTTGCGAGGGTGAAGGCGATCTTTCGCAGGTCGGCGTTGAGTCATACACTGACCGAACTGCAGAAGCCTTCCATGAAATTTGAAGATCTTGTCATCAATCACCAGAAAAGAAAAGTGTCGATAGCCGGCAACCGCATCGATCTTACCCCGAAAGAATACGACTTGCTGCAGCTTCTCGCGTCCAACCCTGGAAAAAGTTATAGCCGGGAAGACCTGTTAAAGCTTGTCTGGGGCTACGAATTCAACGGCTACGAACACACCGTCAACTCACATATCAACAGGCTTCGTTCGAAAATTGAACCCGACTTCTCGAAACCAACGTATATCCTCACCACTTGGGGCGTTGGCTACCGTTTCAACGACGAGATTCCATCTGAAAAGATCAATGACCTCATCCAGTAATTTTTTTTCAAGAGTTAAGGGCAGCCTTTTCTGGAGAATATCCGGGCTCTTCTTACTCATCTTTGTCGTACTCGGTATTGCATTCGACATCATCACCATAACGATTGCTGCGCTCGCCTGTCATCGCGAGAATCTCAGGCGAGGATGTTCGGAGAATCTCAAGGTAAATGCGGATCTCAATTTCTCTTCGTTCTTCCCGATGCTGACAGTTCTACGGGCCGCCGGGCTCGCCAACGCTACGACTGTGCTCCTGCTTTCCGCTCCCGCAAGATCCACCGCGACAGCGCGTAACTCACCGCCACAAACACCACCAAAAGGATAACCACCGCCGCCTTGTGCCGCGAAAGAAACGGCAACGCATCCTCGCCATATTTCACCGCAAGAAAACCCACTCCAAAATAACGGATGAGCCTCGCCAGCGAGATCGCCGCCGTGAAACTCGCCAGCGGCACTTCAAAAACACCCGCCGCGAACACGAATATCTTGAACGGCGTCGGTGGCGGCAACAAAGCTGCTATCAACATCCCTCCAAACCCGTTTCGCACTACCCACTGACGAATTACCTCGGCACGCCTTCCTGCTTTGCGCCAGAAATAGGCTTCCCCGCCCTTGCGCGCTATAAAATACAGCAACACGCATCCCAACACGGATCCCAGTGATGCCATCAACGCGTATAACGGCATGCGTGCGTGGTGCTGGATCGAAAGCTCAATCAGCAGTAAATCGTTGATCACCGGAAATGTCAGCACCGATGAATCCAGAAAAGAAATCAAAAATAATCCGGGCGCTCCCAGCGTCCCGGCGAACGCCACAATTTTCGCCTTCCACCCGCTCACCCTTTCGTCCACGCCGTTCCTCGATTCAAACTACTCCAAGTGTAGTGCCGCCTTCTGAGGCGGGTGTCCTGGCATGCGCAATTCTAGAAAAGCGTCTCCACCGCCTCCACAATCACATCCCACACACGGTGCAGTTCGCCCGGAGTAATCACATACGGAGGCAGTACGTAAACTACATTTCCCAACGGCCGCAGCAACACACCTCGCTCCAGGAAAAAACGGTACAACTTCGGGCGCATCCCTGATAAATAGCCCGCATCATTCGCCCGCAGCTCCAACGCTCCAATCGTCCCGATCTGCCGCGTGTCGCCAACCGCCGCAAAGTTCCGCAATTGCTCCAACCGCTCTGCATGGACCATCGCGATCCCAGCGATCCGATCGAACACCGGCTCATCCTCAAAAATCTGCAAACTCGAATTCGCCGCCGCACATGCCAACGCATTCCCGGTATAAGAATGCCCGTGATAAAAGGTGTGCTGGCGATTCTCGCTGCGAAATGCGGACTCCACGCGATCGCTGCAGAGAGTCACACCCATAGGCAAGAATCCGCCGGTAATTCCCTTCGATAAGCACATAAGGTCCGGAGTCACGCCAGCCAAATCGCACGCAAACATTTTTCCCGTGCGGCCAAATCCCGTCAGGACTTCATCGGCGATCAACAGAACACCATGTTGCGCGCAAAGTCTCCGCACTCTCTGCAGGAATTCCACAGGATGCACAATCATCCCGCCCGCCGCCTGCAAAAGCGGCTCTACAATCACCGCAGCAATCTTCTCTCCGCGCGTTTCTAGCAACGCCTTGAGTTTCTCCACGCATTCGATGTGGCACGTCTCGCGTCGCAGCCCGACCGGACACCGGTAGCAATACGCCGAATGTACGCGATGCACCGGATACCGCATCGCGCGGAATGGATCGGTGAACGGCGAATCGTCGCTTACCGACATCGCTCCGGCAGTGTCCCCGTGATACCCGTGCTCCATCGCGACAATCTCGTTTTTTTCCGGCTTTCCGCTGTTGCTGAAGTGCTGCACCGCCAGCTTCAACGCCACTTCCACCGCCGTCGATCCATCATCCGAAAAAAATATATGTGTCAGTTCCGGCGCGACCCATTTGCGCAGTCGCACGGCCAGCTCTTCCGCTGGCTCATGCGTGAATCCCGCCAAAATAACGTGTTCCATTTTCCGCGCTTGCTCCGCAATTGCTCTCGCGATGCGCGGGTTCGTATGGCCGTGCAGGTTCACCCACCACGAAGAAACTGCGTCGATTATTTTTCGTCCGTCTTTCGCGTACAGCCACACACCTTCCGCGCGTTCAATTTCAATCGGTGCCGGATCGAGCGCCGCATTGGTGAAGGGATGCCAGATTTTTAGGGGAGAGGTCATGCCGGTCAGTCTATTGCGCAAAGGCCGCCCGATCGAAATGATTCATGAACACTTGCATCAAGGCGGTGCGATGAAGATTCGGCAAACGCGGCACTTCGCCAATCACCCGAACATGCCCAAAACGCTCAATTGTCTCGCGGTTCTCGCGGTTCTGGTCGCCGATCAGCACCACCCCGTGTACTGGAAGCTCCGCCGCGTGCAGCGCCGCAAGCGTCAGCAAAGTGTGGTTGATCGTTCCGATCGTGCTGCGCGCCGCCAGAATTACCGGTAGTTTCAGCTTTACCATCAAATCGAGAATGAATTGTTTCTGATTGATCGGAACCAGCACTCCTCCGGCACCTTCCACAACCAGCCAGTCATTCGCCAAATGATTCGGGAGATTGATGCGTGCCAGATCGATTTCCACTCCCGCCCACCGCGCCGCCAAGTCCGGCGAAACCGGCGGCACGAATTTATAAACCTCGTCAATCGTGCGATCTGTTCCAATGCCCGCCAGTCGCATCACCGTCGCGCGATCCGATCCTTCCAGGGTCCCGGTCTGAATCGGCTTCCAGTACATTGCTTCCAGAGCCGCACAGAGCAAAGCGGACAAAGTCGTTTTTCCGACACCGGTGTCCGTTCCGGTTACGAAAAAATGATGTCTCATGCGCCGCCCACCGATGCATGCGATAACCTCGACTCTCGCCATGCTCTCAGCGCCGCCTGCAGACTTGACAAATTTTCGCTTGTAATCCTCGATGTCAGCGAAAGCCGCAATCGCGCGGACCCGGCAGGAACCGTTGGAGGACGGATCGCACGCACCGCGAATCCTTGCGCTTGCAGAAATGCGGCGGCAGAGAGCGCGTCTTCGTTGGAACCAATAATCACCGGAACAATTTGTGAAAGCCGTGTCGAAGAAGGGGTCCACTCTCTCTGTCGCATGCTCGTCGCTAAGAGAATGGAATTGTCCTGTAGCCGTTTTCTATCGTCGTCCATTGTTTGCGCCAGCCGCAACGCCGCGTGAATCTGGCCTGCCATATAAATGGGCATAGCCGTACTGAAAATCAGTGTCCGCGCATGGTTGATCAGAAAATCACGCAACACTTTCGAACCGCACACAAATCCGCCCGCGCTCGCCAGCGCCTTCCCGCAACTGTGCACCACCGCGAGAACTTCTCGCGTTAATCCGGCCTCCGCGACCATCGCCGCGCCGTTCGGCCCATGCACTGCTGTTGCGTGCGCTTCATCTACAATCACGCCCGCCCCGAATCGCGCCGCCAACGTCTGAATCCCTCCGATGTTCGCAATATCGCCGTCCATACTAAACACCGACTCCGTCACGATCAGCTTGCGGCAAGAATCGTTTTCATGCGCGCGCAACGTCTGCTCCAGCGCATTCAAATCGAGATGCGGATAAATTATTTTGCGCGCGCCGGAAAGCCGGATTCCATCGATTAAACTTGCGTGATTCGACGCATCGGAAAAAACCAAGTCGTCTTTACCAAGCACGGCGGAAAGCAATCCGACATTCGCGGCATAGCCATTTGCAAAATAGAGCGCCGCTTCCGTCCCCGCAAATGCGGCAAACTCTTCTTCCAATTCATTCCAGACCGGGTCGTGCCCGGAAAGCAGTCGCGAACCAGTCCCGCCAATTCGCACCGAATTTTCTACCGACTCCAGCAACGCTCTTTTCAGCCGAGAATCTTCCGCCAAACCCAGATAATCATTCGAACAGAAATTCACACCATCCAGCCGCACAAAACCGCGCAACTGATCGCGCGCCCGCAGTTCCGCCAAATCGCGTTCCAACTCTCCCAGAAATTTTCGGTCTGCTTCAGATGGCACGAAATTCCCTCGCGCTTTTTGTAGCAGCGGCTCTATCCCGTTGCCGTTTATTCGCGTAATCCCGACCCGCTCGTCGAACTCTTGTTTGGCCGCGTACCAGTGTCTTCCCGAATCGCAGGACGGGCTCTTGCGCCGCCTGCGGCGGAGGGATCTGCTGTTCTCTCGAGTAGCCGCGTCGCTCCTTCACACCGCATGCGGCTCCAGCGGCTTCATGCCCAGCGTTGCCAACAACTCTTCATCTTCATCACGCCCCGGATTGGGAGTGGTCAGTAATTTTTCGCCTACAAAAATCGAATTCGCTCCAGCCAGAAAACACAGCGTCACCGCTTCCTGCGAAAGCTGCTTACGGCCCGCAGCCAATCGCACTCGCGATGCCGGCATCAGGATCCGGGCCGTCGCAATCGCGCGCACCATTTCCAGGGGATCGAGCGGCGGCCTCTTCGCCAGTGGCGTGCCCGCAACGCGCACCAGCATATTGATCGGCACGCTTTCCGGATGCGGTTGAAGCCCAGCAAGCTCGAGCAGCAGCCCGATACGATCCGCCTCACTTTCACCCATGCCCAGAATTCCGCCGCAGCAGACCGCAATCCCGGCCTTGCGCACCGCCGCCAGCGTCTTTAGCCGGTCATCATACACTCGCGTCGTGATTATCGAACCGTAAAATTCCGGGGAAGTATCCAGATTGTGATTATACGCCGACAAGCCCGCGTCTTTCAGTTGCTCGGCTTGCCGATCGTTCAACATTCCTAGCGTGCAGCATACTTCCAGACCTAGCGCGGAAACACCGCGTACCATTTGCAGAACTTTTTCGAATTCTCTGCCTTCCGGCGCTTGCCGCCACGCGGCTCCCATACAAAATCGTGTCACTCCCCGTCCCGCAGCTTCCCGCGCCTCCGAAATCACACGTTCCGGATCCAGCAGTCCCTCCCGTCCGACTCCCGCGTCGTAGTGTGCGCTCTGTGGGCAGTATCCGCAGTCCTCGGGGCACCCGCCCGTCTTGATCGAAAGCAGTTGGCACGTCTGCACCCGGTCTTCCGGATGAAACTGCCGATGTACCGTCTGCGCTCGATACACCAGCGCAGGCAGCGGCGTCCGATAAACTTCCGCCACCTCCTCCCGCCTCCAATCATGCCGCGGTGGTGACTTCGAAATTTCAGCATCCACAAAAGTTGGCTTCATCGCTAAGAATTCTCCGCAAGCTATCGCACGAATGTTACCAGAGGTTCGCGCGTTGGTGACGATGCGTTTCGCCGAATCGCCCCGGAAGTCACTGCAAATTCTTCCGCCCTGTCATTTGAAAATCAGTCGCTGGAATGTTATAACTCAAACCTTCGCCACGCCCTGAATTTTGCTTATATCTGGCAAAACTGCGGGTGTGCCGGGAAGGGGTTTCCGGCAGGTGGCATCTAGCTTCCCCGCCGATCACGACGGGAAGCGATCTTCCGGCTCGTCTGGCATCAGCACGGGGAGTGCTTTTGCCGCTGCGTTCGGCGCACTGCTGGATCTCGCGCACGCAGGCGGTTGCCGGCGATAGGTGTGCGAAAAATCATCCGCGATCTTATCTTTTTGGAGGAAGCGTTCATGCGAACCTGGCTACAAAATGCCTGGTCCACCGGTAGTTCGAATTTCTGGAATCGTTTCGCAAAACTCGGCGCCCTCGGCCTCACCGCTCTGGTCTCCGCAACAGGTGCCCTTGCCGCGCAAACCAGTGAAGCCAGCGGCGAGGCCAATCTGAAATTGCCCGACCTTTCCTCCGTCCGTTTTCTCGGCGGCGGTATCGACGGCCACAAGCTCCTTCTCTGGGGAATTCTCGTCTGCATTTTTGGCCTCATTTTTGGCATGACTATTTATACGCGACTGAAAAATATGCCAGTGCATCGCTCTATGCGCGAAATTTCCGAACTCATTTACGAGACCTGCAAAACTTATCTCGTTACTCAGGGAAAATTCCTGCTGATTCTGGAAATTTTCATCGCCGTAGTCATTGTTCTCTACTTCGGGGTGCTTTTGAAATTTGAGGCCCTGCGTGTCGCCATCATCCTCCTCTTCAGCCTCGTCGGCATCGCCGGAAGCTATGGCGTCGCCTGGTTCGGCATCCGCGTAAACACTTTTGCCAACTCGCGCACTGCATTCGCGGGACTGCGTGGCAAACCTTATCCCATCTACCACACGCCTCTGGATGCGGGTATGAGCATCGGCATGATGCTAATATCAGTTGAGTTACTTATGATGTTAGTAATTCTTCTGTTTATTCCTGGGGACTACGCTGGTCCGTGCTTTATCGGATTCGCGATTGGCGAGTCGCTGGGCGCGGCCGCGCTGCGAATCGCCGGCGGCATTTTCACCAAAATTGCCGACATCGGTTCCGACCTGATGAAAATCGTCTTCAAAATCAAGGAAGACGACGCACGCAATCCCGGTGTCATCGCGGATTGCACGGGGGACAACGCAGGCGATTCCGTTGGCCCCAGCGCCGACGGTTTCGAAACCTATGGAGTCACCGGCGTCGCTCTCATCACCTTTATTCTTCTTGCGGTAAAAAATCCTACGATTCAGGTCCAGCTCCTCGTCTGGATTTTCGTTATGCGCATCGTGATGCTGATCGCCAGTGCTGTCGCCTATTTCCTGAACGGCGTCATCGCCAAAGCCAGATTTGGCAACGCCGACGAAATGAATTACGAAGCTCCACTCACTTCCCTGGTGTGGATCACTTCCGTCGTTTCGATCGTTTTGACCTTTGTCATTTCTTCGCTGATTATTCCCACCATCGGCGGCGATTCCTCGCAATGGTGGAAGCTGGCCACCATCATCTCTTGCGGAACGCTCGCCGGAGCCATCATCCCGGAATTGGTTAAAGTTTTCACTTCGACCGAATCGCGTCACGTCAAGGAAGTCGTCACTTCCGCACAAGAAGGCGGAGCGTCCCTCGGCATTTTGTCCGGCTTCGTGGCTGGAAATTTTTCCAGCTACTACCTCGGTATGACTATGGTCGTGTTGATGACCGTCGGATATTTGATTACCGGGTATGGATTGGCAAATCCCGAAATCATGATCGCGGCGCCGGTTTTCGCGTTTGGTCTTGTCGCCTTCGGATTTCTCGGCATGGGCCCCGTGACCATTGCTGTGGATTCCTATGGGCCGGTCACTGACAATGCGCAATCAGTCTACGAACTTTCTTTGATCGAGCACGTGCCGAACATCAAGGCCGAGTTGAAAAAAGATTTCAACATCGACGTAAATTTTGACAAAGCGAAAGAGATGCTCGAAGCCAACGATGGCGCGGGTAACACTTTCAAAGCCACGGCAAAACCGGTACTGATTGGCACCGCGGTGGTCGGTGCAACTACCATGATTTTTTCCATCATCATGGCGCTGACCGCAGGCCTGACCTCAAACGTGGACAAGCTTTCGCTCCTTCACGCGCCCTTCATGCTCGGCTTGATCACCGGCGGCGCGATGATTTACTGGTTCACCGGAGCGTCCACGCAAGCCGTAACCACCGGGGCATACCGCGCGGTGGAATTCATAAAAGCCAACATCAAACTGGAAGGTGTTGAAAAGGCTTCCGTCAGCGACAGCAAAAAAGTTGTCGAAATCTGCACCAAATACGCGCAGAAAGGAATGATCAATATTTTCATCGCCGTATTCTTTGCCACGCTGGCGTTCGCTTTCGTCGAACCCTTTTTCTTTATCGGCTATCTGATTTCCATCGCCATCTTCGGCTTGTATCAGGCCATTTTCATGGCCAACGCGGGCGGCGCATGGGACAACGCCAAAAAAATCGTCGAAGTCGAACTCAAGCAAAAAGGCACGCCGCTCCACGATGCTACCGTTGTCGGTGACACCGTAGGGGATCCTTTCAAAGACACTTCCTCTGTCGCGCTCAATCCGGTCATCAAGTTCACTACGCTATTCGGCCTGCTCGCCGTCGAGCTTGCCGTTCAGTTGACCGCGACGCAGGGTAGCAACTTGACGCACATCCTGGCCGCGATCTTTTTCGCGGTTTCCTTCACGTTCGTCTACCGGTCTTTCTACAGCATGCGTATCCGCTCGGAGACGGCACATTAGGCGCCGGTTTTTTTAGCAACTGGTTGCGCTTCGAATTCGCAGAGTGAAAGCGAATAGGGGTATAAGCTCAGCTTCGCTCGCTGGTGGCCTTGGAAGGTGTCGCGGAATTACTCATAGCTGGTAGCACTTTCAGTTAGCCGGCTGTCTTTTCTCAGAAATGCGGCTTCGCAAAGCCATAGCAGACCGTGCTTCGGGCTGCGAATCATATCTGTCAAATCCAGCAATGAATAGCCCGAATCCGCCATTTTCCGGACCAGCAATTCGAATTTATTTTCAAATCCTGGATTACACACGGAGGCTTCCGCCAGGATAATTTCGGTCTTTCCGAGAAGGCTCTTTGCGCCATCGAGAACTTTCAGATCGAAGCCTTCGGCATCGATCTTTACCATGTCGGGAATCGGCAGCAGATTCGATCCAAGAAAGCCATCAAGCGTCTGAACCTCAACGGCAATCTGCCGCGCGCCATCTGCTTGATGATGCTGCAGAAAATTGCTGGCGTCGTCGCGGACGGCGACCGTGAAAGCTAACTTTCCCGCGGCGTCGCTTACCCCGGCGCCTACCCATCGTATTTTTCGGCCGGCAGCCACCATGTCCTGTATGTACGATTTCAGATGATCTTGAGGCTCAAACAGAGTGTAATCGGCGTCGGGAAAAAATTTTACAGCCTTCCGTGTCCACGCTCCGTGATTGGCACCAACGTCCACAATGTGTTTGGGATCAAATCCTAAACGCTGGATGGACGAAAAAAAATGCTGCAGGCTCGATTCGCCCTGGTCCATATACGCGGTTCGAACCAGCCGTAACCCGAACTTGCCAAGAGTTCCCTGAACCAGCCGCCTAAACATTTGTTTTCATTTGGTTTCGGATACCAAAATTTGTTCCACAGTACTCGAAAAGTGTACACCGGGTGCTCTAGGCCCTCCAATCGATGCCCGGCAAAATACTGGCCGCGATCTTTTTCGCGGTTTCCTTTACCTTCGTCTACCGGTCTTTCTCCGCATGCGTATCCGCTCTGACGTTTCGTAAGAAAAAAAGGCGGCCAATTCGGTCGCCTTTTTCTCTTACAGTTCGCACTTCTATGGACCGCCTTCGTAGGCGGACCCTATTTGGAAAGGCTCGGCCCGGCTTCAGGGCTTCTTTGCTCGCGCCATGGCCTTTGCGACCAGCGCCTTTAATCCCGTCCAGTCAGGCGACGGGGGCTGCAGCTTGTTGACCGAGCGATTGCCGAGCGCATGCGGCGTGCGGCAGCTAACGCCCGGCGCGGTCATCGTCCCAGCCAACAGGTCGGAAACCATGAACGCGCTCGAATCGCAGACCACCACCCCTCCGCTGTTCGAACTGAAAGAAACGCCGGTCAGGTCCACGCTCGAATTCACCAGTGCCAGAATCCCTGGCCCGGAATTTTGCGCGACATTCCCGCCGCGCAGAAACGCCTCGGAATTGCCGTCCAAACGTATCGCTGCGCTGCGCGGATCGCCTGCTGTTCCATTGTTGTGCAGATTGTTCGCCCCGAAAAGATAAGCCTGGCTTGCGCCATACAGGTCGACAGCCGGACCGGTGTGACCGGAAATCTCCACATCGTTGAACAGCGTGACCTGGCTGTGGAAGCCGACGCTCACTCCGACCGGCCCGTTATTCTGGATGTAGCTCGGCCAGCCGCCATTCCAGAAAGAAATCTCCGCTCCTTCTTGCAACGACACGCCGCCGCTCTGATTTCCACTGATGATGTTCGAACCGCTTAGCGCCCCGAATTGCGCTCGCGAGCCGCCTCGCATGTCGATGCCATACCCGGACAGCGAACCTTGCCCGGCTAGGTTGTTCGCGATTGTCGTCCGGCCGTAGGTGTTGAAACTGCCGAACCCTACGAACAGCCCCGGCCCGCGGTTGTTGCTGATGTCTAGCGCCCAGCCGCTCCAGCCCGATGTTTCGATCGTGGAGTTTTCGCCCACCGTGATGCCGCCCTGATTGTTGTTGTCAAACGACGCGGGGGTGACGATTAATGCTTCGGAAGCTCCACCCAGCGATAGTCCGAATCCCGCATTGCTATTGCTGGTGCAGTCGTGGATCACCACCGCTTGTGATTGCGACACTGTGATTCCATTGCCGAACCCAGTGGTACCTGTGGA
Source organism: Candidatus Acidiferrum sp. (assembly GCA_036522855.1). GTDB lineage: Bacteria > Acidobacteriota > Terriglobia > Acidiferrales > UBA7541 > Acidiferrum. Next base: position 3,253 of record DATDFA010000056.1, on the reverse strand, counting down.
AACATCGAGACCATGGAAATAGACGCCGTGTGATTCCACTACGTTGATGCTTCCGTTCAGGGCTACATGGGGATATCCGTCATACGTCCCGACGAACAAATCCAGCTGTCCGGCAAGCTGCAGGTTTTCATTGCAGGGGCCGGCGACCACAAAAATGGCGGTACCGGGACCGGCACTCGGCAAGGCCGCATTGATACTGTTAAAAGCGCCCGGCGTGGCTCCCGTGCAGTCCACAACCAGTTGGGCCCGCGACATAGCGGGCAACAATAAGGCCAGTGCAAACACAAACAAATAACAACGGGCCCGAAAAACAAAAGACGGCTGAGTGAACATTGTACTTCTCCTTTTGTCGAACGAGTTTGGATTGAGCCCCTGAACTGCAGGCAGCCTAGGCGTGGGCGTCCACGCCAGGCAAGCGACGTTGAACGTCTCGCACGCAATGTCGTTTCATGTCGTGGCTTGTCGTATAAGAGGAGCGCGGCCAATGGGAGATCCATGCTCTTGGGGAAAATCCGGGATAGAATGCGGCGTCGCGGAATGCAGAGGTCCTTATGAAGCTGCTAGCCTGTAACGTATTGTTTCTTTTCGTGCTGGTGACCGTTAGTAACGCCCAAGTTGATCCCAAGTGGGAAATTCACGATCGCAATCGACCGCTTCCCGCTGTGGTAGTGCCAGGCACCGCGAGTACTCCAGAAGCGCCCGGCAGGCCTCCATCGGATGCAATCATCTTGTTTGATGGCAAAGATCTATCGCGCTGGGTATCGAAAAAAGACAGTAGCCCAGCCAAGTGGAAGGTTGAGAACGGCTACTTTGAAGTTGCTCCGAAGACCGGCGACATCCGCACTAAGGATGCGTTCGGCGATTGCCAACTCCACGTGGAATTCGCCGAACCGAATCCGCCAAAGGGCGAGGACCAGGACCGCGGCAACAGTGGCGTCTTCCTGATGGGCCTCTACGAAATCCAAGTGCTGGATTCTTACGAAAACAAAACCTATGCGGATGGTCAAGCTTCCGCCGCCTATGGTCAGTATCCGCCACTGGTGAACGCTTCCCGGCCACCGGGGCAGTGGCAGGCTTACGACATAATTTTTCACGCGCCGCGTTTTGATGGCGGCGGAAAACTTCTGAAACCGGCGAGGGTCACGGTATTGCACAATGGCGTCCTTACTCAGGACAATGTCGAGCTGACCGGACCGACCGCTCATCACGCTCGGCCGCCCTATACTCCGACGCCAGAAAAATTGTCGCTGGCCTTGCAAGATCACAATCATCCGGTACGCTACCGCAACATCTGGATCCGGAACCTCTAAACCAATCTTTTCTCAGAGGATGGCAGAGGTGGACAGGGCACGAAGCTGTACTTCAGAACAGCTTACATAGGATATCAAACCGGGTTATTCTGCTTGCGGTCATAAGTCCGCCTTCGCGATCACATTTTAAAAGCGGGAGATTCCTCTCCCGCTTTTTTGTTTGTAGGGACGGTTCCCCTTCTCTCAACTCGCATTTCTCAAGAGAACCCAAGGCGAGGTCGAAAAACCCAGGCAAATCGCTCTCTTCGGATAATCCTGGTGAAGGGAGGGCGTAGCATCCCTCCGACTAAGCTCAGGATGAAGCTGCGGCCTCTAGACAACCAAGCGTCTTCGTCGGGCAAATGAGACGAAGAATGAGGGGATTCTTTCTCGCCACGGTTAGTCCAAACGCAGTCCAAGTTCGAAATCACCGATCCGCAGGTCGGCCGCTTCAAAGAGCGAATCAAAAGCGGAAAGAAGCGGCTGCGTAAAGTCACTGCCACATAAGCCAGGCTATCCAAAGGCGAGCTCGTCGCTTTCCAAGAGGCTCCGCTTCAGAAGGCGGCCTTTGCAAAGGCGTGCTGAAGCACGGGCAAAGCAGAAACCAATGTCAGGCAAGAAGAAAATCATCGATGCCATAGGCGCGGTTGCAAAGCGGCTTGGCCGAGCGCCATCGTTGTTGGAATTCGTACGGAGGTCCGGAGTATCCAAGTACTCCGTGATGCGGCTATTTCCTAAATGGAATGACGCGGTGCGAGAGGCGCGAATCGAACCGTGCAGGTTGTATGTACGGCCTGGGGACAATGAACTGCTCAGAGACTGGGGCGAGACGGTGCGGCGCAAGGGCGCTCTGCCGTCGCGGAGCGCGTATCTCGTCGCGGGAAAATATTATCCACGCACCATTGAAAAAAGATTTGGTGGGTGGCCGGGCGTACCGAAGGCCTTTCGTAAGTTTGCCAAGAGCCAGCGTGAGTGGAGGGATGTGCTGGCGGTGCTGGCTGCTGCGAAACCGAGGAAAAAACCGGCGACGAACGGAAACTCGGCTTCCTCGATTCTGTCGAACAAAGGGCAGCACGCATCGTTTCAGGATCGGCCAATCTATGGCAACCCCATCGATTTCCGCGGCCTGCGCCATGAACCGGTCACCGAACAGGGCGTCGTACTGCTATTTGGCATGGTTGCGAAAGAATTAGGCTACATGGTGGAAGCGGTACAGAGAGGATTCCCCGACTGTGAGGCCAAGCGACAGGTCGGTTTGGATCGCTGGCAACGAGTGCGCATCGAATTTGAATTCGAGAGCAGGAATTTCCGCGATCACGGACATCCTTCCACCGGTTGTGACGTGATTGTTTGTTGGCGTCACAATTGGGACTACTGCCCGCGACAAATTGAGGTCGTGGAGCTGTCGAGCGTAATTAAGTGTTTGCGCCAGGCAGGCGACTAACTGGCATTCGGCCAAAAGGAACGGATAGTTTCCGAATTGCCGACCACTCCCCATCTCAGGTCCTGCAAAGGTCCAGCGGCCCTGAAAGGTATTGATGACGATGCTCGGCGGCAAAGCATGGGTGCTTTCCAGTGCAACTGCGCGTGGCGGAGCTCCTTCCGCAAAAAGGCCCTTGCCTTTGCCCAGCAGGACAGGATTGACCAGCAAAACCACCTCATCCGCCAGCCCATGCTCGAGCGGCGAGCCAGCTGATCGCTCCGATCTAACTGGATGCGACTTCGAGCGAGTACATTGGGAGGGTTCAAAATAAACCATTGAGAGGACCGCATGACGGTAGATCGACGCAAGTTCCTTGATTTCGTCACAGCTAGTACAGTCACAAGTGCCATTCATCCGTTCGAGATCGGGCAAAGCAAGAAACAATGGCTGCCAAAGGACTCGACTGAGTTCGCTTTTCAGCAGGTGGACGTATTCTCGTCCAAACCTTTGCTTGGCAATCCTCTAGCGGTGGTCATTGGCG
>DATDFA010000055.1:0-3096 GCA_036522855.1 Candidatus Acidiferrum sp. | reverse complement strand
ACCGCCATTGCCTCCGTGCTCTCCGGTCCCCGCGTGGCCGGAGCCGGCCGAGTGCGACCTTCGACCTTGGCTTCCGATGAGAGCCTCATCGTCACTCTCGAAGTCGTCACTTCGTACCGTCTGACCGGCCCCGTCGCCGTCCGCCGGACTATGCTCATCCACCTCGTCCGATACCGGATTATTCTCATCTCGCTGTTCGATTTCGGATTCGGACGGTAGTTCAACCGCAGTCCCTTCGAGTAGCGCCTTCCCCTCCGTTGGCAGCGACCAGTCGCGTCTCGAAATATACGAGCGCGCACGGGATCTATCGGCGCATAGCACCTGAAACACAAAACTTTCTACGTCTCTGTAGGGGCGATTCAGCATTATGCCCCTCGCAATTGTTTCAGCTATTTCTTGGCGGACAACGTCCTTGTCCGTCTCATCATCCTCAACCAACAGTCGCCTATTTCTACCCAAACATATTTGAAATTTTAGAGGTGGAAGCTTTCAGCCGTCAGCGATCAGCGCTCAGCTTTTGGAGGAGTGCCGTCAGCATGCGTTTCAATTCCGTGGCACGCGGCGCCAGTTCCTCGTATTCGCCGGGCTTGAACAGGTTGAGATCCTTGGCCAATAGCAGATGGTATTCCAATTCGCTGGCGGATCCCATCGCGATAGAGCAAAACCGGGCGAGCTCGGCATCGCCGTTTCGGCCGCATCCCTCCGATAGGTTGGCCGCCACGGAAGCGCTCGCGCGCCGGAGTTGGCTTGTCAACCCGTAGAGTTCTTCCCGCGGGAAGGCGCTGGTAACCCCGATAGATTGCCAGGGTCAGTTCGTGCGACTTTCGCCAGACCTTCAGGTCGCGGAAACCTTTCACACTATTCCCGTCCCTGGATTTCCATCGGTCCTCTGTCCGATGATCAGGTTGCGAACAAGGTCTCGGGGAGGACCGATGGAAACCTTCGCTAAGCTGTTTGGCAGCCTGCTGGCTTTTGTATATCACTGTTTCGACCGTATCGTCATCCTGGGACACATTCCCTTGCTGACCCGGCCCGAGAACATCGTCCATTTCTTTCGCGACGTGCATCAGTCTGGCGCCATCACGAAGGAAGTTCTGCGCAAACGGACTGATGAGTATAACCGCTGGGTGGAAGCGTTCGCCCGCAACCATAGGATTCCCACCGAGTGGGCGGAAAAAGGCGTGCGGAAAGAAGATTATGTCCGCCCCTTTCAGCAGCGTATGGAACGTCGCAACCAGTTCGGCGTTTATTTCATTCTCAAGAGCATGGAGGTCGGACCGTCCTTCCGTTCCACCGCGCCCAGGTTTGCCGTGGAAGATCCGGACTACCGCATCATCGGCCGCCAACGCTGCCGTTATACCCACTACTACTTCTACATTCGGGACCAGGTGCTCGGTCCTATGGCGATGTGCGTGGGCTCGTTCCTGCCTTTTCAGATCAACTATTATCTCAACGGCCATCACTTCATCGAACGCGAACTGCTCCGCCGCAAGGTCCAATTCCGCAAGAACGATAACGCGTTCCTGGCGGTGGCCGATCCTGCCGCGTTGCAAGCCGCCGCGGATGGACTCTCCGCCGATGTGATTCGGCGGCGCCTCGATTACTGGACCTGGATCGTGGGGCCGAAATTCTCCAAGTCCGATCGCCAAGCCATCCATCTTAATCGTCACTATTCGATTCAGCAGGTCGAGTACTGCCGGAATCTCATTTTCCGGCGGAACTCTCCCATCCACAAACTATTCGAGCGCTCTTGTGATATCGGGCTGTTGCGCATGGTGCCGGACAAGATCACCGAAATCTTCGGATTCCGAATCCATAAAAAGCTACGCGGCAAGCTGCAGAGTGTGCTCGAAATGATGGAACACGGTCATCATGTCTTCCGGGCCTGTGGCAAGAACGCAGTGCTCCGCATGTACGAGAAATTCACGACCTTTCTCCGTCTGGAAACGCTCAGCAACAACCTCAGAGATTTCGGGCTGAAGAAATCCCTGGACAACCTGGAAGCCGTCCGCCAGAAACTGGCCGCTGCGACTGACCGCCTCGCCGCCTTCGAGGCTGAAGCGCTCAACGTGCATGTCGATTTCCCGCTGTTCCAGCGCCTGGCTCTCCCCATTCAATACGGCAGCTCACGTGTGCCCGGCATCAGAATCCATGACACTCGGATGATCCGCCTCATGGAGGTCTTGCTTCATTCTGGAACCAAACTCGGTGGCTGGCGCATCAACCAAATTCATGACGCTATTCTCACCGCTTTCGGCCTGAAGGCCGAGAGCTACACCCTCACTCAACTGCGCTACGACCTTCGCAAAATGAAGGCTCACGGACTGCTGCAACGGGACGGCAAACGATATGCTTATCGACTAACGGATAAAGGCAACAAAACCGCCTTGCTGTTCGTGCTGTTTCACAAGCGCGTCTGCGGTCCGCTCGCCCAGAGTCTGTTCAACTCGCCGCCACGCCCGGAACTAAAACCTGCGACCAAACTGGAAGTTGCCTATCGACGAGCCGACTCCTCCCTCCAACAAGTTCTCCAACTCCTGGCGTCCTAATCGCAAGCCGTCGGCTATTCCACACCTTCTGAGCCGGGGCGTCTCGGGGATATCCATACCCCAACGTTCGAATTCGACCGTTCATGCAGGCCAAAGGGGAACGCAACCTACGGTTTCTTTCCCCTTTGGAATTCCCCATTCTTCCCTTTGCAACGCTGCGGCTCCGCCCAGCAGACAATCGATGTAGCATCGCCCGTCCAGTGCTTTGTTAGAGGCAAAATTATAAGATCAAAAGCTCAAGAATCTAAGTGATTGCCTTTGCCATTCGATGAGTGGTACCCCGAAGTGCACTGCGCCGTGACGCGGACGAACGGGGTCCCGGGAAAACCCGGAGGTCACCTGTCTTTCATGGAGCAGCACAATGAAACACATCTACTTCGCAAGAGGCTCAGCGCTGGGAAACGCGTATTTCCGCCGAAAGAAGGTAGAACTCTTCGAACGCTTCCACCGCGAGTTCAAGCTGAATGCTGACTACCAGCGGACCGGGGAAGCGATTGGCGCAGCTGACCGCAACATTTTCAAGAGCCTGTAAGCCCTGGGCTAGACC